>JAOTYE010000009.1 GCA_029862045.1 Gammaproteobacteria bacterium
CGGTTTGACGTCTACGTTGCGGCTGTTATTGCAGGCGATAGCGAGTTACAGGCTGCAACTTTCTCTGTCGACGAGGCTATGGGGCTGCAGTTGTTTATCGATCAGGCTGCCTGCACCCAGTGCCACAACGGGCCACTGTTCACGAACCATGAGTTTCACAACACAGCCGTGCTGTCATTTCCCGGTGAGGTGCCTGACAAGGGTCGCGTCGCCGGCGTACGCGAGGTGATGGCTGATCCATTCAATTGTCTGGGCACTTACAGCGATGATGCGTCAAAGAACTGCGCCGAACTTGAATTCGTTCGAACCGGCCCGGAACTCATCGGTGCCGTGCGAACACCGTCGTTGCGCAACCTCGAGAGCACGGGCCCGTTCATGCACAAGGGGCAATTGAAGTCTCTTGCGGAAGTACTCAGGCACTACAACGAAGCACCACGTGCAATGATCGGACACAACGAGGCGAAGCCGTTGGGGCTCCGCAGTCGTGAACTCCGGCAAATTGAAGCATTCCTGAATACGCTGGCGGCGCCACTGGCCACACCGCCAAAGTGGCTAGCTCCGCCGGCAATCAGCGTTGCGACCAGCGGCCACGAGTAATAGCAACGTAAGCAACGGCAACGCAGTACTGCCGCCACCCCCGGAGCCGGGACGCCACTCAGCTTGAGCGCGTGTTCCACTTTCGACCTCTTCGCGAAACGTTTCCAGTTCTTGATCAAGATTGACGATCATGTTGTCGGTTGCCGCAACGAAGCCGGCGCTGCGCAATTTGCGCAGGTCCTGCTTGTTGTCCATAAGAGTGGTGTTGCGTTGCTCATGATGTGTGCCAGGTGCGCGAAACAATAGCTTGGCTGTCTCAACGTCGAACACAGCAGTATCAATCATGGTCTGGACTTCGTTTGTGTTGCCCTTTACGACCAACGCACCGACGATCGTCCAGTACAGCAAGGCGCTGTCGCGCTCGCCGGAGAAAGATATCTGGTCATACGACACCAGCGCCATGACATCGACACCATACAGCGCAGCAACTTGCCGCATGCCCTGGACACCGCGCGCAGACCTCATGTAGCTGTCGGGAATCGCTTCAATCGATTGCACATAGTCACGATCGCGAAACGCATCGGCGACATGCTCCATAAGGTCCTGCTTCTCCGCCGCCGAAATGTCTTCGCTATTCAGTGACGGTACAAACGCGATGCCGACGCGAAGTGGGAGGGCCAGATAGGGCAGGCGGTCGTCGACCGCCGGGGGCGTCTCGCCTTTGGGATACAGAAAATCCACGAGGCTGCTTGAAGCACCCTCGCGCGTTTTTTCGTAACCGGGGCCCATCCACAGGGAGGTGCAGCCGGCAAAAAGCGCCAATATCAGCGCGGCTGTCAGGATTCGGTATTTCATGTGACCGCCTCCAACATGCTGCTCATGTTGTTTTATGAACCTACTGGAAATCTAGGCCCTTCAATCAAGGTGCGCAATACGTACGATGCGTAGTGTGCAACCACTATCATCAGGCGCTACATTGATTAGCCAGGTTAAGGCCCAGCTGGTGTTCGAGGAAGGTTCGCAGCGCCGGCATCGTGCCGTGGTCAATGACGTTGATCGCGGGCACACCTGTCAGTTTCATGACGAGGTCAACCGCGGCAGTGGTGTTTGCGGCAGGACCTGCCACGAGGTCCGGCTTGTGGCCGAAAGCCTGTTGCACGCCCACAACCGCGTACGGGTCTGACGCACACAGGATGGAGCAACAGATATTATTGCCGAGTTCGTCGATCGCTGCTTCGCCATTGTACGGCTCGAGCGGCGACGCACCGGCTTCAGCAACCAGGAAGTCAGGTTTTAACTTATCGATATGGCTCAGAAGTGGCCGAATCGCCGTGCGAAACACGTCTTGAGGCACAATGGTTGACGGCAGACCGACGTCAACGAAATCGAAGATTGCAACGGCTCCGGCCCGCTTGAAACTGGCAATATCCCGGAGCCGGCCGGCGCCCGTGAGTTTCGCGCCGATAACCCGATAACCTGCTGATGATAGAAGGGCGCATATGCGTCGTCCTGTCACGGTCTTACCGGCCGACATCGATGTGCCGAACAGCAGGATTGTTGGTACCGAAAATCCCGTGTCTTGTGCCCTTATGGCAAACTGACGCATCGTGATCTTTTCGCCGTTTCTTACAATGTGGCCCCGATAGTGGAGAGACAATGGCGGCGGCAACATGGCGGCGAACGAAGTGAAATGACCGAACAGTCCGGCACCCGTCAGGGCGTGCATCTTTCCTCCACGGACATCGGTGTAGCTGCCGACGCCTTCGAGTGTAGCTGCTCTGCTACCAAGCGCGCCGATTATTTGATCGCCAGGCTGTACAGGAATCATTTCGCCAGAACAGGTTTCGATTACGTACAGTTCGGATGGAATTCCGGTAACTTCGGCCAACACGTATTCGCCATTCGCCCACACGCCATGTCTTAGTGCACGAACGTCATACGGATTCTTGTCGAAGTCCGCGATGCGTGCTAATGATGCGATATGTGTCTGTGTCATACCGTCTTCTCAGAACAATCGCTGTTGATCGGAGGCGATAGCAACAGCATCGTCAGCAAAGCGGCGCGCTCGAGCGTCTTGCCGATGTAGAGAAACTCACGCTTCGCGTGCGCACCGTGGCCGACCGGACCGAGCCCATCGAGCGTAGCTGTGAATTGGCTCGTCGTGTTTCCGTCCGAGCCACCGCCAACCTTGGCTCGACTGAGGTCGAGGCCGAGTTGTTTCCCGATCTGCCTTGCCTGATCCCACAACGCCCGATTACGTGACGTCGTTTCCATCGACGGCCTGCCAATGGCGCCCTCGATCCGCAGACGAACACCAGGCACTTCGGGTTTAATGCTGTGGATCAGCTTCTCAATTTCATTTCCGTCCGCAACGGTTGGCACGCGAACATCGATAACGGCCGTGCTATGCGCAGCAACCACATTCGGTTGCACCCCGCCGTCAACGGTGCCGACGTTGATCGTGATGCCTTTGTCGGGGTCGTTCATCGCGAAGAGCTTTTGAATGACGTGAGACAGTTCGAGTATCGCGCTTGCGCCGGATTCCGGGTCGAGACCTGCATGCGCGGCTTTTCCGTAGACCGTGACCGTGAATCGGCCGATGCCCTTGCGTTCGGTTTTCAGACTGCCATGCTCGCCCAGAGCGGGTTCGAGCACAAACGCGCGGGTTGCCCGCCGCGCCAGCATGCGAATGTATCGGGTAGACGAACGGCTGCCGATTTCTTCATCAGCGTTGACAAAAATAACTGGCATCATCGACGGTTTGAGATCGAGCTCGCGCAAGGTCCTTAGCGCGACGATAAGTTGCACCAAACCACCCTTCATATCGAATACGCCAGGACCGCGGATGACGTCGCCATCTACGGTAAATGGGCGTTCGTTGATTGTCCCTACCGGCCATACGGTGTCGTAGTGACCGATGATGAGTTGCAAGTCTTTGCCTCTATGGCACTCCTTGGGTCGCGCGTAAACGTGACGAGGTCCGTTGGGTAGGCCGGTTTCGCGGACCAGAAAGTCGATCTCACTAAGCGCTGACATAAATAAATGACGTGTTTGCCTGTGAATCGCGGGATGTGACGACGGTGATTCTGCCTCTACGAGGCACCTCAGCAGATCGATCAACAGCGCGTCCTGTTCCCGAACGTGATTCAGAATTCGATCAGCGAGCCCACTGGTCATTTCACTGTCATTTCTTCATATGTGCTGGAAACGGGAAAGCATTGGACCGCTCGATCGCGGCGAAGCGACCGGGTGCCAGATAGGCGAACAGCGGTGAGTCGTGGATCGTCTCCTGATCATCGATGTCATCGTGACGTATGAAATCGACATCGGCATAAGCGGCGATAATCTCGCCGGTAATCAGGCAGTTCGAACCGAAGCCATCGATGGTCTTGAAGTGGCGACACTCGAAGTACAGGTACGCCTCATCTATGAATTCACCCTCGATTTGCTGTGCCGGAAACGTTGTGAAGCACTCGAGCACGGGTTTGTGGCCCGCCTGACGGGGTGAGGCGGCCAGACTCGAACACAGTACTTGCGACGGTTTCGGATAGCTGACCGTAAACACGCCTGTCCGCGCGATATTCTTGCAGGTCGAGTGTGTTGGCGAACATACAAAACCGAAGTAGTTTTGCCAGCCCATCGGCGTGACCATGTGCTTGGGCGCGAGATCGAGCGAGCCGTCCGGCTCGGTAGTACCGATCAGAACCAGCGGGGCAACTGTGAAGAATCGATGCCAAATCGGCCTGCTGGTATCGATGTCGATGAGATGGCCTTTATCTGTTGGTGCGGGCACAGTGACACCTCCCCATCATGGACTTATTCCTAAGCTACGCCGTCAGATTTGGGCTGAGAATAAGTAGTTGCCGCGCTGCGATATAGCCTCCTTGGAGCTCCGATATCGACCTGTTGCGGTTGCGTTATGCGGGCTGCCCTGTGCTATCGTAAAAAGCTACAACTGCTTGATTTCAGGTTGTGGAATTCGCTACATGCATGACGAAAGCAGAATAATTGACGACCTTATCGCCGGTCAAAAGCCGGGGCCGTTTTCGGAAATGGAAAAGCTCGAACGGCGTTATATCGAGTGGATCTTGCAGGAACTTCAGCGGGCCTGAATGAAAACATATGACGCCATAATCGTTGGCGCAGGACACAATGGACTAACGACGGCCGCCTTTCTCGCCAAGGCCGGACTCGACGTCGTTTGCGTCGAGAAGAACGACTACATCGGTGGTGCGGCAGTCAGTCGCAACCTGTACGAAGACTGGATGTACTCAAACTGCTCGTATGTCTGTAGTTTATTGCGCCCGGAGATATATCGCGCGCTTGAGCTTCACAAGCATGGCTTGCAGGTGACCCCATACGGAGGGTCGGTCACGTTCATGGAGAACGGTGACTACTTCGGTTCATACCATGATCCGGAAGTGGCGTATCGTGAGATGGCGCGCTTCTCACAGCACGACGCAGACGCTTACGAACGCTACTCGGCCGACACGATGCGCCAATGCCGGTTTATTCGCGACTTTTTGCTGCGTACACCCCCCGATCCGACGTCGTTCAAGCCGAAGGACATCAAAGAGCTTATCGCGATCGGCAACAAGTTCATGGAGATGGGTGAGGATCGAATGTACGAAACGATCCGCTTCTGGACGATGAGTGTCGCTGAGTACCTTGATGAGTATTTCGAAACCGATGTTATCAAGGCGGCGATGTCGGGCAGTGGCATTATCGGCACAGCGCTCGGCATTCACTCACCGGGCACCGCTTACGTCCTGTTGCACCATTACATGGGTGACGTCGACGGCAATGTTGGCACCTGGGGATTCGCGCGTGGCGGTATGGGTGCGGTCTCAAACTCGATTGCTGGTGCGTTCCAGGCGTACGGCGGCGAACTGCGCACGGAAGCGGGCGTCGCTCAGATCATTGTCAATAACGGACGTACAACGGGCGTGGTGCTGGAAAACGGTGACGAAATCTCGGCCCGCGTCGTCGTTTCGGCGATGGACGTCAAACGCACGTTCCTGAAGTGCATGGAAAGGTCAGACTTGCCAGAGTCGTTCTACAAGCGCGTTGAGAATTTCAAGATTCGCGGCTCATCCGGCAAGCTGAATATTGCGCTCGACGGCATGCCGACATTTCCGGCATTGCCGGAAGGCAGTTCGTTGTACATCAGCGATATGCACTTCATTGATTCGATGGAGCGCATGGAGCGTGCTTACGACGACTGGAAGGATGGCACCTGGTCGAAAGATCCATATATCGACATGACCATTCCGACAGCGGTCGACCCGACGATGGCGCCGCCTGGCAAACACTTCATGAGCTGCTTTGTTCAGTATTGTCCGTACAAGCTTGAGGGCAGGGACTGGACAGACCCTGAGAGGGAGGAGTTTGCCAAATCGGTTATCGAGCAGATCGCGAACTACAGTCCTGATTTCAAGGAGTTGATCCTGCATTACGAGATTCGTACGCCGCAGGACATCGAGGATGAAATCGGCATCACCGAGGGCAACATCTTCCACGGTGAGCTGACGATGGACCAGCTGTTGTTCAACCGCCCGGTTCCGGGTTACGCCCAGTACCGTGCGCCGGTTGCGGGCTTGTACATGTGCGGCTCGAGCGTGCATCCGGGAGGCGGCGTGATGGCCGCGCCGGGCGCAAATGCGGCGCGTGAAATCCTCGCAGACCTAAAACGTCCGAACACCGTTCCAGAAAACTTCGGCGATGACTAAAAGACATGACTGACAGATACGACGCAATTGTAGTAGGGGGCGGCCACAATGGCCTCGTGTGCTCGGCGCTGCTGGGCAAGGCCGGCAAGCAGGTGCTGGTTCTCGAGGCCAACGATCAGGTTGGCGGCGCAGCCGTGACGCGGGAATTCGTGGACGGTTTTGCGGTATCGGCGTGCGCCCATCTGTTGTACCAGCTGCAGCCGAGCGTGCGCAAAGACCTCAAGCTGAGTCCAAAGCTGGCGTCCGAGGATATGACCACCGTCGTACTTGACGAGCAGGGTGAGCATGTTCGTATTCAGGGGAACTCCGTGCTTGGGGTCAGCGATGCCGATGCCAAGAGTTTCCGTGGTTTTCACAAGCGCATGACACGCTTCGCGGATCTGTTGCGCACTTATCTGAACAAACCCCCGCCGCGACTTGGAACGCGCGGCCTCAGCGATTTACTGACGCTCGGGCGGTTAGGGATTGACATTCGTCTACTAGGCAAGACCGAAATGCGGGAATTTCTGCGCCTGATCGGCATGAATATTCACGATGAGCTCGACGAGCGCTTCGAGAGTTCGTTGCTGAAAGGCGCGCTGAGTCTCGATGCGGTGCTCGGTACCCACCTGGGCCCGCGTTCGCCGAACACAATCATGACCTACCTGTATCGGCTCGCGGGTGATCACGGTCGAGTTGCTTCGCCAACCGGTGGTATGGGCAGCATCAGCGATGAGCTTGCAAAGGCTGCCAGAGAGTCGGGCGTCACGATTCGCACCGCCATGCCGGTCAGCCGAATCATTATCGACAACGGTCGTGTGGCCGGCGTCGAAACCGAGAATGGCGAGCGCTTCGACAGTATGACGGTGGTTTCGAATGCGGATCCCAAACGAACTATCATGGATCTTGTCGGCGCGCGGCATGTAGAGACAGGCTTTACGCATCGCATTCATCATCTGCGCATGCGCGGTAATGCCGCAAAGTTGCATCTCGCCCTAGATGGATTGCCGACGATCGCCGGCCTGTCGAAGAAAGACTACGCCGAGCGGATTCTGATCGCACCCGACGAGCATTACGTCGAGCGCGCGTTCAATCCCGCCAAATACGGCGAGAGCTCACCCGAACCCGTACTGGAAATTACGTTTCCGAGTTTTCGCGACGCCAAACTCGCCCCGCCAAGCCAACATGTCATGTCGGCGGTTGTGCAGTACGCGCCGTATGATCGCAAGGGTGGCTGGACCGATGCAGCGAGACAGGAGTTTGAGGCAGCCGCAATCAGAGCGATTGAACGTTTCGCTCCGGACATCGCACAACGCATAACTGCCAGCGAATTATTGACGCCCGCTGACATCGAACGCGAGTTTCATATTACAGGCGGACACTGGCATCACGGCGAACTGACACTCGATCAGTTCCTGTTTGTCCGGCCCGTTTGTAGCGCCGCTCAGTACCGCATGCCTGTCGATGGTCTTTATCTCTGTGGGGCCGGGGCGCACCCGGGTGGCGGTGTCAGCGGTGCCGCCGGGCGCAATGCGGCACGAGCCATCCTGAGCCGGGAGAAAGCAGCATGAGCATCGCCGAAGTCCCACAAGGACGCCTGCGCTCGCCTTTTTATTCACGGATCTCGGCGGCCGACACGGTCAATCAGTGGCACGAGTGGAAAGGGTACTCGAGCGCCGATGCCTTGTACTGCGAGGACACGGAATACTTCGCAATCCGCAACGCGACAGCGGTATTCGATCTGACGCCGATGACGAAGTACCGCATCACGGGACCGGACGCGCCCGAATATATCAATCGCCTCGTTACGCGTGATATGAACAGGATCAAAACCGGTCGTGTCGCATACGCAGTCTGGTGTGACGATCGTGGCCAGGTGATTGATGACGGCACGATCTTTCACCTCAAAGAAGGTGAATATCGTCTGTGTTCACAGGAACGACATTTTGCGTGGCTGCAGACGGCAGCGATCGGATTTGATGTATCAATCGTTCTGGAGACCGAGGACATCGCGGCCTTGGCCGTGCAGGGTCCGACGTCGTTCACGGTGTTGAGCACGATGGGTCTCAATGGCCTCGAGGATCTAAAACCGTTTGGGCTGATGAATTTCGACTTCGACGGCGCTGACCTGATGGTTTCCCGAACCGGGTTTACCGGCGACCTCGGCTACGAGCTCTGGATCGAGCCGGGCAAAGCCGAATTGCTTTGGGATGCACTGTTCGAGGCTGGTAAGCTGCATGGCATTCGCGCAATGGGCACCAACGCACTCGAGCTGGCGCGCATCGAAGCGGGTTATCTCGCTGCTTACCAGGACTTTCTGCCGGCCGACGCCACCATGCGCGCAGGTCGTACACGTTCACCATTGGAGCTCGGTTTGGGCTGGCTCGTCGACTTCAAGAAACCCAACTTCAATGGTCGACGCGCGCTTGCCGAGGAAAAGCGTCGCGGCTCGGCGTGGCGTCTCGTCAAGCTTGATATCGAAGGCAACAAGCCCGCGCATCACTCCTATATCTTCGCTAAAGAAAAGGGCAACAAGTCAGAAATAGGGTTCATAACGTCGGCGGCGTGGTCGCCTGTCTGCAAGCAGAACATCGCGATCGGCACGGTAAGAACGCCGCACGGGGCAGTCGGCAGCACGGTCTGGGTCGAGGTTTTTTATCAGCGGGAGATGCACTGGTCACGTGCGATGGCGCAGGCAACAGTGGTTGATAAGCCGTTCTGGTTCCCGCCACGACGCAGCGCAACGCCACCCGGGCGATACTAGAATTGTTATCGTGATTCCCGGGACTATCGACGCCGCGTATCGTTATCTGCGACTCACCGCCCTAACCAGCCTGGCACTGGCTATCGCCGCTTGTGCGCCCGTCGCCGACACCGTGAAGTCCGATGTGGTCGTGATTTCCGTGATGGCGACGAATGATGTGCACGGAGAGCTGGTCGCACGGAATGATCGAGGTGGTCTGACAACCTTCTCCGGTTACGTCGCGGCGCTCCGGGCGGCGCGCGCCGACGACGGTGGCGCGGTCTTGCTCATCGACGGTGGCGACATGTGGCAGGGCACGCTCGAATCCAATCTATCGGAAGGCAAGTTCGTGGTCGAGGCCTATAACGCGCTCGGGTACGCAGCGGCAGCAATCGGTAATCACGAATTCGACTTCGGGCCCGTAGGACCGATGTCGATTCCGCAAGGCAGTGACGATGACCCGCAGGGGGCGCTGAAACAGCGCGCAAGCGAGGCCAGGTTTCCGTTGCTTGCGGCGAACCTGATCGATGTGTCCACAAATCAACCGGTCGCATGGCATAACGTGCAGCCTGCAACGATGGTGAACGTAGCCGGTATCAAAGTTGGCATTGTCGGCGTGTTGACCGGCCACCTGATGCGCACGACGATTGCCGCGAACACGGTCGGGCTACGTCTGGCACCTCTGGTCGAGGCGATCGTCAGGGAAGCTCGGGTACTGCGCAAGGCAGGCGCATCGCTCATCATCGTGACGGCCCATGCGGGCGGCTATTGCGAGAGATTCGATGACCCGCTCGACCTGTCCTCGTGCGACCCGTCGGGCGAGATACTCCAGGTGGCGCGGGACATTCCGCATGGGCTTGTTGACCACATTATCGCCGGGCATGTACATCAGGGCATGGCTCATGTCGTCAACGGCATCCCGATTACGTCGAGTTTTTCAAACACTCGTGCGTTTAGCCGTGTGGACTTCAGCCTGGATCGTCATAGCGGCAAGAAGATCGACCACCGTGTTTTCTCACCGCACGCCCTGTGCAGTCATGTTGACGCGTCCACCGGCAGGTGCGCGCAGGCAGACGACGATTCGAGCATTCCGGCACGCTACGAGAACCGGCCGATTGTGCCGGACGCAGCCATTGTAGCGATAGCGAAACGTGTCGAAGATGTTGTCGAAAGCGTCAACGGGCAGAAGCTGGGCGTTTTTCTCGAGACACCGATTACCCGTGATGGCAGACCCGAGTCCGCGCTTGGAAATCTCATGACGGACGCTGTTCTCGAGTCGAGCGATGCCGATATCGCAATTCACAATATAGCTGGCGGAATTCGCGCTGATTTGCCCCACGGTGACCTGACATACGGCAGCCTGTTTCGGATGTTTCCGTTCGACAACCGCATCGTCATCCTCAAGCTGCAGGGCCTGGATCTGCGCCGGGTTGTGGCACGCCAGGTGCACAATGCGGGCCGGCGTGCCGGGTTTTCAGGAATGTTTGTTTTCGTCGAGTGCGACGGCGACCAGATGATCGTCAGAATGATGCGGCCCGACGGCCGGGAGATCGAGGACGGCGACATGCTCAGTGTCGTTGCGAACGACTTCATTGCGCTCGGCGGCGATGATGTTCTGACACCGGCGATGCCGGAGGGCGGTTTCGACATGCCCTCCAATACACCGCTGGTCCGCGATGTGCTTGCCGGGTGGTTCAAACGTCGCGGTGGCCGCTTGCATGCAGAGCAATTCCTGGATCCGGACAAGCGCCGCTGGAACCTGCCCGACTCGATACCGGCAAACTGCGCGCTTTAAGCACGTCGACGCACAATACCGATTCCTGACGCGCTGTCAGGAAAGGCTTACTCCCAACGATAGCCGAATCGTGCGCCGACCGTTCTCGGCCTGCGGTGGCCGAAGAAGTGCGAGGGCAAAATGCCGCCGTTATTGTTCAGGCCGTCGTAGGTGAACTCATCTGTCAGATTCTCGACGTATAGCCCTGCCGACCAGTTGCCGTTCGAGTGGTAGTCAACGCGCAGCGCCGCTTCCAGGTAGGAATCGATCTCCGTCTCCGGGAACGCGCCCCAGCCGCCGCCGCGTTCACCTTCCCAGAAGGCCTCGAGACTCCCGCTGATCTCGGCACCGCTCTCGAGCTGGAAATCTGCCGTCAGGACGGCGGCGCCGGCGAAGTCGGGCGCCCAGAACAGGCTGCTGCCTTCGCAGTCGTCTTCGGTATCGCCGTCGCAAACCTGCTGCACGCCCTCAGCCTCGGTGTCCAGCCAGCTAACGCCGAGGTAAAGGCTCCAGTTCTCGTTCAGTTGCGACGTGATTGAGGCTTCAATGCCCTGGCCATCGACCTGGCCCACATTCTCAACCGTATTGGCGCCGGACTCCGTGTCGAAGAAGCTGATCTGCAGGTCTTCGTAGTCGTAAATGAAGCCGGTGATGCTCAAATCGGTAGTGCCGCCGAATACGCGGCCCTTGTAGCCCACCTCAAACGAGTCGACGTTCTCCGGCTCGAACGCCCGGGCACGGAACCCGTCCGCCTGGCTCGCATCGACCTCGCCCGTCACCCGTTCGCCGTCCGAGTCGACCAGAGCGAAACTGCCGAAGCCGCCCGACTTGAAGCCTTCTGTGTAGCTGGCGAAGACCATGCCGTTGCCGACGTGCCAGCGGCCAACGAGCCGCATGGTCGTATCGTCCCAGTCGTCGGACGTCTTGATATTGCCGTCGGTGCTGAAGATGTATGCCCAGTAGGGTCCCAGATTACTCTCCGGATTTGGCACGTTGATCGTGAAGTCCTTGTCGTCGCTCGAATAGCGCACGCCGAAGCCGACGTCGAAGGTCTCGCTAAATGCGTAACCCAGGTCGACGTAGGCCGCGAAGCCTGAGTACTCACCCTTGATGCGGCCGGGCTCCGTCAGCAGGCCGTCCGGACTCGCCGCCCATACGGACCCCGGGTACAGGTAATCGTAGTAAGAGGCGCAGTCGGTGATGCCGTTACCCGGGTAATAATAGTTGCCGTAGTAGTTGCAGAAGGCATCCTCGTCGCCGGAGTTCGTGAACAGCGTGTCGATGTTCTCCTTGTAGTAGGACGCACCGGCATACCATGACAGCGGGCTGTCCGTATTCGAGACGATCCGAAACTCCTGTTGGAAATAGTCCCCTTCCTGATCCTGCTGGTAGTTATTGAGATTCAGCGGCGTGCCGTCATAGTCCTCGGTGTAGAAGAACTCGTGATCCTTGAAGCCGGTGATCGACGTGAACGTAAACGCGTCCATGTCATAGTCGATTCTGGCGCCGATCGTCAGAATATCGGCATCGTCATTGTCGCCAAGTGACTGATCCGAGTCAGTATCTTCTTCGGAACCTTCGGGAGTGATGGCGCTGCCAAAGACATCCAGAAGGGTGTCCCAGTAATCGCCTTCGGTGACAGCACGATACACAGAACCCGACTGTTCACGCGTTTCGTATTCGACTTGCGTGTTTATCGTCAGTTTGTCGTTTTCGAAGGCCGTCGACCAGCGCAGCGCCTGCTTGTCGTTCTCGATTAAGTCTTCGCCACCAGCGAAGTTCTTGACGAAGCCGTCTTCCTGCGAATGGTAACCGGCAATTCGCATCGCGAAGTTATCGGACACCGGCAGGTTGACGGCGCCTTCGAGGACAACATGGCCGCGCTCGCCGACGTCGAGATCGACATAACCGGACTGGCCGCCGTCAATGTCGGCCGACCGCGTGTGCACGCTGATCGCGCCGCCAATGGAATTACGGCCGAACAGGAAACCCTGCGGGCCGCGCAGGATCTCGGAGCGTTCGATGTCGTAGAGGCTGGTTACGGCTGAACCATTGCGCCCTTCGTAAAGATTGTTTTTGAAAATAGCGGCAGACGGATCACCGCCAACGCCAAAGTCCTGGGTGCGAATACCGCGCACACTGACGGCATCGATAAAGCTGTCCTGACTGTTGCCGGTGACGCCCGGCGTAAATGAGATCAAATCCTTGACGTCATTCAGGTTCACCGACTCGATAAAATCGCCCGACAGGGCCGTGATCGCCAGTGGCACATCCTGCACGGACTCCTCGCGCTTGGTCGCTGTGACGATGATTTCCTCGAGTTGCTGCCCGAAAGCCGGAGTGTGCATTGCCGTGGCTACGATGGCGGTGGAAACAGCCGCAGATACAGCTGTGCGTCGCGGCAGCATGTGTTGCCTTTTTCCCATATTACGTGTCATGGAGCCCCCCAGGTTCTCGCGAGAACGCGCGTCAAGACCAACGTCCAATAACATCAGACGATAGCAAAAATCCTGCACTATCCCTATACCTTAATCTCACATAGCGCATTATGGCTGCTCCGGCGCCAGGCCGTGCTCGGCAAGCGTCGCGAGCATCGGCTGCAGCTGCTTTTCGTACCTGCGCCAGCGGCCGACCGAGCGCGTGTGAACGGGCTCGCGAACCTGCACGGCGCTCGCCGTCGCGACCGCTTTCGTCTGTTCATGGAAGCGCAAGCAGGCGTCTTCCCACGGCAGCTCGAGGTGGGCAAGCAGGTTCCGCGCGTTCGGTTCCAGGTCGCTCACCGTCTCCTCGTAGGAAATGTCGAAGAAGCGGTCGCCGAAGCGCTCGCGCCATACGTCCATCAAATGCCGGTAGCGGCAATGATGGCGCGCCATCTCCTCGAGGTCGTAGGAGTGCAGGTACGCGTCGGCGAACAGCTGTTTATAGCTCGCGAAGCAAGCATCCATCGGGTCACGGGTCAGGTGTACGATCTTTGCATTCGGCAACGCCTTCAGGATCAGCGGCAGGAGCAGGTAGTTCTGCGGCAGTTTGTCGACGAAGCGCGGCGTCGTGCCGCGCATTCGCTTGGTCGAATCCATGTAGGTCACACCGAGCTGCTTGCTGTCCACGCCCAGTGCGGTGTCCAGAAATTCCACGGAAAATCGGCGTGGGTCCTTATGATTGCTCAGTCTCCGGATTGCGAGATTGAACTGTTGCAGTTCGCCGGCTGAGTGCACATCCGAGTGGCTGCTAATGATGCGTTCGATCAGCGTGGTGCCGGATCGTGGCTGGCCCAAAACGAAAATCGGCGCGTGCGAGTCATGACCGATGGAACCGTCATCGAGCCAGGCGGACGTGAACTTCTCCTCGAGGAATTCGAACAGCGCAATTTCGGAAGCTTCATCGTATTCGACCGTTTCCCGCCTTGCTTTGGCGCCTTTGCTGAAGGCGTGGAACGCCTTGTCCCATTCCTGCAGGTCTTCGAATTCCTTGCCGATCGCGTAGTAATAAAATGCCTGAATCCGCGGGTGGTGTTTGCCCTCATGCAGTAGCGCCTGCATGCGATGGATATGATCGTAATTCTCCGCTTTGCGGCCACCGGCCAACGACCAGTGTGCTTGTGGGCTGTTCGGCTGTAGCTCGATGGCCTTGCGAAATATCGCTTCCGCCGTTTGCGTCTCGCCGTGATAGATCAGGTTGTTCGCCAGGTTGTGCAGGTAGGGCGGATGATCGGGCCGGCCCGCGACCGCCTTTTCGAACCAGCTTCTGGCGATCCCGTGTTCGCCCATCATCGAGTAAACGGAGCCAAGCAGATCGTGAACCAGCGGATCTTCGGAGTTGCTCTTTGCCGCTTCGGCGAGCGCGGCATCGGCCCGGTTGACCTGACCCTCGCTCATAAACAGCTTCGCGAGCTGTGCCCAGGCAGCCGCATGGTCTTTCTGCAACTTGGTGACCGAACCGAACGCGCTGAATGCCGTCTTGCGGTCTTTCGCTTCCAGCGCAACGAGACCGACGAGGAAGTGGCCCTCCACGAGGTCCGGTTTCAGTTGCAGAACCTGTCTGCAGCATTCGCCTGCTTCCTGAATACGTCCCTGAGACAGCGACCTGAAGCCTCGCTGCAAAAGCGCTTGAAGCTGCTCGACTGGCGCCGCTGCTGATTTCATGACCATTGAAGCAGCATGATAGCCTCTGACCTCAGTGCTTGGAACTCCAGTCACGACTTCAGGGTTAAGGCCATGAACGAGACTCATCAACACAAAAAAGTACTCGGCACGAGAGACATGGTGTTATTCAGCGTCTCTGCGATTTTGCTGCTCGACACGCTGGCGGCCGGTGCCTCGATAGGCGTCCAGAGCGTTTTCTGGTGGCTGTTTCTGGGTCTTGTGTTTTTCGTTCCGTACGCACTGATTTGCTCCGAGATGGGAACGGCGTATCCCGAGCAGGGTGGCATCTATGCCTGGGTTCGTGACGCATTCGGCGGTCGCTGGGCGTCCCGTGTCACCTGGGCGTACTGGGTCAATACCGCGGTATGGCTGCCGGCAATCTACGTGCTGTTCGCGGGCGTTTTTTCGCAATTGTTCATGCCCGACATGGCGTTCGGCATGCACATCGCCGTCGCCGTGGCACTCTCCTGGATCAGCGTCGTCATCAACGTGATTTCGCTGAACATCGGCAAGCTGGTGCCGAACCTCGGCGCCATCATTAAGACCGTCGTTTTTGCAGCGATCATCGGCGGCGCTTTTCAATACTCCCAGGTCCATGGCGTGGCCAACAGCTTCAGTGTCGAGAACCTGACACCCGAGTGGGGTGAGGGCCTGAAGTACATATCGGTCATCATCTACGGCATGTTGGGTTTCGAGCTTGTCAGTGCCGGCAGTGATGAGATGAAGAATCCACAACGCGATGTGCCGCGTGCGATATTCGTTTCTGGCTTAATCATCATCGTTATGTACACGCTGGCGACGATTGCCCTTCTGACAGCATTTCCCGCAGACGAGATCGATGTCGTCGAAGGGCTCGTAGATTCCATGTACCTGTTCTTCGGCGATACGGAGACCGGAGCGGTAATTGCGATGACACTCGGGGTGGGCGCTTTGTACACGTTTTTCTCCAACGGCGTGACCTGGGCGCTTGGTTGCAATCGAGCCGCGGCAGAAGCTGCCCTCGAAGGCGAGCTGCCAGCCGTGTTTGGCAAAGAGCACGCGGTGCACGAGACGCCGGCCGGTGCGGCAGTCCTGATGGGCGTTGTCAGTACCGTCATGCTGGTGGTCTATGGCATCGTGGCCACGACAAATGCTGACCTGTTCTGGTCGCTGTTCGCGTTCAGCGCCGTCATTTTTCTTCTTCCTTATATTGGAATGGTGCTGGCGTTTGGCGTTATGCGGCGCAAGGATCCGGATCGCCATCGCCCGTTTCGAGTGGCTGGTGGACCGATAGTCGCAAATGCGATCAGCATCGTTTGTGCCCTGATTCTGGCCATCGCGATTTTCTTCTTCGTCTACACGCCGGAGGCGGGCATGCAGTGGCCGGTATTAAGCGGCGCCATCATCGTGCTGCTGATCGGCGAGGCCGTCATTCGCTACGCGGAGTGGCAGCGCCAAAACCCATGATCGCTGCATTTCGGAATAGCTGAATGATCGAAGCCATGCCAAATGACGTTGTAGCCGCTACGTGGGCACGGCCGTTCGAGAAACCCGACTCGATCCCTGCATCTGCCGGGGTTGTCATCATCGGCGGCGGCATCGTTGGCGTTTGCACGGCCTGGTTCCTCGCGAAGCAAGGCGTCGACGTCGTCCTGTGCGAGAAGGGCCACATTGCGGGAGAGCAGTCGGGGCGCAACTGGGGTTGGGTGAGGGTACAGGCCCGCGACACGCGCGAGATGCCGATGATCGTCGAGAGCCTGAATATCTGGCGCGGCCTGGCCGAGGAGATTTGTGAGGACGTCGGCTATACACAGACCGGCTGTCTGTTCGTGGCAAGCAGCGACGCACAGCTGGAGAGTTTCTCTGCATGGTTGAAGACGGCAGACGAATACGGGATCGATACGCGAATCATCTCGGCCGGCGAGCTGGCGCAGCATGTGCGAGGAAATGCGGTCACCTGGCGCGGTGGAATGTATACGTCGACCGACGGACGTGCCGAGCCGCACAAGGCGGCACCCGCCATCGCTCGGGCGGCCGACCGAAAAGGGGCCACGGTTCTCACGGCCTGTGCGGTTCGCGGCATAGAGACAGAAGGTGGCCACGTCTCCGCCGTCGTCACCGAACACGGAACGATTCGGACCTCGGCAGTACTCTGCGCTGCCGGCGCATGGTCCTCGATGTTCTGCCGTTCGCTGGGCATCTCGGTGCCGCAACTCAAAGTCCGCGGCACGGTCGTACGGACCGCGCCGGGTGCAGATGTACTGGATGGCAATTTGTTCGACGAGCGTCTCGGTATCCGGCGTCGCCAGGACGGCGGTTACACGGTGGCGCACGGGACGATACTCGATCATCCGATCACACCAACAACGATTCGTTATGCATTCAAGTTCTTGCCCGCGCTGATGCAGGAGCACAAGGGTTTGCGGCTATCGATCGGCCGCGATTTTATCGACGAGTGGCGGGCTCCCAAGACCTGGGCGCTCGACGATACCTCTCCATTCGAGCAAACGAGAGTCCTCAATCCGGATCCAAATCCGCGCACAGTAAAAGGTATTCGCAAGAACATGGACACGGTATTCCCAAGTCTGGCCGGAACCGAAATCGTCGAGGCCTGGGCCGGCATGGTCGAGACGTCGCCCGATGTCGTGCCGATTATTGAAGAAGCGCAGAACATCCCGGGCTTTCATATCGCGACGGGATTCAGTGGCCACGGTTTCGGTATCGGGCCGGGTGCCGGCAAGGCGATTGCCGGGTTATTGACGGGCAAGGACACGGGGATCGATCTGACACCATTCCGCCTGAGCCGTTTTTTCGACGGCACGCCGATACAGCCGCAGTCGTCGGTCTAGCTATTTACAGAGTCTTCTGCGTCATCCGCTCGGCGATATGGTCGGCCTGACGGATGGCGAGCGCGACAATCGTCAACGTCGGATTCGCCGCGCCGCTGGTGCTGAATGTGCTGCCATCGCTGATGAACAGATTGTCGATATCATGCGTCTGGCCCCAGCGATTGGTGACGCCATCGTCAGGGTTCGCGCTCATGCGCGCAACGCCCATGTTGTGGCAACCGACCGGAGCATCGCCGCCCCAGAAATCGGTCGCACCAAGAGATTCGAAAATACGCCGGCTCATCTCCACTGAGTGATTGCGCATCGCAATCGAGTTGGCGTGATCACGGTATTCGATGACGGGGACTGGCAGACCGTGTGTATCACGTTCCGTTGGATGCAGCGTAATACGGTTCGACGCCTGAGGCGGATCTTCACCCGTAGAGAATACGCCCGCGACATGCGTGTAGTTTTGCGGAAATACACTGTTGTCGGGTCCCCAGCCACCGACCCATGCCGACGTATTCCAGGGATCCGCCGAGATCGCCTCAATATCATAGCCGCCGGCGAAACCGCGTTCCGGTTTGTGATATTGCTCATCATAAATAACGCCGGTCTGACGGGCGCCACGGTGGAAGTTGACCGGTTTTGGCATGACAGCAAGCGCCGCAGAAAACATATGGCGCATGTAATTGCGGCCGACCTGATCGCTCGAGTTTGCGAGGCCACCCGGAAATCTCGAGGAACTCGAGTTGAGGAGTATGCGCGATGTTTCGACGACGTTGCCGGCCACCGCCACCGCGCGTGCTTTCTGTTCGTGCAGTGTGCCGTCAGCATCCGCATAGACAACACCGGTGGCTTTGCCTTTCTTGTTGTGATTGATTCGAACGGCCATCGTGTTCGCGCGCAACTCGAAATGTCCGGTCAGTTCGGCGGCTGGAATTTCGGTATACAAGGTCGACCATTTCGCGCCAATCGCACAACCCGTGTGACAGAAACCGATCTGCTGGCAGCCAGGACGACCGGCTCGCGCTACCGGGTTGATCGCCATGCGGGCGCTCGAAACCTTTTTGTAGCCGACGCGTTTTGCTCCGGCTGCCATGACCTTGTAATTGTTGGTCTCTGCCGATGGCGGGATATTGCCCGTGCCGGAGACGCCCATTTTGTCCTCGGCCTTTTCGTAGTAGGGCAGCAGTTCGTCGAGTGTTAACGGCCAATCAATCAGTGCGGTGCTGTCGTCGAGTTGCCCATAAGTGGAGAGCGCCCTGAATTCGTGTTCCTGGATACGCGGTGTAACCCCTGACCAGCGCATTGTGGTTCCACCCACCGTTTTGCACACCCAGACCATGTTGCCAATACGCTTATCGTGCCAGCCCATTTTGGCATCCATGGTAGGTGGGTCGTTGACCACATCGGCAAGCGTCAGTCTTGAGCCTGCCTCCAGGCAGATAACGTCGATGCCTTTCTGCGCCAACTCGTTGGCTAGCGTTCCGCCGCCGGCGCCAGATCCGATCACGACAACAACAGACGAGTCGTCCAGTTCGTATTGTTTCGACATTACTCTGTCTCCGGCAGCCAGTCGATGTCATCAAAGCCGCGGAATTTGTAGCCACCGTGTTCCTTCGATGAACCGGGATAACCGATGTGCTGCCACAGGCCCGGATGGTAGTAGAGGTGAAAACGGACCGTTTCACGGATGCCTGCGAAAAACGCTTCATTCTGCAAGGCGATCATCGCCTCCAATTGCTCAGACTCGGGGAGATCGATCCAAGCCTGGTCTTGCGCTGCGTCTAACGCCTCCTCAGCAACAGCAAGAAGACCATCCGTCGCCGGATCGGCGGCGGTCGTCGCCAGTACTTCGCCAATAACTTCACCGTAGACACTGTCCGCGAGTCCATCGTGTGGAAACAACAGCTGCGCCAGACGCCCCATGACAGCGAGGTTATCGGCGTCATCTGTTGCTGCAGCCCAGGCGGCGCTGGACCTAAGGAATGAAATACCCAACGAACCCGAGGCTACACCGGAAAACGTCAATGCGGCAACGAGAAATCTGCGCCGCGTCGTCTGCTTATCGTTCATCGGAGGTGTCTCCGTTATTATGGCAGCGAACAACCCGACTATAGCAGGTGTACATCGGCAATGAATTTGCACGGATATCCACAGAGCTACTACACGGCAACGGCCGTTGGCATGCATGATCACCCTGCGCTCCAGGGCGCACAGCGTGCCGATGTCTGCGTCATCGGCGGAGGCTTCACAGGGTTGTCGGCGGCCTTGAATCTCGCGGAGCAGGGCATGGACGTCGTACTGCTCGAAGCCGAACGTATCGGCTTCGGCGCGTCAGGCCGCAATGGGGGACTGATCGGCAGCGGTCAACGCAAAGATGCGCTCGAGATGGAGAAGCAGTTCGGCTTCGGGAAATCGCGACAGTTCTGGGATTTTGCAGAGGCGGCGAAGACGGAAATCCGTGATCGCGTTGCGAAGCATGATATCGCCTGCGACTTGCAGTACGGGCAGATCGAAGGCGTGCACAAAAAAAGCTACGTCGGATTTGCGGAAGAATATGCTGCAGCCCTCGCGGAACGGTATGACTATCCTCATGCGAGGGCCCTGAGTCGCGAAGAAACACGCAGTCTCGTTGCTACCGATGATTTTCTTGAGGGTCTGTACGACAAGCAGGCGATGTCGATTCATCCGCTCAACTATGCACTCGGTCTTGCACGGGCCGCGCGCGATGCCGGCGTGCGCATATTTGAAAGTTCCCGGGTGACCCGCTACACACGCAGCGACCCTGCGACGGTCACAACACAAGAAGGGCAGGTCGAAGCGTCGTTCATCGTCCTCGGTTGCAACGGCTATCTCGGCAAACTCGAGCCGCGCGTCGCCGGCAAGATCATGCCGATCAATAATTTTATGATCGCAACGGAGCCTC
The DNA here is from genome assembly GCA_029862045.1 of Gammaproteobacteria bacterium. GTDB lineage: Bacteria > Pseudomonadota > Gammaproteobacteria > Steroidobacterales > Woeseiaceae > UBA1847. The sequence goes on from JAOTYE010000009.1 coordinate 20,644, forward strand.
TTGGTGAAGAATGCGCGCGACAGCTGATCGCAGATCGTATTTGCGTTCATGACACGCGCTTCGTCGTCAACTACTTCCGCACATCAGAAGATTATCGGCTGTTATTTGGTGGCGGTGAGAATTACCGTCCAGGCTTTCCGTCCGATATCGAGGCGTTCGTGCGCCCGTATATGCTCGAGCTTTTCCCGCAGCTCAGCGACGCCGGCATCGACTACGCGTGGGGCGGGACTTTGTCGGTAACGGTAAACAGGCTGCCGCACCTTGGCCGGCTGCAACCAAACCTCTTCTTTGCTCAAGGGTACTCGGGGCACGGGGTCGCAATATCGAACTTCGCGGGTAAAATCATTGCCGAGGCAATCGCCGGCACAGCCGGTCGCTTCGATGTTATGGCGAGTTTGCCGATCCATACGTTCCCGGGAGGGACGCTCTTGCGCTACCCGGGGATGGTGCTCGGAATGTTGTTCTTCTCATTGAGGGACAGGCTATAGCAGCCCACATGACAATTCGCAAAAAAGAAAAGGCGACCGCACTACAGTGAGCGTGGCCGCCTTTCCATACTCTGCGATGACGTTCAGAGATCGAGGTTCAATTTTTTGACAACCTCGATGGGTACGTAGTTGCTGCCGGCTGGCAGATTGTTGTCAATCGCAAAGGCCCTGGCGGCGCTTAACGTCTGCGCACCAATGATGCCGTCGACGCCTGCTTTGTAATAACCCTTATCAGCCAACGCGCTCTGCAAGGCCATGACATTGGATTGTGTCATGTTGGTCTCGCACATTACGCGGCGCCATTCCATGCGCTCGTCGCTGACCTTGTCGTTACGGCTCACTGTCTCATAAGCGGCTGGAATCGCGATGCGGTTCTCTTTGGCCGGGGTAACGAGCTTGGTGACCGTTACTGTGTCGTATTGAGCGGGGATCGTGATTTCACGAGTACTTGCCGGCGTTTTGACAACCGTCTTCGTTACCGTCTTGTACTCGGCGGGGATTGCGATTTCCTCGCTACGAGCCGGGCTCACCAGAACGCGCTTCTGTATCTTCTTGTACGTCGCGGGCACTTCTATGAGGCACATGATCTCGCCAGTGTCAGTCGTCGTCTGCGACAGTACATTCGATGCTTGCGTAGCTGCCGGGCCTTTCTTCCATGCCGTATGCGCAGGTTTGTCGATGACCTGCTCCGTCACAGTCTCGTACTCTGCCGGCACTTGGGCGATCTTCGTGGATGCGGGCCGCACAAGGACCTGATCCTGCACTTCGCCGTAGACAGCCGGAATAACTTCCAGTTTCGTGGCTGCTTCCCTTACGAGTACGGTTTCCTCAACCGTCTCGTAGCGCGCCGGGACGATCTCGATACGCTCCGCAGCGTCACGCGTCAGGACTTGTTCCGATATTGATCGGTATTTCGCGGGAATCAGAACGCGTGCGTAGCATTCACCCGCTTTCGGATTTGGCGGGAACAGGCTGGCATCACCCATCGACGTATCGGCAGACGTGCGGCTGCTGAAACGAGCCGCTTCGGCGTCAGCCAGTTCGCGATCGCGAACAGCCAACTCAGACTCCAATTGGTTGACACGACTTTGCGCCGCTTCAAATTCGACCTTTGATACCGAATCGCTACCCGCGAGTTCGCTTGAACTGTCGGCAGCCATCGTCGAACAGCCGCTGGCAATTGCTGCGCCGGCAAGAACTGCCAGCATTTTCGTTGTTTGATTATTCATACTCTAGAACTCCAGGATGTTTCTTTCTAAACGGGCCCGGAGTATAGAGTCGAAGATGCGACGCTTATCTCAATGTAACAATTGTTGACATTTGCGGCCGCTGCCAGGCGCAGACCGCCACGGCGCTTGCGACCGTATGATTTCGGCGAGGGGTTGAGTCAGTCTGTCTTTGCAACAAGGTCGATGTGATCTTCGATCATTTCGAAGCCAATCACCGTGTTTGTCGCGGCATCGATGATCGCCTTGCCTTGCGTCAGACACGTCGTCGAACTGCTGGAATTCTGCTTGAAACAGACATCGGCATCGACGCTGATGGTCTGCTTGATAACAGTCCCGTCATCCAGGCTCACGAGCAGCATGGCCTCGTGCGCTGATCCGTGAGAGACGTTGGTCGTCGCCACTTGGGTCACGAATTCAGCCGGCGCGGGGGACGGAGCGTTTACGCTGCAGGCACCTATCACAAGTGGCAGCAGTAGCAGCGGTAGTCTGGACAGACAAGTCATATCGGACTCCAAGAAGTCGCTGACCCTGTTGCCCAGGGTCCAGGCGTTCCCGTCTACCGGCTTATATGCAGCGCTGCCAGCTTATGTTCAAGACTAGCAACTGGCTGAGCCTTGATAGCGTGACAGATGTCTCATCTTTGGAGTGTTCGGCGATTCAGTCCCGGTGAGTCTCCGGGTAGGTCAACGTCAACATGTATTCGGCAGCCCTGGTGACGTTTGCCTCGTCCAGAGCGGCGTCGCCGCCTTTCGCGGGCATGTCGCCGTGGCCGCTTTTTGCGTGTTCAAAGAGCACGGCCTCCCACAGCCACGATCGATTGTCCCAGTCCGCCTGATCGCCGGTCTTTGGCGCACCATCGAGTCCTTCGTCGTGGCAGCCGGCACATACCTCTTCATAGGCCTGTTTTCCGGACAGCCAGGTGGTTTCATCTGATGCTGTCGGCGCCGCAGCTGGCTCCATTGGCAGTGTGTCGTCCTTGCCGGTTTGTCCACAGGCAACCAGCACAAGGGCAAGCACAAGCGATACACTACGACGAACCATTGGACCACCTCCTCAGCCTACAGTATGTTACGTGCGCGGCGACGCGTGCAATCGTGGAAGCTGCCTATCAGCAACGAAGTATGGAGTAAGCAGAAGTGACCCAAGCAGCTAACAAGCAAATTCGCCTTGCAAGCCGACCGTCAGGTTGGGTTGCGCAAGACAACTTCAGCGTTACGGAAGAAGCGATTGCCAGGCCGGCCGACGGCGAGGTGCTCGTACGCAATATTTTCATGTCTGTTGACCCGTACATGCGGGGACGAATGAATGACGTCAAGTCCTATATTCCGCCTTTCCAGGTTGGTGAGGTATTACAGGCCGGTGTCGTCGGACAGGTTGTGGAAAGCAAGTTCAAAGGCCTGGCGGAAGGCGACCTGATCACGGGAATGCTCGGCTGGGAGAACTACTCGCTCAGCGATGGCCGCCTGGTTCGCCAGGTCAGGTCCGGTCCGGCGCCACTTTCCTACTATCTGGGCATTCTCGGGATGCCGGGTATGACCGCCTACGTCGGCCTGATGAAAATCGCAGAGGCGAAAAAGGGCGACAACGTACTCGTAACGGCAGCGTCTGGCGCCGTCGGCAGCGTTGTTGGACAACTTGCGAAAATACACGGTTGCCGGGTTGCCGGCAGCGCAGGCTCCGATGAAAAGGTGGCGTTGTTGAAGTCCGAATTCGGCTACAACGCGGGGTTCAATTACAAGACAAGCAAGTCGCTGACTGAAAGCGTGCAGGAAGCCTGTCCCAAGGGCGTCGACGTGCTCTTCGAGAACGTGGGTGGCGATATCTTCGAGGCCGCGCTTTGGAACATGCGCGACTATGGCCGCGTCGCGCTCTGCGGCATGATTTCCGATTACAACATGGAAGACCCGCAACCCGGACCACGCGGCATGATGCTCATAATCGGCAGGCGTCTCACGATCCGCGGATTCATCGTGAGCGATCATCCGAAATGGTGCGACGAATACGTTAAAAAGGCCATCGGCTGGCTAAAAGAAGGCAAGCTCAATTATCGTGAAACCATCGCCGAGGGAATCGAAAACGCGCCGCAGGCTTTCATCGACATGTTGAAAGGTAAGAACACGGGCAAACAGATCGTGCAGCTGGCGGATCCCGACTAGAGCCCGCAGATGATCGCCGACGTCAATATCGCGGTTGTCACAGGGGGTGGTCACGGAATCGGCAAAGCGCTGTGTGAGCGACTGGCGCGTAACAACATCAAAGTTGTTGTAGCCGATCTCGACGAAGAGGCCGCACAAGCCGTTGCTGCCGAGATTGACGGCGTTGCCGTCAAGACCGATGTCGGTAATGAACAAAGCGTAACGGCAATGATCGACAACGTTGAGAACACTGTCGGCCCCATCGATATTTTTTTCTCGAACGCCGGTGTCGTTTTCGGTGACGGCAAGTCAGGTTCGGCGTCGGCAGACGGCGTTCTTGCTCCGGTCGATGACCGCTGGGATATCTCCTGGCGTGTCAACGTAATGGCACATGTCTATGCGGCACGCGCACTGGTACCGCGAATGATCGAGCGTGGTGGAGGCTATCTCGTCAGCACGGCATCGGCGGCCGGGATCTTGTCGTCTATCGGTGATGCCGCTTATTCGGTCACCAAGCATGCTGCGGTCGGGTTTGCTGAAGCACTCGCGATCAGACACGGTGATGAAGGCATCAAGGTTTCGCTGGTTTGTCCGCAGGCAGTTGCGACCCGTATGCTCGACCTTGCGGTTGGTCCAGGCGCCGAAGAAAATGTCTTCGGCGGAGCCGATGTCGACGGCATCATGTCACCGGAGCAAGTCGCGGACTGCATTGTCGAAGGCGTCGCGAATGGGCAATTCCTGATCACGCCGCACCCGGAAGTAGTGACCTATTTTCAGCGCAAGGCTGGTGACTACGATCGCTGGATCGGCGGCATGCGGAAATTTCGCCGCCGGCTGGCGGAAGAATAGGGAGACATAGCGCACGTAGTCCGGGTACCGACGCCGCCCGGGTCTTGCAAAGCACTGGCTCAGGTCATGCGCAAGATGACTTTGCCGCGCGCGCGCCGCTCGGTAATCGCCTTGAACGCGGCTACGTAGTCATCGAGTTTGTATGACTCGGTGACGCGCGGTGTCAGTTCGCCCGCTGCGATAAGCCTCGCCAGTTCCTTCAGATTCTGCATCTGCAAGTGCGGATTCTTCGCCGCCCAGGTTCCCCACCAGACGCCGATGATGCTGGCTTCCTTGAGTAACGCGATGTTGGCTGCGAATTTCGGGATGTCGCCACAGGCAAAACCGATAACGAGGTAGCGGCCGTGCCAGGCCGTGGCGCGAAATGCCTGGTCTGCCAACTCGCCGCCGACCGGGTCATACACGACGTCAGCGCCGTTACCATCCGTTAGTTCCTTGACCGTTTCCTTGAGCGGCACCGCAGCATAGTTGATGGTCTCGTCCGCCCCGGCAGAAGCTGCGAATTCGAGTTTCTCGTCCGAGCTCGCCGCAGCGATTACGCGTGCGCCCATTGCCTTGGCGATTTCGACGGCAGTAATACCCACGCCGCCGGCCGCGCCGAGTACGAGTACGGTTTCGCCGGGCTGCAGATGCGCGCTTTGCTTGAGCGCATGGTAGCTCGTGCCGTAGGTCACCGAGAATCCGGCACCCTGTTCGAAGTCGAGTCCTTCTGGCAGCAGAATCGTGGTTTGCTCGTCCGCGACACACTTTTCGGCAAATGCGCCGCCGCGCGTCGCAATGATGGCCTCGTCGCCGACACTGAAACGGCTCACGCCTTCACCGATCGCCGATACGATACCGGCGGCCTCGTTGCCTGGCACGAATGGCGGAGGAGTTTTCACCTGGTACGTGCCCGCAACAGACAGAACGTCTGGAAAGTTAATGCCGGCTGCCGCGACATCAATGACAATTTGGCCTTCACCAGGAATGGGGTCGTCGTGTTCCTCGATGGCAAGCGACTCGGGCGGGCCGTATTCGTTGCAGACGAGTGCACGCATCACACCACCTCACGCATTCCCGATCTACTCGGACAAGTCGATGCCAAGACTGTCGGCAGCCTTGACCGCGAATTTCGTGGAGTGCTCAAATCCGCTTTGCAGTTCTTTCATGCCCGCTTCATCGTCGAGTGCCGCCCAGGCGCCAGCAACGCCTTCGGGCGAGAGGTTATCAGGCAGCAGATTGATGCCATCCGTTTCAAACCCCTTGAACACGGCAAAACTACCGCCGCCCGCGCCGAGGACCTTACGGCTTGGTGCGCCCTCGCTTGCGAGGAACACGACGCCTGGACTAACGGATTCCGGCGACAGGAGCTTGTAGACCGGTTCCGGGAACAGGCCTTTGGTCATTGCGGTGCCGGCACTCGGTGCCAGGCAATTGACGTGAATGTTGTTTTTCGCGCCTTCTAAATGCAGTGTGTTCATCAGGCCGACCATCGCCATCTTTGCAGCGCCGTAATTGGACTGGCCGAAGTTTCCATACAGCCCGGAACTCGACGTAGTGAAGACGATGCGTCCGTAATTCTGTTCGCGCATTATTCCCCATACGGCCTTGGTGCAGTTCACGGTGCCCATCAGGTGCACTTCAATAACGAGCCGGAAGTCCTCGATCGGCATCTTGAGAAAGGTTTTGTCGCGCAGGATGCCCGCATTGTTGATCAGGATATCCACACGGCCCCAGGCATCCATCGTTTTGCTGACCATGTCGTTGACCTGTTCGGTGTTAGCGACGTTGGCACCGTGAGCCATTGCGTCGCCGCCGGCCGCCTTGATCTCCGCTACTACAGCATCAGCATTGCTGGAGCGTCCGCGGTCATCACCGAGATCATTGACGACGACTTTGGCGCCGCGTTCGGCCAATGCGAGGGCGTGGCAACGGCCAAGTCCCTGGCCGGCACCCGTAACTATGGCCACCTGGCCATCAAGTCTGATACTCATTTCTTTGCCTCTCCGGACTTACGGTTAATTATGCAGGCCGCCACTACTGTGCGGCCCTGATGTACGGACGTAACTCGTTGCGTGCGACAACCATGCGATGTACCTCGTCGGGGCCATCCGCAAAGCGCAAGGTGCGCGCATTTGTATACATTTCCGCCAAAGGGAAATCCTGCGAAATGCCGGCAGCGCCATGCATCTGAATGGCGTCATCAATCACGCCGAGCGCGATGTTTGGCACCGTAGCCTTGATCTTCGAAATCCAGACCTGGGCTTCCTGCACGCCTTGCGTGTCTATGATGTGTGCGGTCTGCAATGTCAGTAGCCGTGCCATGTCGATGTTTATTCGCGCGTTGGCGATCCTGTCATAGTTACCGCCGAGCTTGGCCAGCGGCCTGCCGAAAGCCGTGCGCGAAACCGAGCGGCTGCACATGAGCTTCAATGCGTGCTCTGCCATGCCTATGACGCGCATGCAGTGGTGTATGCGGCCGGGCCCGAGCCTGCCCTGGGCAATCTCGAAACCGCGCCCCGGGCCGAGAATGATGTTCGCCTCGGGTACTCGAACGTCGTTCAGGCGAATATGCATGTGGCCGTGTGGCGCATCGTCGTTGGCGAATACATTCATAGGCCGGACTACTTCGACCCCCGGCGTGTCCATCGGAATCAGGATTTGTGAATGTTGCTGGTGGCGGCCGTTTTCCGGGTTGGATTTGACCATGCAAATCATGATCTTGCAGCGTTCGTCGCCGGCACCCGAGATATAGGTTTTTTCGCCGTTGATGACCCACTCGCCGTCCTCGAGTATGGCTGATGTCGAAATATTCGTGGCGTCCGACGATGCGACATCGGGTTCGCTCATGGCATAGGCTGACCGTATCTCGCCATCGAGCAGCGGCTGGAGCCACTGCTTTTTCTGCTCGTCGGTGCCATAACGCTCAATGACTTCCATGTTGCCGGTGTCCGGGGCACTACAGTTGAATGCCTCGGCGGCGAGATGTGAGCGGCCGGTCTCTTCTGCGAGGTACGCGTATTCGACCGTACTCAGCCCGTAGCCCTGCTCGCTGTCGGTAAGCCAGAAATTCCATAGTTTTTGTTCACGCGCCGCGGACTTGAGATCGTCAAGAATTTCTTTTTGTCGATCGGTCAGCGTCCAGCGATCGCCTTGGGCGACTTCAGCGAGAAACTCCTCATCGACGGGAATGACCCGCTCATCGATAAAGGTCTTTACAGCGTCGAGCAGCGGGCGGAGACGATCGGTCACTCCGAGATTCATGGTCTGGTTCCTGTGGTCATCTACGGGTTTGAGTGCTTCAGTATCGCTCTAATGATCACATCACCACAATGCTGTCATGGCGTTGGCAATGTCGGATATGATCGACAAAGGCAAAACATCAGGATGTCACTCGGCGTGAGGAATCTTGCACTGACACTCTTGTTCATTCTGGCCGCCACTCTCGCGCCGGATATGACGAACTCGCAGATGACTCGCACGGAGTCGACTCCGCCGCTGCCTGAAGCAGTGACCAACAACGCGGTGGTTTCCGTCAAAGCTCAAGACAGGGAATTTGTTATCAGCTTTGCAGGGCTTGGCGTGGGCAAAAGTCATGCGGATACGCATGCAAAGACCTTTGTCCTCGATAGTGCCGACATGCAATGGCGCGAGGCCTCGCCCGTACCCGGAGGCGTGGGTCGGCTTGCGGCAACAGCGGTCGCGGCCGGCGAGAGAGCCTACGTTTTCGGCGGCTACACAGTTGCGGAGGATGGTTCCGAGGTATCGACGCGCTGGGTACATGCGTTTGATCCGTTGAGCGGAAAATTCGAGGAGCGACGATCGATGCCGATTCCTGTCGATGATGCGATGGCGGTCAGTTACGAAGATCGCTACATCTACCTGATCAGTGGCTGGCACGACTTCGGCAACGTTAATCTCGTGCAACGCTACGACGTCGCAAACGACACCTGGGCGCAGGCAACACCGACTCCCGGTCGCGCCGTGTTCGGACATGCCGGTGGCATCGTTGGCAACACGATAGTGTACTGTGACGGCGTCGCCATTGAGCCGTACGTTGACCGCCGGCGTATTTTCGTCGCGAATGGTGAATGCTACAAAGGCATGATCGACAAAGAGGAAAGCCGGCGCATAGACTGGCGTAAGATCGGGCAGCATCCGGGTAAGCCGCGATACCGAATGGCGGCGGCAGGGATCACCGACCAAAATGGTGTGATGTTTATCGGCGGCAGCGAAAACCCCTACAACTACGACGGCATCGGCTACGACGGCAAGGCGTCGTCGCCTGCTGCCGATGCACTCTTGTTCAGCCTCGAGACAAACTCCTGGCAAGAAATTGGTGTCGACGGCCCTGCCACGATGGACCATCGAGGCGTCGTGTCTTTTCAGGACGGCTGGTTGATTGTTGGTGGCATGCTTGACGGGCAACAGGTAACTGATAGGGTCACGAGCTTTGCGCTCGAAGCAGCGGGAGATTAGCGATGCAGGGTGACGACAAGGACGCAGGCAACCGCCGCGTGATCGGCGAACTGAGCATCGATGTCACCTTTTTTCGCTTTGTCGAAGACGAGCTGCTGCCGGCAATCGGCTTCAATTCAAGCGAGTTTTGGCGCGGCCTTGAGGCGCTCATCGTCGATCTGACGCCGCGCAATCGCGAACTGCTTCAAATTCGCGACGATATGCAGGAGAAGATTGACGATTGGCACAAGTCGCAGGGCGGTTCGCCATGGAACCATGCCGAGTACGCCGCGTTCCTTAAGGACATCGGCTACCTGCAGGATTCTGGCGAGCCATTTCAAATCACGACCGCAGGAGTCGACCCCGAAATAGCAACCATCGCCGGCCCGCAACTTGTGGTCCCGGTCGGCAATGCACGTTTTGCGTTAAACGCAGCCAATGCGCGGTGGGGCAGCCTCTACGATGCGTTGTACGGTACTGACGTGATTTCGGAGGACGGCGGCCAGGAGCGCGGTTCGTCGTATAACCCGACGCGCGGCGCCGCGGTTATCCGCTATGCAAGTGATTTCCTGGATCGCACAGTGCCGTTGGAGTCCGGTAGCCACGGTGATGTAAGCGCGTACTCTATTGATAAGTCTTCGGCCAGTGCTGCGTGCATTGCGACGATGATCGATGGCAGTAGCAGCGGGTTCCGCGAGCCCGGGAAGTTCGTCGGCTACGCCGCGCAAGGTGCTCGGCGCTCTTACTTGTTTCGCAATAATGAATTGCACGTCGAGGTCCAGACGGACCCGGAGCACGCTGTTGGCAAAAACGCACCGGGCAATGTCAGTGATGTTGTACTCGAATCGGCTATCACGACAATTCAGGACTGCGAAGACTCGGTCGCTGCCGTGGATGCCGAAGACAAGGTCGGTGTCTACCGCAACTGGCTAGGCCTGATGCAGGGCACACTCGAGGCGAGCTTCGACAAAGGCGGCCGTGAGATGACGCGGCAACTCAACGCCGACCGGAAATTCACTGCGGCTGACGGTGGTGAGCTTGTCTTGTCCGGTCTAAGCCTCATGCTCGTCCGCAATGTTGGGCACCTGATGACGACGGACGCCATACTTGACAAAGACGGCAATGAAATATTTGAAGGCATGCTCGACGCCGTTGTCACATCCGCTTGCGTTATGGCTAATTCACGGCAGACCGAACGATTGGCAAACAGTCAGAGCGATAACGTTTACATCGTCAAGCCGAAGATGCACGGACCGGATGAGGCCGCATTCACAAACACGCTGTTTGGCAGGGTCGAGGAACTCCTGGGGCTCGGGAGCAACACGCTCAAGGTCGGCGTCATGGATGAGGAGCGCCGCACGACGGTCAATCTTCAGGAATGTATTCGTGCCGTGAAAGACCGGCTCGTGTTCATTAACACCGGCTTCCTCGATCGCACCGGCGATGAAATTCACACGAGTATGCAGGCGGGTCCGGTATTACCGAAAGAAACGATCAAGGCGCAGCCGTGGATTAACGCCTACGAAGACTGGAATGTCGATGTTGGTATTCGTTGCGGTTTGCCGGGCAGGGCGCAGATCGGTAAGGGCATGTGGCCGAAGCCGGACGAAATGAAGCAGATGATGGACACGAAGCAGGCGCACCCTGAAGCGGGCGCCAACTGTGCCTGGGTGCCATCGCCAACAGCCGCAACGTTGCATGCGATGCACTATCACGCTGTCGATGTGCAGCAGGTTCAGGAAGCCCTTGCTTCGCGGCAACTTGCAAGCCTCGAGGACATCCTGACGCCACCGCTCGGCGACCCTGTGTCACTCGACGAGAAGACTATTCAGGACGAGCTCAACAACAATGCGCAGGGAATCCTCGGTTACGTGGTGCGCTGGATCGATCAGGGTGTCGGTTGTTCCAAGGTCCCGGACATCAGCGATATTGGCTTGATGGAGGACCGCGCGACCTTGCGAATCTCGAGTCAGCACATCGCGAACTGGTTGTTACACGGAATCACGAATAAAGAGCAGGTCATGGAGACGTTCCGGCGCATGGCCAGGATTGTCGACGAGCAGAATGCCGGCGATCCTGACTACAGGCGCATGAGTGACGACTATGACGCGAGCATCGCGTTCGAAGCGGCATGCGACCTCGTTTTCAAGGGCTGCGAACAACCGAACGGCTACACGGAACCATTACTGCATGCATACCGACGTAAGTTAAAAGCTCAGTAGGAGCGCGCACCAGCGGACGAATGCAGCCGCGACATTGCTCATCTTCATGGCTCGCTACGCTGCGCTTTACTTCCGATGAACAACGTCCCGGCTGCATTCGCCAGCGTGGCTCCTCCTCATAAAGTCAGTTATCTTGTGGCCATGTTTTCCATTCGATTCGTCGTACTGTCTGCAGTATTCGTCCTGGCAACGGAGTCGAATGCCGAGCAAGTGACGGTCGCGGTGGCGAGTAATTTCGCCCGGCCGGCGCATGAGATAGCGGAGCGTTTCGAGGAAGCGTCCGGTCACTCGGTTCGGGTCACGACGGCTTCGACTGGCAAGCTCTATGCACAAATCGTCAACGGTGCGCCGTTCGATGTCTTGCTCGCTGCCGATGAGGAGCGTCCTCGCTTACTCGAAGAATCCGGCCTCGGTATCAAAGGAACGCGTTTCACCTATGCCATTGGTGCGCTAACGCTCTGGTCGCGTGACGACGAGTTGGCCGGCAAAGATTGCATGGAGCAGTTAACGAAGCTCGGCACGAAGCGGCTCGCGATTGCAAATCCGTGGACGGCGCCGTATGGCGTCGCTGCGAAACAGTTTCTCGTGGGCGCGGGCCTGTGGTCCATCGTGAAACTCCGACTCGTCTTCGGCGAAAACATCTCGCAGACCCTGCATTTCGTTGCCTCGGGTAACGCAAGCCTCGGGTTGATTGCGCGTTCACAGGCGCTTGATGAGCGCTTGCCGGCGTCGACGTGCGAATGGCCGGTGCCTGCGTCGATGCACGAGCCGCTCGAGCAGCAGGCGATTTTGCTGCAAAGAGCATTGCCAAATGAGTCGGCCACAGGCTTCGTCGATTTTCTGCGTGGCCCGGTCGCCAGACAGATAATCAGCGATCGAGGTTATACAGTGCCGCAATGAACGCGAATACGCTCTTTGGCCCGCTGTGGTTATCCGTTCAGTTGGCGGCGATTACAACGATTGTGCTCATGATTGTCGCCACGCCGATCGCGTGGTGGCTGGCGCGGACAGCGTCACGCTGGAAGCCTGTTGTACAAACAACGGTTGCACTGCCGATCGTCTTGCCGCCCACAGTGATGGGCTTCTACTTGCTCATCCTGCTCGGTCCGGGCGGCGCCATCGGTAGCTGGTGGGTCGAACTGACCGGCAATGCGCTGACTTTCTCTTTTCTGGGCCTCGTCATTGCCTCTTGTCTGTACAGCCTTCCATTCGCGGTACAACCACTGGTCGTCGCATTCGAGTCGCTTGGGCAGCGCAATCTCGAGGCGGCCTGGACCCTGGGCGCCAGTCGCATGGATGCATTTTTTTCCGTTGCGTTGCCGCTTTCGGTGCGCGGCTACCTGAGTGCCGTCGTATTGAGTTTTGCGCATACCTTGGGCGAGTTCGGTGTCGTGCTAATGGTCGGTGGCAATATTCCGGGCGAGACGCGTGTTATCTCGATCGCAATCTATGATCAGGTTGAATCACTCAACTATTTGGCTGCACATCAGCTGTCGGCATTGCTACTTGTCGTGGCCTTCATCGCGTTGTTCGCAATGTTCCATATCAACAGACGGTGGCAAACGCGATGAATGCCGACAGCGTCATTCACGTTCGTTATGCGTTGCAACGCGGCGAGTTCGCACTTGAGGTCGATTTCGACCTGCCGCTGCGAGGCATAAGCGGCGTGTTTGGTGCCTCGGGCGCGGGAAAGACGTCATTGTTGCGTTGTATTGCCGGACTCGAGCGACCAGCGACAGGGAAGCTCGTCGTCGCTGGCGATGTCTGGCAGGACGATGTGTCGAATACCTGGCGCGCGGTGCACGAGCGCGATATTGGCTACGTGTTTCAGGAGCCGCGCTTGTTCGCGCACCTCGATGTACGTGGCAATATCGAGTATGGCCTGCGTCGCCGGGAGCACAATGGTGCTCCTGACATCGACCACATCATTAGCCTGCTCGGGATCGAACAACTTCTTGGCCGCAAACCAAATGAACTGTCGGGCGGCGAGGCGCAGCGTGTAGCCATCGCAAGAGCGCTACTCTGCGCGCCACGATTCGTACTAATGGACGAGCCACTCGCATCGCTCGACCAGGCACGCAAAGAGGAAATCCTGCCGTTCCTGGATCGACTGCACGCGGAGGCAGAAGTACCGATCATCTACGTTAGTCACAATATCGACGAAGTCTGCCGCCTGTGTGATCACCTGGTTGTCATGGACATTGGCCGCGTCGTCGCTGACGGAGACGTACAGTCAGTACTCGTTCGCATGGATTTGCCGATTCTTGCAGGCGAGGAAGCGAGTTCGGTGATTCACGGTACAGCGATTAGCCATGATGATAACGATGACCTGACACGCCTGAAGTTTTCCGGCGGTGACATATGGGTACCGGGCAAGCCGAAACCGCAAGGATCAAAAGTACGGTTGAGAATTCGCGCCGGTGACGTCAGCCTCTCTCGCACCAGGGCCGAGCAAAGCACAATTCTGAATATCGTACCGGCAGTCGTCGAATCGATTCAGCCCGATCAGGGCGCATCGGCGCTCGTCCGTCTCGAGATTGGAACGGATCAAATCGTCGCGCGAGTGACGCGGCGATCAATCCGCGAGCTTGCATTACAACAAGGCGACGAGGTCTTCGCGCAGATTAAATCTGTCGCAGTGCGAGCACCGTGACTGTTGGCCTTGCTGCGCCTAATATCTGCGCAGGTCTCTTTCCAGACCTTCAAGATCACGTTCCATCCGCCGCACCTTCGACTCGATAGACTCCCGATCCAACTTCTTTGACTTGCTTTGTGAGCCCTGTGGGGCTTGCAGACGCTTGCGCTCTGCCTCGGCTTTCTTGTTTAGCGAGTTGAGTTTCATCTCCATGCGCCGGTATTGATCGGACCCTGACCCTCCCGCCGTGCGGGCTTGCGGTCCCCGCAGAAAGTCGTCCTGGGATGATGTGCCAGGCGTCCGCGTCGGCTCGCTCGTTGATCGAGGCCCGCCGGAACCGACGACCTTTTCGAGCTGGTCTATCCGGGCTTGTAGATTTTTGACCCGCTGCGTCATGCGTTTCGAGAATTCGAGGTCCGTTTCATTTAGCTGCGCGTCCTGTGCAATTGCGACCTCAGGCCCTACAGCATATCCGGCAAGCAGCAGGCATGCGATCAGGGTCCCGACTGTCGGTGATGTCCACATAGTCCATTCCTTCCGCACCGTGCCGGTCAACAGGTGTGCCCGCTGCGTCGTTTGATTATATGCATCGTCCATAGTGCATAAAAGACATTAATGGTGTCGGTCTGATTGACTCGGTAGACTGCATCAAAATATCTCAACGAGGATTCAGTATTGTTCACCAGCAACATTCGCACACTGCGCGTTCTACTGCCCGTGATGGCGGGGCTTGTCAGCATTTCCGCCGAGACAGGGTTGGCCGACACAGAGTCAGATAGCACTATCGAGGAAATCGTAGTCACTTCGCGCTTTCGGGCCGAGAACCTGTCCGACATTCCGGACTCGATTACTGCTTTTACTGTCGACGATATTGAGCGGCACAGGATCGAACGTGTCAATCGCGTCGCCGCGCTCACTCCGAACCTGCGTTTCTCCGACGATCAGGAGGTTGGTGTCAGCACACTGGTTATTCGCGGCGTCAGGCAGAATCGCGGTACCGGACAGCCACCTGTGTCGTTCCGTATCGACGGCGTCAGCGCGACCAACAATCTGCTCACGACGCAGGAGCTCTTCGACATCGAGAGCATTGTTGTCCTCCGGGGTCCGCAGGGAGCGCTGTATGGGCGCAACGCGATCGGTGGCGCCATTCTCATTTCGACACGGCAGCCAACCGCTGAGCCCGAATACGATCTGCGGCTATCAGCAGCAGAGGGTGAAGACTTTACTGTCGCCGCAAGCGCGTCGGGCCCAATAGTAGATGACAAGCTGTTGTACCGCGCATCATTGCGTGTGCAGGATCGCAAAGGCCAGCTGAAGAACGCCTATCTCGATAACGAGGAGGTGGACTTCAAGGAATCTACGTCGTTTCGTGGCCAGTTGCTCTACAAGCCGGCGGACAAGCTCTCTATAGACTTCAAAGGACAATACTTGAATCAGGAAGGTGGCTCGGGCTATTTCATGCCGGGAAGTGAAGGCGTGCTGCCGCTACCGCCGCCAGACCCACCGATTTTCTTTGGCAACCCGACTTATGAGATCCAGTCCAACCGTATTGGCGTGTCCTTCGTGGATTCCTGGGAGCTTTCCGCGAAGATCGACTACGACCTCGGCTGGGGCACCCTGACGTCCATCACTTCGTATACAGACGTCGACTCAGGCAACGATCAGGACCTCGACCAAACGCTGTTCGAAGCGATCGATATTGTCGTCATCGACGAGTCCCAGACGTTCGCGCAGGAACTGCGCGTGGTCTCCAACACGGAATCTCCGTTGCGCTGGGTTGCTGGATTACATTTCTTCTCTCAGGACCGATTCCGCTCGCTCGCGACGACGTTTCTCGGCACGCCGGTGCCGCCCGCCGCGCAGGATCTGAAGCTCGAGAATTATGCGGCTTTTGGTCATCTTAGCTACGACCTGAGCGAGGATCTCGAGCTGACCGTCGCTTTTCGCTACGACGTTGAGACTCCTGAGGACACGACCCAGGGTCGCGACGAGACCTTCAAAGAACTGCAGCCGAAAGTAAGTCTGGGATACAGCTTCAGCGACGACCTGCTCGGCTATGTGACGGTCGGCAAGGGATTCAGAGCGGGCGGCTTCAATAACCTCGCGCCGGGCAGCAATTTTGAACCCGGCTTCGATAAGGAGTCACTGATCAGCTATGAAGCTGGCCTGAAAGGCGCCTGGTTTGGCGATCGTCTCCGCGGCGGCCTGTCGTTGTTCCATATCGATTATTCCGACCAGCAGTACTTCCTGTTCGACCAGACAGGCACGCAAGCCAACATCAACGTGCCGAAGAGCAAGATATTCGGCGGCGAACTCGAACTTGTTGCAATGCCTGCCGAGTCGATGCAGGTCAACCTCGGGTTGGGTTTTACCGACAGCGAGATCAGCGAATACGAAGACATTGCGGGTGTCCTGGTTCCAGCCTCGGAAATCGTCGGAAAAAATGTTCCTGGTGCCCCGGTCTGGACGCTGAACTTCGGCTTGCAACATTACAAGTCCCTTGGAAACGATCTGGACCTGGTAAGCCGGCTCGATTACGAGCATCGTGGCAAGACGTACTGGACGCTCGACAACGCAGATACGCAAGCAGCCTATGATTTGACCAACCTGAGTATCGCGTTGCAGAGCGAGAAGTGGAACACCCGGCTCTTTGTCAACAACGTGTTCGACGAGGAGTACATCGAGTGGTTCTTCGCGTCCCGGTTCATCGGTTTGCCCGCAGACATCGCGTGGCCGAGCCGACCGCGTCAGGTCGGCCTCGAATTCTCGTATCGGTATTAGTCCGACAGGGCGACCCATGACAATGTGTCCCGACGCTACTGCAACCACTGATCTCAATGTTGCGCTGCGGCAGGCAGCAGCGTTGATGCAGAGCGATCCTGCTCTCGCCGAAGAGCAGGCGCGTGAGATTCTGAAACCCTATCCCAACGAAGCCAGTGCGATGGCGCTTCTCGGCGCTGCGTTGCGCATGCAACGGAAATTCGAGCCGGCGCTCGAAGTATTGGTGAAGGCGGTCAAGCGAGACCCACAATTGGGTCTCGCGCGTCAGGAGATCGGCATGACTCTGCTCGCCGCAGGCCGCGGCGCGGAAGCGGTGAAGCATCTGCGCAAAGCGGTGAAGATGCTGCCGGAAAGCCCACACGCATGGAAAGCGCTTGCTGATGCACTCGCGGCACAGGGAGAAGCAGCCGAGAGCAGAAAAGCCGGACGCAAGTTGCTGGCAGTCACCGTGAGAAATCCTGAGCTGGTCAGGGCTGGAGACTTCCTGTTCGAGGGGAGGCTCGCCAAGGCCGAAGCGATCTGTCGTGACGTACTGAAAAAAGATCCGGTGGATGTTTCGGCGATACGCATGCTGGCTGATATTGGTATCAGGCTGAAGCAGTTTGAAGATGCCCAGAAACTGCTGGAGCGCTGTCTCGAGTTGGCACCGGATTTTCATGTGGCGCGAAACGACTATGCCAACGTACTCAGCAAGCGCCAGCAGTATGAAGCGTCTTTGACACAACTCGAAAAACTGCTGGAGGTCGAGCCCGGCCATCCGAATCACCTGTTGCTGAAAGCGTCGGTGTTGGTGCATATCGCCAAATTCGAAGCGGCCATCGAGATTTACGATCGCGTACTGGTCGACTTTCCACGGCAACCCCGGTCGCATCTGAGTAAAGGCCACGCGTTGAAGACACTCGGGCGGCAACCGGAAGCGATCGATGCCTATCGCACAGCAATCAGCCAGCAACCCGGACTGGGCGAAGCCTACTGGAGCCTGGCGAACCTGAAGACGTTTCACTTCGAGGCGGATGACATTGTGGCGATGCGGCAACAGCTGCAAAAAGAGTCAAAGAACGTGCAGGACCATTACCACCTCTGCTTTGCGCTCGGCAAAGCGCTCGAGGATCGCGAACAGTACGAAGAATCTTTCGAATACTACCGTCAGGGCAACGCCGTGCGCAGAAAAACCGTGCAATGGGATGGCGTCGCACACCACGCGAACATGCAGCGTTTGAGTGAGTTTTTTAGCGCGGATTTTTTTGCCGACCACCGCGGGCAGGGTGCTCCGTATGCCGACCCGATTTTTGTCGTCGGCTTGCCGCGAGCCGGTTCGACTCTGCTCGAGCAGATCCTGGCCAGTCACTCCCGGGTGGAAGGCACGATGGAATTGCCGGACATCATATCGATCGCACGCAGGCTCAGCGGTAAGAATCGCAAGTCCGACGAATCCCGCTACCCTGATGTGCTGTCCGAGCTCGCTCCGGCTCAATTTGCTGAGCTCGGCGAGGAGTACATGGAGCGAACTCGAATTCAGCGTGGTGACGCGCCGTTCTTCATTGACAAGATGCCGAACAATTTCAGTCACATCGGTCTGATTCACCTGATCCTGCCAAATGCGAAGATTATCGATGCACGCCGACATCCGCTTGCCTGCTGTTTCAGCGGGTTTAAACAGCTGTTCGCAAGCGGGCAGAACTTCACCTACGATTTGACCGACACCGGCCATTACTACCGCGACTACGTCGAACTGATGGATCACTGGGACCAGGTGTTGCCGGGGCGCGTGCTGCGCATGCAGTACGAGAAGGTCGTCGCCGACACCGAGGCGCAGGTCCACCGGCTGCTCGAATACTGTGGCCTGGAGTTCGAAGACGCGTGCCTGAGATTTTACGAAACGGAACGCGCCGTCCGAACGGCCAGTTCGGAGCAGGTTCGCCAGCCGATCTATAAGGGTGCGGTAGAGCAGTGGCGGCATTACCTGCCGCATCTCGATCCCCTGATCGAGGCACTCGGGCCCGTCATGGACACGTATGAGCAGATCGACTGAAGCTGTGGCAAATCCTGATTGACACTGCAGCAATTCGTTTTTATTGTTGCTTGGCCAAAGAAGAAAGAGTGAGACGGCGCACGGTTAGTGCCGGCGCGGTCATCCATTCAGACAAGAAAGGGGGGGCAGTCATGAGCAGACAATCCAGCCGTGCAAGCGGGCATGTCGATATCCGCATGAAGTCAGTCTCGATCGGGGTGCGGAAGGCGCTCCTCAATAAACGCGCCGCACCGCTGATGGCTACGACCCTGCTCGCATCGGCTATGGCCTTTGGTCAGGGCAACGAACCGCTGACGCTCGATGAGGTCATCGTTACCGCACAGAAACGTGCGCAAAGCCTGCAGGAAGTGCCGATCAGTATCACGGTATTGAACGGCGAGCTGTTGGCGGACCTGGGTGTGAAGAGCTTTGACGATTACGTACGGCTGATGTCCAACGTTTCTTTCTCCGGCCGTGGGCCCAGCCAGGCACAGATTTACATGCGCGGGTGCTCGGATGGCGGTGACGGCAACCTGTCCGGTACCAACCCGAGTAGTTCGGTGTACTTTGACGAGCAGCCTGTTACCTCGATTTTTCGCAACCTGAACCCGCACGTCTATGACATCGACCACATCGAGGCACTCGGCGGGCCGCAGGGGACCTTGTACGGCGCCAGCTCGCAGTGCGGGACGGTGCGCATTGTCACCAACAAGCCGGACACATCCGGATTCGAGGCCGGCTACGATGTCTCGGGGACCTCGACGTCGGGCGGCGAAACGGGCTACTCAGTCGAGGGTTTTGTGAATGCGCCGCTGTCGGATCGTGCCGCGATCCGACTCGTCGGCTGGTACGTCGAAGAGGGCGGCTGGATCGACAACGTGCCGGGGACGATTTCCTTTCCGACAGATCCCAATGCGTCGATCAACATCAACGGCAACCCCAATTATTTCCACAGCGGTATCGGCGAAGCCGGGGTGGGCTCACCCTTGGGGTCATTGTCGAATACCGGCAATTCAGATTCGGCGCTGAACACGGTCGCGGACGATACGAACGACGTTACGACGCAAGGCCTGCGAGCGGCGCTCGGCATCGACCTGAACGACAGCTGGACGCTCGAAGTCGGCGTCAACGTGCAGAAGCAGGAAGTCGACGGACTGTTCTCCGATCAGCCCGACACGGTGGGTGAGGGCAACGTCGTGCGGTTCTATCAGGACAGGAACGACGACGAGTATACTCAGCTTGCGGCGACGCTCGAGGGCGATATTGGCGACTGGGGCAAGTTGACGTTGGCCGGGTCTTACCTGGATCGGGATGTCAATTACGATATCGACTACAGCTCTTACGCGGCCTATTCGAGTTACGTCGAGCTTTACTACACCTGTGACTATTACGCCTATTACTATAACCCCGGCTTTGTAAGTTACTTGTCGGATGCGGCGCAACAAACCTGCCGCGATCCGCGCATTCAGTACGAGCAGGAGAGCAACTACAAGCGCTCAACGGTTGAGGCGAGATTGCAGTCACAGGGGGATGGCCGCCTGAACTGGATCGCGGGGTTGTTCTACAACGACGACGACCACGATTATTTCAACCAGTGGCATATTCCAACCGTTGATCTGAACAGCGGCAACGGCAACGCGATTCCGACCGACCGCAATATCCAAGGTGAGACGGATCTCTACTTCGTCACGAATCAGAACCGGCAATTCACAGAAACGGCGTTTTTCGGCGAGATCAGCTACGACTTTAGCGACAAGTTTACCGGCCTGGTCGGGGCGCGTTTCTTCGAAACCGAAGACGAGGCAACGGGCTTTGTTGGCACGCGCTTCAGCTGCTTCGACCCGGCGACGGGCAACCGCCTCGGCGGACCGACGGCGACCGGCGCCTGCGGTGCGGGGCTCAAAGTCGACGACAGCGACTCGACGCTCAAGGTGAATCTCACCTATCAGTTCAACGATGATTTCATGGGTTATTTCACGTTTTCGCAAGGCTTCCGCCCGAGTGGTATCAATCGCGAAGGCACAACCAATATTCCGCAGATCTATGGCTCCGACACGGTGGACAACATCGAGGTGGGCTGGAAGGCGACGCTCGCGGATGGCCGGGTGCGATTTAACGGGGCGGTCTATCTGATGGAGTGGAGTGATATTCAGCTGACGCGATTTGATCCGGCGGAGTCCTTCCTTGGTTTGACGTCGAACGCCGGCGATGCGGAGATGATTGGCATCGAGGTCACGATCGACTGGTTGATCAACGACAACTGGGACCTCGCGTTTTCTGCGTCGCTGAATGAAGCTGAGCTGACCGAAGATTTCGCGAAAGACACATCAGGCTCGCCGGTCGATGCGCCTGATGGTACCGACTTGCCGTTTACGCCCGATCTCAAATACTCGGTCTCGACCCGGTATACGTGGGATGACTCGAGTCTGCGGCCGTTTATTCAGGCGGCATGGTCCTTTACCGATGATTCATGGAATGATCTGTTTCTCGCTGACCGCGACAAGCAAGACAGCTACGGTCTGCTTAGCGCACGGTTCGGAATTCAGAAGGAAAACTGGGTGCTCGAATTGTACGGCGACAACCTGACCGATGAGCATCCGGAGATCTTCAAGTACACGCGTGCCGGCGACAATCGGGTTATAACCAGCCGTCCGGTCAATTACGGCGTGAGATTCAGACAACGGTTCGATTGACAAAAGATAGTCAGCCTTCGCGGCGCTGGAGAACGCGGGTCTCGCGGCAGCGGACCCGTGATCTCGATCTCGCGGGTGTAAGTTCAACCGTAGGATATCGTACCCTCAGTTTTACTCTCAGCAATTCGACACAAGACCGTTTCGAGATACTATTGGCAGCCGACGAACACACTTTGGGCCGAAGAGGTGCGCCTGGATTCCAAAGTCAGGAGATGAGTGAGTGAAACTGTTCCGAACGAGAATGAAAAGCCATTGGAAGAAGAAGTATGCCAAAGGCTTTAAAGGACACGAACCTGATAGTGCCCAAGTCGAGGTCGAGCTGAAAAAGGCGCTCGTGCCGGGTACGGTTCTGGAGGTGGGTGCCGGTATTGGGTACTTCTCGGACCTAATGCGGGAATGGGGATACGACGTAACTCAAACAGACTTGGTGATGGGCAACCAACTTGACATCACCCGCGAGGCGCGCGGCGAATTCGATAATGTCGTAGCAATTGGTGTTATGCACCACATAATCGATCGCGATAAGTTTAACACCGGATTGGCAAATATTGCGGCGATGGCAAAGCAACGCGTAGTGCTTGGTGTAAAACTGCCATCAGTGCGTTTCAAAACGAGAACGCGTCACTCGTACCGATATTCTGCAATGGACTACACGGATGTACTTGGTAGTCCGGTAAAGGTAACAGCGTGCGGTTACCTCAGCTTGCTCGAATGGGAAGTAGGCACCAGCGCATAAGGGCCGGGAGGGTCCAATTGCCGAGATCTTTGGCGGGCAGACGCGCCTTACCAAGCTGGGTCATCCAGGTCGACAATTCGGTCTTTAGGTTACAAACACATCCGCTATGGCGATCCAGCGCAAGACACCATTCTCTTCTCCAATTGCCTCAGAATCGCTTAGAATCGAATTACTCTCACTATTATGCTCATTGGGCTGTGGATGAGAGCTAACTCCCTGATAAGCGGGTGTAGTTCAACGGTAGAACATCAGCTTCCCAATCGGAGTCGCTGAGTTGGCCAGCTCTCTAACCGCTTCATTTCCGTGGTCCTGTGACCACCGGTTTCAACGAGTTAGATCACCCGAAAGTAATCAACTGAGTCTCGTAGGCCTTCTGAGTATGCTCAGTTTTACGCTCACTACTGAATCGGCTTCGTAGAAAATACGGCCGATGGTTTGTCCATACGCCGGCATTTTGCGTCAGAACCGCAGGTTGAGCGACGAAATAAACGCTTCCCTGGACCCAGTGAAACCATTGTATTCGGCGCTCCACGATAACCGTTTGCTGATGTCCCAGTTGAAGCCCGTGACGATGTTCCAGTGATCCGTGTTCTGCTCGTCGATTCGGTAATCGAGCGTCAGGCCTTCGAGAGCTGGAATCTCGTCTCCCGGAAACGTAAAGGATCCGTCGATGGTGACGTCGGAGTCCAGGTAGTTGCCGCCCACGAACACCGCCATGCTGCCGAGGTTGCCCAGATCAAGAAGTCTGCCAATCCGCGGCGTCACGGTAAGTGAGGACCCGTCCGCGACCCTGTCCTTGGGCTCAGCATAGGTCGCCGTTGCGGGAATCGTTACGAACCAGCCTTTCCAGCCGCCGGCGAGTAGCGCACCGTAACCCCATGTTTCAACATCGACGTCTGCGCGCACTGGGAAAGAAATGATCTGGTTTTCGAGCGCATCGCAAAGCGGTGGGCGCACGAGTGGCCTCGAGCAGTCCGTGCCGCGTCGATCGAGTATCAGGTTGCCGTCGAGAAATACGTCGAGATCGACGGAGCCATCGACTTTGCCATACATACCAAAAACATTGAGAAACGGAAACAGCCAGGCATCGACCTTCAACTGAAACGACCTGGTGTCGGAGTTTGAATTCTCGAAGGATACGAAGTCGAACCGTTCGAGGTCGCCGCCGTTGAACCCAACGGACAGGTCGGTAAGGTCCAGGTCCTGGTTGATATCCACATAGGTCACGCCGAGCCCAATGGGTAAGGGCAGGTCGTAGCCCTTGTCGACAACCTTCTGGCCGAGAAACGGTAGCGTCCGCGTCCAGACCCGCGGCGTATCCCTGCCCTGGCGATCGCTGCGTGGGCCGCCGATGTTCGGGATGCTTGCAGTCGATATGCCGGTATCTGTCAGTTCCGTGTTGACACTGACCCGCGCGAGCCGCAGGTTTGCCCCGAGTTCTGCTCCGGACTGTGACCGCACCCTGACCGACATCTCGTCGCTGATCCACTGCGCGACGCCTTCGGCTTCTCCGGCAACCGACACGAGATCATAAGACGGTATCCAGCGATTCCTCTTGAAGCTTTTCACCGTGTCGACGTCATTAAGCACAGCCAGTAATTGCACCTCACTAGCGCCGACGCCCAGACCGAAAGCGAATTCGTCGATATTTACAAAAGTTCGCGTGTTGTCAGTGCGGTCATACAAGATTCCGGTGGTGTCCCCGCGGCCAATCAGGCCGATCAGGAGGTCTGTGCCTGTTGCGACGATGTAGCCGGGGGATGACTCGATCTCTCTTTCGACATCCGGGTCCTCAGCTTTGAACGCCGCTAGCGCTTCATTGGAAGCCGTTGTCACTTCCTGACGAACCTGTTCGCGCTCTTCTACCGGGATGCTGCTGCAGCCAGCCAGGCTGAAGACAGCGAGTACAGCTATTGCGCTGAGACACACGCGGTCTCGAATTATCCTGGCCGTCACTATTGTTTGCTCCATTGCCTACCTTGACGCGGTGACATGGTGTCACTAGAGTGTGACGCAATGTCACCTAGTCGGTCAAACAAACGCCCGGTCATTCAGCCGGAGCCAATAGCCCGGATCGGCACGGCAGAGCGCACTCGTGCCGAAATACTGGATGCGGCGTTCGAGTTCCTGTGGTCTCGCCCGTTTCGGGACATGACGGTGAACGTCCTGATGGCGATGATTCCGCAAGGCCGGACCGCCTTTTACAAGTATTTCGATGATATCCATGGGGTCATGGCGGAGATGCTGAAGAGACTGGAGGCCGAGATTCTCGAAGGTGCCAGCGCATGGCTCTCAGACGACGGCGATCCGGTCGCCTTGTTATACAAAAGTCTCGCGGCCGAGGTTCAAATCGGCTATCGCTATGGGCCGTTCATCAAGGCTGTCAGCGATGCCGCGGGGACCAATGCAGAGGTGGAAGACGAGTGGAACTGGCTCCTGGATCGGTTTGACGATGCCGTGAGCGAGCGTATTGCTGCGGACCAGGAACTCGGCTTGATCGAAGCCTTCGATCCCGGCCCGGTCGCGACCGCGCTAAATCGGGTCGATGCCGCTATGTATATTCGGCAATTTGGACACAGGCCGCGCAGCCGGCCGCAGCCGGTGGTGGATGCAATCACGCGCGTCTGGATCTCCACGCTGTACGGTCAAAGGTGGGCGACGAGCCGCAGATCCACACTGGTTCGAGAGTAGGTACCGTATTCGCACCAGCCAGGGGGGCGGAACGGCAGTAGCGCAGGCAGTTTTGGGTCTCACTACAAAAATGAAGAAACGATAAGGGGAGGAGCGAACAATGACGGGAATGATCTACAGGCTAATAACGACCTCGGCTGTTCTGTGCCTTGCGGCGTCAACTTTCACCACGAGCGTAGCCGTCGCACAGACCCATGCCGGTCAGCCCGAGAGTGTGGTGGACCCGGTAAAGATCTACTCGCCGTACGTCGAGCGCACGGCCTTGGATTCGAATCTCGCTGAGGGTGTCTACTGGGGCGACACGCATTTGCATACATCGTACTCGACCGACGCCGGCATGATGGGCAACAAACTCGGTCCGGAAGAGGCTTATCGTTTCGCCCGAGGCGAGGAAGTCCTGACGTCACATGGGGAGCGGGTTCGCCTGATCCGTCCACTGGATTTCTTGGTTGTGGCGGATCATGCCGAAAACCTTGGCCTGGCGCCTTTTATTGCGGAGTCGCACCCCGAGCTGTTAAAGAGCGAGTGGGGCAAGGCGGTTCACGACATGGTCAAGGCCGGCGATTCCCGAGGCGCCTTCCAGAGATGGCTCAGCGACGCGGTCACCCCCGGGACGGACCCGATCAACAACCCGAAGATGGCCCGGACAGTATGGGACCGCGAGATCGAATTCGCTGACAAGTACAACGAACCCGGCCGCTTCACTGCGCTGATCGGGTTCGAGTGGACGTCCATCTCGACCCGCGAAAACCCGGGCAACCTGCACCGCGTGGTGATCTTCAAGGATGGCCGCGACAAGGCCTCGCAGGTAGTGCCGTTCTCCACGTTCGACTCCTACGACCCGGAGAAACTGTGGGACTACATGGCGGACTACGAGGAGAAGACCGGCGGCAGCATGCTGGCGATTGCGCACAACGGCAACGTGTCCAATGGGCAGATGTTTGCCACCGAACGCCTGAATGGCCGACCGATCAAGCGGGAATATGCGGAGATGCGCGCCCGCTTCGAGCCACTGTACGAAGTGACGCAGATCAAGGGCGACGGTGAGGCGCACCCGTTCCTGTCACCGAACGATGAATTCGCTGACTACGGTACCTGGGACAAGTCCGACATCGTTGGCATGAATCCCAAGGAAGACTGGATGCTGAAGCATGAATACGCTCGCTCGGCGTTGCAGATCGGCATGCAACTCGAAGAAAAGCTGGGCGTCAATCCCTACAAATTCGGCATGATCGGTAGCACCGACGCCCACACGTCGTTGGCGACGACCCGCGAAGAAAATTTCTACGGCAAAGCAGCGCACCTCGAGCCCGAAGCGAACCGCTGGGAACATACAATTATTGCGTCTCTGTCCGGTAACCCGGAATTTTCCAGCTATTCCTACGAATCGATTGGCGCCGGTCTCGCGGCGGTCTGGGCGCGTGAGAACACGCGTGAAGGCATCTTCAATGCAATGATTCGGAAGGAAACCTACGCCACGACGGGTACCCGCATCGTCGTTCGGTTCTTCGGCGGCTGGGACTACGAGAACGACGAGGTATATCGTCCCGACGTGATATCCATCGGTTATCGCAAGGGGGTGCCGATGGGCGGTGACCTGGCGGTAAGACCTGAGGGCAAGGCAGCGCCGACATTCATGGTGGGGGCACTGAAAGACTCGTGGTCCGGCAACCTGGATCGCATCCAGATCATCAAGGGTTGGATCGACAGCGACGGCGAGCGCCAGGAGCGCGTATACGATGTGGCTGTATCCGATGGTCGGACCATTGACGCCGACGGCCGCTGCCGAACCCCGGTCGGCGATACCGTTGATGTGGCAGACGCAAGCTATCTCAACACGATCGGCGACGCGGAATTGCGCGCCGTCTGGACCGACCCGGACTTCAATCCCGAGCACCGGGCCTTTTACTACGCGCGAGTGCTGGAAATTCCAACGCCCACCTGGCAGGCCTATGACGCGAAGTTTTACGAGGTCGAGATGCCCGATACCGTAATGATGAAGGGCCAGGAGCGAGCCTACACGTCACCGATCTGGTACACGCCCTAGACAACAACAAGAGCGAGGAGCGAATCATGACTGGAACCAACTCGAGAGCGATAACGGCCCTGGCCGTCATGTGCCTGGCGTCTGCGTTTTTGCCAGGGAACGCGCGCGCACAAATCAACCCTGAGGTGACGGAAGAGGATGCCGCCAAGCTATACCCGGGGAAAACGTATTCTCCTTATGCACAGCGGGCGTTCCCCAGCAACGTTTACTGGGGCGAGACGCATCTGCATACGGGGTTGTCGCTAGACGCGGGCTTGTTCGGCAACACGCTGACACCCGATGACGCGTACCGATTCGCCCGTGGCGAGGAGGTCAAATCGTCGACCGGCCTGCCCGTCAAGCTCGGCCGGCCGCTTGACTTTCTCGTTGTCGCCGATCATTCCGACGCAATGGGTCTCGCCCTCGACATCAAGAAGGGGACTCCGAATATCCTGGCAGATCCGACAGGCAAGCGTTGGCACGAGGCCTTCATGAAGGGCGGCCAGGAAGCGGGCAAGGCTGCGTTTGAACTGATCCAGGCATTTGCCCAGTTCAAACTGCCCGAGAAGATGGTGGCGGATTATTCGCCCGGATCCGCACCGTTTGCCACGGTGTGGGATACGATCGTCGACTCAGCGGAAAAATACAACGAACCCGGTCGATTTACGGCGTTCATCGGCTACGAGTGGACTGCGGTTCCCCAGGGTAACAACCTGCATCGAAACGTCATTCTCCGCGACGGTGGTGACCGGGCCCGGCAGATCCTGCCGTTGACCACACAGCCGCCGATCGGGACGACCGATCCGCTGGATCTGTACCATTGGCTCGAGAACTACGAATCGAAGACCGGTGGACAGGCTCTTGCTATCGCGCACAACGGTAACCTGTCGAACGGCTGGTTGTTCCCGATGGACAAGCGCTATTCGGGTGGCCGGGTCAACAAGGAGTATGTGGCGCTGCGAGCTGAGTGGGAGCCGCTTTACGAGGTTACGCAGATGAAGGGCGATGGGGAAACGCATCCGGCCCTTTCTCTTAACGATGAATTCGCCGACTACGGTACCTGGGACAAGGGCAACCTCGACCTGTCGGCCCTGAAGAAGCCCGAGATGCTCGCGGGCGAATATGCCCGTGAGGCACTGAAGAACGGCTTGGTGCTCGAAGAGAAGTTCGGCACGAATCCCTACAAGTTCGGCATGGTCGGTGCGACCGACAGTCACACGGCGCTGGCAACAGCAGAGGAAGAGAACTTCTTCAGCAAGTCCGTGAGCGTAGAACCGTCGCCGACCCGAATCGAGCATCCATTTATCAAGTCCGATCTCGCCGCTATCGAGGGAGATGAAATCGTCGGTGCCGGCTACCAGGGCATCTGGGCGACCGAGAACACGCGCGAGGCGCTGTTCGATGCGATGGAGCGAAAGGAAACCTATGCGACGACCGGCCCACGCATGGTCGTGCGATTCTTCGGCGGCTGGGATTACACGGACGATGACCTGCGTAGCCGCGCGCCCGCATTCCGCGGCTATGAGAAAGGTGTGCCGATGGGCGGTGACCTGACGATGGCGCCTCAGGGAAAGGTGCCGACGTTCATGGTGTACGCGCTCCGCGATCCAATTGGCGCGAATCTTGATCGTATTCAGGTCGTCAAAGGCTGGGTCGACGATCGGGGTAAGACCCAGGAGAAGGTCTACGATGTTGCCTGGTCGGGTGACCGGAGTCCCGGCGCGGATGGCAAGCTGCCGGCTGTCGGCAATACGGTCGACATCGAGGCGGCCAACTGGACCAACACGATCGGCGCATCAGAGCTGGCAACGGTCTGGACCGATCCGGACTTCGATGCGGATCAGCGAGCGTTTTACTACGCGCGCGTGCTCGAAATCCCGACGCCACGCTGGGTGCTCTATGACAAGGTCCGCTTCGGCATCGAACTACCCGAACGTGCGGAATTGATTCACCAGGAGCGCGCCTACACGTCACCTATCTGGTACACGCCCTAGGCAAGAAGCACATCATCAACGACGGAGAGGCGCAATGGAGATTTTAAGAAGCTTGGCATTAACGCTGCTCCTCAGCGTTTTCGGCCAAGCGGCCCTGGCCCAGGACAAGCCGAACATCGTCCTGGTCTTCATGGACAACTTCGGCTGGGGCGAACCCGGGTTCAACGGCGGCGGCATCATTCGTGGCGCCGCGACACCGCAGATTGACTCACTGGCCGCCGAGGGGCTTCGGCTCACCAACTTCAACGTGGAGGTCCAGTGCACGCCGTCGCGCTCGACATTGATGACGGGCCGCTATGCGATCCGCAGCGGCAACGGCACGGTACCGCTGGGCGAAGGAGTTTATGGCCTCGTGCAGTGGGAAGTGACCATGGCGGAGATGCTCGCTGACGCCGGGTATGCCACCGGCATGTTCGGCAAGTGGCATCTCGGTCGCACGGAAGGCCGCTTCCCGACCGACCAGGGTTTCGACGAGTGGTACGGCATCCCCAACTCGACCGACGAATCGGTTTATTCAGAGTTGCAGGATTTCGCCGAAAGCGGTGTTGCGGAATCCTGGGTCATGGAAGGCAAGAAGGGCAGCGCGCCGAAAAAGGTACGTCCCTATCGGCTGGACTACCGGCCGCTGATCGATCGCGACCTGACCGACAAAGCGATCAGCTTCATGCGCCGCCAGGCGAAGGCCGACAAGCCGTTCTTCGTTTACCTGCCGTACACGGCCACGCATTTTCCGGCGATCCCGCACCCCGACTTCGACGGCAAATCCGGCAACGGGCCGTGGGGCGACATGCTGATGCAGATCGACAGCTACGTTGGCGAGTTGCTCGAGACGATCGATGACCTCGGGTTGGCAGACGACACGATCTTCATCTTCACGGCGGACAATGGCCCCGAGGCGCTGAGCGCCGGCGAAACATCGATGACCGTGGAAACGGCCCTGCATGGTTCCGCCGGCCCGTGGCGCTCGACGCTGTTCACAGGGTATGAGGGCGCCCTTCGCGTACCGTTTGCCGTCCGGTGGCCCGATAAGATTGAAGCGGGTCGGGTGAGCGATGAGATCGTGCATGCGATGGACCTCTTCCCGACACTGGCCGGGATCGCTGGTGGCAAGGTGCCGTTGGACCGAGTCATCGACGGCATCGACATGTCCGGTTTCTTCCTTGGTAAAACGCAGCAATCAGGCAGAGAGGGCTTCATCGTCTACATGGGTAATGACGTGTTTGGCGTGAAGTGGCGCGACTGGAAACTCCATTTCAAGGAGCAGACCGGGTGGAACGGCGTGCTGCGCGAGTACACGATGCCCCGCCTCTACAACCTGATCAACGATCCCCAGGAACGCGACAACGTGCTTTTCCCACACACGTGGGTGCCGAAGGCGGCTTTGCCGCAGTTGCAGGAACACGTCCTTTCGCTCAGGAAGAATCCGCCGATCCCGAGCGGAGCGCCCGACCCCTACAAGCCGGCCGGAAAGAAGTGAACGGGATGCTGTTTCGGGCGTTCGCGCTCGCCGGCCTTTGCCTGCTGTTCCTGTACCCGCTGGCGGCTCAGGCGCAACTGTCCGGCCACAATACCCGGGGCGACTATGGACTCATGTCAGGTACGCAAGTGCCCGTGGGTACCTATGGGGTGGGAATGTACTATGACTTCGCGGCCGACACGCTGCGCGATAGAAACGGGAACTCATTTCCGGCCATTTCCGACGGCGGCTCGGTGGACATACGGGCCGCTGTCGCGGGTCTGATAAAAACGACAGACAGAAAATTGTTCGGCGGCAACTACGGGTTTGGAATCTATGTCGCTGCGACCAACAATGCCGTGGAACTACCCGCTCTGCAAACCGACACCGAGACCAGCACCGGCCTTGCGGACACCTACATTCAACCCCTGATACTTGGTTGGACAACGAAACGCGCTGATTTCATGGCTGGATTGGGGGTTTATGCGCCTACTGGGCGTTACGACCCCGATGCGGACGATAATCGCGGGCTGGGCATGTGGAGCTACGAGGCGTTCGCAGGAACGACGGTCTATTTCGACGAGGCACGCACGTGGCACTTCGCGGGAACAGCGTTCTACGAAACCCATGGCAAGAAAGAAGACACGGACATTCGCGTCGGCGATATTCTTACCATCGAAGGAGGCTTCGGCAAATCGTTTATGGACGGTGCCGCAAGCGCCGGTCTGGCCTATTACGCGCAGTGGAAAGTCAGCAGGGACGACTTCGGCGTAACGCCGCCCGGTGGACCTTTCCTTGGTAAACACGAGGTGTATGGTGTCGGTGCGGAACTCACGTTGCCTCTGGCCAGCAAGTCCAAGTTATACGGCTTTGCGAATCTTCGTTACTTTTGGGAAACAGGGGTAAAAACCACGCTGGAGGGCGAGACCCTTCTGCTAACGCTAAGCTTTCCCTTCCCCAGCATTCCTCTGCAATGAGGCAACTGTCGGCGGCCGAATGTTAAACGCAGAAAAGAAACATGCCGGCCTATTATCGAAACTTCCCCAGGAGGACCTGCAATGAAATTCAAACAATGGCTGCTTGGTGCGGCACTATGCTCCGTATTCAGTTTTGCGGCGACCGCCGCAGATGCACCCGACAACGGACTGGCCGTACTTGGCTGGAGCGAAGCGACCCTCGTTGCGGATCGAGATGACCGTAAGGACCGGCGGGACGAGCGTGGTCGCGCAGATGAACGCCAGGAGAAGCGCGACTGCCGCCAGGAAGAAGGCCGCGTCGGCAAAGACAAGCGCGAATGCAAGCAGGATGAGGTGCGCGACGGCGTCCGGGGCCAAAAAGATGACGACGACAAGGAAGAGGACGCCTAAAGCGGACCGGGAGTGGTGGACGGCCGGCAGTCTCGCAAAAGGCTGTGGAAACACCAAAAGGGTCTCTTGAAGCAGCCATATGAAAGTTGAACAGAACAAGAATGCCGCTGCCCCTCTGATAACCGGCGTCCTGGTTCTCGCCGTTTCATACGCTGTGCTCCGTTATCACGTCGTGGGACCGGTGCCGTGGAAGGACTTTCCGTTTTTCATCCTGAACAAGGGGTTTTCGCTCGCGGCGTTTGTCTTGATTGCATGCAATTTCGGCTTCGGCCCTCTGAGAAACATCGGAGTCCGTGTACCGGAGAGCTGGTTGGCCGCCCGCAAGGCCGTCGGTATGACCGGGTTTCTGCTGGTTCTTATTCACGCGCTGATGAGCTTCTTGCTGTTCAAACCGGCGGTATACGGCAACTTCTTTTCCCAGGACGGGACTTTGACCTTATTCGCCGGTCTGAGCATGCTCACAGGGGTCCTGGCGTTTGTGGTCCTCTGGGCCTACAACCTGAGTTTCCAGACATTCCTGCGCGAAGACAAAGCCTTCATTTCACTCATCACATCGCGCCGATTTCTGCTCGTCGCATTCATACTTGGCGGTGCCCACCTGTTGTTCATGGGCTACGAGGGTTGGATGAAGCCCGGGCGCTGGCACGGCGGACTGCCGCCTATCAGTCTGGTCGCTTTCGCTGTTTTCGCGATGGCCTACATCGTCAACCTGTTTGGCCGTGAATGATCGGCAAACTCTTGCCAACGCGACGATCCCTTCTCCGTAGCCGAGAGATTGGTTTAGAATCCGAGTACTCTCACTTTTATGCTCAGCCAGACCTGAGTGAGACGTAACTCCCTGATATGCGGGTGTCGTTCAATGGTAGGACATCAGCTTCCCAATCGGAGTCGCTGAGTTGGGCGCTCGTATAACTGCTTGATTATCGTGGTGCTGTGACCACCGGTTTCAACGAGTTAGATCACCCGAAAGTAACCAACTGAGTCCTGTGGACTTTCTGAGTATGCTCAGTTGTACGCTCACTTCTTGGATGGTCGATGACGAGACGCTTCGCGAATGATCAGCACCCACACGAGCACGAACGCAGCCAATGGGATAATGACAAACCATTCCATGTCAGTTTTCCTCGAGATCGTCAATGAGACGATACGCAATGCGGTTAATTTGGAAGATACCGCTGGTGACTACTATAGCAGCAACGCCGGCAGCAGCGACGAGGATCGGGTTTGCTTTGGTGTAAGACTGCGCCAGCCAACCAAGCAAGGATGCATCGATCACAGCGAGAAGGCCGAACGGAACTTTCAACCATCCGATTTCTTCCTTGATTCTGTTGACTCTCGCCATGTCACAGTACCCGCTGCCTGCCTTCCTTCATTTTTGATGGATTGAACACGGGCGTCTATGTCGATTTGCGGTCAATTCCTTCCGATTCCCTCAGTTCAGCAGGTCAACACGGCCTGATTTGAGCCAGTCCGACTGCTCCGTTCTCTCGCTGCGATCAGGCGGTCCTGCCGGTTGAGGAGGCGCGGCAGGCCATGCCTCATCGGTGCCGATGACCCTTCGTACACGAATACCGTCTGCGTTGACGTTCCAGACCAACAGGTCGTCCGCGAGGGTTAACGGTCCATCATAGGTCTTGCGAATCTCTTCGAGGGTGCCCGGTGCGACATTGAAGTCGGCGAAGTTGTGGTAAGCAATCGCCATGCGAGGCTGCAGTCGCGAGAAGATCTTGCCGCATGACGACGGCGGTGTGTGAAGTACCGTCGAGACAATTCGGGCTCGCTCAGGATCATATTTTTTCAGGTCAATGAGTTGCTGCACCGTGAAATAGCATTCGTGAATCAGCAGATCGGCATCGCCGGATTCAGCAAGAAACCACTTGTTGGGGACAGTATCCCCTGAGTAAACGAACTTCTTGCCATTCCACTCCAGGCTGTAGCTGACGGCCCCGTCGATCGTATGCACGGCAGGCCACGCCTTGATCTTTACGCCATTCTGTTCATAGATGACGTGGCTCTTGCGGTAGTCAAACTCCGTCACTTCTATGTGGCCGCCCGCCGACGGCATGTTGCCTCTGCGGCCTGTCAGGTCCCAGGTGAACATCTCACGCATACGGTCGATGGCGTATTTCGTCCCGGTCTCCGGTTTAAGGCCACTAGGACCCCAGACCCGCAGTGGCCCAGTCCGGTTCGAGACCCAGCCGCCTATGAACATGGCATCCAGATCGCCGATATGGTCGACGTGCAAATGACTGATGAATATCTTGTCCAGGTAGGTGTAAGGAATTTCCAGCGCTCCGAGATTCGCAAGCGACCCGGTGCCGATATCGAAAAGGAACTTATCCCCGTTATCCAACTCGACCAGCCACGATGCAGATGCCTGCGAGCGGCGAAAGTTCGGTGTACCTGTTCCCAATGCAATCACACGCATCTCGTCCGAACCGAGTGGTTCGGTATTCGGGAAATAATTGTCCCTCGAAGCTGTCTCTTCCTCCGCAGCCATCGCAGCATCGACGGCTGCGGACATCACCGTCTTTGGCATGTCGCCGATGCCGGAGATAGCGACCGCCAATGCGCTGATTAGCACGATCACGGGTATTGTCGTTCTTAGTGAAGGAGTGACTCTCATCTTTCTTCCTCAGGGGGAGGGTGCTCTCGCACAGCCCAATCTCTTCTCCAATCGGCTCAGAATAGCTTAGAATCCGAGTACTCTCACTTTTATGCTCAGCCAAGCCCAAGTGAGACGTAACCCCCTGATTTGCGGGTGTAGTTCAATGGTAGAACATCAGCTTCCCAAGCTGAGAATGAGGGTTCGATTCCCTTCACCCGCTCCAGTTATTCGTATACTCACAGGACCATGAGCAGTATCGTTTGGCTGGGCTCGTATCCGAAGTCGGGGAATACCTGGGTCCGTGCCTTTTTGCAGAACTTTCTCGACGCTTCCGACCGGCCGTCGGACATCAATGCACTGGACAAGTACTTCGCCGACGAGTCGAAGCCGAACTGGTACCAGCCGCATGTGCAGGGATCATTGGCCGAACTCGATCTCGCGCAGATATGTGCATTGCGGCCAAAGGTGCAGAAGAACATCGCTGCCAGCCGGCCGGGTTCGGTTTTCGTCAAGACACACAATTTTTTGGGCGCGTACGACGGCATGCCACTCCACGAGATGTCGGTGACGGCTGGCGCGGTGTACGTCGTTCGGAATCCGCTGGATGTAGTCCTGTCTCTGGCCGATCACTTCGGGTTAACAGTCGATGACGCCATCCTGTTTATGAATAATGAGACGACCGGTTCGCCGACTGACGAAGCCAACGTGGCCAGCGTGTTGAGTTCCTGGTCTGCGCACGTCCGCAGTTGGACCGAGGGCGGAGAAGACGCGACGTGTGTGCTGCGATACGAGGATCTGCTGATCAAGCCGGCCAAAGGGTTCAGGAGTCTCGTCAGTTTCCTCGGTCTGAACCCCGATCCCGCGCTTCTGAGGAGGGCGATTCGCTTCAGTTCGTTCCCCGAGATGCGCAAACAGGAGCAGGCGCAGGGATTCATTGAACGCAGCCCCAATTCGAGGCGCTTTTTCCGCGCCGGTCGCAAGGACCAGTGGCGGACCGGACTTAGCCGCGAACAAATCGGCTTGATCGTCGACGCGCACCGTGAACAGATGCAGCATTTCAAGTATGTGCCGCCAGGCTATTGAGCGACTACAAATAATTAAAGAGTGTCGCGACCAGCAGGATCTGCGGCACCGTCACCGCAGGTAGCCACAACGCCGTTCGTTTGCCGATGTTTGACCAGAGCAATCCGATTTCGGTGTAGTCGGTCGCAACGCCGGCCATCAGGAAAATGAACGGATTGCCGAGCGCGCCGGTCTTTGCGAATATTTCGAATGCGATCGGCGAGGTTCCTTCGCTACAAACTTCGAGAATAGTCGCAAAGAGTAATGTCACGAGCATGCCGGTCACGTCGGGACCAACGTACTGCATGAACCAGTGTTCCGGAACGTATGCGCCAATGATTGCCGCGGCGAGAATGCCGATCAGGATCCACCACAGCACCATGTTCGCGAGCGAAACGGCGCCTGCGGTGATTCCTTTTACCGACTGGCCGGCGTCGAAGTTCTTCACGCGAGTCCAAGAGACGTCCGCCGCCTCTGCGGTATCGGATGAGCCTTCGATCCAGCCCAGGCGGTCGAGCAGCGTGAAAACGAGGCCCGTGACCAGAGCAATCGTCATCGCGCCGATGACAATATAAGCCGCCTTCCAGCCGAAAAAGCCGAACATCAGTATGGTCATTGGCAGATTCGCCCACGGCGACGCGAGCAAGAACGTTATGACCGCGGGAACGCTCGCACCTTTCTTGTAGAGTTGTATCGCAATCGCGAGAATGCCGTGCGAGCAGGCCGACATCAGAAACCCGGCAACGACTGCGTATATGAGAGTCAGTTTGCGGCGTTGACCAAGAAAACGAATGATGAAGCCATCCGGTACGAAGTAATCAATGACACCGCCGAACAACAGGCCCAGTAATACGGCCCACCAGACAATCTGCAGGTACTCGATCAGGCTGTCATTGAGCGGCTGCAATGGTGCAGTGAACGACAACAGCAATACCGCGATGAACAGCGCGCCAACAATCTTGAGCTTGCGCCCAAGCGCCGGTATGCCGGGCTGCTCCGCGGCGTGGCTGTGACAGCAGTGGCTTTCGCTGGCCATTTATCGTGAATCCTGGTCTGGCAAGGTCCGAATCGACATCATGGACAATGTACCGCGACGATGAACTGTGACAAGTACTTACTTGTGTTCGCGATTGGTGCCCCGAGATTCCCAATGGTCTGCTCATGCGGGGCATGTCTGCACATTCTATCGAAGGAGTGAAACGATGAATCTTGTGAACTGGACGCCCGTCCGGGACATGGAGGGTTTTTTTGACCGTTATAACAATACGATGGCGCCACGAGCCCGGCCTGGTGGTGAGGTCGGCAAAGCCATTGACTGGCGGCCGAGCGTCGATATCAGCGAGACGAACAAAGACTACTTAATCAAAGTGGAATTGCCGGAAGTGGAAAAAGACGGTGTCCAGGTCACCGTCGATAATGGCTTGCTGACGATCAGTGGTGAGCGCAAATACGAGAAGGAAGACGAGACCGAGACCCAGCATCATGTCGAGAGCATGTACGGTCGATTCTCGCGGAAATTCACGTTGCCCGCTGATGCTGAAGAAATGCAGATTTCGGCCAGGTCGAAGAATGGCGTACTGAAAATACGCATTCCAAAGACCAAGGCAACGGTCGAGGAACCGATCAAAATCGCTGTCGAATAATCGCGCATAACCGGCCATAATCGCCTTGTTCTCAACGAGGTCGAACTCCAATGGCAGATGCTGCAAGAATTGTTGGCGTACTGGGCGGCATGGGCCCGGACGCAACTGTGGACTTCATGGCGAAAGTTATCGCGCTGACGCCGGCCGGGAAGGACCAGGACCACTTGCACATGCTGGTCGATCACAATCCGACGGTGCCGAACCGGCAAGCGGCCATTCTCGCGGATGGTGAAGACCCGAAGCCCGCACTTGCAGCGATGGCGCAACGACTGCAAGAGGCCGGCGCGGAATTCCTGGTGATGCCCTGCAATACGGCGTATGTATTTCAGGATGCGATTACGACCGCCACGAGCATTCCTCTCGTGTCGATCATCGATGTGACGATCGACGTAATCGCGAAGCAAAGCCCCGCCATCACAAAGGTCGGTATTCTTGCAACAGATGGTTGCCTGGCCGCCGGTGTCTATCAAAAACCCCTTGCAGCCGCAGGCTTCGAACCAATATTGCCGAACGACAATGAATTGACCGAACTGATGGCCCT
The DNA here is from genome assembly GCA_029862045.1 of Gammaproteobacteria bacterium. Taxonomy (GTDB): domain Bacteria; phylum Pseudomonadota; class Gammaproteobacteria; order Steroidobacterales; family Woeseiaceae; genus UBA1847. The sequence continues at coordinate 58,248 of JAOTYE010000009.1, forward strand.
GCTCGACAAAGTCAAGGGCGGGTATCAGGGCGAGGTTATTTCTGGCGCCATGCGCAAACTCGGACAAGCGTTGGAGAGTCGAGGCGCACAGGTGATCATCGCCGGCTGTACTGAAATACCGCTGGTGCTCGATGCTTCGATGTTGGACGTACCGTTGATCTCGTCCACCGACGTGCTCGCGCAAGTAACGGTGCAACTCGCGCGCGGCGAATTACCGTTACCAATTCGGGAGTAGACGGTGCTGTTATCTAATTTCCCCAGGGTGTCACTGGCTCACTTGCCGACACCGCTAGAGCACCTGCCGCGACTGAGCAAGCACCTCGGCGGCCCCGACATATACGTCAAGCGCGACGACTGCACCGGGCTCGCAACCGGGGGCAACAAGACTCGCAAACTTGAATTCTCGATGGCTGAGGCGATGCAGCAAGGCGCGGACACGATTGTGACGGTCGGTGCGGTGCAATCGAATCACGTACGACAGACTGCCGCTGCCGCGTGCAAGCTCGGCCTCAAATGCGAGGTGCTGCTCGAGCACCGCGTCGTCGATCCGAGTGAGCCGTACAGCCACTCGGGCAATGTGCTTCTCGACAAAATCTTTGGTGCCAATCTGCGCGAGTATCCGGGTGGCACTGATTTCGATCAGGCGATGAGTGAAGTGGCCGATGAGGTAACGGCGAGTGGTGGCAAGCCATACCTGATCCCGGGCGGCGCATCCAATACGGTCGGTGCACTCGGCTATGTCAATTGTGCGATCGAATTACTGGATCAGATCGAGGATCAGGGCCTAGATATCGGTCACATCGTGACGGCGACCGGGAGCGCAGGTACACAAGGCGGGCTCATCGTCGGACTCAAGGCGATGGCAATCGACATTCCGTTGCTCGGTATCGGCGTCAATGCACCGCGGGAAAAGCAGGAGGAGAAGGTGTATCAGCTTGCTTGTGAGACAGCTGAATTCATCGGCAAGCCGGGAATCGTCGCGCGCGAAGACGTCGTTGCGAATTGCGACTATGTTGGCGCTGGTTACGGCGTGCCGACCGAGGGCATGAATGAGGCGGTGCTCATGTTGGCGCGTTACGAGGGATTGTTGTTCGATCCGGTTTACAGCGGCAAGGGCCTGGCTGGCATGATCGACCTGATACGCAGCGATTCGCTAGGTCCGGGCAACATCGTGTTTCTGCACACGGGCGGCGCGGCAGCTTTGTTCGCCTACGCGGATCAGCTACAGACATGACCGCCTATGTCGCGTTATTTCGCGGCATCAATGTGGGCGGCAAACACAGTCTGCCGATGCAAGACTTGCGTGACATTCTGTCGTCGCTTGGTTGCGAGGATGTCCAGACCTATATTCAAAGCGGTAACGCCGTCTTTTCTTCGGTAGTGGACGCACAGTCTCTGTCCGGGCAAATCAAGGACGCGATCGAGAAGCGCTGCGGATTCGGTCCACCGGTCTTGTTGCTAACAGTCGAGCGATTTCAGGCGATTGCAGCGGCCAATCCGTTTCCGGACGGTGAAGAAACACCGAAGCTCCTGCATGTGGCATTTCTCACTGCGGTTGCGCCGAATCCGGACCTGGAAGCTTTGCACGCTCTGAAGGCGCCGTCCGAACAATTCTTGCTGTGTGGCGACGCGTTCTACCTGTACGCACCCGACGGCATCGGTCGCTCCAAACTCGCAGTGAAAATCGATCGGCACCTCGGTGTCGCGACGACGGCGAGAAACTGGCGCACGGTTACGAAGCTTCTCAAGATTTGTAAGGAATCAAAGTGGATACAGTAATCAAGGCAATCACGTTACAGGGCCTGGTTCTGGCTTTCTTGCCGGCGGTCATTGTCATCGGCATTATGTTTCGATGGTCGGCCGGCGCGAAGACAGCAGTGTATGCGACGATTCGCATGTTGATTCAGTTGCTGCTCATTGGCTATGTGCTCGTGTATGTCTTTGAGACCGATCATCCTGCCGTCATCATTGCCGTACTAATGATCATGCTCGCTGTTGCGAGTTGGATCGCGATTCGACCCATACACGACAAGCAGCCGCATGTATATGGCAATGCGCTTTTTGCAATATCCGTCGGCGGCGTTCTAACTCTGGCACTCGTCAGCCAGGTTGTCATCGGTGTCGAACCCTGGTTCAGCCCGCAGTACGTGGTTCCGCTGGCAGGAATGATATTCGCCGGCGCGATGAACTCGGTCAGTCTCGCCGCCGAAAGGCTGCAGGCGGAAAGCGAGAGAGGAACCGCGGCCCTGGAAGCGCGGCGAATCGCATTGCAGGCGTCATTGATTCCGATCATCAACTCGCTATTCGCGGTCGGAGTGGTGGCGCTGCCTGGAATGATGACCGGCCAGATTTTGTCCGGGGTGTCGCCGCTGGTCGCGGCCAAGTATCAGATCGTCGTCATGTCCATGTTATTCGGTGTCTCGGGCATATCGGCGGCGCTGTATCTGGCACTGGCGAACCGAAGGACGCGCTCCCGGGCGCCCGCCGGATAGCGTCGCTCGCTCTGAATCAATTACTCAGCGCGATTCAGCGACCAGTCGTAGTCGCGAAATACGACATCGTAGCCTTGAGTAGCATCGAGATCGGCTCGCAGAGAGTCGGGCGCGATACTCGCTACGTAGTCGATCAGCCCGCGCTCTGACGGGCGGCCGCGCTTCGCAAGATCGTTGATAAAGTCCTTTCTGAACCATTTGAAAATGCTCGAAAGAACGACTTGTTTGCTTGCGTGGTCGATCGACACGTTTTTCGGGTCACTGACAAACTCTACGGACGCCGACGCCAGGAGGTCCTGTAGTGCGTCTCCCGTTGGCAGGGCCGGTCGCATGACCGGGCAGCTGTCGCTCGCGCAATTCAGGACGAAATGAATGCGGGCATCCTGAAATTGTTTGCGGATCTTGCCGTTCTCAACGGCCAGCAGGCTGTAGCTTTTGCCACCGAACTGGAAGCGCAGCCGATAGAAAAAACCCATCCCGGTGATGACTTCGAGCGGTGCTTTCACATCTGTAACGCTTTCAATCGGCCAGTTATCAAGCACGCTCTTGATGACATAGGCGTTGTAACCGTACATCCAGTACGCGAGTTCATCATTGCGCGATGCGAAACGATCAGGGGCATTGTCCGGACTGTATCGACTGACGGCCGCAAGGTAGGACTCCAGTTGTGCTGCAGACTCGGTCGAGTTGCGCCAGCCTTCGTAGTCGACGTTGCCGTCTGCGTCGACGTATTTCCTGAGCAAGCTCTCGAAATCCAGGTGCGAGAAGCCCGCCACCGGAAAATCAGCAGGAATTTCGGCATCGACGAGCACATGTTGTGGGCGATTTATCCAGGCGAAACCGCCCACCGCGAGTACAACAAGAACCAATATGACAATTACAGTTTGCAAGTCGTCCTCCAGACAACGCCAGATAATCCTGTCTACTGAGACCGTGGCGAGAAGCCGGATATTACAGTGCGGGCAATCGCTGTATGATCCGGCACCATGCAGCCAGTCATCAGCATCACAGATCTGACGAAGACCTACGCCGGAGGATTCGAAGCGCTCAAAGCCGTGAACCTCGAAATCAACCGTGGTGAGATCTTCGGCTTGCTTGGTCCAAACGGGGCCGGCAAGACGACGCTGATCAATATCGTCTGCGGCATTGTGACGAAGACCAGCGGTACCGTGCTCGTCGATGGCTACGACAATGTCGATAACTATCGAGCTACGCGCTCGCGAATCGGTCTCGTGCCGCAGGAGTTGCCGACCGATTCTTTCGAGACGCCGCTCAGGGTGTGTCGTTTCAGCCGCGGGCTGTTCGGCAAGCCGGAGAATCCCGGCCACATCGAAAACGTCCTGAAGTCGCTTTCTTTGTGGGACAAGAAAGACGAAAAGAGCATGACGCTCTCGGGCGGAATGAAACGCCGCGTGTTGATCGCCAAGGCGCTCGCGCATGAGCCCGACATCCTGTTTCTGGATGAGCCGACGGCCGGCGTCGACGTGGAGCTTCGGCAGGACATGTGGAACGTCGTGCAGACATTGCGCGAGTCAGGCGTCACGGTCATCCTGACGACCCATTACATAGAAGAGGCAGAGCAGCTCGCGGATCGCGTCGGTGTTATCAATCACGGCGAGATTATTCTCGTCGAGGAAAAGAACAAACTGATGCGCGAGCTGGGTAAGAAACAGCTCGTTCTGCACTTGCCAGATCTGTTGGCCAGCATTCCGCCCGAACTCGGCAAATACCAACTGGAGTTGAGTGACTGTGGTCGCGAATTGACCTATCACTACGACACCAAGCGGGAGCACACCGGCATTACTGCGTTACTGGCTGCGCTGCACGATGCCGGCATCAAGTTTAATGATCTGAATACGTCGCAGAGTTCGCTCGAGGAAATTTTCGTCGGTCTGGTGAACAAAGGCCGATGAATTTCTTCGCAATAAAGGCGATTTACCGCTCGGAAATGGCGCGCATGATGCGGACGGTAGTGCAGAGCATCGTTGCACCTGTGCTATCAACTTCTCTTTATTTCGTGATATTCGGTGCCGCGATCGGCTCGCGCATTACCGAAATTGACGGCGTTAGCTACGGCGCGTTCATCGTGCCGGGTCTGATCATGTTGTCGATTATGACCGAGAGTATTTCCAATTCATCGTTTGCGATCTACTTTCCCAAATTCACGGGCACGATTTTCGAGGTTTTGTCGGCACCCGTGTCGTTCGTCGAAGTTCTGCTCGGCTATGTCGGCGCGGCAGCAAGCAAATCCGTCATTATCGGCGGCATCATTTTGTTTACGGCGAGCTTCTTCGTGGATATCGAAATCGCGCATCCGGCAATCATGTTGCTGTTCCTTGTCCTCATATCCGTATCGTTCAGCCTGTTCGGCTTCATTCTCGGGGTTTGGGCGGACGGCTGGGAAAAACTGACGATCGTGCCGATTCTGGTCATCATGCCGCTGACGTTTCTCGGCGGTACGTTCTATTCCATCAGCATGCTGCCGGCCGCCTGGCAGACCGTCAGCCTGTTCAATCCCGTCGTATACCTGATCAGCGGTTTTCGCTGGAGCTTCTATGGGACTGCCGACGTGGCCGTCGGCCTAAGCCTCGCCATGGTATTTACGTTTTTGTCGCTTTGCCTTGTGACCGTATGGTGGATCTTCAAGACAGGGTACAAGCTGCGAACCTGACAGCAGCGGAATACCGCTAGTACTTGTCCGGCTCCTGAGGCGCGCACGCGCCCAGTACGGCAAGGCCCGCTTATTGTCATGAAGCGAGTCACTGGACGCTTCGCAGCTCGTGTCGTTCCGCTATTCCGGCGCCAGAGTGTACTCGTCGATAACTTTATTGATGGCTGAGCGGCAAACGAGGCAAAACTGCTCATACCGGGTGAACATCAGGCAATTCTGCTCGGACCGGTAGTAGCCCTCAGCCTCATAGTTCGCACCCTCGAACGCGCCAACCGAATTGCGATATTCGGACGTTGAAAAGAGGTTGTCGACATGATCCTTTGTGAACCGGAACAGCTCGTTCATTTCGGCCTCGGGTACGTTTTCGGCACGCATTCGCGCGCGACGTTCCTGCACAGCAATCGAATGCTCCTCATATGCGGCTTTTGGCCATGGCGTCGGCAACGGTGTGATGGGCGCAACCAGATGTTTCCACTTGAGGTTTTCGGGATCCAACAGGGCTGTCACGTTCGGCTCGTATGGCTCGATTAACTCAGCCGGCGACTCATAGGCCACTGAGCTTGTGTAGTACTCATCGGCAAGGCCGGCAAAGTGGTGGCCAAATTCGTGCACGAACAGGTACGGCGCCCACTCGCCGTTCGCAGCAGCCGTGCTGAACAAGCCATAGATGCCGCCGCCACCGTAGGTCTCGGTGTTCGTCAGAATTTCGATAAAATCGTACGGTGTCGACGAAGCAATACGTCGCATCGACTTGTTATCGAATGTAAGCACATAGCGCTCTGATCGAAACGAGTCGTAAGTCGTGCCGACTGGCGAATCACGGTAGGTGTTTGTCGATGGCCGGGAAATGCCCGACTCTGCGGCAGCCGGCGCCAGAGCCCAGACGTTGAAGTCATCCCTGCGCTCTTTGAAAGGCGATGTCGCGAACAGTATTTCGGTCAGCTCATGCGCCTTGGCAATGAATTGTTCGTGTTCTTCCGCGGTGTAACCATCGCCGAGCAACAGCAGGTCAACTTTCCGTGCCGGGTCGCCCCTTTCTTGAATGGCAACCACTTGATTCTCATACATTGCGGACTCGCGGTGCACCATGTAGTCATTGGGATCGACAGGGAGTCGCCATATCTCGACAAAGTCGTTACCGGGATCGCGTTTCTTCAGGACGAGTTCGAATTCTTTCTCCGGTTGCGGGAATCGCAACGACTCATGCAGCGTGCGATTCATCTCGCGTGCTTCACCCGTCGTTTCCCACTCGCCGAATATGCTGCTGAAGCTTCTTGACCACTCAATATCGCCGGTGTCGGGAGCGACGATCTCGAACATGTATTTGCCGCGCAGCGTCTGGTCGATCGGCTGGTGCATGTTTCCGGTCCAGCGCGTCGGCTCGATGACGACCTGATCGAGGCTGAAAAGCTCCGTTTCGTGATTGCCGGTGTGGAAGTAGTCGACGCGCATGGTTGCGGGAGTCTCGTCCGCGGCGGAGACACCACAAAGCAACAAGCCGAAAGCGCCGATTATCGCTGTAAGTCTCATCATGTTCCCCCGCATTGCGTGTGCTAGTGTGTTGCAGACAGCGTACCAATAACAGAATAACTCGTGTCGCGATATCTTTACATTGCCACGCTCGTAATTGCGGGCGAGATGGTCTTCGGTTTGCCGTTTCATACGGCGCGGTTTTTTCGCCCGACGCTGTTGCAGGTCTTCGATTTCACGAACACACAGCTCGGCGATCTGTTTGCGGTATACGGCATCACGGCGATGTTGTCCTATTTTCCGGGCGGCGCGATCGCCGATCGATTCTCTGCACGATTTCTGCTGACGGCTTCACTCGTCGCGACCGGGTGTGGCGGTCTGTACATGGCCACGATTCCGGGCGCATGGCAGATGGCCGCGCTGTACGGGTTCTGGGGAATCACAACAATATTCCTGTTCTGGGGCGCCCTGATTCGCGCGACACGCGAGTGGGGCGGCCAGTCGGCACAAGGAGCGGCGTTCGGAATCCTGGAGGCGGGCAGGGGTGCTGCGGCCGCCTTATTCGCGGTGTTTTCAGTTGCCGTGCTTGCCTGGTATTTGCCCGATGATGCGACCCTGGCTACTGATATGGAGCGCCGGGCCGGACTGCAGGCCGTCATTCTCATCTATTCTGCCGTCGCGTTCGCGGCGGGAGCGCTCGCCTGGCTCGTAATCCCCGGTCCGGGTGAGGTATCCGCGGCGCGCCGCAATCCGTTCGCGAACATGGCCCTTGTCGTGCGACGCCCTGTCGTCTGGGCGCAAGCTGCGATCATCGTTTGTGCCTATTGTGGCTACAAAGGAGCCGATTACTACTCGCTATATGCTGTCCAGGTTCTCGGCACGGACGAGGTACAAGGCGCGCGGCTTGCGGCATACGGCGCCTACATCCGACCCGTCGCGGCCCTTGCCGCCGGATTCATTGCCGATCGTTTCGGCGCGACGCGCTCGATTGGTCTGGCGTTTGTTGTACTGGCAGTTGTTTATGCGGTGTTGGCGTTTTCGGTGCCCGCTGCCACGGGCCTGTTCGTCATCTACCTGAACCTGGGAATCAGTCTGTTCGCCGTCTTTGCACTTCGCGGCATCTACTTCGCATTGCTGCAGGAAACCCGCACTCCGCTGCACGTTACAGGTGCTGCAGTCGGCATGATTTCGCTGGTCGGCTATACACCCGAGGTTTTCTTCGCACCAATCGCCGGGCGTATTCTTGATGCGACGCCGGGCGCCGGCGGGCACTACGACCTGTTTCTGTTCCTCGCAGCTATTGCGGCCTGTGGCGTTGTCGTCGCCGCCTGGCTGCTGCGTCTCAAGCGAAATAAAATGACCGGCGAAGCGGTCTACTGAATACACCAATGTCTGCGGCGCGGAGCTGATATGCCAATCAACAACAGTCTCAAGGAACAGGTGCGGCGCAACATGGTCGCGCTGATCAGTCTCGTCGTCGCAATCACGAGCCTTGGTTACAACACCTGGCGCAATGAGCAAAGTGAGGAGAATCGGACACAACGGCTCGTCGCTATCGAAGCTTTACTGAAACTTGGCGAGCTGCAGCAGCTCGTGTATCACAATCACTATGACCACGACACGCAGGACAAAGGTAATCCGCGGACGGGCTGGACTCTGGTCTTGACCATTCGGGATATTGCGACGATTCTCGATGCGCCCCTGCCCGAAGCGTCTGAGACGCTGCGGGCTACCTGGGCTGATCATTGGAAAAAACTGGGCGATAGCACAGAATCGAAGGACGCCGTCGAGGACGGTATCGAGGCATTGCGTGGCGAGTTACTTGCTATGCTCAAAGCTCTCGATTAAACCGCTTGCTTTGTTGAGTTGATGGGCCCGGAATGAAGACAAAATGGCTGATGATGTCGAGTGCGGTATTCCTTGCCGCACTTGGTCTTGCGACTTCGTATATGCCGGAAAGAGTACTGGGAATGCACGGCACGGTTCCCGATAACGCGACACTCTTACTCGTGCAAATGATGGGTGCTCTGTACCTCGGTTTCGCGCTGCTCAACTGGACTGCGCGCGGCGTACTGATGGGCGGCATCTATGCGCGGCCGCTCGCGCTCGGCAATTTCCTGCACTTCGCGATGGTTGCCGTGATGCTAACCAGGGCTGCGATCGCACACGGCGTTGTTCAGCTCGCGACGAGCGCGTTCGTGTTCTCCGTATTCGCGATCTGGTTCGGTGTCGTGCTGTTCACGCACCCCGGCAAGCCTGCTTCGAACGGGGTCTCGAAGTAACAACTGAGAGCTATCTCCTGTGCCGGTTACATCCATCTCATCCATTGCAGCTTTGACAAGCAAGCGGGTCCGGGCGAAGTCGATAATAAAGTCGCGCTGGGTGAACAGGCCGGCACCCAAAATCGCACACGGGCCGTCACCCCTTAATAACTTTGTAAAGATTTCGAGTTCAGCGATCGAAAACACTTCATTTCGCCAACGTATGCGTCCTGTCGTCACTTCGTCGATCCTGAACCGGGCCACAACGTCCGTCGTCTCAATCGCCCCAGAGAACTGATCGTCGCCTCGCGAATCGACCGGGTCGAGGCCAAGACTGTTCGCCGCAGGCCAGTTGATCATATTTGGGCCGGCGCCGAGGTCGAATATCGCCGGTATCCTCTGACCCGCGATTTCGATCTCGAAAAAGTACAATGCTGCACCGCTTTTCCCGACGGGTTCGGGTTGCAGCTGGATGGAGGTCCAGTCGCGAAAAGATCTGCCGCTGATAAGGTCGGGTGGGTACAGGCGTACGACACGATCTCGAACGGAAAACCCAACGGCGTACCGCCGCAGGAAATCGACACCCAGGATGCCGTCAATGCCGCGGCTGACAAGGGTCTCGCCAGGGATTGAGGCAATCCTGGGTGCGGCCCAAACCTCACGTCCGACGGACAGGTGGTCGATATTGAGTAATGGAAATTGCCCCGTGGCCACGGCCCCGTGAATGGTCACCGCTTCGCCCTGAACGGGTTCAAGTGCAAGGTCGTTTCGAAGTTTGTCGAAGACGACGGAGATACTGGCGGCAGTATCAAGCGCGAACTCAAAAGGTCCTTGTCCGTTTACTCTCACTTCAACGATGATTAGCCCGTTATCATTGATGTCATAGGGCGCGACCGCGAGCGCACTATCCTGGTCGATCACGGCGGCGCAACCCCACAGCACAAAGACCGCTGCCAGCCCAAGGATTTCGAGGATCAGCTTCACAGGCACGACTCACTCATCTTGTGTCACCTGATCTATAGACTGAGATCCAGTCCGACAATCAGCGGATCGTGATCGGAGGCCCGATACGGCGTGGCACCGTCAAACAGCGCCGGGTCACGACCCGATTCGAGGTTGTAATCGAGTACGCGCGGTTCGTCCGCGTTGATATGCCACTCCACGACGTCTGCGACTTGCGGGGTCAGGCTCGCCGAAGACAGCGCGTGATCCAGAGCGCCGGATTGTCCGTCGAAAACGAAAGAGTAGGTATCGAGCCCGGTTGCCGTCGCGGTGAGATTGCTGAAGCCGGCGCTCTTGAACGTCGTGATCGGGTCTTCGAGCATGTACGCATTCAGGTCGCCGATAATCAAAAAGTCCGGATCCCCGCTCGCGGTCGGGTCGGAGTTGAGCCAGTCTGCGATCGCGGCGGCCGCGTCAGTCCGGGTGCCATTGCAATTACCCTGGCCATCACTGAGGTTGAGGTCGCCGGCGGCGTCGCAATCCGACCCTTTGGACTTCAGATGATTCACGACGACGGTCAGCCGGGCGCCGTTCGAACTTTGCGCAAACGTCTGCGCGAGTGCCGGTCGGTTGCGCGAGTCGTCGAATCTCGCGTCAATGCTGGCATCGAGAGTCACGGGAGATCCAACAGGAGTTATGGACGCCGGCTTATAAAGAAAGCCTGTCTTGATGGCATCATCACCAATCGTACCTGTGTTCACGAAAGCGTAAGTGCCGGCGCCGAGCCGGGAATTCAGTTCATCGATGATCTGCTGCAGAGAATCACTCGCATTGTTCTCGAGTTCGATCAGTCCGACGATATCGGCATCAATCATCGCGAGAGCAGTAACAACTTTCGCGAGCTGTCGCCGCAGCTCCTCGCTGCTATCAGCGCCTCGGCAGTTCGCGTTCGCCGCAGGACCACATACAGGCTGACCGGCATCTATGCCCGTAAAGAAATTCAGTACGTTCATACTTGCGATGCGAATCCCGCCGTTGACGACAGGTGCTCCTGGTCTGGGATTCATCGAAGTAAACTGCGGATCCTCGGTCGGCATCAACCGATACGTCTCGGTGCCGTCTGCACCACTACCCCTCGAAAAACGTAGTACGCCTGTTACGCCACTGATCTGATCGCCAACGCGAATCGAATAACCAGGTGCCGGGCCTGCTGTGAGATAACGAATGGGCGTTGCGTTCGATACGCGCAGGCCATCATCAAGAACAATACGCCGTGCGGCGATCGCTTCGCGATACGCGCCATAACCCGCTACATCGGGAACATTACGATTTGTGAACTGATACTGCCGGCCACCCCCGGTCAGCACGACGTCTCCAAAACGCTCGATGTCACGTAGCTCCGACACAGTCAGCGCTTGCGGAAACCGAACAAGCATGCCCTCATAGCGTTCGAGATCGGCGATCAAAATCCCGTCACTGTTCATGCGGGTTGCGGCCACGGGCAAGTTGATGGGGGCCGCCAGGAGTCCCCCGCTGCCAATTATCGTCACATTGTCGACCGTGATCTGTGTTTCACCGAAGTACTCGTTGACTGTGCCTGTAACACGCACGACATCACCCGCGGAAACACCAACGACCGGATTGTTGCCGTCGAACACGAACACACCGTCTGATGTAGCAAAATCAGCGTCCGGTACATTCTGAACAAAAAAACCGCCGAGATTTCGCGCGCTGTCAGTGTCGCCGTCCTGGAAGTCTCCGGTTACGATGCCTTCGACGGTTACGGACTGCCCATCCAGTGGACTGGATGCACCGTCTCCCTGAACGTCATATATCGCCGTGAGCACCGAGTCATTTGGTGGGGGCGAATTGGAATTGCCACCACCACCGCAAGACGCGAGGCAAGCGATGCAATATAAAAAGACACACAGCTGGCGCATATCGCGAATTTTGCGCCAGATCAGGGCGAAAGTCTTGCGTTCGGCATCACGCCATGTCGAACAGCAGCATCTCCGATCTTGCGGCCGCACGAATCGACAACGATTCCTGATCCTGTGTTGCAATAGCATCACCGGCGACCAGTTTCTGACCTTCTATATCGACAGCGCCTTTCACAATCTGCAGGAACCCGCGGCGACGGCCATCGAACGTAAAGTCGATCGTATCGTTTTCGTCGAGCACACTCGAGTACAGATTAACGTCCTGATGAATCGTCAATGAGCCATCACGACCGTCGCGGGATCCGACGAGGCGCCATTGCTTGCGTTTCTCGTCCGTCGGAAACAGTTTTTGTTCGTATCCCGGCTCGAGACCGTTGCGCTCCGGCAATATCCAGATCTGCAAGAGGTGTGCCTGGTCATCCGCCGAATGATTGAACTCGCTGTGCATTACGCCCGTGCCGGCCGTCATTCTCTGCAACTCGCCGGGCCGGATTATGGACCCATTACCCATGCTGTCTTTGTGCTCCAGCGCGCCGTCGATCATGTAAGTAACAATCTCCATGTCGCGGTGCGGGTGTGTACCGAAACCCTGGCCGGGCTCGATCCAGTCCTCGTTGACGACGCGCAGTTTGGCGAAACCCATTCTCGATGGGTTGTGATAGTCCGCAAATGAAAACGTGTGCTTGCTCTTCAGCCAGCCATGGTCAGCAGTACCGCGACTATTTGAGCGGATTACATCAATCACTTGTATCTCCAGTTGATTATTGACCGATATAATACAGACAAGCATATCCTAGCCGATTTTGAGCAAGCTGGGTCTGCTGCACTTGCCCGGCTGGTATGAACGCTGGCTGTTGAGACTTGTCAAAAACGACAGTGGTGTTAGGAATTATCGAATGATACGAATGATCTTGTTTACATTGCTGATGATTGTCGCGTCCCTTACCGGCGCGAGCCAAACCGTCAAAGAGTTTTCGGGCAGCGCAAATACGACGACGCCGATGTTCACCGTGGACTCCCCGTGGCTCCTGGACTGGCGCCTGGACGGCGATTATGATTCGCTCGTCGCTTTGGATATCACGCTCGTCGAAGCGCGGACCGGGCGTCACGTTGGACGCGTGCTGCATACCAAGTACAAGGGCAATGGCGTCAAATTGTTTAACGACGGTGGCAGCTATCAACTGCGCGTCAGTTCGACGTTTGGGCGCTGGCGCATCAAGATTCAACAGATCACGCACGAAGAAGCAAAGCTCTACACGCCACGGCGAAATAACTAGAAATAATCGGGCTCGTTACCCGGTTTCCATTTGATACTGCAGCCGATACTCGGCTTCTGCCTTGAGCTGACCTCTTCACCGGACAGGATCGCATCGAGTGCGGCCCTGACGTCGCGGCCATCCACAGGTTCACTGTTCGATGGGCGGCTGTCGTCGAGTTGTCCGCGGTATACCAGTAACCGCTCGGCATCGAAGACAAACACATCAGGTGTGCACGCGGCCATATAGGCTTTCGCGACCGATTGGTCGGCATCGAACAGGTAGGGAAAAGAATACCCCCATTTCGCCGCCTCTTGCTTCATTTTTGATGGGCTATCGTCCGGGTATCTTTCTATGTCGTTGCTGTTTATCGCATAAATGGCCACGTTGCGCCTGCCGTAGGCTCGTCCCAGACGAGCGAGTTCCTCGCGAACGTGCATAACGAACGGGCAGTGGTTGCAGATGAACATGACGACATAGGCATCGGCGCCATCCGCGAGGGAGTGCAAATTCCCGTCGGAGTCCGGCAACGAGAATTCCAGTGCCTTCGTCCCGATAGGGAGCATTTGTGATTCGACTGCAGGCATATTTGCGCTTCTTCAGCAGGGTGTTTCATCTTATGCGATCATGCGGGTACGATACAATCGGCGGCTAAGCGCTTGATCGATACGACACAAAACAGGGGCAGCGGCGTAATCAGTTTCGCTGCTGTTATCGTCATCGTTATTGGCCTGCAAATGGCCAAAGACCTGCTCGTGCCGTTTCTGGTTGCAGCGTTTCTCGCGCTGATCACGGTCCGACCCATGTTGTGGATGCAAAAAAACCGCGTCCCGGCCATTCTCGCTGCGTTGATCATCGTGTCGGTCATCATGCTGATACTCGCGATCGTCGGCACGATCGTCGGCGCGTCGATCGCAGAGTTCACTGCCGCATTGCCAGGCTACCAGGAGCGGCTCGACGCGATTGTCGAGGGTGTTATTAGCTTCGTTGCCAGGCTGTTCGGCGGCGAAGAAGCGTTCGAAAACCTCGGGGACATGATCGATCCTGGTTGGGCGATGGGTCTTGCGGCGACAATCCTGAACAGTCTCAAGGATGTGTTGACCAATTTTTTCCTGATTATTTTCACGATGGTTTTCATGTTGCTTGAGGCGTCTACGGTCGAGACGAAAGTCGCAGCCGCATTCGGGCGCAGCACCCAGTCGCTGAAGCGCCCGCGCATTTTTCTGGCAAATCTGGGTCGCTACCTCGGCATCAAGACCGTGGTCAGCATCGCGACCGGGCTTGCAGCAGGCCTTTTGACATGGGCGCTCGGCCTCGACTTCCCGCTGTTGTGGGCGATGTTGGCTTTTCTTTTGAATTATGTACCGAACATCGGTTCGATTATCGCGGCTGTTCCTGCGGTGCTGATGGCGCTCGTGCAGCTCGGTCCGGGTGGGGCCTCGGCAACGGCGATCGGTTTCATCGCGATAAACATGATCTTCGGCAATATGATCGAGCCGCGACTGATGGGCTATGGCGTCGGTATCTCGCCGCTCATCGTATTCATCGGCCTGGTGTTTTGGGGCTGGGTGTTCGGTCCGGTCGGATTGCTGTTGTCGGTGCCACTGACGATGACGCTTAAGCTCGCGCTCGAAAGCGACAAGCGGACGCGTTGGATCGCGATATTGATAGGGTCGGAGGGCGATGCTCAGTACGCGCTGATGAAAAAGCAGCAAGCGCAGAGTTGATCCGGTTTCTTAAGCGTACTCCCGCTCGACCGGTTCAGTAGTCTCTATTTGCTCGAGCAGATTAATTGCCACACCGACGAAGTCGGTGTCCGTGATAATGCCACGGAGCTTGCCGTCCGTAACGACAGGCAGGCAGCCTATCTTGTGTTTTTCGAGGAATAGCGCCGCCTGTCTCAGGCTCGCATGTTCGTCGACGGTCGCGAGATCCGTGACCATGACGTCCTTAACGCAGATGTCCTCGGCGTGAATGCGGTTCTCGCGGTCGCGCAGCGATGAATCGGTGCCAGCCAAAACGTTTGTCAGTGTAATCAAACCGACAAGCTCCCGATCGTCAGCCACGATGGGCAGGTGGTGGATACGGTTGGACTGCATAAGTGACCTGGCCTCAGCCAGATTCGCTGTCGGTGGCAGCGTAATCAGGTCGGTACTCATGATGGCCTCGATGCTGAACATGACCTTATCCTCTGCTCTTCGAATACCTTCAGTCTATCCCCTGAGGCCACCTGCACCATTGCGAAAAACACGTATTTCTCGATGCGCTGGCCTGGCTGTACCATCAGATCATGGTTCAGGGACGATTCAGCCAATACTGCTCTATACTGAAGCATGCAACGCTTTCACGAGTTTAGGGGGACGCCATTGATTGCATGTGCATTGCTGGTCACCCTCGTGGCGATGCCGTTGAATATTGCCGAGTCGGCGCAACGCGATGCGACACAGATCGTGCGTGACGCCGTCAACCACTGGCGTGGTCTTTCGTCGGATGGTGTTATGACAATGGTAATTCATCGCCCGGACTGGGAGCGTTCGATGACGATGCGCGCATGGACCAAAGGCGACGACCGCACACTCGTGAGGGTTCTCGAACCACGCAAGGATCGGGGCAACGGTACGCTGACGGACGAAGACAGCATGTGGACGTATTCGCCCAAGGTGAATCGAGTCATCAAGATACCGTCATCGATGATGGGCCAGAGCTGGATGGGCTCCGACTTCTCGAACAAAGACGTTGCGCGTATGGACGACATTATTGATCAATACGATCATTCAATCCTCAGTGTCGAGGAAGTCGATGGCGTTACCGTCTACGAAATCCAGTCCATCCCGCATGAAGATGCCGCGGTTGTATGGGGCAGGGAAGTGCTTCGCATCAGTGAGGATCATGTCGTCCTGACGCACAAATTTTATGATCAGGATGACGAGCTCGTAAAAGTGCTGACGTCGCTCGAGATCGGCGAGATGGGTGGGCGAGTGATCGCTCAGCGTCAACGTATGGGTAAGGTCGATACGCCCGATGAGTGGACCGAAATACAGGTTGTATCAGTAGATTACGAGGTGGAACTCAAAGACAGTCTGTTTACACTATCTAATCTACGCAACCCAAGAGACTGATCCGCGTGAACCTTGTCTTTCGGCTGGCGTGGCGCAACCTGTGGCGGCATCCACGACGCACCTGGCTAACGACTGGTGCGATGGTGTTTTCGAACACACTGCTCGTGTTCATGATCGCGCTGCAATTCGGCATGTACGATCTCATGATCGACAACACACTGCAGGCGTTTACGGGACATTTGCAGATTCAGGCGCCGGGATACAAAGACGATCAGAAGATGCGCCAGACCGTGGCCGATATCGTGCCGCTGGCCGAGTCATTGCGCGCCGAATTGACGACGGCAAGCATCGCAGCACGCGGCACCGCTTTCGCGCTGGTTTCGAGCGAGGAGCGCAGTTATGGCATCGCCGTATTCGGCGTCGAGCCTGAGTTCGAATCAAACGTCTCGACGATTCCCGGCCTGATCTCGAAAGGGCGCTTTCTCGGCGCCAGCGATGCGGCCGAGATTATCATCGGCGCGGCGCTGGCGCGAAATCTGCGCGTGGATCTCGGCGATGAGCTGACTTTACTCGGCAGCGGTCGCGACGGTTCGTTCGCTGCCGCCGTCGTCAATATCGTTGGGATATTCGACAGCGGTGTCGCCGACTTCGATCGCAGCATGACCGAGATACCCCTTGGCTTGTTTCAGGACGTCTTTTACATGAATGGCAGCGGCCATCATGTCGTGTTCGACGCGGGTGGTATCGACGGCGTTGCCGAATTGCAGAGCCGCGTCGGATCGCTGTTACCGCCCGGACAGGATCTCGTTGTACACGACTGGGACGCCCTGCAGCCGGGACTCAAACAGGCTATTAAAGCGGATATGAGCAGCGCCTTCTTCATGTACGGAATTCTCGTCATTCTCGTCGCGTTCAGTGTGCTCAACACACAATTGATGTCGGTGCTCGAACGCACGCATGAGTTCGGCATTGTCATGTCACTGGGTCTGACGCCCGGACGACTCGGACGCCTCGTGTTGCTGGAGACCGCGATCATGGGGGCACTCGGACTCATACTCGGCGCGATTCTTGGTGGGGTCATAACCTTCTGGCTTGGCATTAGAGGTTTCGCCTATCCCGGCATGGAAGAACTGGCCGCCAAATTCAATCTGCCGGCGCGTTTCTTCCCGCAGGTATCTGCGATGACCCTGCTGATAGGCCCGGCGGTCGTGTTTCTGTTTACGCTACTTGCGGCGGTCTACCCGGCGTTGCGGCTACACCGATTGCACCCCGTCGAAGCGATGCGGGCCGTCTGATGCACAGGCTTGAAATACTTTTCCGGCTGGCCTGGCGCAACCTGTGGCGCAATCACCGCCGCACGCTGATCATGCTCATGGCCGTCGTGCTGGGCACCTGGGCCATGATTTTCATGACCGCGCTGATGCGCGGCATGGTTACCGACGTGGTCAAGGACGGCATCAGCGCGTTGCCGGGCCATGTGCAGGTGCATCACCCCGACTATCGTGACGATCCAAGCGTAGCGAACCTGATTGCTGTCAGCGATGCGGATCTGTCCGCGCGATTCAACGCGGCCGGGTTCGTCAAGTGGGCGACGCGCGTCCGTGTACCTGCCGTCATCACAAGTGAATACGATTCTCGCGGCGTGACCTTGCTCGGTGTCGATCCCGAGTACGAAAGAGACCTGACGTTCGTCGATTACGATAGTGTAAGCGGCAGGTTCCTGGAGTCCGCCGACGACTCGGGCATAGTGATTGGTAAGAAGCTGGCTGAGACGCTTAACACCAAAGTGGGTAAGCGCATTGTGCTGATGAGCCAGGACCCCGACAACGACATCGCGGACCGCGGGTTCCGCGTTGTCGGGATGTTCGAGGCGAATATCAAAGCCTTTGAAGAGAACTACGTCTTCGCTGGTAAAACCACGGTGCAGAAGATGTTGCGTATCGGTGATCAGGTTTCCGAACTCGTTGTTCTTGGCGGTGACTACCGCGACGTAGAAGCGGAGTACAACAAGACCGTCGAACTCATCGATGGTAGCGGCGAGGTCAAGCGTTGGTTCGAACTCGATCCTTACCTTGGCTCCATGCTCGGCGTCATGGACGGTTTCGTACTGGTCTGGATCATCGTAATCTTCCTGGCGCTGTCATTCGGCCTCGTCAATACATTGGTCATGGCGGTGTTCGAGCGTGTACGCGAAATCGGACTAATGCTGGCGCTCGGCATGCGGCCTATTAATATCCTGGGCCAGATCGTCGTCGAATCGTCGCTGCTCCTCGCAATCGGCCTGGCCATCGGTACCGGACTATCGTGGGCGAGCGTGCAGCCGATCAAGGACGGCATCGACATATCGATTGTCGGCGATGGCCTGGACATGTGGGGCATGTCGAGTGTTCTTTATCCTGAGCTCCTGCTTTCCGACGTCATTCTGGCGAATGTCGTCGTTCTTGTACTCGGGTTTCTTGCGAGCCTGTCGCCGGCGTGGCGCGCCGCAAACTACGAACCGATCGAAGCCATAACAAAGGTCTGAACATGACTGCAGTACGTTGCGTTGATTTGTGCAAAACCTATCGCCAGGGTGAAGAAGACATCAAGGCTCTCGACCACGTCAGCATCGACATCGCGGAGGGCGGATTCGTGTGTCTCTCGGCGCCATCGGGCGGCGGCAAGACCACCCTGCTTAACGCGATAGGCGGGCTCGACAAGCCGGACAGCGGCGAGATCTACATCGCGGGCCGGCGCATCGACAACCTGTCCAAGGGTGAGCTGGCCGAGCTGCGCCTGCGACAAATCGGCTTCGTCTTTCAGGCGTTCAACCTGATTCCCGTCCTGACGGCGAGAGAAAACGTCGAATTCGTGATGCAGGTGCAGGGCGTTCCTGCAGGTGAACGGCAAAAACTGGCCGGTGAGATTCTCGACGAGGTGGGGCTTGCCGGTCTCGATGATCGCCGTCCCGCCGACATGTCGGGCGGTCAGCAGCAACGCGTCGCCGTTGCTCGTGCCATCGTTTCACGGCCGGAGTTGGTGCTTGCCGACGAGCCGACCGCAAACCTCGATTCAAAGACCGCCGACGGGCTCATGGAGTTGTTCCGCGAGCTCAATGAACACCACCACACGACCTTTGTCATTGCGACGCACGACAAGCGCGTCATGAGTTATGCGAAACGGCTCATACGCATGCTCGATGGACGTATCGTTGATGACATCGTTCAAGATGCGGCCTAGCCACGCGTTACTGTTACTTCTCTCGTGTGCTGTCGCACTTGCCGATGACAGCCCCTACGACTTCGGCGGCCACACCAAGTTTCGGCTCGTTGGTCAAAGCTTTCCCGATGACAGCCTGTTTCGCGATGTCATTGGCTCGGATGCGATCGATGTGGAAGGTGATCTTCGACTGAATCTCTCAACGAGCCGTGGCCGGTGGTCGTTCAATTCGGACTATCAGTTGTTTGCGCTGCATGGTGACAGCGTCCAGCTCGCTCGTGAACTCGGTGCTTTGAGCAGCTTGTCTGCCGATCGCTTTCCCGACGATCAACGCCGCCTGTTCGATTTGACGCACATCATCGATGACAGCAGTCAGAGCGTTTCCGCGCATCGTCTCGACCGGCTCTGGGTTGGCTACACAAGCGAAAAGGCTGTCGTGCGCTTTGGTCGCCAGGCGCTGTCCTGGGGTAACGGCCTCTTCTATTCGCCGATGGACCTCGTCAACCCGTTCGATCCCGCGGCGATCGACACCGAATTCAAAACCGGTGATGACATGCTCTATCTGCAGTACCTGCGCGACAGCGGTGACGATGTGCAGGGGGCAGCCGTATTTCGTCGCGACCCGTTGAGCGGTGATGTCGAATCCGATCAGGCGACGGTTGCGCTGAAGTACCACGGATTTCTCGGCGAGAGCGAGTATGACGTCCTGGTAGCAGAGAGTTATGGCGACACCGTGCTCGGCGTCGGCGGAGTCCGCAGCATCGGCGGTGCGGTCGTTCGCGGTGATGTCGTCGTGACCGATACGTCGAGCGACACCTATGTCCAGGCCGTCGCCAACGTCAGCTACTCCTGGACATGGGGCGGCAGAAACATAAGCGGCGCTGTCGAGTACTATTTCAACGGTTTCGGACAGCAAGGCGAGCGGTACGACCCGCTGAGCCTCGCCAGTAACCCGGACTTGCTCGTGCGCCTTGCACGCTCTGAATTGTTTACGCTGGGCCGCAACTATCTTGCAGGAAGCCTGATGATCGAGATGTCCCCGTTGTGGACATTGACTCCGACGCTTCTTGCTAACCTGAATGATCCGAGCGCGCTGCTGCAGTTCGTGACGCAGCACAGTTTGTCCGACAACATGACGTTCCTTGGCAGCCTGAACATACCGCTTGGCTCGAACGGCACGGAATTCGGTGGCATCGACTCCGGTATTCCCGACCGCTACCTGTCTTCAAGCGCTGGGGTATTCGCGCAGTTCGCCTGGTACTTTTAGCCGCTACGCCCGCCAGCTATGTGCCCTCGGGCAAGGTGGGCTCCGACAGGTGGGCTATTACGACCTGGATAAGTCTTTGATGTTTTCCAACAGGTTTGCGAACGAATGCTCGCGCTCGGGGCCGAACACCGGATCGAGGAGATCCAGGTGGGAAATATCGACAAATAGTTCACCCTCATCCTGCACCAGCGCATCAGCACGGCGGAACAAGTCGTCTTCTTCCCAGGCCATATGCTCGCGAAGACGCTGAACATAGTCGGTCGCATCAGCGACAAGCCGGTCTCGAGTCACGGCCGCACCTGAAGCGACCGCTTCGATATCGTTGCGCAGCGTCTCGCCGAGTCTGGCGATCTCCTCGTGCTCCGGTTCGACCTGTTCTAGGCCTGCGGCGAGTTCCGGCCGCTCTTTTTTCATAGCGCCGTACAGCACATCTTCTTTCGGGTGATGCACGGCGTCCGAATAGACCGTCATGTATCGCATGATGTCGTGTATCAGTTCGTAGTCGGGTTTTTCGCCTTCGCGAACGTGTTCGATCTCACGCGCAAGGAGGTCGAGCATGACCGTCATGTTGCGATGGTCTTCGTGCAGGTCACTAAGAATGTCAGCTAGTTGAATAGTCACATCGGCGCCTCGTTGCAAATGGCGAAAACTCATGTTGCGCGTACACCCGAATCGCGAAAATCCGGGTTTTCACCTACCTCATGGCCGGGATATTTATGAGTTCGTCCCGCGGCTAGAAGAATTTTTTGGCGAGCCCCATTACGTCATCAAGACCGAATCCGTCGCCGCCACCGATCAGGTCACCAAGCGGTCCGAGGCCTCCTTCACTTGCTGACGAGCCGAGATCACGGCCACCCGAGCTTTTCTTGCTCATCGCACCCATCGCGAGTCCCGCCAGCAATGGCAGCGCCTTCTTGATCAGGCCCGCGTCAATACCGGTTTCCTTGGCGGCATGGGCTGCAACATTGCGGCTGACATCTTTGCTGCCAAACAGATGGCCAAGAATATTGTTGCCGTCGGACCGTGTCGCGTCGTCGCGCAGCAACTTGGGGTTGTCGACGTAGCGCTCGTGGCCGCCGGATTGCAGTGCGTTTCTCAGGCCCTTGAGCCCGTCGTCGCTGGCCGTGTTTTTTTGCAGGCCGCTCAGCAGCGCCGGCGCGAGGGCGCCTATCAGTTTGTTTGTGTCCGAAGAGCCCAGACCAACAGCGCCCGCAAGCTCGCCAATGCTGTTATCGCCGCCCGTGCTCTTGAGTAAGTCCAGTAAGTCCATATCTAATCCTTGGTTCAGTTTGCCAGCGGCTATACTATTCAGGCCGCACTTCAGTGAGATAACAACACAGGACTGCAACATGCGCAATCAAACTATTTGGTGCCTGGCTCTCAGCACATTTTTTGCCGGATGCGCCGTCAATCCGGTTACGGGTGATCGCGAGCTCATACTCGTCAGCGGCGAACAGGAACTCGCCATGGGTGCACAGAACTACGTACCGATGCAGCAGTCCCAGGGCGGCCCTTACGATGTTGACCCTGCGCTGACCCAGTACGTGCAAGCCGTCGGCATGCAGCTCGCCGAGGCCAGCGGCGTTGCCCTGCCTTATGAATTCACTGTGTTGAACAACTCCGTACCGAACGCCTGGGCGCTGCCCGGCGGCAAAATCGCGATCAATCGCGGGCTACTCACCGAGTTGAAGTCCGAAGCGGAGCTGGCCGCTGTCCTCGGACACGAAATTGTCCACGCGGCCGGGCGACACACGGCCAAGCAAATGTCTCGTGGCATGCTGATGCAAGGCCTCGTGGTTGCGACCAGCGTTGCGACCAACGACAGCAGCTACGGCGACCTGGCGGTTGGCGGCGCGAGCGTCGCTGCGCAGATGACGATGATGAAATACGGCCGCGACGCGGAACTCGAGTCCGACAAATACGGTATGCGCTACATGTCGAAAGCCGGCTATGACCCACAGGGTGCAGTCACTTTGCAGGAGACGTTCGTGCGCCTGAGCGAGGGCAAGAACCAGGATTGGCTGAGCGGTCTCTTTGCCAGCCATCCGCCGTCACAGGAGCGGGTCAAGGCAAACAGGAAATCCGCGGCTAAACGGCCGGCTGGCGGCAAGCTTGGTGTCGAGAGTTTCAATGCCGCGATGAAAAGGACGCTGGCGGCCAAGCCCGCCTATGACGCTTATGACGAGGGCCGCAAAGCGCTCTCCGAAAAGGAAACCGATGCAGCGCTCGCGCATGCCAACGAAGCGCTTACGCTGTTCCCGAACGAAGCGCATTTCCATGCGCTGCGCGGCGATGTCCGACTGGTCAATGATCAATACGACATGGCCGTGACGAACTACAATCGAGCGATCGATCGGCGTGGCGACTTCTTCTACTACCATCTGCAACGTGGAATCGCGAAGCATGAACTCGGACAGATCGACGCCGCGATTTCAGATCTCGAAACCAGTCTTCAGCTGTTGCCCACTGCACCCGCACATTTCACGTTGGGTACGATCAAGGAACAGCGCGGGCCGCTGGAAGAGGCGATAAATCACTACAAAGTTGTTGCCAAGAGCGGCGGCGAGTACGGCAAGGTCGCCTACGCCGCGCTTGTCCGACTTGAACTACCGCAACAGCCTGCAGCGTACGTTGCATCCGTTTGCGGTGATGACGGCAGTGGCCAAATCGTCGTGCAGGTACGTAATGACACGTCCGTGATCATAGCCGGCGTACAGGCGCAGTTTCAGTACGTGGACAGTGGCGGAGACCCGCGCTTGCGCACGCAGAATTTCAGCGGCCAGATCGCGCCGGGCAAGATCGCCAGCGTCAGGACCGGCCTGGCCCCGTACGCTGGCACGCGATGCGAGGCAAAGGTAACTAACGCGCGGATAGTTGAATAGACGGGTCGTCCAGCAACCGCTCCATCTCATCCATAATCGCATTCATCTTCGCGATAATGGCCTGGTAGGGTTCCGGTTTTGCCAGATCGACGCCAGCTTCTACCAGCAACAGGTACGGATAATTCGAACCGCCGGCCCGTAGCAGGTTCTTGTAGTTCTCTACGCCGGCTTCGCCTTCGCTCACGATTTTCGAGTACAGGGCCGTGCCGGCAGTCTTCGACGTCGAGTACTGGAATACGTACATGTTGTAATAGAAGTGCTGGATGAACATCCATTCGTTCGTGTACAGGTCATCGATGATGACGATGCCTTCGTCATGCCCATGGTAGCGTCGCAGGATCTCTCCATAGATTTCCGAGATGCGATCACCCGACAAGGCCTCGCCACGTTCCGCGGCTTCATACAGTGCCAGCTCGAACTCGGCGAACATGGTCTGGCGGAAGAACGTTCCGCGCATGCCTTCAAGCGCGTGACCAAGATAAAAGAGCTTTTCATCGATCGTCTCGGCGTTCTTCTGCATGTAGTCCTGCAGGATCAATTCCAGCGACGTCGACGGAATTTCGGCGATAAATGTCGCGTAGCCGGCGGTCTCGAACGGCTGTTCCTGACGTGCGTACAGTGTGTGCATCGCATGGCCCCACTCATGCGCGAGTGTTGACAGAGAAGCGTAGTTATCATTGTGGTTTAGCAACACGTAAGGGTGCACGTCGTACGCGATACCCGCCATGTAGGCACCCGATTGCTTGCCGCGCTGCGGATAAACATGCATCCAGCGCTCATCCATCGCGGCCTTTTGCATCTCGACCCAGTCTTCTCCGAGAACAGACATCGCTTCGAGAGTGATCTGCTTGCTCGTCTCGATATCGAATTCCTTGTCGAGCGATACAAGCGGTGGATAGATGTCGTAGTAATGCATCTGCTCGACGCCAAGCATGCGCCCACGTAATCGAAAGTAGCGGTGCAGCGTCGGTAGCGCCTTGTTCACTTCTTCAACCAGCGTGTGGTAGACCGCGGCCGGAAGGTTGTCCTGGTGCAGTTCGCGGTGCAGAACGCTGTCGTAGTTTCTGGCCTTCGCCAATCCGACCTGGGTCTGAATGTGGGAGTTCAGCACCATGCCGACCGAATTGCGGTATTCGCGCCACTTGCCCCAATAGGTATCGAATGCCAGTTTGCGATCATCGCGATTGGTGCTGCTGCGCGCGCGACCATAGCCTTGCGCGTCAACGGTGACTTCCTCACCATCCGACAAGGTTATTGTCGGCCACGGGATATCGGAGTTAGCGATCAGGCTATACGTGTTCGACGGCGCACCGAATGTTTGCGACAAATACGACAGTGTCTGTTCGGCCTCCATGCCAAGCGTGTGCGGCGCGTTTCTGAGGCTGTCGTCCAGTTGATAGGCAAACGGCGCCAGGCGCTCGTCTTCCTTGATGTATGACTCGATCACCTCGCGACCGACCTCGATAAGTTCGGGTTGCATCCATGCCGTGGCTTCATTGAATTGCGCGAACATGATATCGGCAAGTTGCACGCGCTCCTGTGTTTCGCTGACACGCAAATCTTCGTCGCTATTCAGCGAGGCATAGACATATACGCGATAACTTTTTCGAAGCGTGTCGGAGACATGGCGATAAGTCCGGTACAGCGAATCGGCACTGTCGCCGAGTGTGCCGCGCCGGGCCTCTATCGCCTCGAACTCCGCCAGGACCTCCTCGCGGGCCTCCTCCCAGGCTTCGACAGTCGGGAAGAGCTCAGTCAGATCCCAGGTGTAGCGTGGATCAACGGTGGCCTCTTCTTGAGCGAACGTATGGCTGAGCGGCAAGGCGGCGACCAATGCAGTCGCAACTAATAGAATTCTTCTCATGATTGGCTACCCCAAATATTGTTTCCGTGTTAGACACAGGAACTCGTTAATGTTCCGCGATCCAGGCATCGATGACCGTGCCAAGCATCGGCAGGGTAACGCCGCCGTTGGCAAGAATTCGATCGTGGAATTCTCTTATGTCGAACTGATGCCCCATGGCTTCCTCGGCTTTTCTGCGCAGGCGTTGAATCTCGAGGCTTCCCATCAGGTACGACGTCGCCTGGCCCGGCACTGCCGCATAGCGATCGATTTGCGCCGCAACCCCGTCGTAGTTCCTGGCTGTGTGCTCGAGCAGGTACTGGATGGCATCGTCCCGTGTCCAGCCAAAGACGTGGATGCCCGTATCGACAACCATGCGCGCAGCTCGCAGAGACTCGGCCGACATCATGCCGAGACGTGTAACGTCGCTTGAATACAGGCCCATCTCGTCCGCGAGTCGCTCGGAATACAGGCCCCATCCTTCGGCAAAACCTGATACGAACATGTAGCGCAAGATGGGGTGCAACGAGTCGTTGAGCAGGGCGATCGATGCCTGCAGATGATGTCCGGGATAGCCTTCGTGGAACGTCAACGACTCTTCGCCGGCTTTACTGATCGTGGTCGGGTTGTAGGTGCCGACCTGAATGATGGCCGGGCGGCTGCCATCAGCGGCACCAGAAGAATAAAAGCCGCTGCCGGAGTCTTTTTCATAGGCCGGCGATGGAATGACAACGACAGCAGCATCCGGCACGTAGCCAAACCAGTTATTTGCGGCGTTGCGGCTACGTTCGACCGCATTGTTGACGAAATCGAGTACCGCTTGTTCAGTCTTGAATGTGTACGCGGGATTGGAGCGCATTTCCTCGAGCAAGCCGCCAACGTCGTCCGTATCGAACGACTCCCTGGCAAGCGCCAGCATCTCGCTCTGGATACGCGCCATCTCCGATAGACCGGTGCGATGAATATCCACGGCACTGGTCGGTAACGATGCCCAGTATCTTACGGATGCCGCGTAGCACGCCGCGCCGTCAGGGTTGGCACCGACGCCGATCTCGTCGCGACCCTGATATTCATCAGCGAGAAAATCACGATAAGCAATCATCGCCGGATTTATCGTCGACGAGAGGACGTTTCGATACTCGGCAACAAATGCCTCGTCATCGGAACGGGCGGCCGGACTGAAGAACGGCGACTCTTCGGCCGGCATTTCAATGAGCGAGGTCACCTGATCGATCACTTTGATGACGTTGCTCTGCGGCGCCAGATAGCCTTGGTCCACGCCGCGCCGCAGATTGCCGATGTCGACCTGCAGGAAGCGGGCGATGTCGTTCGCTCGAGCCAGTGCCTCCTGGCGCTCTTTCCCGGTACTGACCGGCTGAATGGCAAGCGTTCCTGCGATCATGAATTGCCAACCGGTGTAGGTCGGACTGACGTTCCACAGCGCGTTTTGGCAAATACGCCAATCGACGAGAGCCTGCAGTCGTTCGTGAGCGAAGACCCAGGTGATAGCTTCAGGTGTGCCGGCGAGAGTGGCGATGTCGATCTCGTCGAGAGCATTGAGCCAGCCGTTGACCTTTACGTCCCACGCTGCCAGTGTCTCCGGACTGTGATCGCCGAAGCGGTCTGTTGGCGAGTCGGGATAGCCGACCTCGTAAACCTCTTCGGGAAACTGCATGTAGTAGCCGTGTACAAATTCGGAAGCAATTTCATTGACGCGATCGGCCGGTGCCTGTGAACAGGCGGTCACGGCAAACCCAGCAAGGCCCAAAAGCAGGCATTTTGGCAACACGGCTGGCTCCAGAAATGATAAAAACAGTGCAGCATATCAGCACAAATGTTGTCTGATTACAGCAAGACCCGGCTTCCGGAGTTGTCCCATGAACAAGATCGTTATTGCTATCGCAATTGGCCTGCCCGCCGGACTTGCGGTAGCCGCCTACATGATTAGTGCCCCGCAACCCCAGCCGATCGCGGCTTCGAGTGCCAGTCCAGGCGACTATTTTGATCAATCCGCGGCTACGGATGAGCGCATTAGTGCGCTCGAGGCCGCCGTTGCCGAGGAGCGCAATGCTCGACAATTGCTCGAGGAAGAGTTGCAGGTTCTCTATGCCGAAATCGAGGAAATAGGCAGCGATCGACGGCGCAGTAATGAGCTACTGGTTGCCGAAGGACAAGATGTTCGTGAAGTGAGGCGACAGAGGGCCGCTATGGCGTCCGCTGTCAACAGCGCGGACGGGCGCGTAGCCCGGCTTATCGAGGCGGGGTTTCCTCCGGATCGCGCTGACTGGATCGTGCGGCGCGAGTCCGAACTGCAAATGGCGGCAATGCAGGCGCAGTTCGAGGCGCGGCGATCCGGCGAGCCGATCAATCGTTTTGATCCAGCTTTCAATTCGACCGCGACCCTGCGCGCCGAACTGGGTGAAGTCGAATACGAGCAATACCTGGAGGCGAATGGTCGTTCCACGTCGGTCATGGTCGGTAGTGTCATTGAGTCATCGCCCGGCCAACGTGCGGGGCTGCAGGCGGGCGACCAGATCGTCAGCTACGACGGCAGTCGCGTCTTTAACACCTGGGAGTTGAATCAGCAGACGATACTGGGCGAACCAGGGCAGTCGGTGGTGGTCGGCATTGTTCGCGATGGTGCGCCGATGCAGGTCGTGTTGCCTCGCGGGCCTATTGGCGTCTCGACAGGCCGCTTTCAAGGGCGGCGCTAGGCTGGCGTCCCGCTGCTAAGCGCAATCAGCGCGTGCCCGCATGGGCCGCCACTGGATTAACCGGGGGTCCGCATGCAGAATGGTCCGCAATAAGAATGACAATCTGAGCGCAGACCTTGGGGAAACTCCGCTACACAGTTCCGAACAGTTTTACGGCGCTGAGCTTGCTGCTCGGGCTCGGCTCGATCATAACCACGCAGGTCGGCGATCTTGAGTTCGCGGCTTGGTTGATCGTCTGGTGCGGCCTCCTCGACACGATGGACGGCGTCGCCGCGAGACTTCTCAAAGCTACGTCTGGTTTCGGGGCTGAATTCGATTCTATGGCGGATCTCGTATCGTTCGGCGTTGCTCCGGCGGTACTCGTTTTCAATGCGGGGCTGCAGATAGCGGGCGTGGAACTGGAGTCCGGGCAGTTCTGGGTGCTGGTGACAGCCTGCGGCGTCTTTGTGCTCGCGGGCGCAATGCGACTGGCGCGTTTCAATCTGGCAACGGGGGCACCGCGAACGGGCTGGTTTACAGGCGTGCCGATCACGGCATGCGGTGGCGGGCTTGTCTCGTCGATGGTGCTGGTGCTGATCCATCATGAGGACATCGCGACCTCGCTGCCGTTGCATCTCTACCTGCCGATAATCATGTTCGTGCTCGCGATTCTAATGGTGTCCCGGCTGCGCTTCCCGAAAGCCGTCATCCGCAAGAGCATGATCATTAACGTTTTCATGTTTGCAAATATCGCCGGCATTTTCTTTTGCGGCATCTTCCGCATATTTCCGGAATACCTGTTCGGCATCGGTTTGTTCCTGCTCATCTCAGGAATCATCGCCGGCCGCATCACTCGCGACGAGTAACAATAAGGGAACGCCATGAGTCCTGTCATTGCGGTAATGATCATTTATCTCGGCCTGCTCGCTGCGTTTGCGATCTGGAGCCGTCGCGAGACTGGCACGCTCAAAGGCTTCTATCTCGCGGGCAAAAAGCTCCCGTTCTGGGTCGTCGCATTCAGCACGAACGCGACGGGCGAGAGTGGCTGGCTGTTGCTCGGCCTCACCGGCATGGGCTACGCCGTCGGTGCGCAAGCCTACTGGGTCGTGGTTGGCGAAATTCTGGGCATATGGTTGTCGTGGACACTGATATCGCGTCGGCTCAAGCGACTCAGTGACGCCACCGACTCGATTACAGTACCGGACGTGCTTGCGGCGAAGTTCGAAGACCGGTGGCACCTGATCCGCGGTGTCGCGGTCATCATCATCCTGACGATGGTGACGACGTATGTCACGGCACAAATGGTCGCGTCGGGTAAGGCGCTCAACGGTTTTGTTGGCATCGATTATGAGATAGGCGTCGTTGTCGGCTCGGCGATCATCATCGTTTACACATTCGTGGGCGGCCACAAGGCCGTTTCCTACACCGATGTCCTGCAAGGTGTGTTGATGCTGCTCGGCCTGATCTTCGTGCCGATTGTCGCGCTTGATGCTGCGGGCGGCTGGGACAGCGTGATGTCAAACCTGGCTGCACAGGACCCCAAGCTCGTGAGCATGTTCTCACTGACCGAGGGCGGTATTAGCGGCTGGGTAGCAGCCGCAAGTTTCGTCGCTATCGGGTTGCCGTTCCTGGGCGTTCCTCAGTTGCTCGTGCGTTACATGTCTGCGAGAGACGAAAACGAACTCGGGAAAGCACGCTGGGTCTCCGTATTTGTGTTGTTGTTTTTCACATTTGGCGCGGTTACCGCCGGTATCGCGGGCAGGGCGCTGTTTCCAGGGCTCGAGGATTCCGAGAAGATATTCCCGACCTTGTCGAGCGAGCTTTTCTCACCACTGGTCGCGGGAATTCTGCTGGTCATCGTCTTGTCGGCGATCATGTCGACGGCCGATTCCCTGTTGCTGCTCGCATCCTCGGCCATCGTGCGCGACACGATGCAGCAAATGCTCGGTAGCAAGAAAAGTGATCATCAGCTCGCCCAATACGGCAAGATTGTGACGATATTGATTGGAGTCGTCGCCATCGCCATCGCGATCCCCGACGCCAAGTTCATTTTCGATTTCGTCCTCTACGCCTGGTCCGGGCTGGGGGCGGCGTTTGGGCCAACGTTGGTCTGCTTGCTCTATTACAAAAAGACGACGTGGGCAGGCGTTGTTGTGGGCATGGTGGCGGGTTTCACCACGAGTATCGTGTGGGTCGAGCAATTCAAAGAGCAATCGCATGGTCTGTACGAGGCCATACCGGGCTTTATCGTTGGCATCGTGCTGACGATCGTTGTCAGTGCGATGACCTACAAGCCGGTGCCGCAAGAGAACAGTGGCTGACAGGCTGAACATCACTCGCCGCGACTTCCTGAAACGAGCAGCTTGCGACGATGTAACCTTTTGCGCCATTCGACGCTATAAGCAAGTAACAGAAACGAAATTCAAGGACACGCTCATGCGTATTTTGCGATATCTGGTCATTTTCTTCCTCTTCATCGCCGCGCCAGCAGCATTGCTTGCGGGCGTTGGACCCGCCGACCTCCCGGAGACGTCGAAGTGGTACTTCCATGCCGACTTCGAGGAGATGCGCTCCAGCGAGGCGGGCCAGCACCTCTATGGCTGGCTGCAGCACGAAGTGTTCGAGGACGTTCGCGAAGATGCCGGCGTGGACCTCGACAAGGAAGCCGATTTCCTGACAGCGTTCGCGACAGCCGAGGAGGGGCTTGTCGTACTGATCGAAGGCAAGATCAGTCAGGAGACGAAGGACAAGTTGCTCGCAATGGGAGCGGCATCCGGCGCACTCGATAAGCTCGAGTCAGGCGGCAGGACGTTTTATCACGCCAAGGGCGACGGCGACGGTCATGTTGGTGGCAACGGCAACATCGATATCGAGATCGACTCGTTCGAAGATGGCGCTTACTTCAGCTTTGCCATCAAGAACAAGCTAATTGTGACGTCAACAAAAGAACGGATGCAGGCATTACTTGCCGACAAAGGCAGCGTGTCTCGCGGCAAGAGCGAGAAAGGCGCGCTTTTCGTGCTGAGTGCAGAACGCAGCCTGATGCAGGCTGGCGCGAGAGCTGGCGATCTCGGCGCCAATGTGGCTTGGGACTCGAACATCCTGCGCAACACCGAACAGGTGGCGCTGCTGATCGCCGACAAGGCCGGCAAGATCTCAATCGAAGTACAGCTCGTCACGACCGAAAAGGAAATGGCGGACTCGCTTGCGAGTATCGTTCGCGGACTGATCAGCTTGCAGGTGTTTAACGACGACCTTGATCCGGAGATCGCCGAGTTCCTGCAAAACACTTCGGTTGACGTTGAGGACAAAATGCTGACGATTCGGGTAGCTCTCGATCCCGAGGTCGTAGTCGCCGCGATCGAGTGACATGAGGTCGGAGGTTTGGATCGGATGTGAGTAACGAAGCTGCGTTAATCGAGGCGGCAAAAAAAGGGTCGGCAACGGCCTTTGCCAATCTCGTGCACGGCTATCGCGAGGGGCTGCTGCGCTTTCTGGTCACACGCTCGTCGAGCTATGCCGATGCAGAGGATGCGTTGCAGGATACGTTGATCAACGCCTATCGCTACCTGCACAGCTACGATTCGCGCTGGCGATTCAGTACCTGGTTGTATCGCATCGCAATTAACAATGCGGCCAGACTCCGATCTGCGGATACGGTGGAGCTTGGTGACCTCCGTGATGATGAAAGCGACCCCCTCGCATACTGTATCGCCGCCTCGGATCGGGAAAACCTCTGGCAATGCGCACGCCGGCAACTCTCGGACGAGGTGTATACGGCGATGTGGTTGCGCTATGTCGAGGACATGTCGGTCAATGACATATCGGCAGTCCTCGAACGGTCCGCGTCATGGACCAAAGTGAATCTAATGCGAGGGCGTAAGACCCTCGACGCGGAATTGAACAAAGACGCTACTGACGACAAGAGTAAGGCCTATGGATAAGCTCGCCAAACAGCTGCGCGAAGACGCAGATCAAATCGCATGCAACATCTCCCCCGAGCTCGATGAGCGCATCCGTGCGTCGCTGCACGGCATTACACCCAAACCCGTCGACAAGCCGGGGCCCGCCTCGAGGCCAGCCGCGTTCTGGTGGGCAAGCAGTCTAACCGGGGTGGCGGCGGCGGTCGCGATCATTGCGGTGGTCAACCTGCAGGCGCCCGAACCCGGGCCCGAAGCGGCAAATTCCGGTGCGGTGCCGCTGATTTTGCCAACGATCAAATGGAATACCGAGACAGCGGTTCTGACGAGTCCGCTCGAGCAGGAAATCGAGGACCTGCAGTCTGACCTCAAAAAGGCTGAAGAGGCCGTCAGGCAAGACATCGATCGCCTGTTTTAGTATCCTTCGGTTTATACGTATAAGAAGACCGGCAGCGGCCCGTCGTTGCTGGCGATACAAATCGCGTTGATCAACCAAAGGATGCATGAAGTATGCCTTTAGCTGTTGTTTTGATCCTGCTCGTCGTCGGTTCCCTCGTCTTTCACGTTCTCAGTCCCTGGACTTTTACCCCGTTGGCTTCCAACTGGGGATTGATCGATTTCACGATCGATATCACTTTCTGGGTGACCGGTGCTGTCTTTGTCGCGGTCAACCTGTTCATGGCTTACTGCGTCATCAAGTTCCGGTACAAAAAGGACGCGCGGGCAACCTACGAACCCGAAAACAAGAAACTCGAAACCTGGCTGACGGCTCTGACCGCCGTGGGCGTGGCCGCAATGCTGACACCGGGTTTGTTCGTCTGGGCAGATTTCGTCAACGTTCCCGAGGATGCCCACGAAGTTGAGGCTGTCGGTCAGCAGTGGCACTGGAGCTATCGCTACCCGGGCGACGATGGCAGGTTCGGCGAGGTCGATGCCGAACGCATCAGTGCTGACAATCCGTTCGGCATGGATCCCGACGATCCAAATGGGCAGGACGACGTGCTGGTAATGCACCCCGAAGCGCGTCTCCCGATCAACAAGCCAGTGAAATTCCTGCTGCGCTCGAAAGATGTGCTGCATGACTTCGCGATCGCTCAGTTTCGGGTCAAGATGGACCTCGTTCCCGGCATGGAGACCTTTCTCTGGCTGACACCGACAGAACTCGGTCGATTCGAGCTTTTGTGCGAGGAACTCTGCGGTATTGCACACCATACGATGCGTGGTGCGGTGATCGTCGAGGAGCAGGATGACTTCGATGCCTGGTTAGCTGCGCAAGCGACCTACAGCGAAATCAACGCGCAGCCCGCAGGCAACGCGGCGGTCGGTGCGGCACAGTACGCCGTTTGCGCAGCCTGTCATGGACAGCAGGGCGAGGGCCTTGCCGCGCTTAACGCGCCGAAAATCGCGGGCCAGGATGCCTGGTACATGAAGCGCCAGCTGCAAAACTACAAGAGTGGCTCGCGCGGTGCGCATCCTGATGACACTTTCGGCAAGCAGATGGCGCCGATGGCCGCGATGCTGCTTGACGATACCGCGATCAATAATGTTATTGCACACATCCAGACGTTCCCGGACGAGCCGGCGCCGGCGACGATCGAAGGCAATGTCGCGAACGGTGCGAAACTGTACAACATCTGTGCCTATTGTCACGGCGCCGCGGGGCAAGGCATACAGGCGATGAATGCGCCACGCGCAGCCGGCATGACCGACTGGTACCTGGCGCGTCAGCTACAGAACTTCAAAGACGGGGTTCGTGGCGCGCATCCAACCGACTTCTACGGATTTCAGATGGGTCTAATGGCCAACGTCTTGCATGACGAGCAGGCCATCAATGATCTGGTCGCTTACATCAACACGCTTTAATAGGATAGCCGCATGGGATACGTTGCAATCGCCGATCGCGATCATGAGATAGAACATCACGATCCGCAGACGTTTATTACCAAATACGTCTGGAGCCAGGACCACAAGGTCATCGCAATCCAGTACGCCGGCACGGCAATCTTCGTTGGCGTCATCGCGCTGATTTTGTCGGCCATGATGCGGCTGCAGCTGGGCTTCCCGGACACGTTCTCGTTCATTAACCCGGAGAACTATTACCAGTTCATCACGATGCACGGCATGATCATGGTGATCTACCTGCTGACGGCGCTGTTTCTGGGTGGTTTTGGCAATTACCTGATCCCGCTCATGTGTGGCTCGCGAGACATGGTGTTCCCGTACCTGAATATGCTCAGTTACTGGGTATACCTGCTGTCTGTCATCATTCTGCTCATCAGCTTTTTCGTGCCGGGTGGCTCGACCGGGGCTGGCTGGACCCTGTATCCGCCGCAGGCGATTCTTCCCGGAACGCCGGGCGTCGAGTGGGGCATCCTGCTCATGCTCGGGTCGTTGGCCGTATTCATCGTGGCTTTCACCATGGGTGGCCTGAATTACGTCACGACAGTATTGCAGGCGCGTTGCCGGGGCATGACGCTGATGCGCATGCCGTTGTCGGTTTGGGGCATCTTCATCGCAACGATCCTCGGATTGCTCGCATTCCCGGCATTACTGGTCAGCGCGATCATGATGCTGCTCGACAAGACCATCGCGACGAGCTTCTTCATGCCTGCCATCAGTTCAATGGGTGTGGATCCGGGCCACACGGGCGGCAGCCCGATTCTGTTCCAGCATTTGTTCTGGTTCTTCGGTCATCCCGAGGTTTACATCGTCGCGTTGCCGGCTTTCGGTATCGTCTCCGATCTCCTGAGCACGCACGCACGCAAGAACATCTTCGGCTACCGCATGATGGTCTGGGCGATCATCGCGATCGGCGGCCTGAGCTTCATCGTCTGGGCGCATCACATGTACGTCAGCGGCATGAATCCGTATTTCGGTTTTTTCTTCGCAACGACGACGCTGATCATTGCCGTGCCCACCGCGATCAAGGTGTACAACTGGGTGTTGACGCTCTGGGAAGGCAACATTCATCTCAGGGTGCCGATGCTGTTCGCTATCGCATTCATATTCACGTTTATTCATGGCGGCCTGACTGGCCTGTTCCTGGGTAACGTGACGATCGATTTGCCGCTGTCTGATACTTATTTCGTTGTCGCCCATTTCCACATGGTGATGGGCGTGTCGCCGGTGCTTGTCGTATTCGGCGCTATCTATCACTGGTGGCCGAAGATCACGGGCAGGATGTACAACGAGACGCTTGGCAAATGGCATTTCTGGATGACGTTCCTGGGCACGTATTCGATTTACCTGCCGATGCATTACCTCGGTTTTGCGGGTGTCCCAAGACGCTATTTCGCGATGGGCAATACGGACTTTTTGCCCGAATCGGCGCAGACGCTTAACGCGAGCATTACGTTGTCGGCATTGTTCGTGGCCGCGACGCAGATTCTGTTTTTTGTCAACGTCTTCTGGAGTCTGCGTAAAGGCCCGAAGGCAGATCCGAACCCCTGGGATGCAACGACGCTCGAGTGGCAGACGCCGGATACGCCACCAAAGCACGGCAACTGGGGCCATGATTTGCCCGAGTGCCATCGCTGGGCCTACGACTACAGCGTGCCGGGCTACGAGGATGACTTCATCCCGCAAAATGTTCCGGCGGATGTCGCGCCGGTGGGCCGCGACCACGGAGTAGAGCACTAGTGGAAATCGGACTCATTGTCCTGGCGACTATGCTCGCCACGCTGCTGGGCTGGCTTTTAAAGCAGTCATTCAATACTCAGCCGTGGGTTGCCGAGGCGGTCGATGAGGCCTCTTATCAGGCGCCATTCAATGCGAGACCGAAGCTCGTCGCGCTGACGACGTTTCTGGCTGTCGCCACATCGTTTTTCGCCCTTATTCTGAGTGCGTATTCCTTACGCATGGAACTCGGTGACTGGATTCCGCTCACTGAGCCGCAGCTATTGTGGGTCAATACAGGTGTTCTGGTGCTGGCCAGCGTCGCTTTTCAGTGGACACGTAACCTCGCCGTTAGTGGTCGCACGTCGCAAATAAAGCCGGGGCTTTTTCTAGCGGGTGTTTTGACAGTTGCATTTCTCGTCGGTCAGTTGATCGCTTGGCAACAGCTTAATGCGTCGGGTCAATATATGACCAGTAACCCGTCCAACGCATTTTTCTTTTTGTTGACTGGCATCCACGCCCTGCACATTCTCGGCGGAATGTATGTGTGGGCACGCGCCACCATCAAGACTCTTAATGGCGGTGATGCAGTTGAAGTCAGCCACAGTATTGAACTGTGCACGATCTACTGGCACTTCCTGTTGCTGGTCTGGCTCGTGCTATTCGGATTGATGTTATCGACCTAGTATTGTCGACTTGATTTGGGGTTATCTATGTCAGAAGCGGTAATGGAACCAATCGGCACTGAGGGTGTCGTCCACGACTTCTCCAGGGACAAGCAGGCTTTCGGCATGCCCTGGGGCAAGGCGATGATGTGGATCTTCCTGCTTAGCGACACGTTCATCTTCAGTTGCTTTCTGGTCGGTTACATGTCGGTTCGTCTGGCAACGACGGACCCGTGGCCGATTCCGAGCGAGGTCTTCGCACTGTCATTCGGTGGTGAACCCATTCCGCTGATTCTGATCGCGATCATGACGTTCATTCTGATCACGTCGTCCGGCACGATGGCCATGGCCGTCAACATGGGGTATCGCAAGGACCGCAAAAAGACGTTTTGGCTCATGGTAGCGACCGCCGCGCTCGGCGCATCATTTGTCGGCATGCAGGCGTTCGAGTGGACCAAACTGATCGTCGAAGAAGGCGTCCGGCCCTGGGGCAACCCGATGGGTGCCGCACAATTCGGCTCCAGCTTCTTCATGATCACGGGCTTCCACGGCATGCACGTGTCGGCAGGTGTCATTTATTTGCTGGTCATAGCCAACCGTGTCAGAAATGGCTTCTACGAGAAGCGCGGCGGCAAATATGAAATCGTCGAGATCACGGGCCTGTATTGGCACTTCGTCGACCTCGTCTGGGTATTCATTTTCGCATTCTTCTATCTCTGGTAAGGGACTTCATATGGCAAGTGAAGACGGTCAACAACACCCTCTCAGTGTCTACTTCTGGATCTGGGGCCTGCTGTTTGTACTCAGCTTCTTTTCCTACATGGTTGATTACCTCAACCTTCAGGGGAACCTGAGGTGGGGTTTGATCTTGTTATTCATGTTCCTGAAGGCCGGCTTCATCATCGCAATTTTCATGCATATGAAGTGGGAGCGATTGGCGCTGAAGATAGCGATTCTGGGACCGCCAGTGGCGATAATCGTGTTGATCTGGCTTATGTCGGCTGAAGGCCTTTACATCGAAGAAACTCGCATCGATTACTACGGTGAGAGCACGTTCGAACCAGAGGCTCCGCCACACCACTAATCGATTCGCTCGCGACGGCGCGGCACAGCGCGAACGCCCTGCTTCACTTAATACCCCATGCGCTCAGCACGGCGTTCGCACTGCACCACACCGTTACGCGCGGAGTGTGGCGACAGTCTTGCCGATCGCATGGGGTTCTAAGTGAGGCGAGGCTGTCGCCACACTCTGACTGACATCGCGGTGCGCTGTTCTGGACGGTTCTGCTAAGGTATACGTATGGGTAGGGCAATCATTCTCGTGTTGGATTCGTTTGGTATCGGCGCCACGGCCGATGCCGGGCGCTTTGGTGATGCCGGTTCCGACACCTTTGGCCACATAGCGCGTGAGCGTTCGTTGTCGCCCGAAGGACCGTTGAGGTTGCCCAATTTAGCTCGACTTGGGCTCTATCATGCGAGCCGCGACAGCACCGGTAACTTTCCTGACGGTGCCATTACCGATACTGAGATAGAGGGGGCCTACGGCTTTGCCGAGGAGCTCTCCAGCGGTAAAGACACGCCGAGCGGGCATTGGGAAATCGCCGGTGTTCCCGTGTTGTTCGACTGGGGGTACTTCACCGAGAAGATCAACACGTTTCCGCAAGCATTGCTCGATAGGCTCGTCGAACGAGCGGACTTGCCTGGATTTCTCGGCAATTGTCATTCATCCGGTACGACGATCATTGCCGAACTCGGTGATGAGCATGTGCAAACCGGCAAGCCGATTTTTTACACGTCGGCCGACAGCGTGTTTCAGATAGCCTGTCACGAGGAAGCATTCGGTCTGGATCGCCTGTACGAGCTTTGTGACATTGCGCGCGAACTTGTCGATGAGTACGACATCGGCCGCGTGATCGCGCGACCGTTTGTTGGCGACGGACCTGACAGCTACGTTCGCACCGGCAACCGCCGCGACCTGACCACTCCGCCGCACGCCGATACTGTTCTCGACAAGCTTGTCGCAAACGGTGGTGATGTCGTTAGCATCGGCAAGATTGCGGACATCTATGCGCATCAGGGCATTACCAGGAAGGTCAAAGCATCAGGCAACGCAGCACTCTTCGATGCAACACTCGAGGCGCTGCGTGACGCTGGCAATCGATCCATCGTATTCACAAATTTTGTCGACTTCGACATGCTGTACGGCCACCGGCGCGACGTTGATGGCTATGCCGCGGCGCTCGAGTATTTTGATGAGCGGCTTCCCGAACTGCTCGACCTGATAGCCGATGACGATGTGCTGTTCATTTGCGCCGACCACGGTTGTGATCCGACCTGGGAGGGTTCGGACCATACGCGCGAGCACATT
Organism: Gammaproteobacteria bacterium; assembly: GCA_029862045.1. Taxonomy (GTDB): domain Bacteria; phylum Pseudomonadota; class Gammaproteobacteria; order Steroidobacterales; family Woeseiaceae; genus UBA1847. The sequence continues at coordinate 96,790 of JAOTYE010000009.1, forward strand.
CCGGTGTTGGCCTATGGCGCTGGGATTAAGGCTGGCCCGCTCGGCAAACGCGAATCGTTCGCCGACATCGGCCAGAGCATTGCAGCATTTTTCGATCTGTCGCCGATGGACTACGGCACGAGTTTTCTGCAGAACTAGTCAGAGTCGTCGGGCAGGCCCTTCGGGCCGGGTGCGATCTGCAGGGCGAGCCAGGCGCTCGCAACAATGCCGAGAGCGGAAATAATCGAGAACCAAAGCGGGTGCGGAATCACGATCAGATTCGCGATCGTAGCCGCAAGCACGAGGCCTCCGACGACGCCCACGAATAAAATTGGTCTCGCTTCGCCGATATAACAGGCAACGAGCGAGCCCGCAAACGTGCCGACGAACCACGCGAACATCGGGAACAATAGCGCGAGGACCGGCAAGGTCGCGATGTAGGGCCGAATGGCCTCTGGGTCGCTGAAGTCGAGGTCGGCCGGCGGCGGATAAATCGTGTGGCCGAGCAATTCTATGAACCAGATCAGTCCAAACGCGGTGACGATGCCAACGACAAAAGCAGCAGCGTTGCGAATCATTTTCGATTCCTCTCTTGCAGGGCGCTCTGTATCTTTGCAGCCAGGGCCCTGGCCTCGGCCGTGACGCGATCTGTATCCACTGTCAATATCTCGCCTTCGCGCATGAGCACTGTACCATCGACGACCACCGATGCTACATCTTGTTCGTCACTGACGTAAACAAGATGTGAGACGACGTCATAGGTCGGCACATGATGAACATCATCGAAAGCGACCTGAATCACGTCAGCACGCTTGCCAACTTCGAGCGAACCAATCTCGGTTCCGAGGCCGATGGCCGTCGCGCCACCGCTTGTTGCCATCCGCAAGACGGTCCTGGCGGGCAGTACCTCCGGATTCATCTGCTCGACCTTCTGCAGGAATGCCGCCAGTCGCATTTCTTCCCACATGTCGAGATCGTTGTTGCTCGCCGCGCCATCTGTGCCGAGTCCGACGCGAACACCCGCCGCAAGCATGTCGGCAACCGGCGAGATTCCCGAAGCGATCTTCATGTTTGATGTCGGATTATGAATCACGCCAACCTTGCGCTCGGCGAGTATCAGGATCTCCGCATCGGTGGGCCAGACGACGTGCGCCGCTATCGTCGGACCGTCGAAAAAGCCAATCGAGTCGAGCATTTCGATACTGGTCTTGCCGTAAGTGTCCTTCGCGTACTGCACCTCAAATGGTGACTCGGAGACATGAATGCTGATCGGTGTATCGAACTGCATCGCAACCTGACGTGTTTTTGCCAGTTGTTCGGCGTTCAGCGTGTAATTCGCATGCGGGCCGAAAATAGGTGTAATACGGCTGTTCTTGCCCTGCCAGCGCTCGATGTATCCGCTGCCTTTCTGTATTGAATCCGCCGCGCTCTCGGCGTCGGGGCTACGTTGATCGATCACAGTCGCGGAAATCAGCGCGCGCATGCCGCAGTTGTCCACAACCTGTGCGATCGTATCCGGGTAGTAGTACATGTCGACAAACGTCGTGGTACCGCCGCGAATCATTTCCCAGCACGCGAGTTCGGTACCGATACGAACGAACTCGGCGTCGACGAATTGCACTTCGGCAGGGAACATATAGTTGTTGAGCCAGTCCATCAATGCGAGGTCGTCCGCAACGCCGCGCAAAAGAGTCATTGCTGCGTGCGAATGGCCATTGACGAGACCCGGCATGACAATTCGATTTTTGCCATCAAGTGTCTCGTGTGCCGGGTATTCCGCAGCAATTTCGGCGGCCGGGCCGATCGCGATGATTACGCCATCATCTATCGCGATAGCGCTGCCTTTGTGAACGGTTGCAGCCTCGTCCATGGTCACGATGTAATCACCAGCCACGATGAGGTCGATTTGGTTCCCGGACGTGTCAGTGGTCGGATCGGTGAGCGGCGCGGTGTCCTGACTGCAGGCAAGGAGTGCGAGCAGCGGCGTTATGAGTGCGGAGCGTTTGAGTATGTTCTTCATCCAGCCATTTTGACACAAAAAAAGGGGCAGCAAAGCTGCCCCTCATTGTCCCGCCTTGTACGTGTTTGCTCAGAAGCGGAAATTCAAGCCGAATTGGATTCGGTAGACCGAGGGCAGCCGCGCAATCGCCGGCTCCGGCGCCATTGTGTCAGGACTGACCTGCGCGCTTGAAATCGGAGCATAGACATACTGTCCGCCTGCGATCGTAACATTGGCGAGCGCGACGTTAGACGGCGCAGAGTAACTTTCCACCCGACCCCAGTCATCGTTGATCATGTTGCCAAGATTTTCGATATCCAGAGTCAACTCCAGTTTCTTGTCACTCCAGAGACTGACTTCCTGGCTTAGCCGCATGCTGACAATGTTGGTCCACCCGGTCTCGCAGGAATTTCGGGTCGTGATCTGGCCACGTCTTCCCCTAAGGCATTTATTGCTGTCGATGAAGCTGTCGAGGTTGGACAGAAAAGTGGGGTCGCCGGTAACAATCGGGTCGGCGATGCCTGTCGGCACATAAAACAGGTGCGAACCGGGGTTGTCGCCTTCGCTGCCGAAGTCAGCCAGGAATGTGCCGCCAAATGCCGCGTCTCCGCTGCCAAACACATAGGAGAAATGTCGTCCCGAGTTTCCGAGATAAATCAGGCTCACGCGACTCGCGTTGTCACCAAACAGCATGTGTTGCCAGTCGAAGGTCGCGGTAAACCGGTCCGAAACCTCGTACTTCGATGACGACGTGGTCATGTTGTTGAAATCTGTGGTCGCGTCGAAGGCAAAGGACTCGTAGGTAATGAAACGGTTGTAAGCCCGGAGCTCGTCGGCATCGGTACTGGTGTATCCCACGGTGGCGTCAAACGTGCCGACATTGGTGTCCCAGGATTTGGCGACGTTGAGTGTGATAACCGTGCTATCGCCCTTGTTTGTGTTTTCCAGGATGTAGTCGCCGCCCAAGGGGGTGTTGTATATGTTGCGGCCATCAGGCGCGGTGCCGGTCACCGTGCGCCGACCTTCCCTGACGCTGAAGCCGTCTTTGACATCGGAGAAAATGATATCGGCAGACAGGTTCCAGTCGTCACCCAGGATGTACTCGGCGCCCAAACTGTATTTCCAGGTGCTCAGCGTTTCGAAATCTGGCGAAATTGCCTCGACATCCCCAGTTGGATCGATAGCATTGAACGGCTGCAGGAGTTCAAATGCGATGGTTGGGCTTGGCAATGCCGCGGCCAGTTCATCGATGACTCCGAACGCGGCCCCGATACAAGGCACGCAGACAATATTGCGGGTAATCGCGTTGCCCTGGTAGCTGTTGGACAACATGATCAACGGTTCGCCACCGCCAAACAAGCCGGCGCCGCCCCTGATCGTAAGACGATCGGTAGGCGTCCAGTCAAAGCCAAACCGCGGCATCACCAAATCGTTGCCGTCGAGATTGAAGGTATTGTCAAACCCGTTTCGAGCTTCGAAGTTAGCGTTCAGCGGAACCTGGTCATCGTTGTCGTGCTCGTCGAAGCGCAGGCCGAATTTTAGTACCAGTTCGTCGGAGGCCGTCCACTCGTCCTGAACGTAGAAACTATTGGTGACCAGCTCGAACGCGCCGACCGCATCGGCAACCACTCCGCTCGTGGAGCCACCGAATAACACCAGGCCGATATTACGCTGCTCAAAGTTATCAATGCCCGTGCGCTCGTCACCGGTACCAGGCAGACCATCGGGACCGTCATCGGGGAAGAACGAATACTGACCGCGGGTAAACGGGACGAACGTATTGACGGTTTTCTTCGCCTCGCGTTCATAACCGACGGTGATGACATGATCGCCAATCGAATAGTCGGCTTTGAGTCGGAGCTGGTCAGACTCGTTGTCAAGCTGATTGTTGTGCCGGAAACGGTCGCCACCCGCGGTAATGAGCCCGCCACCGCCGGCCGTGATGGCAAAATCCGGTGTTGATGAGTCGATGCTCACCTGACGGTTCTTTACCTCTTTAGTACCGTATTTGAATTCCGTCGACAGGTTGTCTGTCCAGTTGGAGAACAACTGGAACGAAAAGGCATCCAGTTCCTCGTTGATGTCATAGCGATTGGATTGCAGCACGGCCAGGTCCGGAAAATCATCGAACAGCACATCGCCGTCCGCGTTCTGGTAGCTGATGACCGCACGGTGATCGTCGTTGATGTACCAATCCAGTTTCAACAGGATTTTTTCATCCTCGTCGACATCGGTTGCGTCGAACGTACCGGGGTCGAAACCATATTCGGTCTGAAAGATGTTAATAACCCGGTCGACCTCCGCCGGAGTAACACCGACAATGTTTTCGATGGTCTGCGAGTTGGACGGCCGGGTGGTCTCGAATTTTTCGTAATTCGCGAAGAAGAACAGCTTGTCCTTAATAATTGGCCCACCCAGAGTGAAGCCGTAAGTTTCCTCGTCAAAATCGGCGATGCCGAGATCCACACCGTCTGATTTGTCGCCGGTGAAGCTGTCATCGGTTGAAAAATAGTAGGCGCTGCCTTCTAAATCGTTGGTACCTGACTTGGTGACAATATTGATATTGCCGCCGATAAAGGAGCCGAAAGTCACGTCGTATGGCGCCACATTGACAGTCAGGGCCTCGATCGCGTCGATCGAGATTGGCGTGCGCTGGGTAGCGGAAGCATTCTTGGACAAGCCGAAGTTATCGTTCTGCGCCACGCCATCGATCGTCAGGTTGTTATAGCGGAAATTGGCCCCCGCGATCGATACGGCGGGTCCTCGGGCCACGCTATTGTCGACGAGGATTTTCGGATCTGTCGCCAAAGTGTTAACGAAATCGCGCGAAAGAGAAGGTGTGCCATCGATCCTGCTACGGTCGAAAGAGCTGCCTACACCGACTGCCACGTCACCAGTCGGCGCTTCGGCAGTCACCGTGATTTCTTCGATCATTGGCCGCACCGGGAGATCGATGGTCTCGGTTTGGTCAAGCTTGACGTAGATGTCCTGCAGGACGTCAGCCGCATACTGACCGCCACTGATGACAGACACCTCGTAGGGCCCGCCAACGGCAAGGCCGCGAGCTGTCACGACGCCTTGATTGTTTGAAATAATAGTCTGCGAACGTCCGGTCGGCACATGAGTAACAGCTACAGAAACGCCGGTTGCAGGACCTCCGTCAACGGCCGTAACGTTTACACGGATCGACCCTGAAGTATTCTGCGCAAAGGCGGAGCCGAAAGATAGAATTGAAGACAGCGCGACAAGCGCGCACAAGACAGGTAAACGTTTGATATTAAGAGATGTTTTCACGACTATCCCCCTAGTCTTCTTACGTTATTAGTGGCGAAAGTATAGCTCACGAACAGCTACTCGACACGTATTTCGGCAGCTGTTACGAAATTGTTTTCAAGCAGATAGAATGGCCGCTTAAATGAGTAAGCTACCGACATATACCACTCCGGAGGGAGGGCAGCTCACCGAGGCCATGCTAGCCGATTATGAGGAGGCTGGCGTGCTGATCCTGCAGGGGTTCGTCGCGACCGAGCAATGTCAGCGGCTGCGCGAGCATACGCTCGAACTCATCGATGCATTTGATCCGGCCGAAGTAAGGCACGTGTTTTCGGCGATGGAGCAAACGCAACTCGACGACCGCTATTTCGAAGAATCGGGCGACAAGATTCGTTTCTTTTTTGAGAGCGATGCGTTCGACGAGGCGGGCAATTTGCGGCAGGACAAAGAGCACAGCCTCAACAAGATGGGCCATGCGATGCATGATCTCGATCCGGTGTTTGATGCGTTTTCGCGAACGCCGGAACTCAGGGAAGCGGCACGATGCATCGGTTTCGCGGATCCGGCCATTATCCAGTCGATGTACATCTTCAAGCCACCGCGCATCGGCGGTGAAGTCTATTGCCACCAGGACTCGACGTTCATTTATACCGAACCCGAGTCCTGTGTCGGTTTCTGGTTCGCGCTCGAAGATGCGACGGTCGAGAACGGTTGTATGCATTTCATCCCGGGCGGACACCGGATGGGGTTGAAAGAACGTCATTACCGTGGGCCCGACGGCAAACTGTTGTTCGAGACGCTGGACGAGACGCCATGGCCCGAAGGTGCCGAGATCGCGGCCGAAGCGCCTGCCGGCACGTTGGTCATCTTCGATGGCCGCGCGCCGCATTTGAGTGGCCCGAACCTGTCGGACAAATCGCGTCATGCCTATACGCTCCACCTTATCGACCAGGCCAGTCATTACCCTGCCGAGAACTGGCTGCAACGCAGCCCGGATTTGCCACTACGCGGCTTCCCTGCCTGATGCTGTTTACCGACGTTATTCGCACCAAGCGCGACGGGGGCGAGCTGTCCGATGAGCAGATTCAGTTTCTCGTCGACGGGCTCGCCGACGAAAGCATCCCGGCCGAGCAGGTATCGGCGCTGGCAATGGCCGTTGTCTTCAACTCGATGAGCTTTGACGAGACAGCGAACCTGACACTTGCGATGGCATCATCGGGTACCGTGCTCGACTGGTCGCAAGAAGAACTTGACGGTCCCGTTGTCGACAAACACTCGACAGGCGGGGTCGGCGACAAAGTGAGTTTCATGTTGGCGCCGATCGCGGCAGCCTGCGGCTGCCATGTGCCAATGATATCGGGTCGCGGACTCGGCCATACGGGTGGCACCACTGACAAAGCCGAGGCGATACCGGGCTACAACACGGCGCCGGATTTCGCGACCTTCAAGAAAGTCGTCAGGGATACGGGTTGCGCGATCATCGGCCAGACATCTGATCTGGCGCCGGCTGACCGGCGCTTGTATGCGATTCGCGATGTCACGGCCACAGTCGAGTCCGTGCCGCTGATTACGGCGTCAATACTGTCAAAGAAGATCGCTGCCGGACTGAATGCGCTTGTCATGGACGTCAAGGTCGGCTCTGGAGCATTCATGAAGTCGCCTGAGCGTGCGAACAAACTCGCCCAAAGCATCATCGCAACCGCGGCAAAAGCGAATCTCAGGACGCATGCTCTGATCACGGATATGAACCAGGTGCTGGGCCTGACGGTGGGCAATGCACTCGAGATTCAAGAAGTCGTTGCCTACCTGCGTAACGAGCGCAGGGAGGCTCGGCTGGATGACGTTACGCTCGGCTTATGTGTCGAGATGCTTGTTGTCACAGGGCTGGAAACGGACCGCGATGCGGCGCGGCAGCGCTGCGACGACGCCGTAACGAGCGGTCGAGCAGCTGAGATTTTTAGTGCGATGGTTGCGGCGCTCGGCGGCCCGGCCGATTTCCTGGAGAACAGCGAAGCCTACCTGGCGAAGGCGCCTGTTGTCAGGCCGATTCATGCAAACGGCTATTTGACTACGGTCAACACTCGCGGCGTCGGCAATGCGATCATCGAATTGGGCGGCGGCCGACACCGGGTCGGTGAGGTCCTGGACTTGTCGGTTGGCTTCAGCGACATGGCACCGATCGGAACACTGCTTGACGCCGAAACACCACTTGCAGTGGTGCATGCAGCGTCAGAAGACGCTGCCGCACAAGCGGAAATAAACCTATTGGCGGCTTGTGCGACAGGCAGTGCCGCGCCCGCTGAGTCGCCCGTCATTTACGAGATTCATTCGGGCGAGGACTGAACAATGCGGTATGCTAGTGCCGCCAACAATAAAGGGGACATTCCTGATTTAACGTGCTAAATCAGGAATGTCCCCATTCTAAGAATCATTAAGCGGGGGAAATTATGCCGGACAATCTCATCGGAATTGTTGGCATCATTGTGATTCTTGGCATTGCGGTCCTGTTTTCGACCAATCGTAAGAAAATTAATCTGCGAGTCGTCGGCGCGGCGTTTGCCCTGCAGGCTGCCATCGCCGCATTCGTGCTGTATTTCGATACCGGCCGAGCTGTAATCCGCGGTCTGGCCACTGGTGTGCTCGCCGTGATCAGTTATTCGAAGGCTGGCATCGACATGGTATTTGGTCCGCTTGGCGATACTGATGTCATCGGTTTCAGTTTTGCAGTTAACGTGCTGCCAATCATCATTTTCTTCGCCGCGCTGATGTCCGTGATGTATCACCTGCGAATCATGGAGTGGATCGTCAAGCTCGTGGGTGGCGCATTGCACAAGATCATCGGCACCGGCGCCATTGAATCGATGAATGCGGCTGCCAACATATTTGTCGGCCAGACCGAGGCGCCGCTGGTCGTGAAGCCGTATCTCAAGAACCTGACGGAGGAGCAGTTCTTCGCTGTCATGGTGTCCGGCCTCGCGTCAATCGCGGGCACGGTACTCGCGGGATACGTGCTCATGGGCGCGGAACTCAAGTACCTGCTCGCAGCGGCTTTCATGGCGGCACCCGGTGGCCTGCTCATGGCGAAACTCCTGATGCCCGATGAAGAGGCCGTTCCGCCAGGCGGGCATGAAAAACTGAAGATGGAGCCCAGTCATCACGCCAACGTCATCATGGCGGCCGCTTCCGGCACCTCCGATGGCCTGCGTCTGGCCGCCAACATCGGCGCCATGCTCATTGCCTTCGTCGGGTTGATCGCGCTCTTTAACGGCCTCGTCGGCGGTCTGTTCGGTCTGGTCGGCATCGAAGGAGTCACGCTGCAGCTGATACTCGGCAAGATTTTCCAGCCACTGATGTACGTCCTGAGCGTGCCGTGGGCAGAGGCGGAGGCGGCTGGCGCCCTGTTCGGTGAAAAGATAATCCTCAACGAGTTTGTCGCGTTCTCGCACCTGAACGACTACCTCGCCGGCATGAGCCCAAGAACCATCGCCGTCACGACGTTCTCACTTTGCGGCTTCGCGAATCTTTCATCCATCGCGATTTTATTGGGCGGACTCGGCGTGCTCGTACCCGAAAAACGCGAGTTGATCGGGCGCTTCGGTCTCAAGTGCGTGCTGGCAGCATCGTTGTCCAACCTGATGAGTGCTGCGCTCGCCGGAATAATGCTGACGTTCTGACTTGATGACGCGCAAGATTATTATCGACTGCGATCCCGGGCAGGACGATGCCGTCGCATTGTTGCTGGCGTTCGCCTCACCCGAGGACTTTGAGCTGCTTGGTATCACGACCGTTGGTGGCAACGTTCCGCTTGAGCTGACGCATCGCAACGCCCGCATGATGTGCGATATCGCCGGGCACCAGGACATTCCCGTATACGCAGGCTGCGGCGAGCCGCTGGTGAGACCACTGGTAACCGCGGAGGCGATCCATGGCGAAACGGGCATCAACGGCATCGACGCCTTCGAGCCTGAGACGCCGCTGCAGGACATGCACGCAGTCGACTACATCGTGCAGACGCTGCTGGCGGCGGACGATGCGTCGATAACGCTCGTACCAACCGGACCATTGACGAATATCGGTACCGCGATCGACAAAGAACCCAAAATTCTGCCGAAAATCGAACAGATCGTATTAATGGGTGGTGCGATGCGCGAGGGGGGCAACCGTACGCCTTCGGCCGAGTTCAACATCCTCGTCGACCCGCACGCGGCGGACATTGTGCTGCGCTGTGGTCGCCCGATCACGCAACTGGGTCTCGATGTGACGCACGAGGTGTTATCGACACGCGATCGTGTCGAGCGTATCAAGGCGCTCGGAAATCCGGTTGCCGAGGCAACGGCCGGCATGTTGAGTTTCTTCGATCGTTTTGACACGAAAAAGTACAAGTCCAGGGGCGCGCCGTTGCACGATCCGTGCACGATCGCCTGGCTCATCAGGCCCGAGTTGTTCGAGGGCAAAGCGTGCAATGTGGCGGTCGAGACCGAGTCGGAACTGACGATGGGCCACACGGCCGTCGATTTCTGGCATGTCACCGACCGGCCCATCAATGTCAACTGGATTTACGCGGTCGACGCGGACGGATTCTATGAGCTATTGATCGAGCGCCTGGCGCGCTTTGGGGAATAGATGGCCATGCCCTCAATTGTTGTCGTTGGTTCGGTCAATCTCGATATCGTTGCAACCGCGAAACGGCTGCCGGTTGCGGGGGAAACGGTGACTGACGCGGAGCTTGGCCGTTTTCCGGGCGGCAAGGGCGCCAACCAGGCACTGGCAGCGCAGCGCCTGGGCGCCGACGTCAAGCTCGTCGCTCGCGTTGGTGCTGATTCGACAGCCGACGAAGCACTTACCCTGCTCAGAAAGGGCGGTGTCGACTTAAGCAATGTCGAGTCGGTCGAAGACATGGCAACGGGCGTTGCATTGATTGCCGTGGCGGCATCTGGAGAAAATCAGATCGTCGTGGCGCCCGGAGCGAATCGCTCGTTGTCTCCCGAGTCGCTAACGATCCCGGCAGCTGACGCCCTGATCTGTCAGCTCGAAGTTTCGAGCGAGGCAATCGCAAAAGCGGCACAGGACTTCGAGGGCTTCTTTGCCGCGAATCTCGCCCCGGCGATGCATGTCGACGTTTCCGTGTTGCAGCGCGCCGACCTGATCATCGTCAATGAAACGGAAGCCGCCTGGTACGGTGACAGTCTGAGTGCTTGTACTGGCATGATCGCGACAACGTTCGGTGCGGCCGGGGCGGTCCTGACGAAAAATGGCGAGGACCTCGCGCGCACCAAACCACCGCGAGTGGAGGCAGTCGACACAACGGCGGCTGGGGACACGTTCACTGCGGCGTTGACCGTCGCGCTCGTCGAAGGCCAACCACCGGAACAGGCACTCCAATTCGCTTGTGCGGCCGGCGCCGCGGCTGCAACGAAGCGCGGCGCACAACCATCTTTGCCGACGCGAGAAGAAGTGCTAGCGCTGTTGTAGGGCGCAGGCGGGACACTACTCATCGGAAGTAAAGCGCAGCGCAGCGAGCCATGACGATGAGTAGTGTCCCGCTTGCGATCTGGTATAGCGAGCCATGAGGGAGATAAGTGTGTCGCCCGCTGCCTGTGTGCTACAGATGAAATGATGACGGCAGGAGATCGTCCATCGTAAACGTGTGCCAGTCCTCGTCGTCGTCTTTCACGATGATCCGCGTATTCTCGTCGGCAAACTCGTGGATGCGTTGCCGGCAACCGCCGCAGGGCGTACAGGCGCGGGTCTTGTTTTCGCCGCCACCCGCAACGGCAATCGTGACGATGCGTGTACCGCCCGCCGCGATCATCGCCGCGATCGCACCGGCCTCGGCGCAGCTACCTTGCGGGTACGCTGCGTTTTCGACATTGCAGCCGACGTGAACCTGGTCGTTCTCATCCACAATCGCCGCACCGACGTGAAATCCCGAATAGGGGCAGTAGGCCTTTTCTCTGACATCGCGGGCGGCGTCGAGAAGTTCTTCGTCAGTCATTGACCTATTCGTCCTTCGGGCCGGATGGCCCGTTTGCAATTCGCATCGGGTTGTTCGGGTGCGTCGTCCAGTTGGCTTTCTCGGTAGCTATTGGTTTCCCCGTCCGGGCGTCGATGCCTTCGGTTACAGGTTGCATCGTGATGCAACTGTCGACCGGGCAGACGCTGACGCACAGATTACAGCCGACACACTCGTCGTCGATCACCTCAAAGTGTCGCTCGCCATTGAGCGAGTTCGTGATCGCCTGATGTGATGTGTCTTCACAAACGATGTGGCAGCGGCCGCATTCGATACACAGATCCTGATCGATATGCGCTTTTTCGACGTGATTGAGATTCAGATACTGCCAGTCAGTCACACTTGGTACCGCTTTGCCGACGAGTTCAGCAACTGATCGCATGCCCTTGTCGTCGAGAAATGTACTCAGACCATCGGTGAGATCGTCGATGATTTTGAATCCGTACACCATCGCAGCGGTGCAAACCTGTACGTTACTCGCCCCGAGTGCGAGGAAGTCGACGGCATCGCGCCAATTGGTGACGCCGCCGATGCCCGAGATAGGGAGCCTGGATGTCTCGGCGTTGCGTGCGATCTCGGCGACCATGTTCAGCGCGATCGGTTTGACCGCTTCGCCGCAATAGCCGCCGTGCGTGCCCATGCCGTCGGTTGTCGGGAACATTGTCAACGTGTCGTAGTTCACTCGCATGATCGAGTTGATCGTATTGATCAGCGACACGGCATCGGCACCGCCATCCTGAGCTGCCTTCGCCGGCGGCACGATGTTGGTGACGTTGGGTGTGAGCTTGACGATCACAGGGACAGTGGCCGCTTTCTTGCACCACTCGGTGGCCATTTGAATGTACTCGGGTACCTGGCCAACGGCAGCACCCATGCCGCGCTCCGACATGCCATGCGGACAGCCGAAGTTGAGTTCAAAAGCGTCGGCGCCGGTGTCTTCGATCATCGGCACGTACCTGGCCCAGGTCTCTTCGTTCATCGGCAACATAACCGACACCACGAGCGCGCGATCAGGCCAGTCGCGTTTGATCTGCCTTATCTCGTCGAGATTGACCTGCAATGGCCGGTCGGTGATCAATTCGATGTTGTTGAAACCGATGACGCGACGATCGTTGCTGTGCAGCGCGCTGTACCGCGGGCCGTTGACATTGACGATTGGCGGGTCCTCACCGAGTGTCTTCCAAACCGCGCCGCCCCAACCGGCCTCGAACGCACGATTGACGTTGTACGCCTTGTCCGTCGGTGGCGCTGATGCCAGCCAGAACGGGTTCGGTGAGCTAATGCCGAGGAATTCCGATGTCAGGTCCGCCATGTTCGCATCTCCTCTATCGGTCAGCTTCGCAGGTGCCGGTCGATAGCTATCGCCGCAATCTTACCGTGTTGCACCGCGCTCACGGTCAGGTCGTCGCCACCCATAACGCAGTCACCGCCGGCCCAGACGCCACCGATGGATGTCGCTTGTGACTCGTCAACGACTATCTTGCCGCGCTCGAGCTTAAGCCCTTCCAGTTCAGCGCCGAGTTTGTCAGCGGCAAGTCGTTGTCCGATGGCCTTGAACACGATGTCGGCTTGCATGATGGCAGTCTCCCCAATCAGTTTGAGACGACCGTTCTCGTCAAGTTCGGTTTTCCTGACATCGATTGTAATCGCACCATCGTCATCTCTTAAGCCGGTTGGTGCTACCCAGTGATGAATCGTGACGCCATTCGTCTGCGCGAGGTTCTGTTCGAATTTGCTCGCGCCCATTTGCTCGGGGCCCCGTCGATACACGATGTCGACGCGTTCAGCACCGAGGCGCTTGCTTTGTACGGCGATATCGATAGCGGTCATACCACCGCCCACGACAACGACGCTCTTGCCCACCGGTAGTGCACTCTTGTCATCGGCTTGTCGTAGGTCGGCGATGTAGTCGATAGCGTTTTCGACACCAGGCAGGTCTTCGTTCTCGATGCCCAGTTCGTTGACCGATCCCAGACCTATACCGAGAAAGACCGCGTCGTACTCGTCGCGCAGTTCAGCAAGAGTGACGTCCACGCCGAGTTCGATATTGCTCCGGACCTCGATAGCGCCGATCGACAAAATGTAGTCAACTTCATGCTGTGCGAAATCATCGACGGTTTTGTACGCGGCGATACCATACTCGTTCAGACCACCGGGTTTGCTGTCCCTGTTGAACACCTTGACCTGATGGCCCAGCATCGCGAGCCGGTGAGCGCACGACAGGCCCGCCGGGCCGCCGCCAACAACAGCCACGGTCTTGCCGCTGGCTTCGGCCCGCTGGAACAATTGTGTACCGTTCTTAAAAATCGGATCGGTGGCGTAGCGCTGCAGCAAGCCGATTTCGACCGGCTTGTCCTCGTGTGTGTTTCTGACACAAGCTTCCTCGCACAACACCTCTGTCGGGCAAACGCGCGCGCACATGCCGCCCATGATGTTTTCGCGCAAGATCGTCTGCGCCGAGCCGCGGACATTGTCGCTGCGGATTTTCTGGATGAATCCCGGGATGTCGATGCCGGTCGGGCAGGCCGTCGTGCAGGGTGCATCAAAGCAAAAATAGCAACGGTCAGCCTCGATCAATGCTTCCGAACGCGACAATGGCGGATGCAGGTCGGCAAAGTTCTTGTCGATCTCGGCTTTGTCGAGCCGATTGGGGCGAATGTCCGCAGCTGGCTTTGCCATCGCTTTATCCCGGGCGCGACTAGCGCTGCACCGCAACGGGTTCCGCTTGCTGCGCCTGTTTTTGCAATGCGTCGTAATAGGGCGCAAAGGCAGGCCTGTCGACATAGCGTCCGGCGCCGCGTTCCACATCGAGGTTACCGTCAGCGAACACCACGTTGCCCCGGCTGATCGTGTGCGACGCGCAGCCGGTTACGGTCATGCCCTCAAAAATGTTGTAGTCGATCTTCTGTTGGTGCGTCCTGGCCGATATAGTCTTGGTCGCTTGCGGGTCCCAGACAACGATATCCGCGTCGGCGCCGACCGAGACACTGCCTTTTCTCGGATAGATGTTGAATATTTGCGCCGCATTCGTCGACGTCACGCGCACGAATTCGTTCATCGTCAGGCGACCGGTGTTGACGCCCTGATCCCAGAGCACCTCGAGACGGTTCTCGATGCCGGCCGTACCATTCGGTATCGATCGAAAATCATCCTTGCCCATCGCTTTCTGGTCGGCGCAGAAGCAGCAGTGATCGGTTGCGGTCGTCTGCAGGTTGCCGGACTGCAGCCCGTGCCATAGCGCAGACTGGTGCTCTTTTGCGCGAAACGGCGGGCTCATGACATGTGCCGCCGCGACCTCGAAGTCTGCGTTGCGATAGACGGAATCGTCGATGAGCAGATGGCCTGCCAGGACTTCGCCGAATACGCGTTGCCCCTCGTTTCGCGCCCGCGTAATCGCTTCGAGCGATTGTCGACACGAGTTGTGCACGACATACAGCGGCACGCGCAGAACCTCGGCAATACGAATCGCCCGGTTCGCGGCTTCGCCCTCGACTTCGGGTGGCCGTGACAGCGGGTGCCCTTCGGGGCCCGTGATGCCTTTTTCGTAGATTTCTTTTTGCAGCGTGAAGACGAGATCACCGTTCTCGGCATGCACCGTGGTAATGGCACCGAGCTCGCGTGCGCGCGTAAAACTGTTCACGAGAATCTCGTCGTCGGCCATGATGGCACCTTTGTACGCCATGAAGTGCTTGAAGCTGTTGACGCCGTGTTCGCGCACGAGTGTGCCCATGTCCTCATGGACCGAGTCGTCCCACCACGTGATCGCAACGTGAAACGAGTAATCGGCCACGGCCTTCTCAGCCCAGTCACGCCACTGGTTGTAAGCCTCCAAAATGTTTTGTTGCGGATTCGGGATGGCGAAGTCGATGATCATGGTCGTGCCGCCCGCGAGACCGGCAGCGGTTCCCGTATAGAAGTCTTCGCTTGTGACCGTGCCCATGAACGGCAGCTGCATATGCGTGTGTGGATCGATACCGCCGGGCATCACGTACTGCCCGCCGGCGTCAACGACCGTTGCGCCCGCCGGCGCGTCGAGTCCTTCACCCACTGCGGTTATTACGCCATCTTCACAGAGAACATCGGCACGCATCGAGCGATCCGCATTAACGACAGTGCCACCTTTGATTAGTACAGTCATGGTTAACTCCTTAATCACTTCTCGCCACGAAGTAATAAATCAGGCCGCCGAGTATCGATCCGGTAAACCAGCCATAAGTATAGAACCAACTGAGCTCGCCGGTCGTAATCGCAATTATTGTCAAGCCAACCGGAATCAGGAACGCGATAAATCCAGCCTTGTTCCATGCCGGGTAGCCGGCGTTGTCCTGGTACAGCGCCAGCACGTCGTAGGACTGATCTTTGATCAGGAAATAGTCCACGATCATGATGCCGGCGATCGGGCCGAGCAGGCTCGAATAGCCGATAAGCCAATTCGAATAAAGACTCTCAACACTAACATCTGTATCCAGCCAGCCGAGCTTTTTCAAGAGTTCCCAGCTCATCAGCGCGATGCCAATAATGCCGGTAAGGATTACACCCTTGTTTTCATTGATATATTTGGGGGCAACATTCTGAAATACATTGGTCGGTGAGACAATATTCGCGGCGGTGTTTGTCGAGATCGTGGCGAGAATGATCATCAGCATCGACAGAACGACCCAGACGGGACTTTCGATCTTGCCGATCAGGTTAATGGGGTCGGCTATGGTCTCACCAACGAGTTCGAACGATGCGGCGGTGAGAACGACGCCAAGACCTGCGAACATGAACATCGTCAACGGCAGGCCGATGATCTGACCAATGACCTGGCTGCGTTGTGATCTCGCGAAGCGGCTGAAGTCCGGAATATTCAGCGACAGTGTGGCCCAGAAGCCAACCATGGCCGTCAGTGCTGCCATGAAATAGCCGAAGAATGGCGCATCCTCGGGCCGGCTCGCAGGCACCGACAGAACTTCACGCAGCGAAACTTTGGGCATCGCCCAGACGATTAGCCCGAACGCGACGATGAGCAACAAAGGCGCAGCCAGCGCCTCGAGAAACTTGATCGACTCCGAGCCGCGAATAACCACGGTAATATTCGCCGCCCAGAAAATGAAAAAGCCGATTACCTCACCGGTTCCGCCGAGTGCGGCCCAGCTGGGCGAAAGCGCCGAGAACAACAGGTGGATCGCGATGCCGCCGAACAAAGTCTGCACGCCGAACCAGCCGCACGCCACGAGCGCGCGGATCAACGATGGCACGTTAGATCCGATGATGCCGAACGAAGCGCGCAGGACGACCGGGCAGGGGATGCCATAGCGCGTTCCCGGGAACGCGTTGAGCGTAAGTGGGATCAGGACGACGATGTTGGCGACCAAAATAGTCCACAGCGCCTCTGACACTGACAAGCCGAAATAGGCGGTTAGAACGCCGCCGAGCGTATAGGTGGGAACACAGATCGCCATGCCAACCCACAACGACGCAACGTTCCACCGCGTCCAGGTCCTCTGCGCGGCCCGGGTCGGAGCAATGTCCTCGTTGTAGCGGGGGCTGTTGGCGATGTCTTCGCCAACGTCGAGCTCGATGTGCTCGCCGACAGTTCGTAGTTTGCTCGTCGATTCAATCATCCGTTAGCGGGACATACGTCTCAGGCCGGCGATCACGGAAAAACTGCCAGGTGTTGCGGACTTCACGCACCATCTCGAGGTCAATCTCGTGCACGAGCAGCTCGTCGTCGCCGTAACTGGCCTGTGCCTCGATCTCGCCGCGCGGATTGACGATGTAACTCGACCCGTAGAACTCGCCCATGCGCTCAGCCCATGGTTCTTCGGTCCCGACACGATTAATGGCACCGATAAACACACCGTTTGCAGCAGCCGACGCGGGTTGCTCGAGCTCCCACAAATATTTACTGAGGCCTGCGACTGTCGCCGACGGATTGACGATGTATTCGGCGCCGTTCAGTGCAAGCGCTCGCCAGCCTTCAGGGAAATGCCGGTCGTAGCAGATGTACACGCCGAGCTTTACGTAGGCGGTGTCGAAAACCGGCCATCCCGTATCGCCGGGCTTGAAGAAGAACTTCTCATAAAAGCCCGGATCGACTTGCGGTATGTGCGTCTTGCGATATTTGCCGAGATAAGAACCGTCCGCATCGATTACTGCCGCCGTGTTGTAATACACGCCGGGCATCGCTTCTTCATAGATCGGCACAACGATGACCATGTTGTGTTTCTTCGCATACTCCTGCATCAGCTTCGTTGTATGCCCATCCGGAATGCTTTCGGCGGCCGCATACCACTTCCGATCCTGGCTCGGACAGAAATAGGGTTGCGTAAATACTTCCTGGAAGCACAGCACCTGCACGCCCTGGCTGGCCGCATCCTCAATAAACGGGATATGTGCCTCGATCATCCGGTCGCGGATGTCGTCGGGCTCCATCGAGCCATCGCCCTTGAGACCCATCTGAATCAGGCCACATTTGAGTTTTGCCATGACTTTTCCCCTCTAATATTGCCGCTTGAGTGTAGCGAGTTCATGCTCTTTTGGCATCATCTGAACGATGTCCACGACCCGTGTGTCGGTCCCGGAAGGATGTACCAGCCATTCCCCCAATACCCCGAGTACTGCTCGACCAGGGTCTTTCGGCTTTCTTTTGTTGCTGGTTCAGTACAAGGCCCGTAGAGCTTGGTGCGTACGCAGGGCACGAAATCACCGAGGTCGTCACCGATTAGCATGATCACTCGATGTGTCCTGGCGATATGTTCCCTTCTGGCAATCTTGGCGCGATCCCAGCCGTGTTGATCAGCCAACATGACATGGTCATCGTCGGTCGCGATGCCTATCGATTCAATCTCCTCAATGACCGCCCGCTTTTGCGGGCAAGGATCGGGATCGTCATCGATCAATTCGCACGGCCGATTGGTGACGAAGAAAACGGCGGCACCGGCCTGCCTCGCTGCTGCAATGAACTCGACAACACCAGGCACAGGTATCGCAGCGTTCTCCCGATAGAAATCGTATAACTTCCGGTTTGTAAACGGGCGTTCGTACGCGATTTGAAAATCGATATTGCTGACGACGGTTTCATCAACGTCCAGAATAATCGCCGGCCGCAGGCCCTCGGCGTCCTCTTGCCCGGGCAGCGCGCTCCAGGACTGATTGCTGATGAAATTATCCAGCGCAAGGCCGGCGGCCTGATAAACTTGTCGTGAGATTGCCTTGTATTCGGCAGCATGTTTTACCCACTGCAGGCCAAGGTCTTTGTCCGGTGAATGCGCAACGGGTGTCGTCGTACACGATGCGCAGGCCAACACGAAAAAAAACGCGAGTAAATAACGAAACATCATCATGAGAACCCTGCTTGTATTTGCATTGTTTATTGCGGGCTGTGCCGCCAGTCCCGAGTTTACTCCAGCCGAATCGTCCGGACTGACCTTTATTCATTTGAATGACACCTACCGCGTAGGGGCCGTCGAGGACGGTAACCGTGGCGGTTTCGGCCGGGTCGTCACCGTCATTCGCGAGCTGCAGGCAGAGGGCAGGGACGTACGGATTCTGCACGGTGGCGACTTCCTTTATCCGTCGCTCGAAAGTCAGCTCTGGAATGGCCTGCAGATGGTCGACGCACTCAACTACATGGACGCGCTCGCGCCCATGCATGTCGTCATCGGTAACCACGAACTGGATCGCCGCACGCCCGAGCACCTCGCCAACGCGGTGCGCGCATCGCATTTCGACTGGCTCGGCGACAACTATCGCTTCGTGACCGGCGACAGCGAGGTTGATGCGGCGCTGCAGTCGGCATTCACGGTCGAGTATGCAGACAAGACGATCGGCTTCTTTTCACTTGTGTTGCATGCGGATGACGGTGGCAACGATCGGGACTATGCGCCGATCGACAGAGATTATGTCGGCAACGCGAAGCGCGTTATAGAGCAACTGGAAGCGCGGGGCGTGGATGCCATCATCGGCGTGACGCATCTACACCTATGGCAGGACAAGGAGATCGCCGGTCTCAGGAAAACGCACCCAAAACTCGCGTTCATTGTTGGCGGCCACGAACACGAGCCGCAGTTCAGTCCTCTGAGCAGCTCGTCCGCAGCCGTCATGAAAGGCGCGTCGAACGCACGCGCGATCTGGCGCATCGACATGACCTTCGATGCGAATGGTCTGCCGCAAATTGATACGCAGATGCTGGACATGGATACGAGTGTCGCAAGTGATGCTGATTATGCACTGCTTGACAAGAAATGGCGTGATCGCCTGCTCGACAAGTTCCCGTTCCTCGAGGCCCGCGTCGGTGGGGCGGCAATTCGTATGGACGCAACCGAGGAGACGATCCGCAACAACGAAACGGCGTGGGGCAATTTCATCGTCGACCAGATGCTGACGGCATACGGCGAGCCCGTAGACTTCGCTTTTATCAACAGCGGTACCTTGCGCATCGATGACTTCATCGCCGATGACATACGCTTTGAAGATATCGGCAGGACCTTCGGTTTCTCGTCCTTTCTTCGCTACATGACGATGACGGGTGCAGAATTTCGCCACGTCATGGAAGCGGGTTTCCGTGGCACGGGACAGAGCAAAGGTTATTTCCCGCAAGTGGCGGGTTTTCGCGTCTGTGTCGATCGCAGCCGGGATTCGGGCGCACGCATCGTCAGCTTGCAGGTGCCGGTCGACGATGGCTGGCAGGAAATCGAGGCGGACGCCGAGTACACGGTCGTGGTTCCTGACTTTCTTTATCGCGGCGGCGATGGCTATGAGTTGCCAAAGGACCGGCCTGTATCGCGGCCCGGGTCCGAACTCAAATACCTCGTTCTCGATGCGATGATCAGAGCGCAAGCAGAGGGCAGGGCAATCGGCACGCCGGTCGATCCGACTAAGCCGAGAATCGAGGTGCATGAGGCGCTTGCTGCGCAATGTTTCGGCGGAAACCCGCACTGAAGTCGGCGTTGTAGAAAAACAACGGATCTGTTTTGCCGTAATGGGCGGCGTACAGGCGTGCCGCAACGGCAGCGGCAACGGCATATCAGCAGGTGCCGCCGCATGGGTCTGTATGACAGAATGGGCGCTCGTCACGGAGTATCCTGAGCGAAAACAGAGAGTTAAGCGGACATCCGTAAGTAGTTGTTGAATAAGAAGGTTAACGCCTCGGTTTTCGAGCCAGAAGCCAAACAAGGCCGCCTTAATTCGGGCAGGGGGCTCGGAAAATGCCTACGGAAACCTGCCGGTAATGACCTTGTCACCCGTTAATCAAAGAGAGACAATACTTTCGATCCTCGGTACATCGTTTGCGCACAGTGTTGTATTTGTCCGACAAAAGTCATCTGCGTTACACGGTACCCGACAGAGCAAGAATAACCGCTTCACAAGATCAAACAGAGGGAATCTGATGAATAGAGTCATAAACAAGCTTCTACCGCTTGCTGCGTTGCTCGTGTTGCCAATGATGGCGCAGGCGCAGGATACGGCATCCGCCATGCGCGGAAGAATTCTCGATCAAATGGGTGCTCCGGTTGCCGGTGCCTCGGTCGTTGTCGTGGATCAGCGCACAGGCGTGGCGCGTACCTACACATCCAATGATACGGGCACATTCCTGGCGGCGCGTCTGCCGGTGGGCGGTCCATACAGGGTCATAGTTAATAATGCGCAGTCGATCGATGTTCCCTCGATCGCCCTGGGCGAGACCTATAACCTGACGGTTAACCTGCTTCCTCCGATGGAAGAGATTATCGCGACTGGTCAAGCGCAGGAGTACATCGAGACGGCCCCAGGGCCAACCGCAACGTTCGGTTTGATGGAACTGGACAGCGCCGTTGCATTTAATCGCGACATAAAAGATGTTTACGCAAGTGACCCGCGACTCAATCTCGACGGTTTCGAGACGAACTGCGCCGGCAAACACCCGCGCTTCAACAGCGTTACCCTCGATGGTGTGAGCCACAATGACCGCTTCGGATTGAATACCAACGGTTACTCAACTGCGACCGGCATGCCGTTTCCGTTCGATGCCATCGAGCAGGTTGCGGTAGAACTGGCGCCGTATGACGTCAACTACGGCGGCTTCTCGGCGTGCAACATCAATGCTGTGACCAAGTCGGGTGGCAACGAGTGGGAAGCCAATGCGTTTTACGAGTACACGACCCAGGACCTGGTCAACGACGAACTCGACGGAGCTGATTTCACGCCCGTATCAGACTACACGCGAGACAAGAAAGGGCTCACAGTTGGTGGACCAATCATCAAAGATCGCCTGTTCTTCTTCGCAGCGTATGAGGAAACAGAGGAGCCGCAGAACCAGGCGATCGGTTTCGCGGGATCCGGTAACGGCGAAGAACGTTCCTGGTTGTCCGAAGCCGACTACAACACGATCAATGACTTCGCGAGCAGCCAGTACCAGTACGACACAGGCGGGATGCCTGGCAATAACCCTCAGGAAGACGAGAACTACATGGTCCGGTTGGACTGGAACATCAACGATTCGCATGACGTTGCCGTCATCTACAATTACTACGACGGTTTTCGGACCAACTGCTCTGACAGTGACCCGGAAGAGTTCGAGTTCGCGAACCATTGCTACGTCAAGGGCGCGGAGTCAGAAACGACGACCTTGATCTTTAGCTCGCAATGGACGGATACGTTTTCAACCGAGGTGTTCTACAGCGATAATGATATGAACGATTCGCAGGTGACGGTCGGTGCCAAAGACATCGGTGACCATCAGATCGAAATTGGCGAGAATACCGTCTATTTGGGCGCCGACGACTCGCGTCAGGCGAACAATCTGTTCACCCGATCCGAGTTTCTGAAGCTTTCGGGCCAGTTCCTGCTCGGCGATCACGTGATCAGTGCCGGTTACGAGGTTGAGGATGTACAAGTCTTCAATATCTTCGTGCAGCACTCAGTCGGCGGTGAGTGGGATTACTACGATGAGTCCGGAGGGAATCCGGCCGCCTGTGATGCGCTTGATGCGCAAGGGCGTTATGACGACTGGGTGCTCGGAGGTGCGGGGATCGGCTGCAGCATGTCGGGCCTCGACAAGTTCCTGCTGGGCCGACCCAGCAACGTTTACTATGGCAGCGGTGGCACGACTAACAATGCGCTGGACGCAGCGGCAGACTTCACCAATTCGTTTAACGCCCTGTACGTCCAGGATGAGATCTACTTCCCGAATCAGGACCTCACGCTGACTGCCGGCCTGCGCTACGCATGGATTGATAGCAGCGACCACCCGAACTTCAACTCGGTGCTGTCTTCGGCTATTGGGATCCGCAATGACGTAGGCCTCGATGGCTTGGACGTGATCATGCCTCGCGTAGGCTTCAACTGGGGCATCAGAGACGACCTGACCCTGCGTGGCGGCATCGGACTGTTCTCGGGCGGCAACCCGTTTGTCTGGCTGTCCAACGGCTGGAGCAATGACGGCGTGACCAACGTGCAGGAAAGTACCTTCTATCAGGGGCTAGGTCACCCGTCGACCTTCGATGGCGGCATTCCGCTGGAGCCTGGTGCTCCGGGCGGCCAGATTCCGACCGAGTTGTTCGACGCCGTCGCCAACACTGGCGTGGACAGCGGCTCCACATCCCGCACCAATTTGATCGATCCGGACTACGAAACTCCGCAGGAGTGGAAACTGTCCATGGGCGGCACGTGGGACATGCCGTGGTGGGGACTGACAATGGACTTTGACTACATGTACACGCAACTCGAGGACGGAGCGCTGTATCAGGACGTGTCGCAGGAGATCGTCGGCCAAACGCTGGCAGGCGCGCCGATCTACGACGTAATCCCGGGTGCCGGTGATCGGAATCTGATGTTGACCAACGCCAAGGATGACAGCACGGCTCACGTTGTCTCGCTCGTGTTCAATAAGAGCTTCGACTGGGGTATGGACCTGTTGTTCGGCTACGCGTATACGGATGCGGAAGACGTGAGTCCAATGACATCGTTCACGGCCGGATCGAGCTTTAGTAGCACCGCGACGAATAACATCAATTTCCCCGAGTCGGCGCCGTCGAATTACAACGTGAAAACCCGCCTCACTTTGCGGGCAAGCTTTGCGCGCGAGTTCTGGGGTGACAACTCGACCCGCTTCACGCTGATGGGCTATTACAGCGAAGGCCAGCCCGGCACTTATACGATTGATTCGAGAGATGTACTGCAATTCGATCGCGGGCGCAATAACCCGCTGTATGTGCCGGATGGTCCGAGCGACCCGAACGTAGTTTACGATCCTGCCTTCCCGCAGGCGGAATTCTTCGATTGGATCGACAAACGCAAACTGAGTCCGGGCTTTATACCTCGCAACAGCATCGACACGAAAGTAAGCTGGCGTGCCGATTTGCGAATCGACCAGGAGATTCCGCTTGGTGTTGACGACCTCAAGGCAAGGGCGTACCTGAAGATCTACAACTTCAGCAATTTGCTCAACGACGATTGGGGTCGTCAATACGACGCGTCTTTCTTTACAGTGGACGTCGTTGACGTGGCGGGGCTGACTCCGGAAGGCGCCTATATCTACGAAGACTTTAGTGCGAGAAGCTTGAGTGAGCTGCAATCGACCCGGTCCTTGTGGGAGATGCGCCTCGGGCTCGAGGTCAACTTCCGCTAGGAAAATCGTTTGAAGCGACTAGAGGCCAGCCCTCGGGCTGGCCTTTTTTTATGGGTGCGGTCTGATCGCCATCACGAGCGGCCAGTGGTCGGAGACGCCGATGCGTTCGGCCGAATGGTAGCGGGCTGGCGTACCGTCCTCAGTTACTTGTGCCGCGGTTTTGTTCGCGAGTTCGACTGAGCCGTCCACGATCCGCCAGGCCTTGCCAGACTCGCCGGCCGGCGAAAACAGGATCATGTCGAGGAATGACCAGGCATCGTCACGCGCGTAATACTGGGTTCCCGGGCAATCCTCACATTGCTCATGCGCAATCGTCCAAAACGGCCGCACGAAGCGTTCGAGCATGCTTCGCTGGCTGTCCTCACTACTGCTCGTGTTGAAGTCGCCGGCCGCAAACACATTCCGCTCCGGTGGCAGCGCGCCGCGAACCCCATTGAGGTGTTTGTAGGCAAGCACGCGCATTTCGGTCGGATGAAACGGTGCGGGAAAGTGAACCGAGAATCCGGTCAGCAGGGAGCCGTCGGGCAGTTCGAACGTCGCCTCGAGCAAACCTCGCGTATCACCGGCCCGGTCCGGAAAGTCTTCGAGCACGAGAGGATGCAATACGGCGTCACCGACAATTGGTAAGCGAGACAAAAACGCCACGTCGACGCCACGCGAGTCGGACCCTTCGATCAGAATCGCGGGCAGATACGCACTGTCCGCCAGGTACTCCGTGCGCAGGCGTTCGAGTATCGTGACGTTCTCAATTTCCTGCAACGCGATGATGTCGGCGCCACGCCCGTCATTGGCCTGCTTGATTGCTTCGGCGAGCACGCCGAGCTTGTGCTCGATGGCATCGTCGCTCCAGTCGAGATGCAGGCATTCGTCGCGCCACGATTCGACTTCGATCGTATTGCACTCGGTGACGTGCGCCTCGCTCTGCTTTGCCGCAAGCGGCAGATACGCTTTGTCGTCCTTGTCGGGGTCGTCGACGTTGTCGAAAAGGTTTTGCACATTGAATGTCATGATCGAGATCGCAGGTGCTGGTCGGGAGACGCTGCTGAGGTCGACACGCAGCAGCGGCGCATGCTTCTTTTCGCTCGTGACAAAAGCGATATCGTCACCCTGCCCGAATGCGATGGCCTCGGCGTCGCGCAGGCTGCGTAGCCTGAGGCCGAGCGGCCGCCGCTGCAGCGCATCTAGCCACGATTCGTTGTCTTTGCGCGCGTAATAGTAAACACCGCTGTAAGTCAAAATGACTGCGCTGGCGCTGTCGGCAGCGATATCCATCCCGGTCGGCTGCCAATACCAGTCCTTCGTAACCGTGGCATTGCTGACATCCCTCTTGCTGGGCAGCGGCAAGCTCGGTATCGCGCCTAGCCGTTTGGCAACAAGCGTTTTCTTGGTGTCCGAAATGAGCGGCAGTTCGTAAAGCACGGCTGGAATATCGCGCTTTGTCAAAATCAGTATGCGCTCGTTCACCGCATCGACGGCAACGGCTTCTGCATCCCTCGGCCCGTCGGGGTAACTGTATTCAATACGCCAGGCGACTTTGACCTTCTTGTCGTCCGGGTCCGGTTCCTTGACGACATAAAGCCTTACATCCTTGCGCTTGCGCTCATTGTCGCCAATATCGGCCACGAGCAGATATGCTTTGCCCCGCAAGCTGAATGATGCGAGATCTTCCCAGTCACGATTGTTGGTCTTCGATAGCTTTACCTTTCCAAGGTGAGCCCCGGTTACGTTGAGCGCGTGCAATACCGGCGGCCCGTCGTCGTTGATCGCCCACAGCAGGTCTTCTCGCCGGTGTGAGCGTGCCAGGCCGCTCGCCTCGGTCAGAGATTTGCTTTGCAGATAGCCTACAACCTCAATCGGCGATTCCGGCTGCGGTGCTTTGTCGGCATCGGTGCACGCAACCAGCAGAATCGAGGTCCAGATCAATAGACGCATGACATACTACCGGGGTATTGTTGTTGCATTGACAAAGTGTGGCGCAGACCCGCACGAGAAGCGAGGCCTATGGCAACCAAACACATGAATGCAGCACCCGGTGATTTCGCCGAGACGGTGCTGATGCCCGGCGACCCGTTGCGAGCGCAGTACATCGCCGATACCTACCTCGATGGCGCCAAACGCGTGACAGATGTCAGAAACATGTGGGGTTTTACCGGCGAGTACAAGGGACAAGCCGTGTCTGTCATGGCTCATGGCATGGGTATCCCGTCGGCGTCGATCTACTGTACCGAGCTGATCACCGAGTATGGCGTTAAACGCGTGATCCGCGTCGGCAGTTGCGGCACCTCGCACCCGGACGTCAAATTGCGTGACATCGTCATTGGCATGGGCGCTTCGACTGACTCAAACGTCAACCGCATGCGATTCGGCGGCTACGATCTCGCGGCGCTCGCGAGCTTCGATCTCGTCAAGAAGGCCGTCGCGGCTGCGGAACATCAGAACGTGCGTTACCACGTTGGCAACCTGTTCTCGGGTGATCTTTTCTATACGCCCGATCCGGATATGTTCGCGACAATGGCGACGTTTAATGTCTACGGTATTGAAATGGAGGCGGCGGGGATCTACCCGATCGCAGCCGAAAACGGCGCCGAGGCCCTCGCCATCTGTACGGTTAGCGACGACATTCCCACCGGCAAGGCGCTGTCGTCCCAGGAACGGCAGACGACCTTCGATGAAATGATTCTCGTTGCGCTCGAAACCGTAGTTGCCTGAGAATAATTGCCGGAGACTGATTGGGGTCACTGCGTCTCGAGTTCAACCGCGTCGACGATGCCGACGACGATCGAACGCACCGGTGCGTCGGCGTCGTCGAGGATCTGGCGCGCGCCGTTGCCCTCGTCGAGAATCAGTACGGTTTCACCCTGGCCGGCCCCGATCGCGTCGAAGGCGATGACATAGCCGCCGGTGGGGCGCCCGTGTTGATCGAGTCGCTCGGCGAGAAGCAACTTGCGGCCTTCGACGATGGAATGATGGATCGTCGACACGACGTTGCCGATGATGCGGCCGAGAATCATCAGCGCATTTCCTTCGGCGTATAGAGCCTGACGTCGTCGACGAGGCCGACGATGGCATCGTCGACCGGCACAAACCACGGATCGAGGGCCAGCGCAGCTTCGCGGCTGGCCACCCAATAGATAATCTGACCGGGCCCTGCCATGCGCGTGCCGTCGGCGCAGACGAGGGGGTCGCCCTCGGGTCGGCCCTCGCGGTCGAGTGGTTGGATCCAGAGCAGTGGTGTGGCCGCCAGTTCGTCCACCAGCACC
Organism: Gammaproteobacteria bacterium; assembly: GCA_029862045.1. Taxonomy (GTDB): domain Bacteria; phylum Pseudomonadota; class Gammaproteobacteria; order Steroidobacterales; family Woeseiaceae; genus UBA1847. The sequence continues at coordinate 123,906 of JAOTYE010000009.1, forward strand.
GCCGGGACCACGGTTCCGATCACGCGTCCCAGGAGCATGCGACCTCCTCGGGATATTCAGCGCTGGCTGGCTCGAAGGCGGGGCAGAGGCTGAAGCGGGTGCCCCGGTCGAGAACCTGGCGCAGATCCGGGTCGAGCCGTGGCAGCAGTGTCTGCGAGAGAAGCTGATCGCCGGCACGGTCAGTGCAGATGCCGAGTGCGGTTTCGGCGTCGGTCAGATCACCGCTCAACAGAGCGAGCGCGTGACCACCGAGGTCATCGCCCAGGCGAACCTCAGAGAGGACGACCGGGGTGCTCTTGACGGCGGCATCCACGGCGGCCAGGAGGGCAGGTGAAGAACGGGTTTCGACCACCGCCAGAGCATCGCCCGTCAGGTCTCGCCGCGCACCGAGAACCGCGTCATGGAGGTTCGGGTGAACGTCGCCGAGGAATACGCTGCCACTCAAAGTGCCCTCGGTCTCGCCCAGCTTCACCCCGACGCCGAATGCTTCCTCGGTGCTGGCGACGCTGCCGCCGACCAGAACCAGGAATCGACCGGGGTGGATCGTGCCGCAACGCAGCAGGGCGATGGGTGCCCGCTTGACCATGAGGTCACTCGCCAGAACACCGGCGGCGATAGTCTCGAATTCCAGTAGCGCGAGAGCTCCGTGCCGCTTTTTTTTCTGCGCCATGCGGTTCAGACGATGCGGAAGTGATCGACGAGGACGCAGCGCCGCAGCCGGCTGAAGGCAACCGGTCCGGTGAGCCCTTCGCCGGTGGGGCTGGCGATAGTGAAGCTGCAGTGACCTTCACCCCCTTCTCCCAGGCCGGCAAAGAACGGACCGTTCTTGGTGAAGATGCTGGTGTTGATGGTCCGCGCCATACGGCTTAGCGCGCCTATGTCGCGCGAGTACATGCCGGCCGAATGGCCGAAGCCGTGTTCGGCCTCCTTGGCCAGCTCGATGCCGCGATCGACGTCGGGTACCGAGGTGACCGGCAACACCGGCATCATCTGCTCGGTCCAGACCAGCGGGTGGTCGTTCGGGACTCGCGCAATCAAAAGTGGTGGATCGCCCTGAGATGAGATGCCAGCCCGAGCGAGGATCTCACTCGCGTTCTTGCCGATGAGGTCTTTCTCAACCACAGCACGCCGCCGCGGCCCGCGCTGCTCGCTGAAGATTGCCCGTTCCACGCGGTGCAACTCGCCCTCGTTCAAAAGGTAGGCCCCGTGCCGCTTCATCTGCTGCAATAGCTCGTCGACGATGCTGTCGACGGCGATGACTTCTTTTTCGTCGGTACACACGATGTTGTTGTCAAAGGAGGCGCCGGCGACGATGCCCTTGCCGGCGAGCTCCAGGTCGGCCGTCGTATCGACTACCACCGGCGGGTTGCCGGGGCCGGCACAGATAGCACGCTTACCGCTCGTCATCGCCTGACGCACGACGCCGCTGCCTCCGGTCACTGCGAGGATACGGATACCTGCGTGACTCATGAGCTCCTGTGCAGATTCGATCGTCGGCTCGACCACAGTCGTAACCAGGTTGGCCGGGCCGCCGGCACTGACGATTGCGCGGTGCAGCAGTCGCACATTGGCCATGGAACACTCGCGGGCATTCGGGTGCACGTTGAAGACGATGCTATTGCCCGCCGAGAGCATGGCGATCGTGTTGCAAATGATCGTGGAGGTCGGGTTGGTCGTCGGCGTGATGGCGCCGATCACGCCGTAGGGTGCGTACTCGGTGAGCGTCAGACCATTGTCCCCGGTGACAGCCTGAGGCAAGAGCGCCTCCGGGCCGGAGGTCTTGCGCGTGACCAGCCGATTCTTGATCAGCTTGTGCCCGGCTCGGCCAAGCCCGGTCTCACGATGGGCGTGGTCCGCAAGCTCCTCGGCATGCTCCAGCATCGACTCGCGAATCGAGGCGATGATCTTGTGCCGACCCTCGAGTGTCATGCCGTCAAGCTCGCGGAATGCGATACCCGCCGCTGCGACGGCATCGTCCACTGTGGCGAAGACGCCTTCGCCAAGCGCCGCGCGAGGAGCGGCGTTAGGCTGGGTGCGGGCCGCGAGGATTCGTGTCCCATCCGTCTGCGAGGCCGTAAGGCGTTCGGCAAGGCGGGTGGCGATGAGGTCGACCTGCTGGTCGCTAAGGAGGTCCACGTTACCTCCCGGCGGGCTCATGCCTTAGCCTCCCCTTTACGGTATTTTTCCTTGCCCTCGATTTCCCAACTGTCAACGATCGCCATGACGACCGCATCAACCGGCTTCTGGTCGGTGGATTCGGTTTGACGGGCAGACGAGCCGCTGGCGAAGAGCACCATTTCACCGACGCCGGCACCAACGGCGTCGACCGCAACGACCGAGTCACCCGCCGGTTTGTTGTCGTAGCCCCAGACACCCAACATCAGGAATTTGAATCCCTGCAGTTTGGCGTCTTTTTCGGTGGCGACGACGGTGCCAAGGACTTTCGCGAGTTTCACTGCTGCGTCACTTCGCCGGCCACTACTTCTTGGCCGAGTCGGAGCTGTGACCCAGTGGAATCACCTGGTCGACACTGGTGTGCGGTCGCGCGATCACATGCACGGCCACGACGTCGCCCACGCGGGCGCCGGCGGTTCGTCCGGCGTCACAGGCCGCCCTGACGGCCGCGACGTCGCCCCGCACGACGGCGGTTGTGTAGCCACCACCGGTTTTCTCGTAACTCACGAGCTCGACTCTGGCCGCCTTGACCATTGCGTCGGCCGCTTCCACCATCGCCGGAAAACTCCGGCATTCGATCATTCCTAATGCATCTGACATCTGTTTTGCTCCTCGCGAATCGGGCATCACACCCGGATTAATCTAGGTACCTATTTTTTCTTCGTCTTGCCCGTGACCGCCTTGATTGCGTGTGTTGCCGCTTCGTGGGCGACCACCACGTCCTTCTCCTCGCCGCCGATGTAAACGCGTCCAAAGCTGCCGACTGCTCGCACTTCGAGGATGTTGATATCCGCCGCCTTCTCGGCTTCGTTTGCTGCCAGGGCCGCATAAGCGGCCGGCTCGACTTCGAGCACGAAAAGGGTCTGCCCGGCGAGGATCATATTGCCGTGGCGGAAGCGGTTGATCAGCATGGTCTGCGTGTCCTCGAGATGACGGACCACTTCGTTAGAGACGACCCGCGGCTTGTGGCGATCCTTCTCCTGGAGGCCGAGCGCATCGAGAATTGCTTGTCCGGCCTGCCGGACATCGGCCTGGCTGTCGGAATGCAACTCGAGCATGCCGTAGTGACGTTCGACGATCTGCATTCCCGGGGTGACGTCCGTCGACTTCAGGGCAACGTCCGTGATGTGGTTGATCGCCATGCCGGGCGCGATCTCCACGAAGAGACTCGCCTGGCCCACTTTGGGGAGGTAACCCTTCGAGATTGTCGCCTGAAAAGAGGCGAATTGCGGCTGTAATGAGTCTAGAAAAACGTAAGCTCTCAGATCGACCATCGATTCAACTCCTCAGGCGCTCATACTTGTCGATTTTGCTTCTCGTACGATGCCAATGCTGGCGCTCGCTCCCAGGCGGGTGGCCCCCGCCTCAATCATTGCCTTGGCATCGCTGTAGGAACTGATGCCGCCGGAGGCCTTGACCTCCATGCCGGCGCCGCGAACGACTTCGGCCATGAGCGCAACATCGCTGACGGTGGCGCCACCGGTCGAGAAGCCTGTCGACGTCTTAACGAAGTGGGCGCGCGCGGTTCGCGCAAGCTCCGAGGCGCGACGTTTCTCGTCATCGGTCAGAAGCGCGGTTTCCAGAATGACCTTGCACACCGCGTTGCCATCGACACAGTCCTCGACCACGGCCCGGATGTCGCGCAGCACGAGTGCATCGTTACCACTTTTGAGCGCGCCGATGTTAATCACCATGTCGATTTCGCGGGCGCCGTTGCGAATGGCACGACGCGCTTCCATGGCCTTGATCGCAGGCTCGTTGGCGCCGAGCGGGAAACCGACGACGGTACAGGTGAGCACGTCGCTGCCCCGCAGCAGCTCGGCGGCCAACGGCACCCACGTTGGGTTGACGCACACCGATCGGAAGTTATAGTCCCGTGCCTCGGTGCAGAGGTTGCGGACCTGCTCCTCGGTCGAGTCGGGTTTGAGCAGGGTGTGGTCGATGTAGCGCGCGAGGTCACCAGGGATACTTCCGGGCCGCTCCGCCGGGGCGACGCTGGTCAACCCGGTGGCACCGAGCCGCACGAATTCTCGCGCCGCCTCGGGGTTGTCACCAACGCAGGGACCGGTGGGCTCGACACTCGCCATCGGGCCCAGGATCTGATGCAGCCGGGACACTACCCGGTCAATATCCTGATCGGACAAATGCAATGCTGTGTTCTCGCCCGGATTGTGACTGGCCCGCGGCTGCACGCCCGGATCAGCGAACATCGCGACCCTGTGCAGGTGGCGCGGCTCTGTGCATTCGGTTGCCAGCCACAGGTCGACGATTTGCTCCGCCAGACCGGCGCCAATAAGTCCCGCGCCAAGAGTCAGCAAGTTGGCATCGTTGTGCTCACGGCTGTTACGGGCGCTCGACAGATCGTAGGCGAGTGCCGCTCGCACACCGGGCACCTTGTTCGCGACCATGCATGAGCCGATTCCGGCGCCGTCGATCATGATGCCGACGTCGGCTCTCCCCTGCGAAACGGCGTCGGCGACCGCGCGGGCGAAGACCGGATAGTCGGCAGCTTCACGAGATGAAGTACCGACATCCTCGACCTGGTGCCCGGCTTCGCGTAAATGTGCCGCCAGCCCGGTCTTCAGGCCGAAGCCACCATGGTCGGCGCCGATCGCGATTTTTTTCGGGTGGTTGCTCATGCCCAGACCGCCGAGTCGTCCGGCTGCCCGGCGCGGGCAGGTCGGGTTACATCGGCTTCCGCGTCCAGGACCGCCTGTAACTTCATGACATGAAGTCGGAGGCGCTCCAGCCCGAGTTCAGTGAGACGAAACTCGGTTACAGAACGCCGGCCCTTCATGACCTTGTTGATTTCGATATAACCCACGTCGGCTAGCTTGCGGGTCTGCACGTGCAGGTTGCCGTCGGACAGGCTGGTCGCGGCTTTCATCTCAGTGAACGAGACCGGCTGGCCCGGCACGAGCGTGGCCAGGATGCCGAGGCGACAGGGGGCGCTGATCATTTCGTCGAAGTGAAGATTCACGGTCTAATTAACTTTATTTCACGAAGTATCAGGCCTTGAATGGCCCTGTGTCAAGCGTTAGACGACGCCGGAAAGAGCCTTAACTTCATACTGTGAAGTCTGGGGCATGGTACCGCTCGGGGAAGGGCACTAGAATTGATGCAGACGAATCCGGCCGCCGGCGCATCTGAATATAGAGTATGAATACCGCGGACATCAATCCATCTGAGCCCACCGCCTGGCAGCGAAAAGCGCGGCCCAGGCTGGCGGCGTGTATGGTGCTGGCGGCGCTGCTAATCGGGGCGGTCGTCACTCTCACGCGCTTCGATGTCGATGTTGAAGAGGTCCTGGAGCTCGAGCTTCAGCTGCTTACAGCGGAAGCTGAAACGGTCCCTGAGCCCGTGGAGAGCGAGCCCGAAGCGGTCCCGCTCGAGCCGCCTGAAGAGCTCCTGAGGCCGCTGGAGTCCGTTGTCGAGAATCCACAGGTTGAGCAAGAGCCTGTGGCGCAAAGAGACTGGCATGCGCAGATCGATGCCGTCGTCAAAGCGACCGTTGCCGAGCAGCTGCATCGTGCTGC
>JAOTYE010000010.1 GCA_029862045.1 Gammaproteobacteria bacterium
GATTCCGCTCGGTGACCGGAATCACGCTGAGATTGTGAGTTTTTATGGCTGAAGTTGCGCAAGAACTGCTGTCTGTAAGCCTCGAAGAGGAGATGCAGCAGTCCTACCTCGACTACGCGATGAGTGTCATCGTTGGCCGGGCGCTGCCCGATGTTCGTGACGGCCTGAAACCCGTGCACCGGCGTGTGCTTTTCGCCATGCGCGAGCTTGGCAATGACTACAACAAGGCTTACAAAAAGTCAGCGCGTGTCGTCGGTGATGTCATCGGTAAATACCATCCACATGGTGATTCAGCCGTCTACGACACGATCGTTCGCATGGCGCAGCCGTTCTCGATGCGAGCGCTTCTGGTTGACGGGCAAGGCAACTTTGGTTCCGTCGATGGCGATGCGCCGGCAGCCATGCGTTACACCGAAGTCCGGATGTCTCGGGTGGCACACGAGCTGCTGGCGGATATCGACAAGGAAACAGTCGATTTTGTCGAGAATTACGACGGTTCCGAGTCCGAGCCATCGGTTATGCCGACCCGGCTGCCTAACCTGCTCGTCAATGGCTCGTCCGGCATCGCGGTGGGCATGGCGACCAACATCCCGCCGCACAACCTCTGCGAGGTTGTCGATGCCTGTCTTGCACTCATCGAGGACCCGATGATCGACATTCCAGCCCTGATGGAGCATCTGCCCGGGCCGGACTTTCCCACGGCAGGCATCATCAACGGTGCCGGAGGCATTTACGCTGCGTATCGCACGGGCAGGGGGCGTGTCCACATTCGCGCACGCACCGTCATTGAGGAGTTCGGTTCTCGCGGACGCGAAGCGATTATCGTCAACGAATTGCCGTATCAGGTAAACAAAGCGCGTCTTATCGAGAAGATTGCCGACCTCGTGCGCGATAAACGTATTGAGGGGATCAGCGAACTGCGCGATGAGTCCGACAAGGACGGCATGCGCATCGTTATCGAGCTGCGCAAAGGCGAGGTCAGCGACGTCGTGCTGAACAACCTCTACAAACAGACGCCGATGCAAAGTGTGTTTGGCATCAATATGGTAGCGCTGCAAGAGGGCCAGCCGAAGTTGATGAACCTCAAGCAGATTCTCGAGGCGTTCCTTGCGCATCGGCGGGAAATCGTTACACGGCGTACGATTTTCGACCTGCGCAAGGCCAGGGACCGGGCCCATGTTCTTGAGGGGCAGGCCGTTGCGCTTGCCAATATCGATGAGGTGATCGCGTTGATCAAAGCTTCGCCGTCGCCTGCAGAGGCCAAAGTAGCGCTGATGGGCAATTCGCTGGAGCCCGGCTCAGTGACTGCGATGCTCGAGCGGGCCGGTGAGACCGATACCCGTCCAGATGGGCTCGATGAGGGCTTTGGGCTTGTTGATGGGCTGTACCGGCTGTCAGCCGTGCAGGCGCAAGCGATTCTGGATCTCAGACTGCATCGCCTGACGGGGCTCGAACAAGACAAAATAATTAATGAATACAAAGAGATATTGGTTAAAATTAAAGAATTTTCTAATATTCTGGGTGACCCTGATCAGCTGCTCCAGGTCATTCGTGATGAACTTGCCGAGGTACGCGAAGCTTTTGGTGACGACCGCCGCACCGAGATCGTGCAGGACCATAGTGACCTCAGTGTCGAAGACCTGATTCCGAGTGAAGAGGTTGTTGTGACGCTGTCACACGGCGGCTACGCCAAGGCGCAACCAATCGATGATTACCGGGCACAAAAACGCGGTGGTCGAGGCCGCTCCGCGACCAAAGTCAAAGATGAGGACTTTATCGACAATCTCTTTGTCGCGAATACGCACGACACGATTCTGTGCTTCTCGAGTCGCGGTAAAATGTATTGGCTCAAGGTGTACCAGGTGCCGCAGGCCAGTCGCGGTTCGCGCGGTAAGCCGATCGTGAACCTGCTACCGCTGGATCAAGGGGAACGCATTAGCGCGGTGTTGCCCATTCAGGACTACGCAGCTAAAAGCTTCGTCTTCATGGCGACCTCGGGCGGTACGGTCAAAAAGACGCCCCTTAGCCAGTTCTCGAGGCCGCGCTCCAACGGCATCATTGCGATCGACCTGCGGGATGACAAGCTTGTCGACGTCGCGATCACTGACGGCCAGGCCGAAATCCTGCTCGTCGCGAGTTCCGGCAAGAGCATTCACTTCCGTGAGTCGGATGTACGGCCCATGGGTCGAGGTGCGGCAGGTGTTCGCGGCATCAAACTGCCACCGGAGCATGAGGTCATCGGGCTGACGATTATCCGCGACGGTCTGATTCTCACGGCAACGGAGAACGGCTACGGCAAACGGACCGCTGTTGCTGACTTCCCGATACAGGGTCGTGGCGGGCAGGGCGTCATCGCAATTCAGACCAGCCAGCGGAACGGGCGTACGGTCGGAGCGGCGCAGGTTCGCGATGACGATGAAATCATGTTGATAAGCTCTAATGGCACGCTCGTAAGAACGGCTGTTAACGATATTTCGATCCAGGGGCGCAATACCCAGGGCGTCCGGTTGATTCGTGTCGGATCCGAGCAGAGACTTGTCGGTCTTGCCCGAATAGAATCAATCGAAGAGTAAGTTAATTCACCGATTGCCCCTTATCCTCTCCGCATGCAAGGATTCAAACGACATGTCTCGTGTCTACAATTTTAGTGCCGGTCCCGCCGCTCTGCCGCTCGAGGTTCTCGAAATTATTCGCGAGGACATCCCTGACTGGCAGGGCACCGGAATGTCGGTCATGGAAATCAGCCATCGCAGCAAGGAGTTTGTTGGCCTGGCCGAACGTTGTGAGGCCAACCTGCGTGAGTTGCTGTCCATCCCGGACGATTACAGCGTGCTGTGGACGCAAGGTGGCGCAACCATGCAAATGGCAATGGCGCCACTGAACCTCACGGGCCCGGACAGCACGGTCGATTACGTGGTGACGGGAAGCTGGGGCAAGAAAGCCGCGGGTGAGGCGGGCAAGCAATGCAATCTCAACCTGGCCGCCGACAGCTCTGATAAGAACTTCACGTATATTCCTGACGAATCCGGTTGGCAACGCAGCGACGATGCCGCCTATTTACACGTCACTTCGAACGAGACGATTGCCGGCGTCGAGTTTCATTTCGTGCCCGGCGGAGACGTGCCTATCGTCGCGGACATGTCGAGTGCGATTCTGTCGCGCCCCATCAATGTTAGTGACTACGGCGTCATCTATGCCGGCGCACAGAAGAACATCGGGCCTGCTGGCATCACGCTCGTGATTGTTCGCAATGACCTGCTCGAACCAGCACGCGATAACCTGCCGCATTTGATGATGTGGAAGTCGTACGCGGAATCGGACTCGATGACCAATACGCCACCGACTTTTGCCTGGTATGTCGCCGATCTGGTTTTCCAGCACTTGCTGGGCATTGGCGGCCTCGATGCAATGGCCAGGATCAATCAGCGCAAGGCAGAGAAGCTCTATGCGGCGATCGATGCCTCGGCTTTCTACAGCAATCCGGTGCAAGTGGATTGCCGCTCGCGCATGAACGTGCCGTTTATACTCGCGCATGCATCGCTGGATACCAGGTTCCTCGGGGAATCTCTCGCGGCGGGTCTTACAAACCTGAAGGGGCACCGCTCGGTGGGCGGCATGCGCGCTTCGATCTACAATGCAGTACCCGAGAAAGCCGTCGACGCACTGATAGAGTTTATGGCGGAATTTGAACGCACCCACGGATAACCCGATGTATAAGATTCTTACGCTCAACAATATCGCGGTCGAAGGGCTGCGCCATTTTCCGCGCGAGCGGTACGAAGTTGCTTCGGAGATCACCCACCCCGACGCAATCATGCTGCGCTCTTACAACATGCACGATATGGAGATTCCCGAAACACTGTATGCCGTCGGTCGGGCGGGAGCCGGCGTGAACAACATTCCGATTCAAAAAATGAGCGCACGCGGAATTCCTGTATTCAACGCGCCGGGTGCGAACGCAAATGCGGTCAAAGAACTGGTTATCGGGGGATTGCTGATCGCGGCACGAAACCTGTGCGACGCGCGCGAGCACGTCAAGACTCTGGACGAAACTGGTGATGCATTGAACAAGGCAGTGGAAGCCGGGAAGAAGGAATTCGTCGGTTTCGAGTTACCTGGCAAGACTCTGGGCGTCGTCGGACTCGGTGCAATCGGCGTTGAGGTGGCAAATGCGGCACTTGCACTCGGCATGAATGTGATTGGCTTCGACCCGAAGATTACTGTACGTCGTGCCTGGCAGTTGTCGGCTGGTGTCGAGCATGCAGAAAACATCGATCAGTTGTTCCAACACGCGGATGCAGTCACGTTGCATGTGCCGCTCGTCGATGAGACCAAGAACCTCGTGAATAGTGCTCGTCTGGCACTGATGCCGAAGGGTGGGGTAATCGTTAACTTCGCCCGTGGTGGTGTCGTGGACGACGGGGCGGTGCTGGCGGCGCTCGATAGGAGCAAGCTGCACGCGTATGTCACCGATTTTCCGACGCCCGAGACAATTGCTCATCCCAAGGTTGTGGCGTTGCCGCATCTCGGCGCGTCCACGGCCGAGGCCGAAGAAAATTGCGCGATCATGGTCGCCGAGAATGTCAAAGACTTCCTCGAGAATGGCAATATCCGCTATTCGGTCAATTTTCCCGAGGCCCGCCTGCCGCGGCTGGATGCCTGGCGCATTACGATCGCCAATGCCAATGTGCCGAACATGGTCGGTCAGATTTCCACCGATCTCGCGAATGCCGGGCTCAATATCGAAGACCTGCTGAATAAGTCGGTCGGTGATCTCGCGTACACGATTGTCGATGTCAATGGTCCGGTCTCTGACGAGACGATGGCAGAGCTCCGTGGAATCGAGGGTGTTTTGACGTTGCGAAATCTCGGTAAGCCTGTAACCTGAACGCCATCATGGGGTTACGTGCAGACAAAAACGGTGACGCGCAAGACCTCGCAGAGATTCGAAAGCGCATCAACGAAGTTGATGAGCAGATCCAGGCTCTGATCAGCGAGCGAGCCCAAATTGCACAGCAGGTTGGGGTCGCTAAAGGGGACCTGGCTGCCGCCGTTGATTACTACCGACCCGAGCGCGAAGCGGAAATCCTGCGCAACATAGTCGATCGCAATGAGGGACCGTTGCGCGATGAAGAAATGCTGCGTTTATTTCGTGAAATCATGTCGGCATGTCTCGCGCAGCAAGAGCCGCTCAAAGTCGGTTTTCTCGGCCCCGAAGGCACGTTTACGCAAACTGCAGTGTTCAAGCAATTTGGTCACTCGGTCAGGGCGTTGCCGTTTCACACGATTGACGAGGTGTTCCAGGAAGTCGAGAGCGGCGTCGCGGACTTCGGCGTTGTTCCGATCGAGAATTCTACCGAGGGCTCTGTCAATAATACGCTCGATATGTTTCTTACGTCGCCGTTGAAGATTGCCGGGGAAATCGAACTGCGCATAGAGCAACACCTACTCGGGCGCATGACCGGCCTGGAAAACATCGAACGCATCTGTGCGCATGAACAATCATTGGCGCAATGCCGTGGCTGGCTACGCGAATATTTGCCGCACGTGGAACTTATTGGTATGTCGAGCAACGCAGCCGGTGCGCGTCGCGCGCGTGACGAAGAAGGCACAGCGGCGATAGGCGCGGATGTCGCGGCAGACGTTTACGATCTCAAGACGCTGGTGAGCAGTATCGAGGACCGCTCCGATAACTCGACACGGTTCCTGGTCGTCGGGCGCGAACTGCTGGCAGCCAGTGGCAACGACAAGACAACGATTCTGGTTTCGACGAGTGACACGGCGGACGGAGCTGGCGTGCTGCACAGTTTGCTGCAGCCACTCGCCGATCACGGCGTCGTCCTGACCTTTATCGAGTCTCGGCCGTCCCGTCGCAAGAACTGGGATTACGTGTTCTTTATCGATATCGAGGGGCACGCCAATGAATCGCCGGTAGCAGATGCACTGGCGGTGCTCGAAAAAGAAAGTTCGTTGTTCCGGGTGTTGGGTGCGTACCCGAAAGCGGTCGGCTGACGCATCGCCTCGAAGATCTCTTCATGCACTTCACCGTAAACCCCTCAGCCGTCAACGACGCGACGGTCGCAGTGCCGGGCGACAAATCCATTTCGCATCGGGCACTAATGCTCGGCAGCATCGCCGAAGGACACACCAGCATCAGCGGTTTTCTTGCCGGCGAAGATTGCCTCGCGACGCTTGCGGCGATGTCGGCGATGGGCGTGCAGATCCAGCAGACAGAGGCCACCGAAGTTACTGTTCATGGCGTCGGTCTAGGTGGCCTTAGAAAACCGGATGGTGCGCTGGACCTTGGCAACTCCGGCACTGCAATGCGATTGCTGGCTGGATTGCTCAGCGGCCAACGGTTCAGGTCACAACTAACAGGCGACGAGTCGTTGTCGGGTAGACCGATGCAGCGCGTCATCGCGCCACTCGTTGCGATGGGCGCAAAGATTGATAGCGACGAGGGCAGACCGCCACTCACCGTGCATGGCCGGTTTCCGTTGCGGCCTATTGATTACGAGCTGCCGGTTGCAAGCGCCCAGGTGAAATCAGCGATCCTGCTCGCGGGGCTTTACGCCGATGGCACGACAAGTGTTATCGAGCCCGCAATAACGCGTGACCATACTGAACGCATGCTCGAGTCGATGGGTGTGCGCGTTGAGAAAACCGACAACCGCATTTCGATGCGCGGCGGTCAGCCGCTTCAAGGCGGCCCGGTACAAGTTCCGGGCGATTTGTCATCTGCCGCGTTTATCATCCTCGCCGCGTTGATCAGCGAGAAAGCTGAAGTTCTGATTGAGAACGTCGGCGTTAATCCGACAAGAACAGGTGTCATCGATATCCTGCAGGCGATGGGGGCGGAGATTAGTCTGGAGAATCCGAGATTACTTGGTCAGGAACCCGCTGCCGACATCCGTGTTCGCGCATCGAAGCTGCACGGCGGCCCGGTAGACCCTGCGCTGGTTTCGCTGGCCATCGACGAGTTTCCGGTACTTTTCGTGGCCGCTGCCGTCGCCAGCGGCAAGACAGAGTTCACGGGAATAGGCGAGTTGAGAGTCAAAGAGAGCGATCGTATCGCTGCGATGGCCGCCGGCCTGCGCGCACTCGGTATCGAGGTCGACGAGTCAGAAGATGGTGCGGTTGTGCACGGTGGCACACTGAGTGGCGGTACGGTGGAAAGCTGCGGTGATCATCGCATCGCAATGTCGCTGGCTGTCGCGGCGGCTATTGCCGCTGACACTGTGACTATTCGTGACGTGGCTGCGGTCGATACGTCGTTTCCGAACTTTCGGAACTGTATGGTATCGCTCGGCGTGCACGTATCAGCAGGGTCCGGACAGCAGCACTGCGTGGCAACGGCGCCTGTCCCGGTTATCGCGATCGACGGCCCGAGCGGGTCTGGCAAAGGGACGATTGCCAGGCGCGTGGCCAACGAACTGGGTTGGTCTCTGCTCGATAGTGGGGCACTTTACCGGCTCGTCGCGCTCGCAGCCGGCCGCAACGGAATTGCCCTGGATGACGTGGAAGCCGTTGCGGAGCTTGCAGCAAGCCTCGAAATTCGTTTCACGAGCGACGCGCAGGGCGAGGAGCAAATCTGGCTTGCGGGTCAGGACGTCACGTCAGAGGTTCGCACTGAAGATTGTGGCATCGGGGCATCCGCTGTTGCTGCATTGCAGCCGGTGCGCGACGCGCTTCTGGGGTTGCAAAGGGACTTTCGGCAGGCTCCTGGGCTCGTTGCCGACGGGCGCGATATGGGCACCCATGTTTTTGCTGATGCCGACCTCAAAGTGTTCCTGACGGCAAAGCCTGAGGAACGCGCGAAAAGGCGCCATAAGCAGTTGAATGCCAAGGGTATTGATGTTAGTCTCGCGGCGCTTTCGCGGGACATAGAGGAGCGCGACAGGCGGGATTCCGAGCGATCGGTAGCCCCGCTAAGGCCTGCAGAGGATGCCAGGATTCTGGATTCCTCGGGCAAATCAATCGAGGACGTCACTCGTACGGTCCTGGATTGGGTGTCAGAACTCTAGATATTCCGGATTGGATAAGGGTATGGATCGGACATGGAGTCCGGTTCTTTTTTTGTTATTGCCGTCAGCCGCAGAAAGTGGTCTGGCGATTGGGTGAGAACCGCAAGGTTCTCTTGGTTAATCACAATGTCTGAAAGTTTTGCTGAATTATTTGAAGAAAGTTTTGCCAGTCAACAGATAAAGCCGGGTGCCATCATTATCGGTACCGTCGTCGCGGTAAATGACGATGTCGTAATCGTCACGGCGGGCCTCAAATCCGAGGCCGTAATCCCCATCGAACAGTTTAAAAACGACAAGTCGGAAGGCGGCATTTCCGTTGGTGACGAAGTCGAAGTTGCGCTTGACGCTGTCGAAGACGGTTTTGGCGAGACCAAGCTGTCGCGTGAAAAAGCGATTCGGGCTCGCACCTGGATCGATCTCGAGAGCGCCTTCGAGGAGAGCAAGGTTGTCGAGGGCATAATCAACGGCCGCGTCAAGGGCGGTTTTACGGTTGAAATCGACAATGTCCGGGCATTCCTGCCGGGATCGCTTGTCGATGTACGCCCGGTACGCGACCCAGGTTATCTCGAGGGCAAGAGCCTCGAGTTTAAGGTCATCAAACTCGACAAGCGCCGCAACAATGTTGTCGTGTCGCGTCGCGCGGTCGTGGAGCAAGAATACTCTGCGGAGCGTGAAGCGCTGCTGGAAGGTCTGCAAGAAGGCAACACGGTGAAGGGAATAGTAAAGAACTTGACTGATTATGGCGCTTTTGTGGACTTGGGCGGAATTGACGGCTTATTGCACATTACGGATATGGCGTGGAAGCGGGTCAAGCACCCGTCAGAAGTCGTTGAGGTTGGTCAGGAGATCGACGTCAAGATCCTCAAGTTCGACCGTGAGCGTCAGCGCGTTTCTCTGGGCATGAAGCAATTGGGTGATGATCCGTGGAAGGATCTCGCACGTCGCTATCCGCAGCACATGCGCATGTTTGGCAAGATTACCAACATCGCTGATTACGGCTGTTTTGTCGAGATTGAAGACGGTGTCGAAGGTCTTGTCCACGTTTCTGAAATGGACTGGACCAACAAGAACGTCAATCCGGCACGTGTTGTGTCTGTCGGCGACGAAGTCGAAGTCATGGTTATCGAAATCGACGAAGAGCGCCGCCGTATTTCTCTCGGCATCAAACAGTGCAAGTCGAACCCCTGGGCCGAGTTTGCAGGTACGTTCAATCGTAACGACAAGGTTTCGGGTCAGATCAAGTCGATCACCGATTTCGGTATTTTCATCGGGCTGGATGGAGGCATTGATGGTCTCGTTCACCTGTCGGATATCTCCTGGGAGGTACCCGGTGAGGAAGCAGTCCGTAACTATCAGAAGGGTCAGGAAATCGAGGCCGCGGTGCTTGCCATTGACGCTGAACGCGAGAGAATTTCACTCGGCATCAAGCAACTCGAAAAAGATCCATTCTCGGCATGGCTCGCTGAGCATCCGAAGAACACGATCGTCAAAGGCACGGTTACCGAGGTGGACCCCCGTGGCGCCACGATCGATCTCGGTGATGGCGTACTAGGCTCGCTGCGCGCTTCTGAAATGGCACGCGGTCGGGTCGAGGATGCGCGGATGATGATCAAGGTCGGTGAAGAAGTTGAGGCCAAATTTACCAACGTCGATCGGAAGAATCGTTCGATCGCATTATCGATCAAGGCCAAGGAGGTCCACGACGAGGCTGAGGCAATCAGCAGTTACAAGTCTGATGCCGGTGCCGCCCCTGTTGGAACCACGCTTGGAGAGCTTCTTAAGGAAAAAATGTCCGGCGGAAGCAAATAATACGTAAAAACAGTAGCCCAGACCGGTCGGTCTGGGCTATATTGCTAGTATTATCCGTAAGTTACGGGCCACAGAAGAAAAAGCGAAGCGAAAGATGACCAAATCAGAGCTCATAGAAGTTATCGCGCGCAAGCAAAAACACCTCCCGGCCAAGGACGTGGAACTAGCGGTTAAGCACCTCCTGGATTTGATGAGCGACTCCTTGGCAAAGGGTCAGCGCATTGAAATTCGTGGATTCGGCAGCTTTTCGCTGCATTTCCGACCACCGCGCATAGGTCGCAACCCCAAGACCGGCGAGGCTGTCGCATTGTCTGGCAAATACGTGCCGCATTTTAAACCCGGCAAAGACCTTCGCGAGCGCGTCAACGCGTCTCGCCATTTTCCGATCAAGAGTTAGGTCGTCTGCAACCAAAATGCGTGCGCAGTTACCAAATCAGCGGTAACTGCAATAAACTCGTTTTCCTGATGCTCTATCTTTTCGTATCTGGAGTGAGCACATGTTGAAACGAGTGGGTCTGATAATTCTGATCGTCATCCTGTTTGCGGTGATGTTCACGTTTACAGCGCTGAATACCGGGCAAATCGAGTTGGATCTCGGCTTCTTTAAAAGCTCCTATCCAATATCGATGGCTCTTGCAGCGACCTTCGTGCTCGGCATAATTTTTGGCATGTTATGCATGACCGCTTTCGTATTTCGTTTAATCAATGAGCGACGCGCACTGCGGCGTTCGCTGCGCGTATCCGAGTCCGAAGTAAGCAGCCTCAGGAATCTACCGCTGTCCGATGCCGACTGAGTCAACATTTTTACTCGCAGGTCTGTTCTTATTGCTCGCCGCTGCGGGTTGGGCGCTCGGACGATTTGGTGAGCGTGATGAAGAAGACGTAGCGCCGCCGCTCAACATTGACTACCTCAAGGGCCTCAATTTCCTGCTAAACGAGCAGACCGATCAGGCACTTGAGCATTTTCTCGCGATGGTGCGAGTTGACGACAAGACGATCGAAACGCACTTTGCACTCGGTAGCCTGTTCCGCCGAAGAGGCGAAGTTGACCGCGCGATTCGAATTCATCAAAACATCATTGCACGTCCCGATCTCGCGGCCGAGCAACGCGATCAGGCCCTGTTCTCGCTCGCCAAGGACTACCTGCACGCGGGTTTGCTCGACAGAGCAGAAAAATTATTCGTACGTCTTGCACAGGGATCGCGCTACCAGGTACAGGCTCTCGAGAGTCTCTGCAGCATCTATGAGCAGGAAAAAGAGTGGGAGAAAGCGATCGATGCCGGACAGCGGCTGGAAGTCCTCGGTGGCCGATCGTTAGCGTTACAGATCGCACACTATTACTGCGAACTTGCAGAGGCTGCGGCGGCCGCGAACGACTATCCGGCTGCGCGTCAGTTCGTCAAAAAGGCGCAATCCGGTCGTCCAAGAACGCTGCGCGGCACTCTGACCCGCGCGCATATTGCACGCGAATCAGACGAGCACAAGACAGCCCTGCGGCTATATCACCGGATTATCGACAAGCACACGTATCTGATTGCGGAAGCGCTGCCGGAGATTGTCGCCACTTACGAGAGCGAGGGCTCGACGGCTGGATTGGACCGGGCCCTCAGGTCGATGTTGGATAAGAACCCGGAAATGAGCTCACTCGTGGCGTACACGGCAATCGTCAACAACATTGGCGGAATTCCGATTGTTGACGCGTGCGTCGAACAGTACATGCTCGACGAGCCGACCCTGGCCGAGTTTGTTGATCTGCACCGGATGGCAGATTCGGACGCAGGCGCACATGACGCTGCTCTGGAGAAGGTTCGCGGCGCGCTGTCCAAGCTGGCCAGCGCCACACCACGGTATCAATGTCAGGAATGTGGCTTTTCGAGCCAGCGTCTGCTCTGGCAGTGCCCAAGTTGCCGCAACTGGGAAACGCAGCGGCCTGCTTCGCGCGTGCAGTTCGATACCGTATTGCAGCACAGCATAACCAGTCGATAATTCTCTTCCTGCTGCGGCTTTCGCCGTCACTTCATATCCTGATGAAGCGCGGAAATTCGCCTGCGGTTGCAGCGGACACATTGCCATAAGCTCCTTGCGTGTGCCGCATCTGCGCGGCATCGAATTAACGCCAAATAAGGAGCTTGCGATGAAAACAACTAAGCGGTTACTCATCCTGCTGGCAGCCTGCCTGCCAATGTGGGCATTTGCGGGACCAGTCGACATCAATACGGCCGATGCCGAAACAATTTCTGCCGAACTGAACGGCATCGGCCTGGCAAAGGCAAAGGCGATCGTCGAGTACCGGGAAAAGTACGGTCCGTTCAAGAGTCCCGAAGATCTGTCGCTGGTCAAGGGAATCGGCGACAGGACTGTCGAGATCAATCGAGCCAATATTCGCGTCGCGGCTGCAAAAAAGAAGTAGCGGCACGCCGACTGTGAGCTGTGCAACACCGGCGTTCGTGACAAGAGTCATGACGCCGGTGATTTGAATTGGCTATGATGCGCAAAATGTAGTTTTGTGGAGCAGCCATTTGGGCATCAAGATCAGGTCGGCCGTTTTTCCCGTGGCAGGTCGAGGTACGCGTTTCCTGCCCGCGACCAAAGCGAGCCCCAAGGAAATGCTGCCTGTCGTTGACAAGCCGCTGATTCAGTATGCGGTCGAGGAAGCAATAGACGCCGGTGCGACCAGGCTCATCTTCGTCACTGGCAGTTCAAAGCGTGCGATTGAGGATCATTTTGATATCGATCCGGAACTTGAGCAGGCATTGCTGGACGGTGGCAAGGACGAGCTGCTCAGATCCGTTCGCGATATCGTTCCCGAAGGTGTTTCTTGCATCTACATCCGACAGGGCAAACCCTTGGGTCTCGGTCATGCTGTTCTGTGCGCCAGGACCGCGGTTGGCGACGAACCCTTCTTCGTGCATCTGGCCGACGACCTGATTGCAGGAGATCCGCCGTGCCTTACGCAGATGGCGGGCGAGTATGCCCGGCATGGCGGCAGCGTGATTGCCGTCGAGACGGTCCCACATGAAGACACATCGAGCTACGGAATCGTCGCGGTAGACGAAGCGACCCGTATCACCGAGATTGTCGAGAAGCCTGCACCCGACGAAGCCCCATCGAACTCCGCTGTGGTTGGTCGATATTTGTTAAGCGCGGAGATATTCGACAAGCTCGAAACTACGGGACGTGGAGCAGGTGGCGAGATACAGCTCACCGACGCCATTGCCGACCTGCTCGCCGAATCGCCCGTTTACGCGTACTCATTCAGCGGCAAACGCTTCGACTGCGGCAGTAAGCTGGGGTACCTCAAAGCGACGATCGCATACGGCCTCGATCACCCGGACACGGGCGAAGCATTGCTCGCACACCTGCGCGATCTTCTTGAGGACTAGCGACCGCCAGGGCCGCCAGGAGCACTAATCCGCCGTTGCAGGCTTGTTCAAAAACGCGACCACTGCGCCGAGAATGACCAGAAACACCGTCTCATACGACTGAGAGACCTCCTGAGGCCATTTGAAACCGGCGTCGCTCAACTAGGTACATCCCAGAATTGACGCGAAACGCCTGACGGCGCATAAATATCTACTGCGATGAATGCCGCGAACCTGGCCAAAGCTGGGGACTTAAAGCAACGGGTCCTCGCTTCCTCCGAGAAGCCATGGATGACTCCCCGAAGGACCCTAAGACCGCCGAGCCCCACTCACGATCCTGCGTTATGGGAGGTTCGACATGAAAAAATATACTTATTGCCTGCTGTTATTCCTCTTCGGCTGTGGTGGTAATGGCGGCGGTGGCGGTGGCCGAATTGACGATGACGTCATTATATTGCCAACCTACGGATACCAGATAAGCGCTTCACCGGCTGGTGGTCTGCTGATGGTGACCGTTCCTGGCGAAGGCGGCATGCGCACGATCTCCATAGACTTGGGTAACACCCTGAACGGTGAGGTCAACGTTAGCGTTGATTTCAATAACATTGCGACGGTCACCGATTATTCGCTTCAGTCGCTGTCTACACTTACCGTTAATTCAGATATTGGAATACAGTTTCTCGGGACTTTCAGCGTCGAGGTCATCGAAGACATGTTATTCGAGGTCGGTGACCCACCGACGACCGGGATGATCGAGGTCGTAATGGGCAACGAGACGGTGACGTTGGAAGTCTTCGTGGGCGGGGTCGAGCTCCGCCTGGCTGGAGGTTTGCCCATTGCACTGACCTGGGACGAACTCGAACTCTTGCTTGATGACAATGCGGCGTTCTCGTGGCAACGTCGCGCAGCGCTGGCCGCTGAGGTTCTTGAGTTCGTTTTCGTTCAGGCCTTGACCGTGACCGAGGTATTGAACCTCGTTACCGACGAACTCGCCAGCATCAATCCGCTGGTGGGGACCTGTGATGCCTTTACCGGCGCACCGCCGGCTGGCGTTCTCGCCCAGGGCGAAGAGAGATTCACATGGATGGGTTCTGGTAACTTCCCCATGGGTGGCGACGATTTCCAATGGCTCTTCACGGATTGCTGGGTTGATGATGCGAACGACACTGAAGATCAATTGATCAACGGGAGCATCGATCTAAACAACTATATTGAAATCATCGACGGCCAGTTCAATCTGGTTGGCACCGGGTTCGATGAGGTGATCTTCAACAACATCACGATTGCCCGAACCGACGAGAACCCACCGGGTACGTTTACGATCGATCCCGCGAACACGATCACCGTAAGCGGTGGCTTCGATTTGGCGTTCATTGGATTCACCAATTAGTAATCTTTGGCGCAGGCAAAAAAAAGCCCTCACGACGAGGGCTTTTTTTGAAATTGGCTCCCCGGGCCGGACTCGAACCAGCGACCAATTGATTAACAGTCAACCGCTCTACCAACTGAGCTACCGAGGAATGGTATCGGTGAGAATCCATACTGATTCAGGCACCTGTGTTGCGGGCCGGAATTCTGGTTCAGCACCCGACCGAAGTCAAGCCGATGTGACTCGTTTTATGCGTCGTACCGCCTCCTTTAGCGTCTCGAGAGAGCAGGCGAAAGACAGGCGCAGGTAGCCCGCTGCGCCAAAGGCGCTACCAGGCACAACGGCCACACTGGCCTCGTTGAGCAGAAGTTCCGTGAGCTCGGTGTCGCTCGCAATGCCGAGGCGATCCATAGCCTCTGCAACTCTGGGAAACGCGTAAAACGTGCCCTCGCCAGGGCGGCATTCGAATCCCGCAATGTCATTCAGTGCAGCGACCAGGTAATCGTGGCGCACCCGGTATTCGGCAGCCATATCAGCAACAACCGTCTGATCGCCGTCCAGGGCGGCCCTTGCGGCTTCCTGAGACACGCTGCAGGGGTTTGACGTGCTCTGACTTTGAATGGTCTTCATGGCCCTGATCAGTTCCAGCGGACCTGCGGCGTATCCTATTCGCCAGCCGGTCATCGCATAGGCTTTGGAGACCCCGTTGACCGTGACCGTGCGCCCAAGCAAGGCCGGGCATGCCGTCGCAAAGCTGACAAACGGGTCATCTGCCCAGTGGATCGGCTCGTAGATATCATCTGCTGCAATGACGATTCCCGAATGGCTCTCGAGCACTTTGCCCAATGCCTGCAGTTCGGCCTTGCTGTAGCTTGCCCCGGTTGGATTCGAGGGGCTGTTCAGGATGAACAGGCGAGTGTCTTCGGTGATCGCAGCCTCAAGTTGCTCAGGCGTGATTTTGAAATGCTCGGCGATACTTGTTGCGATGACGACTGGCTCAGCTTCGGCCAGCAGCACCATGTCGGGGTAAGACACCCAGTAGGGCGAGGGAATGAGCGCCTCGTCACCGGGTCCGAGCAGACCCATACACAGATTAAACAGCGCTTGCTTTGCTCCCGAGGTAACAACGATCTGCGCAGGCTCGTAGTGCAGGTCGTTGTCGCGAGCGAATTTTCGCTGGATTGCGGCTTTGAGGTCGGCTGTGCCATCAATCGGCGTGTACTTGGTTGCACCTGCATGAATCGACGCAATCGCCGCGTCCTTGATAGCCTGCGGTGTATCGAAGTCGGGCTCGCCGGTGCCGAGACTGATGATATCGCGACCGGCCGCTTTGAGTTCGGCGGCGCGAGCCAATACGGCACCGGTCGGCGAGGGCTTAACCCGCGCCATACGATTCGAAACTGATAAACTCACTCGTTTGCCTCCGAACAGCCGACAACAATGGTACGTGAAACAACACATCTGCCCAAGAAAACCGCAACAGCTGATCGGGATCGATTGACGCTGGTCTCGACCTTCGAACCCGCCGGGGATCAGGGTGCGGCGATTGCAGGCCTGTGCGAGGGACTCAACGATGGACTCGCGAGACAGATCCTCCTTGGCGTCACGGGATCCGGCAAAACGTTCACGATTGCCAGCGTCATCAAAGAATTGCAGCGGCCGGCAATCATTCTGGCGCCCAACAAGACATTGGCGGCCCAGCTCTATGGCGAAATGCGGGAGTTTTTCCCGAAGAATGCCGTTGAGTATTTCGTTTCCTATTACGATTACTACCAGCCTGAGGCCTATGTGCCGAGTTCGGACACGTACATTGAAAAGGACGCGTCGATCAATCAGCACATCGAACAAATGCGATTGTCGGCAACAAAGGCACTGATTGAGCGACCTGATGCAGTCATCGTCGCCACGGTTTCGGCGATCTATGGCCTCGGCGATCCAGAGGCCTATTTCAGCATGGTGCTGCATCTTGTTCGCGGCGACCGCATTGACCAGCGCACGATCCTGCGGCGGCTGGCGGAACTGCAGTACCAACGTAACGAAGTCGAGCTTTCGCAGGGCAGGTATCGGGTGCGGGGCGATGTCATTGACGTATTTCCTGCCGACTCAGAAAGAGACGCGGTTCGGATTGAATTATTTGACGATGAGATCGAGTCGCTCTCGTACTTTGATCCGCTGACAGGCGAGGTCTCGGCGCGTGTGCCACGGCTTACGATCTTCCCCAAGACGCACTACGTGACGCCTAGAGAAACGTTGCTCGCAGCTTGCGAGCTCATCAAAGTCGAATTGAAAGACCGCTTGGAGTACCTGAGAAATAATGAAAAACTCTTGGAAGCTCAAAGACTTGAACAGAGAACTTTATTTGATTTAGAGATGATAAAGGAGCTTGGCTACTGCTCAGGCATCGAAAATTATTCGCGTTATTTATCTGGCCGGGAGGAAGGCGAGCCGCCACCTTGCCTGTTCGACTACTTGCCGGACAACGCGTTGCTGATTATCGACGAAAGCCATGTCACGGTGCCGCAACTGGGTGCGATGTATAAGGGCGATCGCTCGCGTAAAGAAACTCTGGTCGAATTCGGGTTTCGACTGCCATCGGCGCTCGACAACCGTCCCTTGCGTTTCGATGAATTTGAAGGACTGGCGCCGCAAACGATTTACACATCGGCAACGCCCGGGGACTACGAGCGTGATCACGCTGACAATATCGTCGAGCAACTCGTACGTCCGACAGGACTGGTGGATCCGGCTGTCGAAATCAGGCCAGCCAAGACCCAGGTCGACGATGTCCTGTCGGAGATTACGAAGCGCGTCGCCGTCGATGAGCGCGTTTTGATTACTACGCTGACGAAGCGCATGGCAGAAGATCTCACGGATTATCTGCAGGAGCACGGCAAGCGCGTTCGGTATCTGCATTCCGATATTGCTACGGTCGAGCGCACTGAAATCATTCGTGATTTACGCCTCGGCGCGTTTGACGTTCTCGTCGGTATCAACCTTCTTCGCGAGGGCCTCGACATGCCCGAAGTATCGCTGGTGGCGATACTCGATGCGGACAAAGAAGGCTTTCTGCGATCCGAGCGATCGCTGATTCAGACCATAGGGCGCGCCGCCAGACACTTGCATGGCACGGCCATTTTGTACGCAGATCGGATAACGGGCTCGATGCAGAGGGCGATCGATGAGACCAGCCGCCGTCGGGATCGGCAGCTCGCGCACAATCGGAGGCACGATATTACGCCGGCGACAATCGTGAAGCAGGTCGCCGATATCATGGAAGCGGCGTATCCGTTGCCGGGCAGGGGTCGACGCCGCGTCGCCGAGGAGGCAGCACAATACGAAACAATGACGCCTGCACAACTTTTGAAACGAGCCGCAAAACTCGAGAAGCAGATGCTCAAACACGCGCGCGACCTCGAATTCGAGGAAGCTGCCCGGCTACGCGACGAGATTCACCGCATTCGCCAGGAAGGGCTTGGATTGACCGATCGCAAGGCTGGATAATGGGCCTTGCGTGTAACGGATGGCTTGAGTATCGTATGCCGCCCCTCGCCGGGGCAGCATAGTTAGATAGGGCGATTAGCTCAGGGGTAGAGCGCCACGTTGACATCGTGGAGGTCGGTGGTTCGAGACCACCATCGCCCACCAATTCCCCAATGTTGGCCCGGCGTTGCGAATTGGCAACGAATTACCTGATTTTTTTGGAAAAACAATCGTTTCCACGGTTGTTTCTTGCTATTTGGCTATATAGAATCGCGTTCCCGCAGTTGCTGCGGCGCTTCGATGCGTGCAGCCAGAGTGGGGACCTGTTGAGTATTGGAGGATCTAAGGATCGCAGCCACAAAGCGCGTACGACGTAACGAAGAGATAGATGCCCAGGAAGTCCGCGTTATTGACGCGGAAGGTGAGCAAGCCGGTGTGATGCCACTGACCGATGCGATTGATCTGGCCAAGAACGTCGGGCTCGATCTGGTTGAGGTTTCGCCAAATGCCGAGCCACCTGTTTGCCGGATAATGGATTTTGGCAAGTATTTGTTCGAGCAGAACAAAAAGGCTCAACACTCCAAGCGCAAGCAGAAGCAGGTACATGTAAAAGAGATAAAGTTTCGTCCGGGGACGGACGAAGGTGACTACCAGATCAAACTGCGCAAACTCGTGGAGTTCCTGGAAAATGGTGATAAGACCAAAGTCACGTTGAGATTCAGAGGCCGGGAGATGGCACACCAGGAACTGGGTGCGAATCTGCTGGCCAGGGTCCGAGGAGACCTGGAAGAGTTCGCTGTTGTCGAGCAGATGCCGCAAATGGAAGGACGGCAAATGATCATGGTGATGGCGCCGAAAAAGCATTAACGAGCAGCTTTCTGCGGGTAACGACAACCGTAAAAGCATATCCCGCCTGCATCGGCCGGTTGTCCGGTACGTAGCATGGCCAGTAAAGTGGAGAAGACAATGTCGAAGATGAAGACGAACCGGGGCGCGGCCAAGCGCTTCCGGCGCACGGCCAAGGGCGGATTCAAGCGTGCCCAGTCGCACCTCAATCACATTCTCACCAAGAAGAAGTCGAAGCGTAAGCGCCAGCTGGGTCTGACCCTGCAAGTTGCTGAGAGCGACGTAAAGAGCGTGCGTCGCATGCTTCCTTACAGCTAAGAGGAGATTGAGAAATGGCTAGAGTAAAGAATGGCGTTACCGCCAAAGCACGCCATAAAAAGGTCCTCGGTAAGGCAAAAGGCTACTACGGTGCGCGCAGCAAACTGTTTAAGACTGCCAAGCAGGCCGTCATCAAAGCGGGCCAGTACGCATACCGGGATCGTCGTCAACGCAAGCGCCAGTTCCGCGCACTGTGGATCGCACGCATCAATGCGGCGGCTCGTTTGCATGGGCTGTCCTACAGTCGCCTGATAAATGGCCTGAACCTGGCAAATATTGAGGTTGACCGCAAAGTTCTGGCCGATATCGCGGTACACGATCCCGAGGGATTCGGCGCGATTGCTGAACAGGCGAAAGCCAGTCTGGCTCAAAGCAGCTAGGGTACCGACACGGGTGCGGCCGCGCCGCGCCCACTCGGATTGATTCTTATGCGGGCACTGAGCGAGCTGGTTCAAACGGCGGCATCGGAAATCGATGCAGCGACCGATCTGGCTGCACTGGATGCAGTCAGAGTCACCTACCTTGGCAAGAAAGGCGAGCTAAGAGCACGACTCAAGTCGCTCAGCGACTTGCCAGTCGACGAGCGTCCCACTGTCGGGCAAGAAATTAATCAGGCCAAGCAGGAACTGCAGGGCCTTATCAATGCCCGCCGTGAGGCGCTGGGCACAGCGGCACTGGAGGCAACGCTTGCTGGCGACGCAGTCGACGTGACACTGCCGGGGAGGGGTGCGTCTATTGGTGGCCGCCATCCGGTCTCTCGTGCGATGACGAGGATCGAGAAGATATTCTGCAAAGCCGGTTTCGGTGTCCGCACCGGCCCGGAGATAGAGGACGACTTCCACAATTTCACGGCATTGAATTTTCCGGAGAATCACCCGGCGCGCGCCGAGCACGACACGTTCTTCTTTCCGGGCGGCAATCTGTTGCGCACGCACACATCACCCGTGCAGATTCGTTCGATGGTCGAGGAGGGCGTGCCGATCCGGATTATCGCTCCGGGTCGAGTTTATCGTTGCGACTCTGATCAGACGCACACACCGATGTTCCACCAGGTTGAAGGCCTGGTGATCGATCGCGGCATCAGCCTGGCAAATCTGAAGGCTGTCTTGCACCAGTTTGTGGAGAGTTTTTTCGAACGCGAAGCCCAACTACGATTCCGCGCGTCATACTTCCCGTTCACAGAGCCGTCTGCCGAAGTGGATATTCTTTGGGAAAAGGGCAAGTGGCTGGAGATTCTCGGCTGCGGCATGGTGCACCCAAACGTGCTCGAAGCAGCCGGTGTCGATTCTGAGGAGTTCACGGGTTACGCGTTCGGCATGGGCGTCGAGCGCCTGGCCATGTTGCGTTATGGCGTGACGGACCTGCGCACTTTTTTCGAGAATGACCTCCGCTTCTTGCGGCAGTTCCGGTAATCGCCATGAAGATCGTTGCATCCTGGTTGCGCGAATGGGTCGATCCGGACCTTGATACCGAGGCTCTCGGCCATCGCCTGACCATGGCTGGCCACGAAGTCGACGACATCCGAACAGAAGGGGATGGTCTGGAAGGTGTCGTCATCGCCGAGGTTGTCGCGGTCAATAAACACCCTGATGCCGATCGGCTGAGCGTTTGCCAGGTGTCCGATGGCAGTAGTGAGACTATCGAAGTCGTTTGTGGCGCGCCGAATGTCGTCAAGGGTATGAAGAGCCCGCTGGCGACGCCAGGCGTAACGTTGCCGAACGGTCTCAAGCTTCGCAAGTCGAAGATTCGTGGTGTCACATCGAACGGAATGTTGTGCTCTGCCGTGGAACTCGGGCTTGGCGACGAGTCCGATGGAATCATGTCCCTGCCGGAGGATGCGCCGGTCGGCACTGCGTTGGCCGAGTACCTAGGGCTACCCGATGCAGTCATCGATTTCGACCTGACGCCCAATCGTGGCGATTGCTTCAGCGTTCTCGGAATCGCGAGAGACGTTTCTGCATTGACTGGCACAAAGATCAAGGATGCGATCGCTGCACCGGTCGCAGCAACAATTGATGACACACACCCGGTTCAGGTGGAACTGCCGGAGGGTTGTCCGAATTTTGCGGGGCGGGTGATACGCAATATCGATCCCGCAGCGGAATCGCCGGTCTGGATGACCGAGAAGTTGCGTCGCTCGGGCCTGCGGTCGATTCACCCTGTCGTCGATGTCACTAATTACGTGATGCTCGAACTTGGACAGCCGCTGCATGCGTATGACCTGAAGCTCGTCAGCGGTGCGATTCGGCCCAGATTGGCCAAGAAAGGCGAAAAGGTCACGCTGCTGGATGAAAAAGAGGTGTCGGTCAACGCCGATACGCTCGTTATCAGTGATGACAGCGGCGCGATCGGCCTCGCCGGAATCATGGGCGGGCTGAGTACCGCAGTGAGCGACTCCACGGTCGACGTGTTTTTCGAGGCAGCATTCTGGCCTCAGGAATTCATGGCCGGACGCGCACGGTCCTATGGCTTGCACACCGACGCATCGCTGCGATTTGAGCGTGGTGTCGATCCCGCCGGCCAGGCTCGTGCCGTGGAAAGGGCAAGCGCTTTATTGCTCGAAATCTCCGGCGGCGATGCGGGTCCACTCGTGATGAATACGGCGACCGAATTCCTCCCAAAACGAGAGACGATTCATCTGCGGCGAGCACGAATTACGAAACTTCTCGGCCTGCACCTCGACGACCCAACCGTGGTCGAAATCCTGCAGCGATTGGGGCTTGAAGTTGCGCCCGCAGAAGACGGATGGGATATAACGGCACCGAGTCATCGCTTCGATCTCGAAATCGAAGTGGATCTGATTGAGGAAATTGCCCGCATTTACGGCTACGACGCAATTCCAGAGACCACTGCAATCGCCGAAACGCCGCTTGAAGTCGTTACCGAGTCGAAGATCGAACTCGAGTACGTTGCAATGACATTGGTGGCGCGTGATTATCAGGAAGTTATTACTTACAGTTTCATTGATTTGGAGTCGAACAAGAAGCTAGCCGGCGTCGACCCGGAACTCGTTTTGAGTAATCCAATCTCATCTGAAATGTCTGTCATGCGTGCGTCGTTATGGCCAGGCATGTTGATCGCGGCAGCAGCCAACGCAGCACGACAACAAGACCGGGTTCGCCTGTTTGAGATTGGCAAATCATTCCATGGTTCATTAGGCGATCACACCGAAGTCGTGCGCATCGCTGGTGTCGCAATGGGCTCAGCGTTGCCGGAACAGTGGGGCAGCAAAAGCCAGGCCGTTGATTTCTTCGACATAAAATCGGATGTCTCTGCACTCTTGAACCTCGCAGGTGATACCTCGAGGTTTGAATTTGTCACAACGGAGCACACCGCATTACAACCCGGCCAGGCGGCGAACATCGTTCGCGACGGGCAGATAATCGGCGTGATCGGCAAACTGCATCCACGTCATTTGAAATCTTTTGATCTGAAACGGGATGCGTTTCTTTTTGAATTGGACGCCGCTGCGGCACTTGCATCGACAGCCCCGACAGCAACGCCTGTGTCGAAATATCCATCAATTCGTCGTGATATCGCGGTCGTTGTTGACGACAAGATTTCTGCTGATGATCTTGTTTCCACCGTGGCCTCGGCGGCACCGGATTTGATTTCAAGCGTCAGGATTTTTGACATTTATAAGGGTCCAGGCATAGAAGCAGGGCTAAAAAGCGTAGCTTTAGGCTTGATTTTACAGGAAACATCGCGCACCCTTACTGACGATGACGCGGATGCCGCAATGACCGCTGCAGTGCGCAAATTGGAAGAGAAATTTGCGGCTGAGTTGAGAGACTAGAAGCAATGGCACTGACAAAAGCAGATATGGCGGAATCGCTGTTCAACGAGCTGGGTCTCAACAAAAGAGAAGCTCGTGAGCTCGTCGACATGTATTTTGAGGAGCTGCGAGCGTCGCTTGCAGTTGGGGAACAGGTCAAACTTTCCGGCTTCGGGAATTTTGA
This sequence comes from Gammaproteobacteria bacterium, assembly GCA_029862045.1. Classification (GTDB taxonomy): domain Bacteria; phylum Pseudomonadota; class Gammaproteobacteria; order Steroidobacterales; family Woeseiaceae; genus UBA1847. Next base: position 23,168 of record JAOTYE010000010.1, read on the forward strand.
CCTTCGGGACAAGAAAGAACGACCTGGACGTAACCCGAAAACGGGTGAGGAAATTCCGATCACCGCACGTCGTGTGGTTACGTTTCGGCCGGGACAAAAACTAAAGGCCCGAGTAGAAGCATATGCTGGAACCGGGGAATAACGCCGAACTACCTCCGATACCTGGTAAGCGTTACTTCACAATAGGTGAAGTAAGCGATCTGTGTGCCGTTAAGCCACACGTACTCAGGTACTGGGAGCAAGAGTTTCCACAGCTGAAACCAGTAAAGCGGCGGGGTAATCGACGCTATTACCAACGCCAGGACGTGCTGATTATTCGGCAGATCCGGAGCCTTTTGTACGACGAGGGGTTTACGATCGGCGGTGCTCGGCAACGTCTGATGGGCGATACTGCGAAATCGGATGTCACGCAAAGTCAGCAAATTATCAAACAGTTACGCTTGGAACTTGAACAAGTTCTTAAGATTCTGCGTCGCTAAAAATCAACTTTCTTCTGTCCAGAGTGGCAAGTATCATTGCCGCCCTCAGACATTGCTTTTTGTCCGAGTCCGGTCGGGGCGTAGCGCAGCCTGGTAGCGCACCACAATGGGGTTGTGGGGGTCGGGAGTTCGAATCTCCCCGCCCCGACCAATTAGGATATGGCCAACGCGAGTTTTCGGTCTTCGATTCCGAGCAGTATCGGTTGCGCCGTCTCACGGTAGATATTGACCTTGGCGTTATACGCCACCCGCGACAGGCCGTGCTTGTCCTTGATGTGCAAACGTCGAATGTTGAATTGGCCACCTCCCATGTTCTCACCGGTCAGGTAGCACTTGATCGCGGTAACTCGCTCTCCTGAGAACTCCATCCCGCTGAGTTTGGCCAGGTTGCCTTGCGCGCGCTGCAAGAATGTGACGGCGTCGAGATTGGCCTGCGTTTGCGCCGGATCAACGTAGTCTGTTGTGATATCGGCAAGGAAATCCCCTACGAGTATCTGTCCCGGCAACGCCGCATCGATCATGCGCGCCAGCTCGATAGTCACGTCACCCACGATGAAGTTGTGCATCGTCGGATTGAGTCCCTCTGCCTGATGAAATTCGTAACAGGCACCAACGTGAAAACAAGCACGAAGCCGTGGTACGGCCTTGGACGTTGTCTTACTTCTTGCGATCGCATTATCAGCAAGAACGATGTGCATAAAGTGATAGAGATTCACATTGGCCTCGAGGCCATCGTCGCGGTTCCAGACATAAAATCCGTCACCACTCGAGGAACGCGCGAAATTAATACCCACATCCTGCTCAAGCATCTTGGCATGAGCCGAATTCAGGGAGTAGGACAGGCTGTTGAGCTGCGTCATCTGTTCGAATGGTGTCAATAAGCTGAATCCAACGATGTCGAACAGTGTGACGGCGCGGCTGGCGACGAAATTAATACCGTAGCGCCGGATCATCTTCTCGATGATCTGAGTTTCGACCGGATGACCGGTCAGCGGTTGGCGCAGGGTTAGCGAGACCGGCTCAACATTGAGCAGGCGGGCCACCTTTTGCATTTGCGACAGAGACAACTGGCGCTCACCGGATATCAATTCGGTAATAAACCGGGCAGACACCTTTGAAGCGTTGCGATCGGCTTGTGGCGACGTGTATTCCGCGATGGCGTAGTGAGGGACGACCAGAATCAGCAGGCCGCCGTCGATTGGAGCCCAACTCAGGATGTTGTTCTGACCAAGTGACCAGTGCTGATGCAGGCAGCTTTCGAGGTAAACCAGATTACTTCGCTGGCGCAGCCCCATTTCCTGCGCGAGTCCGGCCAGTTGATCCAGATAGGGAGAGAAATCGGCTATACGCCGAATGCCGGATTGCGAAAGATCGTCAAGTTCCATACATGTGCCCAAAGCGACTTCCGTGCGACTGCTTTCTCTGCCACAGTTCACACAGCCAGCGCCGGTATCGTTGTTGCGCCGATACCGTGAGTGGAAAGTAATCAACTCTTATGTATAGCGCAAGTATTATTAAGAAGTGCGCGCATCCAGTTTATATTCCCGGAATTACTTGAGCGGGACATTTGGACCATTTTACATAAGTCACGTAGAGATGAATCAGGAAAAAGGGGGATGAATAGGGGGCCGACTATTGCGGCGATTGAATTGCTGCGAGACTCATTGGGTAAAGATCTGATTCGCACCCCTATGATGCGCTGTACGGCGATTGAAGCGCTGTTGGGTGGCGGTACCACCGTCTTCGGGAAACTCGAGTTCCTGCAGCGCACGGGCACCTTCAAGGCACGCGGTGCCCTTGCCGTTCTGAACAGTCTCAGCGACGAACAACGGGCCGCCGGCGTGACGGCGGTCAGCGCGGGCAACCATGCGGTCGCGACTGCGTACGCGGCACGTGCGGTTGGCGCCAGCGCAAAGGTCGTCATGATCAGCACCGCCAATATTTCACGAATTGAGGCGTGCCGCTCATACGGCGCAGAGCTGGTCTTTGTCGATGATATACACGAGGCATTTGAGATCGCAAAGGCAATTCAGGACCAGGAAGGGCGATTTTTCGTGCATCCATTCGAAGGATCGGCGATCGCCACTGGAACCGGCATGCTTGGACTGGAGATGTGTGAGCAATGTGAGCAGTTCGATGCGGTCGTTGTGCCGATCGGTGGCGGTGGACTGATAGGCGGCATTTCAAGTGCGATCAAACAACTGCGGCCCGACTGTGAAATCATCGGTGTCGAGCCCGAGGGCGCCGATTCGATGCACAGGAGTTTCGATGCTGGTAAGCCACAGGCGATCGAAAGAGTGCGTACGATTGCTGACAGCCTTGGGGCCCCATTTGCGCTGCCGTTTTCGTTCGACCTCTGCCGGCAAAACGTCGACAGGCTGGTTCTCGTCGACGATACGCAGCTTGGGCAGGCAATGGGGCTGCTGTATCGGTTGATGAAGATCGCTGTTGAACCCGCCTGTGCATCATCCACCGCCGCACTGTTGGGGCCACTGCGCGATCATCTGCAAGGCAAAACGATTGTCTCGGTCTTTTGCGGCAGCAACATAGACTGGGCGACCTTCGCCAAACAGGCGATCTTCGAGGATATTGATGCTGCTTGACGAACTCAAAGCAATCGTTGGTGCAAAGGGCTGGTCGGACGATCCTGACACGCTCGAGCCGCACCTGACCGAGTGGCGCGGCAGGTATTGTGGGCAGGCACTTATCATGGTGTCGCCGAGCACGACTGCTCAGGTATCCGAAGTAGTCAGTGCGTGTGCCGAAGCACGCGTCGCGATCGTTCCGCAGGGCGGCAATACCGGACTGTGTGGCGGCGCGATTCCTGACGACTCCGGGGAACAGGTTTTGCTTTCCCTGTCACGACTCAACTCAATAAGAGCGATCGACGCAGACGATTTTTCTATTGTTGTCGAGGCCGGTTGTGTTCTCGCCGTCATTCAAGAGGCAGCGAAGGCACTAAACCGGTTTTTTCCGCTGAGCCTTGCTGCGGAGGGCAGTTGCCAGATCGGCGGAAATCTCTCGACAAACGCCGGAGGCATCAATGTCATTCGCTACGGCACAGCCCGGCAACAGGTACTCGGTCTTGAGGTCGTTCTCGCGGACGGGACTATCTGGGACGGTCTGCGTTCATTGCGCAAAGACACGGCCGGTTATGACATGAAGCAGCTGTTCGTGGGCAGTGAGGGAACACTGGGTATTATTACGGCGGCGACGCTGAAGCTGTATCCAGACCCCGGTGAGACGGCCACCGTGTTCGTTGCACTGCCAGGCGCGAATTGCGCCGCGCAGCTTCTGGCACGAATGCGTGAGCACCTCTCAGATCGAATCCAGGCATTCGAACTGCTATCGGACAGGTGCCTGCGATTTGTTAGACGCCACATGCCGGATTCGGCGTTACCGTTTGCGAACGAACATCCCTGGTATGTCTTATGCGAAGTAATCGTCGGCGATTCGTACGCGGAGATTGAGAATGCGCTTGTCAGCGCAATGGAAGATACTCTGATCAGCGACGCAATAATTGCCAAGAACGAGGCCGAAGCGGAACGATTCTGGCGCATGCGGCATTCGATTTCCGAGGCGCAGAAACCTGAAGGTGCCAGCCTCAAACACGACATATCGGTGCCTATCGGCAGTATTGGTGAGTTTCTGCTACGCGGCGACTTATTGCTCGAAAGTATGTCGCCGGAAGCCCGCCTTGTGGCGTTCGGGCATGTCGGAGACGGCAACCTGCATTACAACATCGCGCAACCGCCAGATGCGGATGGCGCTGCTTTCCTCGCCGAAGGCGAGGCGCTGACCGAGGCCATTTATGACCTTGTCGACGATCTCGACGGCAGCATCAGCGCCGAGCACGGCATCGGCGTGCTCAAGAAAGACTACCTCAGTCGGTATCGCGGTGGCGCCGAGATGGGGCTTATGCGTACGATGAAAAGGGCCCTGGACCCGCAGAACATCTTGAATCCGGGCAAGGTAATTTGACGACCAGTTCCGCGTGAGGACTTGACCGAACCGGTAGAATTCGACCAACCAGGATAAATTCGTGTGGTCGCGATAACAGTAAGGTGGCCACGAGGCAATATGAACGCAAAATCGGAAAATATTCGCGACTCATTCGTCGATCAGCTCTCGAACCTCGAGGACAGGCTCGATGACAAGGCCGACGACGTTGAGATGCTCGCCGAAATCCAGGAGGGCATCGGGCGCCTGCTGGGTAGTAGTGGCGCCAGCGAGGCCGAGATCCGGCGCGTGTTGCAGGAGCGATACGAGAATGGCGATCTGCGTAAGGAGACGTTTCAGCTCGTCAAGTCGATGCTCGATCGTTTCGTTACCGAGCAAATCCCGACGAGTTCGGCTATGTACGATGCGACCGTCAGGATTGAACCTCGAATCAGTAACAATCTCGAAGAGTGTCCACCGGCAAATGATGATCCGACGACCTCGACCGCGGTCATTCCTGCCGTCGATTCGATCGAGCCCGACTCTGCAGACAGCCGCGTCCAAATTGGTTCGTTGCTGCGCGATCGCTTCATGCTGCAAGAGCGCGTCACCGGCGGAAGCATGGGGGTCGTGTACAAAGCGATGGACCGGCGGCTCGCCGAAGCCGGAGCAGACTCGCACTGGGTGGCGGTGAAAGTTCTGTCGTCACAACTGTCGCAGAACGGCCAGGCCCTGAGAGCACTTCAGCAGGAAGCTGCGAAAGGTCGGTGCCTTGTGCATCCCAACATCGTTCGTTTCGTCGATCTCGATCGCGATGACGACCTGTATTTCATTGTCATGGAATGGCTCGAGGGCAGGACGCTCGCCGACATCCTCGATTCTCCGGATTCAGGCAGTATCGATACAGAGCGCGCTTTCAAGATCGTACGTCAGCTTGGCAAGGCGCTCGACTACGCACATCGATGTGGAATCGTCCATGCCGATGTCAAACCAGGCAATGTCATGATTGCGCCGAATGGCGATGCGAAGTTGTTTGATTTCGGCGTCGCGCGTGTGCGGCAAAAGCAGCTGGATTTCGATCCTGATTTCGATCCTGGGGTTTTGGGACTGCTTACACCTGCCTATTCGAGCATGCAGGTATTGACGGGTGAAAAACCGACGCCGGCGGACGATGTATTCTCACTGGCATGTCTGTTGTATCGACTCATTGCAGGCTATCGCGTATTCGGACCGCGCAATGCGGCCGAAGCTGCGGAAGAGGGTATGAAACCGCAACGGCTTGATAAGCTCAGTGATGCCAACTGGCGGGTTCTGAAGAAAGCGCTGTCGTACTCGCGCGTGACACGATTCAATTCGATGACGGATTTCATCGATGCCCTCGACGTGGAGGCCGCAGAGTCGATAACCGTCGATATTCCTGCGCCTGCCCGATTCACCGAGCCTGACGAGAGTTCCAGTACTGGTAGAGTCATCATAGGCTTCGTTGTTCTTCTGGCGTTGCTGGGTGTTGCTGGGAATCAACTCGGTTGGCTCGATCCGCTGAAAGATCGCTTCATGATTCAGGATTCACCGGAGCTGCTGCCAGAGGCCGCGGACGTTGAGTCGATTGCGCCAGAAATCGTCACGACGGACGCGGAAGAACCGGTTGTCGATGCAATCGTTCCTGATTCGGTGGTCGAAGCGGCGACCGGGAGCGAATTCCTGGCAGCGGTCGAGGACGTCGAGGCGGTTGCGATTCCGCAACCGGAAGTAATTGCGGTACCACTGGTTGATTTTTCGAAACTGCCGCCGCCAACTGCAGAAGTACGCATCTCAACGGATGCCGGCAACACTGAATCGGTAACCGTAACGCTTCGGGAAGATGGCCGTACTGCAACCGTGGACCTGGTGCGCACTATGGTCGAATTTCCACTGACGCTCAGGCTCGAAGAGGCCGGCTTCAGTGGCAATCGCTCGCCTTGGGCTTCGGGTCAGTATGAATTCTCGGATAACGGCTATGTGGACTTTCCGGTGGGGCAAGACCGTGCTCGCGTGACGCTTGCGATGAGGTCTGATGCTGTCCGAGAGGCCGATCAACAGTCGACACTACGCGTGCGTGAATCGGACACGGCGACATCGGAACTCGCGATTATCAATGTCGTGCTGCAGGACGACGATCAACGCGCGTTCGAGGCGACATTGCCTGTCAATACGGTTGCGTTTGCGACGAGTCAGGTGACGGTGAACGAACAGGATCCGGCCGTCCAGCTTGAAATCATTCGCTTCAATCCCGACAACACGCAGCTTGTCGTTGGCTATGCGCTCCGCGACATCACGGCAACGCAAGGTGAAGACTATTTCGCGCCGGGCAATACTACGATCGAGTTTGGTCCGAAGCAGCGTTCAACAAGACTCCTGATTCCTCTGGTCCAAGACTCCGCGTACGAGGACAATGAGGCTTTCAGCGTGGAATTGTCTTCGGCAGATTCGGCAGCCGATGTCGGCGTTTTTCGACGCGTTGCTATCATGATTCGCGACGACGATCAGTAAAGCCCCCTGCAAGCCGGAATCCGGCGCTTCGCTGGAAACCGATTCATTGTTAGACTTCCGCCCCTGACCTGACGCGACGTCAGGTAGCCGACACGAAGAAACAGGGCGATCACGATGGAAGAGAAAGAGCTGCGGCGCTATTCGCGCATCGTTGTCGATGGCGACGAGCAGGCGTCAAGCCGGGCAATGTTGCGTGCCGTTGGTTTTACCGACGAAGACTTCCAACGACCACAAATCGGAATTGCATCGACCTGGGCAATGACCACGCCGTGCAATATGCACATTAACGATCTCGCTGCAGAGGCCGCCAAAGGGGCGGATGAAGCGGGCGGCAAAGCGGTCTTATTCAATACGATTACTATCTCCGACGGGATTTCGATGGGAACCCCTGGAATGCGCTATTCGCTCGTGTCGCGGGAAATAATTGCTGACTCGATTGAAGCGGTGACAGCCGGCGAAGGTTTCGACGGGCTCGTCGCGATCGGCGGTTGTGACAAGAACATGCCGGGTTGCCTGATGGCTATCGCGCGCCTGAACCGGCCGTCGGTTTTCGTTTACGGTGGCACGATCAAGCCCGGGGCAAAGCGGCGCGATATCGTATCCGTGTTCGAAGCCGTCGGGGCGAAATCGGGCGGAACGATCAGCGACGCAGAGCTACTCGACGTCGAACGGACCGCGATTCCGGGTCCGGGCGCCTGTGGTGGCATGTACACCGCAAATACCATGGCATCGGCGATCGAGGCGCTGGGTATGAGCCTCTCGAACAGCTCGGCTCAGGAAGCCGTGTCCGAGCAAAAGGTCGACGACTGCCGTCGCGCCGGTGAAGCGGTTCTGAATCTCCTCCGAAACGACATCAAACCGCTCGATATCATGACGCGCAAGGCGTTTGAGAATGCGATTTCGGTTGTCATCGCGCTCGGCGGTTCAACCAATGCGGTGCTTCACCTGATCGCCATGGCTCGCGAGGCGAACGTTGACCTCAACCTTGATGATTTCACGGTCATCGGCGCGCGCGTGCCCTTGCTCGCAGACCTGAAACCCAGCGGCAAGTACCTGATGTCCGAGCTCATAGAGATCGGGGGCATTCAACCTCTGATGAAGCGCATGCTCGATCATGGTTTGCTGCATGGCGGCTGTATGACGGTCACCGGGAAGACGCTCGCGGAAAATCTTGCCGAAGTCGAAGACTATCCGGCCGGACAGGACATCATCCGTAGTTTCGACAACCCAATTAAGGCCGACAGCCATCTTTCGATTCTCTACGGTAATCTCGCCCCGGAAGGCGCGGTGGCGAAGATAACTGGCAAAGAAGGGCTTCGGTTTGAGGGCATTGCGCGCGTCTTTCACTCCGAAGAAGACGCTTTGCGGGCAATACTGGACGGCCTGATCAAGGCCGGCGACGTCGTCGTCATTCGCTTTGAAGGACCGAAAGGTGGTCCCGGGATGCGCGAGATGCTGAGTCCGACCGGCGCAATCATGGGTAAGGGACTCGGTGCCGACGTTGCACTGATTACAGATGGACGATTCTCCGGCGGTAGCCACGGGTTTGTGGTCGGGCATGTATCGCCCGAGGCGGCTGTTGGCGGCCCGATTGCGCTTATCGAGGACGGCGATTTGATCGTTATCGACGCTGCGAGCAAGCAGATAGAACTCGGTATCAGCGACGCAGAGATGGCTGGACGCAGGCAGCGATGGAAGCGGCCGCGGTCACCGATAAAAAGCGGTGCGCTCGCAAAATACCGCAACGAGGTGTCTTCCGCGGCGGAGGGAGCTGTTACGATTCCGCCGCTATGGGATGAATGACACGGGCGGCGCAGGGACCCGCCGTACTGCCAGCAAGCCGTCCTGATCGATTCGTACATGATTTCTGTCGGGCCGGGCCGCAGCGTAGCCTGGAAATTCGGGGAAGCACTTGACCTTTGCGAGCCGATTCGCTCTACTTCCCGGATGAGGCTTTATGTCACCCACGTAATGTGCCGACGCATCGAGACGATCGATGTGAAAAAACACATAAAATATATGGCGCGCCAGAGGTGCGTGGGTGCGAATGGCAATAGTACCGGCTAGTAATAAAGTCTGGACTTTGTCAACGAACCCGCGAGGAGACTCCTGGCGGGTTTTTTTTTGCCCATGAATTGATGGTTGAGCAACAGCATGAACGAATCGGTCGTGGAAGCGAGTTTTGCCAGCGGCGCATCACTGGGTGCACCCGTGGATATTTCGGAATCGCCGTGGGTGGTGATGAAGTTCGGTGGTACAAGCGTGTCAACTGCCGAGAGCTGGGGGACGATTGCTGCCCTGATTGGCAATCGACTGAACGAGGGTCTGCATCCTGTTGTCGTGCACTCCGCCCTCAAAGGGGTTTCGAACGAACTCGAGGGCGTATTGCGCGCAGCGTCGGACGGCGAGAGTTCAGCAGGCCTCTCAGTAATTCGCGAACAGCACTATGATCTGGCGCGCGCGCTCGGGCTCGATGGCCCGGCCTTGCTTGACGAGACATTGCATGAACTGGAACAGCTCGTTGCCGGCGTGCGGCTCATCCGGGAAGTCAGCGTGCGGGTACGAGTACGCATTATGGCGCTCGGTGAACTCATGGCTACCCGTCTTGGCGCGCACTATTTGCAGAGCATTGGGCTGCCCGTGGAGTGGACGGACGCGCGCGACCTGCTGACCAGTGTCAGCAGCAGTGGCGGTCAACGCAAGCAAGACTATCTGTCAGCCAAGTGTGACAGTGCGGCAGACCCGGATTTCCGGGAAAAGCTGGAAAGGGAAGGCCGCGTCATTCTGACACAGGGTTTCATCGCACGTAACGAATGGGGCGAGACAGTTCTGCTCGGCCGCGGCGGGTCCGATACGTCGGCAAGCTATTTCGCCGCCCGACTGCAGGCGCGCCGTCTCGAAATCTGGACCGATGTGCCAGGAATGTTCACGGCGGATCCGCGAGTTGTGCCGTCAGCACGATTGCTGCTTGCGTTGCATTACGACGAGGCGCAGGAATTGGCGTCAGCCGGCAGTTCGGTCTTGCATCCACGCTGCCTGTCCCCGCTGCGTGCATTCAGCATTCCGTTGTTTATTCGTTGCACGACCGCGCCGGAGATTCCCGGGACAGTCGTTTCATCGGCGACCGACGAAGTCGAACCACAGGTTAAAGGAATCTGTTTGCGTAACGGGCTGACGCTGGTTTCGATGGATGGGGTCGGAATGTGGCATGAGGTTGGCTTTCTCGCCCGGGCTTTCGCCATCTTCAGTGAGCACGGTGTGTCGGTCGATTTGATTTCGACGTCCGAGACCAACGTCACAGTGTCAATCGATACCAAGGACGGTTTGCTTCCCGCTGACGCACAGCGAGCGTTGTTGAGCGATCTCGAGAGTCTTTGTCGAGTACGTGCTATCAACGATTGCTCGGCTGTCAGCCTGGTTGGCCGAAAAATCCGTACGATCTTGCCGCGCATGGCGCCTGCGCTCGGCGTGTTCGAGGAAGAGAAGATTCATTTGATGTCGCAGGCAGCGAACGACCTTAATCTGAGCTTTGTCGTGGACCAGGGTCAGGGGCCCCGGCTCGTTCGCAAATTGCACGCATCCATCATTCGCAGAGCAGGCGGTAGCGCGATCTTTGGCCAAAGCTGGGAGAGGCTCTTTTTCGGCGATCTTGCTGCCGCGCAGACGCACGATACCTGGTGGATGCGAAAACGGAAGCAGCTGCTCAAACTGGCTGGAAAGCAGCTCAATGCCTTTGTCTATGATCGCGACACTGTGAGCGAGGCGGCACGCAATCTGTTGCAATTGAGCAGCGTCGATCGGGTTCTGTACGCAGTCAAGGCGAATTTCAACGCAGAAATCCTGCAAGCGCTGGCCGCAGAAGGGGTCGATTTCGAATGCGTTTCGCCGGGTGAAGTCAAGTGGATCGAAAAGGTCATTCCGGACGTTGACCTTGGACGCATCCTGTTCACCCCGAACTTTGCGCCGCGCGCCGAGTACGAATGGGCTGTCAGGAAGGGACTGCAACTGACACTCGATAATCTGTACCCACTGGAAGCGTGGCCCGAACTTTTCGAAGGCACGAAGTTATTCATTCGCGTCGACCCGGGGCAGGGTCGCGGTCATCATGAGAACGTCAAAACGGCGGGCAATCATTCCAAGTTCGGGATTCCGCGCTTCGAAGTAGACGAATTGAAACAGCTCATTGACGCTGCAGGAGCTGAAGTGATCGGCATTCACGCGCACAGCGGCAGCGGCATTCTCGATCCCGATAACTGGCGCTCGGTGGCCGTTGAACTCGTTCAGGTCGCGCAGAAGTTTCCTGCCGTGAAATCAATCGACCTGGGCGGCGGCATCGGCATACCGGAAAAACCGGGCGAAAAGCCGTTTGATCTAGAGAAGCTCGATGAAACGCTTAACGAAATTCGCGCATCGTATCCACAATATCGACTCTGGCTCGAACCCGGCCGCTATCTTGTGGCCCAGGCCGGTGTCCTGATTAGTCACGTAACGCAACTAAAGGGTAAAGGCAGCATGCGATATATCGGAATCGGCACAGGTATGAATTCACTGATTCGTCCTGCCCTGTACGGCTCGTATCACGAAATCGTAAATCTCACGAAGGCTGACGAAGTACCGACCGATACGGTGACGGTTGTCGGCCCAATTTGCGAGACAGGTGATCGGCTTGGCAGCGACCGGTTACTGCCGCTTACCGAGGAGAATGACGTCATCCTTATTGCCAACACCGGCGCCTATGGTTACGTCATGAGTTCTCAATATAATCGGCGCGATGTAGCGCCAGAGCTCGTAATCTGACCTGAAGGAGAAGAAAGCGCTCTCGCTCGAAAAAGCTTCTTAGTGATCAGCCGTATGGCGTGACTCCAGCGCGGCCACGACATCCGTCAAGCAGATGTCCCGACTGTTAAGCAGTACGAGCAGGTGAAACATCAGGTCAGCTGCTTCATTGACAGTTTCGGTGCGATCGCCATCGACAGCGGCGAGTGCCAGTTCAACGGCTTCTTCGCCAACCTTCTGGGCAATTCGCTTCGGACCGAGCGCGAAAAGACCTGACGTATAACTCTCCGCAGCAGGATTCTCGCGTCGGTCGACGATGATCGATTCGAGCGTCGTCAGGAATTTCAAGTTCAAGTTGCTCACATTTTCTACCTTGTTGTCGGCAGGAGTTGCTCTGCCAGCCTAGCCGGCCGGCCGGATGTCAACCGAGTTGTCGATGAGATACCGCTTTAGGTCGGCGATATTGATTTCCGCGCTATGGAAGACGCTCGCTGCCAGTGCACCATCGACGTTGGCTACCTTGAAGGTCTCGACGAAGTCACTCATTACGCCGGCGCCTCCCGACGCTATCAAAGGCACATGGCTGTTGTCGCGCATAAGGCGAAGTTGTTGATTGTCGTAGCCTTGGCGCACGCCATCCTGATTCATGCAATTCAACACAATCTCGCCGACGCCGCGGTCCTGGGCCTCGACGATCCAGTCGACGGTATGCCGATCTGCCGCGGCGGTCTTGTCGGGGTCGCCTGTGTATTGATACACATGGTAGCCGCCGTTTTGTTGACGGCTGTCGACACCCAGCACTACGCATTGGGATCCAAAACGTCGTGCGAGCTGGTTAATCAGTTGCGGAGTCTCCAGCGCGGGGGAGTTTATCGAGATTTTGTCGGCACCCTTGTTGAGCACATCCTCAGCATCCGCAACACTGCGAATTCCACCGGCAACGCAGAACGGGATGTCGATGATGGCTGCAACCCGGTCGACCCAGGCACGATCAACACTTCTGCCATCAGGACTGGCAGTGATGTCGTAAAACACGAGTTCGTCGGCACCTTCCGCACAATAACGCTGCGCGAGTTCGATAATGTCGCCAACGACTCGATGATTGCGAAACTTGACGCCCTTCACGACGAGGCCGTCACGAACATCAAGGCAGGGAATTATGCGTTTTGCTGGAATGACGCGACCTCGTCCGGAGTTATCTTGCCATCCAGTAATGCACGCCCTGTTATCGCGGCCGGCACACCGCGATCACGTAGCGCCTGAAGATCTTGCAGATTGCGAACACCTCCGGAGGCCTGCAATTTCAGCTCCGGGAATCTGCGCAAAATGTCCGAGTAGAGATCCAGATTTGGCCCGGTCATTGCGCCGTCACGACTGACATCCGTGCATAGCACGTGGCGCAGACCTGCGCCGCGGAACTCGGCAATACACTCGAAGAGGGATGTGCTGCTGGGACGCGTCCACCCATGTGTCGTAATCATCGGCATACCGCCGTCGCCGATCTCAACATCCAATGCAAGGACTATGTGTTCGCTGCCATGCCGGACGAGCCAGGACTTCACTGCGTCCGGCTCTGTGACTACGAGGCTACCGACCACACAACGCGAGACGCCCGCCGCCAGCCACTTGGCAATTGTGCCGTGATCACGGATTCCACCACCGACCTGAATTGCCATATCCGACTCGGTCGCAATCGCAGTGATGATTTCGTGATTCTCCTGGGTTCCCGATCGCGCCCCGTCGAGATCAACGATGTGCAGGTCTGTCGTTTGCAGCTCGGCGAACTGCCGCGCAACCGCTGCAGGATCATCACTGTATTCGGTCGCCTGAGCGAAGTCTCCCTTAAACAGGCGCACGCACTTACCGCCCTGAAGATCAACGGCGGGTATGACTTTCATGAGTGAATGCCCACGAAGTTCTGCAGCAGTTTCGAGCCCGCAGCGGCTGAGCGTTCCGGATGAAACTGCGCGGCGACGAAATTCCTGTGACCAACAACAGCCGAAAACGGTTCGGCATGGTGTGCTTGCGCGATCGTGCACTCCGACACAGGCAGCGCATAACTATGCAGAAAGTAAAAATAGGCCCCGGCACCAATGTCGCTGAGCAGCTCGTGATCAGCGGTCTGCGAAACAGGGCACCAGCCCATGTTCGGTACCGGACAGCTTGTATCTCCGGGTAGCTTGCGTGCAGTGCCGGGAATGATGCCCAGGCATTCCACGTCTTCCTCCTCGGATGCGTCTGCAAGCAGATGCATGCCCAGGCAAATGCCGAGCACGGGTTGTGTCAATTCGCGAATAACATCGATAAGACGACTGTCGCGTAGGCGTCTCATAGCATCGCGCGCCGCGCCGACGCCTGGAAGGATGACACGATCGGCAGCCTTAATGAGCCCGGCATCGGTTGTCAGGGTCGCGTCTGTATGCAGGCGTTTGAACGCATACAGCAGCGACGCGATATTGGCGCCGCCACTATCAATGATTGCAATACTGCCTGAAGACATCTCAGCTCAACGTGCCTTTTGTAGACGGCATGTCGTTGCCGTCTCGACGAACAGCCTGTCGTAACGCGCGCCCTGCTGATTTGAAACAGGCTTCGACCATATGGTGTGCGTTCTGTCCTTGTACTTCGAGGTGCAACGCAGCACCGATCGCGTCGGCAAGAGAACGAAAGAAGTGCTCGACCATCTCGGTGGACAATTCTCCAACCTGCTCTCGCGGGAACTCTCCCCGAAACACGAATCGACCGCGTCCGGACAAATCGATGGACACCTTTGCTTCACTCTCATCCATCGGCAATACGAAACCATAACGCCCGACGCCCCGCTTGTTACCCAGTGCCTTGCGCAACGCTCCGCCCAGGCAGATTGCCGTGTCCTCGACCGTATGGTGATCATCAATCTCGAGATCGCCAGCGCACGTCAGTGACAAACTGAAGCCACCGTGTTTGGCGATTTGTTCCAGCATGTGATCGTAAAAGCCGATTCCCGTCGCTATTGAAATGGGTTCGGCGCGATCAAGATTGACGGACACGGTAATATGGGTTTCTTGCGTTTTTCTTTCGACATTTGCCTTACGCTCGCCGCAGCACAAAGACTCCACAATGCCGGGCCACGTGGTGGTGGGGCCATTGGCCGGATCCAGTAAGAATCCGCGCACGCCGATTTTCTCCGCAAGCTGCAAATCCGTAGTGCGGTCACCGATCACAGCTGAGTTGGCCATGTCGATGTCAGTTCCTGCCAGATAGCGTGTCAGCAAACCCGCGCGCGGCTTGCGACATTCGCAGCCTGCATCCGGCAGGTGCGGGCAAATGAAGACCTCGTCAAAATGAATGCCCTGCGACTCAAACAATGCGAGCACGTGATCCTGGCAGATCGAAAATTGCTCCTCGGGAAAAGAGTCCGTGCCGAGACCGTCCTGATTGCTGACCATGACGAAGCGATAACCGTTTTGCGCCAGCTCGAGCATTGCCGCGATGACTCCGTCGACGAGTCGTACTTTCTGCAGCGAATCGACCTGACAGTCCTCGGGTTCGTCGATGAGCGTGCCATCACGATCAACGAACAGAATTCTCGACGCCATGGCTAGACCTCCACGACGCTTGCAAGGGTCTGCAGTAAGCGGTCATTCTCGGCCTGCGTACCTACGGTGACCCGTACACAGTCGGAGAGGGTGCCCCCGAAATATCGCAACAAGACCTTGTCACTACTGCTCTGCCGCATCAGTGCGTCGGCATCATCGACTTGCAGCAGAAAGAAGTTCGCCGAGCTGGGCCAGATATGGCGGACGAACGGGAACTTGGCAAGTGCTTCGGTCAGTCGCTTGCGCTCGGAAATCACCTGCCTGACGCATTGTTCTGCCTCTCTCAGGCTTTCGGTTCGTAGTGCGTTCTCGACGCACTCGACGACCGGTGTCGCGAGCGCATACGGCGCCTGCACCGCATTGAGCATGGCAATAACATCCCGCGGTCCTATCACGGAGCCACAACGGGCACCTGCGAATGCAAGGGCCTTTGATAGCGTTCTGAGGATGATCAGGTTCTCGTATTGATCAAGCAACTTGACGACGGATGGTTCGTCGGCAAACTCGATATAGGCCTCGTCAACGATAACCGCGGATTGGCTGCCGCGTCGCTCCAGCACCTCCAACAGCGTGTCCCTCGCAAGCATCGTTCCGGTTGGGTTATTCGGCGAACACAGAAAAATAAGGCGCGTCGTTGCATCGCAGGCTTCGAGAATGGCATTGGCCGCCACGGCAAAATCGTTGTCACGAGTTGTTTCTACCTCGCGCAACGCGGCGTTCTGAACGTTTGCATAGTGGCGGTACATCGAAAACGTCGGGGTGGTTGTTACGATACTGTCTTGTCCTGCCCGACAGAACACGCGAATCAGCAAGTCGATGCCTTCGCTGGTACCGCGCGTGACCACCAAGTTCTCGACATCACATCCGTAGCGCGCGGCGAGGGCGGCGCGCAGCTGTGCAGGACGAATCTCCGGATAGCGATTCAGCGGCCGGCGAAAGTGATCGTCGCTGCTTGTCCATGGTGCTTCATTCGCGTTAAGGCGAATCGTATCGTCAACCTGGACTGCCGCCTCATAGGGCCGGAGCGCCCGTATTTCTTTTCTGGCAAGCCTTGCAATCGTCATTCTGATGCTCCAAGGCGGCGTCGGACAGCGGCTGCATGTGCATCCAGACCCTCGAGACCTGCGAGTGTGATGACAGTATCGGCCAGCCCCGCCAGCCCGTCTTGCGTCAATTCCTGCACGGTCATCTGGCGCATGAATTGGTCAACGCCAAGCCCGCTGAAGGAATTGGCGTAGCCGTAAGTCGGTAACACGTGGTTGGTGCCGCTGCAGTAATCGCCAACTGCCTCGGGGGACCACCGGCCAACAAAAATCGATCCGGCGTTGCGAATGCCGGCCATCGCCGTACGCGGATTTGATATCTGCAAGAGCAGATGCTCGGGCGCGTAGCGATTGCTGATCTCGATTGCACGCTCGATGCTGTCAACGACGACAAGCCGTGAGTTCGCCAGCGCCTCGCGAGCGATGCCTGCACGTGTCAAGGTCTCGAGTTGTCGCTCGATTTCGAGCTGCACGTTATTTGCAAGGTCATTGCTCGTCGTCAGCAGCACAACTTGGGAGTCGACACCGTGTTCCGCCTGTGACAAAAGGTCGGCCGCAACGAATTCGGCCGAGGCCTCCGCATCGGCAATGACGAGGACTTCGGACGGTCCGGCAGGCATGTCAATTGCTGCGCCGGCAGGGTCGGTGCTGACCAGCGTCTTGGCACTGGTTACCCAGACATTGCCCGGTCCGAAGATCTTGCAGACTTTGGGTACGGATTGCGTTCCATAGGCCATCGCGGCGATCGCCTGAGCGCCACCGATCTTGAAGATATCCACGACACCCGCTCTCGAGGCGGCAACGAGCACAGCCGAATCGGCGCTGCCACCCGGCCGCGGTGGAGTACATAGGATGCGCGTCGGACATTCGGCTAAAGCTGCCGGCACCGCGAGCATTATGGCCGTGGAGGGCAATGGTGCGGTGCCCGCCGGAACATACAGTCCAACCGAATCGATGGCGTGACTTATGCGTTCGCAGCGCACGCCGGGCATCGTTTCCACGAAGATCGGGCGTGGCAATTGTGGTTCGTGAAAACGCCGCACGTTCGCGATCGCCAGGTCTATTGCCGCAATCGCACCCTCGCCGAGTTCTGCGGTCGCGGCCGCCATCTCATGTTCTGAAACGCGGAGTGATTCGAGATGTGCGCTATCGAGTTGCTGGCTGAGTTCCCGGATCGCCGTATCACCCGTATCGCGCACCAACGCCACGATCCTGGCGACTTCAGCGCTGATATCCACATCCGAGCGTACGGCGGGCCGCTCAAGCAGGGCAGACTTTGCGTTATCGTCGAGCTCGCTCCAGTTGCTGACTGGTATAGCCATCGTTCAGGCCAGCATCTTTTCGACGGGTAACACGAGCAATGAGCTCGCACCTGCCGATTTTAGATTTTCCAGCGTCTCCCAGAAAACGGTTTCGCGGCACACAGCATGTACCGCCACCTTGTCGTCTGTGCCTTCAAGAGGAATGACAGTCGGTGCCTCCGAACCGGGCAGGAGATCACAAATCTCGCCGAGCGCCGCGCGAGGTGCGTGCAACATGATGTACTTGCTCTCACGGACCTGTAGCACGCCGTCGAGGCGTTGCAGCATTCGATCCACAAGAGCCTGCTTGTCCTCGCTGAGCTCGGCGCGAGTCTGAATGACGACGGCTTCGCTCTCGAGCAACACGTCGACTTCGGCAAGACCATTGGCGTCGAGTGTCGAACCGGTCGACACAAGATCGCAGATATAGTCCGCCCGACCGAGTTTTGGCGCGATCTCGACAGCCCCGGAGAAGTACACGATCTCGGCTGCGACCCCACACTTATTGAGGTAATCTCTCAAGATACCAACATAACTTGTTGCTATCTTTCGATTATTCAGCGATTCCGGTCCGCGATAATCGGTGCCCTCGGGCGCCGCGAGCGACAAGCGACAGTGGCCGAAATCGAGTTCAAATACCTGTTTGAACATGGCTTCGCGGCCGTCATGCAGGAGCGCCTGGCGCTTTTCTTCGACAATGTTGAGGCCAACGATGCCGAGATCGCAGACATCGTCGCTGACGAGACCCGGAATGTCGTCATCGCGGACCAGAAGCAGGTCGATTGGCATGTTCTCGCCATAACAAAACAACTGGTCCTTGCTCTGCGTGACCTTGAGTCCACAACGCTCAAGCAGGTGCAGAGAGTGATCGGTCAGTCGACCGGTTTTTTGCACCGCAATCTTAATGCGCTGCTCAGAGGCATCCATTCTTGTTTCCTTAGTGAGAGGTGGGGCTGTCTTGTACGCTGGTACGATCGATCGCGGTGCGATAGCCGCCGAAACCGTCGGTCAGAAAACGCGCCACCCGGCCAATCGTGGTCACGCTGACGCCGGTGAGGTCGTGAATTCTGCGATACGTCAGGCCCTGCTCGAGTAATTCAACCACTTGCCATCGATCTACGAGTGCCTGAAGTTCAGCAGGTGTGCACAGATCACGAAAGAAGTTGCGGCACTCGGCACCTGTTCGCAGGCTGATTATCGCGCGGAACAGGGCATTCTCGGCTGCCGTCTGCTGGCTCTCGCTGTCGTGTCGGTTCGGCTTCATTCTTGCACCTATGTATTAATGCATTAGTACGTTATTACAATAGAACGGCGAACGCAATAGCTGCGTCGATGTTTTTTCAGATCAGGCTGCAACCCTTGAGGCTATTGGTTTCGGCTGTGACTAATTAATTGTCGATTGCGTCTTGACGTATCGCCGGTGCTGCAAATACACTCGGCCTAACTCATCGAGACCGGCTGAGGGATAGGCCCGAAGACGCCGGGGCAACCTCCAGGACTAACCATCCTGAAAGGTGCCAACTCCTGCGGTGATGCGTCCGACTGGACGTAACCACCGAGAGATGAGAGTCGTAGCAACACGCTGTTTCGTCAAAAGCAGCTGCAGGGCACGATTCCTCTCCCTTACGGGCTCCGTAGGGTTCCGATGAGCACGACTGGCGTTGGAATGACCATGGAGACCACAAATGACCTTTAGAGCTAACCCGGCAACTCGTGCTGTTCGTGCCGCAATTGAGTCGGACACGCAACACGGCGCCGTCGTACCGCCATTGCATCTGTCGTCGAACTTCGCGTTCGCCGGCTTCGGCGAAAAGCGGCAGTACGACTACACACGCTCAGGCAACCCGACACGGGACGCATTAGCCGATGCGCTGACAGCGCTCGAAGGTGGGGCAGGCGCCGTTGTGACGTCATCGGGTATGGCCGCGTTGACGCTGCTGTGCCACTTGCTGGAGCCCGGTGATCTGCTCGTTGCGCCGCACGATTGCTATGGCGGCAGTTATCGCCTGTTCGAAAACCTCGCGGCAAAAGGTCATTTTGAGGTGCATTTCGTCGATCAGACGAATCGTGCGGCCTTGCACGCTGCGTGTGACCGCAGACCGAAAATCATATTGACCGAAACGCCGTCAAATCCGCTGTTGCGCATCGTCGATATTGCCGAGATTTCGACGCTCGCCAAGCGTTGCGGCGCGCTGCTGGCGGTCGACAATACGTTCCTGTCACCTGCATTGCAGCAGCCGATATCGCTGGGTGCCGATCTCGTCATTCATTCGACCACGAAGTACATCAACGGTCACAGCGACGTCGTTGGTGGCACGGTCGTCGCGGCATCCGGGGAACTCGCCGAAAAACTGACCTGGTGGGGTAACTGCCTGGGATTAACCGGTGCGCCGTTCGACAGTTATCTGACATTGCGCGGCATTCGGACGCTACATACCAGAATGCGACAGCACGAGGAGAGTGCAAGTTTGCTGGCGAATGTCCTCGATGACCATGGCTTGGTCGGCCGCGTGTATTACCCCGGTCTCAAGTCGCATCCGGGCCATGCTATTGCTGCCCGGCAGCAAAGCGGCTTCGGCGGCATGATCAGCTTCGAGATCGAAGGTGGGAAGGCCGCCGTTGGCGCATTCGTCAATCACCTGCAGTATTTCTCGCTGGCTGAATCACTTGGTGGTGTCGAGAGCCTGGTGTGCCATCCAGCTTCGATGACTCACGCGCCAGTTGCCGAGCAGGCTCTTACCGCAGCGGGCATCGGACAAAACCTGATTCGCATCTCGGTAGGACTGGAGAGTGCTGAGGATCTCGTGGCCGACGTTCTGCAGGCGCTCGAAGCCGCCCGCAAGACGCTCACCGTGCAGCCAATTACGGTTGCTGTTGGGGTTTAGGCAAGCTCGCTGGCAATACGCTCGGTCATCTCTGCTGTCGTGAGGACCTGGTCCCCTGCGGACGCTATATCGGCCGTGCGACTGCCACGCTTAATGGTTTGTCTGATCGCGTCTTCGACAGCAGCTGCCTCGTCGTTTAGTCCGAGGCTATGGTGTAACAACATCGCCGCACTCGCGATCGCGGCGCACGGATTGGCGAGGTTTTTACCGGCGATATCCGGGGCCGAGCCGTGAATCGGTTCGTACAGGCCACGTGACGACTCGCCGAGAGAAGCCGATGGCAACATGCCCATGGAACCCGCCAGCATCGATGCCTCGTCGGTCAATATGTCGCCGAACATATTTTCGGTAACAATAATGTCGAAGTCAGCCGGGCGGCTCAACAGGTGCATTGCGGCGGCATCGACCAGTAAGGTCTCGACCTCGACAGTAGGAAACTCACTCTGCATCAAGCGGTCCGTAACGTCCCGCCACAATCGCGACGTTTCGAGTACGTTGGCCTTGTCAACAGAGCAGAGCTTGCCGCGACGTTCCTTTGCGAGTCTTGCAGCCACACGCACGATTCGTTCGATCTCGTGTGTGTGATAGGTGCAAAGATCGCTAGCGGATGTTGCATCGCGCGTCTTATCACCGAAGTAGATGCCACCCGTCAACTCTCTGACGACGATCAGATCGACGCCGGCCAGTTTCTCAGCCTTGAGCGGTGAGGCCGGAATGAGTTCATCGATTACGTAGACGGGGCGCAGGTTCGCGTAAACACCCAAGACCCTTCTCAGACCAAGCAGACCCTGCTCGGGTCGTACGGCAGCATTCGGATCAGACCACTTCGGTCCGCCGACAGCGCCGAGGAAGACTGCATCGCTTTCTTTACAACTCGCAGTGGTATCCGCCGGCAACGGATCGCCGTGCTGATCGATGGCCGCACCGCCGATCAAATGGACATTGAACGTAAACGAGTGCCCGAATTTTGCGGCTACGTCTTTGAGAATCCGGTGCGCGGCGGCCGTCACTTCGGGACCGATGCCGTCACCGGGCAACAGGGTGATCAGGGCATCCAAGAACGCGTCTCCTCGTAGTTTTCGATGCTGTTCATGTGCGTCTGCAAGAACCCCAGCTGATCGATACCCTCGACCAGGCAATAGCGCGCAAAGCCGTCGATTGGAAACTCGACGATTTTGCCGTCAGGTAATGTCAGCGTGGAACTCTTGACGTCGATGTCGAGTTCGATGCCGGCATTTTGCAGTAAGTACTCATGGGTCTGCGCGTCCACGACGATCGGAATCAGCCCGTTCTTCAGCGAGTTGTTGCGAAAAATGTCTGCAATCTCAGTACTGATAACTGCTCGAATGCCATAGTCGAGCAATGCCCAAGGTGCGTGTTCGCGCGACGAACCGCAACCCAGGTTGTTTCCCGCGACCAGAATCTCGCAGCCGGCCGCCGCAGGTGTATTCAGAACGAAGTGGTCGTTCCGCGTACCGTCCGCGGCGAATCGGAGATCATGGAACAAGACATCGCCGAGACCCTCGCGAGATGTTGTCGTCAAAAAACGCGCCGGGATAATCTGGTCTGTGTCGATGTCTTTCGTCGGTAACACAACCGTGCGTGATCGAATTCGATTAATCGCTTGCATGCGGGTGCCTCTATTGAAGATAAGCGCGCGGATCCGCAACGCGCCCGCAAATCGCCGAAGCAGTGGCCGTCAGCGGGCTTGCAAGTATGGTCCGAGCCCCGACGCCCTGGCGACCTTCGAAATTGCGATTGCTCGTGCTGACGCTAAGTTGACCGTTGCCGACCGTGTCACCGTTCATGCCGAGGCACATCGAACAGCCCGACTCACGCCATTCTGCCCCGGCGGCCACAAATATCCGGTCGAGCCCCAGCGCCTCGGCATCCTTCTTGATCTGCTGCGAGCCCGGCACGACGAGCATTCTGACGCCGTCAGCAACCTTGTGTCCTGTAATGAGGTCGGCGGCCTGTCTGAGGTCGGATAAGCGTGAATTCGTGCAACTGCCAACGAACACGACGTCGACCGCTGTTTCTGTGAGTGGTTTGCCGGCTGTGACCCGCATGTAGTCGAGGGCCTTCCTGAAACTGGGATCGGCAGTGTTATCGGGAACCGGATCGTTGATGCCGATAACCATGCCGGGATTCGTACCGAACGTGACCATCGGCTGCAAATTGCCCGCGTCGAGTGTTACCGATCGATCGAATTCGACGCCCGGATCGCTCTGCAACGTTCGCCAGCGTGAGACTGCAGCGTCCCAGTTGGCTCCCCTGGGGGATCGAGGCCGCCCATGCAGGTACTCGAATGTCGTGTCGTCGGGCGCGATCATGCCGGCGCGTGCTCCGGCTTCGATCGACATGTTGCACACTGTCATACGCGCTTCCATGTCCAGCGCCGAAATCGCGGCACCTCGAAATTCAATGACATGCCCGGTGCCGCCGTCCACGCCAATTTCGCCAATAATGGCGAGAATCAGGTCTTTTGAGGTGACACCGGGCGGAAGACGGCCCGCGACGTTAATGGCAAGTGTTTTCGGTTTGCGCTGCAGCAGGCATTGCGTCGCGAGGACATGACTGACCTCAGTCGTGCCGATGCCGAAGGCGAGGGCGCCGAACGCCCCGTGCGTGCTCGTGTGGCTGTCGCCACACACGATGGTCTTCCCGGGCTGCGTGGCCCCGAGTTCGGGGCCAATCACGTGAACGATGCCACGGTGCTCGCTGTCAAAGCCGAAGAGTTCTATGCCGAAATCGCGGCAGTTTTCCTCCATCCGAACAATTTGTTTGGCAGCGCTCTCACCGACGATGGCGAGGTCCTTGAAGCTGGACACCGGTAACGTGGGTGTTGAATGGTCCATCGTCGCAAGCGTCAGATCCGGTCTCCTGACCGACAGACCCTCGGTTCGTAACACGGTAAACGCCTGTGGCGTGGTGACTTCGTGGATCAGGTGCAGGTCGACATACAGGACGGCCGGCGTGTCCGCAGTTTCTGCGACGACGACATGATCGGACCAGGTCTTTTCAAACAGCGTTGTGGCGCCAGTCATCAGATCGTCGCTCGCTCCGCATCAGCCGACGGATCGGTTTCATTGCCGGCTCTGTTGCGGCGGCGCAGGATGCGATTCATTACCTCGAGACAGGCTCGACATCCCGCCTCAACAATATCGACACTTGTGCCATTACCACGATAGCTGTCGCCGCCGTGTTCGACCGTCACCGTCACTTCGCCTTGTGCATCTTCGCCAATCGAAGCGCTGTGCAGCTCGAAGTTTTTCAGTGTCAGCAAGACACCCGTTACCTGTTCGAGCGCCTGGAAGGCTGCGGCTATCGGACCGTCGCCTTCAGCTGATGCCTCGGCTTCTTCACCGTCCTCACCCCGTAACACGACCGTCGCCGCAGCCGGATGGTCCGTGCTCGTCTGTACCTCGAGCGACTGCATCGACCACGGTCCCGAAGACGCATTATCGACATTCATAATGATCGCTTCGATGTCGCCGTCGTAGACGTCCTTCTTCTTGTCCGCGAGCTTCTTGAATTCCTGGAATGCCCGGTTATTCTCGAATTCGTCGAGTTCGAATCCGAGCTGGCGCACGCGATCACGGAAAGCATGGCGACCACTGTGTTTGCCGAGTACGAGGTTCGACTTGCTAATGCCGACATCTTCGGGTCGCATGATTTCGTAAGTGGAGCTGTGCTGCAGCATGCCGTGCTGATGTATACCGGCCTCATGCGCAAACGCGTTCTCGCCAACGACCGCTTTGTTTCGGGGCACGTGCATGCCCGTGATACTCGAAACAAGTCGCGACGTCGGGTACAGCCGGGTTGTATCGATTCCGGTCTCGAGGCCGAAAAACTCTGCCCGGGTTTTCACGGCCATAACAACTTCTTCCAGGCTACAGTTCCCGGCTCGCTCGCCAATACCGTTAATCGTGCATTCGATCTGGCGGGCACCGGCTCTTACGGCTGCAAGGCTGTTCGCTACGGCCATGCCGAGATCGTTGTGGCAGTGGACGCTGAGCGTGATGTCGTCGATGCCGGCGACATGTTCTTTCAGATAGAGGAATAACTCGTCGAATTCCGCAGGCACCGTGTAACCCACTGTGTCGGGTATGTTGACGGTCGACGCGCCGGCTTCAATAGCTGCGCTAACGACTTCCGCAAGGTAGGAGAGTTCGGTTCGCGACGCATCCTCCGGCGAAAACTCGACGTCCTCACAGAGTTCTCTGGCCATCCTGACGGCACCGGCGGCGCTCTTGATGATTTCTTCTTTCGCCATCTTGAGCTTGTGTTCGCGATGAATCTGGCTGGTCGCAACGAAGACGTGTATTCGGTGGTGGTCAGCTCCTTTGACGGCCGCATGTACTTTTTCGATATCAGCCGGATTACACCTGGCCAGGCCGCAGATGACAGGGCCGAGGTTCTCGTCCGCAATTGCCTTGACCGATTCAAAGTCGCCTGGCGAGGCGGCCGGAAAACCGGCCTCAATAATGTCGACATTGAGTTCGGACAGCGCTCTCGCAACACGAAGTTTCTCCCTGAGCGTCATACTGCACCCCGGGGCTTGTTCTCCGTCACGCAATGTTGTGTCGAAAACCCGTATCCGATTATCTGACATGTCTCAATTCCTCACTGACTCGTTGCGGCGATGCGCCGTTGAGTTTTACTCTTCCAGCCAATCCATCCGCCCGCGCAGGTCGGCGCCGACCTTCTCAATCGGATGCTCAAGGTCATCATTCATCATGCGACGGAACTCGGGCATACCCGCTTCGTTCTCGGCGATCCAGTTGCGGGCAAAGGTGCCGTCCTGAATTTCAGTGAGTATGGCCTGCATCGCCGCGCGGGAATTGGCGTCGACGACGCGTGGACCGCTGATCATGTCGCCCCAGGCCGCAGTATCGCTGATGAACTTGTGCATCTTGCGAAGTCCGCCTTCATGCAAGAGGTCTACAATGAGTTTGAGCTCGTGCATGACTTCATAATAGGCAACCTCAGGTTGATAGCCCGCCGCAACGAGCGTCTCGAAGCCCGCGACGATCAACTCGGTGGTGCCACCGCAGAGCACGGCCTGTTCGCCAAACAAATCCGTTTCCGTTTCCTCAGCAAATGTGGTCTTGATTACGCCGGCGCGTGCACCACCAATGCCAGCCGAATAGGCGAGGGCAAGCCCTAACGCGTCTCCGGTCGCGTCCTGATGCACGGCGACGAGGCACGGCACGCCATGACCTTGTTCGTACTGGCGGCGCACGAGACCGCCAGGCCCTTTCGGTGCGATTAGTACGACGTCCAGGTCAGCGCGAGGCTCTACCTGTTTGAAATGCACGGCGAAGCCGTGCGCAAAGAGCAATGTGGCGCCGTCAGCGATGTCGTCGACGACGCTTTGGTACAGGCTTTTCTGAACCATATCTGGCGTCAGGAACGCAACGATTGCAGCGCCCTTGACAGCATCGCTGGGCGCCTTGACCGTTAGTCCGTCTGCTTCGGCTTTGGCCCAGCTGCCGCCATCGGGCCGCAGGCCGACGACCACATTGAATCCGCTATCTTTCAGATTCAATGCATGAGCACGACCCTGACTGCCGTACCCCAGGATCGTGACTTGTTGATCACTGAGACAGGAGGTATCGACATCTGCTTCCAAATACATTTGCATGCTTTTCTTTCCTCGGCGCTATGCCTGTTACGAGCGTTCGGTTTTTGTCAAATCAAGTCGTTTAAATAAAAAAAACCCCACAATCCATGGCGGATGCGGGGTTCGCGATTTCCTTTGCCTGGATACGCGCTACCCGCCCTGTCTCCCAAGAAGAAGCACTGCAAGCGGAACAAGCACCAGGGCTGCGAGCGGTTCGGCGACTTCTTGTTTGCGCGTAAAGTTCATAGCCCGGAAGCATGTTGCAAGGCGATGACGATGTCAATACTCGAAATATCAGTTACTTGTGATACCAAATGGCACCCACTTGGCCGCATAGACGCACTCATTACGCAGCCCGGACTTATGTCGTCGTTGGGCTGGCGATCTAGCAAGCATATGTTATTCTTGGCCACGGGTACTTTGGGACCTGATGAATATCAGAGCAATAAATGGCGGGGAACCGGGGCTCAACGGCTGCGGGTAGCCAAAGATAAAAGAGATAAAGAAAGGTCCAGGAAAAATTCATCGCCGCGGCGAAGGTGGAGAGGGCCGCGTGCGCATGCAGATTCACGATTTGTGTGTTCTGTGTTGCAGTTGTGCATGTATTCAACGGATACGTTGCATCCCTCTCCGTAAAAATTATCAACAACAATCGACCTTTTATTAAGGAGCGTTCATGAAACGGTGCATAAGCAGCAGTCGGCGCATAGGCGTTGCATTCTTTGCAACGGCAATAATTGCGGCATCCGGCAGCGTATTCGCCCAGTCTGTCGACCAGGTCTTGCAGGCCGAAGATCGTCGGCTGAACCTGGCTCAGCAATCCCAGGAACGGGTCAACAATATTGTTGAAGGGACTCGCTCGCTGGAAGACCAATATCGGGCTATTAATAAAGAGATTGACGGCCTGAAGGTATACAACCGCCTGATGGTGGCGCAAACCAGTGGTCAAACGGCAACCCTTGAGGACATCTCCTTGTCTATGGACCAGGTGGACGTTATCAATCGTCAGATTTTCCCGATGATGGAACGCATGATCGACGGCCTCGAGCAGTCGGTTAGTCTCGACGTTCCGTTTCTGCTCGAAGAGCGGACCGACCGTGTCGATAATCTGCGGGCGATCATGGAGCGTTCGGATGTCAGCGTCGCGGAAAAATTCCGCAAGGTGATGGAGGCGTATCAAATCGAGAATGATTACGGTACGTCGTCTGAGTTTTATACCCAGTCACTGACACTCGATGATGCGACACGCAGCTACAATATCCTGCGTATCGGCCGTATCGGACTGTACTTTCAGTCGGATGACTCCAAGATCACCGGCCGTTGGGACAACACGGCCCGCGAATGGGTGATGGATAACTCGGCACGCAGCGACGTTCGAACAGGTCTGCGCATGGCGAAACAATTGATCGCGCCGGAGCTGATCGTAATCCCGGTTGCTGCACCCTCGGAGGCCAATTAAATGAAACGCTTAACTATCATTATCGCCGCCGGGCTGCTTAGCCTTGGAGTCGGCATAGCCAACGCGCAGGAAGAAGCTGCGAGCATGTCTGAGCTGCTTGATCTGATCAAGCAGGGCCAGGCCCGCGATTCGCAGGAGGCGCGTCAACGTGAAGCGCAATTCACACAACAGCGTAACCAGCAACAGAATTTGCTGAATCGGGCGCGAGGTGAGCGCACACGCCAGGAAAACGAGAGTGCACGACTCGAGCAACTCTTCGAAGATAATCAATCGAAAATCGTCGCGGCACGGGCCGCACTGGACGAGCGCCTTGGTGCTCTGAAAGAGTTGTTCGGTGTGCTGCAGACCGTATCGGGTGACACACAGGGGCGTTTCACCGCATCGCTGACGAATCTTCAATACCCGGAACGCGAGGAATTCCTCGTCGATTTGGGTAGCAGGATGGCCAGTGCTACCGAGCTTGCCCAGATTGAAGACATTGAGCGGCTCTGGTTTGAATTGCAGCGCGAGATCAATGAGTCGGGCAATGTAGTCCGTTTCAATCATCTCGTAACGAAGGCCGACGGCGAGCAGGAAGAGATGGAAGTCGTCCGCATTGGTGCGTTCAACCTGGTATCCGACAACGGCTATCTCGAGTATGACTCGGGCGAAGGATCAATCAGTGAGTTGCTGCGCCAGCCAGACGGCAAGTACACGGGCTCTGCGGATGATTTGTTCGACTCTGATGCGGGTTATGTCGGCTTCGGCGTCGACGTCACGCGTGGCGGCATCCTCGGATTGCTGGTTGAAACGCCTACCCTGACCGAAAAGGTCGACCAGGGCGGTATCGTCGGCTACAGCATCCTTGCGTTGGGTGCTGTTGGGCTGTTGATCGCCATATGGCGCTTCATGGGACTTTCGACCGACAGCCGCAAAGTTTCGGCACAGCTGAAGCGAGATTCGGCGAGTACAGACAATCCGCTCGGGCGGGTGTTGGCTGCCTACGAAAGCAACCGGAGTGCAGACACCGATACGATCGAACTCAAGCTCAGCGAAGCGGCGCTCAAGGAGATGCCGGGTCTTACCAAGGGCCTGCTGTTTATCAAGGTGATTTCAGTGGTCGCGCCTCTGATGGGGCTGCTCGGTACAGTTACCGGTATGATCAAGACCTTCCAGGTCATCACGTTGTATGGTGCTGGTGATCCGAAGATGATGGCTGGTGGTATTTCTCAGGCGTTGGTCACGACGGTTCTGGGTCTTGTAGTGGCGATCCCGATGGTACTGCTGCACACCGTTGTCAGTGGGCAAAGCCGCAAGATCGTCAACATCCTGCAATCGCAGAGTGCGGGGCTCATCGCTCAGCATTCCGAGCGTAAAGGCTAATAACCTGAGGAGACGCCATGCTCTGGCTGATTGACAGCTTTGAAGCCGTAAGGGATTTCATGAATCTCGGCGGCCCGGTATTGCGTGCGATCGCATTCGTGATTTTTTTGATGTGGGTGCTCATCGTCGAGCGGATCATGTTCTTCCGCACGACGATGAAGACCCTGCAACGAGACATTCGTGACACCTGGGAAGGACGGTCCGAGCGACGTTCATGGAATGCGCAGCAAATACGTGAATTGATGATTTCCCGTTTCAGCATTTCGACACACAAGGGAATCACGATGATCCAGACGCTGGTTGCATTGTGTCCGTTGTTTGGACTGCTCGGAACGGTCACGGGAATGATCAAGGTGTTCGAGGTTATGGCCGTGTCAGGTTCAGGCAACGTGCGCGCGATGGCCGCGGGAGTATCCCAGGCTACCGTGCCGACGATGGCCGGAATGGTGGGAGCCCTGTCCGGGGTTCTGCTGGTTACGATTCTCAGCCGTCGCGCGGCTCGTGAAGTCGATTTCCTGCAAGACTCACTGACGATGGATCACTGAGGAATTTGTCATGAAAAGTCATCATATTGCAGAAGCCCCGGTCGAAGAAGAGAATGAGATCAACCTGACGCCGATGCTGGACGTCGTGTTCATCATGCTCATTTTCTTCATCGTCACGGCGTCTTTCATCAAGGAAGCGGGTATTGATGTCAACCGTCCGGATGCACCGGTTACGGAGTCGAAGCCTGAAGATGCGAACATTCTTGTCGCGATTACCGCTACAGACGAGATTTGGATCGACCGGCGCCTGATTGACCCGCGCGCAGTGCGCGCGAACATCGAGCGCCTGCATGCCGAGAATCCGAAGGGTTCGGTCGTTATCCAGGCCAGCAGAAGGTCGACCAACAAGATGCTCGTGACGGTGATGGATGCTTCGCGGCAGGCCGGCGTATACAGTATTTCGATTGCGGACAATCGCGAATGATCAGGGTCTGCATTTCGCGATGCAGCCAAAACACAGGAATATGAATAATGAGTAGAAATCGATTCCAGGGCGGAGACGAGGAAGAGAATGAAATTAACCTGACGCCAATGCTGGACGTCGTGTTTATCATGCTCATTTTCTTTATCGTGACAGCATCGTTCATCAAGGAAGCCGGCATTGACGTCAACCGTCCCGATGCGACAACCGCGGACAAACAGGAAGATGCTGCAATCCTGATCGCGATCAGTGAGAACGACGAGATTTGGATTGACCGACGCCTGACCGATCCGCGCGCGGTGCGAGGCAATATTGAGCGCCTGCATGCCGAGAATCCCAAGGGCTCGATCGTCATTCAGGCCGACGAGGAATCGACGAACGAGTTTCTCGTTATTGTAATGGAAGCTGCAAAGCAGGCCGGTGTAACGAATGTCGCGATTGCGTCCGAAGAGTAGTAAGAAGCCGTTACAGGGCGGCCGCGGTCGCTGAGGAGAACTGAACCATGATAGGCCGTTACGCGTTTTCCGTAGTTATAGGTGTTGTCGTTACGATAAGCCTTTTGTTTGTCATGCATTTATTGATCGCAACGGGTAAGGCAGCACTCACCAAGCCACGAGATCGGGCAAAACTCGAGTTTGTGCGTGTCAAACGCAATGAGGCTCTCAATACCGAGGACTTTACCCCGGAGAAGCCACCCAAACCGCCTGAGACACCGCCTGAGACTCCGCCTCAGGATATGGATAACATGGATCCGGATGCGCCATCGATCAATGTCGCGCCACCGTCAGTGGCTACCGACCTGGATATTGGTGGCCCGGGAGGCATGAACATCGCCGAAGGTGACTACCTGCCGATTGTTCGCGTCGCGCCCGTGTACCCGGCGCGTGCACTTTCCCGTGGCCTCGAAGGCTACGTTGACCTGTCATTCACGGTAACGACGGCAGGTACGGTCAGAGATCCGGTGATCCTGTTTTCCACGAGCAGCTTATTTGAACGTGCAGCGACGCGGGCTGTCTTAAAGTTCAAGTACAAACCTCGCGTGGTTGATGGCGTACCCGTCGACGTGCCGAACGTAAAAACTCGCATTTCATTCCAGATCGAGGATTAGTGACCCTGGCCGGATCTGATATTCGAAGAGGATACATTTCGATATGAACAACACCAGTCGTTTGTCTCTCACTGTTTGCCTGACACTGCTATGCGGCGCTCTGGCAATGAACCCTGTCGCTGCCCAAGACGAAGACGCGGCGGAGCGTGAGTCGCAGCAGCAAAAGACCAAACAGGCACAGGCGGTTAGCAAGGA
Source organism: Gammaproteobacteria bacterium (assembly GCA_029862045.1). Lineage (GTDB taxonomy): Bacteria > Pseudomonadota > Gammaproteobacteria > Steroidobacterales > Woeseiaceae > UBA1847. The sequence goes on from JAOTYE010000010.1 coordinate 54,414, forward strand.
TGTTTATGATCGCATTACGAAAGCGCAGGAAATGGTTGATGCAAAAGATTACAAAGGTGCGCTGAAGAGCCTGAACAGCCTCTACAATCCGGACAAGCTCACCGAATACGAGCAAGCTAACGTCCTCAATTACATCGGTTTCGTCTACTACAACATGGACGACATACCGAACGCGATTCGGACCTATTCGCGCATGATCGCAATTCCGAGTCTTGAACCGCAGTTGAAAAAGCAGACTACGTACACGCTGTCGCAGATGTACACGATGGAGGAGCAATACCAGAAGGCGTTGTCCACCCTGAACCAGTGGTTTGTCATGGAGACCAATCCAGCGCCGGAACCGTTTATTCTCAAGGCACAAAACCTCTATCAGTTGAATCGATTTCCGGAAATGATCGAGCCGATTAATAACGCGATACGGATTGCCGAAAAGCGTGAGAAACCGGTCAAGGAAGACTGGTATGTACTCTTGAATTTTGCATACTTCCAGCAAGAGGATTACCGCCAGGTTCGTGACATTCAGAAAATTCTCCTGGTCAACTGGCCGAAGAAACGTTACTGGTTCTCCTTGGCTGGCGCCTTTACGGAACTTGGCGAGGACAACAATCTCATCAATGCCTACGCAGCGGCAAATGACCAGCGCATGCTGGAAAAAGAAACCGAATTTGTAACGATGGCGCAGCTGTTTCTGCAGCGCGAAGTCCCCTACAAGGCGGGACAGTTGCTTGAGAAGGAGATGGCCGCCGGTCGCGTGTCCAAGAACGCGAAGAACTATCGGCTATTGTCGCAAGCCTGGCAGTTGTCGATGGAGGACGAAAAAGCAATACCGGCTCTCAAAGAAGCCGCCAGACTTAGTGATGACGGTGAGCTCGATGTCCGCCTCGCTAATGCACTGCTTAACACCGGTGAATACACGGAATGCGCTGCTTCGGTCCGCAACGGAATTCGCAAGGGTGGCCTGAAGAGCCCCGACAATGCCCAGATCTCGCTCGGCATGTGCCTCTACAATCTGCGCAAATACCGGGCAGCGATCGACGCTTTCCAGGCAGCATCAAAGACGCCGCGTTCCCGAAAGATCGCGAACCAGTGGATCAATGTCATACGTGCCGATATCGACCGTAATGAACAGATTCGCCTCGCAGAGGAGGCCGCTCGCAGGAAACGCCAGGAAATCAACGAGCGCCGGGCGAAAAGCGGCAGAGCCTGACCTCTTTTCGAGTCAAGATTCACTGACAAGTCGTAGCAGGGGCGTTGACGGATTCCCGTCAACGCCCCTAAACTTGCGCGCCTGCACACTTTAAGACGACATACTAATGGCAAGGATCACTTACATCACGCCCGATGGCGAGCGACACGAAGTCGAAGTTGAAAAGGGCTATTCCGTCATGGAAGGGGCGATCAACAACGATATCGCAGGCATAGTCGCCGAATGCGGTGGTGCGTGCGCCTGTGCCACGTGTCACAGCTATGTAGACGGAGCATGGCTGGATAAGATGCCCGCAATGGACGACATGGAAGATAGCATGCTCGACGCGGCGTTTGAGCGCAAAGACAACAGCCGGCTGACGTGTCAGATCGAGGTCAATGACGAACTCGACGGGCTGATTATTCATGTTGCGGACAACGAATACTGAGACGCAGTCTCATACAAAGTCAGGAGAGAAATGATGTCAATACAAGCAGGCGAACAGATGCCATCAGGATCGTTCGGTGTCATGACCGAGACAGGCCCGGGTGCGATGTCAACGGACGATCTGTTTTCGGGCAAAAAGGTCGTTCTCGTATCGGTACCAGGTGCTTTCACGCCGACCTGTTCTATGAACCACCTGCCGGGTTTCGTCGATCAGGCCGATGCTCTGCTGGCGAAAGGCGTCGATACTATTGCCTGCATGGCAGTGAATGATGTCTTCGTCATGCACGCCTGGGGCAAAGATCGGGGCGTGGGTGAAAAAGTTGTGATGCTCGCAGACGGCAATGGCGACTATGCCCGGGCGCTCGGCCTTGAACTGGATGGCTCGGGCTTCGGCATGGGAATGCGAGGGCAACGGTTCGCAATCGTAGTTGATGATGGCGTCGCAACGCACGTTGCCGTTGAGCAACCCGGTGAGTTCGAAGTCAGCAAGGCAGAGTCCATACTCGAACACCTTTAGTACCCGAGACCGGGGCTTTCACACCCTCATGGCTCGCTGCGCTGCGCTTTACTTCGGGTGTTAATACCCCGAACTCGTGCTTTAACCCAGTGCCTCGGTAAGTTCGGGTACGACGTTGAAGAGGTCGCCGACGAGCCCGATGTCGGCGACTTCGAATATCGGGGCTTCTTCGTCCTTGTTGATCGCGACGATTGTTCCTGCGTCTTTGATTCCCGTCAGGTGCTGAATCGCGCCTGAGATTCCGATCGCGATATACAGATCCGGCGCAATGATCTTGCCGGTCTGTCCGACCTGCATTTCATTCGGTACATAACCGGCATCGACTGCGGCCCGCGTCGCGCCAACGCCTGCACCCAGTTTGTCTGCCAGCGAATAGATCAGATCGAAATTCTCGACGCTCGCCAGCGCACGGCCGCCCGAGATTACTCTTGCTGCAGTCTGCAAGTCGGGCCGGTCCGAGGATCCGACCTGCAATTCGATAAAGCGGGTGTGTGTGGGTAATTCGACACTGATGTCTGCACTCTCGATTGCCGCCGAATTGCCGGCGCCGATCGCACGATAGGATGCAATTCGTACCGTTGCTACAACCGGGACATCCGTGGGCGCTTCCATCGTAACGACGGCATTTCCGGCATAGATCGGTCGTTTGAACGTGTGTGTGCCTTCGACGCTCATGATATCGCTAATCTGGTTGACGCCGAGCAGGGCAGCTACGTGCGGCATTACATCCTTGCCAAAGGTAGTTGAGGGCCCGAAGACGTGACTGTAGCCGGCTGCGAGCGCGACAATCTGCGGCGCCAACACGGCCGCGAGTGCATGCTTGTTCGCCTGGTTTTCGACCGTCAACACACGATTGACAGAATCCAGTGTGGCGGCCTCTGCTGCCACCTCGGCAGCTGACTCTGCAAGCACTACGACGTCAATCTCGGCGCCTTCGATTTGAGCTGCGCAAGCGACCGTCTTGGCCGTACTCGGATTGAGCACAGCGCCATCGTGTTCTGCAATCAACAGTATTTTGGACATCACACCAGTCCCTTGTCTTTGAGGGCTGCGATCAGACCCTGTACATCATCGACCATGACACCCTTCTGACGCTCGGCCGGCGGCTCGAACAACGATATATTGATCTGCGGACAGGCATCGATCCCCAGATCCGCAAGAGGAATCTCATCGAGCGGTTTCTTTTTCGCCTTCATGATGTCCGGCAATTTGACGTAGCGCGGCTCGTTGAGCCTCAAGTCAGCCGTAACAACTGCCGGCAGATCGACTTCGATCGTTTGCAGACCGTTATCGACCTCACGAACGACACGCATCTTATCTCCGTCGAGGTCCAACTGGGAGGCAAATGCCGCCTGAGCCTGCCCCCACAGCGCCGCAAGCATCTGTCCGGTTTGACAGTTATCGTCATCGATCGCCTGTTTGCCGAGGATCACCAGCCCCGGATTCTCGCGATTGACGATTTCAAGCAATGCGCGAGCGCCACTCAGCGCATCGACCGATTCCGCGGTTTGGATCAGGATCGCCCGGTCGGCCCCCATCGCCAGGCCGGTACGCAACTGCTGCTGCGCTTCAGAGCCACCGATGGAAACGACGATCACTTCAGTCGCGTGACCTTTTTCCTTGATACGCAACGCCTCTTCGAGCGCGATTTCGTCAAACGGGTTGATGCTCATTTTGACGCCGTCGGTTTCGACACCGCTGCCGTCACTCTTGACGCGCACCCGCACGTTGTAATCTACGACCCGCTTCAGGCCGACCAGTATTTTGTCCACGAACGGGGCTCCCAGTGCTCCAGAGACTCAAAAAGCGGGCGAGGCCCGCTGCCCACTATTGTCTCCGAGTGAAACTGCGTGTACAAGGCCGAATGTGCGACATGAGCGGGAAGACGCAGTGACGAGTCCACATCCGCTGATTACTGCGGAAGAACTCGAAACGAGTATCGGAAATTCGGACTTGCGGGTTGTCGATTGCCGTTTTGAGTTGCTGCGGCCTTTGGCTGGTCGAAGCAACTATCTGCAAGGGCACATACCTGGCGCTGTCTTCGCCGATCTCGACCGGGATCTCGCTGCGCCGACAGGTCCCGCCACCGGCCGGCACCCGCTTCCTGAGCCAGCGGAACTTGCCGGCACCTTTGGTCGCTTCGGAATCGGCGCAGAGACACACGTGGTCGTGTACGACGATTGCAATGGTGCGCTGGCCGCCAGAGCCTGGTGGTTGCTGAGATGGCTTGGCCACGAGCGGGTCTTCCTGTTGGAAGGCGGAATCAAACGTTGGCAACGGTTGCAGCTGCCGCTCGAAGCGGGCACTGTCCAGGTTCCCACTCGTGCTTTCGATCCCGCGCCGCGCAACGATCTGATTCTGCAGACCCAGGAAATAGTCGCAGCCGGCAGACAAGGCAAACAGCTGCGATTGGTGGACGCGCGCGATGCAGCACGCTTTCGAGGCGAAGTGGAACCGATCGACGCCGTAGCCGGGCATGTCCCAGGCGCCATCAATCTGCCTTTCGGCGAGTGTTTAAACGAGGACGGGACCTGGAAGGAAAAGGAAGACTTGATCCGCACCTGGCGCAAGGTGCTTGGAGACGATCGAGACGCGCCCTGGAACGTCATGTGTGGGTCCGGAGTGACAGCATGCCATTTGGTAATTTCCGGCCAGCTGGCGGGCAGGAGAGAGCCGAGACTCTATGTTGGATCCTGGAGCGAGTGGATCGCTGATCCGCAGCGAGCCATCGCGACAGGAGCAGCCTAGGACGTAAAATGGCGGCGATTTCACGCGGAAAGCGCGTGAACTTAATGCACATTCCGCCAGTCCCACTAGAGTGAGTGAACTGCTTAGGGACGCTGTTTAGTTTACTTAACATGCAGAAAAAGTCATGAATAAGTTATTTTTAAAACAAATAGTTATTAGTATTATTTCATGTGGTTTAGGAGCTTGCGCAGCGACCGGTGAGCCCCCGGAAGAGACCGCTTATGAGGCTGAATCGAGGGGCCACGATTGCATCTCGCAATCGTCTATCCGAGACTACCAAGTTCTGGACGACAGGAATCTGATCGTCACAGCGGCCGTCAAGCGAAAATACCATATTGTTCTGATGCGCCGTGCTTTCGGACTGCGATCGACGTGGAAAATCGGATTCAGGTCACCCACAGGCATGATTTGCCCGGGTTCCAGCGAGGTGATTGTTGACGACGGTTTTTCGCCGGAGCGAATCCACATTACGGCGATTCGTCGACTGAGTCCGGATGACCTGGATGAGCTGCTGATCCGGTTTGGTAAAAAGGAAGCAGAATTTGAACAAGCCCCGGCGACGGAGGAAATCGAAGGCGCCGAGGTAGAAGAGCTGGACTGAATCGTCCGCCGGTTCCCGGTAATACGATTCGGTCACGCAATCCGCAATCTCCGTGCGGACCCGCCCGGCCAGCCGCAAGGTTGGCCGGGTTTTATATTGCCTTTAAGATGAACGAATGGAAGACCGAATTCAGACCAGCGAAACGCTGCGTCACGTCAAATACGAGATTCGCGGCCAATTGGCCAACCACGCGTTCGAGCTTGAAAAGCGCGGTTACGAAATAATCTCGTTGAATATCGGCAACCCGGGGCTTTTTGGATTCCGAACTCCGGAGACCATGCGGCTGGCGATGATCGAAAACCTCAGTCAGGCGGAACCCTACTGCCACCAGAAAGGGATTTTTCCGGCGCGCGAAGCCGTTGTCATGCAACAGCAGGATCGCGGCATCCATGGCGTCAGTGCTGAAGAGGTGTTCATTGGCAATGGCGTCAGTGAGTTGATCGATCTGTCGTTGCGGGCCCTGCTTAACCCCGGGGACGAGGTGCTGGTACCAAGTCCGGACTACCCGTTGTGGTCCGCGGCCGTGTCTCTTAACAGCGGTATCCCGCGTTATTACGATTGCACTCCGCAACACGGCTTTCAGCCTGACGTAGCGCAAATCGAGTCACTGATCGGTGCGCATACCAAGGCAATCGTCGTTATCAATCCCAATAATCCCAGTGGCGCGGTTTACGGACAGGACATACTCGAGCAACTAGTCGCTCTTGCCGAGAAACACAACATTGTCTTGCTGGCTGACGAAATCTACGACCAGATGGTCTATGACGACGCGAAGTTCATACCGATGGCGACGCTGGCCGATGACGCCGTCTGCCTGACATTCTCAGGGCTCTCAAAGGTGTATCGGGCCTGTGGCTATCGAGTGGGCTGGTGTGTCTTCAGTGGCGATCTGGATCACGCGCAGGAGTTCGTACACGGCATGGAGTTGCTCGCGGCGTTGCGCCTTTGCAGCAACGTACCCGGGCAATGGGCCGTGCAAACCGCACTGGGCGGATTTCAGAGCATCGAGGAACTGGTGCGCCCGGGTGGTCGCCTGTATCAGCAGAGACAGGTTGTGGTCGAACGCGTCGCGGAAAGTCCTTACCTGAGCATGCAACGACCGATGGGCGCAATGTATGCGTTTATCAAGCTCGATGATTGCTTCGCCGGCAATCTGGACGACCGGACATTTGCACAAGAACTCCTTGAGGAGAAACACGTCCTCGTGGCGCCCGGCAGCAGTTTCAATACGCCGTACTCGGACCATTTTCGGATAACGACATTGCCCGACGCCGACACGATCAACATCGTTTTCGACAGAATCGACTCGTTGTTGTCGCAACGCGCCTGAGCAATGTATGACTGGCTAAGCGATGGACTGAGGGATTCCTCGCAGATAGTTACTGCAAACCGGCGACTCGCCCGCGCACTGATTGCCGAATTCGGCAAACGACAAATTGCACTCGGCCAATCGGCGTGGCGCAGTCCCGCGATTCGATCGTGGCAGGATTGGCTTGGCGATCTATTCGCAGCAGCGGAATTGTCACAATCGTTGCCAACGCGAATCGATGCCTATCAGAGCAGAGTCCTATGGGAGCGATGCCTGCGTCGAGAGGTCTCGGACCCGCTCCTGAACATCGCGATGCTCGTTCGTCAGGCCCGGGATTCGTGGTCGCGCCTGCACGATTTTGCCGTGCCACTCACCGAATGCGAGAAATTCGCGCAGGGCAGGGACCAGCGGCTATTCGCGCGGGCCGCCAGGAGTTATCAGTCAATACTCGATCGTGAGGAGTGGGTAGACGAGGCCGGTCTTGCGGGATTGGTGACGAGGTTGATCCGTGATGGGCAGGTACGCCTGCCTGCGGGCGTTACGTGCGCCGGCTTTGATCGACTTGTGCCGCAGGCGACGCTGCTCCTGGATGCAGTGCGAGCATCCGGTACTCCCGCAGAGGTGCTGGCCAGGCCCTTATCGCAAGACGCCATTGGGGTTCATTGCTACGACAACTCTGACGCGGAATTGCGTGCTGCCGGGGCATGGGCGCGCCAGGAGCTGCAGCAATCGCCCGATCAGGCGATCGCCATCGTCGCGACGGACCTTGAGCAGAACGGAGAGCGCTGTGCCCGCCTGATCAGGGAGGGCCTCGCACCGGGATGGCAGATCGCCGGCGCCCGGCACAGAGCCGCTGTTAACGTCTCCTACGGCAAAAAACTCAGTGCCTATCCGGCTATCGGAATAGCCTTGTTGGCCTTGCGTTGGCTCCTGAGCGATTTACCCGGTCGTGATGTTAGCGCTTTGTTGCGTACGTCAATAATTGGCGGCCGTGACGCTGGCGGCCGCAATCGACTTGAATTGTCGTTGCGGCAACTTCCTGATCGAAACTGGTCGCCCGCAATGTTAGCGGGCGCGCTCCCGGACCGTGACGATGCCAAAGACTGGCTGGCCCGTCTTGCGACGATAGGAACTCTACGCACGCAGTTACCCGGTCGCGCAACACCGTCGGAATGGGTCGTCCTGATCGATGATGCGCTGAAAAAACTCAATTGGCCCGGCGATGATTCACTCGGCAGCTTCGAGTTTCAGCTCGTCAACCGCTGGCGCGAATTGTTGAACGATCTCGCACGATTGCAACTGGTCAATCCAACGATGACGTTCGCCGACGCACTTGGGCGACTCACCACGATGGCCAGCGAAACGGTATTTCAGCCTGAGACTGAAGGGTCGATCGTGCAACTGCTCGGACCGCTCGAGGCAGCGGGGATGCAGTTCGACCAGTTGTGGATCAGTGGCCTCAGCGCCGCGAAATGGCCACCGCCAGGACGACCATCGCCACTCCTGTCACGTACCTTGCAACGCAGCTTCGACATGCCTGACGCAGATCCGCAGGACACGCTGGATTATGCGCGTCGTGTATTGCATCGTCTCGGCGCAAGCGCAGCGCACGTTAAGGGCAGTTATCCGTTGACTGATGGCGACGTCGAGCAGACCGAATCAGGACTGCTATTGGACATCGCCACACGAAACGAGGCGGGCCCCGAAGATCCGGGCTGGCATGCCGCGAGGCTCGTCAGCACTGCAAATACAGTGGTTGTAAAAAAGGACCGGGTCCCGGCAGTCCTGGATAACGAATCGATTTCAGGTGGCGCAGCAACAATCAACCGCCAGTTTGTCGAACCGTTTTCGGCGTTTGCCTTTGGCCGGCTTGGTATTCGGACGGTGCCGGGGATAATGGCCGGGCTGGCCGCAAACCTGCGTGGCAGTCTGATTCATGACGCATTGCACAGTTTGTATTCCGATTTACCGACGCAAGAGGAGATCGCCTCCTGGAGCGAGGCAGTGTTGCAAGACCGAATTCAGTCAGCGTTGCGGAAAACGTTTGCGCGTCATGAACAATTTGCGGATCCGGTTTTGAAGCATCTCTTACAACTGGAACGGCAGCGCGATGCACAGTTGCTGCAACGATTTGTCACGCTCGATAAAGGACGAGACGCGTTCAGCATCGAACTTGTCGAAGGGTCGTTGGATACGGCGATTTTTGGCGTGCGAATTCGTTTGCGCATTGATCGCATCGATCGGCTTGAAGATGGTGAAATGGTCATTCTCGATTACAAAACCGGCATTCGCAGACAATTTCTCAATAGCGCCGGTATCCCAAACGACATGCAACTGGTTGTGTACGCCTGTGCGGTACAGGATTCGGTAGGCGGTCTGGGTCTGGTCAATATCGACAGCCGATCGATTGACATTGACGGTGCCGGAAGAACGTTCACGCCGGATCTTGATTGGCAGGCCACACTGCGCGAATGGAAGAATCAGGTAGCTGATGCCGTTAGCGAAATTCAGCGCGGCGATGTGCGAATCAATGGATCGCAAAATACACAGGCGTCGCGACCATTGAGTCTGCTCAGCCGAATCGCGGAGCTTCGTCGTGACGCGTGACGATCAGTTGCTGCATGACGACCACGAGGCACGAGTCGCGGCGCTGGACGTTTCCCGTTCCTTCATCGTCCAGGCCCCCGCCGGGTCCGGCAAAACGGAATTGCTGATTCAGCGCTATCTGAAATTAATGGCGACGGTCGAGTACCCGGAGGAGATTCTCGCAATCACATTCACGCGCAAGGCGGCCGTTGAGATGCAGCTTCGAGTCTTGCAGGCTCTCAGGAACGCAATGCATGACGACGATCCTGATGAGCCGCATGAGCGGTTGACGGCGCAGGCGGCAAAGGCCGTCTTGCGGCGAGACGCGCAGCTGCAATGGGACCTGATTGCGAATCCACGGCGCATGCGTATTCAGACTCTCGACTCACTAAACGCGGCAATCGCACGCACACAGCCACTCACGTCCACAGGCGGGGCGGCCGGTAATGCCATTATTGCAGACGCACAGATGCGTACTCTGTATCGCGATGCTGCGGCATTGACGCTCGATCAGCTGGCGGAAACGGGTACTGCGCGAGATGCAACCGAGCAGGTATTGCTGCATGTCGACAACAATACCGCGATATATGTTGCCTATCTTGCGCGCATGCTCGCGACGCGTGATCAATGGCTGCCTTTTGTCGGCAGTGGACTTGTTGATGCCGACGAGGCCAACGATTTGCGCTACAGGTTTGAACGCAGCCTGGAGAATGTCGTGGTGCACCACCTCGAGCTGACGCGCGATGCGGTCCCGCCGGAATCGGTGGCCGAGCTTGCAAGACTCAGCGCGTACGCAGCAGAGCACCTGATCGAAGCAGGTCAGGTGCATAGCCCTATAGCGGCACTGCATGGCATGGTCGAATTGCCGGATGTCATGGCTGGCACATTGCAGCAGTGGTTGGGCGTCGCTGAATTGCTGCAGACCAAACAGGGCCAGTGGCGCAAAAGGGTCAATAAGAACCAGGGGTTTCCAGCTGGGGACAGCGGGCAGAAAAATGCGCTGCATGACTTGCTCGAGTCGCTGAGCGACCGCGACGAATGTCGCAAGTCGATTCATGAGACCCGGATTCTGCCACCCGTGTCTTACAGTGACGAGCAGTGGTCCGTACTACTTGCCTTGTTCCGACTGCTGCCCCTTGCAGTTACGGAGCTTAAACGGCTCTTCGCCGAGCGCAGTGTAAGTGATCATATTGAGGTGGCATTGACCGCCAGCGATGCACTCGGTACGGCGGATGCGCCCGGCGATATCGCGTTGCTGCTGGACTATCAGCTGCGCCATCTGCTGGTGGATGAAATGCAGGACACATCGAGTGCCCAGTATCGCATGCTCGAAGCGCTGACCGGTGGCTGGGATCGTGGTGACGGCCGCACCTTGTACTGTGTTGGAGACCCAATGCAGTCGATCTACCGTTTCCGTAATGCAGAAGTGGGCCAATTCCTGCTGGCAAAAAAAGGCGGGATCGGCAGTGTGACACTGAACTTGCTAACGCTCAGGCGGAATTTTCGATCGGGCGAGAAACTCGTCGACTGGTTCAATCAGGTTTTTCCGGTCGTGCTGGCGCCGCATGATGATCCACAGCGTAGCGCGGTTTCTTACGCAGCCGCCGTGTCTGTGCCAACGTATGCGGGACAGGGACATTGCGTCGTGCACCCCTTGATCGGAAGCGATACAGACGCCGAGGCAGATGTGGGTTTCAAGCTGATTCAGGAAGTCCTTGATACCAACCCTGACGATGATATGGCTGTGCTGGTGCGAAGCCGCACTCATCTGCCACAGTTGTTATATCGCCTGCGCAAAGCGGGCATTCCGTATCGCGCCGTCGAGATTGATCGCCTGACGGACCTGCCTGAGATCATGGACGTTCTGGCCCTGACGCGTGCCATGGTGCATGCCGGCGACCGGCTGGCATGGTTGGCGGTCTTGCGGTCGCCTTGGCTCGGGCTGGATTGGAGCGACTTGCACGCACTCGTGAAAAACGACATGAGCAGTACTGTCTGGGAGCGATTGCATGACGAGGCCGTTGTGTCACGGTTATCGGACTACGGCCGTAAGGCCGTTGCCGGGTTTTGCAAAATACTTATGAACACGTTGGCCTCATGTCGCGCCGAATCGCTGCGGGATCGGATTGAGAAGGCATGGTTACAACTTGGCGGGCCGGCGATTCTCGAGGATGCTCACGCAATCGACAATGTTTACCGATACCTCGATGTCATCGAGAAAATCGAGGTCGCGGGTTCTTTGCCGAACGTTGCCGAATTGGAAGCCGCGCTTGACATGGAACATGTTTCCAGCGACACCAATGCCCGGTTGCAGGTAATGACTATTCACCGCGCGAAGGGCCTGCAGTTCGACCACGTCCTGCTGACCGGGCTTGGCCGGGTGCCACGCACGCGAGAACAAACTGTGTTGAGCTGGTTCGACATCCCGGACGAACATGGCAGGCCACAGAAAGTAATCAGTCCCGTAGGCCCCCGCGCTGAACTTGAAAGAGATCCTATGCACGGCTATATCGGCAACGTGCAGACTGAGAAAGACAAGAACGAGCTTGGACGACTGTTGTACGTGGCATGCACACGGGCTCGAAAATCGCTGCATTTGCTGGGTAACGCACGAATGTCGCGGAATGGGCTGCGCGCGGATCCGCGTAGCTTGTTGTACTTGCTATGGCCCATGGTTGCGGATCAGTTCGAGAGCGCCGTCGATGCCGATGCTCAGGAGACGGATGATGGCGGCGCGGACGCGTACCTGATGCCGGTCCTGAGGCGCTTCGAAAGGCCCTGGAAAACGCCGGCGGCACCGCCATTGCCGGGCGAGCCCGATGCGGTCAAAGCGGCTGCCGAGATCCTCCCGGTCGAGTTCTACTGGGTCGGCGCCGGGGCAAGACTGGCGGGCACCTTGGTGCATCGTTGGTTGCAGATGGCGGCAGACGGACGCATAGATCTGCAGGCGAATGGGCGGGGACCGATACAGCACGCAAGCGAACGCTGGCTACACAAGGCAGGTCTCAACGCGGATGCGATAACGCCAATCATTGATCGGGTCGACGCGGCGTTGCGGGGAATTATCACGGACGAAAAAGGCCGCTGGTTACTCGAAGGCGAGGGCCACGCAGAGTTGCCGTTGAGCGGCGTTATCAACGGCCGCGTCGAGTCGGTCGTGCTCGATCGGGTTCGAATCGACGGCGACGGCAATCACTGGATTGTCGATTACAAAACGAGTTCCCATGAAGGTGGTGACCTCGCAGGATTCCTCGCTGCGGAGACGGATCGCTATCGTCCTCAGCTGGCAAAATACGCGGAGCTGTATCGAAATTTCGCGAACGTTGACGTCCGCTGTGCGCTGTACTTTCCGCTGCTCCAAGAATTCGTAGAAGTACGACTGTGAATATGCCTGCGGGTGGGACACCTGTCATTGGAAGTAAAGCGCAGCGTAGCGAGCCATGAAGATGACAGGTGGCACAGCCGCAGGCCTCTATAGTTGTCCTTCCAGCCGCAATTCGTGTTGACCGCGTTCATTCGCGGAGCCGAGAAACGTCATTTGCTGGCGAACGCTGGCCGGAGTGTTGTTCTTCGGCGCAAGCTGCGCGATGAACTGGTAGCTTCGATCACTCGAGATCTGCAGACTGCCGGCAAGGTCTATGACTCCATCTGTATCCTCGACACTGGCCATGACCCCGGAATCCTGGGTGAAGAACTCAGCGCGATAACCACCGATTGATGATCGATGAACCATGGGTGCAACGAGGTCGGCGACCTCAAGAACCCCGTCCGCGGCGATCGGCAGGCCGTCATCGATTACCAGTCGATCGAATTGCGCACTCAGCTTGCCGCTCAGGCCGCGTGTGCCCGTTGACTGTTGTAACGCCTGCAAGTACTGCATCGACAGCGATGCCTTTACATCGCTTAGCGTGACGGTTCCCGTGACTCCGAGAGCGACGTCTGCGTCGATGAATCCGGAAGTCGGGCTGGCCTCGATGGCGTAGCCCAGTTTGCCGGTAAGAAATGACACCGGCTGCATGCGCCATACCAGATCGCGCAAATAAATTTTGTTTACCTGAGCTTCACGCGCGTTACCGCTCCAGATCGATCCTTCGATACCAGCAAGTGAAACCGTATCCGGGGCGAACCACCGATAGGCGACGCGGGCAGGAAAAAATATGACCAGGGCAACGACAAAAGTCATCAGGCCCACCGTCAGGAGGCGCGACCGGATTGGCATCAAAGCGTGCGCTCGAGCGTCAGCGTCGCATTGATACGACCAGGTCCGGCTCTGTTAGCTGTCGACATACTCCCCGAAGAAACGTGCATGGCGTATTGCGAGCTCAGATCACCAAGCCAAAGCACGAGATCGTCGAACGCGACGTTTTCGAATTCGACGCGAATGCCGTTGCTCGTCGTCGGCTGACTGCGCTTCAAGGAACGATCAAGTCCACGCGCGCGTAAGGTCTGATCAACGATGACCACCGGAGTTTGTTGCGTGTTTACGTTTGCTGTCTGCTTGGCAGCGCCGGAGGAATGCTGCATGCCCTTCAGTGGCCGCAACTCCTCAAGGGAGCGTTCCCAGGCCGCAACGCTCGCCTCAAGTGTCTTGTGTCCCTTGTCGAGCGGTGTCCAGACAAACGCGTACAGCAATACTATGACGACAACTACCGCGCCGCTTAGGACGAATATGCGCTCCCTTGAGTCGAGTGTGTCGAACCAGTCTTTCATACGCCCGACTCGCGAATCTGTATCCGGCTACTAACTTTGTCGCCTACCTGGTCTGTCGACTGAATCGACGCATTGAATCGTCCAGAGTCGCTAACCGCCCTTTGAATATTATCGAGCGTCGCGACATCCGGCGCTGTCAGCCGTACGTCGATGACGCCGGCACGATAGCTAACCGCCTCGATATCCACCGATCCACCCTGTCGCAAAGCCGCCGCGAGTTGCTGCAGTGATGGCAAAAACACCTGTGCGGCGGCAGGCCCGCCGAAACCGCGCCGAACAGAGTTGACCGTTGCAACCGGATCCACAACCTCACGCGTATCGTCGGGCCGAATCTGACGGTATTCCTGTGTGAATTGCTCCTTGAGCACCGTTTCTTCCTGGCTGAGCCGATAGTAGTCGACTCCTTTGCCAGCAATCGCGACAACGGTGAGCGCAAGTATCAGGACCGCGGCATACCGCCAGGGTCGGAACAGGGCACCTATCTCCGCCTTGGCGCCGTAGCGTCCTTGCAGCAAGTTTATTCCCCGGTCGGCTGCAACCGTTACGGCCAGACGCGGTAATACGCCGTCAGGCAGCAGATTGATGTCGACGCTTGCCAACTCATGCCGCAGGGCGATCCAGTCATGTTGGAATCGTTCCTCGTCCATAGGATCGCAATACACGAGCAGGTGTCCTGGCGAGCCGTCATCTGCAGAGCCCTCGGTCTCGTCGACACTCGCATCATCGAGTGCGCCGGCAACGGTCAACACATCACTCGGTTTTACACCTTGCATCACAAATTCGTTATCGGCGCCGTCATTGAACATGATCTGTTCATCGGCGACGAGTAGACTAAGCGTACCGGGAATGCGCGCAAGACCCTGATTTTCTGCAACCACCCTGGATGCTGTTATGCCTGCTTCAGCGAGGCGCTCCAGCCAGCCTTGCATCTGCTCATGCGCCACCACGGCGACGGGCAGTGAACCGCTGTCACCACGTGTGCCGACGGCAAAATGCAGGTTCTCGACATCGTCGGCGAGTTGTTCCTCAAGCGCGAATGGCAGAGCGGCGAGCAATCTTGATCCGCCGCGGACCGGGATATCTACTGTCGTGGTCAGCACGTTCGCAGCGGGCACAAGCACGATGACCGCGCGATCCGCCGCGTCCCTGGTAGCTTCTGTCAGCGGCCCGGTTACGGGCTGGCTGATTCGCGTGCCGTTACTGTCGACCGCGATCCAGTGCGCCGCTTTATCGCGATCGGGATCGAGCCTTATGACTAAATACTCCGCCATCGTCAGGTTGTTCCCAGGCTGCGCAGGATTGGCGTAACGTCACCCTGCAGACCGCGCTCCAATAAACTGAAATAGGTGATCCGAACCGTATCAACCCGAACGATCACCTTCAATTGAAAAAAGCTGCTGGATTCCTCGAGCTGGTTCAAAACATCCAGCGTGACAAGCGATGAAAACGTGTTGCCGATGTCGGCAAACCCGGATTGCTCCCTTTCAGAGAGCAATCCCTCAACGTCCGCCACCGACATGTTCTCATCGAGTGACTGCAATACCGGTCCGGTCGCCGTGTTGACGTTGATCGCTGTTCTCCCTGGCAAGGCGGCGATGTGCGGCAGCAACGCATCCATCGTGGCCTTGTCGATACCCTCGAGCGCCGCCAACTCGCTCGTGCTGGACAGAATCTGATTGGCCGTCCGATAGGGAGGCAGTATCCCGGTATATATCGAATCTTCGGCCCCGTCCGGAAATCCCGCATCGCGGTTGGCATCGATCCAGTCCGCTGCAATACCGGCAAATCGCACGTCAATGCCAAGTGCGATTAGCAGTCGCTGGAATTGCTCGAGCGACGCCTGGTCAACCTCACCCTGCTGATCGACCAGGTTGTTGATGTTGAATCGGCCCTGCAAATCCTCTATCTGACCGTAAATCTCGCCCTGAAGACTGTCCCCAGGGCCGCCCAATGGTAGTACCGGCAATTCACTGGCCCATATTTCGCCAAGATGATCGGTTTCGCTGTCGTCAGCGTCCTGTTGCAGGATGATGCGCACCCAGCTCTCGGCCCCGATCGCTGCCTGAATGCCTTCTTCGCGATACATCGATACGTAGGTACGGCGCAGGTCAAGAGAATTGTCCCATTCCAGACCGAACGTCAATGTGGTGATGAGCGCCATTATCAGTATGGCGGTAATCAACGCAACGCCGCGTTGCCGTATCACGGTGCCACCTCCAGCAGCCGCCGTATTTCCCCTTGGTCGACGAGCGTGAGCACGATTTCCACAGCGCGCGGTCGCGACCGCAGGTCGCCCGGGCCCTGTTGTGCCAATAATGGCCAGATTTCCGATACCTCGTCGTTGACGTGGTAGTAGCGGAAGAACAGGCTCTCAACATCGTCGAGCAGCACTGTCGCAATCGGCTCGTTCGCGAATGTCCTGTCGAGTACCCTCCAGTGATAGCGAACGAGCTCATCGTCCTCCAGACGGTATGCGACGCGTTGTAGCGTGCCGCGCGGCAGCCCTGCCGGGTTTCCCCAGCCACCATGAGTCAGCTCAAGGACGAACTCCGAGCTCAGGCTGGTTTGTAGTGCGGGACTGAAACCATCGCCAAGTTCGCTGCGAACCGGGCGTGGGGCAGCCTGAATCAGGTCTGTACTCAGGTAGCGAACGGTACGTTGAATCGACTGCAAGCGGTCCATGCGATCCGTCAGATAGTCTGCGTTAGACAAGGTCGATCCAAGTGCGGCGTATGCCAGCATGGACATTACGCCAAACACGGCGAGGGCGACAAGCACCTCGATGAGAGTAAATCCTCGGCTTCGGACTCCTGTCATTCTCGCGGGCCCGAGTTTTCCGATCCCCGATTCCAGGAGCGATTGCTTTGGCCGGGAATGACGGGCTCGCCAATGAAACCCGTTACTGTGCGAATCGCATCGTCGCTGTCATCGTAAGATATTGACACGTCAACGCGAAACAGATTTTCGATGCCACTTTCGGATACCACTGCACGCCAGTGCCATGTGGTATTTGCGAAGTCAACGTCACCGCTGGTCGCCGAAACTTCCGGAATGATATTGGCCAGCCGCAATTCGGTAATTTTGTTCTGCGCAATCCAGCTTGCATACGTACGCTCGCGCATCGAATTAGAGGTGTCAATCATGCGCCCCATTTTTGTGGCGACGGCCGTTAAAGACAGTGCAATGATCGCGAGTGCAACCATGACCTCGACGAGCGTAAATGCCTTCTGACCTGACCGTAACATGGCGGGCTATTCCTCATCGCCGGCGAATTTGATATCGCCAAGAAGATCGCCTTGCAGAACCACCGAGAGTTCGTCGAGCGGCCGCAGGATGTGCAACTCGAACGGAGTCACATCGCCGCTGGAGAAAATCAGGATATGTGGTGCGTAACGTTCAGACAATACACGATCGGCATTTTCCTCCGGCTCCGCGAAATCGGCCGGCTCGAGATCGAGCAAGACTCGCTGCCCTTCAAGGAACAGATCAAACTCGACGTCCTCAGGCAATTGCCGCATTCGCAGCGTGTCGTCACCAATTAACTCACCCCAGAGATTGAGTAGTGGATCGTACTCAACGAATCGATACGAGCCGGCCATTAATTCCAGGCCGAATTCGCGCCCCTGCATAATCGCTTCATCCTGGGCGACTTGCACTAGCGCAATCATGCGTCGTCCGTGTTTCTGCAAATCACGATCATCGCCAAGGATGCCGAGCGACAAGAGCGCGATCGACATAACGATGCCAACTATCGTGATGACGACGAGTAGTTCAATTAAGGAAAAACCGGCCCTGCGGCTATAACTGTTCATCGAATCCGATCGATGCGCCAACAAAGGTGCCGCTATTCGAGTTCCCAATTGCCCAGATCGGCATCGATACCTTCACCGCCCGGGCGCCCATCGCGGCCTAACGTGTAGATATCGATCTCTCTCTTGTTGCCCGGGTTCAGGTACAGATACGGATTGCCCCAGGGATCTTTAGGAAGTCTCTCCAGATAGCCACCGGTTTTCCAGTTCTTGATATTGGGATCCGCCGGCTTCGTCACGAGTGCCTCGATACCCTGTTCGCTGGACGGGTAGGCAAAATTGTCGAGGCGATAGAATTTCATCGCGTTTTCGATGTTGGCGATCTCCGCCTTGGCTTTCGTGATCTGGGCATCGTCGACGCGGCCGATAACATTCGGCGCAACTATAGCCGCGAGAATGCCGATGATGATCACAACAACCATGATTTCGATCAACGTAAAACCCCGTTGATGACGGGGGCCGGACCGTAGCTCGACAAATTGGCGCACAGCAGCAGCTCCACGGCGGTGTTCCGCCGAAATTGACTCGATAAATGATTAAACGTCAGTATACCAAACATGGGGTTACGCCAAGGTGATTCAATTCACCACCAAACTGCCACTATGGCTGCCTGGTGGCTGCCGATTGTCGCAATCAGCATCGCCACTATGCTCGCCATATTTGGCGACACAGGCCGTGCCTGGCTCAGTTACGATCGGCCAGCGATCGTCGCAGGCGAGCTCTGGCGGCTTCTGAGCGGTCATTTTGTGCATCTCGGCGCATCGCACCTGGCCCTGAATGCGGCCGCGTTGCTGCTGATCTGGTACCTGATCTTCGCATCTTTCAGTCGCGTACAGTGGCTTTTTGTCGTGCTGGTCGTCATTGTCGGCATCGACTTCGGTCTTTGGTTCCTTGAGCCACAACTGCTTTGGTACGTCGGCCTGTCGGGTGTGTTGCACGGCTTGCTGGCAGCCGGCATTGTTGGTGGCCTCAGAACCGGTCGAATCGACCTATGGGTGCTGGGTGTCGCTCTGCTCGCGAAGCTCGGCTACGAGCAGCTTATCGGCCCACTGCCCGGGTCGGAGCAATCCACGGGCGGTATGGTCATCGTTGCGGCGCACGCGTACGGTGCCTTTGCCGGCGTCGTTGCAGGCGGCCTGGTTACGATTAGAGCCCGACGGCAGGCGTCTATATAATTCGCGGCCAGAAGCGGCCCACAGATGGAGAGCGATGTGACCATAGCGATGGTATTCCCGGGGCAGGGGTCCCAGTCACAAGGCATGCAAGCCGATCTGGCTGCGGAGTACAAACACGTGCAGGACTGTTACGCCGAGGCAAGCGATATTCTCGGTTACGATTTGTGGCAACTCGTGCAGGAAGGCCCGGCTGAGCGACTGGCCGAGACAGTCGTCACCCAACCAGCGATGCTGACGGCCGGCTATGCGGCATGGCGCGTATGGCAGGAACAGGGCGGGGCAACACCGTCGCATATGGCAGGCCATAGCCTCGGCGAATACACCGCACTCGTGTGCGCTAATGCCGTGAGCTTCGGCGACGCGCTCCGAGTCGTCAGGAAGCGCTCAGAACTCATGCAGGCGGCTGTCCCGGTCGGGGACGGTGCGATGGCAGCCATTATCGGCTTGGATGATGACGCCGTCTGTGCAGTCTGTGATGACGCATCCGCAATCGGCGTGGCCGAGGCCGTCAACTTCAATTCTCCGGGGCAGGTCGTAATCGCCGGCCACAAAGAAGCCGTGGATCACGCGATTTCAAGGGCCGAGGACGCCGGCGCCCGCCGCGCCATCTTGTTGCCGGTCAGTGTTCCGTCACATTCGTCATTGATGATTGCAGCCGGCCAAGAACTGGCTGCAGCGCTGGATGCTACCGATTTCTCAGCACCAGGGATTACTGTTATTAACGCGACAGACGCAACCCCGTACAAGGACGCCAACGACATACGCCTACGGCTGTCGCGGCAGGTACACAGGCCCGTGCAGTGGGTCGCCACGATCAATGCAATGCTCGAGGCCGGTGCAACATCAGTTATTGAGTGCGGCCCCGGCAAAGTGCTCGCGGGACTGCTGCGCCGAATCGACAGGGGCACGCCGGTCGCAACTATCGATACAATGAGCGGCCTGCAGAAAGCACTGCAGCCAAAGGAAACAACATGAGCAGCACGTTCAACGACAATGCGCTTGACGGTGAGGTGGCGCTGGTGACCGGCGCAACACGCGGCATCGGTGCCGCGATCGCAGCAACGCTCGCGGCGGCTGGCGCCAGCGTAATCGGAACGGCGACAAGTGAGCAGGGTGCGGCGGCTATTTCCGAGACGCTCGGCAGGAGCGGCCGCGGCATCGTGCTCAACATTGCCGATGATGAATCCGTGCAAAATGCGATCAAGAATATTCAGGATAACGAAGGTAGTCCGACAGTCGTCGTCAATAATGCGGGCATTACGCGAGACAATCTCTTGTTGCGCATGAAGGCCGACGAATGGGAGGACGTGTTGGCAACCAATTTGAGCGGTGTCTATCGTGTCAGCAAAGCCTGCCTGCGAGGCATGATGAAAGCGAAGAAGGGACGGATAATCAGTATCGCGTCAGTGATTGGCATCATGGGCAACGCGGGCCAGGCTAACTACGCGGCCGCGAAAGCAGGGATTATTGGTTTTTCCAAGTCACTGGCGCGTGAAATCGGTTCTCGCAATATTACCGTCAATGTCGTCGCGCCGGGTTTCATCGACACCGACATGACCCGTGTGTTGCCTGAAGACCAGCGTGAAGGCATGTTGGCTCAAGTCCCGCTCGGGCGCCTTGGAGAGGGCGATGACATCGCCAATGCTGTGCTTTTTCTGGCATCAGAGGCGGGCGACTACATCACCGGAGAGACGTTGCACGTAAACGGCGGCATGCTGATGGACTGATTTGGCCGGTATTCTGTGTAGATTGCCATGAGCGATTCACATACAATACCGTGCCACGGCCATGAAGCACCTTGAAATATCAAGGACTTACAGCCTTTTTTGGGGGGTTTGACGGTGTATTGAGGCGCTAATTCCGGCCTCGCCGTGCAACATTTTTGATGAGTCTTCTCAGGAGAAGGGACCACTATGAGCAGTATCGAAGAACAAGTTAAGAGCATCGTTGCCGAACAACTCGGCGTTAAAGAAGACGAAGTGACCAACGATGCTTCCTTTGTCGATGATCTGGGTGCCGATTCGCTTGACACAGTCGAGCTGGTGATGGCCCTCGAAGAGGAATTCGAAACAGAAATTCCCGACGAGGAAGCTGAAAAGATCACGACCGTTCAGCAAGCGATCGACTTTGTAAGCGCTCGCTCAAGCGACGACTAGGTCCAAAGGCGCGGTGTCTGACGCCGCGCCTTTTCTCTATACTGATACAATGGCAGTTCTGCCGCTCTAATTCGGATTAACTTTGAAAGAACGACGCGTCGTAATTACCGGGATGGGCATCGTCTCTCCGGTAGGCAACCGGCTGGATGAGGCCTGGAAAAACGTCTGTGACGGCACGTCCGGCATTGTTCTGATCGACGACTTCGATACGAGCACATTTGCAACGCGTATCGGAGGCACCGTCAGGGACTTTGACGCCGCCGAGTACATGCCCCCCAAGGACATCCGCAAAACCGACCCGTTTATCCATTATGGGATCGCAGCCAGCATTGAGGCAATCAAGCATTCCGGCCTCGAGATTACCGCAGAAAATGGTCACGAGATCGGCATAGCGATGGGGGCCGGTATCGGTGGCATCAAGACCATTGAGGATAATAACAACAAGTTTTTGGACGGCGGCGCCCGCAAGGTCTCTCCGTTCTTTATTCCGGGCAGCATCATCAATATGACGTCCGGATACGTCAGCATTTATCAGCACATCACCGGGCCTAATGTGTCCATCGTAACGGCGTGTGCAACGTCCGCCCACTGCATCGGATTCGCCGGTCGCATGATCGAGCATGGCGACGCCGAAGTCATGCTGGCCGGAGGGTCGGAGTACGCCACGACGCCACTCGCAATGGGCGGGTTTTCGTCAGCCAAAGCGATGTCGACACGCAATGACGATCCGGCCGGAGCGAGCAGGCCGTTCGATATCGATCGTGACGGTTTCGTCCTGAGTAACGGCGCAGGATGCGTTGTGCTCGAGGAAATGGAATATGCCAAGGCACGTGGAGCCACGATTTACGCCGAATTGATCGGCTTCGGCATGAGCGGTGATGCCTACCACATTACGACACCGCCGGCGGATGGCGAGGGCGCACGCAAAGCCATGGTTGCGGCTATTCGTGACGCAGGCATCGATCCCGGCGACATCGATTACCTTAACGCGCACGGTACCTCTACGCCCGCCGGGGACCTTGGCGAATCCATCGGCATTCGGCGCGCATTTGGCGCCGCTGCAGATTCGCTGATGGTTAGTTCAACGAAATCAACAACCGGACATTTGCTGGGGGCTGCCGGTGTTGCAGAAGCTATTTTCTGCGTGCAGGCGATTAACAATCAGGTAGTGCCACCGACGAGCAATCTGGACAATCAGGATCCCGCTTGCGATCTTGATTACGTGCCGAACGAGGCTCGCGACGCGAAAGTTCGCACGACCATTTCTAACTCGTTCGGATTTGGCGGTACGAATGGCAGCCTGATTATTAGAGCGTTCGACTGACCGGAGTGTTCGATTTGAAACGCCTGCTCGTTCTTGGCGGTGCAATCCTGGCATTGTCAGTCGTTGCGGCCGCACTTGCGGCGCTGCAAATGAACAGGTTCCTGCATTCACCAATTGTCGTTGACGAATCAGGCGTCGACTTTGTCATCGTCCCAGGCACCTCTTTTCGCACAGTGAGCGACGAACTCGGACAGCGCGGAATCATCAGTCATCCGCGCATGTATCGCGCCTACGCGAGATGGACGGATCAGGCCGGCGTTGTCCAGGCCGGCGAATACCGCATCAAGCACGGAACGACTCCTGTCGAATTACTGCGGCAGTTCACGAGCGGTACCGTACAGTTGTATTCGTTTACGATCATTGAGGGCTGGAATCAGTGGGACCTGCTGAAGGCGCTTCATAATGATCCGCACATCGACGCAAGTCTTACCGATGAAGACTGGCCCGCGTTACTCGAAGAATTGGGAGCCGACCTGGATCATCCAGAGGGGCTCTTCCTGCCTGAAACGTATCGATTCCCGCGTAATATCAGCGACCGCGAAGTACTGGCACAGGCATATGAGCTAATGCAGACGGTGTTGAGCGAAGAGTGGGCAGAGCGTGACGAAGAGCTGCCTATCGATACGCCCTATGAGGCACTGATTCTTGCATCGATCGTCGAGAAAGAGACGGCCCGCAGGGACGAGCGGTCGCGTATTTCGGGTGTATTCACGCGACGTCTGCAAAAGCGCATGCGGCTGCAGACTGACCCTACTGTAATATATGGAATTAGCCCCGGGTTTAATGGCAATTTGACTCGGCGCGACTTACAGACCGACACGCCTTACAACACATACACGCGTCACGGTCTTCCGCCGACGCCGATCGCATTGCCTGGTCGCGCAGCGATCAATGCGGCACTGCACCCCACTGAAGGTGAAGAGCTGTATTTCGTTGCCACGGGACTCGGCGACGGGAGCCACGCATTCTCGGCAACCAAGGATGAACACGATGCCGCCGTAGCCGAATATTTGCGGCGTTTACGTCGACAACGTCAGTGAGATAGCGCAATGGAAACCGGTAAGTTCATCACTATCGAAGGCATCGAAGGAGTCGGTAAGTCAACGAATATCGCGCATTTGACCAAGGCGATCGAAAAGCGTGGTCATACGGTACTCACGACGCGTGAGCCCGGGGGTACTCCAATGGCCGAGCGGATACGTGATCTTGTGGCGGAGCACGGTGACGAATCGATGCCGGACATTGCAGAACTCCTGCTCGTTTTTGCATCTCGCTCACTACACGTCAACAACGTAATTCAGCCCGCGCTGGCTGCTGGAACATGGGTAGTGTGTGATCGTTTTACTGACTCGAGCCGCGCCTATCAGGGAGGTGGTCGCGGCCTGCCTCAGGATGACATCAACTTGCTCGCCGACTGGGTGCACGGCGACCTCAGGCCGGATCTCACGATCTTGCTCGATGCGCCCGTCGAAACCGGCATGAACCGCGCAGGGCGACGTGGTGATCCTGACCGATTCGAAGCCGAACGCAGTGAGTTTTTCATGCGGGTTCGCGAAACCTATTTGCAACTCGCGGTGGCTGAACCGCATCGTTTCGTGATTGTCGACGCAACCCAGGATCTCGACAGGGTGCGGCAAACGATTGAGTCGATTGCCGCTACTCTTTAGCTGGATCGGATATTTTCAATTTTCATAAAATAGATGAACTTATCGCTACAATTATTTGAATTAGATGAATATTAGTTGACTTTCGCAGTTCGCCCGGGTCGTACTCATTGAATAAAACGGACATCAATTGGCTTTCGCAGTTCGCCCAAGCTTGGCTCGACCGTGTTGCGCAGGGACGGCTGCCGCATGCGGTTCTGCTGACCGGCCCGGTCGGAGTCGGCAAGCGCGCCGCAGCATCCTGGATCGCATCGCAGCGGCTCGGAACAGGGTCCAGCGGGAAACTGCCGAGCTATCCGGTCCCGCCGCTGCAGCACGCCGATCTGCGCTGGATAGCACCCCCTGAGGACAAGGAAACTATTGGTGTTGGGCAGATTCGCGACCTCGTGGCGGAATTCAGCCTGACAAGCTACGAGGGCGGCAGCAAGGTGGCTATCATTGAACCGGCCAACGCCATGACGACAAACGCCGCCAACAGCCTGCTCAAAACGCTCGAGGAGCCATCCGGCGATGCTTTGCTCATATTGATTGCAGATCGCACCGGGCGATTACCCGCGACGATATTCAGTCGTTGCCAACGCATTGAAATCGCAACGCCCACCGAAGCAGAGGGCCTGGCGTGGCTCGACCAATTGCAGCCCGGTGCGCCATGGGCTGAAGCGCTTCGACTGGGCGGCAACGCTCCAATTGCGGCAATTTCTGCACTTGATCAGCTCGATACGCATGCGACCATGGCGCGGGATTTTGCTGACATTGCGGGGGGGCGAGCCACGGCGCTCGCGGTGGCAGCCCGATGGTCGCGGATCGAGACGCCGTTTGTACTCGACTGGCTCGCACGACAGATCCAACAAGCGATACTCACGGTCTCCGCCGGGCGGCAACATAGTGCAGCGGCTGCAATCAATGAATCTGTGCTCGATAGCATGGACAGGCGAAACCTGTTCTGTTATCTAGACACGATCAACAGACTACGTGGCCAGCCCATCGGCACGTACAATGTCCACCTGACGCTGGAGAGCCTTTTGATCGACTGGGCCGACAGCCTCGAGCACTGTGACCAGAATCCGTATCAAAGCACGATGCAACAGCTGGAAAAGAGGTAGCACGAATGAGCAAACCGGGATTATTGACGCTGACCATCAAGGACAAGAGTGCGTTATACCTGGCCTATATGCCGTACGTGATAAATGGCGGCCTGTTCATTCCAACCAACAGTTCGTATCGCCTCGGTGACGAGGTCTTTATGTTGCTCAACCTCATGGGAGAAGAGGAAAAAATTCCGGTTGCGGGTACCGTCATCTGGATGACACCGAAAGGGGCGCAGGGCAAGCGTACGGCTGGCATTGGCGTGCAATTCAGTGACCAGGACCAGGGCAATACACAGAAGAAGATCGAAAATTATCTCGCCGGCGCCCTGGGTGGGGACAAGCCAACTCATACGATGTAGCGATCGCTACATCTGTTCTTTATTGATTCCGTCGCGCAGCACGTACGCCTGATAGCCGCGTTCATTGAGAATGTACGCACCGGCGGAGCTGCGTCTGCCTGTGTCACAACATACGACGTATTTGCGATCCTGCTCGAGCGTACTAATCTTCAGTCGAATGAAATACAGCGGAATATTGATCGCGCCATCCATATGGTGATTATCAAATTCGCTCGGTAATCTCACGTCGAGCCATTGACCTCCGTTTTGTACGATCTTCTGTGCCTGCTCCTTGCTAACCCAGTCCAGCATCGGTTCATTCAACAGTGTCTTGAAGTCTTCCTTGCCGAGTCGCATGACCGAACCATCGGATGACATCGTAACCGTGGCATTTCGCTTCGCTTCTGATATCAACGCCTCCTCGCCGAAGGTATCCCCAACCTGCAATTCGGCAAGCTTGATGCCCTCTTTAGAAAGCGGCGTTTCGCGAGTAACTACGGCCTGGCCGCGGGTCAGCACGTAAAAGTAGTCGCCTTCGGCTCCCTGCTTGAGAATGACGTCGCCAGATTTGTAATTAATCTGCTGCATGCGCATGAAGATCGCCTGGATATTCGCGGGCGGGATCTTGTGAAATGCCTTTGTCTGCAGCAGCATCGTCATCCAGTCGTCGCCGGTGTCTTCAGCTTTGCCTTGTAACTCCGAAACCTCATAAGTACCGGTTTGGTCCCAGGTGAGCATTACGTCGAGCAGGTCGCTGTCAATCGAGATGAACTTGACCCGGTCGCGCGCTCTGGCCGAAACGCGTCGTGGAAAAATAGGAGAGACGGGATTTCGCGCCGGATCGGTGCCACCAACGACGGTTTCGATGACTTTGCCCTGGTCGAGCAATTCCAGCGTCCCGGCTGAGATGTAAAACGTCCGCTTCTCGGTGTCGCCTTCTTTAAACAGCACCTGGCCAGGTGACAATTCACGCAACTGGACCTTGCGGGCCAGCGCCGCCAGGTTGTCGCGCTTCAGGCCATCCAGTGGCGAAAAGCACTTGAGCAGGTCAGCATTTATCTGCCCAGCGGTCATAGGTCTCCCTGTTCCAAAAAATATTTCCCGATTGCGCCGTATTCTACCTTCAATTCAACAACTTCCGATACTGTCGGTCGCATGCAGCGTGAAGCGGCGCACAGTTTCCCGAGCATTTCTGCGACAGTCAACAACTATAGGTCCGACCAACCCTGATGCGGTTCGAAACGCTCGCCATGTGCCGCCGCGAGCTCATGCAGGCGTGCCGTGAGCGTTTCGATACCCCGTTCGCGCGCATAATTGATCGGACCACCCCGAAATGGGGCGAAACCCGTGCCAAAAATCACACCCGCATCGAGCAAATCAGCATCACTGACGACGCCGTCCGACAAACACGCCATGGCCTCATTGACCATTGGCAATATGAGCCGATCTTCAGTATCGACAGGCGGGGCAGCGCCGTCGCCGGTTGTTTTTTGTGCCTTACCTTCTTCCCAGCGATAGAAACCTTGCCCTGACTTGCGGCCCAGGTGGCCCGCATCGACCATGGCTGACAGCTGCTCCGGCACCCGTCCACCAAGAATCCTCGATACGTGCAACACAACATCAAGACCGACGCTGTCGACCAGTTCGATCGGGCCCACGGGCATGCCAAAACTCTCAGCAGCACGATCGATTGCGACAAGCGAAACACCGTCCTCAACCAGATGCATGGCCTCAGTCATATACGGTGCGAGAATCCGATTAACGACAAACCCGGGTGAGCTGCGGCATTCGAGCGGAAACTTGCCAATACCCTTGATGAACGCGAAGCTCAGATCGAGCACCTCCTGTGAGGTATCTTCGCAGCGTACAACCTCAACCAGCGGCATTTGCGCCACGGGATTGAAGAAATGCACGCCGACGAATCGATCGGGATCGCGAAGTCCGGTGCGGAGCTCTTCAAGGCGAAGGCTCGAGGTATTCGTTGCCAGTACAGCATCCGGCTTCATTTTTCGTTCGATAGCCTGGTAGAGATCTTGTTTCGCCTCGAGGTTCTCGAAAATGGCCTCGATGATCAGGTCAGCCTCTGCGATGCCTTTACCGTCTACGTCCGCTTTAAGTCGTTTTTCCGTTGTTGCGCGATCCTCTTCGTTTCGTATCCTTTTGGAAAACAGCTTCTGTGCCCTCTGCATAGCAGGATCGATGTACTTTTGCTCCCGGTCCTGCAATGTGACGCTCAGCCCTCGTAGTGCGCACCACGCAGCGATGTCGCCCCCCATCACACCGGCGCCAACGACATGAACGCTCGCGATCTTCCTGCTCGTCTTGTTGCCCTGGCCCTTCAGTTTGTTTTGCAGGAAAAACACGCGAACCAGATTTCGCGATGTACTCGTGCACATCAGCCCGGCAAATGACTGTGCTTCCGCCTCATAGCCAGTTGCTGGTGAGGCGCCATAGCGGGCCCAGAGATCAATCATCGCGTATGGAGCCGGGTAATGGTCCTTGCGTGCTTTTGACGCAACCTGTTTGATGAGCATTGGCTTGATAAACGGGCGCACGAACACGAGGTTCAGTAGTCGTTCGATGAGTGGCGCTCGTTGTTTGGGTCGTGCCGCAGAAATCAGCTCTTTCGCTGCCTGTCGCCAGTTATCCTCCGCGGCGATTCGATCGATTAGTCCGATCCGCCGACCTTTGTCTGCAGTAATCGGGTTGCCTGTCAGCATCAGCTGCATGGCTGGCCGGACGCCACATATCTGCACGGCACGCACCGTGCCGCCAAAGCCAGGGTGCAAACCGAGTTTCACCTCTGGCAGACCGAGGACTCGCTTGTTGCTGGCGAGCGCCAGCCGATAGTCGCAGGCCATGACGAGTTCGAGCCCTCCGCCCATGGCAATGCCATTAATAGCTGCAACCGTTGGGCAGCCAAGTCGCTCGATCTTGTCGAATATCTGCTGCCCGTGGCGGGTGACCTCGTAAGCTCGCTCCGGCGTATCAATCGAAGAAAACTCGTTGATATCGGCGCCCATTATGAATCCGTTGTGCTTGCCCGAGTAAATGACCAAACCTCTGGGCGGCACCGCGGCAATCGACTCGATAACTGAATTCAGTTCGGTCATGACCTCGGTTGAAAGGACATTTGCGCTGGAGTCCGCTTTGTCGATGCGCAGCCATGCGATGCCATCGGCGTCAGTTTCCAAAGTCCAATGCTGCAAATTCACGAGTTCTCTCCTAGGCAACTTCAAAGTCACAGACCAGCGGTAAGTGGTCTGACAATTTAACCTGTGGCACCTCAAAAGCGGTTACCTCGATGCCTTCCTGGAACAGGATGAAATCGAGTTCCTTGCGCGGCGCGCGGCTCGGATAGGTCGGAATTCCGTCCGGATTTGCCGACGTCAGTCCGGCAGCGCGCAAGAACAGGTAGATCTCATTCTCGCCCCAGAACGTATTGAAATCGCCTGCCACAATGACCGGTTTTTCAGTTTCGGCGATGAGGTCGTACAAACGTCGCAGTTGCAGATGCCGGTGGCGATACTTGAGTGACAAATGCACGAGAAAGACCGCGAACTGTTTCATTTCGAGCTCAATGATCAGACGCTTGATGCCGGTATCAAAGTAGTGAAATTTCTCGCCGTGAACCCGCGCTGCGGCCATAAAAGCGTTGCCCTGCTTGCGTACGATCGGCAACATCTTGTTCAGCGATCTGGAGCCGTACTTGGTCTCGTACGAGGTATTCATGCCGAGGTCCGAGGCAATCTTCTCGGCCTGATTCACCTTGCGGCTGCGGATCGATCCTGTGTCGATCTCGATCAGGCCAACAATGTCAGGATCAACTGATTTGATGAATCGAGTGATCTCGGGCAGGACGTTCTGATTGCCCAGCACGTAGCCGGCTCCGGGGAGCGGCATATGCATGCTCGCGCCGCCGCCGACAGCGTATCGAATATTGTACAAGAGGAGTCGCATGGCAGGTGACCGCTACGATACCGAATACAAGATTACATGGGAACCACTGTGCCTATTGACATTGTAATCGGGCGGTAGTGCCGCGAATTGGATAAACTTGGGCCACGATTGTCGCTGCAAGGGAGCCCATTGTGTCTGAGACGAATCCGATCCGGGTGTTTGTCACCCATGCATTTGCGGAAAGTGATGATTATCTTCGCATCTTCGAATTTCTTGAGAGCGTGGACCGATTCTACTACCTCAATGTCAGCAAGCCTGAGAACATCCCGACCGAAGGCGGGCTAGAGGCCATCAAGGACGAGCTGATTCAGCAGATCACAGCATCTGAGGTCGTGATCATTGTGTCTGACGTGTACGGTCAGAAGACCGATCTCGTCAATTACATGATGGATGTGGCACAGGCTAATGATATCGGCATGGTTGCGGTCAAACCGTTCGGCGGCTTGACTGAGACAGCGGAAGAGGTCGTTGCGCGCGTCGACGAGCATATCGAGTGGAACGACCGCGAACTGGCTGATGCGATCAGACGTCTGGGCCGGGGTGAGGATACGGCGCGCTGGGAAGTCGTTGACTTTCCAGGCTTTGACGCGGACGGAGAAACCAATTAATCAAATAGTTATGGCGTATTTCTAGAAATTACCTGTTATGCGGCCCCTGGTAATCGCCCACCGAGGCGCGTCTGGCTACCTACCCGAGCACACGCTCGCGGCCAAAGGACTGGCCCATGACATGGGCGCCGACTACCTCGAGCAGGACATCGTCGCGAGTCGCGACGGCGAGCTCATTGTGCTGCACGACATCTACCTCGATCGGGTCACCGATGTAGCAAAACGATTTCCCGGCAGGAAGAGGAGCGACGGGCGTTATTACGTGCATGATTTCGATCTGCAGGAGCTGCGTTCGCTCACAGTCTGGGAACGAATGAACCAAGATGGAAGCCCCGTCTACCCGGAGCGCTATCCCGCTCGGAGTGGAGATTTTAAACTCAATACGCTGCGCGAAGAGCTGGACTTCATCCATAGGCTCAACGACGAGACCGGCAGACGGGCGGGAATCTACCCTGAGATCAAACGCCCGGCCTGGCACAAAGGGCAGGGAATTGACATTGCACCACAGTTGCTCGATTTGCTCGCGGATTCCGGATATGAAAGCCGGGATGATCCGGTTTTCGTACAGTGCTTTGACGATGCAGAGCTGCGACGCCTGAAACACGAACTGCATTGCCCGTTCCAGCTGGTTCAGCTGATCGGTGATAATAGCTGGCGAGAAGCTGACACGGACTACGATTGGCTGCGATCGGCGGCTGGCATCAAACAGCTTGCACAGACCGTTGATGCCATCGGCCCAGCCATCTCTGATCTATACGAACTCGCCGAAATCGACGCTGTCCCGGTTGCAACCGGACTGGTTCAGTTGGCGCACGAGGCCGGCCTGGCGGTCCATCCTTACACTTTCCGGGCGGATGACATACCTGCCGGATTCGCGTCGTTTGCAGAACTTGTGCGCTACTTTGCGGTCGATATCGGTGTCGATGGCGTGTTTACTGACTTTCCCGACCAGGTTCTGCAGATAAGCTTGCCTTAAGGATAATCCCCTATACTCGCGTCCATTCGCGTGTGCGAGATTCGGTATGGCTTCGTGCATTTGGGCTTTGGCAAAGAATATGAGTATTCCGCTTACTTCCGGCTGCAGGGCCGATCAGCTGATGCGGCGACTGGCCGTGTGCATCGTCACTCTGATCCTGATTGCGCCAGGTGGATTCGCTTCCGCGGAGGCCCCGTTCGACCTGGCTGAGTACAGAGGCAAGGTCGTCATAGTCGATTTTTGGGCCTCCTGGTGCGTGCCGTGCCGACGATCGTTCCCGTGGCTCAACTCGATGCACGACAAGTATACCGATGACGGACTCGAGATCATTGGCGTCAATCTTGATGCGAAACCTGCCGCGGCGGCCGAATTTCTTGCGGAATATCCACCCAGTTTCAACATTATTTATGACGAGACCAAAGAACTGGCCAAGTCTTTTGATGTGGTAGCCATGCCCAGTTCTTTTCTGATCGGACCTGATGGCGAGGTTCGCAAGCGCCACTACGGCTTCAAGGTTAAGAAACAAGACGAATACGAGGCGGCGATCGTCGAAGCACTCAGTGAATTGGAGTAGTCCCATGCGAATTTGCGTTTCAATTGTGAGTTTGTTGGTTGTTGGGATCACGTCGGGTTGCTCATCAATGGGCGTAGAGCCCTGGGAGCGCGACGTGCTAGCCAAGGAAGAAATGCAGCTAACGACCGATGCGGTTGAGGCAGCAACCGACGATCACATTTACTTCAGCAAGGAAGCCTCGAGCGGCGGTCGCGGTTTTGGCGGCGGCGGTTGCGGCTGTAACTGAGGGATGACAAATGAGCAACAAGGATTGTAATCGGTCGATTGCCGCAGCTCTTACTGCTGCAACCTGCACACTGCTCGGAACCAGCGCGGTCGAACCGGTTCAGGCTCAGGAAGAGCCCGGCTGGGACTTCAATACGGCACTGCTGTACTACGGTGAGGACAATGACCGCGTACAGGATCTAAGTCTGAACATTCTCTCGCGGCGAGTGTTCGTCGATGATCGATACCTGAGTCTGGGGCTTACCGTGGACGCATTGACCGGAGCAACGCCGAACGGTGCTTTGCCACAATCCGTGCCGCAGACATTTACGCAACCCTCTGGCAGGCGCACATACACGACAACACCCGGCGAATTTCCGATTGACGATACGTTTCGCGATTCGCGCGTCGCCGTCACAGCGGCCTGGGAGCAGCCGCTCGGCCGCCTTTTTGCGATTAATATCGGCGCCAGCGCGTCATCGGAATTTGATTACACACATCTTGGCCTGAATGCGAAAATCTCGCGCGACTTCAATAAACGTAACACGACCGTCTCAGCAGGATTAGCTTTTGCCCAGGACGAACTGGATCCTGTGGGTGGTGCGGTGATGGGACTAACGCAGATGCCCGTGGCCGTAGACGACGATGATGATGGCGATGGCGATGGTCGTAACAGGGGGCCTGCGGAGGACAAAGACGTTCTTGATGTCGTATTTGGGGTAACACAAGTCGTCTCCAGGAACCTGCTCATGCAATTTAACTACTCCTACAGCGACTCAAGTGGTTATCTGAATGATCCTTACAAGATACTGAGTGTTGTTGATGGAACCAGCGGTGATCCGGTGCCCATCGCCCAGGTTCCAGGTGTTGACGGGCCCTCGCATCTGTATCTTTTCGAGCATCGGCCGGATTCTCGCGAGAAGCACAGCCTGTACACGCAGGGCAAATACTACATGGACGGCAAGGTTCTGGACCTTTCGTATCGCTACATGACGGACGACTGGGAGATCGATTCGCACACGGTGGATTTGCGGCTCCGCTGGCCATTGGGTAGTCGCAGTTACCTCGAACCGCACCTGCGGTTCTACACGCAGACTGCCGCCGAGTTCTATCGCATGAGTTTGATCGACGGCGACCCCTTGCCTGAATACGCCTCTGCGGATTATCGATTGGGCGACTTTGACGCCATGACAGCCGGCCTGAAATATGGATGGAAGACGAGCGGCGGCAACGACATGAGCGTTCGTCTGGAGCTCTACCAGCAGTCGGGCAACGTCTCACCTGACCAGCTAATCGGGAATCAGGTGGGCCGGGATAATTATCCGGACCTGAACGCGGTCATTTTCCAGTTTGGTTATCAGTTCGGCAAGTAATCGCTGATGGGCGCCGACCGACCCGGGCGAAGTATCCGTGTTTCCCGGGGCGATGGATGTTGGCGGGGCCAGTTTCTGGCCATGGCCAGCCCGTGCGAGGTGTTGTGCGAAATTGACACTGCGGACGAGGCCAGGCGCCTCACGGAACTCGTAGCAGCAGAGGCCTGGCGCATCGAGGACAAATTCAGTCGCTATCTGCCAGCTAATATTATCAACCGCATCAACGAGGCCAACGGCAAGCCCGTCGAAGTTGACCCGGAAACGTCTCAACTCATTGATTTTTCAACAACGCTTCATGAAATTAGTGCCGGCCGATTCGATATTACGTCCGGCGTGCTGCGGCGGGTCTGGCATTTCGATGGCAGCGACAATATACCGACGAAAACTGCGGTAAGAAAGGTAATGGAGCAGGTAGGGTGGGGGCGAGTCACGTGGGACTCACCACTGCTGCACATGCCGCCCGGCATGGAAATCGACCTCGGTGGAATTGGCAAGGAATACGCCGTGGATCGTGTGGCAACCATGCTGCGTGAAGCAACAACTGCAAGTTGTCTCGTGAACTTCGGTGGCGACCTGGTTGCTGTTCGAAAACCCTGTTTGCGAAATGCATGGAAAGTCGGAGTTGAGGCCGTGCATGCATCGAACACCAATGCAGAAAAGCTGCTTAACCTCCAGGTTGGCGCGCTTGCGACCAGCGGCGACGCGCGGCGCTTTCTCATCAGGGACGGAGTCCGCTACAGCCACATCCTTGACCCAAAAACCGGTTGGCCGGTGCCGGATGCACCGCGATCGATTACAGTAGCGGCCGATACCTGCACCCAGGCAGGCATGTTCAGTACTCTCGCCATGCTCGAAGGCGCACGCGCAGAGGCATTTCTCGACGTTCAGGAGGTGCGTTACTGGTGTTATCGCGGCAACGACCCAGGAGGTCGCAAGATCGGTGTTGTGACGTGAGTTATTTTCTAGTAAAGCTTTATAACTTATTGTTTTATAAAAATATATAACTACCCTGAAATAGTGAAATCAGCCCGATCCTGGTCTTTCCAGGCCAAGCGCAGCGTTTCCGGATTGAGAACCCGGTCCTTTTCTAAAACTCAAAAGTGCATAATCTAACGCAATGTTTGTTGATCTCCCTCAGAACCTGATCCTGTTTACGGTCGGCGCGTTTCTGCTTGGCTGGTTGCTGTCATCGATATTCGGCGCACTCGGCTCAAAATCACGCGCCAGAAAACGGGATCCGCGTGATGATCGCATTCGCTCGCTTGAGGCCGAACTGCGTGTCGCGCAGACGGACGTCGAAAAATCGCGTGAAAAAGCGGCAGAGTTTGCGCAAGAGCTTGCGGAAGCGAGCGACGGTATTGAGAAGCGCGATAACGTTATTTCCCACCAGCAGTTACGCATGGACGAAACGACACGGGACCTTAAGGAGTCGGTGCTGAAAACGCGAGAGCTGCGTGCCGAGCTTTCTGAGCGCGCTACGGAAAATATAAAATCTGAAGTCAAACTTCGTGAAGTCGAGACCGAGCTCGAAGTCGCTCAGGCCTCGACCGACCTGATTGCTACGGGCGTACTCGACTATTCGCTGACACCCGTCGAGGAGGTGGGCGAGAACGACGACGACCTTCTCGATGAGTCTGATATGTCCGAAGCCGCCACCTGAGCCGCTGTGACCGCTGACCTGCCTGAGGCAGGTACAATCCCGTTTTCGCTAATTTGAGGCCATTTTCGTGATGCTGCGACGCTCTGTCGTGCTTCTTTTGACCATCTTTCTGGCCAATTGCGGCGAACCGTCTACAAAGGTGGCGATTCCTTTTGTGCCCGTATTCGGCACCCGGATTCTTGACTGCGACAATGCCGGCAGCGCTGTCCAGTTAACTGATCTTCGCCTCTACGTGTCGAACGTGCAGCTCATCACCAGAAGCGGGGAGCTCGTTGACGTGCGGCTCGATGTGGACGGCCGCTGGCAACAACCTGACCTGGCGCTGCTTGATTTCGAGGATGGCTCAGGCGCCTGTGCGAATGGCACATCCGATACGAGTATGAGCTTGCGGGGTTTCGCGGAGCGGGCTGACTATCGCGGTCTGCAGTTCACGCTCGGTGTGCCGTTTCAGCGCAATCATGCAGACCCGCTGCAGGCAGAAGTACCCCTTGGCGATCCGGCAATGCACTGGCACTGGCGTGGTGGATACAAGTTTCTCCGTGCCGGAATACGCACGGACGATGATGGATTCTGGATACATCTTGGCAGCACTGGCTGTGAGGGCACCGTGCGCAACATCACGGCTTGCCGTTCGCCGAACCGAGTCACTGTCAGGCTCGACGAATTCGTTCCCGGAATAGACACCGTCGCAATCGATCTTGAAGCGTTGCTGACGGATACGGACCTCGTAGACGGGGTGGCAAACGACTGCTCATCCGGACCGGCGGAGGAATCTTGTGAAGCGCCATTTCGCGCTCTCGGACTCGATTTGCATGATGGGAATGCGCGTGATCAGCAACTTGTCTTTCGGCGCAAGGTCGCAAATTGAATCGCGCTGCGGCATTGCTCATCGGACTGCTGCTTTTGGCGGCCGGGTTCTGGTTGTGGATGCAAGGCCGAAGCTACGACTGGTCAATTGACCCGACGCTGCCGCGGCCGAGCGTGCCGCTCGACAACCCGATGAGTGAGGTCAAAATCGAACTCGGCCGCTTGCTGTTTTACGACACCAGACTGTCGCTGAATAACACGATGTCCTGTGCAAGCTGCCACATCCAGGCACTTGCATTTACAGACGGCAAACCGCGCTCGATCGGTGCCACAGGCGAAATTCACCCGCGGAGTTCGATGACGCTCGTGAATGCCGCGTATGCGAGCCGTCTGACGTGGGCCAACCCTCTGCTCGATCGACTCGAAGACCAGGCTTTGACACCGATGTTCGGCGAGGAGCCGGTCGAGATGGGCATGGCAGGGAGGGAAGACGCGATCGTCGAACTGGTCAGGTTGGACAGTCGCTATGCCGAACTGATGCCTGAGGCATTTCCGGGCGACTTAGACCCGTACTCAGTACTTAACGTCATACGCTCAATAGCTGCGTTTGTACGGACTATTATCAGTTACGACGCGCCCTACGATCACTATATGCAAGGCGACGAGAATGCCATTGACGACAGTGCGAAACGAGGTATGGAGCTGTTCTTTTCAGAACGGCTCGAGTGCTTCCACTGTCATGGCGGTTTTAATTTCACGGATAGCACCACACATGCGAATTCGACTGTTGATCGGATCGGCTATCACAACACGGGGCTCTACAACACAGACGGGAACGGTGCGTATCCCATGGACAACACCGGACTCTACGACATGACCGGGCAACGGCGCGACATGGGGAGGTTCAAGGCGCCGACACTGCGTAACATTGGCGTTACCGGGCCATACATGCACGATGGGAGTGTCGCGAGCCTCGATGCCGCAATCTCACACTACGAACGAGGAGGGCGGCTGTTAGAAGCGGGGCCTTACGCCGGGGACGGGCGGCGTAGCCCGTTCAAGTCAGAGTTCGTGCGTGGTTTTGAGCTATCTGACGATGAGCGTTCGGACCTGATCGCCTTTCTCGAATCACTCACGGATAACAACGTGCTGCGCGAGCCGAAGTTCTCGAACCCATTCAGTGACTAAGCATCCCGGGTCGACACAGAAACGCCAAAATCCGTCAGCTGCCACGCGTGGTACAGCGCAAAGAAATAGCACTGCATTACCACGAATACGATCCACTCAATTCGGTTCTCAGAACTGTCCGCATCGTCGACAACCCGTTTCAGGAACATGTTCAGGATGCCAAGCGCGAGCACAGCGGCGCAGAGTCCGAGCATGACCCTGGCCGTTTTCACAAAACGACGCTGCCGCGATGATCTGCAGATGCGGCGCAGGGCAACTGCTACGACGATTTGTGCCACTCCGACACCCAGAAACCCGAAGTAAATACCGAAGCGGCGCATAAACTCGTAAATCGGTTCTTTCGTGCCGAGAAAGGTCACGTAGGTGATCAGTGCGACCGAGCCGACTATGCCGCTGGTGAGAATTGCGACGGTTGTGGAGCGCCGCAGTTCCGGATCAAGAGATCGCAGCCACAGCACCGAAAAATACCAGACGACTACGAGCAGAACGGGTTGCGTCGCCATGACGGACCGAAACAGGAAACTGCCGGGTGGTTTGCGGCCGGTGGCACTTATCGAGATACAGCCATCGATTAAAGGGAAACAGGATGGCAGTGCGTCACTGGCGACACCGATCCACAATGCGCCAAATATGGCGACCAGTGGCGCTATGCCTGCGAGCAGAGGTAACGATCGAATCAGCATGGTGATCAAAACATACTACAACAGGCGTCTAAAGCATAAAAAAACCTCTAAAAACAAAAGGTTACTATAGGCGTTATCGATCTGGAGAAGCCGTTCGCGCGGCTCTACGCGTTCAGATAGTTCAGAGCCTCATAACGGCCACTGCGGGCAAGCAGTTCCTGCCGGTCAAAGTTGCCGCTGTCGCCTGATGGCGGCACGGATTCAATGCTCCGCCGAATTCTCAGCAGCTGAGCCTGCAATTCACGCATCGACTGATGCACCAACTGACTGCAGTCGCTGTCCCTTGCGCATGCCACGTAGCACTTCATTTCAAAGTATCGAGCAAATGTCTTTTCGTAATGGCGCAGCAAGAGAGAGCTATTCATGTCGTCCATGACGTCGATAATATGATCCGTGGAGATACGACTCGAGACAGCAAGCATATAGTGACGATGTTCAGCCAGAATCGCGTCGTTGTAATCCAGAGTGGTGTGAAAAAGTCGAAACAACCGTCTGCGCTGTTCGCCGCGTACCTCATGGGCCCGCAGATACTTGAAAAACGCACGGCGATGAACGAGCTGAACCTTGGCATTGCGCAGGGCCACAATCTGTCGCTTCTTGCGACTCTGCTGAGCTACCGGCAGCAGTAACCTGGCATGACGTGATTCCCATTGGCTGTGTTGCTGGTTGTCGTGAAGAATCGTCGTTGCAATACGCGAATCACGCGGCAACGACGACCCAGCTGCGTCCTGCAACGCCAATTCGGACAGATCCATCAATTGCTTATGTCTGCGCGAGTTGTATCGCAGCATGTCCGGCTTCCCCTCAGATTTTCTTCTTACTTCTTATGGTGCTAGACCGACAATCTAGCAGCTTTCTAAGATTATGGTGATTCAGCCGTGCTGGCAATCCCCGATTGTCAAATGCTCAAGAGGGACCCGTATTGATATCCGATATTTAACATAATATACATTATACGCATAGCTTTGCCCTAAATCGGCGTGGTCACAACAACTCAGCTAGTGAGCTTGCCAGTAAGTCATAGACGACGCGGATGCGTCGACTCGTATGAAGCTCTCTATGAGTGACAAGCCAAATGGGCATGGGAAATGAGATGCGGTCTTGCAACACAGGGACCAGCTCGGGAAACAACTTTGCCGTGTAGCGCGGAATGATGCTGATGCCCAACCCTTGCCTGACGAGCTCAACGAGGGCGGTGCCACTAGCGGTAGTGACCTCGAATTGCTCGGCCTTCAGCTCGAGGCCAGACGCTCGCACAGTCGGCAAGAACCTCTCGATCGGCGACATTCCGACAAAGCTCAATGTCGACAGATCGTCCACAGTCTCTGGGTGACCGGCACAAGCCAGGAACGACTGCGATGCATACAACTGTGCGGATGAGCTGCCGATGAGTTTGGTAATCAGGTCGGCCTGCTCAGGTCGCACATGCCGAATAGCGATATCTGCCTCACGCTTGATCAGATCACGAACATCATTTGATGGGATCAGTTCGACGTTTATGTTCGGCGCCGCGTCGCGAAGTTGCATCAATACGGGCGGCAACAGGTGGGTCGCCGTCATGTCCGTTGCCGTAATGCTGACATGTCCCTCGATTATCTGAGACTGCCCGGAGGCTGATAGAGATAAGCGCGTCGCAGCCTCGCCCATTGCGCGGACATGGTCGACGAGCTCATTGCCGGCTTCAGTTAAGGCCATCGCACGCGGTCCGCGTTCGAACAGCGTAACGCCGAGATCCCGTTCCAGCGCAGCGACCTGACGACTAAGCGTCGGCTGTGCCTGGCCAAGCACACGTGCCGCAGCGGACAGAGAACCCTCCTCGACGGTAGCCAGAAAAGCTCGTACTTGATTCCAGTCGAAAGAGACCGCGTCCCAATTCATACATATATGTATACCATATATGAATATTAAAGCAATATCTATCTGTTTGATGTATAGCTACTCTAGTCGGCAAGTTTCCAAGCACCGTAGTGGGCTCGAGCAGAGATATGACAGACGTAGAAAGAAAAACAGTCCTTTCCACCATGTGGATTTTTGTGCTGCTGAATATGATTTATGCCGATATTTTGGGAATGCTGCGTCCAGGGTACTTAGAGCTTTTGGATCGAATGAGTCAGCAACTCTCCGGTACTGCAGTTCTGCTTTTTGCTGTTTTGATGGAGGTTGTGATCGTGATGGTTCCACTCTCCAAAATATTGAATCGCAAAGCAAATCGTTTGACGCATTTCGCGGTAGTTCCTCTGTCCATTTTATGGGTCGTAGTGCCCTCTCTGATGCCGTCCCTTGGAGACTCTACGCCGCTTTCGTATGCGTTTTTCGCGACCGTGGAAGTCGGAACGATGTTAGCAATGCTGTGGTTTACGTGGAGATGGCCTGTACCAGATTAAACAAAAAGTACGATCTCCAGGCGGCCACATCTAACGGACGATCGACCATCATAGTCGCACATTTTCGGGAGTACGAATGATTGGATACGTAACGGTGGGAACAAACGATTTTGGGCTCGCTATTCAATTCTATGACGAGTTGCTAGCGACAATTGGGATCAATCGACTGTGGACACATGATGCTATGGCGGCGTGGGGGCCGTCTAGGCAACACGCGGCACTATGTGTCACAACACCATTCGATGACAACACAGCGACCGCCGGAAATGGCGTCATGATTGCATTGAAAGTCGACAGCCAAGACCAGGTCAGAGCTCTCCATGGGAAGGCTGTTGAGCTCGGCGGCCATAACGAGGGAGATCCGGGACCGCGCGGTGAACATGGTTTCTATGGCGGCTACTTCCGAGACTTAGATGGCAACAAAATGAGCGCCTACACTCCTGGTTAGCAGCGGATTGGTGGAAGTTAGCGTACGGTCATAAGGAGTCATTCAAGAGGACATCATGCGAACGTCCGTCTTTGGGCGTATAGCAGCCACTCGACTACGCGAAAATTACAATGTGTTATTTCGTCAAACCGTTATTGTTTAAGGTGTTTACCAAAACGCCCTCTTCCCTGCTACGCGAAATCTAGTAATTCTCTACAGTTTGTAGTACGGCTCAGCGAATTAATGCGCTGATAACCAAAGAAGAAAGGCGAATCCGAAGATTCGCCCTTGTATACATTATGCGCATAAAACTGGACCTGGGCTTGGGAGCCCCAGGCTGTTCACGCCGCACCCTCTCACGCGTTTCTTAATCGACAACACGGCGAGCGCGTATCTCATCACCGTATTCGGCGTCAATCTTGCGTGCGTGTTCCGCAAGTCGCTCTAGCGCCTCGTCCGCCCGAAGCACCTCGTTCGGTTTCATTTCGGCAATCGGCGTCGGACCCACGGGAATCAGTCTGACCCCGTCATCGTCGGCGAACCTAACGAGGTAGGTATTGAAAGCGGGCACGTGAACCAAACGAGCTTCCTGCTCTCGGACGATATCGGCAGCTCGGTCAACGCTCATCGCTGTTGCACTCTCTCCGAAGCCGGTCAACTTCCACTGGTCATCTTCCTCGACAAAGCTAATCCACGACCGAACCTCGCCATTTACCTCGACCGCAACCACCGCTCGGCCTGGACCTGCAAATAGCTGCTCGAGCTCTGCCTCGGGCTGATATTCGACAAGCATGTCGAAGCTCAACGTGTCGACATATAGCGGATCACCCAAACGTACGCTATCTGTCTCTTCCATCGATCGAAGACCCAAAAGGCTCGGGTTGTTGCTATCTTGAACAACGCGAAGCGTGCTTTCTAAAGCTGCGCTCGCAGCCTTGTCGAGTTCAGGGCTCATTGCGACTTGCTGGGCGGCAGCCGGCATTCCGGCCGCCAAAACCACGCACGTTAATGCGTAAAAAAGATGAATGGATGTCTTCATAATCAATCACCTTGCATTAGTTGTAGACGATGTTATACATCGTTGACCAATGATCGGTCGTACCTGAATTGGAATACTCGTCGTACGTAATGGCACGATCTTCTCCGTTACAGGGCGACCACGGATCCTTGAGGAATAAGTACCGCGTCGATCCGGTGGTGCCGATCTCAGCGTATCCGTAGATAACCAAAACGTGACCCACACCCCCCGTCTTAGGTCCATAGGCGTACGCCATCGGTTTTTTCTTACAATAGACCTGCTTCTTTATGGCGTTCCAGGACAGAGGTGCCGCTGTTGTGTCGAGTGTAGCTCCGGTCTCGGTAAACATCGTCCATCCCGGCATGTTGCAGTCATCGTTTTTAGGACAGCCGCCTTCGCAGCAGTCGGTGCGCCCAAAGCGATCGTTGGCAAGCTCGCACTGGTCTAGACTCTCGCCCATCTCTTCCGCGACCATCTCCGTTGTCGCCGCCCAGCACCAGTTTGCTGTTTCCTGAGGACGCAGATTGACGGAGCTCGATGAGACCAAATCCGCGTTACTCCCGTTGCAGCAGCCGAAAAGGATGACTGGCAAAGCGAGTAACCCTGCGATTCTGAATATTCTGGGTACCATTTTGACCTCCTTCTAGCTCCCGTTGACTTGCCAGGCCAAGCCAAATCTGCGCAAGATTTACCAATTCGTATGACCTTTTGTCCGGAAACGGTATTCACAATAGGTATTTTCCGCAGGTTTGGTCATCCGATATCAGAGGTTTTGAATCTATCAACAGAAGTTGCGGCAGGACCGCAGCGGCAACGTCCTGGATTGCGTGTTTTGCTCGAGGCGAAGGTGACTGACGCACCTCCGATACTAGAGCTAATAGGGTTTCTCGCTAGATCTCTGCTGCCCAACTATTGAGAGAACTTGGTCCCCTCCTCCGCTGGGAACGGCAAGCAACGGCCAATACCGGTCCTTCAAAGTCGTATTGGATAGTCTATTACGCACTGGAGGCAGCACATGGCAAAAAGGCGTAAATGTGCTGATAACACAAGAAGAAAGGCGAAACCGAAGTTACACCCTTGTATACATTATACGCATAAGGTAGGGGTGGGCCTGTCGGCCTTAAGCGGCCACTTGACGCGAACCGATTATCGGCACGAGGCAGAAGTGCACGTCACTCAGGCATCATCGGTGCCCGTTCGCCGTTAGCCTCCTTGTCGCGGACATGTTCAAGCTGTGCCGCCATGTCGGCCTGCAAGATCGCTTCGAGTTTCCGGAATCGCGGATCGGTGCGGATGGAGTCCAGCCCCCGATCCCGTAACATCGTACGCCAATGGAAGCGCCACCCAGCTTCCACCGCCTCGGCGAGCGCAGTGAGTGCCCTCTCCGACTCGCCGAGCTGGGCCAGTGCGCGAACATCGTCGA
The DNA here is from genome assembly GCA_029862045.1 of Gammaproteobacteria bacterium. Lineage (GTDB taxonomy): Bacteria > Pseudomonadota > Gammaproteobacteria > Steroidobacterales > Woeseiaceae > UBA1847. The sequence continues at coordinate 97,357 of JAOTYE010000010.1, forward strand.
TTTCGCGGCCGATGCGTCCCAGCCTCGATTGCGTGGGCAGATAGTTCAGCGCGGACTGCAGAAGCTGACGGGCTCGCTCCTCCTGACCCATATAGGAGAGCAGTGCGGCGAAATCGACAGCGGGTTGAAAACTGCCGATGTCTATCTCGACCGGGTCGGTTCCGTCAAACATCGTATAGACATTCAGGTAACGTTCCCTGGCCGCCTGCGGATTGCCGGCGACAATATCAGCATCTCTAAGCAAGCGCAGCGGGTACCAGAGGACGGGACTCTGGGAATGCATAAAGTGTGCGTGTTGCTGTGCCTGGTCCACCATTCCGGCAGCGTCATAAATCTGCATCGCGTCGTAGCGCGACCAAACGTGGCCGGGTCCCAACTTCATGGCCCGCTCGATGCTTTCGATTGCCAAATCATCGGCTCCCAGATGGGAGTACGCCACGGCAATACCCCTGTGGCCGATGACGGATTCCGGATCGAGCTGTAAACCGGCGCGATAGGAGTCAATTGCGTTGTCCATCTTGCCGAGCGTGTAGGCTTCGATGAATGCTCTGACAAAGTAGGCGGACGGGTAATTTGGTGCAATCTCTACGGCACGTTCCGCCTGAATGAGCGCTTCGTCGTGACGGCCCAGGTCACTCAAAGTTTCGGCGAGCGTAATATTCAGCACCGGCGAAAGTGGGTCCAATTCCACGGCCCTTTGTATTAGCGGCCACGCCAGATCGGGCCGCTGTAAGGTCATCCGATAAAGTTCCGCCAGCCAGTGGTACGAAGTCGCATAACCGGGTGCCAGTTCAATTGCTATCAGGTAGTTTTCAATGGCGTTATCCAGGTCGTTCTGGCGTCCAAAAAGAGCGCCCTTTGCGGTGTATGCCGCGCCAAGCTGCGGATCCAGAGACAGTGCTTCGGTAACCGCCGGCTCGATGAGGGAAACAGACTCTGCAGTCGAGATGTCACCGTAATATTCCAGCAGCCCATAGGCTTCGGCTAACCCGACATGGGCCAGCGCATATTTCGGATCCAGCTCGATGGCGCGTTTGAAATGACGCACGGCTTTCTGCAGGTCGGGTATCTTGCGTTGTACGAGGGTTTGCCGGCCACGTAAATAGGCCTCGTAAGCGTCAAAGTTGTTCGTGGGCACACTATCAACCCGCGTTTGTTCTGCGGGTGAAAGTAACGTATCGAGCACCGCGGCAATTTCCATGGCGATAGCACCCTGTATCGCAAACACGTTTTCCGCGCTCAGTTGCCGGTCGTAAGTATCCGCCCACAGGTGATCATCTGTGGTCACATCGATCAATTGCACGTTGATGTGGACCTGCCCACCGGATCTTTGCACCGCACCCTCGAGGATGTTTTTCACTCCCAGTACAGCACCAATCTCCGTTATGCTCTGGGTGGTATGGCGGAATTTCTCGACCGAGGTTCTTGAGATCACCGTCAACGATCCGATGTTGGCGAGCTGCGTGAGTATGTCGTCGTGAATGCCATCGACAAAAAAGGCGTCTTCTTCATCGGCACTTCGATTAACGAACGGCAATACTGCAATAGTTTTCTCCGGCGGCTCACTTATCCACCATTTGTCGTAGGCAAATAGAATGAGTCCCGCACACAACAGGGAAATGACAACCAAGTCAATGCGCCGGCCGGTGATATTCGTGATTGACTCGGCCGCCTCGACGTCCTTCTCGAGGCTGATGCCCTCAAGGGTTAACTCATAGAACCAGGACAAGATCAGGGCGATCGGGAAACCGATGGCGAGTAGTCCGAGGATGCTAACCCCGATCCAATCCGGTACCGTGGCGAGGCCAATAATTACCTCTGCCACCTGCATGATCAGCCAGGCCGCCACCACATACAGCACCGCCATCCTGACGACGTTGCGGCGCTTGAGTTCCTCGAAAAACGACATTGCTAACGTGGTGATTCCCTCGGATATCCACTATACACAACCGCGTGTGGCTGAGTTAGCTTCGCTCGATAAACAGCTTCTACTTCGTTGCTTCAATCCTTGTCTGCAACGAAGCCGGCAAGGAGAGCATTATGTTCCTGCGCCGCGGACACATGCCCGTTGCCGGTATGTTTGTCGTGCTATTAGCGTCGTCTTGCGGCGGTGGCGGTGGTAGCGGGAACAACCAACCCAATTTGCCGGTCAGCAGCTGTATGAGCAGGGCAACCTTTGGCGATTCGACAACGTCCGATTACATCCTCCCTTTTCCCGTTGGGGAAAGCTCTGAAGTGCTCCAAGCCTATTGCACAACCGGCAGTCATATTGAGCAGCTAGCCTACGACTTCATTCGGCCTTTTGGTTCAGAAGTATCTGCTGTGCGTGATGGCGAAGTCATGACGGTCGTCTCGCACCATCCAGATTTCACCAGGAATGAGATCTTCAATTACATTAACATCCGTCATGATGATGGAACGACCGCTTTTTATGCTCATCTGCAGCAAGGAAGTATCGTCGTTGCCGAAGGAGACTTCGTATTTGCAGGCCAGATGATTGGCCTCAACGGAAGCTCCGGCACTCCAACAGCATGTGATGCTTCTCTTGTCAATCCTCCGCGTGATCAATGCGCCGTCCTTCATTTCGGCGTTTACGCCACATACCCCGCAGTGCATGGCAATGATGTCGCAGTCAATTTTCGTAACGCGGATGGGATACTAGATGCGAGGGGCGGGCTGGTACTTTTTCGAGTCTATACGGCGCTTTCATTCTAGCTCGCCTGTTTTCGCCAAATTCAATTCCGAAGCTGAGTAGGAAACCGTAAATCCAGAAAGACGAGCCACAACGGTTCGAGGCCTTTGCATGAACTTCGCATGAGATGCAAGACTATTGGGGTTTCGTGAGCTTTGATAATTGGTTATTCGCGATTGTCGGCTTAGGGTTGCGGACATTCAACCGAGTAGCACCAGTTCGAAAATTACAATGTGTAATTTGTTCAATCCCTTGTTGTTAAAGGGATTTACTAATCTACCCTATTCCGCACTACGCGGGAAATCGTGAATTCTTACAGATTGTAGTCGGGCTCGATGAAATAACGCACTGATAACACAAGAATAAAGGCGAACCCGAAGATTCGCCCTTGTATACATTATACGAATGTCTTCTCTCGTCCCTAGCGGCCATTTGCTCGCCGGTTTTGGTAATCTATTAGTCCCCGGAGGCAGTATTGGCAATACATGGCAAAGAGGCGTAGACGCAGGATTCGCGGAATCGCTGAGCCGGTTCTCGTACGTGAACCGCTGCTCGTACGTTTGTGTGCCTCATTCGTTGATAATCTCACGCTGATACTAAGGATCGCCTTCGTCATGGGCGCGGTCCTGCTGGTGCAAGATCTTCGTACCCTGTTCAACGAAGTGACCGAGCCCGTGGCTCAATCTACGCCTGCGGCGGCCGTCTCTGTCGATATCGAGACGATCGACGCAACCGAGGCTCATGAACCTGTGCTCAGTGAGCGCGTGGAACACGCTCTGAATTGCACGTACGAAGACTACCGGAACGCGCACTACGACGAGTGTGTTAAGGAACCGTCTCGTATCTACGTGAGACCGCAGGCTGAGCCCGATGATACGGGACTCGTCATTTACGACGCGCCGGTAATATATGCGCGTCTAGATGGCTACACAAACCTGGAATAAGCGATTGAGTATCGTCGGGTGCCCTGTTTCGGATAGCGACATCCAGGGCACACACTTGCTCGGTAGCTGAGTCCACTTCGTTCGTTATGGGTCATTTCCGGCTATTCGACACCCTATTAGCCTAACGGCAGCTTTCACCGAAAGCGGTCACTCAAATGACTGCAAACCGGACGATATGAGCGGCCGCTAACGGCCAGAAGCAGGCGCTCAGGATAGCTCTACAACGATCTTGCGGCCGTCGTAAAATCCCTCGCCATCGGCTTGGATCATCCCCCCATGATTCTTGACGAAATAGTTCAGTAGTTCACCATTCCAATGGTATCCGTCATCGTCAATATCGCTAAGTAGCTGGCAACATACAATGAAGCGCGTGTTCTTGAGATGATTGAGTACGCGTCTTTTTGATATCGACAAACCGGGCTTGCCGATCTTGTCAAAAAACTCCTGAGATTCTTCAGCGGCGAGGCTATCGTCACCGCTGTTGATGTTTATTTCGACGACGATAGGCTGGTTATCTTCTTTGTAATTGAACTCAGCTTGGCTCCAGCTGACCGATTTGCGGTCGTCATCTGTAACAAGATGAGCTGCCTTATTGTCCCGTTTCAATATCGCCTCAAGTTCATCTACCGACGGCCGAGAATTATCCGTACAGAAAGCGCGAACGTAGTAAGACATTAGTATTCCCTATGGAGCTTTGAGCCAGAGCCAGCGGCTGCTTTGGGTCATTAGCAGCCCTTCACGGCAATTCTAGCCCAATGTCTGCTTTGGGACGTATAGCGGTCATTCTGGAGCGAAATTTCGGGGATCAAATTCTGAACGTCCGCTTTCGCCCAAAGCGGTCATTCAAACATCGCGATATTCGTCGATATGACAGTCTGCTTTCGGCCAGAAGCAATGGGATGGACTCCTCCTCTCTTTTTCGGCATCACTGTGCCCAGACTTGAGATTCGGCTCGAGTCGCAATGAGAGAAGGAGTCCACTCATGAAGCTTAGCTACGTTGGTGTTGTTTTGGCAAAGAACGTTTATCAGAACCGACTGAACGCAGTTGCTCGGCGGCTCAACGAGCGCCCAAGAAAGACGTTAGAATATCGAACACCGGCAGAACGTTTTGCTCAATGTGTTGCATCGACCAATTGATATCGCAGCCATTAGCGGTCGTTCGATTCGTGGTTTTGTGGCGCGACCTCGTCTTCCGATGGGGTCCAAAACGTGTCTGCCGAATACAGCGGGCCAAATGTGCTGCGCGGCTCGGTCGAATCGAAAGACACAAGTCTCGCTCGGTCCGAAGTCACGACAATCATGAATCGAAACGGCTCGAATTGCCCCGCTGCCGCAATGCCGCGCGGGGACGCGTCCGCTACTGTGAGACCCTTTGGCAGCACGAACTCCAGCGGTTCACCTTGAAATGTCTGGATTCGAATCTCCTCGGTCAGAATCCCTTCTTCGTATGTCGGCTCATTGCTCAAGATGAAGATCAAGTGGAGTGCCAGAGCAATATTCGCGAGTACTGAAAGGCCCAAGGTGATGCGCAGCGTCGTCTTTGATTCTGGTTCCATCGTTGCTCACATGACGGGGAAGAAGCGGAACTTGTGACCGGCAGAAAAGGGTCAACAGCAGCTGTTCATAAGTTTAACAGGCGAACGGCTGGTATCGGGGGTAAAGCGGTCGTTCGACAGTGTTCCATTTGGATTGATTCAAACCATTATTGTCAGTTTTGCGGCAACTACTCATGTGGTCGATCGCCACCGCGGCGTATAAAACTTACACAACAAGAATAAACCAGCCCACATCGTCGTTCCGATTGCTGGATGTACCTGATAGGGGTCGCCATGAGGCCAATCTGCACCGGTACTCTCATCGTTCTTGCATCAATTCTATCCGCCTGCGGAGGTGGCGGCAGCCCCAGCGCTCTCGGTCCCCTGACCGAGACGCGGGAGACGGCTGACATCGTTTTCCATTTCAGGCCGGGCGACTCGGTAAACGCGCCATGGCAGCAAGCGTTCCACGAGTGGGCAACCAACCTACTGGCGGTGTCCCCCTCCGCGAAGCTTCAGTACTACAAGTACCGAAGCGAGACCGAAGTTCATAAGTACAGCGGGGCGAACTACCGGTCTTGGGCCGACATCTCGACGTTCAGCATCCACACCGTCGATCCCCAGCACGGACACGAGGCCATCCACCTGTACACATTCCTGATCGGCTGGCCGTCGGACTACTTTCTGGAGGGCCTCGCGGTGGGCCTGAATCTCGATCCTTTCACAGGTGCCGGACCCTTCTACGTGAATATCACCGATGACAATGCTCACGCTGTGTCCCAAAGAGCGCTGTTACAGGGTGGCCTGATACCGATAGAGAGCATCGTCGAGAGCGACATGTTCTGGACTCATCCGGAGACGACGACCTACCCACAGGCCGGTTCCTTCGTCAACTTCATCTTCGGCGAATACGGTATCGACAAGCTGCGAGTCCTGACCTCGGGCATCAATTATTCCGACTCCCAGCAGAGGATCAAGGAAGTCTTCGAAGCCACCTATGGATTCCCGCTCTCTGAAGCAGAGAGTCGCTGGCACGAGTTTCTGCAAGGATGGAGCGGTTGACCAGGGCGGGCGCCGGGATTGGCCGGCGTAGATCCCTCGCCGTGAGGCTTGGTGCAGGGCTGGCGGGCCGTCGAACAAGCGCATGCAGCTGTCATCGGCAGCTCGTCAGCTTCATGCAGTACGATCTCGGCTACTTCGATCACGAAACCTGCAGACTCGAGCCCATCGAAAACCCATTCGCTGCTAAAGTTTTACCTATGACTTCGGAATAATCTGTAACCCATGTCTCCAGTTAGGACCAAAAACAAACCCTTATGTTTAAACGGTAATTGCGGGTGTGAGTAAGTGAGTGTGGGGCCATACCAGTTGACCCATTCCGGCCAGTCGCAAATTTGCCCAAAACTCTCGCCTAGACGCAATCGGCGACAGGAACAGCCTTGACTCCCGAAGACATTAGAGCAGCAGTACAACGACTCAATAGTAAGACTGTTGCCGGTGAAGAAGAGGCGTGGGGTGACCTACGCGATCTTGGTGTGAAGGTTGTTCCCTACCTTAGAGAGGCTTATCCGACATTTGGAAGATGGCAAGGCCGAGTGTCACTTGTGTTTCACTCTATTCGCTATGCGAGAGAGTCGGAAGATGCTTTCCAGCTAGGATTACAGGCTATCAATGATCGAGCAACACTTGTGAGATACAGAGCATGTTCGTTGCTTGCATACTCACTGCGTAATGACGCGCTAAGGCCGTTGAAAAAGCTACTCAAACACGACGACCAACAGACTGTGGACGACGCGAAGGCTGCAATTAAGGCTATAAAGAAGCGGAATCACCATCTATTCAGGGATCGTGACAATTCCGGTCGAGTGCACTGGATCGTCAACGAATCCGATCGTGAGTCGTATTGATGCTTCTTGGTCTCAATGACCGCTCATGGCCGATAGCGGCCCCTTAAATCCTGCCAGAACCGTTGAAATGGACGTCCGCTATCGGAGAAAGCAGACGTTCGTAATCACGATTCAGGAAATCGAAATTGGTAATCGAAATTCAGCATCTGAATGGCCGCTTTACGCTCGGAAGGAGACATTGAGATAGAATGGTCACGAAGGGCCGCTAGTGACCCGAAGCGGACGGTCACCTGAAGTCGCGTTTGTTTCGGGTCATCCGATTCAACCAAAGGTGTATTCAGGTGCGTAATCACAACATAGCGTTGCTTTTAGTCGCGTCCTGCACGTCTTTCGCGCTCTGCGCATGCGCGCCAGCCATTGAAATCTATGAGGCGCCAACGTCTGGGCAGATTACCGAGATTACTTTTGTCAACGCCACGCGAATCCAGGAGGCGACCCTCATAACATTCCTTGATGGTGAAACTTGCATGGGAAGGCGACAAATCTACATTGACGACAAACCGGCTATTCACGCAGGGGATAGAGGCTCTCTGGCTGTGCCGGCTGATGCGGCGTTTGCGCTATCGGCACGGTTGTCCACGATCGAACACGAGGAATACAGCGTTGAACTCAGCGCCTCTAGCGGTGCTCCGTCGCCCGCGATCAAGCGCTCAACTGCGGCCATCGGATGTACCGTAAATCTGTCTTTTCGAGTCGAGCCCGATGCGACATATCAGATCGTGATATCGGAGCCAGATTCATCGGCATCTTGCTTGGTGGCGGTTTCAAAGATTTCCAGGCAAGGTGAGATCACTGAAGTAATTACTACTCCGAGGCGTCCGCTGGCTCCACGTAATCAAATCGGTCCATTTTGCGAGCCGCTGCTTGGGAGGCCAAACGGTCCCTCAGGGACCCAGTATTGACGACCGCTTCTGGCCGTAAGCAGACGGTCACCGCGTCCCTAAAGCAGACACTCGAGCGGCCGTTTTCGGGAAAAGCGGACACTCAACCTGGGTGGCAAGCTAGGGTCAGAACTGGCCACTCGCCCTCCTCTACGCGACGTCGTCTTAACTTTTGCCGAGAATTTAGCCGCTGACTCCTGCCAAGAGTTCAGTGCCCTCCCCCTCGTTAAACGATCGCGGGCGATACTGCCAGCTCTGATCGAAATAAATCTCAATATGTGCGATCCGTCATATTTCATAATCCCCGGCGCGTCCATACTGGCACGATCAGGAAAGGTCTTCTTATCCTGCATCAGGGACAGGCATGGGCACTTCGATTCTTGAAACAGCGATGGTTGCGGTCGGAAGCGGCATTCTGGGCGTCGTTTGTGGATGGCTGGTTCAAGCCATTATCGGCAAACGCCGCATCGACCAGGTGTCCACCGCGACCCAGGCAAAATTAGACGGCGTCACTGTTCAAAGGGACCGGCTCGCCAACAATTATTCTCGATCGCGAGCAAAAATCGAGTCTCTTGAAGCTACAAACGCTAAACGAAGCGCCGAATTTGAGTCTTTACTCAAGAAATCAAAGTTGCTGGCCAAGAATGTACTCACGCTTCGCACCGAACGTGAAAACACCAAAATCAAGCTTAGCACCTTACAAAATTCCCTGGGTCCATTAAGACAACAGACTACCGCGTTGCAATCGGAGTTCGAAAAAACCCAAGAGTTCTACAAGCGCGAACTGGCCAAGTCGTTTGAAAAGCGCAAATTGCTCGAGAAGGAAGTCAAGGAAGCACGATCTGAGCAAGAGTCGTTTGCCAAACTTGTAGAATCGGCCACTCTGGAACACGGATCAGGCGAAAACATGATCGTTGCAGCTCAACTCAGATTGGGGCAGCTGCAAGTGCTAGAGCGAAACGTGAGTAAGCTAGAGGCTGAAAACGAGGACCTTAATCGTGAAGTCATACGAGTAAAGAAAGAATTCGAGGCGCGGGAACGCGATCTCTCAGAGTTGGAAGAACTCAGGATTCATAACGAGCAGTTGGTACGCTGTGTCGAAGCTCTGGAGGGAAGCCGTAAGGAGCATGAGACCGATGCAGAACGATATCGACAGCAGGCGGACCAATCCGAAAAACTATCCGACACACTGCGCCTTAAGCTGGAGGACCTCGAGAAGAATTTCGCCGACATAGAAAAACAACAAGACCAGGCGCTTAAAAACGCTCGCAAAGCAGCAGTCGTGCCAATATTAAGAAATCAGCGCTAATTCGCTAGTGTGTCGGAGGGCGGCGCCTTATTCGACAAGGCATTAATTGGATCACTATGGCTTTCCCCCAACTTTGGGCCAAACATTGGGCACATGTGTGAATCGAGAACGCTGCTGCCCTACCGTAGGCAGCGCTGCGCGCCATTGTATTCAATGCGCATATTTTCGTTCGATGATGGACCCTGACGCCAAACGGAGACACCCTGCACTTGAGAAAAACTACTGTAAAAACAAACCCGTGGAGGAGTTGTGGGGAAAGCGCGACGGCATGCGCGGCAGCGATTAGACATCGGGAGAAGTGCGGCGTTAGGATTCGCGCGGTACTGGAGAATCGCCGACCTCTGGCTATCAAGTTTGGGCAACGGACATAGGACGAATTGATGAAAAAGTTACTACTACTGCTCGCGGCATTGTCTATTCAGACCACAGCTGCAGCGCAAACAAGTCAGCAAAAACTGCCAAGTGATCTCAGCTATTCCTTTGCCGAGCTTCGTTTTGTCGATGTCGACACCAGTGGTGGCGACGGCTTTCGGTTGGCCGGATCCTACGAGCTCGATGGACAGTGGATTCTCGTTGGTGCTCTGACCGCATTGGATTTCAACGATAACGTTGATTCAACACTATTGGAGATTGGTGGCGGTTACGTATGGAATTACTCGGACGACTTCGATCTGGTCAGCACACTCCGGTTGGTTCGGGCCGAAGTGGATAGACCAGGCGGTGACGCCGACGATTCGGGCTTCGCGTTTTCGGCGGGCGCTCGCGGTTTTTTGGCGCCGCAATTCGAGATCCGTGGATCAGTGAATCATATCAACCTGGATAACAGCGACACGTATCTGCAACTTGCGGGCGATTATTACTTTACGGACCAAATATCGGCCGGAGTGAGCCTGGACATTGCCGGTGATACGGACAGTTTTAGTCTTGGCGTTCGGTGGTACTTCCGTTAGATCTGACTGCCCAGCAGTGATTCAATAGTTCAGCCTTAACTAACGAATGTCTGCTTTCCCCAAGAGCGGTCATTTGATCACGCTAAGAGCTGGCGAATTGAACGGCGGCTTTCGGCCAAGAGCGGCCGGTCAATCGACTACCAGTTACCTAGATCTTCTGCTAGACCCTCTCCGCCGGGCCGCCATCACTTGTCGCCTCGGGATTTGTTTCTGGCATCTCTGCGGGCCTTAGCGGCTTCGACGTGGGCCTCGTTTTCCTTTCTAAGCCGTTCATGCTTTCGATCAAGGCCCGTTGGCTCGAACTCCGGGAGGTTCTCAGGGTCGTAGCTATGCACATCGAATGTCCGCATCTCATGATATCGATCCTTGTCGAGCTCATAGATCAGGACGTACTCTGGGTGCCGGAGCAACGGTGAGATGCGGTAGTTCCGAACCGACTGATTGTGTTTGAGGTTTTTTTCGGCCTGAGCCGGATCGCTTGCCTGAAATGGGTGCGATCCCTTATCTGCTATCATTCCGCCAACCGACTCAAAATAGTCGGCACTCGGTGGCAGTTTTTTTACCCGTTCATAGTCCTTAAAGTCCGACTCCTCTCCGTGGGCCTCGCGGAACGCGATCATACGGTCGATAACGTCGCCCTCTGGCTTGCATGGCAGTGCCACTGTGGCTCCGTGAGAGGATTCGACCACATAGCCTTTCAGCGAGTTGGTAACGTGGCCTGTTTTGTCGTCCACAAACTCCGGACGTCCCGTCTTCGGGTCGGCCTGGTTGCTTCCAGCTGCACCTCCGAAGCCGCCCATATTTCCCCTTTCCTCCAGGGCGATCTCTAGCGTTCTGGTATTTCGTTTCTCGCATGGATATTCATCGCCAGCTTTCTCCACGAGCCATTTGTAGCTGGCCTCAAGTCCTTTTATGTACTTTTTGTTGCCCGTTTTTGGGTTGATCAGAAAGCTCTCATTCTCTTGCAGGTCCGGGTCAAGTAAGAATTCCCGCGTACGAGCGTCCATCAGGATATTTCCGACGCTCAATGTAACTTTATTGACGCGACCAAATTCCTCGTTGAGCGTCTGTTTTATAGACGCGAGCATGCCGTCGGAAACTTCTATCGACTGATCCGTTCCCAAATGGGTCGCCATCGGCGTGATGCCGCGGGCAAACTCCTGTTCTATTTCAGCGGCAGTCGGTATGCCCTCGATGCGCCCGGTATAGCGCTCACCCGTCCAGGTGCGTCCGTACTCGCCACCAATCCCGTGGCTGATCATCACTATCGGCTCAACATCCGGAAACGGCGTGAATTGAACGTACTCGCCGTTCAGCCTGAGCGCAGCGAGGTTGATTTTCGCAACTCGAATGCGTCCGCTCGACTTCCAGGACAAGTCGGCATGGCTAAGTTCGTCGGCTTCATCAAACTGAAGAACCTGCTGCGCCTCCGCGTCGGTTACCGGTATGACCAGTTCGGCCTGGGCCATTGCGGCCTGCGTGCCAGCAATGAAAAACAAAAGCAAAACACTCGCAAATCTGGTCATTGGGCGGTCTTCATTAGCACCCAAGGGTTCAGCGTCGCGGTCATAGTCTCGGAGCCTCACAACAATTCATTGACGGAAATGAAGAACAACTCATTAGCATGGTCTGTATGTTGCCAGCGACCGGTTGAAACCACAGTCACAAGCGGCCTTTCATAGCTAGTTTAGCGCAATGTCTGCTTTGGAGCGCATAGCAGACGAATTAGAACGGGTTTTCCGAGCAGCCAGGATCGAATGTCCGCTTTCATACAAAGCGGTCATTCAGATAGGCAAAAATCGAGAGATTTGAGCGGCCGCTTTCGGCCAGAAGCGGCCGTTCAGTATCGCCCCTAATCTTCAGAGTCAGGTCGCTCTTCGTCTCTCACGCAGGCGACCCAGGCCCGGCCGAGGACCTGGCAGTCCTCGGGAGCCCGATTCGTCGTGTGGGTCTTCGCCCGCATTGGCCCGACTACGGCTCTTGGATATTCAGCACGAGTCCGCCGCTGACAGTAATGACACCGTCAGTCGGTATCGTCCACACGCCCTGACCCTCAACGGTTTCCGAGAATGTGAGGTCGAAGATCACGCCGCCCGGCTCCCCGGCGCCCAGGCCGCCGAAGCCGATGTTGAACAGGATGCCGGTGTTGAAATCCACGGACTCGGTATAGTCCTCCAGCGTTACCGTACCGTCGAGCAATTCCTCGTCGTCCTGACTCCAGCAATTTTCAAACGCCCACGTAAAGTCATCGCCATCCGAGAGTTCACCGGAGCCGAGCCAGGTTATCGTGACATTGCCCTCCGCGAGGATGCCTTGCGGCGGGCTGCCTGTGAACATGTCGCAGGTCTCTATGTACGGGTTGTTCAGCGTCACCAGCTCCAGGTCGTCGAGAACATCGGCGACGTTGAAGAATTGCTCGACGAGGAACTCGATCACGCCGAAGGACAGTGCTGCCTGGCGCCGAAAGCCCGCAGCCTGCTCGTCGTCGAGCAGAGCCGCGAATTCTTCCCACGTATATTGCTCCGTTCCGGCAAGTGAAGTTAACTCTACGCCGTCGGCAAGAATGGTCACCCCGAATTCCAGCACATCGGGTAGCTGGATCATAACCGCACCGCTGATGGGCGGCTCGTCGACCGCGGCCTCAATGTCAGTCATGACGCTCACACGAAACGTCCCGTCCAGCTCCGACCCCTCAGGGCTCGTGACGGTCAGAACGAAGCTGTTGCCAGCGCGGAGGAGGTACGACAGAAACGTCACGGTATTATTCGCACCGACATCGAGATCCAGGTTGCCGGCAAGCAAGCCATCATCCAGGTCGATCGTGACCGTGAAATCACCGCCGACATTTGCCGTCAGTAGCTCACCGTTGTTCAGGTTGCCGAGGAAGAAATTGTAATTCTCCAGTATGACGAGTGGCGGCTCGACGTCGTCGGGCCCGTCGTTACCACCGCCACCGCTGCCCCCACAGCCCACCAATAAAAGTGCGAAACAGATTAGATACTTACGCATTGCAGCCGCCTCCTTAATCGTCAAGCTTTCCTTATTCGGCAGCCCGGCGATCTTGGGGTCCTTCGTGGCGTAGCAGAATGCGTCGCGGAGGAAGCGAGGACCCGTGGCTTTGCGTCTCCAGCTTTAGCTGGATTTGCCTTTGTCACGGAATTAAGTGTCCTACGATTGCGGAAATAGTCAATTCTGGGAAGTACGTAACCGGAAGAAGACGCGGTCTAAGCGCCGTTGGACGAACGTCCGCTTTGGGTCATTAGCAGGCTATTTCACCAATATTAGCTGAATGTCTGCTTTCGGGCGTTAAGCGGACGTTCCCCAACCGATAGTTGGACGGTAAATCCAGCTTGAACCTCGAACGTCTGCTTTGCTCAATAGCGGACGTTCAAATGGTTGGAAATCGCGTGAAACGAAGGACAGCTAACGACCATGTGCGGACGTTCGGAAATCGATCTCAACGTTTGCGCTTAGCGGACTCCGACGACGGCAATTGATGCAGTTGTCTTGGACACGAGTTTCGATGTTCCCTCGTTTTCGCATAGAACTTCGGACTCCACGACCATGAGCTGGGACCCTGGTTTGAGAACTTTGGACCGGCACGAAAGCCGCTCCCCTTTTGCAGCTCGAAGCAGGTTGATCTTGAACTCTACCGTGAGAACCATGTGACCCGGTTCGGTCAGTGTCGCTGCGGCTCCACCGGCTGTGTGATCGGCCATGGTGGCCTGAACACCGGCGTGGACGAAGCCGTCCTGTTGGAGGTGCCGGGGCTCCACGTTAAGTTCGGTTTCGCAGATCCCCGAACCGATGGTCACCAAGCGAATACCGAGGCTCGCCACGAAAGGGGCGGCGTTGAATATCCGTTCCAGTTCCTCGCGTGGCAACTCGTGGAGCTTCTTCACGTCTTGGATACCTTCCTGCGGCTGACACTATCGAACTATGCGGACCCAGCGTTTGGTCCGAAACCCGGCGGCCATTCATCAAATTGGGGGACATGGTCTGTTATCTCATACCACGGCGCTTTTGAGCCCACGAAAATATGGGCTCCGGGACGCAACCCGGGATCACCCGTAACCGTACCCAGCGTAACCCAGCCCAATTTTCCACCTTCCGCACGAGCGCCCAAAGGTGAGCCGCATTGACGACAAAAACAGCGATATCCACCGGGTGAGGATTCGTAAGTGGCAATGAGATCCTCACCAGACAACCACCGGAACTCGTCTGCATCAACGCGCGCATATGTACCGAACGCAGCACCATGCGTTCGACGACACATCGAACAGTGGCAATTCCCGGCGTCATGAAGCTTGCCGGAAATTTCGTATTGCACGCCGCCACACAGGCAGCTGCCGCGAATGGTCATGATTACATCCTTAATTGACGTTTAGCTGCTATCAATCAGACAAAATTGCCTTATGAGTAGTCTCAAATTATACGACACTGCAATGTCTGCTTTGGGTCATTAGCAGACCAATTCACCAATATTAGCTGAAAGTCTGCTTTCGGGCGTAAAGCGGACACTCAGCAGCGAATTTTTAAGGGACAAATTCTGAATGTCTACTTTCACCCAAAGCGGTCATTCGATCAGGCTGAAATCAGCTAAATGCAACGGCAGCTAACGGCCAATACCGGCCGGTCACTCCTTAATCGTTCTCATTCTGTAGTTGCCGTGTTCGCCAAAGTAAGTACAGCATTAATGGATAGAAGATATGTGGTATGACGTGTTGCGAAATGTACCAACCCCCAGAATCTGTAAACGACATGGCCACCCAGCTGCCCGCCCTTTGGTAAGCATCCAAGTAGTACAAGAATGTCTGCAGGATTCCAACCGCCCAACAAATTCCATAGATCATAAAAGAGTGATTGGGAAATCGAAAAAGCGACCAAAATCCGATCATTACGCCCAACTTGGGGACAAGATAAGCGGCGTGGTTTAGCCAATCCAGTGCCCAGCCGATGGCGCTGTCGTGACTAGCCGACTCAAACCACTGCGGAACAACCATGTACAGGAATTTGGCCGAATAGAAAACAGCGATTGCGCCAAGAACATAACTAATTTTGGCTGGGCGATTACTCAGTGTCACATGGCGCAAGGCAACTTTTCCTGACAAATGGCGAACGTCCGCTTTGGGTCATTACCAGCCTCTAAGTATACAACCAGGCGAGTGGCTGGTTACGGCCATAACCGGTCAATCGAATCTATCTCGAGGTAGGCTACTGTTCGGGTCGTGCTAGTGGCCTCGAGACAGCCGCCTGGTGACCAGCAATAGCGTTAGAACACTTGCCAGAAAACTGGTTACGAACATCCAAAGAACGCCTTTGCCGTAAAAGATCCAGAATCCAGGGTGCATCACGACATCAATCCAGCTACCTGTGCCTCCGGCAAATGTCAAAGATGCAAGAGCGAGCGGAATCGAAACCAAAACGCTCGCAACCGCCGCATAGAGTAGTATCAGGCTGGATTTCATTTCAGTTCTCCCAATGTCCGCTTTGGGTCATAAGCGGCCCTGCACTGCAATACTAGCTGAATGTCTGCTTCTGAGCGCATAGCGGACGTTTTGGAACCCGCTTTTGGAAGTCTCAGGCCGAATGTCCGCTTTCATCCAAAGCGGTCATTCAAGCAGCCCAAAATCAGCGAGATCGACCGGCAGCTTTCGGCCAAAAGCCGCCATTGAGGCGGCTTGCCATGTGTCGCTCTCGCGCCCAGCGTAAGGATTTTCGCATGTGGCGCCGGTGACCCTAAGCCGGAATCATCAGTCAAACACAAAAAAAGTACGATTCAGCTTCAGTCTGAACAGAATGTCGAACCAACCTTGCTCGAAAAAGTCATAGCATTTGTCCCACTGTGGCCCCTCACCAAACCCATAGTGATCGAGACGCACAAGAGTCTGATCGCCGTTCTTCCCAAAGGGTTCCAGTCGGATTTCCACCCAGGTGGGCAATGGATCAACATTTAACTCCTCCGCAAACACAGGCATCGTCCACTCAAAATCAAGCGCGCGGCCAGGCATGTATCGAAGGATCCTATTATTACGCGGGCCCGCAACCTGACCATCAGGAGTCAATCCGAAATCAATCTCATATAGACCTCCCACTTTTGGGTCTACATTGGATCCACTTCCCAAAAAGCTCTTGATGCCATCCGGCGATATCCACAATCGAAATATCTGGTCTGGCGTTCCTTGTACCCGTACTTGAAACGATATTGATCGCCCAGTATTTAACTTACCTTCGTAAGTACCCTCAGTGTCGGCTACCACAATTGACGTCCCTAGAACGATGGCAATGTAAATGGGCGCACGAAGCGCCGGACCGAGTAATTGTACTGCTTTCCAATTAACCATATTCACACACAAATCTCCCGATCCGATTATCCAGCAAACATGATCGCGTTTTTTGAAATGGCGTGAAAGTAGCTCACAGACCCTCTTGACTCTGCGTCGCTCGCGCCTGAATAGCGCGCCGCAAAAATGCCACAGATTTCCTGATCAGAAGAAACCAGTTCGTCGGAAATAATTATCTCTCTCTTTGATGATCAATCTTTGTCACATCGTTGCTTATCAAATGATTTCGGATTTCGGCTATTTAGGGCCGAGATGGTCGCGTGTAACCTGGCGTCCTTCAGTCGGTACGCTATCTCTTGCGGGTAATCATGGTCGGGATTTGAGAAAAGGACGTATGCGTTAGTCGCAGCCAGTTGAACAAATGTCGTGGGTGATTGACCTGCTGGATACGCGGTATATGCTAACGCGCCGTCCTGATTCGCTACGATACGTAAGACCTCATAGAACTTCACGGCGCTGTCGGAGACAACCACGCTAAAGCCAATGAGTGCCCCATCTGGCTCTCTGACCCATACTTCTTTCGAACTGCCATCGGCAGACTCCCAACATCCGACGAGCCAATCCAATTCATTGGCCAATGTGATTTGAGTCTGTAGGAACAGCGATAGTCCAAACAACACTAGTGATACTCTCATTTGAATTTCCAATTCGCAGAACTGACGACTATTCTTAACTACTATCCCTGAATAAGTCTTGAATTTTTCGGCCAGCGTACATGCAAATTCATATGCCGCACAAAGCCCTCAGTCCATACATTGAATGCTATTGGTCGTGGCAGATGGAACCCGAAGTGCCCGAGTTGGATGCAATCCTCCCGGACGCCGCCCCGGAGTTTATTGTTCATTTTGGAAAAGCCCCACGGGCACTGAAGGCAGCCGACGTCTGGAGGCAACAACCACAGTCATTCTTGTACTGCGCCGCGAATCGCTCGGTCCGATTACTCGTCGAAAATCCAATAGACCTGTTTGCCATTAGATTTCGCCCTTGGGGCGTCAAGCGGTTCAGCGATCGCTCAATGGCGGACCTCCTTGATAAAGAGGTGCTTCCCGATGAAGTCTTCGGCACTCTTGGTATCAAGCTCCGCGATGAAATCGCCGGTGCTATCGATGATGAGAGCCGAGTTAGCGCGGCAAATACCGTGTTGCAGCGTGCGTTGCGGGAACGCCCTGCTGAAAGCGATCGATTGGAGAAGTTACTTGTGTTGGTCAACGGTGGACAATCAAAGGCACACGATATCGCGAAATCGCTCGGCATCAGTGACAGATCCTTCCGACGGCTTTGGCACGACGTAGTTGGTATCGAGCCGCGTAAGTTCGCTTCTCTCATGAGATTCCACAGAGCTGTATCCATGATCGACGAAGGCCACCGGCTAGCCGCCGTTGCACAAGAGTGTGGTTATTCGGATCAACCGCACCTCGCCAGAAACATCAAGACGATTTCCGGGCTGCCGGCGTCGTTACTGCGAAAACGGCTTGGAACAGATGTCTATCAAAATCTATACACGGATCGCCCATCGGCGCCTTGGCAATCCAGTCGCTAGGCACTCGTGCGATCCAGCCGAATCACTCCGATTTCACCAAAAGCAGTCATTCAAATCGCTGAAAATCAAGTCAATCGAGGGGCAGCTATCGGCCAGAAGTGGACGCTCAGGTCTTCACGTTTTCGATCCTTGAACACACGCTATCAACTAGTGACTCAAACTCATCGGTATATGGCGTCTTCTGTTCAGTTCGCCACCACTCTCGAAAACCCCGATTGCCCATCCAGTAGCCGATATTTGTATCGGCAAGTTTCCATAGCACCTCGTCTGCTGTCCCATCTTCCATGCGCGACAAAATGTTTTGATATGCCCACATCAATTCATGCAGCAATTCGTTCGCCTGAGCCTGTTCATCCGGCTCAAGTGCACGGTAGCTGTCCTTCGCACGACGCCATACGGACGACAGTTGGGGGGAGCCACTTATGTGCAATCTCAGCGCAGAAAAGTCGGCTCCGGCGGTATCGTACGCTTGTAGTCGCAATGCACGAACTTGCTCTTCGACTTGTCGATTGTTTTGGCGAATCTGAGTAGCCAAATAGATAAGGGATATTACAACAGCCGTTGCACCCACGATCTCTGCGATCGTACTGATAGCTTCCCAGTTCATTGTTTAATCAATTCTCTTCTATCCCGATGGCCCAAATTTGGCAAATGTCTCCGCCCCGGTCATGTCCTGTGTCTGATTCGCGAATCGATAGAAAGAGGGCTTCTCATCGATGAATACCTGTTGATCGAAAATGAGGTCTCCATCGTCTTCAAATATTCCGACGGGAATCATGTGCTGCCCGGTCTCCTTTATCCGATAGAACAGATGGGTCCCACATTTGTCGCAAAAGCCGCGTTCCGCCCATGCAGATGAGTCGAATACCGAAACATCATGCGTACCGTCAAACGAAACGTCGGTGCCACAGGATATCTCCATAAAAGGTCCGCCGCCCCATCGCCTGCACATCTTGCAGTGGCATGCGCCAACGTGATTGCCCGCGGCCCTTGCTGTGATTTGAACTGCACCGCAAAGGCATTTTCCCCGTCTTTCCGTTCCATCCGACATTGGCTTCTCCTGATTCCTAAGCGAGAATACTACCGGCAACCAGGACGATCAACGAACCGAAGTGTCTGGGCGTTGACCAGCCGCGGGACAACTTGTGCCCACCAAAACCGTCTTCACAAATACACGAAAACCAAGGCGCCGAAAAGGCGATTGCCTGGGTCATGGTCGCGCTCGCCGCAAGCCTCGGTGGGCTGTCGATGGTTGCTTTCACCGTTTTCCTGTTTGCTGGTCCATTGGAATTGATCGAGCTCGGTTTGGGACAATGGGGTGGTATGGCAACGAATGCCGGTCTTTCACTGTTGTTCTTTTTCCAGCATAGCGGCATGGTGCGTCAGCCGTTCAAACGGTGGTTGGCGGATTTCGTTCCTGAGCACTATATCGGTGCGATCTTCTCGATCGCCTCTGGCACCGTGCTTCTGTCAGTGGTATTGGTGTGGCAGGAGTCGGACCAGGTTGTCGTGATTGCGACGGGTGTGTGGTGGTGGATTGCGCGTGCGCTGTTTTTTCTGGCGATAGGCGGCGTTCTTTGGGGCACCCTTTCTTTGCGCGGATTCGACTCTCTCGGCCTGGGGCCTATCAAGAACCGATTTCGAGCCAGTGCGCAGAAGCCGTCAAGACTGGCCGTTCGTGGTCCGTATCGATGGATGCGCCACCCGTTATATTTCTTCGTGTTGCTGATGATTTGGTCGTACCCGTATCTCACGGTGGATCGCGCGTTGTTCAACGTACTGTGGACGCTATGGATTGCCATCGGTAGCGTGCTGGAGGAGCGTGACCTGATTGCTGAATTCGGTGATCGTTATCGCGTATACCAATGCAACGTCCCGATGCTGATTCCGAATCGAATCTCAGGGTGGATCGATCCGGATGATGACCCCACGTATCGAAACGCGGGCAAGAGCGAGTAGTACGATCAGGCCCTTGTCGTCTAAGGGATTTACCGAACCGCCCTCTTCCCCTTTACATAAGTATTCGTGATTTCTTACAGGGCCTTGGCAATTCCGCGTAAAGAAAACAGCTCGGCGGTCTAATTCGGCTGAACTGCGGCCAGGATCCGTTCCGGTGAGTATCCGTGAATGATCGTCCCGTTAACGTTTACCACCGGTACGCCGCGGCCACCGAGTTTCCTGTATTCCCGATGTGCTTGCTTCGATCTTTCAATGTCGTATTCGACGTATTGAATATTGTGTGTCGCAAACAATTCGCGAGTTTTCTGACAGTAGCCGCACCATTGGGTCGCGTACAGCACAACCCCTCCGCCAGCAGTGACGGTATCCGGCGTGCCAGAGAAAAAATCGCTGATGCCGTACCAGTTTTGATAGATACCGAAAATCACGGCAATTGCGAGAAATTTCTTCATGGCATGCCTTCGATTCCGGCCACCGGCCAACGATGAGAACCTCAGTATTCCATGTTTTGCAGAGCGATTTGCAGACGCAGGTCACAAGAACAACGTCCCCGCCATCCTCGATAACACTACCGAATTGGTCGCTTAGAAACGCGGTGCGATGTCCGCTTTTACCAATAACGGCCATCGACAAGAAATGTCCAATGTGGCGCGTTGGCATCGAAGAGGTTCTTGATCTCAGCCCAAGTAGAGGGCCGGGAGACTGTCGCAGTCCACCGGCCCGAGTGCCTGATGATCCTTCACTGTGGTTTTTTGATCTCTTAATGTTTGTTCGACGGCCTATTGTAGATCGTGAACTGGCCTTGTCCGAAGGGCAGACCTCCAAAGTCAACCCACCCGCCGTCGGTAATCCTGCGGCCGAACCACTCGGCATATTGCTCATTAGCATATGTCACGACGCCTTTTCCTTCCCAATAATCAGTGTCGCCCACATACGCCCACGATTCATACCCGGCCATGATCAGCAGCTCTGGATCATCGTACTTACACAAAAGCGACGGATAGACGGGTTCGCAATCCCAGATTTCCCATCGCCCCACGCCTACAAAAACTTCCGGCACCGCTTGGTACGGTATCCACCAGCGCATGGCGCCGTTTACATCTCCCTGGATGGTGCCTTCCCAGACTAGGGCCCATTGAAGTTCGAGGGACCTTTCAACGAATTGCGCCATTGGTTTAAAGTCATTCAATACGAAATTGTAAGTGGTATTCATCTTGAGCATGGGGGTCACGCCCTTGCCGGCCGAGGCCGGGCTCGCGGCCAGTAATACCAAAGCGGCCATTCCAAATAAGAGTTTTCTCATTGCAGTTCTCCCGTAAAAAAACATACAGCCACGTTGAAGTTATTGAACCGGCAGCCCGGCGATCTTTGGGTCCTTCGGGGAGTCATTGGTGGCTTCTCGGAGGAAGCGAGGACCCGTGGCTTTGCGACCCTGACTTTGGTCAGGTTTGCCTTTATCGGCTGTAACGGGAATTAGTGCGCTGACAGGGGAATCGTGTCAATTCTGGGATGTACCTAGCGATGCCTGTTTTGGGTCACCTGCCTGAGCATGAAAACGTCGGTAATTTTTCCAAAACGAAGTCCAAATAGATGGTCGTGTTTCATCATCCATATGTTTTTCAATGTCTTACGATTCCGGACTGAATTTTGCATGATTTTAGGGGTGAATCGCCTGAACCCGCTACGCTCGCACTACCGGGTTTTGGTTTGCTTGGAATTGGTTAAACAATAGAGCGGTAGCGCTTCTTTCCTCGGCTCAGCGCACTAATAAAAACAGAACCGGGGACCAATTATCGGCCCCGCTTTGGCGGGGCCTTTCTATATCCGCTTTCACCCAAAGCGGTCATTCAAACTGAGTGTTATTCAATGAAATAAAGGGCAGCTTACGGCCATATACGGACATGGATTGTCGCCTGCGTCATCTCTACAGATCTGCGGAAATCTGTGAGTAAACGATTTCTTTGAAAGAGACGACGGTGCCCAAATTACCAGCTGCACGATATTGCGACAAAACGACGAAATGGGCGACCTGACGAAATCCCAGTCCTTTTTTCGAGTGTGTAGTCCATTCGTCGATACTGTCCTCTGCCTGCCATAAGATCTTATCGATATCCGACGGATCGACCAAGTTATTGTGAAGGAGAACTTCCCTGTAAAGAGGCTCGCCTGACAGGCCAGGATTCTTGGCACTTATCACTGAATGCGATTTCAGCAATTGCCTGACAACACGTTTTGCAAATCGCGTTTCTCTAATCGCCAAGAACATGTTCGCCCTCTAAGTCATCGAGTGCCAGACGGTCACTTTGGGTTGCCGTTTCAACCGGTCGATGCAACACTTTGTCGAAAGCGAGAAACCCGAAAATTACAATGCGTAATTTGATCAAGCCCTTATTGTTTAAGGGATTTACCGAACCACCGTCTTCCCCGTTACGCAGTAATGCGTAATTTCCTACAGATTGTGGTTGGCTCGGTCAAATAATTTACTAATAACAGCAGAAAAAAGCGAAGCTTGTGTTTCGCCCTTGAATACATCATACGCACATCAGTTGGGTCCCAGGCACTCTCGCGAGAACTTCCGCAGTAGGCCCTCCTGATCTCCGGCCGCTTCGAAAAAACGCTCGAGGAAACGCAATCTTGTAGCAACGTCCTTTTCAGCTAAAGCAGGTACGCTCTGTGCAACTGACAAGATCTCATGCTTGAGCGCCACAACTCGCTGCAATGAGGTTTTGACCGACTGAATGTCCGATTTGCAGTAACCGATGTAGCGTCTTTGAGTAACCCGTTTCAGATTGACGATCGCGTTCGGTTTTGCGTATGCGGCGTTCACCAGCCCCGAAAAATCGAAGTCATACGGTACGGTCAGCAGCTTGCCGTCAACGTCAATGAGATCAACGTTGTGACAGCACGTTTCCTCAGTTTCTGCAGTCAAGAGCGAGTAGTCGGTGTTTCCGATCAGGTATTGAAAGACGAAGCTGAGAGTCGTCTGATCGTCATCGAGGCGTGAGTAACGCACGTCACGAATCGCGGCCACCTCCCCTCCCAGTCTTGCAGCAAGTTCACGATCGGACTCGATCAGGAATCCATAGTAGCTACGTTCCAGATCCTTCTGTTTTGCGTCGGCGTCCTGGTAACTTACCCGCACCAACCGAACTTGATAACTTGCATCCGATAACAGGTTGAAGATCCGGTACGCGGTGTATTCGTCTAGCACGTTGCCCTCGGCGCGATCGTTGTCGCTCTTGCAATGCGTCACCAGCTTGAGTTTTTTTTGTCCAGCAAAAACGGTCTGTTCGGTCTTTCCTGACGCGAAATTCAGGCGCAGTGGAGGGAACCGGCACATGGCGACGCGGCTGTTGCCGCGAACCCTCGCTTTGATTTGGATATTCGTGCCTCGGGAACCCAGTACAAACGGGTATTCCTCGCGGACTTTCTTGTTCTTAATCAGCGCCGCGAGTTGTCCGCTAAGCCTGATTTCGAGAACAGCGTCATCATCGAACAATGGCGAGGCACTGACAGGCACCGCTACAATGAGTCCGAATAGTATGAGAAAGAGTCTCAAATGATCGATCGCTTCTGGTTTCTGTTGCGTGTTCTTAATTTGCGTCGCGTATGCTTGTCGGGACGACCGTCCGTTTTCGGCATTAGCATCCGATCCTGCCGGAGAGCCAACGTTTGAAGGTCCCTCTGACGGACTGTTTCCTCGTCTTCGAGATAGCATTCTCTTGCTTCTGCGGCCGGGCCACGCCGGCTCGGTATTCCGGCAACGTTGAGCGAATACGGCAATCGCTCGCGAATCAGGTCAATTCGGTCGCCGCACTTGACGCGACTACCCGGCGTTGCTCGCTCGCCGTTGATCCTGACATGCCCTCCAACTACTGCGGCTGTCGCCAGGCTTCGGGTCTTGAAAAATCGACAATAAAACAGCCATCGATCAATGCGCAGAGAATCAGTAGACGGGGTCATCCAGCAAGTACCAAGTGTGGAACAGAGGCCAATTATACGTTACAGCAATCAGGGTTACTGACCCAGGCGGGACACAAGACAGGACTGATTTCCCGTCGTTTTGCCAATGGGATCATCAGGCGCAAAAGTTCACGACAGGGATTGGAATTTCGGGTACCTTGCGCCGATGAATACACATTACCTGACGTCTCTGTTCACCCCTGAGAGCGTTGCGTTGTATGGCGCAAGCGACAGGACGGACTCCGTAGGCGGAGTCGTCTTCAAGAACCTGCTGACTTCGGGGTTCAAGGGCAGGATTTATCCAATCAACACCAAACGCGATGTTGTGCAGGGAGAGAAAGCGTTTTCGTCCCTGGATGAAATCGAAGAAACAGTTGATCTCGCGGTGGTCGCAACTCCTGCAAGCAGCATTCCCGGAATCGTCGAAGCCTGCGGTGAACGCGGTATCAAGATGATGCTGATCCTTTCAGCGGGCTTTCGTGAAACCGGCGCAGAAGGCAGGCGACTGGAGGATCGGGTGACTCAATTGGTCAGACGTTACGGCATTCGTCTGATGGGACCCAATTGCCTTGGCATCATCCGTCCGGACAAAGGGCTCAATATCACTTTTGGAAATAATAACGCACAGCCCGGTAACCTGGCGTTCGTGTCTCAGTCCGGTGCCATTTGCACTGCCATTCTCGATTGGGCGGAACAAAATGACATCGGTTTCTCGGCCGTTGTGTCAACCGGTATTGCCGCTGACCTGGATTTTGGAGACTACCTGGACTACTTGGTTTCCGATCCCAGCACGAAGGCCATCCTGCTCTACATTGAAGGCATCAATAATTCGCGGCGCTTCATGAGCAGCTTGCGCGCAGCTGCACGCATCAAGCCTGTCATCGCGCTGAAAGTCGGACGACATGCTGCCGGCGCGCAGGCATCCATGTCACACACGGGCGCGCTCGTGGGAAGCAACGAGACTTTTTCCGCAGCGTTGTCTCGATCCGGTGTGCTGCGGGTTGACACTATCGGTCAGCTCTTCGCTGCCGCCAAGGCGCTTTCATCTTTGCACTATCGTGGCGCATTCGAACGCCTGGTCATCATCACCAATGGTGGCGGCCCCGGTGTCATGGCGGCGGACCGGGCGACCGACCAGGGCATTGAGTTGAGTGCCCTGAGCCCCGAAACTCTGGCAGCACTAAGCGAGGTATTACCGGATGTTTGGTCGCACAACAATCCGGTCGACATCATCGGCGAGGCACCGCCAGAGCGGTATCAAAAAGCGATTGATATCTGTCTCGACGATCCCGGCGTGGACGGCGCAATTGTCATCCTGACCCCGCAAGCGATGACAAAACCAAGCGAGGTGGCGAAAGCTGTCATCAAATCAGCGGAGAAAAGCAACAAGCCAATCATGACCAGCTGGATGGGTGGGAATCAGGTGGAAGAG
Source organism: Gammaproteobacteria bacterium (assembly GCA_029862045.1). Lineage (GTDB taxonomy): Bacteria > Pseudomonadota > Gammaproteobacteria > Steroidobacterales > Woeseiaceae > UBA1847. The sequence goes on from JAOTYE010000010.1 coordinate 122,814, forward strand.
GCTCGCCTGCTCTTTAACGATGCCCATGTTCCTGATTTCAGCATGCTGGAAAACGCGGTAGATGCATTCTCGTACCTCGCTCGATACAACAAAAACCAGCGCTTGCTGTTGCAGACGCCTGCCCGGTTGACCAGCGGCCAGGAGCCTCCGGACAGCGAAGGCGCACGCCTGATCATAGAAGCGGTTCTCACCGATCAGCGCAAAGTTCTTACCGAGCCTGAATCGATGGCGGTTTTGAACGCGTTCCGGATACCCACGGTGCGCAACGCGGTTGCCCACTCGGCAAACGAAGCCCTGATCATTGCTGAATCAACCGGGTTCCCCGTCGCCATGAAGGTGCTTTCCACAAACATTTCGCACAAATCTGACGCAGGCGGGGTCAGGCTCAATATCAATTCGGCGCAGGAAGTACGGGGCGCATATCGGCAACTGATCGATCAGGTCATGCTCAAAGTGCCGGATGCCAATATTTCAGGCGTGACAGTGGAGAAGATGTATCGCGGCTCGAATGGCAGGGAACTGATGATCGGAATAATCAGGGATCCCGTATTTGGTCCAGTCATAAGCTTTGGCAGCGGCGGCACGAGCGTTGAGATCATGGGCGACTCGGCTATTTCCCTGCCCCCGCTCAATCGCCGATTGGCCACGGACCTGATCAACCGCACGAGGGTATCCAAACTGCTGGGCGAGTTTCGTAACATGCCGGCCGTCGACATGGACCAGTTGATCGACGTGTTGCTCGGTGTTTCCAGCATGGCCTGTGAATTACCCTGGATTCAGGAAATGGATATCAATCCACTGATCATGGATGAAAAAGGCATCGTCGCCGTCGATGCGCGGGTTGTCGTCGATTACCCGAAACCCTCAACGGACCCCTACGACCATTTGGCCATACACCCCTACCCCTCCCACCTGGTCAGGAATATCCAGCTAAACGATGGCACCGATATCATTATCCGGCCTATTCGGCCGGAAGATGCGGAAATCGAAGCACAATTCGTGCGAGACCTCTCCAGCGAAGCGAAGTACTTTCGCTTCATGAATTCGCTTCAGGAATTGAGCCAGGAGATGTTGGTCCGCTTTACCCAGATTGACTATCACAACGAGATGGCCTTGATTGCCGCCACCTCGAACGACGCCGGCGAAGAGCAGATCGGTGTTGCGCGTTACACGACTAACCTGGACAAGACGAGCTGCGAGTTTGCATTGGCCGTTTCGGACAAGTGGCAAGGCAGAAGCATCGCGCATCACCTGATGAAGAATCTCATGGAAGTTGCGCGAGACCGTAATCTTGAGAGGATGGAAGGTCACGTGCTGACCGAGAATAGCAAGATGCTCGAACTCGTCGCGTCGCTCAATTTCGAGATCAAAAATGATCCGGATGATAGTGCGATAAAGCTCGTAGCGGCTCGGCTGCAAACATCGAATTAGGCGATCATAACGGTGGAGGCGATCGAGAAAACTTCTAGTAGAATCAGGCACTGATTCAGATCGGTCCCAAAATAATGCGAAAAGACGGATTGAGCCAAAAAGCCTATGTGCCTATTGCCGAGGGAGACTCGTACGATCCCTTTGTGCCAGCCAATGAGTCGCCAGCCGAGTTCACTATCAAGGCCGTCGGATTGGGCATCCTGTTTGGTATCATCTTCGGTGCTGCCAATGCCTACCTGGGGCTGCGTGCCGGACTGACTATTAGCACGTCGATCCCCGTGGCGGTCATGACCGTCGCCGTGTTTCGCGCGCTCTCCACCGTGGGTGTCCGCGGAACAATTCTCGAAACCAACATCTCGCAAACAACCGGATCCGCGTCCAGTTCCCTGGCAAGCGGCGTGATCTTTACGCTTCCTGCCCTTTTCATGTGGGGCATGCCGCCAAAGCTGCTGCAGATGACGCTTTTGGCGTTGTGTGGAGGGATGCTGGGTATCCTTTTTATGATCCCGCTGCGGCGTTTTCTTATCGAACGCGAGCACGGCAAGCTCCCGTATCCCGAGGGAACAGCATGCGCGGAAGTCCTCGTCGCCAATGAGATCGGCGGCGGTCGTGCCCGCTTCGTGTTCTATGGTCTTGCCGGAGGCGCGTTTTTCAAATTCCTCACCTCGTGGCTGCGCGTGATACCTGGCGACGTCCACGTCAAGATTCCTTTCCTCAAGAAAGGTGAACTCGGCATGGATCTGTCGGCTGCATTATTCGGCGTCGGTTATATCCTCGGACCGCGCATCGCTGCCATCATGGTCGGTGGCGGCCTACTCTCCTGGCTGGTGATCATCCCGGCCATCGCCTACTGGGGTGATGCGCGACCTGCACCGTTCTTTCCCGAAACGGTACAACTCATCCACGACATGTCACCCCGTGAATTGTGGACGAGGTACGTGCGTTACATCGGTGCCGGCGCGGTCGCTACGGCCGGCATCGTCACACTAATACGCAGTATCCCCGTGATGATCAGCAGTTTTCGTATCGGCTCGGCGCAACTCAGCGAGCGGGTCAGCAGCGGCGCCGGAGCCTCAGCCTCACTGCGCACGGCCAACGATCTCCCGCTGCGGGTCGTCGGTATTGGTGTCGTTGCCATTGCGCTGGTTCTTATTCTGGTGCCGCAGGTATTCGGGTCCGTGGGTGGCATCGGCATTCGCGCGGTTGCCGCCGTGTGCGTTATCGTCTTCGCCTTCTTTTTTGTCACCGTCGCCTCACGTATCGTCGGCCTGGTCGGTGTGACCAGCAACCCGACCAGTGGGATGACAATCGCTGCACTGCTCGGAACCGCCTCGATATTCTTGTTCTTTGGCTGGACCGATGCACTCGGCAAGGCCGCCGCATTGACCGTCGGCTGCGTGGTCGCGATTGCGGCATCCATTTCCGGCGACACCTCGCAGGATCTTAAGACCGGCTATCTGCTTGGCGCCACGCCACGCAGGCAACAAACCGCGGAACTGATCGGCGTGCTCACTTCCGCGACCTTTGTCTGTCTGACTGTTCTCGCGCTTGGCAAAGGCTTTGGCTTTGGCAGTACCGAGCTACCTGCGCCGCAAGCCACGCTGATGAAGCTGGTTATTGACGGTGTACTCGATCAAGACCTTCCCTGGGCGCTCGTCGCCATTGGTGCCGGTATCGCACTCGTGTGCGAGATGGCGCGTATCCCGTCGCTGCCCTTTGCGGTCGGCGTGTACCTGCCGGTGTCCACGATGACACCGATTTTCGTCGGTGGACTGATCCGTCTGTGGATGGAGCGCACTGCGAAAGACGATACGACCGCAGCCGATCGCCGCGAGCGCGGCGTGTTGCTTGGCAGCGGTTTCGTTGGTGGCGAGGGACTTCTGGGGGTCGGCATCGCGCTGGTCGCCGTTGCAAAAAGCCGCCGTCCGGAGGGCATCGGTACCGAATGGCTCGGCAATGAGCTCATCGCAATGCTCGTTGGCGCTGCCGCCTTCGCCGTCTTTATTGCCTGGTTTTTCCGCTCGGTGCGAGGTCACACAAGCTAGTACAGATAGTTGGCCGCCAGCTGCAGGCGGTTGAGCACGCCGTCATTGCTCAGGCTCAGCCGTTACTTGCCAATCGGGGGTAAATTGATGCTCTGTGTTTTGTCGGCGTCTCGATAACTGGCCTGAAGCTCATCGTCCAGGACGTACTCAATCTTGCAGTCGCCGACCGCAATGGTCTCCCCTGCCACGAGCTTGTGATACTTGACTCGATAGCCGTCCACGTACGTACCATTGGTGCTGCCAAGATCGGCAAGCATGGCGCCGTCCAGCGAATAGCTGATTAAGGCGTGATGCCGGCTCACAATTGGGCTGTCGATGCGGATATCACTTAACTGGCTACGACCTATCAGGATGTGGCCGTGGCTAAGAACTTTCTCGCGAACATCTTCGCCCGATAGTTGCACAATGAGACGTCCAGCTAACGGTATTGCGCCGTTGATATTCACAGTCTCTATGTGTTCGTCAGCCTGTGGCGTCACGGATGCTCCCCGGAGAATCTCGTACGCTCGTTTCACCAGCTCTGTTGTCACCAATTCCACACCCTGTTCGTCGGCCAAATCGAGACACTGGCTCATCAGCGTGCTGATGGCATCGGGAACACCCGCACAAAGCTCGTGTATGAGCGTGATCGCGTGATAGTCGAATCGCTGATCGATAGTCACGGCACCGGCCGCCTCCACACGTCGGCGCATGTATTCCGTTGTGTCAGTCAAGGTGAATGGCGCAAGCGAAATACGTTGTCCGGCCAACGTGCCTACGTAGTTCAGAGGGCGAGTATTGAGCAACTCTTTGAGTCTCGGTTGTCCGGAGATAATCACCATCAAGCCGTATTTTCCCTTGTCCTCCAACTCTACGAGGCTGCGAATCTTATCGAGAACCCACAACTCACTATCCTGTATTTCCTCGATGCATACGATTGTGCGGCGATCATGGCCCCTCTGAAAGGAGAGGAACATCTTAAAAATGCTCTCCAGATCAACGAGAGCCAAATCATCGGGTTTGAAGCCAACTGCGCGGACAATTCTGCGCATGAGATCTCTGGCATCGGCGCAAGGCTCGGTGACTCGCACTGCGACGACACCCTCATCCAGACTCGAAAGAAAGCTCCCTATGACGAAACTGGATGCGTCTTTCCCCTCGCCAATAATTATTGCGAGAGGACGGTCCTGGCTGAATGTCCTGCTCAGGCGCTCGATGGCGTTGCGATAACAATGGGTAAGAAATGCAGCTGAAGGCACCGGCTCGACGTGCGATTCAGGCACTGTCGCAGATTGCTGCTGGTGACTCATGACGGTCAGACCCCCCCCAGGCCTCTTAACAATCAAGAATTAAGGCTCTTGTCAGGATTATATTATGAATTTGAGTCTAGGCCAGTTCCTGCGGCAAGTAAAGTTCAGAGGGAGGTTGCCACTGTAACCAGCTGTTATAAAAGACTTAACTCTCCCTCGCCATGCGCTTTGGCAAGACAGCCTTAACAGACAGGTACGAAATCAGTGCTCCTGCCAACCACCAATCGCTCAGCTAACTGGCTGTAAGTCATCCAGCGCCGCCAAAAGGTTTTCTTACTGATACCGAGGTCCTTGATCGCGGCTCGGTGATCAAACAAGACCGCGATCGCGGCCAACCAAATCGTGGTTCGCCAAACCAGGATGAACAGCCAGCGTTTCCAGGTCCGGTCCGCCTGACTACGAAGAAAGCAGCAATGGAAATCCAGATGCGACTGCTCGTCCGCGACGAGTTCCGTCAGCCAGTGTTTCATTTGCGAATTCGGCAAGCGGCTGGCCAGGACGTAGTAGTAGCAAATGCCAACGACTTCTGCCGCCAGCAACACCAGCACCTTGAGTCGTATGCCGATCAACCTGCGCGCAGCAACGAATAGTTTTGCGGTCCAGTTCTTTCGAATCAGTTCTCCGCCGAGTTCATGCACGCACAGGGCGAGAATGTCGGCGTGGCGGTTTTCCTCGCGGACAAAGAGTGCCATTGCCTCGGCGTAGTTGGCGTCAATCTGCGGCAGGCTACTGCCACGAGCTTGTTTGATGATGGTTCCGCCGCCCGACTCTCCCAGCTGAAAGATCGCCAGCGACTTCGCCAGAGACTCTGGCA
>JAOTYE010000035.1 GCA_029862045.1 Gammaproteobacteria bacterium
CGGCTCCCTCATTCTTGTTCATCGTGAGGGTTAGCCAGATCGTCTGAATGACGACAAACGCGAACGTGAGCCCCAGCATTCCGAACAACTTGAACTTGACCCAGGTTGGCTCGCTGAATGTGTAGGCGACATAAATATTGATACATCCAATGGCAATGAAAAATACTACCCAGATCAGATTAAGACGCTGCCATTGTTCCGCCGAAAGTTGCGCCGAGCCCTCCATCATTCGTTGAACGATGGGCTTCGCGCCAATAAATTGACTGCCAAGGAACACCAACGCGACTGCCCAATTGAGCACGGTTGGTTTCCAGTACAAGAACAGTGGATTCCTGAGGAGCAGCGTTGCGCTCCCGAGTACGAGCACGAGCGCCGTCGACGCCACGTAGATCTTGTTCCATTTTCGCGTGATCAGCCACTGCACGATCAAGATTATCGGCATGATGGCCATCAATACCGCAGTCGCGAAATAGATGTCCTCGTAAAAGTAGGCACCGAAAAAAAACAGGATCGGCAGGTAATCGATAAAAAGCTGCATGGGCCAGGTTCGTTCAGACCTCAAAGGAGCGGCATGATACCGGGTTTTTCGGCCTTGCGTCTTGCAAGCAAGGCCCTACAATCCGCGCGTGGCCAAGCTTATCGAAATCCATCCGACCGATCCGCAGCCGCGCCGTGTTGCCGCGATCGTGCAGATAATTCAAAATGGGGGGCTGATTGCTTATCCAACCGACTCCAGCTATGCCTTTGGCTGTCATATCGGCGACAAGCGAGCGATCGATCGCATTCACCGCATCCGGCGCACGGACAAGAAACACAACTTCACTCTGATTTGCAGCGATCTGTCGGAAATCAGTACCTACGCTCGGGTCGATAATTGGGCCTACCGGCTCATCAAGTCCTTGACGCCTGGGCCGTACACGTTCATTTTGCCAGCAACGCGTGAGGTGCCGAAACGTCTGCAGAATCCAAAGCGGCGCACAATCGGGTTCCGCGTTCCGGATCATCCGCTGGTCCACGCTGTTCTCGAGAACCTCGGTGAACCCATTATGAGTTCGACTCTGACACTGCCCGGCGAGAGCATGCCGCTGACTGACCCATTGGAGATCGAGGCACGCATTGGGCATCAAATCGATGCAATACTTGATGCTGGGCCCACTGGAATCGAGCCGACAACTGTTCTCGACCTGACGGGCGGCTCGGTCGAGGTTTTGCGACAGGGCAAGGGCGATGTCAGTGGTTTGCTCTGAAACGAAAACCCAAGCGCTGATCGGAGTGCAGACCGGGCAGAGTTTTGCGCTAGAATGCCGGGATAAAGCCGCGGAAACACGATGAAACCCGACCTCAAAGTCCTGTCGCCCGAAGACGCGCCCAAGCCCCCTCAGGACGAGAAACAGAGTCCAGCGCAGTCAGAGATGCCGTTTGCCGTCGTTGACGGCGAGCCCGTTACGACGTTGCCACAGGACCTCTATATTCCACCGTACGCTTTGCAGGTGTTTCTCGAGGCGTTCGAAGGGCCGCTCGATCTGCTGCTGTACCTCATTCGTCGTCAGAATATTGATGTCCTCGATATTCCGATTGCCGAAATCACCAAGCAGTACGTGCAGTACATCGAATTGATGAAAGAGATGCAGCTCGAACTGGCCGGTGAATATCTCTTGATGGCAGCGATGCTCGCGGAGATCAAGTCGCGCATGTTGCTGCCCCGTCCTCAGACAGAGGACGATGACGAGGAGGATCCAAGGGCTGAGCTCGTGCGCCGTTTGCAGGAATACGAACGCTTCAAGAAAGCGGCTCAGGACATCAGCGACCTGCCGCGACTTGAAAGAGACACTTTCACCGTCAGTGCCGACGCACCAGAGCGCAAAATCGTCACACAACTTCCGGATTTGACACTCAAGGAATTGTTGCTCGCATTTCACGACGTGCTTAAGCGCGCGGAGATGTTCTCCAACCTGCATTTGCAGCGTGAACCGTTGTCCGTACGACAACGGATGTCCGAGATTCTCACCCGAATCAACGCAAACGCATTCACCGGCTTTGCGGATTTATTTGATCCGGAAGAAGGCCGCATGGGCGTAGCCGTCACATTTATCGCCATTCTCGAGCTGCTTCGAGAGACCATTATTGAGGTGGTACAGGCCGAGGAGTATTCGCCATTGCACGTACGAGCGGCATCATCGGTACGTCTGGTAACTGTAGATGGTTACAGCGAATTCATGGAACCGGACCCATCGTAATCAAGAGACGCATAATTAATGGACGCGATTGAGATCAAACATTTTATTGAAGCTGCACTGCTCGCCGCGGGTCGCCCGATGAGTGTCGATCAGCTGCAAAAGCTGTTCGATGGACGAATGGCTCCGGAGAAGTCGGAGATTCGTCAGGCAATCGCGACTTTGAATGAGGAGTATGAAACCCGAGGCATAACGGTCGCTGAGGTCGCATCTGGATTCAGGGTTCAAATCAAAGCGAGCATGGCCGACCAGCTGCAAAAGCTCTGGGAGGAGCGTCCACCGCGATATTCCAGAGCGATGTTCGAGACGCTGGCACTGATCGCCTACAGGCAGCCCATCACACGTGGCGAAATCGAGGAGGTTCGCGGTGTATCCGTAAGCTCGAATATCGTGCGCACGCTGTTGGAAAGGGACTGGGTGCGTATTGTCGGACACCGGGACGTCCCTGGCAGGCCCGAGATGTTTGCGACGACCAAGACATTTCTGGATTACTTTGGCCTCAAAAAGCTCGACGATTTGCCACCCTTGGCTGACCTGTCAGATTGGGAAAGCCTGCGGGTACAACTCAATCTGCCCGAGGTAGAAGAAGATTCGTCGTCGGACACACCGCCCGACGCCACCGATCTGCCTGTGCTGTACCCTGAGATCAACGCCGACGAAGACGCACTTCCGCAAGACTTCACGGCGGGCGCAGAGCCGGATTCCGAGGATGACATCCCCGAACTCATCCCTATGGGAGATGACCTCAGCGCCGATGAGGAAGATCTCGTCATTTCGGAGTGGCCTGATCCGGCCGAAAGCGGGGGCTGACGCCACCCTTGTGTCTGAGCGTGCGCAAAAAGTCCTTGCAGCCGCGGGTCTCGGTTCACGACGCAAGGTCGAGCAATGGATTCGGGAAGGCCGACTGACCATAGACGGTCGGACTGCCCAGCTTGGCGACACGCTTGACGGCGGTGAACGCGTCTTTCTGGATGGCAGCCGTCTTCATATTCCCCGGGTGTCTCAGCCACACCGCCATATTCTCTACAACAAGCCAGGTGACGAGATCACGAGTCGGGAAGATCCCGATGGCCGCAAGAGTGTGTTTGATGCGCTGCCGCGGCTGAAAGGGTCTCGCTGGGTTGCCGTGGGCCGGCTGGACATGACAACCACAGGCTTGCTCATCTTCACCACCGACGGGGCGCTGGCCAATGCGCTCATGCATCCGTCGGCTGAGGTTATACGCCGCTACGCCGTACGCGTGCACGGCGAGCCTTCGAATCGGGAACTCGCACGGTTGCAAGAGGGCGTAGAGCTTGACGACGGGCCGGCACGTTTTGACGCAATTGAAGCCGCCGGCGGCGATGGCCGCAATCGCTGGTTCAAGGTCTCATTGCATGAGGGGCGTAATCGGGAGGTGCGCAGGCTCTGGGGCTGTCTGGGTTACGAGGTCAGCCGTCTCATTCGTACCGGTTATGGGCCGCTCGACCTGCCCAGGAAGCTGCGGCGTGGCAAATATGAAGCCTTGTCCCCGGCACAGGTGCGGCTGCTGTATGTGGCAGGTGGACTGGAGTTGCCCGATGACCTAAAACGACCTCAGAAGAAACATAAAAAGTTTAAAAAATAAAGACTTATAGTTATTAATTAAAGCAAATAGTTACTGGGCATCAAGGCTTTGCCCGGTCATGTCGCGGCTATCGGGCCCGAGCAGGTACAGGTAGGTCGGCAGAATATCTTCTGGCCGTTTCAGTGCATCGCGATCCTCGCCCGGAAAGGCCTCAAGACGCATATTCGTGCGCGTAGCGCCGGGATTGATGCAATTGACCCTGAGATTGCTTTGGCGATGCTCGTCGGCAAGTACCTGTGACAGCCCTTCGGTGGCAAATTTGGAGACAGCATAGGCACCCCAGAACGCGCGACCAACGCGTCCAACACTGCTACTGGTGAAGATGACTGATGCGTCCTTGGATCGCTTGAGCAGCGGCAGGCAAACCTGACTCAGGGCGAATGCGGACGTTACATTAACGTGCATCACCTGTTGCCATTTCGCCGCATCGTATTGTTCGATAGAGAACCGGTCGCCGATTATGCTTGCGTTGAGCACCAGGCCATCCAGGCGTCCGAATTCGGATTCGAGTTCGTCGGCCAGGGAACGGTAAGCATCGCTATTCGCACTCGCGAGGTCCATCACGGCGATCGATGGCCGCGGCGCACCGTCCAATGCCTCGATCTCGTCGTAGACCTTCTCGAGTTTCGCAACATTGCGTCCGTGAAGAATAATTTGCGCGCCGTGCGCGGCCGCGTGGAGGGCAAGTGCCCGACCAATGCCGTCACTTGCACCTGTTATAAGGATGATGCGACCGCGCAAGATGTCCTGCGGATACGTATACGTCCGATGATCTGTGTCCAAACGGATGCCCTTTTTCGATGCGCTTATTGCAGCGTCTTGTCGTTCGGATTTGTAGCGATGTCCGCCGCATCATCCTCGTCGGCGCTGCTTTCTATCATGGTGCGTGGCACGGGATCCAGAGTCTCGAGTTTTTCGATCTCTTTCTTCTCATGGATGCCAAGTTCCACAAACTTGCGTGCACCCGGCAGCACGCTGCGCTCGAGCGAACCCACGGCCTTGTTGTAATTTTCGACGCTGCTCGCAAGCTGCCGGCCCATGCGGTTCATGTGGCCCACGAAGACCCCCAACCGCCCATACAGGTCTTCGGCCAATACCCGAATCTCCCTGGCATTGTCGGCAAGCGCGAGCTGCCTCCAGCCGTAGGCAACCGCTTTGAGCAGCGCCACGAGGCTCGTCGGTGTGGCAAGAATGATCTGTTTCGACAGCGCAAATTCGATCAGATCGGGCTTCTCGTTTAGCGCGGCACTCAGGAATTGATCGCCCGGAATAAACAGGATGACGAACTCCGGGCTCTCGTCGAACTGATCCCAGTATGCTTTCGAGGCAAGCATCCGTATATGCGCATGCACGTTCTTTGCATGCCGTTCGAGTCCGAGTTTACGTTGCGCGTCGTTGTCGGCCTCAACGGCTTCGAGATAGGCGTCAAGGGGCGTCTTGACGTCGACAACAAGCTCGCGACGGTCCGGCATGCGCACGACCATGTCCGGTCGAATGATCTGACCTTCGCCAACGGTGTGAACCTGCTCCTGAAAATCACAATGCTCGACCATGCCTGCGAGCTCAACCAGGCGCCGCAGCGTAATCTCGCCCCACCGGCCACGCACTTCCGGGCGGCGCAGCGCGTTGACGAGATTCTGCGTTTCCTGTTTTAGCGACTTCTGGCTCAGCTGCATCGCCTCGAGCTGCGTGCGGATGCTGCCGTACGCTTCGCTGCGTGATTTTTCCAGCTCCGAGATTTGTTTTTGCGCCGCATCCAATGCATCACGAATGGGTTTGACGAGGCTCTCAACGGCTTTTTCCCGTTCCCCGAGCTCACGTTTCGCCTTTTCCTGTTGTGCGCCGAGGTTTTGTTCGGCAAGTCGCAGAAAGCTCTCGCTGTTGGATTTCAGGGACTGGTTGGCTAATTCAGAAAATGCCCGCGTCAGCTGTGCATTGGCCGCCTCGAACGCGATCTCGCGTTCCTGCTGTAGCGCTTCCTGATTCTTGATCTGTGTCTCGAGCTTGCGTATTCGGCGGCGATAAAAGAACCACGTCAGCAGAACGCCGAGGACGAGCCCGCCAAAAAGCGCCGGTACAGCGATTTGCAGGTATAGCGGGTCGATCGAAACGGACATCATCAGGAGACCAGATTAACTGCTTTGAGCACGATTTGGGCAAGTTCTTTGGTGTCTGCGGCGATCGAATCGGCACCCCAGTTGCCGGGGTCGTCGTCCGCAGTGATATAGCCGTAGCCTGCGGCAACGGTGCCCATACCAGCAGCCCGCCCGGCCTCGATGTCGCGAGACGCATCGCCGACGTAGATAGCTTCTTCGGGCCTAACGCCAGCAAGCTCACAGGCATAAAACAATGGGGCCGGATCGGGCTTTCTCAATGTCAGCGTGTCGCCGCTTACCGAACAGGCGATACGGTCCGCAAGCTGCAACGTCTCGAGTAAGGGAATCGTCAGGCGCTCCGGTTTGTTAGTGACCACACCCCATGGAATTCTTGCATCCTCGAGTTGGCGCAAAAGCCATTCGAGTCCGCCAAACAAGGTCGATCGCTCACAAATACTCTGTGCATAACGATCGAGATACTCCAACCGAAGTTGCTCAAGCGCGCTTTCGTCCGCACCCGGAAACCCGAGTCGTAACAGACCAACGGCGCCGTTTGACACATGTGAACGGCCGAGATCGTAGCTAACCGGCGAACTTCCGTGGTCACGCTGCAGCGCCTGGAGAACACCGACCATATCCGGTGCTGTATCGACAAGCGTGCCATCGAGATCGAACAGAATGGCTTTATGAGTCCGGTTGCGAAGCAGGGTCAACGCGCTACCCGACGTCTGGCCGGCGGAAATACATCATGTAATTCACGTCGAGATTCGGCCCCAGGGAATAATCGCGGGTCCACGGGTTGTAGCCCAATCCGATGCTGGATCGCAGATCCAGGCCTGCCGTGCGGGCCCAGGCTTCGAGTTCCGACGGGCGAATGAACTTCTGATACTCGTGCGTACCGGCCGGCAGTAGTTTGAGAAGGTATTCGGCGCCGACGATCGCGAAAAGAAATGACTTCGGATTGCGATTGATCGTCGACAAGAACACATGTCCTCCTGGCTTGACCAACTCGGCGATGGAAGCGATGACTTGCGGCGGAGAAGGAACATGCTCAAGCATCTCCAGACAGGTCACGACGTCGTACTGGCCGGATTGTTCTGCGGCGAGCTCTTCTGCCGTTGCCTGCCGATAGTCAACCTCGGCCCCTGACTCGATTTGATGCAGGCGGGCGACGGCAAGCGGCCCTTCCGCCATATCGATGCCGGAAGCGTTAGCACCAGCTGCGGCCAGCGATTCGGTCAAAATGCCACCGCCGCAACCGATATCAAGTGCCCGACAACCGTCCAGTTCCACGTGCTGCCGAATCCAGTCGAGTCGAAGCGGATTGATTTCGTGCAGTGGCCGGAACTCACCGTCAGGGTCCCACCAACGCGATGCGAGGGCATCAAACTTGGCAACCTCTGCTGCGTCGACATTTTGCCTGGCTGTTGTCATCAAAGGTTGCTCCGTAGTGCCTGCTGCGTAGTCTGACCAATCCGCTGACGCCATTCTTCACTTCGCGCAAGCAGCTCAGTTGTGTCGAAACCTGTGAGTTGGCCCCCGTCAAGCTGTTGTCGCCCGGCGACCCAGACATCGCTGACCTGGTCAGCGCGTGCAGTGTATACGACTTGTGAGATCGGGTCGTACACCGGCTGGCTGTTGCAGTGCCCCAAGTCTATGCACGTCAGGTCCGCCGATTTGCCTGTCTCAATGGAGCCTGTTTCGTCGCTCAGACCAAGGGCCTTCGCCGCGCCGAGTGTTGCCATGCGCAAGGCGTCGGCTGCGTTGACCGTTGCGGCATTGCCAGAAACAGCCTTCGCAATGAGCGCAGCGGTTCGAAGCTCATCAAACATGTCGAGCACGTTGTTGCTGGCGGCGCTGTCGGTACCGATCGCAACAGTGACGCCGGCCTCGAGGTAGGCCGGCACGGGCGCAAATCCGCTGGCGAGTTTCAGATTGGACTTGGGGCAATGCACGACGCTTACGCCGGCGCTGGCCAATTTCTCTATCTCGTCATCGCGCATGTGTACGCCGTGAACGACGAGCAGGGATGCATTCACGAGGCCGAGATCCACGAGGCGCTGCAATGGGCGCTTTCCTGAGTGTTCGACGGCCCGCGCGACTTCGGCAGCGGTCTCGTGCAGGTGAATCTGCACTGGAATGTCGAGCTGATCGGCAATAACCCGCAGTTCCACAAACGCCTCATCGGATAACGCGTAAGTCGAATGCGGCGCAAAACAAGTCGCAATCAACGGGTGATCCGCATAGGGGTCGTGGACCAGGTCGGATGCTTTGCTCAGGTACTCGGCCGCGTCGCCGGCCCAAGCCGTCGGAAAATCGGCGACAGGCGTACCGATGACAGCCCTGATGTGCCGGTCGACTGCCGTCTCGGCGACGATCTCGGGAAAGAAATACTGGTCGCTAAAGCAGGTGATTCCACCTCGCAACATCTCTGCGATTGCGAGCTCAGTCCCATCGCGTACCATCTCGGCGCTAACCCAGCGCTTCTCGACAGGCCAGATTCCATCCCGCAGCCACGACTCGAGCGGCAGCTCATCGGCGAGGCCTCGAAAAAGGGTCATTGCAGCATGAGTGTGCGCATTGATGAGGCCCGGGATTAGCACATGACCGGGGCGCTCGATCGTGATGCTGGGTTGATACTTCTGGCGCGCCTCAGCAGCCGGCGTGACGCCGGCGATCCGGCCGTCAGTGACGGCTACGGCGAAATCGGTCAGTACCGTCTCACCGGGCTCAACCGGCACACACCAGCCAGGCAAGATCAAGGTGTCGCAATGCTGCATCGTCAGTAGTTTTGATCGCCCCGAGGGGCTTGGAAACAGTGCGCAGTATACAGCCAGCGAACCCTAGTACCAGTGCGGCTTTCAGCCAACCCAAATCGACCTGAAACGCTGCTGTTATGGACCCCTGTGTGGTATCATTCTGGCCTTGATTCGGTGCAAAAAGATGCCCGTTTCGAGCCAGGCAAAAGCACGAATTATTTCGAAAAATACCTAAAGATTTTCCCCTATCCAGATTCCGCTCGGTGACCGGAATCACGCTGAGATTGTGAGTTTTTATGGCTGAAGTTGCGCAAGAACTGCTGTCTGTAAGCCTCGAAGAGGAGATGCAGCAGTCCTACCTCGAC
>JAOTYE010000011.1 GCA_029862045.1 Gammaproteobacteria bacterium
CTCCCAACGGTCCCAGACCTCTGTCATCTCGGTCTGTGTGAAATATCTTCGTGCTCGCTGCTTCATTATCAACACCTCCCGCTCTATAGTTAGAGCTTAGGTGTTGCATCGACCGGTTGAAACCACAACCCAAAGCGGACATTCGACCAAACCTTCTGGCGCTCTTGGACCATGCTCACGAAAATTCCAGTCCTGCTCATAGCAACTGTCCTTGCCGTCGGCCGGGCTTCGTACGCTAGCGGCCCGTTCCCGATGTGGGAATCTAAATGGTCCGCACATGTATGGAATAACTACTGCGCGCTAAATCTTGAGTATTCGATACCAAACAGGAGAGACCGCGACCGAAGAGGGCTCCTTGCAGGACGGTCTTTGGATCGCTTATTCATAAGATTTTCGGCCAGTACAAGATCGGACGGTCTGATTCCCGTAGAGTCGCTCGGCAAGATTAGGTTCGAGCTATTCTTTTATGGAGAGGACGGCCATGTTCCCGCGGTGAATGATCACGTAGTGTTGGCAAAGTTTGACGAATTCAAAATGGTGAAGAAAGAATCTCGGAATGACTGGATTGAATCCTTTTGGCTGAGTGAGCGTGACAGCTTGTCAATGCTCGAGAAACTCAGTGACCATGAAGCCGTTGAGTTGATCTTTCAGTTCGCCGATGGCGAGACAAGGAAATCAAAGATATATCCGTCCGGGGATCGGGATTTTCATGTTTGGACCGAGATGTTCAAGACGTGCATTCGCGAGAGTATCAACTGAATGAATTTCGCAATAGATGTCTGCTAATGGCCGTAACCAGCCGGTCGCCTAGCATCCTTTGAACGGCCGCTCTTGAGAAAAGCAGACACTCGGTCTGAGCGGCAAGCCTGACCCTTTCTTTCCGCCCGCTAGTTGACTCTTGTCCGTCCAAGTGACGGAGTTAATTTCTTGATAGACGTCTAGATGAGGACTACAAATCAGTAGTTTACGGCGCGAATAGTGACAGAGTTAATTTATTCGGTTCAATTGGCGGTGTTCACAATACTTGGGTAAATGTCAATTTCGGCTTATCGGTATTACGCGACGTTGGCCAGAAAGCGCGACCGATTGTTTTGCCAGCGCGTGTCTTATAGGTATGTCGCCTGGTTGCGGCAGAGCTGTGTAGGAGCTAAGAAAATGACCAGAATCAAAAGGGTTCGTTATTTGACGGTGTTTCTGGGGATAGTTCTGTTTTCTGGCGTGGCATACGCTGATGATTCGAAATAGGAAATTGGCCTGCGCGGGAACGTTTTATTGGGTGATGGTGTGCCGGCAAACGATATTCTGGGGCTTGGCGTGATTGGCCGCTATCGCCTCAACAATGGCTGGTTCGTAAGTGCCGGACTCGACGTATATGAATTCGACTTCGAGCGTCCCTGGAAAGTAATTGGCCTCAGGCAGGACCCGAACGTCAATACGATCGATGCCTCGGCAGATAGCACCGTCTTCAGTGGTTCGATTGGGCGCTTGTACAACGAGACGGCTCATGGCCTTGACTGGTTCTGGACGCTCGGTGTTGGGTTCGCTTCGCCGAACGTCGACGATGTGGCGGGACCGACGGATACGGGCGGAACGTTTGATATCGCGTTTGATGTTGGCGGTGAGATTCACGTGATGGCGACGTTGGGTTCCTCGTACAATTTCTCGGAAATCTGGTCCGTGAGTTTCGCGGCAAGAGTCGAACATCACTTTATGGATGTGCTGCTGACCGATCGTGTTTCAGGCGCTACAGCCAAGGCCGACTCGCAAACGCCGATAGGGGCGTTTTTCAGTCTGAACTACCGCTTCTAGCGACTAGATGCTGGGTGGCGTTGCCCAGTCTCCGGGCAGCGCCCATTGATCCATTCAGCGATTACCTCGGCAATCACACGATGCGCGTGCCGGATTGATCTGCAGCTTTCCCGGTATTCTCATTCAATCCGAATGCCACCGGAGCCAGTTTCAATACGCAGAAGCTCCCCACCACCACGAACCTGTCCGCTCAGGTGCCTTTTGGATATTTTTCCCTGCACCATGATCGGATGATCAATGATTATGCTTCCCGAACTTGATTCTGCATCAAGTTCGAAGGCGGCATTTTCCGGCAACTTGATCTGGACCGACCCCGAACCAGTATCGAGCTTCCAGGGGCCTTCTTGTTGCCCATCGACTTCGATACGTCCACTGCCCGAATGAGCACGCAGCGCACCAACAACACCGTGCAGCTCGGTACTACCGGAGCCAGTGGACACGACGACGTCTCCAGGAGCCTCCTGGGTCAGCCGGATGCTTCCGCTGCCAGTATGGCCCTCAAAAGCACCAGCGATACCATCTGCTCGAATAGCACCACTGCCGGTGCGCGCTTCAACTATGCCACCAATATCAGCGAGTGTTAGCGTGCCTGATCCGGTGCCGGCCTCGACGGGGCCTGCTATGCCGGAAATCGATTGCGAGCCGGATCCTGTGTGCGACTTCACTTGAGTACCGACAGGAACGACAACTTCGTAGCTTATTGTGACGTTGTGTCGATACGCCTTGTCCTTGATGTGACCAACCTGCAGCCGCCCATCAACGAGATTAACGGGGGGCGCACTTTCGAATCGGCGCACCAGTTCCTGAGCTTCGTCACCGCTTCTTTTAAACAAGCCAATGCCGACAGTAATATTCCCGGTAACCTCAACCCGATTGGAACTGCCGGCTCGAATATCGATGGTGCCGCTGCCGGTTGCAACGTCCAACAGGACGGGTTCGTCGACCAAAAGCGATTGTTGAAAAGAGCCGCTGGCGCTCCGGGCCTCGCCGGCCCAAAAAGCGCTCAGCAAAGCCCCGCAAATGACCAACGCTTTAAATTTCAATGTCGGGTTCACTTCTATACCTCCGGGGCAACGAAGCCCAATCACACTGCTTTATAGAGATTGCTCGGACCAACAATCAGGGAGAGAGGCCGCGAGGGTATATATTAGATGCCGCGAACCGACGATTGGATGCAGGAGGTTTCCCGGCAATTGTCTTGCCACTTGCCCGGCGTACTGACGAACGCTCAAGCCACTACATGCTGGGTGGCGTTTCCCAGGCCTCCGGGAGCGCCCCCTGATCCATGATGATTTCCCGGTGGCAGCTCCAGGTATGCTTGATCGCCTCCGGTGTGCCGATGCCGGCACCGCGCGGGTCGCCGGCCGGACCAAACCAATGGTTTTGCGGCGCACCAGTGGTCCGCGCGCGCATGCCACAGTAGGTGGTGCCGTTCACGGTCGCGCCGAGTACCTTGTTCTGAAAAACAGCATCGCCGCTGACGACAGCAGCCGTCAGGTGGTGTGATATGCGCTCGAGGAGCTCCAATACGGCCGGCAGGTCATCGTCGCCATAGGTGGTGACGACCTGAAACGGCCCGAACAGTTCGGTCGTGAGTAAGCCGAAGTGATCGCCACAAAGCGTGGACAATGGCACGCGGACGGCCGTCGCTTCATAAGCGCCATAACAATCTGGGATATCGTGCCCTTCGAGCGGCGAGCCACCGAACATGAGTTTCGCGCCAGGCACCTCGAGCACGGCATCGATATGTGCCTTGATCTGCTCGTTGTTCCAGGTCAACACGGGTCCGAGAGTAAAGTCGTCCAGGCCGCGGCGGGCAGCAAGCGGTCCCAGCTTCGGCAACAGGGCGTCGGCCCAGTTGTCGTGAACAAACAGGATGCTCTGCGCCGAACACTTCTGGCCGGACGCATTGTAGGCGTCTTCGTCCGACTGCCAGGCGACGTAATCGAGCCAGGAGTCGTCGTAGTCCGGCCCAATGACCTTCCAGTCGAAGCCCGCGTCCTCAATGCGGACCGAACCATTAACAGCAGCCGACGTGGCCTCGGCAACCTGGCTCGAACCGGTAAACTGAACCAGCCGGACATCGTCTTTCGCGGCCTCTATAAGCTTGCCCATTGTCCTGCCGCCGCAATGGATCATGTCGACGTCCGTGGCATTCAAGCCACAGTGAATCAGAAAACGCAGGAACTGCTCGATAACGATGTCGACCGTCGTGGCCGATTTTACGAGCGGCCGATTGCCCATGAACAGAGCACCGAGGACTTGTAACGCAGGTATCTCCAGAGGGAAATTAAAGGGCGCCACTACAACCACGGGACCGTAGGGCCAGCGGTAGCCACGCGATTCCTGTCCCGTACGGTCGCCCGGATTTGAAAAGCCCCGCGCAAGAAAGCGCACGCCATCACCGGCAAAATTCTGCAAAAACGCTCGAGTTACCGTGACTTCTGCCATGCACTGAGCCCAGCTCTTGGGCATGACACGTTGTATGAGTTTCGCGAAGAAGTCCGCGACATCTTGTTCAGCGAGAAGCGCTGCGGCCCTGGCACAGACTCCGCCCAGCGCGACGTACCGTTCGGCGTTTTTTAGCGGGTTGTGCAAACCCGTCTTTGGGCAGCTTTTCAGACCGGCGATGAAGGGTGCAACATCCTGTGTGTCCGGCATCTCGAGAAATCGGTCACCGTTCATCGGGTCGACGACGCCCATTGTCTTCGGGTCTGATACCCACGCCCCGCCAACGAGATTCTGCGCCCGGGCTGGTGATGTGGCGGTCATACCGTCGAACGGATCAACGGTGGCAAAGGAAGCGACTCTATCGGTCATTTTTGTTCCCCATCTGAGCAGGGCTGGAGTTTAGCCGAAGTGTGTTATCCCGTCATGGAGCCAGGGCAATGTAGGCCATCTGCGAACGCCCGCAAGCAACCCTCCAGCGGGCGCCCAACTGCCGGTACCGGGGCCAACGCCGAAAAACGAGTATATTCAGGCCAGTATCGGTCGATTTGTGACCCCGGACAAAGCGCCACTATTACGGCCAAGGTAGGATGCTGGCAGGATCCCAACGGAGGAGCCCCAATGCGAACCTGGATTGCGCTGCTCATTGCCGCGGCTTTCATCTCTTCTGCCAGTACGCGTGCAGAGATTTATCGATGCCAGGAAGCGGATGGCAGCCTCACTTATTCGCAAACGCCCTGCTCGAAGGAGGCGCCGGTCAAGATCAACGCGTCTGGACCGGGTACAAGCGGTGTTGATTGCAGCTACGTCGACAAATTCGCGGTGTCGACGGCGAGGCTAATGCGAAACGGTGCAGCATCCGATGAGGTGTTCAATCGTTATGGCGGCCTTGGTGCGCTTTCGAACGGATCAATCGGTGTCATCAATTACGTCTATTCGTTTCGGACGAACAACGGTGTCCCTGCGGAGAGGATTGCCGGCTTAACTCAGGCGAAGTGCAAGGCAAAGGGTTTTGGTGATGTGAGTTGTAAGGCGCTGCCGCACTCATTCACCGAAGGACTGGGCGGCTGCGATGTTGAAGAAGAAGACGAGACCTCGCAACCGCCAGCGACGGTTGACCCGGCCATATCGATGGGCGAACAGATAGCAGCACCCACGACGTCAAACGACAGCCGCGCGGATGAGCAATCGACCAGGGCTCGCGATGAGGCGCTCACCGAACAGTGCAAGAAGAGATACCGGGACCAGATCGACGCCATCGACGCGCAGATGCGCAGCGGTTACTCATCGGAGCAAGGTGAGATATACCGGGAGCAACTCCGGGCACTGACTGAACGGCTGCGCGCCTGCTAACATCGTTCGGCATGAACAAGATATCGATTACGGTGACTGTGCTGGCGGTTTCGCTGCCATTACATGCGGCGGCCCAGGTTGCCGACCCGGAAACAGCCGAGATCGATACCACGATCGATGAAATCACGGCCGTAGGTGCGCGAACCCTGGGGTCAATGCGGACTGAGGTCGTATTGGCGGAGGACGAGGTCTATGCGCTTTACAACGATCTGAATGAGGACGATGGCTACGACATCATCTGTAAAAAGGAGACACGAATCGGCAGCCAGATACCTCGTCGAGTCTGTCTCGCACGCATGTATCGAGAGGCTGTAGCCGAAGCGACAGTCGATGAAGACACGGGTGACTACATGGTGGTTGGGAGGATGACCGGCAGCTCGAAGCACCAGAAGATTCTGCAGGAAAAGATGCGAGCGCTCGCGATAGAACATCCTGAGCTATCGGCGGCGCTCAAGAAGCGACACGCGCTTGCAAAAAAATTCCAGGAAGAGCGGGACAAGAAGTACGCTAACTAAGCGGCAACAAAAAAGGGCGAGACCCTGAGGTCTCGCCCTTTCGGTACTCAATCTTTAAGTACTTAGACCGGTACGATGTCCTCCGCCTGCGGACCCTTCTGGCCCTGCGTGACGGTGAATTCGACCTTCTGGCCTTCAGCGAGCGTCTTGAAGCCGTCGCCCTTGATAGCGCTGAAATGCGCAAAGACGTCAGGGCCGTTCTCTTGCTCAATAAAGCCGAAGCCCTTGGAGTCGTTGAACCATTTAACGGTTCCGGTAGTTGTAGACATAATTGTCTCCTGTCAAACATTTGTAAATATAGCCTTTTGATAAGGCCGTTTGGCTGAAAGTGTTGCTATTACTTATGAAAACAGGACGAGCTACAAAAACTGGAACATCGAAACGAGATACATAAATAGTTGGCGTACATTCAAGCTGGGCGCAGTATATACGGCATTAGCCCGTATACAAGCCCACAAGTCCGTTTTTTGAGGATTTTTTGCAGGCCAAAAAAGGGCGAATTCTGGCTATTTGGCGCCGCATGGCGCCCCACAGGAGACTAGAGGCCGTAAATGGGACTCGACATTCGACAAGCCGACTCGCGCGACCTCAATCGCCTGGTCGAGATCTACAATCACTACGTGACCGAAACACATGTCACGTTTGACACCGAACCATTCGCAGTGGCTGCGCGTACCCAGTGGTTCACTCAATTCTCGGATGTAGGGCCTCACCGCCTGCTGGTTGGTGAACTGGGCGATGCGGTAATCGGCTACGCGTCGAGCAACCGTTTCAAAACGAGGCCCGCATACGACACGTCTGTAGAGACAACAATCTACCTGGACCCACAGCAGGTCGGAAATGGTTTCGGTGAAAAACTGTATACGCAGTTGTTAGACGCCCTCCGGGATGAGGAATCGGTGCACCGTGCATACGGCGGCATAGCGCTGCCCAATCCGGGGTCTGTCGCGTTGCATGAAAAACTTGGTTTTGTTCGCGTTGGCTCTTACCATGAAGTCGGTTTCAAGTTTGGCAAGTATTGGGACGTCGACTGGTTCGAGAAGGACGTATCAGGACAATGACTTCAAGTAGACAATTGAGTACCGCGGAGCTCGAACAAGGGCTCGATAATATTCTGCAGTCACCGCAAGACGAAGGTACGCTCGAGCTTATCGTGAAACGACCCGAAGTCGATCAGCGTGAGGTAGTAACCCAGGGCCGTCTCGACGTCGAACAAGGCCTCGTTGGCGATAACTGGTTAAGCCGCGGCAACAGGCACATGCCGGACGGCGCGGCCGATCCCGACATGCAGCTCAATATCATGAATGCGCGAGTGGTTGCGCTGGTCGCGGATGGCACCGAGCGACGCGAGCTTGCCGGGGATCAGCTGTACCTGGATATGGACCTGAGTGGCGAGAACTTGCCGCCGGGTACGCAGCTCGAGATTGGCGACGCGCTCATCGAAGTGACCGAGCCGCCACACACGGGCTGCAAGAAGTTCGCGAGTCGCTTCGGTCGGGATGCGATGGTATTCGTCAATTCCGGGCCGGGGAAGACGCGCAACTTTCGCGGCATCAACGCCAAGGTCGTCAAGTCCGGTGACATCAAAGTCGGGGACGTCGCTCGAAAACGCTAGTCCCGGCTAACTGTCCCCTCTGCGAATAGTTTGCACAGCTCCGATTCTGGCGCGGCAGTGGTCAGAACTTCGTCGCCCAGTTCCTGAACCGGAAATTCGGGCGCAGCAAATCGCGGCCAGTCGGGCCTTCGTTCTGAATTCGGATCGCCCGTCGCGGCAAACCGTGTCCAGTAGCGGATCATCGTTTCGGTCAGCGCCTGGTCAATGTCGGTGGTGGGCATGTAGGCATCGTGTGTGCCGAAAACGTAAGGCAACTCCGCACCGTGGTAGGCGCCGAGCTTTTCGCCGGCCGCCCCTTTGCGGACCCGGGTAAAGAAGTACATCCAGGCGCTGCGGCCGGCCGCGGTCATGCGGGCCGCAGTGTTTTGCGACGGACATAAATAGTCGTTGGCCGTGGTCAGCCGATCGGACGATTCGTCGGCGTTCGCGCCAATGATCAGCTGGTGATCGCCAAAGCGGCCGGCCTGGATGCTCTCCCAGGTGGCTTCGGTGATCAGCTGGCCGTCGATAGCAGGTGCGTGGTAGTAGTCTAAAAACGCTTCTTCGTAAACGCGCAGCAGCTTGTCAGCAGGCACTTGCCGAAGTTGCGCAAGGGAATTGTCGCCCTCGATCCCCAGGATGCTGGCGAGCTTCCTGCCCCGCTCCCGTTCGCCGTCAAGGGAACTACCGTCGATACCATAGCCAGCAGTGCTTTCCAGTATTGCCCGATGAAACAGGCCTGCGGCGGGTTTGGCGAACATCAGCGCCAGAATGTCTTCAGCGCCGGCTGATTCGCCAAACGCGGTGACACGATGCGGGTCGCCGCCGAACTGCTCGATGTTGTCCTGTATCCACTGCAATGACGCGACGATATCCCAGAGCCCGAAGTTGGCCGTGGGTTCATCTGCTGTCAGGCCCGGGGGTGAAAGAAAGCCGAATGCGCCCTGGCGATAAGCGACCGAGACAACGACGACACCTTCTTGCGCGAGTACATGACCGTGATAGTTAGGCTCGTAGGACCAGCCGCTTCGGTTGCTGCCGCCATGCACCCACACCATGACGGGAAGTTTGGCGTCGCTCTCGAGGGTCGGGGTCCAGATGTTGAGATACAAGCAGTCCTCGCTAACGTCGAGGTCAGCGTAGTAATCGCCAGAACCACCAAATGTCCCGGCCATGTACCGATACCAGTCGAGAATGCGCATCGACTGCATGCACGCCGGCGCAAACCTGCTTGCATCACGACGCGCGACTTTCGTTTCCAGCGGCTGTGGTACGCGCCAGCGCAAATCACCGACAGGCGGCTCGGCGAAGGGTACGCCGAGGAACGCGCTGACCCCGTGGTCCGGCATGTGTTTTCCGACAAGGACCTCGCCGCCGATCTCAACACGTGGATCCGCGGGTGCACGAATACTGTCGCAAGCACCTAACGCGGTCAGCGCAATGGCGAGGACCAGGCTACGCATCATCAGTTGGAAGCACGCACATCGGCCTGTAGTGTTTTGACGAGGCTAATCGACATGACCACGCCGATGAGCAGAATTGGCAATGATGCGATAAGCACGATGACCTGCATCACTCTGAGGCCACCGATGTACATCAGTGCGACGGGCATCAGGCCAAACGCAAAGGCCCAAAACGCACGATGCCAGCGCGCAGGATCGTCACCCGCCTTCAGGTTCAACGTAGCGCTCGACGCGAGCGTGTACGACGCAGAGTCATAGGTGGTCGCAGCAAAAATGATCGCGATTGCCGAAAAGACAGCAATGACCAGCGGTGTCAGAGGCAGTTGCTCCAACATCGCGACGATCGCGGCGTTGCCGTCGATCGAATTCATGATGCCCGTGAAATCGAGAGTACCGGCGAGCTCGAGGTACAGCGCGTAGTTGCCGATAATCATGTAGAACACCCAACTGCCCAGTGAGCCAAATAGCAACATGCCTGTGATGACCTGACGAATTGTGCGCCCACGGGAAATACGGGTGACGAACAAGCCGATGTACGGCGCGTACGCGACCCACCATGCCCAATAGAAGACCGTCCAGCTCTCAACGAAACCGGAATCGCTGAACGGGTCGGTCCAGAAGTTCATGCGCAGGAAATTCTGCGCCATGAGGCCGACGCCGTTAAGGCTGGTCTTTAGCAGGAACGCCGTTGGGCCGACAAGCAGAATGAAGAGCAACAGGCCGAAAGCAAGCACCAGGTTGATATCGCTAAGCCGTTTGATGCCTTTTTTCAGTCCAAGCCATACGCTGCCGGCGAACAGCAGCACACAAAGCACCACAACACCCATCTCGAGGTTAAAGCTCGGCTCGATGCCGAACAGCCATGCGAGGCAGGCGGCGATCATCGGCGTTGAAAAACCCAGTGATGAGGCGGCGCCACCAATCAGGGCAATCATGAAAAAGAGATCGATCGCTCTGGCGACAGGCCCTTGCTCTTTTCCCTTCAGGTACCAGTTGCAGCTCACGCTAAAGCGCAAAATGTTCATCTTCTTGACGTAGTAGGGGTAGGCAATCGCGATCGTGGGCAGGCAATAGAATGCCCATGCTGTAAAGCCCCAGTGAAAGAGGCCATACGTAGAAGCCCATTCCGCGGCTTCTGCACTGCGCGGTTCGGCACCGAATGGTGGCGCCTGATAGTAATAGGCCCATTCGGTGGCGCACCAGTAAATCAGGCCGGCGCCAACCCCGGCGCAGAACAACATTGCGACCCAGCTAATCTGGCTGAACTCAGGCTCATCCTGATCCTGCCCAAGCTTGAGCGCGCCATAACGGCTTGCGGCGATCCAGACAAGAAACCCGATCGCGGCGACGCTTGCCAGCAGGTAGAGAATTCCGAATTCGCGCGCGATCCAGTCGTATGTGCTTTGCAGAAAGTAGCCCGTCGCATCGGGGGCGATCGCGATCGGGAGGCAAACCAGAGCGATGATAGTGACGCACGCGATGAAACTCGGCCAATCGATTCTGCTCTGATCCATCTGCTTCCCTTGTTGCTAGTGACTATTCAGGACGACGGGATCGCAAATAATAACCTGTTCAATCAATTGATTGCCGGCCGTGAGGCGTCACGGGGCCGAATTCTGCCCGAATCGCTGCACCGTGTTCATCAAGCGCCGGCACCGGCGCCGGTGCAAAGTCGATGCCGTCCTGCTGCGCGGCCGGAGCGACAAGCTGAACAGGGCCGGACGGCGTTGCGGCGGTGCAGCGCCGCAGTTGCGGGTGTTCTGACAAACCACGCAGATCGTTGACCGAGGCGAACGCCACACCGGCAGCGGCAAGACGCTCACGAACGTCCTGCTCCGTAATGGCCGAGAAAACAGTTGTTATCTTTTCGTTCATTGAGCCGCGGTTGGCGCAGCGCAGCTCATTGTTCAGGAATGACTCGTGCTCGCCGAGTTCTGGACGCCGCAATACCTGTTCGCAAAACCGCTTCCACTCCCGGTTATTCTGAATCGCGATGACAACCTCCCCGCCACCCTTGGTTTCGTAGGCGCCGTAGGGCGCGATCGACGGGTGTGCGATGCCAACTCTCGCTGGCGCGTGTCCGGTGCCTTCTTCGTGCAACAGAGGCACGGTGAGCCAGTCAGCAATAGAGTCGAACAACGAAACATGCAGGCTCTTGCCAACACCGGTTCGGCCGCGCTCTATTAGCGCCTCCAGAACAGCTGCGTGCGCAGACAGGCCACAGGCGATATCACAGATGGACACACCAACACGCCCAGGCCCGGCAGGTGAGCCGGTAATCGAGGTAAGGCCGGACTCGCATTGCACCAGCAGGTCATAGGCCCGCATATCGCGATACGGGCCGCTTGGGCCATAACCGCTGATATCGACCGTGATCAGCTTCTCGTTTTGTTTGCGGAGCTCAGCGCAACCGAGCCCGGCCCGCTCTGCCGCACCCGGCGCAAGGTTTTGTACGAACACATCTGCTTTGCGGAGCATTGCTTGCAGCAGGGCAAAGTCAGCGACGTCTTTGATGTCGAGGCAAATTGATTCTTTACCGCGGTTTAGCCAGACGAAGTACGCGCTCTCGCCATGGGCAACGCTGTCGTAGGCGCGCGCGAAGTCTCCTTCGTGGCGCTCGATTTTGATAACGCGGGCACCCGCATCTGCGAGCCGGGCCGTGCAAAGCGGCGCCGCAGCTGCTTGCTCGAGCGAGACGACAAAAACGCCTTGCAACGCGCCGCTCTTCGATTCGATCTTTGGGCTCATAGGCGATTGATTAAAATAGATTTCCGGGGCGCCGTAAACGTAAACTACATTTTGCGCATATCTTATCGCCTTGCTACGGCTTACTGACAAGCAATGAATGACGCTCACAAGAAATTCTTGCGGTTGCCGAAAAAGCACGCAGCGGCGGTCGCCGGAGCCGAGCCGGTGGATGGCGCACAGCTGCTTCGCCAGCAATCGATCCCTAACGCCATTTACGCCGCGCTCACTATCGTGATTGTTTTCAGCATCTTGTGGGCGATGATGTCGACGCTGACCAATCGCATCTTTCCCTGGATGACGCTCGTGCTTGGTGTATTCATTGGTCTTGGTATTCGTCGCGCCGGACATGGTCTCGACTGGCGCTTCCCCGCGCTGGCCGCGGCAATCGCAGTAGCCGGCGCGCTGATCAGTAATATTGTCGTTGCCGCATCTTTCACTGCGGCTGCGCTCGAGACGAGCACATTCACTGTGCTGCGGGCCGTGACCGTAATGACCTGGCCGGTTTTCTTTGCGGAGGCACTGTCTTCGGCCGATGTGGTCTATGCGCTGTTTGCAGCCGCGATCGCCGCCTTCTATGCCAACCGCCGCTTGAGCCGGGCGGAGTTTCATGCGGTACGCAATTGGCAGCAGGAAAAGATCGATGCCGGACAGGATTGAGCTTTACAGCGATTCGCTAGTGATTATCCGCCCACCTATGCATGGCTCCGGCGGGTAGAGAACCAGGATGGTTTCGTGGGGATGGAGAAACGCGGTCGCCCAGCCGGCCATGTGCCCTGAGGGCAGGCGGGCTCCTACACAGGCATCAACAGACCATTCGTCAATTCGACAGCCCGTCCGGTGAACGATGCGAGTTGCCGTTTGACGAGCAGCTCGAGCTCATTCACCGCGTTGACGATACCGAGAAAATATGCCGGCTCGCGCCTGAGTAAGGACCAGTCACCCGACTCTATGATGCGGACAAGGTGTGTGATGTTGCCGCGAATCGCGTCGATGTACGGATTCTGACCATCGTAGAGTACTTCGATGTAGCGGTACACGCGATTGAACTTGCGGTGTAGCCGATCTCGCATGACCTGCTGGTAGAAGGCCGGCGTTTTCCGCAGCAGATCCAGTCCCGATTTGTAGCGAACCATGTATTCGCCGGGCTTCGCGTTTTCGACGGCGACTCCCCCGACGACGAATTCCTTGTACAAACGGTCACGGCATTTCTCGAGGTAGCAGCGATCCGCCATTTGCGCCATCAGGTCGGCGGTGCCAATCAGGTGGCCGCAGATGATGTCGCGCGGATCATCGAGCTCGATCTTGTCGAGATCGAGTTCATAGCCCGTGAAATGCACGATCATGCTGCTGACAGCGACATCTTTCGCCATGCCAAGCTCGGGCAGATAGCGGCGCAGGAAATCGGCACTTCGCGACACGTGATACAACGTAAATTCCGCACCGTTGGCGAATTCGCTGTCGCGCTCGCTGTGACGAATGTAGCCCGAATCATGAAAAAGTGACGTGATGATCGCCATCTGTGCGCGGTGCGCACCGAGTCGATCTTTCGGTTCTACGCTGCGCTCATAGCCGGCGACCAGCCGTGCCAGCGCGAGCGTCATGTCCAGTGTGTGCTGCACGTCGTGGTAGGTCGTGTCACAACCTTTGTAACCCGGAAAGCGGCCAGTGAACAGGCGCTCGAAGTCATAAAACGCAAGCCAGAGCTTGTCGTACGACGCACCGGGGAAGGTCTCGCTAAACAACTCGTACACAGCATTGCGAACCGAGACAGGGTCACTTACCTGCACGGTATTGGTAACGTCGTAGTCGTTACGCCGATCCTGGGACATGATTCTTTTCTTTTTGTTCTTTGTCGCCGGAGCACCGGCAGGAACGTTGGATCTGTTGTCAGTCAACGGCGTCCCCGGTGCACTGGCTCATGCCTTTGAATCATACACGGCACGCCTGCAACACACAGTGCGAATATCTGCAATATGTCATGTAAACGTCGGCTATCGCAGACGCTGACGGGCCCTTCAAATGTCAAATTCGGCAACCACCGGCGCATGATCGGAGGGCCGCTCCCAGGCCCTCGGTTCCTTGTCGACGTAACTTGCGCTGCAGCTTCGCGCCATAGTGTCACTCGCCAGAATCAGGTCAATGCGCAGGCCGGCGTTACGTCGAAAGCCTGCCGCCCGGTAATCCCACCAGCTGAAGCATTTCTCTGGCTGCTCGAATTTGCGAAACACATCGGTCAGGCCTAATGCGATCAATTCTTTTAACGCCGCGCGTTCCTTAGGACTGCACAGTATTCCACTTCCCCATTTTTCCGCGTCGTAGACGTCCTCATCTGCGGGCGCGATATTGAAGTCACCGAGAACGACGAGCTTTTCGTGCCGCGATAGTTCGTCAGCGAGAAAACCATGCAAGGCGCCAAGCCAGCCGAGTTTGTAGACGTACTTCTCGGAGCCGACGGACTGGCCATTCGGGACGTAGAGATTGATGACGCGAATGTCATCAACTGTCGTCGCAAGTACCCTGCGTTGCGGGTCATCAAAGCCCGGAAATCCCGTAACAGGATCAGCAGGCTGAGTACGGCTGATTACAGCAACGCCGTTATACGTTTTCTGGCCGTTGGCCAGGGACGCGTAGCCGACAGCGGACAGATCAGCAACGGGAAAAACCTCAGTGACCTGCTTGATTTCCTGCAATACCAGTACGTCCGGGCTGTTTGCCGCAAGCCATTCAAGTACATGTGGAAGACGCACCTTCATGGAGTTCACGTTCCACGTCGCGATTTTCATTTGCTCCGTATTCCGATTTGTCGGAGCAGTGCATCCATCTCGGGCTTGCGTCCGCGAAAGGCGATATAGGCCTGCATAATGTCGCTGCTGCCGCCGATCTCGAGTATCTCACTGCGAAAGCGTTGTGCTGTGTCGCGATCAAACACACCGGCCTCTTCAAATGCGCCGAACGCATCGGCCGCAAGCACCTCAGCCCATTTATAGCTGTAGTAACCGGCCGCGTATCCGCCGGCGAAAATGTGCGAAAAGCTGTGCGGCAAGCGGTTGTAGTCGGGATGCGGAACCAGAGCAACCTCGTCGCGCACCTCTTTCAAGGTCTCGAGGACGGCCGGGCCTCGCTGCGGGTCGAACTCGGCGTGCGTGCGAAAATCAAACAGCGCGAATTCGAGCTGGCGCATCATGGCGAGCGCCGCGCCGGTGTGCCGGCTGTCGTCGAGGCGGTCGTAGAGTTGCCGGGGTAAGGAGTCCCCCGATTCAGTGTGTGCTGAGCATCGCCGGAGTACGTCGTAATTCCACGCGAAGTTCTCCATGAACTGGCTCGGCAGCTCGACCGCATCCCAGGGAACGCCATTGATACCGGCGATGCTCGGATAGTCGATACGTGTCAGCAAGTGATGCAGCATGTGACCGAACTCATGGAACAGGGTCACGACGTCTTCATGGGTCAGCAGGGAGCGGTGCGTGCTGCTGTTGTCGGGCGGCGGAAAGTTGCAGACAAGATAGCCGACAGGCAACGTCGTGCGACCGTCGAGTTTTTTGCGAACGATGCACTCATCAATCCATGCACCGTTGCGCTTGCCACTGCGCGCAAACAAGTCCACGTAAAATCCACCGATCACGGCGCCGTTCTCGCTCTGCACCGAGTAGTAGCGGGCGTCTTCGTGCCAGGTCGCGACATCCTCCCGCACTTCGAGCTTGACGCCATAAAGGCGCTCGGCGAGTTCGAACAGCCCGTCGACCACGGTTTGTACAGGAAAATACTGGCGTAGTTCTTCGTTCGAAATGGAGTGCTTTTTCTGCTTCAGTTTTTCGAGCCAATATGGGCAGTCCCATGGCGCAAGGGCGATACCGGCGAACTCGGTGAGCTCTGCAAGCTCCTTTTCAGCCGACGCGTACGTGCGCGATGCGAGTTCGTGCAGAAAGCTGACGACATCGTCAGTTGATTCAGCCATTTTCGTGGCCAGCGAATACTCGGCGAAGTTGTCAAAACCAACGAGTCGTGCCGCTTCATGTCGAAGCGACAAAATCTTGTGGATATGCTCGCTGTTATCCCAGTCAGCATTGTCTCCCTGGTCGGAGGCGCGGGTTACCCACGCGTGATAGAGGGCTTCACGCAGCCCGCGCTTCTCGGCATGTCGCATGACAGCGTCGTAAGTTGGGTGGTCGAGCGTCAGCAGCCAACCCTGTCGATCTCGCCTGCGTGCCTCGGCCGCTGCGCGTACCAACGCATGTCGTGGCAAGCCGGCGAGATCCTGCTCGTCATCGATGTGCACGCTCCAGGCGTCCTGAGCGTCCTGAATGTTGTGCTCGAAGGCAGCCTGCGTCGCAGCAAGCAGCTGCATGATCTCCTTGAATCGCGCTTTGTCGACGTCCGGCAGGTCGACGCCCGCTAGCCGGAAGTCACGCAGCGCATGTTGCACGACACTTTTTTGTGCGGCGCTGGCACTCGGAGGTAAATGCGCCTCGACGGCGGCATAGGCCCGCTGCAATCTGGCGTTTTGTGACAAATCCGTGCCATGTTCGGTCAATAGCGGGAGGGCGGCATTATAGGCGTCGCGCCACTCGCGCGAGCCGAGCACACCTTGAAGATGACTGACCGGTGACCAGACACGAGAGAGCTCATGGTCCATTTCCTCGAGTGGCGCGATCAGCGAGTCGAAGTCGGGGGTGGGCGTCGCGTCGAGTAGTGCTTCGAGCTTTTGCCGATGTGCTGAGATAAGCTCGCTGAGCGCCGGAACGACCTGCTCGGGCGCAAGCTCAGCAAATCGCGGTAGCGATGAGGTATCCAGGAGCGGGTTGGGCATTGACGTGGCTGAGATCCTTTTCAGGCGCAGGATGTTACCACAGGCCTGATTGAACAGAGCGCCAGAGAATCACAGGGGCCTGCCTATCCCTGGGGCAGGCAGCGAGCGGGCGAGCGAAAACAGCGGTCGTCAGACCGCTTGAGACGGAGAATACGTTTGGGTAACAAGCTTGATCTGATTGTCATCGGCGGCGGCAGCGCCGGCGTCGCACACGCGCGACGCGCAGCCGAGTACGGAGCACGTGTTGTCGTTATGGAATACGGGCCGCTGGGTGGAACCTGCGTCAACGTGGGCTGCGTGCCGAAAAAGGTCATGTGGTACACGGCCAGCCACAAACACCACTTCGATCATGCAGCCGACTATGGCTTCGACGTTGCGGTTACCGGGCACGACTGGGCGGCGCTCAAGTCTCGTCGCGATGCATACGTGAAAAGACTCAATGCCATTTACGAGTCCAATCTGGACAACAGCGGCGTGACCCATATTGCGGGTACGGCACGGTTCATCGACGCACATACAGTTGCTGTCGGTGATCAGGAGTACCAGGCAGATCGTGTCGTCATTGCGACAGGCGGGCGGCCGATTGTGCCCGACATACCTGGTGCCGGGCTCGGCATTACGTCGGACCAGTTTTTCGCACTCGATGCGCAGCCGGGGCGTGTTCTGGTTGCGGGCAGTGGCTACATTGCAGTCGAGCTGGCAGGTGTATTCAATGGGCTTGGCAGCCAGACGCAGGTTGTCGTTCGCAAGGACAGCATCATCAGGAGCTTTGACACAATGCTCGGGCAGGAGCTCATGCAAGCGATGCAAAAAGACGGTATCAGCATCGACACTGCAGTTATTCCCGCATCGATCGAAAAGACGGACGCCGGTCTCGTACTGCATGCAGCAGACGGTCGTAGCTTCGGGCCGGTTGACTGTGTTCTCTGGGCGATCGGTCGTGCGCCGAATGTGGAAGGTCTCGAACTCGATAACGCGGGCGTCGCGAGTGAGGACAGCGGATTCATACCGACAGACAAGCTGCAGCAGACAAATATTGAGCACATATTTGCGCTCGGCGATGTTACCGGCCGCGCGGCGCTGACGCCGGTCGCCATTGCTGCCGGACGACGCCTTGCGGATCGCCTCTATGGTGGCATGGAGGGGCGCCACCTCGACTACGATCTGATACCGACGGTCATTTTCAGTCATCCGCCGATTGGCTCGGTTGGCATGACCGAGGACAAGGCGCGCGCGGAGTACGGCGATGCGGTCACGGTTTATACGTCGGGCTTCACGCCTATGTACTACGCGCTCGGCGACAGGAAACAGCGATCAGTGATGAAGCTGATTACGACGGGCAGTGAGGAAAAGATTGTCGGCTGCCACATTATTGGAGACGGCGCTGATGAAATGCTGCAGGGTTTTGCGGTTGCAATCAGGATGGGTGCGACAAAAGCCGACTTCGACGATACGGTTGCGATTCACCCGACAAGCGCCGAAGAACTCGTGACTATGCGTTGATATGCATCTGCTTGAGGACGGGTGCGGTGTCGGGCCGTATGCCGCGCCACAGATGGAATGATTCGGCCGCCTGTTCAACGAGCATGCCCCAACCCATGATCGATTTTTTCGCACCGTGTTCTCGCGCCCAGGCGCTGAAGGGCGTTGTGTTCAGGCCGTAGGACAGGTCATAGCAGAACGTGTTCTCCGTAATAGCCGCCTCGGGATATGGCGGTGTATCGCCGTGTAACCCCGCTGATGTCGCGTTGATGATCAGGTCGTATGGCTCCGCGACGGGTACTTCATCGAAGCGGCATGCGGCGACAGGGCCGATTTTTTCGAAATGATCAACGAGGTATTGCGCTTTTTCGATCGTGCGATTCGCGATGCGCAATAAGGCAGGCTGCATTTCGAGCAGCGGCCCGATAATGCCGCGCGTCGCGCCGCCGGCGCCGAGGATGAGAATACCGGCGTCTTCGAGGTTCACGCCAAGATTGACGTTGAGGTCGCGTAACAGCCCGATACCATCCGTGTTGTCGCCATATAGTTCACCGCCCCGGAACGCAATCGTGTTGACCGCGCCGGCGGTCCGGGCACGTTCGCTCATCTGGTCAACGAGTCGCGCGACTTCGCTTTTGTGCGGCACGGTGATGTTGAGGCCCTTGCCGCCCGTACGCTGAAACTGCCGTATGGCGATGTCGAGTTTCTCGGGCGCCACCTGCAGCAGCTCGTACTGCATTTCCTGTCCGGTTTGAATCGCGAAAAGGCGATGGATAACGGGCGACCGGCTGTGAGATACGGGGTATCCCATTACACCATAGCGATCAATCGTTACCGTTTCGTTCATTCGTTCAGCCAACGCGCGGCGGCGATTGAATAGTACGACAGAATCGCGCTGGCACCGGCCCGTTTGATACACAACAAAGACTCGAGCACGGCCGAGCGTTCGTCGAGCCAGCCATTATCGGCGGCAGCTTTCAGCATCGCGTATTCGCCGCTGACCTGGTAAGCAAAAGTCGGCACGCCAAATGTCTCCCGAACCCGACGAATGACGTCGAGATACGGCAGCGCCGGTTTGACCATGACAATGTCGGCGCCCTCATCGAGGTCGAGACCGACTTCACGCAGCGCTTCATCACTGTTGCCGGGCGCCATCTGATAGGTCGATTTGTCGCCACCACCGAGGGTTGCGGTGGACCCAACGGCGTCGCGGAATGGCCCGTAGTAACACGAGGCGTATTTCGCGGCGTAGGCGAGAATCAAGGTGTTGCTATGGCTGCGTGCTTCGAGTTCGGCACGAATTGCACCAATACGCCCATCCATCATGTCCGACGGTGCGACGATGTCGGCGCCCGCATCCGCGTGTGAGATAGCCTGGCGCACGAGCATTGCGACAGTCTCGTCATTTAGCACGTAGCCTGAATCGTCGATGATGCCGTCCTGGCCGTGTGTGGTGTAGGGGTCCAGGGCGACGTCCGTGATCACGGCCAGATCCGGGTATTCGGCCTTGATTGCACGCACGGTTGATTGCACGAGACCGTCAGGATTCGCGCACTCGGCC
The DNA here is from genome assembly GCA_029862045.1 of Gammaproteobacteria bacterium. Lineage (GTDB taxonomy): Bacteria > Pseudomonadota > Gammaproteobacteria > Steroidobacterales > Woeseiaceae > UBA1847. The sequence goes on from JAOTYE010000011.1 coordinate 19,781, forward strand.
CCATCCAGGCTCTTCTTGTCCGCCGCAATGACCGGGAACAGCGCAACAGCAGGGATTCCGAGCTCGGCAGCCTCGCCGAGCTCCCGCAGCAGGCCAGCAACGCTTTTGCGCTCGATGCCGGGCATCGACGGCACGGCTTCCGCACGCTTCGTGCCCTCGAGCACGAACACGGGGTATATGAGATCGTCAGGCCCCAGCCCGGATTCGGCAACGAGCCGGCGCAGCGCTGGCGTCCTGCGACTGCGGCGCAGACGAACTTGTGGGAACTGACGGGGTCCGGAATCACTCATAGCTAGTTGATATAAACACAATAATTTTCGATTTTCCCTATATTTAGGTAGGGTTTCCACGCCTGAATCACAGTTTTCCGCCCATTCAGTAATAAATATCAGAAGAGCCGGGTCATCTCGTATGCATAGCAGCAAAACAGCCGCTGAGCGGCGTCAGAGGTTTGATGAGTACGTGGGTGTATACCACCAGGATATGTACCGCTACGCCGCCTGGTTGAGCCGGGATAAGGCAATTGCCGAAGACGTCGTTCAGGAGGCGCTGTTGAGGGCCTGGAAGTCGCTGGACGCGCTACGCGAGGATTTGTCTGCCAAGCAATGGCTGCTGACGATTGTGAGGCGGGAAAATGCCCGCTATTTCGAACGCAAACGGCTCGAAACGGTGGACATCGATAATCTGACAGCATCGCAAGCGGCGCTGTTGGCAGAGCAGCCGGACGAGGAGCTCGATGAAATGCGTCAGGCAATTTATGAGCTTGATGACGATTACCGCGAACCGCTCGTGTTACAGGTCCTGATGGGCTTCAGCACGAACGAAATCGCAGAACAGATGGGGCTGAAGCAGGGCGCGGTATTGACAAGATTGCACCGCGCACGAGCCAAGCTCAAAGACCAGATGGTAAAACAGTGAATTGCGAAGAGTACAGAGAAGCGATTGCAGCAGACCCGTCTTTTGACGGCGGTGCCGGGCACCTGACTGAATGTGCTGCGTGTCAGGCGTATCGCGCAGACATGCTGGCGCTCGAGCAAACGATCAGCCGCGCTCTTGCGATCGAAGTACCTGAGCTGCAAGTACCGGAGCTACCTGAGTTATCTACGTCCACGACCGATAATGTCGTTACGTTGCCGAATCGACGTTGGGTATCTGCGACTTGGATTGCAATGGCCGCGACGGTGGTCGTTGCCGCTTTCCTGGGAGTGCGGCTAATCGGGACGGGCGTTGAGTACGATTCGCTCACAGATGAGATTCTTGCGCATCTCGACGGCGAGCCATACGCGCTTCGAGTCACTGACGCCGCTATCACGGACGAGCGACTTAACTCAGTTGTGCCGGCTGCCATCGCACAACTGGATCACAGCGCCGGACTGATCACGTATGCGCAGAGTTGTAGTATTAATGGCCACGACGTTCCGCACCTCGTCATTCAGGGCGAACGCGGCCCTGTGACCATTCTGTTGATGCCCAACGAGAAGGTGTCGGAAGCGCGATCTTTCGGTGGCAACAACGTAGTCGGTGTGATTCTGCCGATCGGTAATGGCAGCGTTGCGATCATTGGTGAACGCGGTGAGCGCCTCGACATTATCGAACAGGAAATATTGAAATCGGTGACGTGGAGCACTTAGGGTTACGCGTCGTCATTTAAGTCGCCCAGCTAGGGCAAGTAGTTCCAATTAGGAGAGAAAAAGATGTCTGAAAAGAAAATTATCAAGCCCGTCGCTTTAGCTGTGGGTGCCGCCCTGGCCGGGTCCTTTGCGCTGTCCAGCAGCATTGCCAGCGCTGAGACAGACGTGAGCCCATTCGCGATGTCGACGCTGAGCGTCGGTTACATGCTGGGTGCTGGCGAAGGCTCATGCGGTGGCGACAAGGAAGGCAAGGAAGCTGAAGGCACTTGCGGCGAAGGCAGCTGTGGTGGCGACAAGGAAGGCGAAGGCAAGCACAAGGACGGCGAGGCTACCTGTGGTGCCGATAAAGAGGGTGAAGCCTCTTGCGGTGGTGACAAAGAGGGTGAAGCCTCTTGCGGCGGTGACAAAGAAGCCGAAGGCGCTTGTGGCGAAGGTTCTTGCGGTGGTTCGAAAGACTAAATAACCACTGTCTGCAGACGTTTGCAGGAAAAGCCCGCGCAGTACGCGGGCTTTTTTTGTTGGAGCCGGCAGCCAGGAGCCCGCCCCAGCGGGCCACACCCAATTCAGTTTTGACATGTGTGGGACAGAAAGTGTGGTTCTTGGATGGGTCGTGCAATGCTAGATTGCGTATTGTCCGTGCGACCTGGGAGCATATATGGCTACAGCAGTGACACGGTGCCAATGGGCCGAGGGTGTCAGCCTCGACTACATTGAGTACCACGACAAAGAATGGGGCGTGCCCGTTTTTGATGATCGTGTGCAGTTCGAGTTTCTGATTCTTGAGGGCGCGCAGGCGGGCCTTAGCTGGTCGACCATCCTCAACAAGCGCGACGGCTATCGCAGGGCTTTCGCCGATTTCGACCCGGTCAAAGTAGCGCGATTCACTGACAAGCGTGTCGAAAGGCTCTTGCTGGACCCAGGTATTGTCCGAAATCGGCTAAAGGTCCGATCAGCGGTTGGCAACGCAAAAGCATTTCTTGCCGTGCAGCAAGAGTTTGGGAGTTTCAGTGACTACATCTGGGCGTTTGTCGGCGGCAAACCGCTGCAGAATCGTTTTGAGAACGATGGCGACATTCCGGCGACATCGCCCGAGTCTGACACTTTGAGCAAAGACCTTAAGGCGCGCGGCTTCAAGTTCGTCGGCAGCACGATCATTTACGCGCATATGCAGGCGACGGGTATGGTCAACGATCACGTTGTTGGCTGTTTTCGTCACAAGCCCTGCGCCGCATCGGCGAAGCAAGCGCGCTGACCCGCAGTAGTTCGCCAGCACCCCGGTGCTTGCAATTGGCAGATCGCCGTTGGATCATCAGGACATCCCGCCAATAAACAAACAGTGAGGGGTTCGCTATGTCCGACTTACTAAATGGCAAGCCGGCAATGTCATTTTGGGTTGTCGGCGCCGCCGCGCTCATATGGAATCTGTTTGGCCTGGTTGTCTATGTGATGCAAGTCAGCGCGACACCGGAAGAACTCGCCGCGGCCTACAGCCCCGAGCAAGTCGAATTCATGTTGAGCACACCGAAATGGGCGACATCAGCCTTTGCGATCGCTGTGACCACAGGTGTTATGGGTTGCTTCTTGCTGCTGCTGCGCAAGGCGTGGGCACTGCCGATGTTTGTTATCTCACTGGTCGGCGTGTTGATTCAGAATCTCAACACCTTTGTCTTAAATGACGCCATTGCGGTATTTGGCAGCACGCCCGCCATCATTCAGTCCGTTATCGTTGTAATCGCTATTGCGCTTGTCTGGTATACGCGCACAGCCAGAAGCAAAGGCTGGATCGCCTAGTCGCCCTAGTTGCCGATGCGGATAACGGTGAGTCCGGAGAGTCCTTGCGGCGTATTGTGCGAAACGCCGCCAAGATAAATCGTATCTGACAGCAACCCTGCCCAGTCGACCGTGACGTCGCCGGTGGCGCCAGCATTGACGAATGCAGGACCCGTTGCGGTCATGTTGCCCTGGTCATCGACGAGGCCGAAGGACCAGGCGAGCAGGCTGTAGTTCGCCCCGGCGCCGCCCGAAAAATCGTCTGTTTTAAAGCCGTGAACGGCCGCTGCGTAACGGCCTCCCGCGGGCAAAAAGAAATTCACTTCTTCCTGGGATGTCGGCTCGCCACTCTCGCCGATGCGGACGCAGTTAACGTTGTCTGCACAGTAATAGATGAACAGGTCGAGATCGTCATCGCCATCGGTCAACGTGTCGAAAAGGGCAAATCGCAAATAGGCTTCATCTGCAGGCACGTCGATCAGATGTATGGTTACGCCTGTTTTTCCAGTAAGAAATTCAAAGGTCTGCGCCGGGTCTTGTTCGACGAAACCTGCGACGACCAACGGTAGACGCAAGCCATGTACGCCGGGTGAATAAGCGCCGGTGTAGCCGAACTCAACCGGGAAACTCAGCGAGCCGCTTGCGCCAGCATCTGTTATCTGGGCGGGCGCGGTCACGGAGGTCGGGCGAATTGCGAGCGTGCTGTAGACCGTGTGATCGCCACTATCCCAGGTCAGCGATCCGAAGCGCCACAAGTCCAGCGGGCCGGACTCGACGCTGAAGGAGATATCAAACGATGCCGACTCTCCGGGTGCTACGGCGATGCTTTGCGGAACCACCGTGACGCCAATATCCGATGGCGCGACGACGTTTGCGACGTAGGTCTCTGCCTGATCGCCAACATTGGTGACGCGTCTGCTGACGGTTCGTTCGTTGGCAAGTCGGCCTATGGAGATGGACGGCTGATTGAGATCGGCAGCCGCGAATGACAGTCCGGCTGCTTCGAGTTCGCTGCAGCGCTCTGTCGTTACTGCCGGTGACGCGACACCGCAAGCAAATGCGTCGAACTCGTCATCGCTAACGTCGTAGACGAGCCCCGGGTCGTTGGCGTCGTTTGGCACGATATGTCCGGCGCCGAAGTCGAACGGATTTGCAGGTGTTTCGCCATCAGTCCCGACGACCGACTGGTGCGCCGTCGTCATCAGCGCCGACTTGATTGTCGACGGACCCCAGTCAGGATGTGCCTGCAGCAACAGCGCGGCGACGCCGGCGACATGCGGCGTCGACATTGAAGTACCGGAGAGATAAGCGAAATTCTCACCCGGCGTCGCATTCGTCGCATCAGGAGTGTAGCCGGCCAGTATATTGACACCGGGGGCGCTGACATCGGGCTTGAGAATGTCGCCCACAGGACCGGGCCCGCGTGCCGAGAAGGACGCCATCACATTTCCCGTTTCGCTTTCGGTCAACAGCTGGCCATCGTCGAGCAAAACTGAAACCTCGTTGCCTGCGTCGAACTCAGCGAGAATCAGATTGCCGTCGGCCTGGCCGATCATTAGCGCGGGAATATCGGACTCTCCCGAGGTGCCGTTCATTACGATCGGGTCGCCCGCGATGTTGTAGACCAGCGCAGCGATTGCGCCGGCATCAGCGGCATTGGTGATCTTGTCTGTGAAGCTGCAGCCACCACGCTGGATCAAAGCGATGTTGTCGGCCATGTCCGCAGCGTTGACAAGTGGCTCACACGCATCGGACGTGGTTCCGGCGGCGCCATCGTCGAATGTGTCGTCATCATCATCGGCCAGTACGAGCACGCCCTCAATCGGGCCGCGATCCGCGAGGCTTGGTGTGAAGTTGGCTTCCCTGGCGGCGATCAGCCCGGCTATCTGTGGTGGCGTCTGCACCTCAATTGCTGCGAAAGAGGCCTTGCCGTCGCGGCTCGACGCTGCTGCCGTGACGACCCATGGGCCGCCAGCGGGCGAGCCGATCGTGCCGAGATTGGGCCCCTCATTGCCGGCGGCAACGACCGTGAAGACACCGGCTTTTGCAGCTCCCATCAGCGCGACATCATCCGGCGCTGTGACGCGCGTGAGCGAACTGCCGACCGAGTAGTTAATGATGTCGACGCCATCGGCGACCGCGGCATCAATGGCATTCGCAAGATCAGATGTGTTGCAGGTCGCCCGCTGAGCGTCCGGGCGTAACCAGCATGCCTTATACACTGCAACTCTCGCTCGTGGTGCGACCCCCTCTATCCGCCCAATAGAGGTATCAAAGATTGACGCTTTGACGCGATTGCCTGCCGCCGTAGTTGCCGTATGAGTGCCGTGGCCGTCGACATCCCGGGCCGAACGAATCTCGCCCTCATCAATAGGACCCGACGCCTCGGCACCGGCGATGAAGTAGCGCGCGCCGATAAGCTTGTTGTTGCAGTTGGTGACTTTGAAGCGCTCGCCGGGCTCGCATAGACCATTCCAGTTTTCGGGCGGGTCGAAGAGCACGATGTCTTCGAGCTTCTTGAAGCGACGACACAGCCATTTGCCGAGCAGTGAATTCTCGGCCCAGTCTCCCTGGCACAACCTGGGCATATCTGCTTCTTTGGCATCCGCCAGCGCCGGATGCTTGGGTGCTACGCCGCTGTCGATGACACCAATAATGATGTCTTCGCCGTCGAGACCTGGTGCGCCGCGAAGGCCGACGTCAGCATCGAAGAGCCCGAGAAAGTCGAGGCTGTATTTTGTCGCGAGCGGCCGAATCTCGTCTTCCCAGACGTGCAGCACTTCCGGGAGGCTTTCGATTTTGTGCGCTTGGGACGGATGCATTTTCGCTGCAAATCCGTTCAGGCTATACCGATAGCTATAGATCAGCTCCGCGCCGGCGCCAGCCTTCGCAAACACGGCGCCTTGTTTTTCCGCCAGTTGCGCCGCGTAGCCCTGCACCGCCGCGCTTGCCTTGTCGAAGCGAATACGCGATACGCCGGGAACGCCCGATTTCACGGCTGTGCCGGTCAGCGCGGCGTGGTGTCCTGCCACCGCAGGATCCTTCAGCTGCACGATGTAAACCTTACGGACGTTAGGGTCTTCGGTGCCAGCCAGGTGGATACCGCCGAGGCTGCCGGCGTCGCGTAATTGCGATTCGTATTCTGCTGGCGCAACAGCCGAAACCAGCACGAGAAATAATGGCAGAAGTCGGATCATCTTCACTTATTCGTCGCGATAGCCGCTCATTTCCTCGGCTGAATACGTGACGCCCAGACCCATGGCGATGCGGTTGACGAAATTGAAATAACCGACGACGAGGGTCAGATCAAGTATGTCCTTGTCAGTAAGGCCCACCGCGCGCAGTTCGCCAAGGTCACTTTCGGTCATGGCGGAAGGCGCCGACGTGAGTTTTTCGGCATGGCGTACGATATTGCTCAGACGCGGCTCGAGCGTTTCCAGCCCGTCAGCGCTGATCAGCATCTCGAGCGTCTCTTCGTCTTTGATGTAGCGTCTAAGAGCCTCGGCATGGTGGTGTACGCAATAGGCGCATTCATTCGTTGCCGACACGACAACGCCGATCGCCTCTCGCTCTGCACGACTCAGCCCGGACTTGCCGAACATAATCGTCATGTACAAATCGAGATGGTTTCCCAGCGCTTCGGGACTCAGGCTGTGGACCTTCAGAATGTTGGAAACTTTGCCGCGTTTCGCTATGAGCTCGGCATACATCGCCTCCAGCTTGCCGTCAGCATCACCGACTTCGATTTCATCAACCCAGGACATCGCCTGACGTTACCACTCAAGCCGTCAAAAGAGAATGTCCCGCAAGCACGGTATGGCAGTTCATTCGATCGCCGCTACTTCCTCGTCTCCCAGCCAGTCGCGTGGCCGCAGAAAATCGGTGTAAAGTCTCGCCTCGGGCGTTCCGGCCTCGGGCTCCCAATCGTACTCCCAGCGTACGCGCGGCGGCAGCGACATCAGAATTGATTCGGTGCGGCCACCGGACTGCAAGCCGAAGATTGTGCCTCTGTCGTAGATCAGGTTGAACTCGACGTAACGACCACGCCGATACAATTGGAACTCACGCTGCCGCTCTCCGTATGGGTGGTCTTTTCGCTTCTTGACGATCGACCTGTATGCTGGCAAGAAACTGTCGCCGGCCGCCTGTAAAAACGCGAAGCTTTTTTCGAAGCCGGGATCGTTTACATCATCGAAAAATAATCCACCGACACCACGCGTCTCATTACGGTGCTTTAGAAAAAAGTAGTCGTCGCACCATTGCTTGTAGCGAGCATAGAGGTCGTCACCAAATGGACTGCACACGGCTCGCGCGGCCTGGTGCCAGTGAATGACGTCCTCTTCAAAAGCGTAATAGGGCGTCAGGTCAAAACCGCCGCCAAACCACCATGCCGATTCGTCGTCGCTATCGTTGCCTGCGGTGAAAAACCGAAAATTGGCGTGCGTCGTGGGCACATAAGGGTTCAGCGGATGAATGACGAGTGATACGCCAACGGCCTGAAAACTGCGGCCTGCGAGTTCCGGCCGGTTTTTGGTCGCGGATGGCGGCATCTTGTCGCCGAACACATGCGAGAAGCCAACACCAGCCTGTTCGAAAATGCCGCCATTGCTGAGCACACAGCTGAGGCCACCGCCGCCGTCGGGTCGGGCCCAGGTATCGCGACGAAAAGTCGCGTTGCCGTCGAGCTCTTCGAGCTCGGCAACAATTCGGCTCTGCAATGCCTGCAGATACTCTTTGACCTGGTCAAGTTCGCTCATGTTGTATGCGGCCGTAGGACTTTGCCTGTGCGGAGATCGCGGATTTCCGATGGTCCTGATGCGGGCCCACAATCACCCGGTACGATGTAGTCTACACAACCCTCAAACCGGCGGTGAAGGCTGTATCGATTACGGGCCACCGGTTTGCCAACGAGGTTGGCGCTTGTCGAAATGATCGGTGATGCGACAGCATCGCAGATAGCAGCGGCGGTCGGGTTGGTTGTAAGCCGTACGGCCAGGGTCTGATGATCGCCCCTGACGAGCGACAACACATGCGGCTTCGCCATGATGACCCAGGTTGTCGGATGCGACGGGTCCGGATCGGGAATCTGGCGGCCGTCCGGATCGATCCAGTCATCGAGCTGCGATTTCTCAGACGCGATCAGGATAAGGCCCTTGCCTGGGTGTCGGTTCTTTATCCTGAGTACGCGCGACACGGCTTCGGCGTCGTCGGGCATACAACCGAGGCCGTAAACACCTTCGGTCGGGTACGCAATGACGCCGCCGCCGAGCAATACGTCAGCCGCCCGAGAGATTGCAAACTTCACCGAACGTGCCGCTCTTTAGTCGCCGGAGTCTTTCTTAGCTGCTTTTTTCCCGGCAGCTTTTTTCTTTGCAGCTTTTTTCTTTGCAGGTTTCTTCTTTGCGGTTTTTTTCTTCGCAACCTTCTTCTTTGTTACCTTTTTCTTGCCGCGACGTCCGCGCACAGGCGCAGCGGCGAGCAACTCCTGGCACTCTTCGAGCGTCAGCGACTTCGGTTCCCGGTCCTTCGGGACCCGGGCGTTCTTGGTTTTGTCGGTTATGTACGGGCCGTAACGCCCGTTCAATACCTGAATGCCCTCATCTTCAAAGTCCTGAATGATGCGATTGGCGTCGGCGATCTTTTTCTCTTCAATGAGTTCGAGCGCGCGAGGTAGTTCGATTGTGTAAGGGTCATCGTCCCGAATCGACACGTACTTATCGCCATAGCGAACATAGGGTCCGAATCGACCGACACTCGCGGACACCGACAAGCCGTCTGCCGTCTCGCCGAGTTTGCGCGGTAACTTGAATAGCTCGAGCGCCTCCGCCTTCGTGATCTCATTCATCTTCTGACCGGGACGAAGCCCTGCGAACTTCGGCTTTTCCTCATCGTCTTTCGTGCCGATCTGCACGAAAGGCCCATAACGGCCCATGCGGACTGTCATGGGTTTACCGCTCTTCGGGTCGGTGCCGAGTTCGCGTGCCTGGGCGACCTGTTCACGCGTAACAGAATTCTCTTTATCGTCACACAGGTCCTTGAAAGGTCCCCAGAAGCTGTCGAGCAATGGAATCCAGTCCTTCTCGCCGAGCGATACCGCATCGAGGTCATCTTCAAGCCGCGCCGTAAAATCGTAGTCGACGTACTGCGCGAAATGCTCGGTCAAAAAGCCATTGACGATTCGACCGATGTCTGTCGGGAAAAACCGTTTGCTCTCTATCTCGACATATTCCCGGTTCTTCAACGTTGCGATGATGCTCGCATAAGTCGATGGACGGCCGATGCCGTACTCCTCGAGCGTCTTTACCAGGCTCGCTTCGGTAAATCGTGGCGGTGGCTCAGTGAAGTGTTGTTCGGGTCGTATCTCATCGAGACTGATGATGTCGCCTTCCTTGATATCGGGCAGCAGCCTGTCGCTGTCGTCATCTTTCTTCGAATCGTCTTTGTCTTCCTTGTACACAGCCATGAAGCCCGGCTCGACGAGAATGGAGCCATTCGCGCGAAATCGATGTCCATCATCAGGTCGGCCGTCAGTGGCCGCGAGTTCGAAAGCACCGGGAGCAAGCTCAATGGCGACCGTATCGAAAACAGCGGGCACCATCTGGCAAGCCATCGTTCGCTTCCAGATCAGCGAATACAGCCTGAACTGATCGTCGTCGAGAGCGTCCTTGAGCGACTCCGGCGCGCGGGCGACGGATGTTGGTCTGATAGCCTCGTGGGCCTCTTGCGCATTTTTCGCCTTGGTCTTGAACTCGCGCGCCGATTCCGGAACGTTTTCGCTGCCGTATCGGTCAGCGATAACTTCACGAATTTCCTCGACGGCGACGGCGGCCAAAGTCACCGAGTCCGTACGCATATAGGAAATCAGGCCAACATTGCCTTCTCCAGGCAGCTCGATTCCCTCGTAGAGCTTTTGTGCGACCCGCATCGTCCATTGCGTATTGAATCCAAGTTTGCGAGACGACTCCTGTTGCAAGGTCGACGTCGTAAAAGGTGCCGCCGGGTTGCGGCGACGTTGCCGCTTCGTCACGCTGACAGTCGTCAGCTTGCCATCGGCCGCATTGACAAGTGTTTTCTCGACGTCGCGCGCCTGCTCCTCGTTTTCAAAGCTGAACTGCTCGACTTTGTCGCCCGAGTAGCTGACCAGGCGAGACACGAACGGCTGCTCATCCTTGCTGACGTCAGCCTCGATAGTCCAGTACTCGCGAGCCTTGAACGCCTCAATCTCGAGCTCGCGCTCAGCGATCATGCGCAGCGCAGGGCTTTGTACGCGCCCGGCAGACAAACCACGCTGCACCTTTTTCCACAACAACGGTGACAGATTAAAGCCAACAAGGTAATCGAGCGCACGGCGTGCCTGCTGTGCGCCGACCAGGTCGCTGGACAGTTGACGAGGATTGTCGATCGCGTCCTGTACAGCGGCCTTTGTGATTTCATGAAATATCACGCGGTGCACAGGCTTGCCGTCGAGAGCGTTTTTTTCTTTGAGCAACTCGATGAGATGCCAGGAAATAGCCTCACCCTCGCGATCCGGGTCAGTCGCGAGATACAAGGCATCAGCCTTCTTCAGCGCACGCATGATAGCTTTGACATGTTTTTCGTTGCGCTCAATGACCTGGTACTTCATCGAAAAATTATTGTCAGGATCGACCGCACCTACCTTAGGTATGAGATCGCGCACGTGGCCGTACGAGGCCAAGACGTCGAAGTCTTTCCCCAGGTATTTGCTGATCGTTTTCGCCTTCGCAGGCGACTCAACAATGACAAGATTCTTGGACATAGATATAGGTGCTCAAAAACAAACAACCGCGAACAGTGCCGCGGTTGAATACAATGCTTGATGGCGGTGTGTCAAGAAAATCAGTGAATGGAGCCGGTGCTTTCCTCGAAAACCAGGTCTTCCATGCGCGCATAGGCCAGCTCCTGCCCCGGCTGACTGAACAGGACCATCAGTACCACCCACTTGATTTGTTCGACGTCGATATCGGCTGACTCCAGCGCAAGCAGGCGATCGACCAGAATTTCACGTTGCGACGGCGACAGAATCGCGACTTGTTCGAGATACGTTATATAGCCGCGACTGGCCGTGTCGAGGCACTCTTGCTCGAAGTCGTTGTAGATTCGCGTGCCGTGCGCGGTCTGCGCATTGAAAGCGAGGCCTTCCTGGTGATCGGTCAGCCCGTCGAGCCAGTCCAGCGCGCTATCTATTTCGGGATCGAGAAAGCCCGCTCGCGAGAGCTCGTCTCGGAGTTCGTTTTGATCGGCTTCGGGTTCTTCATCAGTGTCGACGTAGGTCTCAAACAGATACATCAATACGTCGAGTACATTTTCTTTCATGCCTGGAGCGGCTCCCTTCCGTTTTCCAATCCAGTCTCTATTAGCCCAATAGCGAGTATCGACCGCCAGACAGCGATTCGACCTCTCCCTCTAGCTCCAGGATCAGAAGCATGGAGGAAACCTGATCAATCGTCAATCCGGAGTTTTCAGCAAGCTCATCGACACCGACAGGGTCATGGCTCAGATATTTCCTGAGTTGCAGGTATTCTTCATCGGCCACATTTGCAGCAGGCTCGTTCGTTGTTGATTCCAAAGTGTTTTGCAGCATGTGAGACGCGAGCGGGGCCAGTTCGGCGATGATGTCGTCGGCCGTTTCGACCAGTTTCGCACCCTGCCGAATAAGCTGATGGCAGCCGCGCGCCAGTGGATTATGGATAGAACCGGGCAGCGCAAAAATCTCCCTGCCCTGTTCACCGGCCAGCCGCGCTGTGATCAGTGAGCCGCTGCGTCTGGCGGCTTCGACCACCAGCGTGCCCAGGCTCATGCCGCTAATCAGGCGATTGCGTTGCGGGAAGTGCGATTTGCCGGGATGAGTGCCAAGCGGAAACTCGCTGACGAGGGCGCCATGCCGGGCAATTTCGTGCGCGAGACCGTGGTTGGATGCCGGATAAACCCGGTCGATACCATGGCCGAGAAATGCGACAGTCGCCGCACCTGCATCAAGCGCACCACGATGCGCGGCCGTATCGATACCTTCAGCAAGTCCGCTGACGATGCAAAAGCCCGTTCTGCCGAGATGGCGGGCAAACTCAAACGCGTTTCGCGCGCCACCCTGAGTCGGATTGCGGCTGCCAACGATTGCAAGTGCTGGCATATGCAAGACATCCGGATCGCCTTTGACGTACAGCAGCGACGGCGGCCCGGGAATCTGCTCGAGGAGCTCCGGGTAGTCGTCGTCTCCGCGAGAAATCAAACGGTGCCGGGGGTCCTGTAACCATTCGTGATGCATACACACATAATAAGAAAAACGGCGCTCGAAAGCGCCGTCTTTAATTCATTGCATGCCCCAGAATAAGAGCTACGCCGGTGGTTCCATTAAGTCGGGTTGCGCACGTAGTCCAGCGTGTGAAGGGCCTGTGTCGCGTCCATCACGAGGCCATAGCCGATACGATCGTAAACCTTGAACACCATCACCGTGCCGGCCTGTTCGTCCGGAAGTCGTACACTGCCGCCTTCGACCCGGTCTCTGACAACCTCGCCTTTTTGCCATACGGACAGTACGTCACCGACGGCGAGGCCATGGTTTGAGCCGCGGTTCATGACCACGACCTGATACTGGCCGATCTGCGTCACGCCACCGACAACCGCGATGAGCTGACCATTGATATCGCTTGACGGTGCTTTCGGGAAGAAGTTCAGTGGAATTTCTACTGAGGTTGGAATCAGCCGATCGCCTTGCACGGCTTCCCGCTTCGACCCCGTTAGCGCCATCGTTGCCGGGTCACCGCTGCGACGAATCGTACCTTCACCAATCTCTATGCCCTGGTAGCCAATAAGATTGTTGTCGTCCGGATCGACCAGTTTGTCGCCTATGTGCACGACGTTGAAACGCTCTCCAGGCTGGGCGCCGGTGCCGCGTACGTAAACAGTATTACCTGCTGCAGCGATGAGGTGATCGCCCTTTGTCGCAACAAGGTACGGTAAGGCATCAATTTCGTCGCGCTCGATAACGACACCACGACTAAGGAACGCCGAGATCGATTCATACGAGACACTCGTAATGGCTTCGGTCAGTGGCGTCACGCGGGCCTCGGGCGACAGGCGGTAGCTGGAGCCGCGCACGTTTGTTATGCGCTGTGCCCCTTCGACATAGACGAGCCCAAGTACATCACCCGGATAAATCAGATGTGGGTTCTCGACCTGAGGATTGACATACCAGATTTCGGGCCAATACCAGGGGTCTTTGAGAAAGGTCGCGGCGATGTCCCAAAGAGTGTCGCCTACCTGAACGACATATTCATCGGGAGCGTCTGCAGCGAGGCGCGCGCTGTCTTGCGAAAACGCAGTGAGCGAACCCAGAGTGAGCGATGCGACGAGCGCAACTGCGGTCATCCGGAGACGGTTATTCAGGCAAAATTTGCGGAGGGACATGATTTCCTCGTGCTCCATTTAAGGTGCTGAGACCTGTGGCTTTTTAGCGTTGCTATAATATGTCGTTCCGGTGCTGTTGAGACTGCTAATTACGTCACATTTCTGGCTCCGACCAGCGCCAGAAAGGCGATTTTTCTGGCGGCATTGTCTGATATCTTATTCAATAAAGTCAAACATTTAGCTCGTTTTTGTAGGAATTTACGCGAATAATGCATGGATTTACCTTAAGCAAATTATGGCAAAACTAAGGATTTTGGAGTTTCCGGACCCTCGCCTCAGAACCAAGGCAGCACGGGTCGAATCGGTCGACGACACGCTTAACGCGCTGATCGACGACCTGTTCGAGACCATGTACGAGGCACCCGGCATTGGCCTGGCGGCGACGCAGGTCGACGTGCACAAGCGGCTGCTCGTTACGGACGTGTCCGCAGACAAAAGTGAGCCGCTGGCGTTAATCAATCCGGTCATTCTTGAGAAGGACGGCGTCACGGTAACCGAGGAAGGCTGCCTTTCCGTGCCCGGTTACTACGAAGAGGTCGAGCGCGCGGAGCATATCCGGCTTCGTTACGTCGATCGCAACGGCGACGAAGCGGAGATGGAAGCCGTCGGCTTGCTTGCAGTCTGCATTCAGCACGAGATTGATCACCTCGACGGCAAGCTGTTCGTCGACTATCTCTCGGAAGCGAAACGGCAGCGCATTCGCAAGCGGCTCGTCAAGGACAAGCGACAACGGACTGCAGAGGCTGTGACTCTATAGGAGCCCGTTATGCGGGCGATACGCGACGGCCATGAAAAACCCTAAAGTGCTATTTGCCGGCACGCCGGAGTTCGCGGTTGCCTCTTTGCAGGCTCTCGTCGGGTCTGGCGTCGTACCGTGCGCGGTATTGACGCAACCGGACCGCCCTGCCGGTCGCGGCAAACAACTTAGCGCGAGTCCGGTCAAGCAATTCGCACTCGAGCAGGACGTGCCGCTCATGCAGCCGGTAACGTTGCGAGATGCCGCTGTCGTTGCAGAGCTCGTGGCGCTCGAGCCGGACATCATGGTCGTGGCCGCGTATGGCCTTATCCTGCCTGAGAGCGTACTCGAGATTCCCCGCGCCGGTTGTCTGAACGTGCACGCTTCGTTATTGCCGCGATGGCGTGGAGCAGCGCCAATACAAGCAGCGATCCTCGCTGGCGACGCAGAAACCGGCGTGTGTCTGATGTCGATGGTCGCCGGGCTCGATTGTGGGCCGGTCTACGCGAGTACGGCTGTGTCAATTGGCGACAACGAGACGGCCGGCGAACTCCATGAGCGGCTTGCAAGCCTGGGTGCCGGGTTGCTGGTGCGCCACCTTGGCGCCATCGTCGACGGTGAGCTTTCGCCCAAACAGCAGATTGAAGCTCAGGCGACCTACGCGCCGAAGATCAGGACAAGCGATGCAGCGATTGACTGGCAACGGCGGGCGGACGAACTTGAGCGTCTCGTGCGGGCCTACAATCCGGTGCCGGGCGCGTGGTTTATGCTTGATGGCGAGCGCGTCAAATGCTGGAGGGCACAACGTATCGCGGCTGTCGATGCAGCAGCGGGCACCGTTGTTGCGGCGGCACGCGACGGCATCGTTGTGTCCTGCGGGGACGGGGCGCTGCGCATCGAAGCACTGCAGCGGCCCGGCAAAGGAGTTGTAACGGCCGCTGAATTCGCGTCACAGATGGACCTGGTTGGCCTGGTTTTATGAGCGACATCAAGAAGGGCGCAAGGCTGCGGGCGACGGCAGCAGAGATTGTCGATGCCGTGGCGGCAGGAGGGCGATCACTCGACGCGGCGTTGTTGCAGCGTGAAGACCGTATCGCCGCGGACGATCGGCCGTTGCTGCGCCTGCTGTGTTTCGGGGCGCTGCGACATCACTGGCGACTGCAATCCTGGGTCGACGCCCTTCTCGATCGGCCACTCAAGTCTCGGGACAGCGTCGTTAATGCGTTGCTTGCAATCGGGCTGTATCAGCTCAGCGATACCCGCATTCCCGATCATGCTGTTGTTTCGCAAACCGTTGAAGCGACGCGGTTTCTACGCAGACCAAAACTCGCGCCGCTCGTCAACGCGATTCTGCGACGGGCTTTACGCGACCGGATTTTTGACGAGGCGCCGTCTAATGAGATGGCTGCGCATGATCATCCGCAGTGGATCCTCGACGTGCTACAAGCTGACTGGCCCAATGATTGGAGCGATATCGTCGCCGCGAACAACGCGCGCGCGCCGATGTGGCTGCGTGTAAATTCGCTGCACGGAACGGCAGCCGACTATGTTGGACGGCTCGAGGCAGAGGGAATCGATAGCGAGCTCTTGCCGGCGGCGCCACAGGCCGTGAGGCTTGCAGAGCCCAGGCCCGTCGATTCGCTGCCAGGATTCGCAGCAGGGCATGTATCGGTACAGGATGCCGCGGCACAGCTCGCAGCACCGTGGCTGATCGGTGGTGTCGATGGCCGCGTACTTGATGCCTGTGCTGCGCCGGGCGGCAAGAGTGGGCACTTACTGGAACTTGGCAGCGGTCGCATCGTTCTGACCTGTCTGGACAAGGATGCAGCGCGACTCGAGGGGGTCTCCGCAAATCTGGATCGGCTCGGGCTTGATGCAACCCTTCTTGCGGCCGATGCATCGAAACCTAATGAGTGGTGGGATGGTTTGCCGTTTGATGCCGTCCTGCTCGACGCGCCCTGTTCGGCAAGTGGCGTGATTCGTCGTCACCCCGATATCAAGCTGTTGCGGCGGCCTACGGATCTCGACGGACTCGCGCGACTGCAGTCAGGCTTGCTCGATGCCCTCTGGCCGCTCGTCGCGCGGGGCGGACGGCTGCTCTATGTGACGTGCTCGGTATTCGCCGCAGAAAACGAGGCGGTTGCTGCGCGATTCTTGCGGGACAACGACGACGTGCGGGAAGACGATTTGTTGCAAAATAACAACATCCGCGATCTAATGCGGCACAAGGCCTGTGGTCACCAGATCCTGCCCGGAACGGCGGAACTGGACGGTTTTTATTACGCAGGTTTTGTGAAGGTCTCCTGAAGAAACGATGTCGCTCACACTTATCAACAAGCCAGGCAAGCCATGGTCGCTCAGTTTCGGGCTCGCGATGTTTGCGTGCCTGTTGCTCGGCACGAGCATCGCGCAGGACGAACTCGATCGTCCGGGCTACTTCGAGGTGCGCTCGGCGTCGACGCGACTGGTCGACGGCGTGCATTCACTCGATGCGAGATTGCAGCTCGTCCTTAGCAGTGAAGCACTCGAAGCTCTGTCAAGCGGTGTGCCGCTGACGATCGAGTTACAGCTGGAAGTGATTCGCGTGCGGCGGTTCGTCTGGGACGATGCCGATGCCGAGCTTGCGGTTCGCCATGAGCTCGAGTACCGGCCGCTCAGCCAACGTTACATCGTTAGAAATCTGAATAGTGGTGATCAGGATTCCTTCGCGACGCTCTACTCCGCGTTGAACAACCTCGGTCGCGTGCAGGGCCTGCCTGTCATAGATGATGCGTTATTGGATGCCGATAAAACCTATCGCATTCGGTTCCGCGCATTGCTCAATACACAGCAATACCCCGCACCGCTTCGTTTGTTGTTCTTCTGGCGCGATCAGTGGCAGTTAAAAAGCGAATGGTTTGAATGGTTGCTCGAGCGCTAAAAAGAGTCTCATACACGCTTCTTGCCGCGACCGGCGTTGGGCTTGTGCTCGTGGCATTGTTCCTGCTCAGTCGTACGGCTCAGAACTCCGAAGACTTTGATCGGCTGTACAACGTCATACTCGCCATCAATATCGCGGGTGTCGTGGTGCTGTTTGTCTTCCTGGTTGGCAATCTTTGGCGGTTACTTCGCGAGTATCGAACGCATGTGCCAGGCGCAAAGCTCAAGGCCCGCATTGTCGGCATGTTTGTCGGTCTCGCCGTATTGCCCCTGCTGGTGGTCTTCTATTTTTCGATACAGTTCATCAACCGCGGCATCGACACCTGGTTTAACGTCGAAGTTCAGGCCGGGCTGGAGAATGCGCTAAAGCTGAGTCGTGCAGCGCTCGAAATGCAAATGCGTCAGCATTTGTATTCGACACAGCAAATCTCGCAGCGACTGAGCGACGTCAGCGAACGGCAGTTGATCTTTGAGCTCAGCATGATGCGTCGCGAAAGCGGCGCCAGCGAGATCACGATCTACGGCGGAAACAACCGTATCCTGGCGACGAGTTCGGATAGTTCTTCGGCGGGTCTGCCGAGGCCGCTGGCGGAAGAAGTGCTATTGCAGATGCAGCAGAACCGGCCCTATGTCTCCTTGGACCCCGAAGATTTTGAGATTCACACGGCAGTGTTATTCACGTATCGAGGCCGAGCCGAGCCCGCCGGTGTCTTGCAGGCACACTTTCCGGTCACTGAGCGTCTTGGGCGCATGGCCAACAGTGTTGACTCCTCATATCGTGAGTATCAGCAACTGGTGTACCTGCGGGACCCTTTGAAGAGTACTTTTACGCTGACATTGACGGTCGTGTTGATGTTGAGTTTGCTGTCGGCGATTTACGGTGCGTTCGTGCTGTCGCGCAGGCTGGTCGCACCGATCCAGGATCTCGTCGCGGGCACGCGGGCAGTCGCCGAGGGCGACTTCGATACGCGCCTGCCAAACCCGACACGGGACGAAATCGGTTTCTTGATCAGTTCGTTTAACGATATGACGCAACGTCTCGCGACGGCGCGCCGTGAGGCCAGTCTGTCGCAAGCACTTGTGGAGGCGGAGCGGACCAACCTCGAAGTCATTCTTGCGAGACTGTCGACAGGCGTGCTCGCGCTCGAATCGGATCTGCGCATCCGCACGGCGAATCAGGCGTCCGGTGCGATTCTTGGTGTCGATCTCGAGAACCGGGCTGGCGACTACCTGACCGATGTCGCGACGGGGCAGCCGCTGCTCGAACAGTTTGTCGACGTCGCGCAGGTTCACCTCAACGCAGGCGAGACCGAATGGCGCGAGCAAATCGTACTGCGGGGCGAGGTCGGGCGGCGGGTGCTGACCTGCGCCTGCACGACCCTGCCAGGCGATGAAAGTCATTCAGCCGGGTATGTCATCGTTTTCGACGACATTACGGCGCTGCTACAGGCACAACGCGATGCTGCGTGGGGTGAAGTCGCGCGCCGGCTTGCGCATGAGATCAAAAACCCGTTAACGCCGATACAGTTGTCTGCCGAGCGAATGCGACGCAAATATCTCGGTTCGATGTCCGGCGATGATGCGCAGATTTTGGATCGTGCAACGCACACGATCGTGCAACAGGTCGAAGCGATGAAGGAGATGGTCAACGCCTTCAGCGATTATGCGCGAGCTCCGGACATCGAGCTCGGCAGGTTCGACATGGACAAGCTCGTGCACGAGGTTGTGGATCTTTACCGCGCGCAAGAAAGCGGTATCGAGATCGTACTGACATCAGACCCAACCATGCCGATGATTGAAGCTGACATCGGTCGCATGCGACAGATTTTGCACAATCTGATTCGCAATGCGACAGAGGCGCTCGATAACACCGATAACGGGCGGATTGATGTCCATGTCAGTGCTGCCGAGTTTGATGGCGTTGATGTTGTACAAATCAAAGTTGAAGACAATGGGCCCGGATTCACGGAAGGCTCGTTAAGCCAGGTGTTCGATCCGTATGTTACGACAAAGCCGAAAGGTACCGGCCTTGGCCTCGCGATTGTCAAAAAACTGGTTGAGGAGCATGTTGGTTCGATTCGGGCATACAACCATACGGAGGGCGGTGCTGTGATCAGTATTCGTTTGCCGATCAATGAAGCGGCACGTGAGGCGACTATTACGAAATCGCCTCGACGCGCTGACAAGAGGAGGGAAAAGGCGTGAGCGGTTCTCGTGTGCTGGTAGTTGATGATGAGGCCGATATTCGAGCCTTGATTCAGGAAATCCTGTCTGACGAGGGTTACGAGGTGACTGCGGCCGGAAATGCTGCGGACGCACGCGACGCTCGGGAGCAGAAAAAATTCGATCTGATCCTGCTGGATATCTGGATGCCCGATACAGACGGCATCACGTTGCTTCGAGAGTGGTCAGACGGTGGTGATCTGTTGTGCCCGGTGGTGATCATGTCGGGTCATGGCACAGTCGACACGGCCGTGGAGGCAACACGTCTTGGTGCATTTGATTTTGTCGAGAAACCGTTGTCACTCGCAAAACTCCTGAGAACCGTCGAAGCGGCCCTCGATTCAGTGAACAAAGGGCCGTCGAGTTCGCGCCGCATGTTGCCGTCGCTGTTGGCCCCGGTCGGTCGTAGCGAACTCATGCAGTCCCTCAGGGAGAAAGTTCAGCAGTACGCAGAGCATGACGAGTGTGTGCTCCTGAGCGGAGAGGCGGGCACCGGGCGGGGTGCGTTCGCGCGCTATTTGCATGCCCTGAGTCGTCGCGCCGACGAGCCACTGATTAGCGTGACTGCCGCGTCACTAACGGAGGGCAATGCGGAAGAGCAGCTGCTCGGCCGGGAGGAGGCGGGAGAGATTCATGCCGGCGCGTTCGAGCGCGCGGGCAAAGGCACGCTGGTCATAGATGAACTGTCCGATCTTAATGGGACAGCCCAAAAAATCCTGTTGGCGGTATTGGAGGATCGCATATACCGTCGAGTCGCTGGCAGCGAGCCCGTGAGTCTCAAGGCGCGAATTGTCGCAACGATTGCCACCGACCAAGAATCCAGGATCGAAGATGGTTCGCTACGCCGCGACCTTGTCGCGCGCCTGAGTGTATTGAGTCTCAGGGTGCCACCGCTTAGGGAATATTCTGAAGACGTTCCCGAGCTCCTTACGTATTACGTCGACAAGCTGGTCGACGCCGAGGGATTGTCGTTCCGCCGTTTCAGCGTTGCGGCACAAAATCGACTCCGCAACTATCCCTGGCCGGACAATATCCGCGAACTAAAGAACCTCGTGCGGCGGTTGTTGCTGTCCGGTTCCGACGCGGATATTTCGCTTGATGAAGTCGAGTCCGAAATCAGTTCGGACGCGACGTCAGACGAGCCGTTAGTCAAGCAGGACCTGCTCTCATTGCCATTGCGCGAAGCACGTGAACAATTCGAGCGCGCCTATCTGCAGCAACAACTCGTATTGTGTAACGGCAAGGTTGGGCAACTCGCCAAGCGAGTCGGCATGGAACGCACGCACCTGTACCGAAAATTGCGATCGCTGGGTGTGGATTTTAAGAGCGTTACAGCTGAAGACTAGCCTACGGGCGGGATGTCTGCCCGAAGGCGGCGGCCGGGAAGCCACTCATCTGCATGGCTCGCTGCGCTGCGCTTTACTTCCGATGACTACGTGCCCTAGGGGTAGCGGCTTCCCGCCCACCGTCCTCCGTCACCGGATGAAACCCCCTCCCACAGGCTTGCGTTCTGCCGGTACGATCTTGCCGTCGGGTTCGAAGCGGAGGCCGGGTTCACCGAAGTCTTCGATACTCAGGCCGCGCATCAGGTTTAGTGCGCGATGGTTCTCGTCGATGCTCGGACCATCGGGACGGAGTTGGATCGTCGAGATGACTTCGCCCTCGACAAAACGGCCGTTGCCATCGAGCGTTGTGATTAGTATCGGTGCGATACCTTTGATGCCGGCAACACTGATGCCGTAATACGTTGCGAAGTTGCCAAGGCTGTAGGCGATTAGGCGGTCCCTGTAGCGTTCGGCGGCCCGCACAACATGCGGGCCATGGCCGAGCACAAGATCGGCACCGGCATCCACCATGCATCGTGCGAACAAGACAACATCGCCCCGCGGTTCCCCGAAGTACTCTTCTTCGCCGAACGGCAGATTTATTGCGTCCACGCCTTCCGCACCGCCATGAAAGGTAACGACGACAATGTCATGCGTCGCTGCAAATTCAGCAACCGTTGTCTTGGCGAGTTCGTAATCGAGCATCATGTTCGATTCTTTTGTCACGGCATAGGCCAGGACCGCTACGTTCAGGCCGTTCGTCTCGAAACTTGCGAAGTCTCCCTCACGACCCGAGTGATGAATGCCCACGGCGTCGAGCGCTTGCATCGTCGAGGTTCGGCCCTCTTCGCCGAAATCGCGCGCGTGGTTGTTGGCGAGGCTTAGTACGTCGAAACCCGCAGCGCGGTAATACTTTGCGTAGCGTGTTGGTGAGCGAAACAAATAACACGCGCTCGGGTTTTTGCATTGCTTGGCAGGTTCGCCACCGTCGACGAGTACGCCCTCAAGGTTGCCGAATGCGATGTCGGCTGCGGACAGCGCGGGTGTTACGGCGGTGAGAAAGCTCACACCGTCATCGTCAGGGAGGTGGTTTTCGGGAAAGTCCGTACCCAACATCATGTCACCGACAGACGCGAAGCGGATTCTGAGGGAACTCTTGTCCGGGGTCGGCGGCGCGGCTGGCACATCAGCTCCAGGTTCCGCGGGCGCGATTACCTCAACGGCGACAGCTTGCTCTTCGGGTGGAGTTGTCGAGCAGCCGGCCAGTGCGGCGAATACCAGAACAGCAATCGTTCGGGAAGAATTAATCACCGAGCCTGATGCGCAGTACATCGATCTGCGCTGTGCGCAGGCGGCTGCGCAGCAAATTGAGTTCATTGAGGTCACTGGTCGGGCCAATACGCACGCGGTGATAGGTCTTGTCATCGATCATCACGCGCTGAATCTTCGACTCGATGCCGTGCAAGGCGAGTTGAGCGCGGCGTCGATCGGCGTCAGCGTAGGCCGAGAACGATCCGGCCTGTAGCACATACAGTCCCGGTTGCAGGACCGCCTTGGGCTCGACGTCAGCGGCGACATCGGGCTCTTGCTCGGGAATGATGACCTCGAAGTTCGGCAACATGTCGTAAAACGTGAAGCGTTTTCCGGCCGGTTCCTCGTCGGCAGCCTCACTTGTCGAATTCTCGCCGTTTTCATCCAGCGCGCGTTGCAAGCTGGCTGGTTGGGGCGCGGTCGCTGCTGCGGTATTCGATGGTTGCCGATCCTTTACATATACGGCGAAAGCGACCGATAGTCCGAGTGACAATCCAAACAACATCCACAGCCAGCCCGGATACTCCTGACTCTTCTGTGTGCGAGTCGAACGGCGTCGTTTGCGCTTCGCCACTACATCGTCTCCGGCGCGGAGACGCCAAGAATCGATAGTCCGTTGGCGATAACGATTTTCGCCGCCGTGATCAGCACGAGCCTTGCGTCGCGCAGTTTGTCATCGTCAACAATGAACGCGTGGGCGTTGTAATACGTATGGAAGTCATTCGCAACGTCCCGAAGGTAGTGAACGAGGTGTTGCGGTGCGCGGTTGTTTGCCGCCAGCTCGATAACCTCAGGGTATCGGCTGAGTGTCGTCATCAGCGCCTTCTCCTGTGGTTCGGTCAGCAGCGCCAGGTTTTCGCGGCCCTTGACCGCATCCTGTTTGAGCGACCGTTCCTCCAGCTGCCGAAATACGCTTGCGATGCGTGCGTGCGCGTATTGGATGTAATACACCGGGTTGTCGTTTGACTCGGACTTGGCGACGTCAAGATCGAAATCGAGGTGCTGATCGTTGGATCTTGATACATAGAAGAATCTCGCCGCATCGTTGCCGACCTCAGCACGCAGTTTTCGTAAGGTGTCGAACTCGCCCGAGCGCGTTGACATCTGCATTCGCTCGTTACCCCGATACAGGGCGACGAACTGCATAAGCTCCACTTCGAGATCGTCGGCCGCATAGCCCATTGCCGCAAGGCCGCCCTGGACCCGTGTAACGTAACCGTGGTGGTCCGCGCCGAGGATATCGATCAAATGATCGAAACCGCGCTCACGCTTGTCGAAGTGATAGGCGATGTCAGACGCAAAATACGTCTTGTTGCCGTTTTCGCGCACAACGACACGGTCTTTCTCGTCACCGAAGTCTGTGGCGCGAAACCACGTGGCGCCGTCTTTTTCATACAGCATGCCGCGTTCTTTGAGCACAGCCAGCGCGTCGTCGATACGATTGCTCGTCGTCAAACTCTGCTCGGAATACCAGTGATTAAATGTGACACCGAATTCTGCGAGATCATCTTCAATATCAGCACGGATCGATTCGAGCGATTGCTGGCGAATTTGATCGAAGCCATCCGCGCCCAGCACGTCCTTTGCTTTGGCGATGAGCGCCTCGATCACCAGCTCCTGGTCACCGTCGGGCAGGCCGTCCGTCAGGCGTTCTGCGCTGACAACCGCGATGCCGCCGGTGTCGATGGCAGAAGCGATATCGCATATGTAGGCGCCGCGATAACCAGCCTCGGGAAACGGGATCTTTGTGCCCTGTGTTTCAAGCCAGCGCAACCAAACGCTGACACCGAGAATATCCATCTGTCGGCCGGCGTCGTTGACGTAGTATTCACGCTCAACCGGGTAGCCTGTGGCCTCCAGTAGATTGCCCACGGTTGCACCAAATGCCGCGTGCCGGCCATGCCCGACGTGCAGCGGGCCAGTAGGGTTCGCAGAAACAAACTCCAGCAAGATACGCGGCTTTTTCCTGGCTTCCTGTCGGCCGTAACAGCCGCCTTGATCGAGCATGGTTCGGAGTTCGTTGTGGAAGGCCGCGGCACTCAGGTAAAAATTGATGAACCCCGGGCCTGCTATCTCTACCTTGTCTACCTGATCGCCGTCGGGGAGTTGCGCGACGATGTTCGCGGCAATTTCGCGCGGATTCACGCCGGCCGCTTTCGCCAACCGCATTGCAACGTTGCTGGCGAAGTCACCGTGGCTTGCATCACGTGTGCGCTCGATCGTTGCTTCGACCGAAATGCCGGCGATTACATCAGCGAGCTCTGGCAGGTTTGCCAGGGCGTCTTGCAGGAGTTGCGTGACTATCGACTTCATTTATGCGGGGGACCGGATTTGCGAGGCGGCAATTCTACAGTGAATAGATGATGCTGTCGGCTAAAACAACTCGATCGGATCTACGTCAATCGACCAGCGAACCTTGCGCGCGGCAGGCTCGTTTTCCAACGTTGGGCGGAGGCTGTTGAGGACGGCATGCAGAGCCTTGCGGTCGCTGCTTTGCAAGAGCAACTGGGCACGATAACGGCCCGCCTTGCGAGCCATCGGTGCGTTGACGGGCCCGAGAACGCGCAGGTGCTGGATATGCTGTACCTCAATACGCTGCCGCGCAATGTCGAGAAAGGCGTGTGCATCGATTTGCCTGTGCGCCGCGGAACGAATCAAAGCCAGTCTCGTGAACGGCGGCCAACGCGTCTCCTCGCGCTCTGCAAGCGCATCAGATGAGACTTGCGCATAACCGCCGTCGATCAGACATTGCCAGAAAGGATTGGCGGGATACGCAGTCTGTATGATGACTTCGCCCTGTCGGTTTTCGCGGCCAGCGCGACCCGCAACCTGGATGATGGACTGCGCGAGCCGTTCACCCGAGCGGAAGTCGGTGCCAAACAATCCCTGATCGGCATTGACGATACCGACCAACGTCAGCTTTGGAAAATGGTGTCCTTTCGAGAGCATCTGCGTGCCCACGAGGATGTCTGCGTCGCCTCGTTCGGCGAGCGCCAGCGCCTGATCGATCGACCCTTTCTTCTGGGTGCTGTCGCTGTCGATGCGTTCGATTCGATAGGCGGCGAAGCGCCCCCGTAACGCGTCCTCGAGTCTTTGCGTGCCCTCGCCCAGCGGTTTGACCGCTGCGCCACAAGCGGAGCACAGTTCATCAAGCAGCCGATGCGCGCCGCAGTGGTGACAGCGCAGTTGCCGGTCTCGTGCGTGCACGGTCATACGTGAGTCGCAGCGGCTGCATTCTGCAACGTGACCGCAGCTTGAGCAGATCAACGTCGGCGCAAATCCGCGACGATTGAGAAATATCAACACTTGCCCGTCCGCGCACAAGTGGCGTTTGATCGCATCCAGCAGAGGTTCGCTCAAGCCATCGCTTGTGGCCGCGCGACTCAGGTCGACAAGCCGGAAGTTCGGTGGCCTGGCCCCGCCCGCGCGCTCGGGCAACACGAGTCGTCTGAAGTTACCGGTCCGACAGTGTTGCAGTACTTCTAGGGTAGGTGTTGCCGAACCGAGTACGATCGGAATGTTGCAATGTTTGGCACGGGCAATCGCCAGGTCGCGGGCGGAATAACGCAGCCCCTCCTGTTGCTTGAAGGAGTGGTCATGTTCCTCATCGACGACGATCAGTCCAACATCGGGCAGCGGTGTGAATACAGCGGATCGGGTTCCGACGATAAGCTTTGCCGAGCCCGATCGGGCGTTGCGCCATGCATGAAGCCGTGCCAGATCTGTCAGCCTGGAATGTAGGATTGTCGGTTCTACACTTAGTCGACTTGATAAACGGGACACGAGTTGCGGCGTCAGGCCAATCTCGGGAACGAGAACGAGTACCTGCTCATTGTCGCCGAGGACATCCCGCATCAGTCGCAGGTAGACCTCGGTTTTGCCACTACCCGTAACGCCATCGAGCAGATACGCGCCGAAGCCGGGCTGCTCGCGGATGGCGTCGAGCGCGCGGCGCTGATGGTCATTCAGTTCAGGGCCCGGTGCGGCAGGCTCGCCAGAGGCAGGGTCCGTCGCGTCCATCGACGCTTCAAAACGAGTCACAAAGCCCTTCTCGAGCAGCGGCTTCACGGCACGGCGCCAATTCGGCACGGATTCGGTCAAAGACTCCACGTCGACCCCGTTGCCTCCTGCATCACGGAGAATCTCGAGTAGCTCCGCCTGGCGAGGGGCGCGCTTCGATAACGCCTCGACGTCGGCACCTTCCCCTGCGTCGGTGATGGCGATGACGGTCACCGTAGGATGCAGAGCCTTGCCCTGACGCAACAATGCCGGCAGGGCAGCCGCAACGACTTCACCAATCGGATGGTGGTAGTAGTCGCTCGTAAAGCGAACGAACCACAAGTCGTCAGCAGACAGCAGCGGCTTGTCATCGAGCGTTGCGATAGCACGACGTATTTTCGACGCAGGCAGGTCGCTGTCGCTGGCGTGAGCCACGACGACGCCGACCTGTTGGCGCCGCCCAAAAGGTACGAGGACCCGGCTACCCGGGGCAGCAGGAGATTCGCCGCTGGGCGGCAGGTAGTCGAACTCGCGCGATAGCGGCACGCTGACGGCAACCTTGAGGATGCGCGAGCCGCTCACGGGAATGCGTTTAAAAACAAGGCTTTACTTGGCATCGAAATCAAAAAGCAACACTGTGATGTAACATAATGCAGAGCTTCAAGTCAGGCAAAACGTGTCAACCGGGCTCCTGCCCGGGCGTTATATAAGTGTGACACGGTAGATCACCGCGTGGTGGAGTTAAGAGGACTGAAAAGATGGATCTTGCGCGCTTGTCGACATGGAGTCGTACCGCATGAACGCTTACGCTGGTGTTTTTGCGGTATCGTGCACCCGCGAGCAATCGAGGGGAGCAAAGACGCTGCAACGCGAACGGCAACTCAACCAGTTCCTGGCTGAAGTGGAGCGGCGCGCGCTGCGCATTGCCGAGATCGCGGTCCGTGATCGTGACGAGGCGCTTGATCTGGTGCAGGATGCGATGATCAAACTGGCACGCAACTATGCGGGTCGTCCGGGCGACGAATGGGCACCACTTTTTTACCGGATTCTGCAAAATGGAGTTCGTGACTGGCATCGTCGTCAAAAGGTCAGGAACCGTGTCATGGTGTGGTTTGGACGCGGTCGGTCGGGCGAAGACGATTACGATGTTGTCGCTAACACGCCGGATCCGGCAGGGCGGTCGCCGGACGATGAGTTGCAGACGCATGAGGCAATGCAGCGCCTGGAGGTATCGATACGCGAGCTTCCGGGCAGACAGCGCGAAGCATTCATGCTGCGGACGTTTGAAGGACTTGATGTTGCAGGAACCGCCGTTGCAATGGGGTGCTCGGAGGGCAGCGTCAAAACACATTATTCCCGGGCCGTGCATGTGCTGCGGGATAAGTTGGGAGATCACTGGTAATGAATGATCCAGGCAAAAACGAGCAAATCGCGAACCAGGCGAAAGAGCTTTTCGATGACAGCGTCGAGCAACTCGATGCGGCGACGTTGTCGCGCCTTAACCGGGGCCGGCATCAGGCATTAGCTGAATTGCAGGGGTCCGCAGACACGGTGAAATGGGGCCGATGGGTCCCGGCGGCCGGAGTGGCAGCGGCAGCTGTCGTAACCGTCGTCGTGATGCGCGGACCGCAGGTTGATGAACTTGAACCTGTAACGGCGTCCGATTTTGAGATGTTGCTCGAGGAAGACAGCTTCGAGATGTTTGAGGATCTCGAGTTTTATGTGCTGCTTGATGCAGTGGCTTCGGAAGCGAACGGCGATGTCGGTTAAGAAGACCGTATTGCTGGGTTCTTTATTGATGGGCTGCAGCCTGGTACTCGCTGCAGACGATGAGATTCCCGATGCGGAGTTTCTTGAGTACCTGGGATTATGGGAGGAGTCGGACGAAGATTGGTTGATTTTTGACGAACCGGTCACGGCCGACGCAGAGGAACGGAGCGATCCCGTACCGCAAGGTGAAGAATCGGCGGAGACGACAGATGAAAGTTAAAACTATTTTGGCTATTGCGATGATCTTGTTCGCCAGTCTTGCAGTGGCGGACGAAGCAGGCGTCGCGTGGGACACGTTAAGCGAAGAGCAGCAGCGCGTGCTGAGCGGTTTTTCGGATAACTGGGACAACCTGGCGCCAGAGCGGCAGACAAGGTTGTCGATGGGCGCTGATCGCTGGTCCAGGATGACGCCGGAACAGCGCAGCGGCGCGCAGAAGCGTTTCAAGCAGTGGCGCGACCTGCCTCCCGAGCGCAGATCTCAGATTCGAAATCGCTATGAGCAGTATCGCGGCATGTCGCCGGCGCAGCAAAAACACATTCGGGACAACTACCGTCGCTATCAGCGGATGCCTGTGGAACGGCGTCAGCAACTGCGCGATCGCTACCGTAATCTGACGCCCGATCAGCGCAAACGCTTGCGTGACCGGGTCGGGGACAAGCCGCGCATGACAACACGCGACTGATATCTGCGAGATAAGTACTATCCGCTTGCGCACTATCTGTGCGCGGCCTCCCAATATTGATAGAGTACGCCGGTTCCGTCGGAGGCTGGCCAATGAAAATCGGTGTACCAAGAGAGATTCACGCGGGTGAGCGACGAGTTGCAACGACACCTGACGTCGCGTCACAACTCATCGAAATGGGTTTCAGCGTGGCAGTAGAAGAGGGAGCGGGCGTCGCCGCCAGCTCTTCTGACGAGGCCTATGCGGCGGCAGGATGTGAGCTCGTCGCATCGGCGCATGACTTGTGGGCGCGATCAGACTTGATTCTCAAAGTGCGTGCGCCCGAGGGCGACGAGGCAGGCTTGCTTCGGCCGGACCAGACGCTGATCAGCTTTCTCGCGCCGGGTCAGAACCCTGACCTGCTCAAGCAACTGACCGCAAGTGGCGCTACGGCTATGTCCATGGACAGCGTACCGCGAATTTCCCGTGCGCAGAAAATGGATGCCCTGAGTTCGATGGCAAATATTGCCGGCTACCGCGCCGTCGTCGAGGCGGCACAGCACTTCGGCCGTTTCTTTACGGGCCAGATCACGGCGGCCGGCAAGATTCCACCTGCCAAGGTATTGGTGATTGGCGCCGGTGTAGCGGGCCTGTCGGCGATTGGTGCCGCAAAGAGCATGGGCGCCATTGTGCGAGCTTTTGATACACGCCCGGAAGTTAAGGAACAGGTCGAGAGCATGGACGCCGAGTTTCTGATGCTGGACTTCGATGACGAGGATGGCAGCGGCGAAGGCGGATATGCCAAGGTGATGAGCGATGAGTTCATCAAGGCTGAGATGGCGCTGTTTGCCGAGCAGGCCAAAGAGGTCGACATCATAATCACAACAGCGCTTATCCCCGGCCGGCCCGCACCGAGGCTTGTGACTGCTGAAATGGTCGGTCTGATGCAAGACGGCAGTGTGATTGTCGACCTTGCGGCGGAAACGGGTGGCAACTGCGAGCTGACCGAGGCGGACAAGGTCGTGCAGCGGAATGGTGTGTCGATCATTGGTTACACGGACCTGCCAAGCCGGCTTGCCGCGCAATCAAGTCAGCTGTACGCGACGAATCTACGCCATCTGCTGGTCGAACTCAGCCCTGAGAAGGATGGCAATATCGTCGTCGATATGGAGGACGAGGTCATACGGGGTGCCACTGTGTGCAAGGATGGCGAGACGACCTGGCCGCCGCCTGCGCCGACGCTCTCCGCGGCACCGCCACAAGCGGCAGAAGTGCCACCCATGCCCGAACCGGTGGAGCACAAGCCATCCGTCGCCGGCCCGATTATCATGGTTGCAGTTGGCGCACTGGCATTGCTGGGGCTTGGTGCTGTCGCACCACCGTCCTTCATGGCGCACTTCACGGTATTTGTGCTCGCTTGCTTCGTTGGTTACATGGTGATCTGGAATGTCACGCCGGCATTGCACACGCCTCTGATGAGTGTGACCAATGCGATCTCGAGCATTATCGTTATCGGCGCACTGTTGCAGATCAGTTCGGCAGACACGGTGATTATGTGGATTGCTGCAGCCACGATATTGATTACGAGCATCAATATCGCGGGCGGATTTGCCGTCACGCGTCGCATGCTCGAAATGTTCAGGAAGTGAGGTCGACATGATTGGCGCTGGCATCGTAACCATGTCGTACATCGCTGCGACGGTACTCTTCATTCTTGCCCTTGGCGGTCTTTCCAATCCGGAAACGGCCCGCCGCGGTAATTGGTATGGCATAGCAGGCATGACGATTGCGCTGCTGGCGACGATACTCGGTGTCGTTACACAGCAGTACGTCATCCTGCTAGTTGCGTTACTGATTGGCGGCAGTATTGGTCTGGTTCTGGCACGTCGAGTGCAAATGACACAGATGCCGGAGCTCGTCGCAATCCTTCACAGCCTGGTCGGTCTTGCCGCCGTCATGGTCGGCTTCGCCAGCTTCATGGATCCGGACGCGCATTTCGAGGGTATTGAACACACGATCCATGACATCGAGATCTACGTCGGCATCCTCATCGGCGCTGTGACGTTCTCGGGGTCGGTCATTGCGTTCGGCAAGCTCAGCGGCCGCATCGGCGGTAAGCCCATGACCTTGCCAGGGCGTCACCTGTTCAACCTCGGCCTCTTGATCGGCGCAATCTGGTTTGGTCGGGAGTTCGTTTTGCAGTCCGCCGCCGGCGGTGGGCTCGAACCGCTGATGATTATGACGGCGATTGCCTTGCTGTTCGGCATTCACATGGTGATGGCGATCGGTGGTGCGGACATGCCGGTAGTCGTGTCGATGCTGAACAGTTACTCGGGTTGGGCGGCGGCGGCGACGGGATTCATGCTCAGTAACGATCTGTTGATCGTCACGGGAGCGCTTGTCGGTTCGAGTGGTGCCATCCTGAGCTACATCATGTGCCGTGCGATGAATCGCAAGTTCCTCGCCGTGATCGCAGGAGGCTTCGGCACCGGCGGCGGCACAGTCGCGTCAGGTGGTGACGCGGAGCAGGGAGAAGTCGTTCCTATCGAAGCCCACGAAATGGCGGCACTGCTCGCGCATGCGAAAGAAGTCATGATCGTACCGGGATACGGCATGGCCGTCGCCCAGGCGCAGCACATCGTAAACGAAATCACGGGTGCGCTGCGTGCAAAGGGCATTAACGTTCGTTTCGGTATTCATCCGGTTGCCGGACGCATGCCGGGTCATATGAATGTGCTTCTGGCCGAAGCAAGGGTACCTTACGACATCGTTTTCGAGATGGACGAGGTCAACGAAGACTTCCCCGATGTTGATGTAACGATCGTTATCGGTGCCAACGATATCGTCAATCCATCCGCCCAGGAGGAGCCGGATAGCCCAATCGCGGGTATGCCTGTGCTCGAGGTGTGGAAAGGCAAGATAACGATTGTTATGAAACGCAGCATGGCTACCGGCTATGCGGGCGTTCAAAACCCGCTGTTCTTTAAAGAAAACACGCGAATGTTGTTCGGGGACGCCAAAGATAGCCTCGATGCCGTCTTTAAAGCTTTGTGACGAATCGTGTTGCTTTTTGACGCGTGATCGGCAAACTATGAGGGCATGAATCGCGCAGGGCGCGACGGGATAAGCCGATGCTTGCAGGAATCGTTTCCGATATCTCGCAGCAGGTGTTGCGAACGGATGTAGCTGGGATGCCACTCGAGTGGATTGACTACCGGGAGGCCGTCCGGCTGTATCATGCCGACCAGGTTGCCTATCAAACCGGAACGCTTCTCTATACGGTTTTCGGCGGATACAGCAGCTATGACGGCACTCGCAGCAAGGTCGGTGTCAATTCAATCATCGCCACGCATGGCACGAGCCAGGGTCTTTCCCGCGACCGCGACAAATACGTTCCGCCGCTGAATAACCGTACGCTGTTCAAGCGCGATGCGAACCTGTGCCTGTATTGTGCAATGCGTTATCCGACCCGTGACCTGACGCGCGATCACATCACGCCGATTTCGCGCGGCGGCGGTGATACCTGGAACAATGTTGCGACGGCCTGTCGTCGCTGTAACAACTACAAAGGTGGCCGGACACCGGAGCAGGCGGCGATGCAGTTGATTGCAGTGCCGTTTACACCAACTTACGCAGAGTACATCTATCTCAAAGGGCGTCGTGTCCTTACCGATCAGATGCAGTACCTGCTCGCGCACATTCCGCGCTCGAGCCCGTTACACGCAAGACTTTCCGACCATCTTGCCGATGGCGCAGAGATCGTAGACGTACACTTCCACGAATAGCGGCGAGGGCCGCAAACTTAATGGGGACATTCCTGTTTTAGCGCGCTAAAACAGGAATGTCCCCATTAACCTGAGTGAAGCAAGCACCGCGTTCGCGTGTTCTTGCAGCTATACTTGCCGGTAATGCAATATCTCATTGACGCCAGCGTGTATGTGTTTCGGGCCTACTACTCGATGCCCGACGACATGGTCGACGGTGAAGGCCATCCAATAAATGCACTCTACGGCTACTGCCGATTCCTCGGTGACTTCATGGAGCAGGTCAATCCGGAGTATGTTGCCGTATTGTTTGACGAAAGCTTGTCGAAGTCTTTTCGCACCGATATCTACCCGGAATACAAAGCGAATCGCGATCCGGCGCCAGAAGAGTTAAAGCGACAATTTGCGCAATGCCGCCGGTTCACTCGCGCGCTCGGATTGATGGAGTGGGGCAGCCCAAGATACGAGGCTGATGATCTGATCGGCACGCTTGTCGAGCACGGTCGCTCAGTCAGTCGCCCTTCGACGATCGTCACGCGTGACAAGGATCTTGCACAACTGCTGACCGAGGAAGACATATTTTGGGACTTTGCAGGCAAGGGAAAAATTGCTTACGAGAGAGTGCCGGAAGTTTTCGGCGTCTGGCCCGAGCAAATCGCTGACTTTCTGGCGCTTGCGGGTGATGCCGTCGACAACATCAAGGGCGTTCCCGGAGTTGGCAAGAAGACTGCCACAGTGTTGCTCGAGCGTTTCGGCAGCCTCGAGAGCATTTACGACAACCTCGATAAAGTTCATGAAGTGAATGTGCGTGGCTCCAAGACACTGGGTGAGAAGCTCGAGACGCATCGCGAGGACGCCATGTTGGCGCGCAGGCTCACCGGCATTGCCTGTGATGCGCCGATAGACGACGCGGAATCCTTGCTGCAACGATCACCGCCAAAGCTCGGTGATATCAATGCATTGTTTGATGAGGCGGATATTGGTACGGCGTTGCGGCGGCAGGCCGAACGAATATCGGATCTGAGCCGCGATTAGGAATGAATTTCGAAAAACCGGCCCCGAGTCCGCATTGGCGATGTTCGAGGCGGAGGCCGACGGTCTTAGAGAACTCAAGTCAGCGCAGGCGATTCGCGTTCCCGAGATTCTGGGTTGTGGTATCGAAAACGGCGAAAGTTTTCTCGCGCTTGAACGCTTCACATTCGATGCTCCAACGACGGCAACAGAACGTCTGCTCGGTGAGCGATTGGCGAAGCTGCATCGGCACACTGCCGATCGCTTTGGCTGGTTTCGCGACAACACGATTGGGCCGACGCCGCAGTTCAATACGTGGTCCGATGACTGGATCGCATTCTTCCGAGTTCACAGGCTCGAGTTTCAACTCGGGCTTGCTACGGCGAATGGCTACGGCGCCGACATAAACGGCCCAGGCGGCAAACTGGCTGAGCGGCTGGCCGAACTGTTTGCGGGCTATACGCCAGTCGCGTCACTGCTGCATGGCGATCTGTGGGGCGGCAACTGGGGCAGCGTTGCTGGAGAACCCGTGATTTTCGACCCGGCGGTCCATTATGGTGATCGTGAGTCGGACATTGCGATGACGATGCTATTCGGCGGATTTGGCAAAGCGTTTTACGCTGCATACGAGGCGAGCTGGCCCATGGCGCCGGGACACGAACAGCGATTGAAGCTGTACCAGCTGTACCATGTCCTGAATCATCTGAATCTGTTCGGGCGATCGTACCTCGGACGAACGATGAGCTTGCTGAGGGAGCTCCAGTAGCTGCATAAGCGGCTGCGAATCCCACCAATCCTCAAGAATCAACCCGTCCCGCCGATAGCGTATGGGTACCGGTCAATTTCATCGGAACCTGCATGCGCGCCAGGAAAATCGCCAAATACCTCGATACCGGCTCGATCACGCTATTCGCGCGACAGATCGTCGACGTTCTCGGCAATGTTCTGTCTGTGGCGATTCATGATGGCGCCGGTCAGCTGGTCTGGGCCGGCCCCGACTCAAACGCTGCCGACTTCTGGACGGTTTCGCCGTTCCTGCGAGAGCGCCTCCCTGGGCCGGGCTTCTGCGAGCGCTTGAGCAACAAAAACTATGTGTACGTTTTCTATCTGGATGGCGAGAACAGTGACCCGGCAATCGGCACGGTCAGCATCCAGATTGATGCGTCCAACCCGATGAGTTTTGAGTTTGCCCACGCTGAAATCGGGCCCATCATCAATTGCATAGATCGGCAACTCGCGATCAACGCGGAGTTGTCATCGGTTCGGCGCATGACCGCTGAAGGAAGGAAGGGCCTGAAGCTGCTCGTACAAATGGATGAGTTGGATGCGAGCGCCGGCCCGCACGACATCCTTCGCTCCGTGCTACAGCTTGCTGCGGACCATTTCAAAGTCGAGCTGGCCGCCGTCGTACTACCGAACCTTGGAATACAAGAGACTTGCCCGGCGCATCTGCTCGAAGATGAGGCGACATCCAAAGCCGTCATGACCACGCTGGGGTCGCTCATATCGACGGCCAAGATGCATCGAAAAGCGCTTTTGTCTGACGCCAATATCACAACCAAAGTTGTTGCGGGTCTTCAACACAGCCATCCCAAAGTGTTGTGCTCCCCGATCATCAACGCCAGAGACGACGTCATCGGTGTCTTTGTGCTGATGGGGCCGGCCCGATTCTCGAGAGAGCAGGTGCGACTGGCTCGGGCGATCTGCGCCAAGATTCGTACGCTGACACGAACGGCTGATCAGCTTAGCAGCGAGCATTACTCCCGGCATGGCCTGCTTGGCTACATCGACAATACGTTACAACGCAATCCTGAGCAGTCGCACGCACTGTTATACGTCGACGTGGATAAGCTGCATGTTGTCAATGATAACTACGGTCATATGGCGGGCGACGAGGTCATTCGCCGGGTTAGTGAGCTGATCGACGAGCATGCGAACAGCGGCGATGCGGTATCTCATCTGTCCGGTGATAGATTCGGCTTGTTCGTGCGGGGGTGCGAAGAAAACAGCGCGATCGAGAAAGCCGAACGTATTCTGGAGGTGGTTGCGGGGGACGATGTCGAATATGAAGGCGTTGCCATTGAAATCTCGGTTAGTATCGGCATTGTCTTGATACCGGATGTCGCCTCCAGTTCTTCTGCGGCACTGAATACGGCGGAAATCGCGGCGCGATCGGCAAAAGATCGCGGTGGCCATCGATATGTGGTTTTTCGCGATGTTGATGCCAGTATTGCGCAGCGCCGCAGCGACCTGGATCAGGTCAGCCATCTGCAGTACGCACTGATCCAAAATCGATTTGTTCTGCATGCCCAGCCAATCGTTTCACTAAGCGACGAAAACGGCCCGGACCGCTACGAGATTCTCGTGAGAATGCTCGACGACAACGATCATGCCCTGCCGCCGGCAAAGTTCATGTCTGCGGCGGAACGCTATCAAATGATGTCGGCGATCGATCGTTGGGTCATCAAGAACACGCTCGATCAACTCGCGGCTGCGGATAACATGTTGGAAGTCAACCTCGCCAGATTCAGTATCAACGTCTCAGCACAGTCGCTCGCCGATGACGACTTTCTTAACTTCATCGAAGAGAGCATCGTGGAAAGTGGGATCTCGCCAGATTCGATTTGTTTCGAAATTACAGAAACGGCGGTTGTCAGGAACCTGGAACGCGCGCAGCGTTTTATTCGGCGGCTTCGCAAACTCGGATGTCGGCTTGCATTGGATGATTTTGGCACCGGGTATTGTTCCTTCGCGTACCTGAAGGATTTGCCTGTTCATTACGTCAAGATAGATGGTGTATTTGTGCGAGACGTTCTGGAGAATCCGCTGTCGGAAGCGATTATTACTTCGATGACGGAAATCGCGAAAGTATTGCAGGCTGCGACGGTCGCGGAGCATGTCGAAAACGACCTGGTCATTCAACGCATGCGAGACCACGGCATTGATTTCATTCAGGGCTTCGCGGTTGGCAGACCCAAGCTTTTCGAAGAAGTTCTTCAAAACATGGGGCCACCCACGATGCTTGAGGGCCCGGATCAACCTCGCCGCGAAAAGGACGCCGGCTGAAATTCTCGACCGCAGCTCAGGTTATTGCGGGAACTCACTCAGGTCGTCGGACTCTTCGACTTCAATTGTTTCGCCGAGAAAGTCCTCGTCGAACGCATACAGCATGGTTCCTTCCGGAGCCTTGAGGGCAACGAAAGCGCCTTCGAATCCCGGGAATTTCTGATGTTCCAGGCCGTGTTTGTCAATCAAGGCCGACAACGCTTCCTTGTCGTGGCATTTGAAACTCAGAGATGGAGAATCAAGCGCAATACTCTCCGACAAGCCTATCGCCACACCGCCGGCCTCGAAGCGCATATGGGCTGTGGGTTCTTCGCGCATGCGTAACAAATTTGGGGCTACCGATGCCCAGAAACGTGCTGAACGAACGGCGTCACGCGCCGGCAGGGTCAACTCGAACCAGGTGCCGCAAACAGAATCGTTGTCGAACTGATCGCCACCAGAAAACGTCCGGGCCTCGAGCATCGTGATCATGTGCCCGTCGCGGTCCGCAAGACCGAGTTCATTGAACACATCCTCGTCGAGGCGCATAAAGCTGAAATTGAAACCATGGTCGGTCATCGATCGCGCGCGTATGGCGAGGTCCTGCTGCACGAATGAAATTGCCGGCGCGTCAAACACGCGATCGTGCAGGCCAATGCAAAGCACGCCGTCGCTGACTACCGCGTATTTGTGTGGCCACACGTCACCGATCTCCAGTTCGGTGAATCCAAGCATTTTGTAGTACCCGAGAGAGTCGAGGATGTTGGGCGTGCGCGCGCTGAATTCGAGAAAGCGGCCAAAACCACTCACAGCGATGCACCCATAGCCAACGCGCGCTCTCGGGACTTGTCCTGCTCCCGAGCCGCTTCACTGGCGCTCCAGTCGGTGGAGGACTCGGGCCACCCGCCGACATGCTTCTCGATCAGGCGCGTTAGAAACGCAATATGATCGTCGCGCGCATTAAGTGCGGCAATGTAGTTAAGGGAGCCACCGCCCGAGTCCACGAAAAACTTCGCGTTCTGCATCGCGATCTCCTCGAGGGTCTCGAGGCAATCGGCGGCGAAACCGGGGCAAACGACGTCGAGCTGTTGTGTGCCCTTGCTGCCGAGTTCGATGACCGTCTCATCCGTGTAGGGCCGCAGCCATTCAGCACGCCCAACGCGGGACTGAAACGAGATGAGCCACTCGTCGTCCGCGAGTTCGAGCGACTCGGCAACGAGGCGCGCCGTCTTCTGGCATTGGCAATGATATGGATCGCCTTTGAGCAGATTGTCCTGCGGCAGGCCGTGGAAAGAGAACAGGAGCTTGTTACCGCGACCGTGCTCGTCCCAGTACTCACGAATATTCTGCGCCTGCGCGGCGATGTAGCCGCGAGCGTCATGATAGTGGTTGATGAACCTGAATTCCGGCACCCAGCGCCGTCGGCTCAGAGCGGCTGTCACCAGGTCGAAAACGGAGCCGCTCGTCGTTCCCGAGTATTGCGGGTACAACGGCAAACACACGATGCGTCGCGCGCCCTGCTCGTACAGACGGCTCAGGGCGGTTTCAATCGACGGGCTGCCGTAACACATGCCGAGCTCGACATTCACCGAGCCCGAAAAGCGCGCCGAGAGCTGTTGCCCTATCGCGCTGGCGATATCCTGTGAGTGAAGCAACAACGGGGACCCGTCCTCGGTCCAGATTTTCTGATACGCCTCGGCTGAACGGGACGGCCGCACGCGCAGAATAAAGCCGTGCAGAATAATCCACCAGAGCGGCCGCGGAAGTTCCACGACACGCGGGTCAGAGAGAAACTGACCGAGATAACGGCGTACCGCCGCCGGCGTTGGTGCGTCCGGTGTACCCAGGTTAACGATAAGGACGCCCAGAGACTCCGGGAGCCCGTGCTCATACTGCGGCGAGGATTGGAACGTCGGCATTTATCCGAATACTGATTTCAGTCGGCGTTACAGTAAACGAAAGGTCGTTCGTGTGCCAGTTGGAGGTCTATAATCCCTTGTCTCGATTGGCTTTTATTGAGCGAAGTGGATTATGGAAATGCTTCCCGAGGGTGAAAACAGCCAGCCTCCTCGCTGGACCTTGATACGCGATGTCGCCGTGTTGCAGGTAAAGCTTATCGTTGATGGCGCTCGTGACCTGATCCTGGTTCCAGCATCCCTGATTGCAGGTATCGTTAGTCTTGCCAAGACAAAGGATGGCAAGCCCGGCAACGAGTTTTATACGCTCGTTGGTGTCGGCAAGCAAAGCGAGCGCTGGATCAACCTGTTCGGCGCGTACAAGAACGCCCCTCCGGAGGTCATTGAAGAAAACCACTTCGGTGACGCAGACATGGATGAAATCGTTTCGCGCGTTGAGTCTTTTGTCGTCGACGAATACAAGCGCGGTGGCGTAACCGCCCAGGCCAAAGAGAGATTGGACAAAGCGCTTGACGCGATGCAGCGTCGCAGAAACAAAGATATCTGATCTTATTCCTGGTCTTACGCGGCCTCCATGATTGCGGCGACGCCCATACCGCCCGCGGTACATACCGAGATGAGTCCTCGACCAGAGCCATTTTCGCTCAGCAGCTTGGCCATTGTCGCCACGATGCGCGCACCTGTAGCCGCAAACGGATGTCCCATCGCGAGACTGCCACCTTTGACATTGAGCTTGGATAAGTCGATCGGGCCCAGCGGCTGATTGCGTCCAAGGCGATCGCGGCAAAATTTCTCTGATTGCCACGCCATCAGGGTTGCAATCGTCTGCGATGCGAACGCTTCATGAATTTCGTAGAAGTCGAAATCCTGCAGTCGCAGGTTCGCTGCTTTGAGCATGTCGGAGACAGCATACGCCGGCGCCATCAGCAGCCCCTCGTCCTTGACGAAATTCACGGCGGCGACCTTTGTAAAAGTCAGGTACGCAGCAATTGGAAGGTTCTTCAGGTTCGCCCAGTCCTCGGAAGCGAGCAACACAGCCGCTGCGCCATCGGTAAGAGGCGTGCTGTTACCTGCCGTCATTGTCGCGTCTTCGCCTTTCCCGAATACCGGCTTCAATGTCGAAAGTTTTTCGAATGTCGAGTCACGACGAATATTGTTGTCTTCATCGCAATCCAGAAAAGGTATGACCAGGTCCTCGTACCAGCCGGCATCGTAGGCGGCAGCCGCTTTGACATGACTCGCGAGCGCAAGTTGGTCCTGATGTTCGCGCGGTACATTCCACTCTTGGGCAGTGATCTCCATGCTCTGACCCATCGAAAGACCCGTGCGCGGCTCAGTGACTCCCGGAAACAGTGGCTTGAAGTGCGATGGCCGCAGGCGGAACCAGGGCAGAATGCGCTGCATCGCGGATCGCGCGCGAAACACATCCAGCATGATCGATCGATACGTGTCGTTGTAAACGATGGGCGGATCGCTGACCGTATCGGTCCCGCCAGCAATACCGGAGTCAATCTGACCGAGAGCGATTTTGTTGGCGATCATTGCGCAGGCTTCAAGGCTTGTTCCACAGGCGCGCTGTAGATCCACGCCAGGCGTGCGCGGTGACAGGCCCGAATCGAGGACGGATTCGCGCGCGAGGTTCCAGTCTCTGGAGTGCTTGATGACTGCACCGAGCGCAACATCGCCAAGCGTCTGCCCCATGAGGTCGTATTTGGTGACGAGACCCTGCAGCGCAGCTGCCATCAAGTCCTGGTTTGAACAATCCCGGTAGATCGAGTGCGACCGGCAAAACGGGATTCGGGAACCCCCGATAACCGCGACTCGAACAGCTCGACCATCATGCAGCATACTTGCCTCCGTTTAGAATTTTACACCCGCTACGCCGGGCACTTTACACCAACTCAAGAAGTAAGCTGAACCCTCCGGCATTGTTTTTGGGCCCAAAGGCATGTCTATGCCATTGTTCGGGAATTGTAGAAGCCGTTTTAGCCACGAATAGGATACATTTGGCGAATGTGGCGAACCAGCAACTGGCGTGAAGAGACCCGAGGACTGTTTCGTCTGGCCGGGCCGCTCATCGTTAATAACCTCGCCATAGCCGGAATGCAATTCGCCGATGTAGTAATGGCGGGTCGTCTTGGTGCCGAATCACTGGCAGCCGTCGCTGTTGGGTCCAGCATCTGGTTTTTCGGTTTTGTGATGTGCCTTGGGGTGCTCATGGCGATCTCGCCAATCGCGGCGCGGTTGTTTGGCGCAGGAAACCCCGAACTGATCGGCCGATATACGCGTCAGGGGATGTACCTCGGCATCGCGTTCGGTTTGCTGTTGATTGTGCTCGCGCACCTGACAGTCAAATCGCTGCTGGTCGTGATTGGAGTGGACGAGAGCTTTCGCGACCTGACAGTAGGTTACGTGCTTGCAATCATTCCCGGGGCGCCTGCGATTTTCGTTTTCCTCGCGTTGCGATTCACGACAGAGGGCATCGGCTACACACGACCGATCATGTTTACATCGATCTTGTCACTGATCTGTAACGTGTTTCTCAACTATGTGCTGATGTTCGGGCATTTCGGCGCGCCCGCCCTTGGTGTTGCCGGTTGTGGTCTGGCGAGCGCGATCACGATGTGGCTGATTATGATCGCTCTCGCGACGTATATGATGCTGAGCCCACGCCACAAACCGCTAAGAATATTCTCGCGGGTGGCGCCATTGCGGCCGAGCGTCCTCAAGGAAATCCTGATCCTGGGAGTGCCGATCGCGGTGACAATCACCGCTGAGGCCGGGTTGTTTAATGCCGTTTCGATTCTTATGGGAACGCGCGGCGCGGCGATCGCCGCGGCGCATCAGATCGCGATCAACTTTGCGGCGACCATGTTCATGGTGCCACTTGCCCTGAGTGCGGCAATTACGATCAGAGTTGGCCATGCGCTGGGCGCCGGTAACGCGCAGGCTGCCAGATTCAGCGGCGCGCTCGGCATCCTGATCTGTGCGTGTTTCATGACGTGTTCTGCTGCGTTCTTACTCATATTCCGCCATGCGGTCGTGGGTTTGTATACGAATGACGCGTCGGTTACGAGTATCGCGATCAGCCTGTTGTTGATGGCGGCGATATTCCAGGTGGCCGATGGTATTCAAATCGGCGCAGCCGGAGCGCTACGGGGCTATAAGGACACCCGGCTGCCGATGGCGATCAACACCTTTGCTTTCTGGGTGCTCGCGTTTCCACTGGCCTACCTGGCTGCAGTGACCTTCAAGTCGCCGCCCAGCTATGTCTGGGGTGGCTTTGTGGTGGGGCTCACGGTTGCAGCGATATTACTCGCGTGGCGATACGCATACGTCTCTTTGTCCGCGTTATCGAAAGAGTGATTTGTATTCCTGTCGCGTCTGCCGCGGTCACGTGTCGCGGGCGATTCCTCGGCCTGCATGATAAGCGTTCCTAGACATCTGGCTTGATGTTCGCGTTGAGCCGGAACAGATTCGTCGGATCGTATCGGTTCTTCAGCTCGACAAGGCGCGGATAATTCTCACCATAGTTACCCCAGGTTTTTCTCTCGTCATCCTCGTTGAGGTTGGTATAGAAGCCGGCCATGTGCGGCTCCATCGCCTTGTAATACTCGCGCACTGCGGCGATGCTGGCCTCGTTCTGTGCGGGATCTTCACTGAAATACATAATGCCGAAATTGAAGGCGACGTCGCGATGCGCGTAGGCGGTGGCGTCGGCGGCAACTCTTGAGGTGGCCCCACCGAGATGCTGGAACCAGGATCCAACCATGCCGCGGTTTGCGAATTCAACGATGACCTCGATCGCTTCCGGAGTAAGCTCTTTCAGGAAGCTCGACTTGAGGTAGTACTGTTTGCCATGGCCGAGCATGCTATCGGCAGCGGTTTGTATGTCGTGATACGGGAACGGTGCGAGTTCGCCACTGACGAGGCCCGGGTTATTGAGCATTGGCGCCAGGGCTTTCTCCCCCGCAGCATGATCGCCGCACCAGACAACCTCAACCAATGCGATCGTGTTGCCGTCTTCACCGGGTATGAAGCTCGGTTCGATATTTGCTTCATCAGGCAGCGTTTCATGCAGTTCGGCGTAGAAATCGAGAAAGTCTTTGTTGAACTTATAGATCAGGGTGCCGCCGTAAACAGTCGGGTTAAAGGGGTGCAGGCGATACACGAATTCAGTGGCGATACCGAAGTTGCCACCACCGCCACGCAGCCCCCAGAACAAGTCACTGTTCTCGCCTGCGCTGGCGCGCACGACATCACCGCTGGCCGTTACTACCGTCGCGGCCAGCAGATTGTCGATCGCAAGGCCCATCTTCCGGTCGGTGCGGCCGAAACCACCGCCCAACGTGAATCCTCCCGCGCCCGTGTGAGAAACAATTCCAGTCGTGGTCATCATGTTGTGCGCCGAAGCAGCACCGTCGATGTGGCCGAGCAATGAACCGCCATCCACACGCAATGTCATTGCGTCGGCATTAACGTCCACAGAGTGCATCTGCGACAAGTCGATCATCATGCCGCCATCCGAGGTCGATTTGCCGGGCAGGCTGTGGCCACCGCATTTCACGGAGACCAACAGGTCGCGTTCGCGGGCAAAATTGACAGCATTGATGACGTCACTGGTCGATGTGCACTGCACGACCATCGCGGGTTGTTTGTGGTCGAACATGCCGTTCCAGACTTGCTTGGCTGCGTCGTAGCCGGTATCACCCTGCAGAAGCAGCCTTCCTTGCAGGCTGCCCGCGAGCTCGGCCACGGTTGCAGATTCGAGAGAGATTTCCTCGCCGGCACCGGTGACGGCCGGTATCAGGCTGCCTACATCCGTCTCCGGATGATCTGAGCCGCAGCCTGGAAGCGTAGCAGCCACCGCCGCCGCCACAGTGGATTGACAGAATGTGCGTCTGAGCATGAGGGCCCCCTTGGTGAGTTCCTGTTTGTTTTTCTTAGTTTAGCCGCCCTGACCAAAATCGGGGCTGTCGCCGGCGAGGTATTCGTCCTCTTCTGGCGTGTTTTCGCGATTGAGCAAGCGATTGCGGTGCGGAAAGCGGCCGAATTGCTCAACGATGTCCCGGTGCAGCTCCGCAAATTGTGCGATGGTCTCAAACGTCTCGCGATGCGTCTTCGATACCGCTTCGGACAAGCGGGTGTATATCTCAACAGACTTCGCCTGGACTTTTCGAGACTCGGCATGTTGTAACGGCATATAAAAAAACGCTCGTTGAATCGACGTTAGTCCTTTGTCTTTCTTGTCCATCGCACCTTCGACACAGAGTTTTAGTGCGGCGTTGTCCATTGCAAAAGCATCCGCCGTATTGCGGTAGATGTTGCGGCGGAATTGATCGAGCAGGAGTATCAGTGCAAGCCGACCTCGTGGTTCATGTGCCCAATGATCCAGTTGGCCCTCGGTCGCTTTGGTGACGTCGTCGGTAAACTCCTTCTTGCATTCGTGATCGAAAACAGAATCCTCGCCAAACCAGACGTCCATGCGTCGGTCGATTTGGGGCGCCGTAAGTTCCTGTTCTTTGAACCAGAACGACAGGATTTCGTCGATGCGAATCTGGTCGTCATCGGTAACGGTCGCTTCCATGCTCT
The DNA here is from genome assembly GCA_029862045.1 of Gammaproteobacteria bacterium. Lineage (GTDB taxonomy): Bacteria > Pseudomonadota > Gammaproteobacteria > Steroidobacterales > Woeseiaceae > UBA1847. The sequence continues at coordinate 63,880 of JAOTYE010000011.1, forward strand.
CGCTGAATAGTTTTACCGGCATGTCAATATTCCGAGTGCGCCAGCGGCGCAGGTCCTCGCGACATTGTGACGCGACGACGCGCTTTTAGTGCGAACCAGGTCACGATTCGGGCGGTACGGGCCATTAAAGGTTCCGTTTCTCGGTAGACTTTAGCAGATGATGGGCGCCCACAGCGGAAACGCGACTCGATTTCTGATCACCGGACTTGTTTGCATCTGTCTGTCCGCCTGCGGTGACCCGGCGGAAGGCCCTGAGCAGGCAATACGTTCCTGGGTAAGTCAGGGCCACGAGGCCGCGGAAGCAAAAGATCGCCGGGCTCTCGTCGACATGATTTCGCCCACATACACGGATGCCCGGGGCAATAGCCGTGACGACATCGAGAATATGTTCCGCTTCTATTTTTTGCGGCAGGACAAAGTGGCGCTTCTGACGCGCATTGAAGAACTCCAGATCTACGGGGACAGTGCCGCAATGCTCGTGTTAGCCGTTGGCATGGCAGGAACGAGTGATACGGTTCTTGGCTTCAGCGCTGATGCGTACCGATTCGAGATGGAATTCGAACGAGGCGATGAGGAGTGGTTGCTGACTTCGGCTCGCTGGGGCGAACTCGGAGAGGATTTGCATTAGTCTGGCTGGGAGGCCGCAGCATGAATGCATCGAAACTGATGTCTTGCACCGCCACGCTATTGTTGGCGTCGCTGTTCACAGCATGTGCCAGTACAGGCAATTTGATCAGCGCGCCGGACGTGAGTCTTAGAAACGTGCAGATGACCGAGGTCGATTTCTCCGGACAGACCTTTCTGTTGGGTTTTGATGTGACTAACCCGAACCCGTTTCCGCTGCCGATAAGTGCTGTGTCCTACGCAATTGAGCTGGATGGCTTCCGTTTTGCGAGGGGCGAGACGAAGGGTGGTTTCACAGTGCCGGCTTCCGGAGACGGGGAATTTGCGATTACTGTGCAGCTCGATCTGCTCAGAACCGCGCCACAATTGCTGTACATCGTTCGCAACGGAGTCATGCGCGACATCCCGTACGGGCTCAGCGGCAAACTCGGCTTTGACATTCCGTTCACCGAACCGGTTACCTTCAGCTCGAGCGGCGAAATCCGTTTGCAGGCGAGTGCTCGCTAACCACTGGTTACGCGCGCAACCAATAGGCGCGCACTGCGCCCGTTGCCGAAAGCGGCCGCAAACCCTCTAATCAAGCCCTTATTGATAGCATTGCTGCAGTGCAGTAGCGGCTTTGGCGGGTCGTGACATATACTGCATCGCTCGGGCAGCACCGGTGGACTCCTCCTTGCGGCCCAACCCGGCGCTTCACGTGCCAACTCAACGAGACACTCATCGGGGCGCGCCAGGCGCGTGATCCTCAGGGCGTTTATGACCGAGCGACAAGCAAAAAGTCTGTATGACCCGGCGTTCGAGCGCGACAGTTGCGGTTTTGGCCTGATCGCGAACCTCGATGACATGCCGAGCCACTGGGTCCTCGAAACGGCGATCTCCGCGCTCGAGCGGCTGACGCACCGTGGTGCCGTCGCCGCTGATGGCAAGACGGGTGACGGTTGCGGGTTGCTGATCAAGTCTCCCAAAACGTTTTTGCGTGCAGTGGGTGAGGAGCTCGGTTTCAATCTCGGCGACCGGTTTGCAGCCGGAACCGTGTTTCTGAATCAGGACGAGGACAAAGCGGCCGTGGCCCGTCAGCTGATCGACACGGCGATCGCTGAGATCGGACTCGAAGTAGCGGGTTGGCGAGAAGTGCCGACAGACCCTTCGGTCTGCGGCGAACAGGCGCTCAGGACGTTGCCGCGAATCGAACAGGTATTCGTTAACGCAGCAGCAGGGATGCCGCGTGGCCGATTTAACCGCCGCCTGTTTCTCGCGCGGCGCCGTGCAGAAAAACGCATCGGAGAGGGACACGCGTACGTCGCGAGTTTGTCGTCGGTCACGATCAGTTACAAGGGCATGATCATGCCGCGCGTGCTGTCCGACTTCTATCCGGACCTGAAGGACCCGCGACTTGAGTCGTCGGTATGCGTGTTTCATCAACGCTTCTCGACAAACACTTTGCCCCAGTGGCGACTTGCGCAACCGTTTCGTTTTCTCGCTCACAACGGTGAGATCAACACGATTCAGGGCAACCGTAACTGGGCGCAGGCGCGGGCGAAGAACTTTATCTCGGACAAGCTCGACGACATTTCCGATCTCGATCCGATTGTTTCGCTGATCGGCTCGGACTCGTCGACTCTCGACAACATGCTCGAAGTCATGCGCGCGGGTGGCATGGATGTTCTGCAGGGCATGCGCATCCTGTTACCGCCGGCCTGGCAAGCGGCCGATGACTTCGATCCGGATGTCAGGGCGTTTTACGAATTTTTCGATTGCCAGATGGAGCCCTGGGACGGCCCCGCCGGCATCGTGTTGACTGACGGCCGCTATGCAGCGTGTTGCCTCGACAGGAATGGACTCCGGCCGGCGCGCTATGTCGTAACGAAAGATCGCCATATAACCGTTGCTTCGGAAGTTGGTGTCTACGACTACGACGAAAAAGATGTAGTCAGCAAAGGCCGCCTTGGGCCCGGCGAGATGCTGGCCGTCGACCTCGTTAACGGCGTGCTGCTCGAGAACGATGACATTCACGACATTCTGAAGACGCGGGCGCCCTATAAGAAGTGGCTGAAGAAAGGCGTGCGGTATCTCGATTCCGAGTTGATTGATACCCACATCACGGCCGAGCCAATGGATCCCGCGACGCTCGCGAGCTATCAGAAAATGTTCAACCTGACCCGCGAAGAGTTGCACGAAGTGGTCGCCGTATTGGCCAAGGCGGAACAAGAAGCGGTTGGGTCGATGGGCGATGACACGCCGATGGCTGTGCTTTCGCAAAAAATCCGCTCGCCGTTTGATTACTTTCGACAACAGTTTGCGCAAGTGACTAATCCGCCGATCGACTCGTTGCGCGAGAGAATCGTGATGTCACTGCAGACGAACATCGGGCGCGAGTCGAGCTTGTTCGACATCGGTCCCGAACACGCCGAGCAAGTCATCATGAATTCACCGGTGTTGTCACAGCGCAAGCTGCGGCAGCTACTGAGCGATGATCTGTACGGCAACAGCCACGCGCTCATCGAGCTAAACGTAAGCGATTCACTGTCCCTGCCCGAAGCGCTCGATGCGATTTGTGGTCAGGCCGAAGACGCCGTGCGAGCAGGCAAGCTGATCCTGATGCTCACCGACCGCTACCTCGGGAAGGGCAAGCTGCCCGTGCATGCGTTGCTGGCAACCGGTGCCGTGCATCACCACCTCGTGCGTCTCGGATTGCGCTGCGATGCGAACATTGTTGTTGAGACGGGCGTTGCTCGCGACCCGCACCACTTCGCGTGTCTGATTGGCTATGGCGCCACGGCGGTCTATCCGTATCTCGTTTACCAGTCGCTGCACGATATTGCGCAGCGCGGCAATCTGGACAGGCAGCAACAACTCGGTCGCAGTTACCGGCGCGGTATTCGCAAGGGCCTGTTCAAGGTCATGTCGAAAATGGGTATTTCGTCAATCTCGAGCTACCGCGGTGCACAGTTGTTTGAAATCGTCGGCTTGCACGAGGACATCGTGAAGCGCTGCTTTGTGGGCACAAGCTCGAGAATTCAGGGGACCAGTTTTGCGGACTTATTCGCGGATCAGCAGCAGCTAGCTGCCGCGGCGTGGGAGCCTCGTGTGCCGGTAACCCAGGGTGGTCTGTTCAAGTACGTACATGACGGCGAATACCATTGCTATAACCCTGATGTCGTCGCGACATTGCAGTCCGCAGTGCGGAGCGGCGATTTTGAGTGCTATAAAGACTACGCGAAGCTCGTCAATGACCGGCCCGTTGCGACCTTACGTGACCTGATGACATTGCAGCCCGCGGGCCCGCCGGTTCCTCTGCACGAGGTTGAAGCCGCCGAGGACATTCTAGTGCGCTTCGATAGTGCCGGTATGTCATTGGGCGCGCTGTCGCCCGAAGCGCATGAGGCGCTTGCGATTGCGATGAACCGTATCGGTGCGCGCTCGAATTCCGGCGAAGGGGGTGAAGATCCGTCTCGCTATCGCACGGAGCGCATGTCCAAGATCAAGCAGGTCGCGTCGGGCAGATTCGGTGTAACGGCGGAATATCTCGTCAACGCCGAAGTCATTCAGATCAAGATTGCGCAAGGCGCCAAGCCCGGCGAAGGCGGTCAGCTGCCCGGTCACAAGGTCAACGAGATGATCGCGCGGCTACGTTACGCGAAGCCAGGTGTCGGGCTTATCTCTCCGCCACCGCACCACGACATTTATTCGATCGAGGATCTTGCGCAGCTTATTTTCGACCTCAAGCAGGTTAACCCCGAGGCGCTCGTATCGGTCAAGCTCGTCGCCGAGCCAGGCGTCGGCACGATTGCTGCAGGCGTCGTCAAAGCTTATGCAGACCTGATAACGATTTCCGGTTACGACGGCGGCACGGGGGCGAGCCCGCTGAGCTCAGTCAAGTACGCGGGAAGTCCGTGGGAACTGGGTCTGTCCGAAGCGCATCAGGTACTGCGAGGTAATGAGCTGCGCCATAAGGTGCGACTACAGACGGACGGCGGCCTGAAGACCGGAGTGGATGTCGTCAAAGCGGCAATGTTGGGAGCTGAGAGCTTCGGCTTTGGTACCGCACCGCTGGTTGCGCTGGGCTGCAAGTATTTGCGCATCTGTCATCTGAACAATTGCGCGACGGGTGTTGCGACGCAAAATAACGTTTTGCGCAGCGAGTATTTCATCGGCCTGCCCGAGATGGTCATCAATTTCTTCCGTTTCGTGGCCGAAGAGACGCGCACGCTGATGGCAGAACTCGGCGTTCGCAAGCTCGATGAGTTGATAGGTCGGGTCGATCTCCTCGCATTGCAACCGGGTATTACAGATCGTCAGACACGCCTCGACCTGTCGCCCATCGTGTCTGACGGGGGCATTGCGAAAGACGTGCCACAATTTTGTACAGATCTTCGTAATGAACCGTTCGACAAAGGTGAACTTGCGGAAGAAATGTTGAGTACGGTCATGCCTGCAATCCAATCGAAGGCAGGCGGCCGCTTCGGTTTTGAGATTCGCAACTTCAACCGGTCGATTGGTGCCCGACTCGCAGGCGAGATAGCCCGGCAGCATGGCAATGACGGCATGCGAGACGCGCCGTTGGATATTCTGCTGCGCGGCACGGCGGGGCAGAGCTTCGGTGTGTGGAATGTTGCCGGACTCAACCTGACGCTGATTGGTGACGCCAATGATTACGTCGGCAAGGGCATGGCTGGCGGGAAAATCGTCATTCGACCACCGGAGGATGTCAGCTACCTCGCAAGGGAGACGGCGATCATTGGCAACACCTGTTTGTACGGTGCGACAGGTGGTGTGTTGTTCGCTGCGGGGACGGCGGGCGAACGATTCGGTGTCAGGAATTCGGGCGCCACAGCAATCATCGAAGGTTCGGGCGATCACTGTTGTGAATACATGACGGACGGTGTCGTCGTTGTACTCGGCCGTGCAGGCGTCAATTTTGGCGCCGGAATGACAGGTGGCTTTGCCTACGTTCTCGATATCGATCGTGACTTCGTTGACCGCTACAACCACGAACTCATCGACATCCATCGCATCACGCCGGAGAGCATGGAAGCGCACCTGCATCATTTGCGAGCACTGATCATGCAGCATGTCGAGGCAACAGGCAGCGCATGGGGCGACCTGATTCTCGATGACTACCGCACTTTCTTGCCGAAGTTCTGGGTAGTTAAGCCGAAGGCAGCTGAACTGGGCTCGCTGATCAAATCACTGCGACAGGCTGCGTAACACGATCATGGCCAAGCATCCGCTCCAGTTCCTGGAAATACCGCGCAAGGACCCTGAAAAAGAGGCGCCCGAAGGCCGTATTCAGCATTTTGGCGAGATCTATGGCCACTACGATGGTGCGAGTGCAGCGGCCCAGGCCGGCCGTTGCATCGCTTGCGGCAATCCGTATTGCGAGTGGAAATGTCCTGTTCACAACTACATTCCGAACTGGCTCGATCTCGTTGAGCAGGGCAAGCTTTTCGAGGCTGCGGAACTGTCACACCAGACCAACTCTCTGCCGGAGATCTGCGGCCGGATCTGCCCTCAGGATCGTTTGTGCGAAGGCGCGTGCACGCTTAATGACGGCATCGGCGCCGTTTCGATCGGCAATGTCGAAAAGTACATAACCGATGAAGCACTCAAGCAAGGCTGGCGGCCTGACATGTCGCAGGTTGTCGATACGGGCAAGCGCGTTGGAATCGTCGGCGCGGGGCCGGCGGGACTGGCCGCTGCCGACGTGCTGGCCCGGCAGGGAATTCGCTCGGTGGTTTATGACGCTTATCCGGACGTAGGCGGTTTGCTTACCTATGGAATTCCACCATTCAAACTGGAAAAACGAGTCGTCGAGCAGCGCCGGGAGATTCTCGAAGGCATGGGCGTGCAGTTCGTACTGAATACGCGCATTGGTGAAGACAAGCCCTTCGATGAGCTGCTCGATACTTACGATGCCGTTTTTCTCGGCATGGGTACCTATACTTACGTGCGTGGTGACTTCCCGGGCGAGAACCTAACGGGCGTGCATGAGGCACTTCCCTACCTGGTAGCTAACGTGTACCGGGAACTCGGTTACGACGATCAGTCGATTCCTTACATTGATTTGGCAGGCAAGAAAGTCGTTGTACTGGGTGGTGGTGACACCGGTATGGACTGCAATCGCACGGCGATTCGACAAGGCGCCGCAAGCGTGCAATGCGCCTACCGTCGTGACGAACAGAATATGCCGGGGTCGCGACGTGAGGTTGCGAACAGCAAGGAAGAGGGCGTCGAATTTCTTTTCCAATGGCAACCGCTCGAAATCGTTGGCGAGGATCGGGTGACGGGCGTCAGAGTCATGCAAACGCAACTCGGTGAACCGGGTCCGGATGGCCGGCGCCGCCCGGAACCGGTCCCGGGTACTGAGGATATTTTGCCTGCCGATGCGGTCGTTATTGCCTTCGGTTTCCGGCCGAACCCACCCGCGTGGTTTGATGAATACGAGATTCAGACACTGCCGAGTGGCCGCGTCCGCGTTGCGTTACTTGGGGAGACTCCATTTCAGACGACCAACCCGAAGGTCTTTGCCGGCGGTGATATGGTGCGCGGCTCCGATCTCGTCGTCACGGCCGTGTTCGAAGGACGAGAAGCAGCGAAGGGCATCGCTGCGTATCTTGGAGTATGAATTGACTTTGGGAGGCGCCGGGTGGGATGCCTCTTATCGGAAGTAAAGCGCAGCGCAGCGAGCCATGAAGATAAGAGGCCTGCCGGCCGGCGTCTCCTAATCGTGTGCTATCTCTTTGTCCGTGAACAGGTAGTCCTTCAACTCTTTGTCGAAGGCTGGGTCTTTGCGGCGGATCCATTCAAGCACCATCGCAGCATGTTCTTTTTCTTCGTCACGATTGTGCGCGAGGATCGCAGCAAGTTCTTTGTCTTTACACGCATCAACGCGCTGGTTGTACCAGTCTACGGCCTCGAGCTCTTCCATCAGTGATGTAATTGCGCGATGCATGTCGCGCGTCTCGTCCGTTAGTTCGCCGATCGGTTCGTGGTAGCCCTCATTCGCCATGTGTGTCTCCTGACAAGGTAACGATTACGGCAACACCGTCGTCAGTATTGCGTGCGTCAATTCTACCGCCATGCCCCTCGGCAATGAGCTTGGCTACGTATAATCCGAGCCCCAGGTGTTTATCGTCGCCGCCAGGCCGCATCGATACCATGGAATCGAATAGCTGCGAACGCATACGCTCGGGCAGCGGCGGCCCAGGATTTGCAGTGGTCAGCACCAGTGAATCGTTCTCTGCCTTCAGGCCAACGGAGATCGTGTCATTCTCTGCGCTGAAATCGACTGCGTTGTCGACCAGCTTGTCGAGCATTTGAATGATGAGCTCCGGCGAACCCCGTGTCATCGCTGTATCAAGTTCGGTATTGAAATCGAAGTTTCGATTTGGATAAACATCACTATAAGCGGCCACCGCAGAATCCAGGGCAGCACGCAGATCAAAAGTCTCGGGCTCCGCGTATTGCATCAGTTCTTCCACCCGGCTTGCTTCACTCATCGCTGTCAGAATTCTTCGCAGGCGGTCAGCGCCGTCGCGCGCCCTTGCCGTGTATCCAGCAGACGCCTCGTTCAGCGGTTCGTGTTCGAGGTTTTCGAGCGACGAGGTCACGATCGCAAGCGGGGTGCGCAATTCGTGCGACAGCTTGGAGGCGAGAGATCGCAGGTATTCGTTGTAGTCACCAAGCTGCCGCAACACGTGTGAGAAACTCCGCGACAAATCACCAACCTCATCTGCTGCGGATTCGCTGGGCAAACTGGTGCGAAGGTTGTCGTTCTCGAGAGCGTCTTCGGCCGCGACACTCAATTTGCGAATTCGCCGCGACAGCCAGGTCGCATAACCAAGAAGCGTTGCCGCAACGAGCAGTGTTGCGATCAGCGTCACGTTCATGAGCCTGACGAGGCCCTGGTTTCTCAGGCTGAGGATCGCATCGGTTCCCTGCTGCAACACCACCGCACCAATAGTCCTGTTTTCGGCTGAAATCGGCTGGGCAACTGCAACCACAGCCTTGCCGCTGTCACGGCTGCGAAACCAACTGGCATCCGGGCGACCTTCAAGAGCTTGTGCAATGTAGTTTTGCTGCTCGCGACCACTCGGATTCGGCCTCGCAAGTTCAGGCTCCTGACCCGACTCGACCAGCGCGTTGTACGCAATACGCAACCAGGCCGATCTCGCGCCGACTGGCTCCCCGGAGGGCGCGGACAAATCACCGCTGCTGGCGATTCGCCAGCCCAACGCATCCGTGACAAACAGGCGCATATCCTGTTGTTCAAACCTGTCGAGGACCTCGGTCAGCTCCGGTGACACGGTGACGAAAGGTCCCGGTGTCCGTGCCGCGAAACTGGCGCTGCGCACAGGCGCTGCGAGTTCGTTTGCAGTGTTGCTGACGACGACGCCAAGGTGAGTGCCGAGCTTGCTCGCCGGGATTCGTGCCTCGATCTGATAGCCGCCAGGAACATCCTGCCAAAGCGAAAGAATCTCGCGGTCCAATCTAAGGCCATACTTACTTTGAACGACGGTAACAACCGGCCCAGGCGCTTCGGCGGCGAAAGTAATCGTCTCTTCGAGATCAAGCGGACTGGTATTGATCAGGCTGACGCGATCCGCAAAGTGCGAACTGTCATCGAGTGCGATCGTCCCTGGACGAGCAAAGACCACGTTTTTATCGGTAACTTCGACGTACAGATAGAGCGCCTGTTCATAAGCGCCGATCGCAAATCGGATGGACCCGTCTGTGCCGCGCAGAGTGCGCAGCGACTCTCGTTCAAGCGTCCAGTCCTGGAAATAGCCGTCGATTTCGGGGCGTGTTTCAAGGCGGTGACCATACAGTTGATCGCCATACACGTAGTCAGAATATTGAGTGTCCGGAAACTCCCCGGGATACTGTGCCAGGGAGTCGGCAATCGCCCGGGCTGTGCCCGCGAGCATTTGTTGCTGTCCTCTACGCAGCGCCGATTCGGTCTCGTGAATGAACTGGTATCCGGCCCATGGCAGTACAAGAGTCAGCACACTGACGAGAAGCAACTGCCGCTTGAGGTTCATTGCAGGCCGGGGCAGCTAGTCAGCGAGCCAGCGATAGCCCATGCCATACACGGTTTCTATCGCAGCGAAATCCGCATCGATAGCAATGAATTTCCGACGAATGCGCTTGATATGCGACGTAATTGTATTGTCATCGAGCACGGCCTGCGCCGCATCCATGAGCTGCTGTCGGTTTTTGACATGCCCGGGATAGCGCGCCATCGCGTGGACGAGCCAGAACTCGGTTAACGTCAGACCGACCGGATGATTCTGCCAGATGATGGTCATGCGATCCGTATCGATCTCGAGGTTGCCACGTGTAATACGACTGTCTTTCGATTGTGGTTTTTGTAGCGCATCGAGACGCCTGAACAATGCGGCGACGCGCGCCATCAGGTGCGGCAGGCTGATATCTTTGGTGAGGTAATCATCTGCACCAAGGCGTAGCCCGGAAACCGCATCGAATTCGCTGTCCCGGGCAGTCAGGAAAATGATCGGCAACTCCGCAGCTCTCGAGCGTAACTCGCGGCACAGCTCGAATCCGCCTTCGACGTCATCCTTCAGGTTTATGTCGATCACAACGAGGTCGGGCAGACGAGTATCAAACGCCTGCATCGCAGGGTCGCGTGCCTCGTAGGTCTCGACGACATACCCTTCGCGCTCGAATGCCGCCGCGTAGTTGGCGCGAATGGCAGCTTCATCCTCGACGATCGCAATACGTTTGGCCACTTTATCTTCCAATAGTCGACATTGGAGGAACACGACCGTTCCTCCTCGCCACAATTTGCCACATTCCGCCGGTGCATTGCCATGCCACAGGCCGCGGCAGGGCGTTTTGGCTTGTTGCAATAGGTCATAGAAGAGAAGGAGATCTGCGATGCACAAGAGAAAACAAAAATCCGCGCTGGCCTGGGCGGTGCTGTTGTTAGCGGCTCTCGGGATGCGGGCCGGGGCCGCTGCCGCAAGCGGTCCGATGCCGGACGAAGTACAGACGGGCAGTCTGCTGATGCGCATGAGCGAGGGATATGTCACGGCGGCGCTATTGAATACCGATGTCAGCATCAACGTCAATGGACTCGTGGCGCGAGTCTCGGTGATGCAGGAGTTCAGGAACGGGGGCAGCGAATGGGTCGAGGGCATCTACGTGTTTCCCCTGCCAGCCGAGGCGGCTGTCGATCACATGCGCCTGTACGTCGGCGATCGCTTTATCGAAGGCGAGATCCGCGAGAAAGAACAGGCGCGAAAGGAATACGAGCAAGCAAAGCAGCAGGGCAAAAAGACAAGTCTTGTCGAACAGCAGCGCGCGAACCTCTTTACAACGTCAGTCGCGAACATCGGACCTGGCGAGACGGTCATCGTCGAAATTGAATACCTCGAGGACATTCGCTATGACGATGGTACGTTTAGTCTGCGATTCCCGATGACGCTAACGCCGCGCTACATCCCGGGACAGGCGCTGCCGGATCGACAGGGTAGCGGCTGGTCGCCGGACACCGCGCTGGTCGACGATGCCTCGTCGATCACACCGCCGATGGTCGGGGCGTCCCGCAACCACAAGGTGTCACTGCAAGCGAGTGTCAATGCAGGTATGCCGCTCGAAATCATTGCGAGCCGCTATCACCCGGTCAATGTCTCTGAGACAGGCGGGCGATACGGGGTCACGCTTGCTGCCGGGCAAGTGGCGATGGATCACGACTTCGAGCTGTTGTGGCGACCGGTCGCATCGTCGGCGCCTCGGGCCATGGCGTTTACCGAGACAATAAATGGCGAACCTCATTACCTGCTTATGGTCATGCCGCCGAACACGGGCGAGTCATCACTCGCACGGGTCCCACGCGAGATGATTTTCATCATTGATACGTCCGGCTCAATGCACGGAGTATCGATCGAACAGGCGAAGCAGGCGTTGCGCCGCGCCCTTGATGGTCTGCAACCCGGCGATCAATTCAATGTCGTCGAATTCAATTCCTATCCCAATGCGCTATTCGGGACAAGCATGCTTGCCGACGCGACCAATATCGGTATGGCGCAGAACTTCGTCCGAAAGTTGCGGGCGAATGGCGGTACGGAGATGCAGTCGGCGTTGCGCTTCGCTCTGCGCACGCCGCCCGCAGAGTCCTACTTGCGACAAATCATTTTCATTACAGATGGCGCAGTCGGCAATGAAGAAAGTCTGTTCGAGCTTATCCGCGCGCGCCTTGGCAATGCGCGCTTGTTTACTGTTGGAATCGGTTCAGCGCCCAACAGCTGGTTTATGCGCAAGGCAGCCGAGACGGGCCGCGGCACGTTCACAATGATCAGTGCGCTGCATGAAGTCGGCGAAAAAATGGAGCGCCTGTTTCGTAAGCTCGAGAACCCGCAAGTAACGAACATTAATCTGCAATGGCCGAGCGGCACGATAGTAGACAGCTATCCACCGATCGTTCCAGATCTTTATCTCGGCGAGCCGATTACAGTCAAAGTCAAAGCATCCAGCCCGTTTCGGCCGGGCGATACGATGCGAATTGCCGGTGACTCGACTGCCGGAGCATGGACGCGCGATCTTATTCTTGACAGCGGCGCACAGAGCTCTGGCATTGCAGCGCTTTGGGCACGGGCACGCATTGCTGACTTGCTCGACAAGCAACGTCGTGGCGCTGATGCCGGCGAGACGCGTCAGGCGATTGTCGATACCGCGCTCGCGCACCATCTTGTCAGCAAGCACACCAGTCTCGTTGCGGTTGACAAGACGCCGGTCCGCCCGGCAGGTGACCCGCTCTTGCGCGAACAGGTACCCAATCTAATGCCCTATGGGCAAAGCGGAGCGGCGATCTTCGGTTTTCCGGCAACCGCGACCAATGCTGCGGGCTTGCGCCTCATGGGCGCGGCCACATTGCTGGCCGCACTCTTGCTGCTGGCAATGTCGGCGCTGCAACGGAGGGTGTCCCATGGCCTGGCCCGCTAGGTCGCCACGGAACCTGGTCGTGGCTTGTTTGCTTTGTCTCGGATTCTGGCAACTCGGCCACGGTGCCTACATTCCGGCGAAGGCGTGGTTCGCTCAGGAGCTCATGCAGCGCGCATGGACGCGCGCCACAGACGACAGTGATCGACAGGCACCGTGGCCCTGGGCAGATACGTGGCCTGTAGCGCGGCTCTCGGCAAAATCAGGCGAGGTCGATCTCATCGTGCTCGCTGGTGGCTCGGGGCGCACATTGGCCTTTGGTCCGGGTCACTTGAGCGCCAGTTCGTTGCCCGGCGAGCCCGGCAATAGCGTTATTGCTGGCCACAGGGATACGCACTTTAGCTTTCTGCAAGATATCGAAATTGGCGAATCACTGCTCATTGAGAGGATCGGAGGCCGCAGGCATCTGTACAAAGTGATCGGCATCGATGTTGTTGATTCGCGGCGCGGCAGCCTGTTGCTCGACACCGAATCGCCGATCCTGAGTCTGGTTACCTGCTATCCATTCGATCAGCGGGAAGCGGGCGGACCGTTGCGCTTTGTCGTTACGGCGAAGAAGTTGTTTTAATCGCTGCGATTCGCAGCAGTGCAGCTACACTGATCGCGTCAGTGATTTCACCCGCGTTGACCATCGCGACAGCATCCTGCAGCGGTAGCGTACGGGATTCGAGGTCTTCTGTTTCTTCGAACTCGGTCTCACCCTCCGTCAGACATTCGGCCAGATAGACAATACCGACCTCGTCGGTAATGGAGTTGCTCGTGTGGAGGCGCATTAGCTCGGTCCATTTTTCGGCGGCAAGGCCGGTTTCTTCCCTGAGTTCGCGTTTCGCTGCGTCGAGCGGTTCCACATCAAGTGGCGCGCCGCCCATCGGTAGCTCCCAAGACCAGGCATCGAGCGTGTAGCGTTGTTGCCCAACGAGCCAGACATTGTCATCGCCGTCCAACGGGATGATCGCGACCGCGCGATTCTTGAAGCGCACATGACCGTACTGATTTTCGCCGCCACCCGGATTGATAACGTGGTCTTCAACGACCTGCATCCAGTCGTTCTCAAAGACCGTGCGCGAACTCAGCTTCTTCCAGCCCATCAGGCTTCTTCTGCGGTCACGGATTCGACCAGTAGTTTAAATCGCTGCATATCCTCTTCAGTTCGCCTGCATATCGACTTACGCATGAAGATCGACATCAGTTTCATCATGCCCTTGAATTGACGATTGGCATAGACAACCCATTGCGTTTTGTTTTCATCAAGCGTCGCGAAATGATTGACGATGATTGCCTTACCAAGGTTGGAGTCATAGATGCCGGCCATGAAATCAGGCTTACGCTTTTCGGTCATCGTCTCCGTCATGACAATCTCGCGGCCATTTTCTTCATACACAAGCTCGGCTACAGAACCGGGCTGTCCGGACGGTCCCGACTTGTGTGTGAAAGACTTCAGGGTCGGCTGCCACTTCGAGATATTGCCGGCGTTGTCAAACACCCGCCACACGGCCTGACGATCGGCGTCGATAGTGATCTCATTTTTTGTCTTCATATTGAAATCCCACATCGAGGTAGTGCGTCGATGATAACCTATGCGCACGTCAGCCCTCCGTCATTCCCGCGTAGCGATGCAAACAGACAGAACCCGGCTCACCGACGGCCCGGTCGGCCCACATCTTGTCAGCATGGCCGTACCGGTATTGCTCGGCATTACGACGATGATGGGGCAGACCCTGATTGACGCGTGGTTCCTCGGCCGGGTTGGTGATCGTGCGCTTGCCGCGCATGCTTTCAGTTTCCCGATCCTCATGATCATCACCAGCGTCGCGATAGGTCTTGGTGCCGGAACATCGTCGGTTGTTGCAAGGGCAATTGGGGCCGATGATCAGCGCCGCGCGCGTCGGCTGGCGACGGATAGTTTGTTGCTGTCGTTCCTGATTACCGCTGCGCTAGCACTTGTGGGCGTGTTGACCATCGAACCGTTGTTCCGCGTTCTTGGTGCGCCGGACGACATGATCCCGCTTATCCGGGGTTTCATGATCATTCTTTACTCGGGCGTTCCTTTTGTTGTCGTTGGCATGGTTGGAATGGCGAGCATGCGTGCAACCGGGGATACGCGATTACCAAGCACGCTCATGATCCTTGGAGCAATATTCAACGTCGCATTGGATCCAATCTTGATTTTTGGTCTTGGGCCAGTGCCGGCAATGGGCTTGAACGGGGCTGCGATGGCAGCCTTGATCGCGCGCGGGTCGATTTTCATCGGCGCCCTGTATTTGTTGCGCGGCAGGATGAACATGGTCAGCTTCAACAAGCCCGCTGCCGCGGAGCTTCGGAAGTCCTGGAGAGATATCCTGCACGTCGGAATTCCGGCGGCGGGCACGAACGCGATCGTGCCGATAGGGGCAGCGATCATCACGGCAATGATTGCCCGCTACGGACCCGAGGCGGTCGCAGGTTTCGGTGTTGCGAGTCGTATCGAATCGATGATGCTTGTTGTGTACTACGCCCTATCGGCCATCATTGGCCCGTTCGTCGGCCAAAACCTGTCAGCCGGAAAGGAGTCGCGCATCTTGCAGGCGCTGCGCCTTTGCATGATTTTCTGTATCGCGAGCGGCTTGTTGATCGCAACCTGTCTTGCTGCACTGGCGGGCTTCCTGCCCTCATTGTTCAGCGACAGCGCTGATGTCGTGAGCATCGCGAAACTGTATTTGTGGATTGCGCCGATCAGTTACGGAACGTACGGGCTGGTCATGATCATGAACGCAGCATTCAATGGGCTCGGCAATCCAATGCCGGCTGTCGGGATCAGTGTGGGTCGCATGCTCGTATTGTATGTGCCGCTGGCGATCGTTGGCGCGCAGTTTCTTGATGCGGTCGGGATATTCGCGGCATATTCGATCGCCAACATCGTTTCAGGCGTCGTTGCTTACCAGTGGGCGAAGGCCGCTGTTCACCGGCGTTGCGGCGAGGCGCCTGCTGCGGTCAGCAGGTAATCAGGCAGCAGGTTTGGAGCCGTGCTCGGATTCGGCGTCGGATTCTTGCGCCGCCGATTCGCCTCGTTGCGCGGGCTTGCGGTGTCGCAGCCGCAACGTGAAGATGACCATGCTCCACAAGCAACAGAAAAAACCAGCACCAAAGTACATTGGCGTCTGCGGATGGTAAGGGCCCATGTACATTACCGCAGACATGAAAATCAGGCCAACCAGCAACAGGACGTGCGGCAGGCGTTCATAGATTGGAGTGGGTAACCACATCGGTCGTTTACTCTGCGCTGTGTATGAATTCGGTTCGAGGAAACTAGATCATATCACTGCCCGAGGCCGGGAAATCGATCACAAGAAGAGTTTCCCGGGCGGCGGCAGTCGCCAAAATGGGACCTGTTTCACACAAATGGCGACCCTCGGTGTCATTAGCGGCTTTCCTGGCGGCGATGCCCGCACCCTGGACGAGCGCTGGCCGGATCATGACAAGACGGAAGGCAGCACTTTCCTGCGGTAGCCGATGTGCATGCCGATGCCGCGGCTCGCCATGAACAACGTGAACGCGAGCCACAGGCCATGATTACCGAGGCCCTGCAGCAGGTACCAGGCGGGCAAGAAAATCATGAGGGCCGAAAAAACCATGATGTCCCGCATCGCGCGCGCACGGGTCGCGCCAACGTAAACACCGTCGTAGAGGAATGACCAGACAGACACGAGTGGCGAGATGATTAGCCACGGCAGGAAGCGCATCGCTGTCTCGCGTACGTCGGGAAGGTCGGTAAGCGCGCGAATCAGCAGCGGTCCGGCCACGAAATAAAACGCGCAAAAACCAGTCGCGAAAATGAGCGACCACTTGAGCGACAATTTCACAGCCTGCTCGAGCGCGTCGCGGCGCTTCTGGCCGACCGCCTTGCCCACCAGTGCCTCGGCCGCATGCGCGAATGAGTCCAGCACGAATGCAGTCAGCATTTGCAGGTTCATCAGTATGGCGTTTGCTGCAAGGATTACACCGCCGAGGCGCGCGCCCTGGGCTGTAACGAAAGCGAACGTGAACATCAGTGCCATGGTTCGCACGAACAGGTGCGCGTTGATCGAAAAGAATGCCGCATAGGCTCGAAGGTCGAAAAGGCGCGCAAGCGGCCAATGCCCCTGGCGCTTCCGCAGCGCTTTCGCCGCGAAGCCGAGCCCAACAAGCAAGCCGCTGTACTCGGCAATAACGGAAGCAAGTGCGACGCCGTCGACCTTCATGCCGAGGCCAAGCACAAAGAACAGATCCAGCAAAATGTTCGTGACATTGATCGTCAGGAATATCAGCAATGGAACGCGCGCGTTCTGCAGGCCGAGGAACCAGCCAATCAAGACATAGTTTACAAGTGTGCCCGGCGCGCTCCAGATGCGAATCGAGAAATACTGCTGTGCATAGACCTGGACATCCGCTTCGGCGCCAAGCAGTGACAATGCGGTTCGTCCAATCGGTATCTGTAGCGCGATCAGTGCGGCGGCAATCAGAATAGCGACGACGACAGCCTGACCGAGCGAGACACGCAGGCCGTCGTCGTCATTAGCACCGTAGCGCTGGGCAGCGATACTCGTCGTGCCCATACGCAGGAAGTTCATTCCCATATAGAGAAAACTAAATATCGTGCTGCCGATAGCGACCGCGCCGAGATAGATCGGGCTCTCGAGGTGGCCGGTTACGCCCGTGTCGACCATGCCGAGCAAGGGCACGGAGACATTGGACAGGATCATCGGCGCGGCGATGCGCCAGACCTGGCGATCTCCGGGCAGGCGGCTGGCGGTCAAGCGACGCTCACCCGAAAGCGTTTACGCCGGTTAATTCCTTGCCTACGACGAGTTGGTGGATGGTCTCTGTGCCTTCGTAAGTAATCACGCTCTCGAGATTGAGCATGTGACGAATCGGAACGTACTCTGCGCTGATACCACTGCCACCGAGAATGTCCCGCGCGTCCCTGGCGATGTCGATCGCTGCACGGCAGTTGTTCCACTTCGCGAGCGATACCTGCGTCGGACGCAGCCTGCCCTGATCCTTGAGGCGGCCCAGCCGCAACGACAACAATTGTGCTGTTGTGATGCGTCGTGCCATGTCGGCGAGGCGAATTTGCATAGCCTGAGTGTGAGAAACAGGACGGTTGAACAAAACCCGATCTTCGGTATAGCGGAGAACTTCGTCGAGGCAGGCCTGTGCTGCACCGATGACGCCCCAGGTAATGCCATAGCGCGCTTGTGTAAGACAGCTCAACGGGCCTTTGAGTCCGGTCACGCCTGGCAGGACGTTGGCTTCAGGGACGCGAACGTTGTCCAGGAACAATGCCGCGGTGACCGAGGCGCGCAGCGAGAATTTATTCTCGATTTCCTGAGCCGTGTATCCCGGCATGTCTTTCTCGACGATAAATCCTTTGATTCCTTCGTCGCTCGTGGCCCAGATAATTGCGGCGTCGGCGATCGTACCGTTGGTAATCCACATCTTCGAACCATTAATGACCCAGTCATCGCCATCACGTTTGGCGTGCGTTTTCATGTTGCCCGGATCGGAACCACCCTGCGGCTCGGTCAGGCCGAAACAGCCAATCGCCTCGCCCCGCGCCATTGCCGGTAACCAGCGCTGTTTCTGCTCCCCGGAGCCATAAGCATGGATAGGAAACATGACCAGGCTGCTTTGCACCGAAACAAAACTGCGCAGCCCGCTGTCACCGCGTTCAAGTTCCTGGCAAATCAAGCCGTAGCAGATGGCATTGAGACCGGCACAGTCATAGCCGTCAATGGAGCTGCCGAACAAACCGAGCTCCGCAACTTGCGGGATCAATTCATGAGGAAACTTGTGTTGTTCGAAGGCTTCGCGCATGACCGGAATCGCCTGTTCGTCGACAAACCGTGCGACAGAATCCTGCACCATGCTTTCCTCGTCCGAAAACTCCGAGCGCACGTCAAAAAGGTCAAGCGGATCGAGTTTTGCGTTTTTTGTGTTCAAAATGGAATTCCAATGCGTCGATAAAGTACGGACAAGATCCATGCCGGACCGATCATCATCAATTGCAGGTCATGGACTATTGGCCACAGGCTTTTTTGATTGCGATGTCCGAGCCAGAGGCCGATGATACCGGCGAATAGTAAGCCGATCGATACGCGAAGTGGCGAAAATTCCGATTGCGCCAGCCACATATGGACGCCGGCCAATCCTACGATAAACGGTAACATTCCAATCGCCAATGACACCGAGATGATGAAGTAATATACAGTGGCCGCCATGAGAAACGCGGTGCCCCAGTTGAGCAACGGCGATATTGCGAAGAACTCGTCGGGAATCGGCAACGTCCACAACAGGCCGACGGTGCCGAGCACGACCATTGGCACTGCGGCCCAATAAACGGCAGGATATGTCAGATCGCGGTGCGTCTCCTCATAACGCGTTAGCCAGTTGTCGACTTCGGTCACGGTAATTCTCGGTCACAGGGCCGATTATTCTACATAAGCAACATCATTAAGTATCTGTTCAGGCGTGGTGGCGCTAAATGCGCAAATAAAGACTGCAGGCGGCCCGAATGGGCTTGCCGGATAAATGGAGGAAGTATCATGGATATCAGGGTATTGCGGCTCGCGGTTCTCGGAGCTACTGTCGTTGCCGGTGGTTGCGAGACATTGGATGCCTACACGGGCGAATCAGAAACAAGCAAGGCAACCAAGGGCGCACTGATTGGTGCCGCCGCTGGCGCTGTTGTCGGACTTGCGTCCGGTGACGATGCCGTCGACCGTCGGAAACGGGCGCTGATCGGTGCTGGCGTTGGTGCATTGGCCGGAGGATCGGTCGGTTATTACATGGATCGTCAGGAGGCGAAGCTACGTGCAGAACTTGAAGGCACCGGTGTCAGCGTAACGCGTATGGGCGATAACATCACGCTCAACATGCCTGGCAATGTGACGTTCGCGACGGACAGCTCGGATTTGAGCCCGGCTTTTTTTGAGGTGCTTAATTCCGTCGGCACAGTGCTGACTGAATTTGATCAGACCGTTGTCGAAGTCGCCGGGCACACCGATAGCACAGGAACGGATGCCTACAACCAGAGCTTGTCCGAGCGTCGTGCACAGTCGGTGTCGCAGTACTTGCAGGCGCGACAGATTTCGAACCAGCGCCTGATCACCGTCGGGATGGGCGAGTCGCGTCCGGTTGCTGACAACAGTTCGGTTGGTGGTCGCCAGGCAAACCGGCGTGTGGAAATCACGATGGTGCCGGTAACGGCGGGTTAACGGCAAATCGACGAGCGCTACGAGAAAAGCGACACAGGGCGCTGGATTGAAGACAAGGGTTTCGTCAAGCGACTGTTGTCAGACGACAATGACGATTCACGACATCAACGATTCATCTTGCGCTTGGGGAGTCGTCAGTCTCTGTTGATCGCGCACAACATCGATTTGGCGCAGCGTGTGCCACTTGGACTCGGTGATCGGCTGCGGTTTCGCGGCATGTATGAGTGGAACGAACTCGGCGGACTGGTGCACTGGACGCACCATGATCCGCACGGCGTGGAAGATGGTGGCTGGATTCGTTACCGGCGGAAGACTTATTCGTAGGAGTTCCTACGATACAGCCATTGCCGCTCGAAGCTTCTTAATGGCGTTCGCCTCGATCTGACGAATGCGTTCGGCCGAAATGCCGTATTCATCCGCAAGGTCATGCAAGGTCCGTTTTTTCTCAGCGAGCCAGCGGCTCTCGAGAATATGGCGGCTGCGTTCGTCAAGCGTCGTCATCGCCTCTGCCATGCGATGGGTTGCGTCGTCATGCCAATCCGTCTTTTCGACAAGAACAGCCGGATCTGCATCGGGGCTCGGCAAGTAAGCGGCCGGAGTAAACGAGCGCTCGTCATCGGCATCAGGCGCCGGATCAAAGATCGCGTCGCGGGCACTCAGGCGCCGCTCCATTTCGGTCACTTCCTTCGGGCTGACGCCAAGGTCTTTTGCGACCGCTTCGGTTTCGGCGTGCGATAACCAGGCCAGGCTCTTTTTTGATTTGCGCAAGTTGAAGAACAGCTTGCGTTGCGCTTTAGTCGTTGCAACTTTGACGATGCGCCAGTTCTTGAGCACGAACTCGTGAATTTCTGCGCGAATCCAGTGCACAGCGAATGACACGAGGCGCACGCCGTAGTCAGGATCGAAGCGTTTGACGGCCTTCATGAGACCCACATTGCCTTCCTGGATCAGGTCCCCCAACGGCAAGCCGTAGCCCGTGTAGCCCTTGGCAATGTGTACGACGAAACGCAGATGCGCCATGACGAGATCACGCGCGGCATTGAGGTCCTCGCCATCACGAAAACGGTTCGCCAAAGCCTGCTCGTCTTCCTTGCTCAGCACGGCGATACCGCCCACGGCGTGGATGTAGGCGTCGAGACTGCCGACCGGTCCCGCCAGGATGAGATCGTGGTTAATTGGTGCAACTGCCGTTGTCATTCGGTACCTCCCGGTTCCAGTGCGGATTTTAGCACTCGCGACATTAGAGTGCTAACAGTTACGCGAGTTCCCGAGCTATTTGGCTTTTTTCCAGAGGAAAAACAGCGGCTTACTGCCGTGATCCGATAAACTATTATGTTAAATGAATTATCATCGCGGTTCGATGCGTCGCATGTGGCGGGTTGCAGCGAACCAGGATCCGACGAGGCCCAGTGCGATGCCGATGCCGAGAATGAAGAGGCCTTCTTCGAGCGTAAGGGCAAGAACAGTGATGCCGCTTTGGTACAGGCCAGCAAGACGCGCGACAGGCTGCTCGAGCAGGTACAAGCCGTATTGCACGAGACCGAGGGCCAGTAAACCACCGAACAGGCCGTACCAAAAACCGCTCCAGAGAAACGGCCTGCGAACAAATGCGTTGCTCGCGCCGATGAGTTTCGTGACTTCTATTTCCTCGCGCCGATTCTGAATATCGAGTCGAATCGTATTACCGATGATGACGATGATTGCGACACCGAGCAGCGACGCACCGATGGTAATCGCCTGTTTGACGATGTCGAGGATCGCGTGGAAACGCTGCACCCATTCGGTGTCAATCTGCACGACATCCGCCTCGGGCAGATTGCCGAGTTCCTCCTGTAACAGAATCATCGATTGACTCGTATTCATGGGACCGGGCCGGACAACGAGTGTGTGCGGGAGCGGGTTTTCGGACAGATGATCGAGCGCCTGGCCGAAGCCGGACTGTCTCTTGAATTCGCCAAGTGCCTCGCTTGCCGTTATCAACTGCACAGACTCGACGTCCGCTCTCTGATCGATCAGCCCTCTGAGCGCGTCTGCTTCACTTTCAGAAAGTCCGCGCTTGAGATAGATCGAGAAGTCCAGCGCGTTGTCCCAACCGTTGCTGACAGACTGTGCATTCTTGACAACGAGATTCAGAGCGGCAGGAATGGCAAGCGTTACGGCGATTACGAGAATAATCATCAGGCTCGCGAAAGGCTGTCGAAACAGTCGGCCGAGCGACCCGATCGAAGTGCTGACGTGGCGCGTAAACCAGATGGCCAGTGGCCCGGACGATCGAACCGGCGCAACCGCATCCGAATGCCGCGTCACTGCCACGCGGGGCCCTCCTCTTCCTCTGCAACCAGTTTGCCAGCCGCCAATTCAATCCTGGAACATCCCATGCGATCGATCAGCAATATGTCATGGCTCGCGATCAACAACGTCACGCCGACCTCATTGAAGCGCCGGAAAATTCGCATGACCTCGAGTGACAGATCCGGATCGAGATTACCGGTCGGCTCGTCAGCAATGAGCAACTTGGGGCGCGTTACGATCGCTCTGGCAATTCCGACGCGCTGCTGTTCTCCTGCCGACAGGGTTTCCGGCCTTTGCTTCTCCTTATGCAGCAGCCCAACCTGATCGAGTGCAGCACGGACTCTGCGTCCCGCCTCGCGATGACCGACGCCGGCTATGACCAGCGGCAGCGCGACGTTGTCCGCTACCGGCCTGTCGTACAGTAACTTGTGATCCTGAAACACCATCCCGATCTGTCGCCGGTAAGCCGGAATCTTGCGCCGCTTGACGCGACGCGTATTCTGCCCGTCCACAATCACCTGGCCGCTCGTTGGGCGTTCAATCAACGCAATCAATCGCAGCAGCGTGCTCTTGCCCGCTCCGGAGTGTCCCGTGATAAATAGCATCTCGCCTTTATCGATTGACAGCGTCAGGCCCGATAGCGCTTCCTGACCGCCCGGGAATCGCTTGGTCACATCGTCGAGTTGGATCATGGTGACGGCCCCACCGCGAGCAAGGCGTCAACAAATTCTGTGGCCGAGAACGGCTGCATGTCCTGCACCGATTCACCGATGCCAATGAAACGCACCGGCACCTGCAGTTGGTTGGCAATGGCGAGCAGAATGCCACCCTTCGCGCTGCCGTCCAACTTCGTTACGGTTATCCCGGTAAGTCCCAGAGCTTCGTCGAACTTCTGTGCTTGCACGAGCGCATTTTGCCCCTGACTCGCATCGAGAACGAGCATGATTTCGTGTGGTGCGGTGTCGTCGCGGCGCGCAATAACACGTTTTACCTTGGTCAGCTCGGCCATGAGTCCTTGCTGGTTCTGCAGGCGGCCTGCCGTATCGGCCAACAAAACGTCGATGCCGCGTGCCTGAGCCGCTTCCCAGGCATCGTAAATTACGGCCGCAGGATCGGCGCCAGGCTGTTGGGCGATAACCGCAACATCATTACGCTCGCCCCAGGCCTGCAGTTGTTCGACGGCCGCCGCACGGAACGTATCGCCCGCCGCGAGCATGACCGACCGACCCTCGTCCTTGAAGCGTCTCGCCAGCTTGCCGATGGTCGTGGTCTTGCCCGCACCGTTGACGCCGACCATCAGCACGACGAAAGGACCATCCTGCGCCGAAATCTCGAGTGGCTTGGCGACCGGGTCGAGAATCGCTGTCAACGAACGATGCAGACCCGCCCGAAGTGCATCGACGTCATTGAGTTCCTTGCGCACCAGGCTGGCCTGCAGGTCACTAATGATCCGCTCCGTTGTCTCGATGCCAACGTCAGCCACCACGAGCAGGGATTCGAGCTCGTCAAGTACGTCCTGGTCAATCTTGCCGCCAGGCGCCAAATTGGCGAGGTCGTAGGTGAGCCAACTATCGCCCCGGTTGAGTCTTGCGCGGAGCCGCTTGATGAAGCTTTGCTGCGCTGCAGGTTTTTCTTGCTTGGAAAACACGTTATTCAAAGTCACCTGTGGGCGGCGAATCACCTACACTGTCCGGGTAACACAATGCGTTAACACGAGTCGCAGGGGAAAATGGCGAAGCGAACCGCGAAAGCCGGCAAAAAATCCCAGCCGGGACGGCTGCGTATTGTAGCCGGAAATTGGCGCAGCCGTGTGTTGGATATCGCGGACGTACCTGGCTTGCGGCCAACATCGGAACGCATTCGGGAAACACTTTTCAACTGGCTGACACCGCAGATTAGTGGCGCGCGCTGTCTCGATCTGTTTGCTGGCAGCGGGGCTCTTGGACTCGAAGCGTTATCACGCGGTGCAGCAGAAACCGTGTTTGTGGAGAAGTCTTCGCAGGCTGTCGAGACCTTGCGAAACAACATCGCGGCGCTTGGCAGCCCGGCGGCGATCGTTCATAACAGCGACGCGATTGAGTTCCTGAAAAACGCCG
Source organism: Gammaproteobacteria bacterium (assembly GCA_029862045.1). GTDB lineage: Bacteria > Pseudomonadota > Gammaproteobacteria > Steroidobacterales > Woeseiaceae > UBA1847. Next base: position 88,085 of record JAOTYE010000011.1, read on the forward strand.
CAGCCGGAGAATTCGATATCGTGTTTCTGGATCCACCATTTGCCGCCGATATGCTCGGCGATTTGTGTAGACTTCTTGATAAGGCATCAATCTTCGCCAATAGTGCGCGAGTCTACCTCGAAGAGGATCGAGCCAAACCCGAGGTAACACTGCCCCGGGGATGGCAAGTAATAAGGACAAAAAACGCCGGCAATGTACGCTACTCACTCGTGAGTCCTGAGGTGAGGGGATAAAGGAGTCATGCAATGACAGTTTCAGCGATGTATCCAGGTACCTTCGACCCGATTACGTTGGGACATGAAGATCTCGTTCGACGCGCGACGATTTTGTTTGACAGAGTCGTCGTCGCCATCGCCGATAATCCTGGCGACAAGGCGCCGATGTTCACGACCGACGAACGTGTCGCAATGGCGGCAAGTGCGCTCGAAGATATCGATAATGTCGAGGTTGTCGGCTATCAAGGGCTCACTGTCGATTTTGCGCGTGACAATGGGCTGCGCGTCATTATTCGGGGTTTACGAGCCGTATCGGACTTCGAGTACGAATTTCAGCTGGCCAACATGAATCGCCATCTGACTGACGAGGTAGAAACCGCGTTTCTGACGCCAACCGAGAAGTACACTTTCATTTCATCGAGCCTCGTGCGCGAGGTTGCGGAGTTGGGCGGAGATGTGTCCGAGTTCGTATCGCCCAAGGTTAGGCTGGCGCTGTTCGAGCGTTGTGGGCGGGCGTAAGTCTCACCGCTGGCAATTCTTGCAATAGAATGTCGAGCGCTGACCAAGCACGATCGCTGATACGGGTCTTTCGCAGCGAACACAAGGCTCGCCATCGCGGCCGTATACCTGCAACTCGTGCCGGAAATAGCCGGCTTCGCCATCGCCGCCGTAGTAATCGCGCAAGGTCGTGCCGCCGGCCTGTATTGCTTTCTCGAGAACGTTCTTGATCGCCGTGGCAAGCGCCTCATAGCGGGGCATTGCGATTCGCCCTGCCGCGCGCCGTGGATGAATGCCGGCAAGGAACAACGACTCACTCGCGTAGATGTTGCCGACGCCAACGACGATGGCCGCGTTCATGATGAACTGCTTGACGTTGACGCGGCGGCGGCGTGACTTTTGCCAAAGGTATGCACCTGAAAAGTCCTCGCTCAATGGTTCCGGGCCGAGGTTTCGTAGCAACCAGTGCTGCGATGCGTCCTCAGTCCAGTGCAGCGAGCCGAATCGTCGCGGGTCTCGAAACCGCAGCGAGTTCCCGGAACTGAGTTCAATGTCGAAATGATCGTGAACACCGGCCGGCGTATTGCGCGCGACGATGAAAACGCTGCCCGACATGCCAAGATGCACAACGGCTGTACCATGATTCGTATTTAGCAGCAGGTACTTGGCGCGCCGCTCGACCGAGTGGACGGTGGCGCCGGGCAGCCGTTTGTCGACATCAGTGCCGACCGGCCAGCGTAATCGGCGCTCACGGATAACGATATCGTCAATCCGTTGCCCGACGAGGTACGGCGAGATACCGCGGCGACTGGTTTCGACTTCAGGTAGTTCCGGCATAGGTGAATTGTACTTGCTGGAGTCGGTGATTCGAGTGGAAAGCGCAGGGTCTCGGGCGGGATGTTTCTCGACCGAAGTAAAGCGCAGCGAAGCGAGCCATGAGGGAGGGAAATAGGCCGGTTGAGGCCCTGCGCAAACAAAAAGGCCCGCGCAACGCGGGCCCTTCTCGAATGCTATGAAGCGTGTTACTTGATCTTCGCTTCCTTGTAGATCACGTGCTTGCGAATCGTCGGATCGTACTTTTTCGTCTGCAACTTTTCGGGATGCAGCTTTTTGTTCTTTGCGACAGTGTAATAGTGTCCCGTACCGGCGCTCGACACGAGTTTGATTTTATCGCGATTGGTCTTGGCCATTAGCTGTTACTCCGGCGTCTAGACGCGCTGTCCCTGCTGGCGCAGGTCGGCAACGACTTTCTCGATGCCGTGCTTGTCGATAATACGCATGCCCTTATGCGAGATGCGCAGCCGCACCCAGCGTCGCTCGGATTCGAGCCAGAACCGTTTGTTCTGCAGGTTCGGCAGAAAGCGTCGGCGGGTCCTGTTATTGGCATGAGAAACGTTATTTCCGCTCTGCGGACGCTTCCCAGTGACCTGACATACCTTGGACATGACTATAAGTCTCTGATTTTACAAAAAGTTGCCCACGGCCGGCGGGCAGAGAGCGCAACTTTATACCAGCCTGATCGGCGCAATACAAGGGCCCGTTGGGCCCTCCTCACAGCAGGCCACGGCTCGCCATTGAGGTGGTTTCACCATCGCCGATGATCAGGTGGTCGAGAAGGCGTATGTCGACGAGTTGAAGGGCCGATTTGAGACGCCGCGTAATGCGTTCGTCGGCCTGGCTGGGCTCGGCTACGCCGGACGGATGATTGTGGGCCAGGATGATCGCCGCGGCATTGATCGCCAGTGCTTCTTTGACGACTTCACGAGGGTAAACGCTGGTGCCGTCAATCGTGCCGCGGAACATCTCGTCGAAGCGCAGCACCCGGTGTCGATTGTCCAGATAAAGGCAGCAAAACAGCTCGTGTCCGAGATCGCGGATTCTGGCGTGCAGGTAGGCCTTCGTGTCAGACGGGCTCCTGATCGCCTCACCGGCCGGCAGCGTCGCCTCATAGTAGCGCCGCGCCATCTCCGGCAGCGCGCGAATAACGGCCGATCGCGCGCTGCCGATGCCAGGCTCGGTCATGAGCGCGTCTGCGTCGGCGTGAAGCAGCTGGCGTAGCCCCCCAAAACGAGACAACAGGCGATCGGCAAGAGCACAAGCCGCAGCCTCGCCGTTGCCGCTGTGAATGAGCGTTGCGAGCAGTTCGGCGTCGCTCATGACCGATCCTTGTCGTTGTGTGCTTGTCATGACACTGAATTGTGCCGATACGCTGTTGAGCAACAAGCCGTCAATCCGGCCGTCATGGCCGGATTCGGTGGAATTTCCGGCGAGCTACAGGCTAAGCTCTTATTCATGAACGTCTTACTGGGCATTACCGGCGGCATTGCAGCTTACAAAACGCCCGACCTTGTCCGGCGGTTGCGCGGGCGCGGTGCTGATGTGCAGATAATCATGACGTCGTCGGCTGAAGAGTTCGTTACCGGAACCGCGCTACAAGCCGTGTCCGGGCGGCCGGTACGGACGAACCTCTGGGACAAGGAGGCCGAAGCAGCGATGAGTCATATCGAACTCGCGCGCTGGGCGGACGTCGTGCTGATTGCGCCAGCCACGGCCGAGATTATGGCGCGCCTTGCAAGCGGGGCGGCTGCTGATCTGCTGACGACGCTATGCCTCGCGACCGAAGCGCCGCTCGCGATCGCTCCGGCAATGAACCGTGTCATGTGGGAAAACCCGGCCGTACAGGCGAACCGTAAGACGCTCGAAGATCGCGGCGTACGGATACTCGGCCCCGGTCATGGTTTACAGGCCTGTGGTGAGACAGGCGTCGGGCGCATGCTCGATCCCGATGAAATCGCTGTCATTGTATGTGGTCCGCAGTTGGCCGCGATGTCCGGTGAAAGGCTGCTGCGGGGCAAGACCGTATTGGTTACAGCTGGCCCGACTCGTGAGCCAATCGATCCGGTTCGCTACATTACTAATCGGAGCTCCGGAAAAATGGGTTACGCGATGGCGAACGCTGCACTAGCACAAGGCGCCAGGGTAGTGCTGATCAGCGGACCCGTATCGCTCGCGGAACCGCGCGGCATGGATGTGATTCATGTCAGGACCGCGGAGCAGATGTACACCGCGACACACGACAACATCGCAGATGTGGATGTTTTTGTTGCGGCGGCAGCAGTGTCCGACTATCGACCGGCCGATTTGGCCAAGCAAAAGATAAAGAAGAGCAAGGCCACGATGAGCCTCGACCTGGTTCGATCGCAGGACATTCTCGACTCTGTTGCCAGGCTTGATGACGCGCCATTCACTGTCGGATTCGCTGCTGAGACTGAAAATGTCCGCGACTATGCGCTGGGCAAGCTCGAGAACAAGAAGCTGGATATGATTATCGCGAACCGGGTGGGCGATGATTGCGGCTTCGATCGCGACGATAACACGGTCAACGTCTTTTGGCGCGATGGTGAACGGGAATTCGCCACGTCGGCAAAAATCGACCTCGCCCACCAGATCGTGCGACTCATCGCCGAGCGCTTTGCAGCGACTCGCGGTGCGGACACTCAGCCCAAGCTAACAGTCGTTGCAATCAAAGAATAGGAAATCACGGTCACGGATATTTATGCGAACGATTGAACTGAAGATACTCGACTCTCGTCTCGGCGACTCGATAGAGCTGCCCCACTACGCCACCGGCGGATCCGCCGGTGTTGACATGCGGGCCTGCATTGACGACGCCCTGAAGGTTGAGCCCGGTGAGACAGTGTTGATTCCGACCGGCATAGCGATACACATCGCCGACGCGTCGCTTGCGGCCGTCTTGTTGCCGCGCTCCGGTCTTGGCCACAAGCACGGCCTCGTGCTCGGCAACCTGACCGGGTTGATCGATTCGGACTACCAGGGGCAGGTCTTTATATCCTGCTGGAATCGCAGCTCAAAGAGCTATGAAATCAAGCCCGCCGAGCGCATCGCGCAAATGGTGTTTGTGCCGGTCGAGCAGGTGCGTTTCAGTGTCGTAGAGGAGTTCGACGACAGCGATCGTGGCGCAGGGGGGTTCGGTCACTCGGGTACGGCTTGAGCCTGTACCGAGGTCAATCCCTTGAGAGCCATGAAGCGATCAATATCGCCTTCGAAGCGTTCTTTGATCTTCTGCTCTTGAGACTGGTACCTCTTGAGGTTGCCTATGTGGCGCGTAATCGCGCCTTCGGTATCTTTGATCTCTTTGATCAGGCCCGGATCGACCATCTTCGCATTGGGGTCTGAGCTATAAGGTTTGTAGCGGCCAGCTTCACCCTTGAGCTGGTCCAGCCGTCTGCGCAGGTTACGCAGATAGAGCTCAGTCACACGGGCCTGGGCCTGAAACAGTTCAACGCGCCGGTCCCGGTGCATCTCGATTTCATTCACGTTGACGTATGTCGCAAGCAGGGCCATATCAGCGCGGCGCTGCAACTCTTGCTGTTGTCTGAGTTCTTCGGCAACCTGCAAAGCCTGGATTTCTTCGGCTGACTTCTTGCCTTCCAGCTGGCCAACCTTGACGCCTTGCTCGTTAATTACACTCTTCGGTTTGTCGGCGTACTCGGGCGGTATGCTGTCGCCGTAGTGCGTGACGCCCTCGTCATCGACCCAGCTGTAAACATCGCGCTGTTGTGCGCTGACGCCCAGGGGCATCAGGACAAAAATCACCATTGCAAAAATCGATATTCGCATACGCCAACTATGCCATGTTTGGCAATTTGTTTTTCGGGACTGGTTCGCGAATTTAGAGCTTAGCCCGATGCCGGTTTTAAGTAAATATCTGTGCATGATCACAATAAAATCAAGCGTTTAGGAGATGACGCCGTACTGTCTGCGATACGCAATAACGGCGTCGAGGTATTCTTCGTGCTCGCTTGACTCCTCCAGAGCGTCGATCAGGTCATTGAGCCGGATTATGCTGATGATCGGGATGCCGAGAGACTGTTTGAGTTCCTGGACGGCCGACAAGGTGCCCTGTCCGCGTTCCTGTCGGTCAAGGGAAATGGCAAGGCCGGCAACTTCAGCCCCGGCCGACGAAATAATCTGATAGGCCTCGCGAACGGCGGTCCCGGCAGTAATCACATCGTCGGCAATCAATACACGGCCTTTGAGCGGGGCGCCAATAATACTCCCTCCCTCACCGTGCGCTTTTGCTTCCTTGCGATTGAATGCAAAAGGAACATCGATATCCTGGTGTTCGGCGAGTGCGGCGGCTGCAAGTGCCACGAGCGGGATACCCTTGTAGGCCGGCCCGAACAACATGTCGAATTTGACGCCCGACTCGGCAATTGCGGCCGCGTAGTAGCGTCCCAGCCGCGCCACCGCATAGCCTGTGCTGAACAGGCCTGCGTTGAAAAAGTACGGGCTGACGCGGCCGGACTTTAACGTAAACTCGCCAAAGCGCAGTACGCCGAGTTCGAGGGCGAGTTCGATGAATTCCTTCTTATAGGCCTGCATGTTGGAGGTCTTTCTGTATGATGGCCGCCTTCAGATTTGCGCGTCGAAGTATGACATGCGGCACGTCAGGGAGAAACCGATTGTTTCGAGTAGTCAGCCTTAACGCGAACGGGATTCGTGCCGCCGCGAGAAAAGGTTTTTTCGAGTGGCTGCAGCAACAGGACGCCGATGTTGTGTGCATCCAGGAGACCAAGGCACAGGTTCACCAACTCGGCGACGACACATTTTCGCCTGCGGGCTACCACTGCTATTACGAAGACGCGATTAAAAAGGGTTACAGCGGCGTAGCGGTCTACTCAAAGCATAAGCCAGAAAGAGTAATTCGTGGCTACGGCGACCAGGAGTTCGATAACGAGGGGCGCTATCTCGAAGTGCAATTGGGCGGAATCTCCATCGTGTCGTTGTACCTGCCGTCAGGCTCATCGAGCGACGAGCGCCAGGAAGCGAAATTCCGCTGCATGGATTCGTTCACCCAACATTTGCTGAATCTGCAGCGCCGTCGATCGGAGTACGTCATTTGTGGCGACTGGAATATCGCGCACAAAGAAATCGACCTGAAGAACTGGCGAGCCAACCGCAAGAACTCCGGATTCCTGCCTGAGGAGCGCGAGTGGATGGACAAGGTCTTTGGTGAGTATCGGTATGTCGATGCATTCCGGACACTGGAACAGGAGCCGGACCAGTACACCTGGTGGTCCAATCGCGGCCGGGCGTGGGACAACAATGTGGGGTGGCGCCTTGACTATCAGGTCGTGACGAAGGGCCTTGGGGACAAAGTCCTTCGGACCGACATCTACAAGGACGAGCGATTTTCTGATCACGCACCGCTGATCATGGATTACGATTGGGAACATGGCGACTGAAGCCACAACGAACGGCGGACGCAGCGCACCGGAGTCATTCAGAGAAGCCATTCTGAATCGACGCATTTTGATTTGCACGTTCACGGGCTTCACCTCTGGCTTGCCGCTGTATGTCCTCATTCAGCTGGTTCCCGCATGGTTGAGGGTAGAGGGCGTGGGCCTGGCCGAAATCGGCTTTTTTGCGCTGGTCGGTTTTCCCTACACCTGGAAATTCCTTTGGTCGCCAATCATGGACCGCTACACGCTGCCCTTCCTGGGCCGGCGTCGCGGTTGGATGCTGGTGACGCAACTGGCCCTACTCGTCTCTATTGCCTCAATGGGCTTTATCAAGCCGGAGCTGTCGATATGGACCGTGGCCTACCTGGCCGCCGTCGTCGCATTCTTCAGCGCGAGCCAGGACATCGTGCTCGACGCCTATCGTCGCGAACTGCTGCCGGATGTCGAACTCGGCATTGGTAACGCGATTCATGTGCAGACTTATCGTTTGGCAGGGCTCGTGCCCGGTTCGCTGGCGCTGATTCTTGCAGACCATCTTCCCTGGCATACCGTATTCGTTGTTGTGGCGCTGTTCATGGGCGTCGGTATTGTGTTGACCTTGATTATTCAGGAAGCAATAACAAACCCGACTCCGCCGCGAACGCTGCGCGAAGCCGTCGTCGAGCCTTTTCGGGAATTTGTACAACGCAAGGGATTGAGCGGAGCAGCGTTGATTCTCGCTTTTATGTTCCTGTACAAGCTGGGTGACAACATGGCTACCGCGCTGCAGTCGCCGTTCTTTGTAGATGTCGGTTTTACTCTGACGCAGATCGGTGTCATCTCCAAGTTCGCGGCCCTGATTGCTGCCACTGTCGGCGGGCTTGCCGGTGGCGTAGTGATGATCAAGCTGGGCATCAATCGTGCCTTGTGGCTGTTCGGCGTCGTCCAGGTGATCAGCATCCTGGGTTTCGCAGTGTTGTCTGTGGTGGGAGCTGATCCATGGATGCTCGGCGCGGTCGTGGCGTTCGAATACCTGGGCGTAGGGCTGGGAACCGCAGCATTCATCGCGTTTATTGCTCGTACGACCAATCCGGTGTTTGCGGCGACGCAGTTTGCCCTTTTCACTGCGCTGACTGCAGTCCCGCGAACCCTGGCCAACGCGGTAACCGGCATCATCGTTGAGCAGGTGGGCTGGACATCCTTCTTTTTGCTTTGTACCGCGCTGGCGATTCCGGGGATGCTGCTGTTGTTCAAGGTTGCGCCGTGGGGAGCGGATGAGCGGGGCAGCTGAAATCGTGATCGGCCCCCTGTCCGCGATCGAGGATCCTGGGTGTCGCGAATTTCAGATCGGTGAGGGCGACTGGCCGTTTCGAGGATTCGTCGTACGCCGGGCCGACAAGGTCTACGCGTACCAGAATTTTTGTGCGCACGTCGGCCATCCGTTGAACTGGATGCCGGACGGGTTTTTGACCAGGGACAACACCGCGATAATCTGCGCATCGCATGGTGCGCAGTATGAGATCGATACGGGATTGTGCTTCCGCGGTCCGTGCGTCGGCAAGTCGCTGTGCGCAGTAGACGTCGCAGTCCGAGAAGGCGTTATTTACGTAACCGGACCGACCAGCATGTAGGCGCAGGCCATTCCTGCAGTCAATCCCCGTTTTCCAGAAACGCCAGCGGGTCATGATACCCGGTCGGTATATCGCTGTTGCGCCTGCCGATATAGTCCTCGGGATCCATGTCGACAGAGCCGGACCAGTCCTCGGGTGCCGCGACCTCGGTCAGGCGCTGCTCCGCCCAGGCATCCAGTTCAACCTCATCGATAGTACCGTCGAAAAACTGAATCTCGACGGTGCTGTCCTCTTCATCGACGGCGACGACCTCAAGCAAGCTGCCGTTGGGGCGACGAAACCACTGACCAATACTGGGATAAGCGACGGCCATGATGTGTGTCCTCGATCTCCACGAAAAGTCCTTTGTTTCTGTCTATAGATCATACATGAGGATTTGTCGGCCGAATTCAATTTCAAGCTAAGCGATTGAATCGCCAGTCCCAGATGCGATGTCCCTTGCTGAGTCCGCGCTTCTCGAATTTGGTCATCGGCCGGCTCAGGGGTTCGTCGCCGGCGTGCTCACGCCGTTCTGCGCGAGAAAATTGGGCCGACTGCGCGAGTACTTCGTCTATATGCTCGGCGTAGTCAGCCCAGTCCGTGGCGATGTGCAAAGAGCCACCTGACTCGAGCCGGTCGGCACAGAGCCCCAAAAACGGCGGCTGCACGATGCGACGTTTGTGATGTCGCTTTTTCGGCCACGGGTCGGGAAAGTAGAGATTGATCTGGTGCAGAGAAGCCAGTGGAATCTGGCCCTCGAGTACCTCGATCGCGTCGTGCACGATCAGCTTGAGGTTGGTGATGCCGGCGTCTTGTGCCGCGAGCAGACAGTGCCCGACGCCGGGTTCGTGGACCTCGATGCCCAGATAGTCGCTCGCCGGATTCTGTTTGGCCTGCTGCACGAGCGTTTCGCCATTGCCAAAGCCGATCTCGAGCACCACGGGCGCCGCGCGGCCAAAAACGGCCCGCAGGTTGAGCGGCCTCGTTTCGAACTCAATACCGTATTGCGGCCACAGCTCATCGAGGGCGCGTTGTTGTGATGGCGTCAGGCGGCCGGCGCGGCGGACAAAGCTGCGAATTGGACGATGCGGTCTCGACTGATTCTGCTTCGCCGCCATCATTGCTTCTGGCGAGTGAGTCTTACCGGGCTGGTTTTCTCGGGCCAGCGACCTGAAATCGACGCATAGTACGATTGGCAGATAGCCATGTCCGCGTCCTTCTCGCCAGTCAGGGTCAGCACGGGCCCGAGTCCAAGCCGCCTGTTGTCATAGTCGAGGAAACCGAATACGACGGGTACGTTGGCGCCCTCGGCGACTCGATAAAAGCCGCTCTTCCATCCCGGTGTTCTGCTGCGCGTGCCCTCCGGTGCGAGTCCGAAATAGAAGCGCTCATTCTCGTCAAATGCGGCTATCGCTTCGTTGACAGCCGAACCGGCGCGTTTGCGATTAAGCGGAATCGCGCCAAAGGCCTTGAGTAAAGCACTCAACGGAAACCAGAACATGGATTCCTTGACGAAGAACCTGACGTCGAGCCCGATGAAAACTTTGTAAACGATTGCCCAGAAGCCATCCCAGTTCGAAGTATGGGGTGCCGCGATCAGCACCGCCTTGTGGACATCTGGTACCTCGCCGACGGCCGTCCAGCCACCGAGCCAAAGCAGAAACCTGGCGACGTGTGGCAGAATCAATCCGTCTTCCTCTCGTCGTCATTGCCCGGATTAGCGAGCAGGGCTGCAAGCTGTTTGATGATAGTCGGTAATTCGCGCAACGCGTCGCGCAGCAGCGGCAGGTTCTCGCGCAGATCCTCGAGCAGGGCCTTCGGACCCATCTGTTCATTCATCCAGCGCTTGAGTACCGGATGTGCGGTCTTCCAGAGATCCAGCTGCGGATACAATTCGCGACCCAGGCCCTCGATATTAAACAGTGTCTTGTGCAGCAGAATCATCTGCGGCTGTATTTCGACATTGAAGCGCTGTGCGACCCGGAACAAACGAATCAGCACCTGAGCAAATGAGATCTCGGCGAGTGGTTTGTTAAAGATCGGTTCGCAAACCGTTCGTACGGCGGTTTCCAGTTGGTCGATTCGCGTGCCTTCGGGCACCCAGCCCGAGTCGATGTGCAATTTCGCGATGCGGTGATAGTCGCGATCGAAGAACGCCAGGAAATTATGCGCCAGATATTTCTGGTCTTCGGGACTTAGCGTGCCCACGATGCCGAAGTCGACGGCAGCGTACTTCGGTTTTTCCGGGTCGGTCACGATGACGAAAATATTGCCCGGATGCATGTCCGCGTGGAAGAAGTTGTGGCGGAATACCTGCGTGAAGAAGATCTCGACACCGTTCTCGGCGAGTACCTGGATATTCGTGCCGGCCGCGCGCAAAGCATCCATATCGCTTATCGGAATGCCGTAGATGCGTTCTTGTACGAGTACTTCAGGCCGGCAAAAGTCCCAATAAACGTCGGGGACATACAGCATGTCCGAGCCCGCAAAATTGCGTTTAAGTTGTGCGGTGTTGGCGGCCTCACGCATCAGATCGAGTTCGTCGATAATCGTCTGCTCGTACTCGGCAACGAGCTCGAGTGGGCGTAAGCGCTTGCCATGTTGCCAGTAACGATCGGCAAGGCCGGCAATCATGCGCAGGACGTCGAGGTCGCGCTCGATCTGCTCCTGTACGCCGGGGCGCAATAACTTGACGATGACCTCAGCGTCGTTTGCCAACTGCGCCGTGTGGACCTGCGCAATCGACGCGGCGGCGAACGGTTCGACGTCGAAGCGCTTGAAAACCTGATCGACGGGCTCACCGTAAGCCGCATTGAGAATCTCGATGGCCTGCTGCGCCGGAAAGGGTGGCACCGTATCCTGCAGCTTCGCCAATTCATCGGCGATATCAGGTGGCAGCAAGTCTCGCCGCGTCGAAATCGCCTGACCGAATTTCACAAAGATCGGGCCGAGTTCCTCGAGAGCGAGCCGTATGCGTTCGCCAAGCGGTGCCGACGTATCGCGGCGTCGTGGCAACACATAGAAAAGAAAACGCAACGGGCGCAGCAGATGTGTTTCCTTAATGATGTCGTCGAGGCCGTACTTCACGAGCACGCGCTGGATAGTGAGAACTCGTCGCATCGTGCGTCGCCGTTGCATCGTTACGCACCACCAACCAGGCGATTGAGGCGTGCTTCGAGTCGCGCAACATCGTCGCGCAGTGAGTCGACTTGCCTGGTGAAGCGTTGCACTTCGTAGCGGCTTGGCAGGTCGCCGCTCTCCTCCTGCAAATACTCGCGAATATTCGAGCCGAATGTCCTGCGCGCGTCTCGCGCCCAGTTAACCACGCCCCGCGATATTTCGGCTGCACGATGAGACGCGACATCGCCGATCAGCGTCGACAGTTCCTCCTCGATGTCCGGCTTCACATAGGCGAGGAGTTCCTGAAATGCCTGTGCGGTTTCCGCGTCTCCGGACAGGTCGAGGGAGAAATTACGAACGGCGCTTTGCTCGGAAGCTCCGGCCAGACGCGCAAGCGTCAGCAACGAACCGGTAATGATGACGTCGGGTTCGGACGCCGATTCGGTCGCCAGCACAATAACTTCGTCATCGATCTCGAAATACATGGCGAGCGCCGTATCACGAACACGCACAGCAACAGTCGTGCCATCGAGCCGTTGACAGAGTTCACGTGCGGGGGTCGTTTCCTGAATATTGCGATTGAGAATATTCGTTACCGGGCGGAGTAATGTCTCGAGCGGATCCATCTGCGCGCGCCTAAATCCGGTAGCCAATGTGCAGTGCGACGATGCCACCCGCCAGGTTCTGGAAGCGGCAGCGCTCGAAGCCGGCGTCTTGCATCATGGCGAGCAATTCATCCTGATCGGGGTGCATGCGAATCGATTCAGCGAGGTACTGATAACTGTCTTCGTCGTTCGCGACGATCTTGCCGATCAACGGCAAAACCTTAAAGGAATACAGGTCGTACGCAGGTTTGAGCGCCTTTACAGGCCGTGAAAACTCGAGAATCAGAGCTCTGCCGCCGGGCTTCAGGACACGATACATCGAGCGCAGGGCGGCATCCTTGTCGGTGACATTTCTGAGTCCGAACGCGATCGCAATACGATCGAAGCTGCTGTCGTCGAACGGCAGCTTTTCGGCGTCGACCTGTGCAATTGTCAGGTTGCCCGCAATACCGGCGTCAACCAGTCTTTGCCGCCCCTGCTCGAGCATCGCCGCGTTGATATCAGCGAGGACGACGTGGCCTTTCGGCCCGACTTGACGTGCGAACTTGAGTGCCAGGTCGCCAGTGCCACCGGCGAGATCGAGGATAGTATGGCCAGGGCGGGCGGCGGCCTGATCGATCGTGTGTCGCTTCCACAGGCGGTGCATTCCGGCGGACATCAGATCGTTCATGATGTCGTAGCGCGTAGCGACGGAGTCGAACACACCTCTGACGTGGCCGGCCTTTTCGTCGACCGGCACGTTCTTATAGCCGAAATGCGTGGATTCGGCCGATGTGTCGGATTTGCTCATGACTTGTTGTTATTCGGGCTTTTCGCGAGCATACCCTGCTGCCGCGAGACGGTCGAGGTAGCGCCGCCAGTTTGCTTCCATGTCGCGGCCCAGTTGGTGCAGATAGGTCCACGAGTACAGCCCGGTATTGTGGCCGTCGTCGAACACGAGGCGCACAGCATAATGGCCAACGGGGTCGATCGCGGTAATTGTGACGTTTTCCTTGCCAGTCTGCAGAGTCTCCTGCCCTGGGCCGTGGCCCATCACTTCAGCGCTCGGGGAGTGGACCCGGAGATATTCGAACGAGAAACTGAACTCCGATCCATCATCAAAAGCGACGACGAGCACCCTCGAATTCTTACGCAATCTAATTTCGGTCGGAGTAATTTTCATAGCGAGATGCCTACGCGTCGGGAGCTACTCATCTTCATGGCTCGCTGCGCTGCGCTTTACTTCCGATGAGCAGCTCCCGACGCGCAGGCCAAAGTGCCCCTACAGAATATATCGGCTCAAGTCTTCGTCCCTGGACAATTCGGATAAATGCTCGTCGACATAACCGGCGTTGATTTGAAGGTGCGAGCCACCTTTGTCCGAAGCTTCGAACGAAACCGTTTCGAGCAGGCGCTCCATTACCGTATGGAGGCGGCGAGCGCCGATGTTTTCGGTGTTCTCGTTCACCTGAAACGCGACTTCAGCGAGTCGCCTGACGCCGCTTTCGGCGAATTCGAGAGCGACGTCCTCGGTCTCAAGCAACGCCATGTACTGTGCTGTTAACGAGGCATCCGGCTCGGTCAGAATTCTGACGAAGTCGTCGGTGGTTAGTGACTTGAGTTCGACCCGAATCGGGAAGCGACCCTGTAGTTCCGGAATCAGATCCGAAGGCTTGGCAACATGGAACGCGCCTGATGCGATGAACAGAATGTGGTCCGTTCGCACCATGCCGTACTTGGTATTAACGGTCGACCCTTCAACGATCGGCAACAGGTCCCGCTGCACGCCTTCGCGGGATACGTCGGCGCCGTGGGTCCCCGAGCTCTTCGCCACCTTGTCGAGCTCATCGAGAAACACGATGCCGTGTTGTTCGACAGCCTCGAGCGCCTGCGCTTTGAGTTCTTCTTCGTCGAGCATCTTCGCCGCTTCTTCGTCGGTCAGCTGCTTCAATGCATCTTTGACTTTGACCTTACGCGTCGTGCGACGATTGCCACCGAGATTCTGGAACATGCCCTGCAGCTGGCTCGTCATTTCTTCCATGCCCGGCGGCGCCATGATCTCGATGCCGACAGGCATTGCATTGATCTCAATCTCGATTTCCTTGCCGTCGAGTTTGCCCTCACGCAGCATCTTGCGAAACTTCTGTCTCGTTTCGCTGCCTTCAGTTGCAGGCTCCGCATCCGGCGTAAAGCCGAGCGCCTGTTTTGGCGGCGGAAGTAATGCATCAAGCACGCGTTCTTCGGCAGCGTCCTCGGCACGATGACGGACCTTCGACATTCCATCTTCGCGGATCATCTTGACCGAAATATCCATCAGGTCGCGGATGATGCTATCCACCTCACGGCCGACATAACCGACCTCGGTGAACTTGGTTGCCTCGATCTTGATAAACGGCGCCTTGGCGAGCCTCGCGAGCCGCCTGGAAATCTCGGTCTTGCCGACGCCGGTCGGTCCGATCATCAGAATATTCTTGGGCGTAATCTCGCTACGCAGCGGCTCGTCGACCTGTACCCGGCGCCAGCGATTGCGCAGTGCGATCGCAACGGCACGCTTGGCCTCGTCCTGGCCGACGATGTGCTTGTCCAGTTCCTGGACGATTTCTCTGGGGGTCATCTGTGACATGGTTTACTTCGCTGACAACTCTTCAATAACGATATTCTGATTGGTATAGACGCAGATTTCGCCGGCAATACGCAAGGCCTTGTCGACAATCTCTGCCGCATCGAGATCCGTGTTCTGCAGTAGTGCAAGCGCGGCGGCCTGCGCAAAGGGACCACCGGAGCCGATGGCCATCAGATCATGTTCAGGCTCAATGACGTCGCCATTGCCTGAGATGATGAACGAACTCCCTTCATCCGCAACACACAACAGGGCCTCGAGCCGTCTCAGGCGACGGTCGGTGCGCCAGTCTTTGGCGAGTTCGATCGCGGCGCGGGTCAGGTTGCCGTATTGCTCAAGCTTGCTTTCGAACAACTCGAACAGCGTGAAAGCGTCCGCAGTACCACCGGCAAAACCCGCGATCACGCGGCCCTCGGCCAATTGCCGCACTTTGCGGGCGTTACCTTTCATCACCGTGTTGCCCACGCTGACCTGACCGTCGCCGCCGATAGCGACCTTGCCATTGCGGCGTACCGAGACAATCGTTGTCCCTCGAAACTGTTCCATGGTCCTTTACCTGGGTTAGGCGCGGTCAGGCTTTGTCTTTTGATTTCGCCCGCGCGCGAGGATGGGTCTTGTCGTATATCTGGGCAAGATGCTGGAAGTCAAGGTGAGTATAGACCTGGGTCGTCGAGATATTGGCATGACCGAGCAGTTCCTGAACGCCACGCAGGTCGTGACTCGACTCAAGCAGGTGTGTGGCAAAGGAGTGCCGAAACAGGTGTGGGAATACGTTCACGTCGATTCCCTGGCGCCGGGCCCAGTGGGACACGCGGGCCTGGACGGAACGCCGGCTCAGGCGTGTGCCGCGATTGCTGACAAAAAGAGCTTTTTCATCGGCCGCGGCCAACTGACCGCGCGATGTATGCCACTTCGCGAGGGCCTGCAGGGCGTGCTTGCCGACCGGCACAATGCGGTCCTTGTTGCCCTTGCCCGTCACGCGCACCGTCGCGTCCTGCACGTCCACGTCGCCACAGTCGAGGTCGGTCAGCTCGGCCAGTCGAAGGCCCGACGAGTACAGCAGTTCGAGGATTGCACGATCGCGATTGACGATCGGCGCGTTGCCGGGAATATCGAGCAGGCGGGCCATGCGATCGGCATCGAGATTGGCGGGCAGGCGCTTGCCTGACTTTGGCGCGGATACTGACACCACCGGGTTGGTTTTTACGTGTTTCTCACGCAGCAGGTAGCGAAAAAACGTCCGTGTGGCGGATAGTTGCCGCTGAATGCTTCTGGCTGAGAGTCCACGCCGGTAACTCGTCGCGGCGAAGGCGCGAATGTGTTCGCTGTCGATGTCGGCCCAGCGATTGATATCGTTCGTGCTGCAAAAAGCGACCAACGCATCGAGATCGCGGCGGTAGTGCTTGCACGTCAGAGCGGATAGCCGGCGCTCGTATTCGAGGTGGCGAATAAACGTCCCGATCCAGTCCTTCTCAGTGTCGTCCACCGGACGGGCTCCCGTTATTCCAAACCAATCTCAGTAACGCTTCAGGGCTCCCGCGACCAGATCGCCGACGCGCGCGAGATAATCAATGCTCATGCCCGGGTGAAAGCGGTCGGCGTCGGCGCTGCCGATCGCGAGAAAGCCGATTTGCGCCTTGTCACCAAGCGGCACCAGCGCCACCGAACCAATCTCCTCGGCGTCCTCGTGAAACAGAAAAGCTCGTTGCGAATCGCGTACCTGACCGCAGCGCGGGCCGTTGCCTTTTAGAAAAGTATCGAACGGTCCAAGCGTCTCGTCGTCGCGCTCGATCACACGGAAAAAACGCCCGCTATGGATATCGCCGAATAGCGATGCATCGCCAAATAACACGAGAATGGCATGATCGGCACCAAAACCACTGCGCATTGCTTCCTCGATAGCGGCAACGCACCCTTGCAAGTTGCGAGCCGCAAGCAATTGCAACGTTAATTCGTGGATCTTTGATGAGAGCACATCGTTGGCGCGGGCGACCCCGATCAGTTCCTTGAGCTGGCGCTCGAGGCCCAGTTCTCTTTGCCTGAGCATCGAGATCTGACGCTCAACGAGAGATACGGCCCCGCCGGCGCCGTGCGGCAGTTCGAGCTGGCCGAGCAACGCGCCGTGACGTTCAAAAAAGTCGGGATTGGCTTCGAGGTAGTCCTGAACGGCTTGCTCGGATACCTCTTCTGCGATGAATTCCGGCTTGCGTTGTGTGCTCATAGATCAATTGTTCCTTCACTAATCAGTTCGGCATTGCCGGTGAGCCATACAGGTTCGGTGCCGCCGAGCCAGCTTACCACGAGTTGTCCCCCCGGCAGCTGCACAGCGACCTCATCGTCCAGCAGACCAAGCCGTTGGCCCGCAACGACTGCGGCGCAGGCACCCGTGCCACAGGCAAGTGTTTCTCCGACGCCGCGCTCGTGTACGCGAAGATCGATATTCTCCCGATCGCGAACCCGCATGAAACCGACGTTCGTAGCCGCCGGGAAACGCTGATGGCGTTCGATTGCCGGGCCAAGAACCGCGACATCAGCCGCTGCGGCGTCATCGACCTCAAGTACGCAATGCGGATTGCCGATCGCGAGGACGGATACAAGGAGTAACCGGCCAGCCACATCGAGCTCGTAGCGATCCACCCGTGTGTCCGCAACGAACGGCACACGCGCGGGGTCAAATTCAGGTGGTCCCATGCTCACGGCGACACGCCGGTCGTTGAGCACGATCGCAGTAACCAGACCGGCCGGGCTTTCGAGCGTAAATGTCCGTTCCGTATCACTTTCCTGCGCCAGCATCCATGCTATGCAACGGACGCCATTGCCGCATTGCTCGACTTCGGAGCCGTCGGTATTGAAGACGCGGTAACTTGCGGCGGTATCGTCAGCGTGTGCCGGTCCGACCCACATCAACTGATCGAATCCTGGTCCGGTATCGTCGTTACCGAGCCGACGCAACTCGGTTGGCGAGGGCGGCGGCAGGTTCTGATCGCGCTGATCGACGACGACGATGCGATTGCCGGCGCCCTGCATCTTCAGGAATGGGAGTTGCATATGCGGAGTCTGTTCGTTGCAAAAAACGTCATCGTACTCTTGCGAAATAACCGGATGGACATTTCATGTCGGCGGCTGTAGTTTACATAAAATTCTGAAAACATCGCCCTTGAGGAGAGGTCATGCGGCATATAATGGTATTGAACGCGAAGGGTGGCTGTGGAAAAAGCACACTCGCGACCAACATCGCATCTTATTTCGCTAGTGAAGGCGCAAGCGTCGCCCTGGCCGATTACGATCCACAACGCTCGAGTCTCGACTGGATTGATCGGCGCCCCGAGAACCGACCGAAGATAGCCGCTGTTGCGGCGTATAAAGACGGTCTTAGGCGCGTACCGCGTGGTGCCGACATCGTTGTCAGCGACGCGCCGGCACGCTCGCACGGCAAGGAGTTGGTAGATCTCGTTAAGCACGCCGAAACGGTCGTCGTGCCAGTGCTGCCGTCGACGATCGATATCCAGGCAACGACGACGTTCCTGAAAGAACTGCAGGGCCTCGGCAAGGTGCAGCGCAAGCAGGCCAAGGTCGGTGCGCTTGCCAATCGCGTTAGAGACAATACCTTGATATTCGACGATCTGGACGAGTACCTGACGAAGGCGCGCGTGCCATATATCGCAGCACTTCGCGAAGCCCAGAACTACGTACGTGCCTACACGCGCGGCCTGGGTATTTTCGAACTGCCCGAATATCTCGCCTGGCCCGATTGGGACGAGTGGGCGCCGCTGACAGCATGGCTGCGGAGCGTACGTAGCCAACCGTAGCTAAGAGGGCCGCGCCCCGGCTGTTGCTCACCTTCATGGCTCGCTGCGCTGCGCTTTACTTCCGGTGAGCAACATCCCGCCCGCGGCCGCCAGGTTATGAGCGTTCTTCGGCTATGCTGGCGCGGATTCCGTCCTCGGCGTTCGCGTATCGAAGATTAACGCCCAGAACGTCCCGCATCTTTGCCGTGCTGACGCGGCGCGACTCTTTAAGAAACGACAACCGCATCGGCGAGAACTCGCGCTCGGCTGCCGCCATGCTGATTGTCGGCGGCGGAGCCAGATTACTCTGGCGGGCCACCTCGTTCGTAAACCAGGTTGAGGAGCGATGATCTCCGTCACCGACGTTAACAATTCCAGCTGGCGCGTCATTCGAAATTGCTGCCTCGCAGCAACGCACGAGGTCATCGACATGAATGCGGTTGCCCGGACCGACGTCTTGTTCCGCGATTACCGCCGCAGCTTCGCGAATGCGCCTGATCCCCAGACGCTCCGGCCCATAGATGCCGGGGACTCGCAGAACCACGAACTCTGAGTCATGCCGCGTGCACCAGGCCCGCAGCAATTCTTCAGCAGCGACGCGCCGTCTGGCCCGGTCATTCTCAGGATTCACAGGCGTTTCTTCATTGACGGATTCGCCGTCGTGATTGCCGTACACACCAGTCGTGCTGATGTAGACGAATCGCTGCGGCACCGGCATCAACCGTTCCAGTAATCGTTCCAGCCGAACGTCCGTTTCGAAGTCTGATGACGGCGGCACCGTGTACAGAACGGAATAGTGATCGGGCAACGACAGCGGCAGCGGAACATCGTCGTCGAGATCAAATACCGCTGTCTGCTGTAGAGGTGATATCGGAGAGCGACTTAGCCCTACGGCTGACGGCAGTTGAGCGATAAACCGACGCCCGACATAGCCGGTACCGACGACCAGCACAGCATCGTCGTCAATCTTCACTGGGGTCATGCCTTGTCAGGCTCGAGGTGCGGAATGGCTGGCAACGGGCTTTTGGCGACCATGCCGAGTCCTTCGCGATAGGCGTCGGCGGCCGCATCTGTCTCACCGAGTTGCGTCAACAAGCGTCCGAATTCCTGGAAGGCTTCCGGCGTTGGTCGCAGGCTGATTACGGTTTCGAGGTAACTGCGGGCCTTGCCCCACAACTCATTGCGCAGGCAAAGCCGGGCCGCCGCGAGCAGCAGGTCGGCATCATCGCCGTGCTTGGCGAGCCAGCCCTCGGCGCGCTTCAATTGCTTTGATGGGTCTGGTCCTTCGACGAGACCAAACAGTCGCACCAGGGGCGCGCGCCATTTAGCCTTCAGCGCGGCTGCCAGATCCTTCTCTGCCTTTTCATGCAGGCCGGTGCGCATCAGGTTCATGTAGTACGCATCGAGCAAGGACGTATCGTCGCGAAGACGTTTTGCCACGCTTTTCCACTCGGCGATGACGGTCTCGCCATCCGCGGCGTGTTCGAAACGCTCGCTGTGTACTCGAATTGTCCACTCGTCGAGCGTTTCCTGCTTGACCCGTCCCTGTTTGCGAAGGCGCGGCAAAATCTCGGTGAGGTTCGGCCAATCCTCGAGCCGAAAATACAAACGACCCAACAAGGCAAGTGCATGACTGTGGTCTCGTGAATTTTCCTCGATACGCCGCAGTGTCGCGAGCGCTTGCTCATACTGTTCACGGTCGAGTTGCAGCTCGGCCTGCGTTAGCAATACGGCGTTGGCTGCCTCGGGCGTATGCTCGTACGCAAGTTTGAGCCACTCATCACGCCGTTCATCCTTGCCCTGCAAATGTGCTGCCCGTGCAGCCTGCAGGTAATTGAACAGCGGTGCGTCGCTCGTACCCGCAGCCCGCGCAAGCAGTTTTTCACCGCGCGCGAAATTGCCTTCGGCGACTTCAATCATGCCGCGTGTCAGTTTTTGGCCGGCACGGCCGGCACGATAACGACCCGCTGCTTCACCAAAACGGCGCGGTGCCTGCACGATTCGGCGGACAAGCCAGACCGTAATAACCAGCAGTACCGCTATGCTGAGGAGGACGGGCACGGACATTTCGATCAGGTAACCGCGAAAGTTAATCGCGACATAGCCCGGATCGCCGAGCAAGAAATGCGCGGCGATGGCGCTCAGAATCAGCGCAACAACGACGATAGCGCCGAGTTTCATTGCGCGGGCTCTGTGATTGTCTTGAATTGTCGCAGCAGACGCAGCGAGCGGGAGATGTCAGGCGGTGTTACGGCAAATAGTCCATCACGGATTTCTGCGATTGTCTGCAACGCGCTCGCAACCTGGGCGCTTTCTGCATCGAAGTACAGCTCAAGCCACGCCGCGGCGTCATCGAGACTCTGCTGGAATACAGCCTGTTCGCCACGCAGCAGTGCCAGTCGTGCTGTCTGCAGTTGTAAGGTCAGATTCGTACGCAAGAAGTAAACAGCCTCGGGCGTCACCAGGGGGGCCGCTGTCTCGTCGGGCCCGGTGACTTTGACAAGACCCGATACGGCGCCCTTGACGGAGGCCCAGGCGCGACTGACGCCGCTTAACTCCGGATCGATTTCGGCGTCGCCGTCAGCATCTGACTCCGCGATCTGCCGTAAAGGCAACGAATCGACTACACGTGCCAGGCTTGCAAGAGTCAGTGTTATGCCTTCAATGTCGGGCTTGTCCATGACGTCGAGTGCGGCGAGTTCATCAGACAAAGCACGCCGCACCTCGGTTAACGCAGGATCGGCAAGTTGCACGATACGCTCGTCCGCCATGCCAAGCGCAAGAGTGGCAAGGTGTGGATTGCCCGCCAGCTGCAGCTGCGCGTTCGCGATCTGCATGTAGTACTCAGCTTCTGCGAGCAACCAGGTATTGCGCGCGCCGGTGGATACCCCTTGTAGCGATGCCAGCGAGCTCTCCAGCGTGGACATTCGTGATGGCAATGAATCGAGCATCTGAATTCGGTTGTCGAGATCGCTTTGCAGCAGTTGCAGCTCCGACGCGGCACGCACATCGGCCTCAGCCAGGTCCGCTAAACCACGATCGAGATTTGCAAGCGATTCGCTCGACGACGCGATGCGGTTTCTGAGGTCTGCAAGCGAACTCGCACTCTGGTCTGCATCGCCGCGCGCACGCCAGTCCTCGACCACCAGGTAGCCGATCGCCGCGAACGACACGAGCGAGATGAAAAGAGCCAGCCAGGCAATGCCGCCCGACCCTCTTTTCCCTGCTTTGCGCGGCACGGGTTCCGCGGCCGGTTCGGGCTCGGGCTCGGGCTCAGGTTCGGGCTCGGGTTCGGGTTCGGGTTCGGGCTCAGGTTCGGGCTCGGGCCCAGGTTCCGCCACGGAATCCTCAGCAACGGTCTCTTCCTCGTCCGGAAGCTCCGTGTCCTTGTCCTTGTTATTGTCTTTCTTAGTCATCAGGGTCATTTTCCGAGTCAGGCCTTAAGCACGCTACGATCGCGCTGACCATTTCGCTGGCTTGAGGTCCTCGTGCGAGCGTCGCCGGGATGCCGGGGAATCGTCTGTGTGCCTCTTTTATCACACGAGTGGCCGGTGTCACCAGCGGCGTATTTTCGAGCTCGGCTCTGCACCGTTCGGGCAAAACGGCAGCAAGGTTGGTGAGTGATTCCACGCTCATGATTGTTAGGACATCGATCACACCGGAGCGCCATAAGCGCTCGAGTTCATTGAGTTCGGCTGCTGAGCAGTCCGGCGCTTGCCGTTCATATACGGCGAGGTATTCGACGATTGCACCGCGTGCGCGCAACGTATCTGCGATCAGCTCCCGGCCCTGACTGCCGCGAATGATGCGAATGACCTTACCGTGAACCCTCTGTAGCTCGGGCTCGGCGAGCAGATGTTCGCTGTCGTAGCCAGCCGATGACCGAATGTCGACACATCGTCCCGCAGATTCGATCGCTGCTGCTGTTGCCGGACCGATAACGGCAATTCTGGCGTTGCCGGCCTGCTCCAGGCCGTGTTGGACGGAGTTCGGGCTGACGAATATCGCGATATCGGGATCGTGCAAATCACTTGCGGCACGGGCGATCGCCTCGCCGTCGCGAGGGAGAATTTCGATCACAGGAAACGCGATCACGGATCCGCCCCGACTCTTGATAGCTTCGGCAAGTTCAGTGGCCTGGTGTTTGGGCCGCGTAACGAGTACGCCGACACCGGCGAGTTCGTTGTCAGTCATCGGCCGCACCGGCTGCAGTGAGCAGTTCACCGGCCCCGCTCGTGAGCAGGCGTTGTGCAAGCGCTCTGCCGAGACCTTCGGCATCGGCAACCGCACCCGTCACTGTATCGCGAATCGACTGGCTGCCGTCGGGCATTGCGACCAGAGCTGTTACGGTCATCAAAGCGTCTTCGATCACAGCGTGTGTCGCGACGGGCGACTGGCAATTCGCCTGCAAAGTCCTTGCGATGGCGCGTTCTGCGATTGTAGTTTGTGCGGTCGGCTCATGATTGAGTTGGCCGAGTAGCGAGCGCAACGCATTCTTCGATTCGAGGCATTCGATGCCGATGACGCCCTGCGCAGCGGCCGGCAACATTTCCTGCGGCGTAAATTGCTGACTGATGTGATGCTGCAAGCCGAGACGCTCGAGGCCTGCAGCGGCGAGGATAATCGCGTCGAAGTCGCCGTTCTCCAGCTTTATGAGTCGTGTGTTGACGTTGCCGCGCAGTGGCTGAATCGACAGATCGGGGCGCATCAGCTTGAGTTGCGCCTGCCGGCGCAGGCTGGAACTGCCAATGCGTGCTCCATCGGCGAGTGTGTCAAGCGTGCAACCCTGTCCGCCAACGAGCGCATCCGCGTGATTCGCGCGTTCGAGTAAGGCTGCGATACAAAACCCGTCAGGCATTTCCGCGGGTACGTCTTTCATCGAGTGCACCGCGATATCAGCCATGCCCGCCTGCATCGCGACCTCGAGTTCCTTTATAAACAGGCCCTTGCCGCCGATCATCTGCAGGCTCTTGTCGAGGATTTCATCACCACGCGTTGACAGCGGCACGAGTTCGACTGACTCGACGTCGGGCAGTGCCGTAAGTGCAGCCGCCACGTGTTCGGCTTGCCAGAGCGCGAGCGCACTCTTGCGCGTTGCGATACGAATGTCCAAGACGCTTTACCCTCCCTTAAGGCGGCGACGAACGGTAGCCAGATGTCGCCGGCTGATTACTAGTTCATCGTTTGGGTCATTGTCGTCCTGATTCGCGTCACCACGCAATACGACACGGGTCTTGCCGTCGGTCATCTTCTCGAGCTTGTCGATCTTATCGACCGCGACGAGCGCGCCGCGATGTATACGTACGAATCGCCCGGCGAATTCCTGCTCGAGCGCTTTCAGGGAATCCTCGATCAGGTCCTCGCCTTCTACATGGTGCACGCACGTGTATTTCTGATCGGAATTGAAAAAACTGACGTCGCTGACGGGTATCAGACGCAGTTCGCCATGCACACGCGCACAGACATGATTGCGGCGGCTTTCAAGTTGCGAGTCGTTGGTCAGTTCGTTGAGGATTTGGCCAGTCAGTCGCGACGCATGCTCGAGTGCGCGCTCGAGTCGCTCGCGGCGCACGGGCTTGAGCACATAGCCAATAGCCCGGGCATCGAAAGCGTCAATGGCGTATTCGTCGTATGCCGTTGTGAAAACGACGGCGGGCGGGGTTTGCATCGCGTTGAGATGGTGTGCGGTTTCGATACCGTCAACGCCTGGCATGCGGATATCGAGCAATACGATCTCGGGGCGCAGACTTGTGGCCATCGCAATCGCCTCTTCGCCATTGGCTGCCTCGCCAACGACTTCGTGTGTCCCGAAATCGTCGATCAACTGTCTCAGCCGATCGCGTGCAGGTTTCTCGTCATCAACGATCAGGACTTTCACACGCTGTTCTCGTCATACGGGAACCGCAGTCGGACGGCGTATGTCGACGGGGTGTCATCAACGTCAACGGTTCCCCGGTTGCCGTAGGCCAGCTCGAATCGTTGCCGAATATTGGAAAGCGCCATCTGGTTACCGCCCGTGGCACGCTTTTCACCCGTGGCCACGGGGTTCGAGATCGTAATGTCGAGATAGTCGTCATCGCGCTTGCCGGTCACGGTGACCTCGCCGCCATCGGGTAACAACTCGATACCGTGGTAAATCGCGTTCTCGAGCAACGGCTGAATCGTCAGACTCGGAATCAAGGCGCGCATTGGCAGGCCAGCAACGTTCCAGCGCACGGTCAGCCGGTCACCAAGCCGCAACTTCTCGATTCGCTGGTAGATAGCTGCAACCTCGAGCTCCGCCTTGAGCGACGTACGGTCTCCGGATCCGCCGAGGTTCGCCCGCAGCAGGTCGGAAAGATCCTCTACGGCTTCCTCGGCCTGCTGCGGATCGGTGCGCGTCAGCGAGGCGATCGTATTCATGCTATTGAAAAGAAAATGCGGCCGAATCAACGCCTGCAATGCACTGATGCGCGCCTGGGCTTCGAGCACGATGCTGCGCCGCCATTCGCTCGAGACGTAGAGGTAGCGCATTGCGAGCGCGATGACGATCGCACTGATCGCGAAGGTGCGCAGAATAAACCGTGTATGCGAATCCTCGATGATCACGGACTCGCCAAAAATGCGCGTCAATTGATAGGCGATTTCGGCGAGAGCAACACAGAGTATGAGGAGTACGACAAAGCTGATCACAAACGCACGCGTCTTGCCGGCGCTCTCGAGCTTTTTCCTGAACAGGCACATGACGCCAATGCTCAGTAGTGCCAGCCACAGCACGAACAGTGAGGTCTTGGAAAGTTCGATCAGGAACATGCCCGACGTGTCGTGCGCCGCAATGGTCAAGAGGATCGCGACGAGTTGCGCGATCAAAACGACGACGAAGACGGTACCGGCATCGCAGAAATCAGGCAAATAGGCCTGTGACTCTCTGTTCTCGGAATCCGGTGCTGCGCTCAAGCCAGGTACTCCCTATGCAAGGAAGCTGAATTGTAACCCGACTGTAGGAGCGGCTTGCGCCGCGATCCATTGCTAGCCGCAATATTCCTTGATCTGCCCTTCGACCGATTCGCGAGCTGCCAGGGTCTCGGATTCGTCGAGGTACTCACGCTCACCGGCATCATCTTCGCGATACAGGCGCTGTGAGCGCAGGAATTGCTCCAGCCGGTCGCGGTACATCTGGCATTGTTCTTTGCGTTTTTCCTGTTCCGCGCGCAGCTCCGCCTTGCTCATTTCGGGCGGTGCCTCGGATGCGACCTGCTCGGCGGTGGCGCGGGCTTCACGCTTCGCCGCCACTTGAGACCGCACAGCCGAGTTATCGGTGTTCCTCGAAACGATGGCGAGCCGTTCCATTGGTGCGTCACCGGTCGGACGATCCTCATAATGCACATTGCCGTCCCGATCGGTCCACTTATAAATTTCGCTCGCAACAGCCGTACCGCCCGTAATAAGGGCTGCCGCAACGGTGATCAATAGCGCGTAGCGTTTCATTGGAATCTTCCCAACTGGGCATTGAACAATAACGCATTAGACCATGCACGAGCGCAATTTGTTGTGACCCTGATCACACAGGCTTTTGTGCGCTCGGACGAGCATTATGACCAAAAAAAAGCGGGCCATATGGCCCGCTAAGATCTTGCTTTACAGGGGGTTTTCGCGTTTTCGAGTTCAAGGTAGAGCCTGCGGGTTTGCCATAAGCGTGAACCCGCAGGCCGCATTTGTAGCTACTCGGCGGACGTGAACTCGGGATAGGCCTCGAGGCCACACTCCGAGATGTCGACGCCTTCGTACTCTTCCTCTTCCGAGACGCGGATACCCATGATCAGCTTGATCACATACCAGACAATAAAGCTGGTAATGAAGACCCAGGCGAAGATCGAGCCGATACCAATTAACTGCCACTTGAGCGATGCTTCCGGGTTTGTGATGCATACCGCGAGCAGACCCCAGATACCGACGACACCGTGTACTGAAATGGCACCGACTGGGTCGTCGATCTTGAATTTGTCCATCAGTACGATCGAGCCAACAACAAGCAAACCACCAATCGCACCGATCGTTGTTGCCCAAAGCGGCGTAGGAGCCAGCGGCTCGGCCGTGATTGCCACGAGGCCGGCAAGCGCACCGTTCAAAGCCATCGTCAGATCCGCCTTACCGAACCATAGGCGTGACAGTAGCAGTGCAAATACAAGTCCGCCTGCCGCGGCCATGTTGGTATTAACAAACACGAGCGCGACCGAATTGGCTTCACCGACGTCAGATACCTTGAGCTCCGAGCCGCCGTTGAATCCGAACCAGCCGAGCCAGAGGATAAGTGTGCCTAACGTCGCGAGCGGCAGGTTGCAACCCGGGATCGCGTTGATCTGACCACCTGGTCCGTACTTGCCTTTGCGGGCGCCGAGAAGCAGTACGCCCGCGAAGGCTGCCGCTGCACCGCACATGTGCACGGTGCCCGATCCGGCGAAATCGAGAAAGCCATTGGCCTTTAGAAAACCGCCGCCCCAGTTCCAGAAGCCCTGCACCGGGTAGATCAAGCTGGTCAGGATCACCGCGAACACAAAGAATGACCAAAGCTTCATGCGTTCGGCTACCGCGCCTGACACGATCGACATTGCGGTTGCGACGAACACGACCTGGAAGAAAAAATCCGACAGGTTTGAGTAGTACGCATCGCCCGCGATCACGCTTGCAGCGTCATTGTCAGCTGTGGTCAGCAGACCGGAGCCAAACGTCGACAGACTTTGAAACGCACCGCCTTCAAAAGCGAGCGGGTACATGATCGAGTAGCCGCACAACATAAACATGATGCAGGCGATTGAGTAGAGACCCACGTTCTTGGTGAGAATCTCGGCCGTGTTTTTCGCACGGACGAGGCCAGCTTCCAGCATCGTGAAGCCGGCAGCCATCCACATGACCAGCGCCCCCATGACGAGGAAATAAAAGGTATCCAGAGCGTAGGCCAGTTCAGTGACCTGCCCGGAGAGTTGGGTAATGTCTTCCACGAGAAGTTCCTCCGCTTATTCGTGTAATTAAACCGCTGCGCTACCGGTCTCACCGGTGCGAATGCGAATGGCTTCGGAAAGCTCGGAGACGAAGATCTTGCCGTCACCGATCTTGCCCGTGCGTGCCGTGTTGGCGATTGCCTCGACGACCTGATCCGCGACATCGTCGTCAACGGCCAGTTCGATCTTGGCTTTGGGCAGAAAGTCGACGACGTACTCGGCGCCACGATATAACTCGGTATGACCGCGCTGCCGACCGAAGCCTTTGACTTCGGTCACCGTTATGCCCTGAATACCGATGTCCGCGACTGCCTGACGGACATCATCGAGCTTGAACGGCTTGATGATTGCAGTGATCATTTTCATTGCATTTCCCCTCGAATAGAAAAGGGGGGCGGCGTCGCCGCCCCGCGTCCATTACTCAATGTCGAAAGCCTTGCCGATCGAGAACACGATGGACTCATTGGCTTTGCCGTCATTTTGAAAACCAACGAGGTCTTTGTTGGCGAGTATCACCGCCACGCCAAGATCGATGCCGCCCAGGGTCGTGCCGTAACCGGCCTCGACATACTCACCTTCGAAGTCCTGGGCAAAGCCGCCGACCTTGCCGTAGAAGCCGTTCTTCTCTGCTGTCAGTGAATAGTAGGTATAGTCGGCGGTACCGGCCGGGTCGTCGTACTCACCGACGGCAACATCCAGCGAAAAGATGCTGAAACCGGCACCCAGGTTGATTTCCTGATACGTATTGTCGAAATCGTCGTCGGTGTAGAAATAGCCGGTGTAGCCGATGCTCAGGTTAACCCCGCCGACCTCGGCGCCATATCCAAAGTACGCGTCGTACTCCAGCCCGACCCCGACATCCGCGACCCAGGTGCCAACATAAAAACCGTTGGATTCGTAATCGACGCCGCCACTGGCAGACGATTCGTCTTGGAAAATGCCGCGATAGTGGTACTCGCTCGCGTAACCCAGGTTCGTGGACCATTCGGCGTTGGCGGCGCCGCTTGCTGCCAGTAGCGTGGCGAGAAGTCCGCCGTGAAGAAAAGCTTTCATGTATTGCTGCTCCCAATAAGATTGATAAATAAAAGTCACTCCCCTTAGAGCAGCTTTCGTGCCAAGATGAAAAGAACGTTTAATAACAACCACATACGAATTTCCGATTCGTGCAGCTGCGCCATTCAGGAGCACGAGATCCGGGACCTGCACCATTCTGGTGAGCAGGGTCGAGAATTCCGGTCGCATGGCATGTAATGCCACTGGCGTTTTCCGACCCGCTGCGGTATCAAGCAGCCATGAGCGACAATTCAATAGAGGACCTCGCGGAAAAACTGGCTGCTGCAGTGCCTGAAGGGCTGCGTTCAATGCGCAAGGATCTCGAGGAAAATTTTCGTTCGGTGCTGCGGGCGGGGCTCGGTAAGCTCGACCTTGTTACCCGCGACGAGTTCGAGGTGCAGGAAGCAGTGCTCGCCCGGACGCGCGAAAAACTCGAGGCGCTTGAAGAGCGACTGAAGGAGTACGAACAGAACCAGTAGGCCAGGGAGGGCCGACGTGAGTCTCGCGATACTGCAGAGCCGGGCGCAGCTCGGAATCGATGCTCCGCCAGTAACGACCGAGGTCTTTCTTTCGGGAGGGCTGCCGTCGTTCTCGGTGGTTGGTATGGCCGAAACGGCTGTGCGAGAGAGCAAGGACCGCGTGCGCAGTGCACTGATCAGTTCCGATTTCAAATTTCCGCAGGAACGCATCACGGTGAACCTGGGTCCTGCCGACATGCGCAAGACTGGCGGTCGATTCGATCTCGCAATCGCCCTCGGCATCCTCGCCGCAAGCAGACAGGTTCCGGTCGAAGCCGTTAGCGGAATCGAGTTTTACGGTGAACTCGCATTAAACGGTGATCTGCGCCAGGTGCCTGCAATTCTACCGGCTGCTCTGAAAGCCCGGGATTCGGGACACAGCATGATCGTGCCGGCGATGAACGCCAGCGAAGCGGTTCTCTCGAAGGCGCAAGTTTGGGCAGCGACGACGCTGCTGGAAGTCACTGCACATCTGACCGGCAGTAGGGAAATGCCCCTCGTCGAGCGAGCGGGGCCGCAAGCGGCGCGTGGGTTCGAGCCCGATCTCGCCGACGTGAAAGGCCAGGCTCAGGGGAAACGCGCGCTCGAGATTGCGGCAGCCGGCGGGCACAACCTGCTGTTCATCGGCCCGCCCGGCACCGGCAAGAGCATGCTGGCGAGGCGCTTGCCCGGCGTGCTGCCACCCATGACCGAGGCAGAGGCGCTCGAGACAGCAGCGATCGACTCAGTGCTTGGTCGTTCGCTTGATTTTTCGCGATGGCGACAAAGACCGTTTCGTTCACCGCATCACACAGCGTCACCTGCGGCACTGGTGGGCGGCGGGCCGGGCCCGCAACCGGGTGAAATTTCGAGAGCGCATAACGGCGTGTTGTTTCTGGACGAGTTGCCGGAATTCAATCGCAACGTGCTCGAGGTTCTGCGCGAGCCGCTCGAGGCAGGTGTCATCACGATTGCCCGCGCGGGTGCGCAAGCGGACTTTCCCGCGGACTTTCAGTTCGTGGCAGCAATGAATCCCTGTCCATGCGGATACCTCGGCGATCTCGCAGGCGATTGTTGTTGCAGCGGCGAACGCGTTGCAACGTATCGCGGCAAGATATCGGGACCATTGCTCGACCGCATCGATTTGCATGTCGAGATCAGCCGGCCGCCGAAAGAAGCGCTGCGCAATAATGCGCCTGGCGGCGAGTCAAGCCGTCGGGTTGCAAAGAGAGTGCGAAAGGCGCGCGATATTCAACTGGAGCGGAGCCGCGTGTGCAATGCTCGCTTGCACGGTGTTGCATTGAAAGATACTTGTGAGCCGGCGCGAGAAGCTTTACGGCTGCTGGAGAATGCGACCGACAAATTCAAACTGTCAGCACGAGCCTATCAACGCGTGCTACGCGTGGCACGAACGATTGCTGATCTGGCCGGGGAGGCAAACATCAAGGCTGCGCATGTCGGTGAGGCGCTTGCGCTAAGACAGTTGGATCGTCGCTATTGAGCTTCGCCGGCCATGTACTCGACGGCCGCAGCAATTTCCTGGTCGGACAAGTCAACGCGACCACCTTTGGCCGGCATGAAACCCACCGTACCCGTATAGCCGTTAATTGCGTGGTCATTGAGAACGTCTATGCCTTGAGCGATACGCGCTTCCCATGCAGCCGCATCGCCGAGAATCGGCGCACCGCCGATACCCGCGCCGTGGCATGCGAGACAGGCAGCGTTGTACACCTGCGGACCGGACATTGCGGTCACGACCGGATCCGGCTCAACGGCTGTCTCGACGGTCGGAGCAGCGGCTTCCTGTTCCTGGCCGGGCAGGTATACCTGGCCAAACGGGCGAATGCGCTCGGCAACGGCTGCCTGATATTCATCAGCATCGCGCGTATAAACGCCCTGCGTCAGGTCGGACATCTTCATTGCGAGTACGAGGATCGCGAGCGCGAATGCGGCAAGAATGCCGATCACGAGCGAGTACATATCAAAAAATTTCTGGTCCCGACTCAAGTTACTGCTCCGGAGATTGTGGCTCTTGTGCGCCCGGGCGCGGGGCCCGGGCGATTATATTACAAGGTCAATATCAATGCAGTCACGGTATAAATCAGTATAGAAATTCCGGCGGCTGCCATCGCAATCGGCAGTTGCGTCACGACGTGGTCCATCAGATCTGAGCCGCAGGCCAGCGATGACAGGATCGTTGTGTCTGATATAGGCGAACACTGATCGCCAAATACGGCGCCGCCCATGATCGCGCCAAAGGCCAGGACGATGAACAGCGGGTCCGGAGAAATGGCGTACGCGAGAGGCAGGGCGATAGGGAAGACCACCGCATAAGTGCCCCAGGATGAACCGACCGAGAATGACACGACCATGCAGGTAATCATCAGGATCCCGGGCAGCACAAATGGCACTGCGGCGAGAATATCGGCAGTCGTGTCGATGACATAGGACGATGCGCCGAGCGTATCGGAGACTTTGGCGAGAGTGACCGCAAGTCCGAGGATGATCGCGCCAATCGTGACGCCCTTGATACCGTCCACGAGTCCTTCGAAGGCATCGCTCACGCTCATGCCGCGAATAATCGATAGTGCGATGCTGCTGACAACGGCCAGCCCGAATGCTTCGAAGATCATCGGTGAACCGGTAACAAGCCACGGAATTATCGCGAAACTCATCAGTACGCCGATGGGCACGAAAAAGTCGGCGAGCGAGGGTGTGTAGCCCTCGGCTACATTCAGCGTTGCGAGTTCTTTGGAAACGATGGGCTCCGCGGTTGGCGAGTCGAGTTCGCCCGTTTCAATGGCGCGCATTTGTGCGGCGCGCATGGTCTTGCCAACGAACGGCAATTTGCCCAATGCGAACAATAGCGTGAACAAGACCGCGAGCCAGCCATAGAAATTGAATGGAATGGCCTTGAGAAACCAGCCGATCGCCGCTTCCTGATCCGGGATGAAGTGGCTCATCGACGGAATCGCGATCAGGCCACCGACATAGACGGGCCAGACATTGAAGGGAATGATCGTCGCAACCGGGGATGCCGTCGAGTCGACGACATACGCGAGTTCCTCGTGTGCAACGTTCTCCCGGTCGGCCACGGGCCTGACGGTCGTCCCTGTGAGAACGGTACTGATCGTGCCGCCCTGATGAAAAATCATGCCCATGAGCCAGGCGAAGAACATCGCCGAGCGTCGCGACTTGACGAAGTTGTCGGAGACGTACTGCGCGAAGTGCCACGCACCGCCGTTGCGGTTCCACATGCCGAGCAGACCGCCAAGTGCCCACAGGTAGACAAGGAGTATCTGCGCGTAGCGCTCCGAGCCAATACTCGGAATCAGAAATTCCTGAATGATGTTGTACTGCGTCGTGACCAGACCGCCGAGCACGACGCCCATGAACAGCGCGAGAATGACATTACGCGTCACGAAGCAGATGACCAGCGTTGCAAGTGCCGGTACCAGAGACATGAAATCGAAATGCCCCTGCTGCTCGATGGTAGCTGGGTCAAGCTGAGTGCCGTACCAGCCCACGACCACACAGAGCAGGATCATCCAGAGCCACGTATAGTTTTTGAGTTGCTTGAACATTGTTGTGAGCCCGGTTTAGCGCGCTACGGCAGCGGCGACGTCGGCAGCACATGCGTGGGCCAGCGTCCAGCCCAGCATGCCATGCCCGGTGTTCAAATAGAGATTCTTGATAGCGCTCTGGCCGACAAAAGGGCGTCCGTCCGGTGTCATTGGCCGGTTCTCGGCCCATGGTTGCCAGTCGGCCGCATCGTAGTCGGCGGCCCTGGGCGCAATGTCTCTGGCAAGTTGTAACAGGGACCGAATACGTTCCTGATCGGCATTCGTATTGTTGCCGACAAAGTCGGCGAAACCCGCGATTCGAATTTTCTCACCAAGCCGGGCAATGGCAATCCTGCGTCGCAATGCCGTGATACTGGCCGCTGGCGAAGCGTCGGCCAATGGCAGCGTCACGCTGTAGCCACGAACCGGGTAGATCGGCAGCCGAATGCCCAAGGGCCTCAGCAGCTCGACGCTTTGTACCCCGGCGCACACTATGATCGCGTCAGCTTCGATAGTCTCGTTTTCCAGGGCGACGTGTTTGAACTGACCCTGCACCGTTTCAATCGCGCGGACTTCTGCATTGAGCCGAAACGTCACTTGCCGGGACGATTCGAGGTGATCCCGCAGGCCGCTCGTGAACTGAAGCGCGTCCGCCACGGAATCGTCCTTTGAGTAAACGGCCGCGACGAATTCCTCATTGATGTCAGCAAGGGCGGGTTCGATCGAGATGGATTCTGCGCGAGTCAGCACGTCCGTATCACAGCCATTCGCGCGTTTGAGTGCGGCGGTTTCTTGTGCCGCCCGTAGTTGATTGTTGTCGGTAAGCAGTATCAGTTTGCCGGCAGCACGATGCGAAAACTCAATCGGTACCGTTTGCAGGAAGTCTGTCATCAGCTCGCCTGAGCGCATCGCGATCGAAAGCAGGTCAACAGTGTTCCTTGCCGCGCGCCTGGATGTGCACTGGGTCAGAAATCGCAGGCCCCAGCCTATTAGCCGCGGGTCGATGCGTATACGCGACCCCGGGTCGCGCCCGAGCAACAGACCAGGCAGTTGGGCGAAAAAGTCGGGCCTCGCCAGTGAATCGGTAAAGCTGTACGATAATTGGCCGGCGTTCGCAAAACTCGTGCCAAGGGCCACATCGCTTTCGCGATCGACAACGGTTACGTCGCACCCGAGTTGCGACAGGTAGTACGCAGTCGTCACACCGACGACGCCCGCACCGAGTACCAGAACGCGCATTGGTTCCCCCTTTGTTGCGCAGTATAACGCCCGGCGCTCAAGCGCCAAGCAGTTAATCATCTGTAGAATGCTGACAATGGTCATACGAAATTTGATACTTGTTTCATTGTTGGTCAGTGCAACGGCACACTCGGTTTTCACCGCTGGCGACGCGGAGTGGCATTTCGAGAACTGGGCAGGCCCCGCTATTGCGGTTCGAACATTCGTTCCCGACACAGCCAGTGACACGACGCCGATCGTTATCGTCATGCACGGCTGGAGCCGCGAAGCAAAGCGCTACTTTGATGACTGGCGGGCGCTAGCCGAGGCGGGCGGATTTGTCGTGGTTGTGCCGCACTTCCCGGTAAAGGATTTCCCGACAGCAACGCACTACAACCTCGGGCACGTATTCGACGAAAAAACCGGCAGGGAACGATCGAAGTCTGAATGGACATTTTCGGCGATTGAACCGCTGTTCGATGAGGTTGTTGCGAGAACTGGAAGCAAGCAAACCGGGTACACGTTGTTCGGTCACTCGGCCGGCGCGCAGTTCGTACACCGTTTTCTCTATTACATGCCCGAAGCGCGCGTGCGGCGCTATATCGCGGCGAACGCGGGTTGGTACACCATGCCCGACTTCGATACCCGGTATCCGTACGGCCTCGAGGATGCGGCGATCGATGAAGATCGACTCATTACAGCGTTTCAAAAAGACGTGGTGCTTTTGCTCGGTCGTGAAGACCAGGACCACAACGACCCGGATCTGCGCAATACTCCGGAGGCAAAACACCAGGGCAAGAATAGATTTGCCAGAGGCCTGACGATGTTCGCTGTAGCGAAAACCAACGCCGAGAAGCTTGGTATTGACCTGAAATGGCGGCTCGTCATAGTCGACGACGCTGGCCATGTGAACGCGCAGATGGCACCTGCTGCCGCACAGCTGGTGGAGTAACATCGTTGGGGTGACAGGCTTGTACGCAGATTCCGCAATCGCTTCCGACAGCGCAGTGTAGGAGCATCTGTTTCTGGCGTGCCGGTTCGCTTCAGACGCGACGCAGAAAGGAGGAGTATTGATGGAAACCAGATTCGGATTCGGCAAGACCGTTGACATGGAATTCGATGCTGCGATCGAGAAAGTGACCGCGGATCTGCAGACCGAGGGCTTCGGTGTTCTCTCCGACATAGATGTCGCAGCGAAGATCAAAGAGAAACTTGGCGAAGACATGCCGCGCTACCGGATTCTCGGTGCCTGCAACCCGGTACTTGCCCATCAGGCGATCAACGCTGTCCCTGACATTGGGTTGCTGCTGCCCTGCAACGTCCTGGTTCGTGAGGACCACGATGGCACGGTCTCGGTCAGCTTCATGGACCCTGAAGCGGTTCTTTCGCTCGTCGATAATCCGGGCGTCGAACCGCTGGCAGGCGAAGTGAAGGCGCGGCTGGAACGAGTCCTCGCCGCAATTTGAAGCGCGCTTCCGAGCGCCTCAATTCGCTGCGCGCTCGGCGTCATGCTTCAGACGCATGACACGTCCGCGGCTGACATAGAGCAGGTCGCTGATTTTCAGCACCAGCGAGTTTTCATATTTGTCGAGCCGACCATCCGCGTAAGCGATCTGCCAAAGCAGTGCGACGATACGCGCCTTGTCCGCTTCATCCAGGTGCTTGTGCAAGAGTTCCGTAAATTCATGCACGGACGTGAGCTGTTCTGCCTTGTCGCCGGCAGTGTTGACGAGTTCCGCTGCCTCTTCAGGGGTCAGACCGAAGTGCGCTTCGACAAGGTCCAGAACGCGATCAAACTCGCTCTCCTCGAAAACATGATCAGCGCGCGCAACATCGAGCATGAGTACGGCTGTAGCCATTCGCAGAGCCTTTTCACGATCTTCGCTGCCAGCCGCTGGCGAATCTGCGGAGGAGATGGAATCAACCACCCGAGCAAACAGTCGTTTGATCATTGCTCTACCTTTGAATAGTGCGCGCTAGATAGCGGCTATGATCAGGGGTGCACAAAAAAGTTTCAATTTACAATTGCGCTCAACGGCGCCGCATTCATGGGCGCGTCGGTTTGCTGTAGAATGCGCAGCCCAAACAATGCGCCCGTAGCTCAGCTGGATAGAGTACTGCCCTCCGAAGGCAGGGGTCACAGGTTCGAATCCTGTCGGGCGCGCCATTTTCCCCTTTATTTTTCAGAGAGTTACGAACGGCCCTCCTGTACCGTTTTGGTTTGATTCTCAAATTGTGGGAGATTTGTGGGAGCGGCGATTCGTAACACGGTATTCGGTCGCCGTTCACACACTTTTTCGGCAGCTTCGATAAGTCTAACAATGTCCGGCGCAGAGTAATGCGTCGTGATTCGATCGGACTTGTGTCCGAGCAAATCCTGACGATCTTCAAAACTCACACCGGCGGCGCGCAGCCGGTGACCGAACGTGTGACGAAGATCATGTACCCGGACATTCGGCAAGCCGGCACGGTTTCTTGCCAGCTTCCAACCGGAGTTGAGAATGCTCTTGGTCGGTCTGCCTTTGTACGTGAACACAAACTCCGGATGTTTTCCTCGCTGCTCATCAATAACGCGACGTGCGATGGAGTTGAGCACAACGACACGTTCCTGACTGTTCTTGGTCTGGAACTGATCGTTGCTAGGCAGAATAAACACACTCGTGCCAAGCTCCGGTACCTGCACTTCCCAGTTCCATCTGAGCTGACAGACTTCCTGTTTCCTGCAGCCGGTATTCACCTTGTATAGGGCGATACGCTGCAGGTGTGCGGGCAATTCCCTGAACAATCGGTCTTGCTCTTCCCAACTCAATGGATAGGGATTCCTTACCGGCCCCTGTTCCATTTCGATCAATGGCGGTGCATCCAGCCACGACATGCCGTTGTCGTGCCGCCATACTCGTGCTGCGAGATTCAAGATGCGCCGAATGCAGCTCAATTCCTTGTTGATCGTACCGGCTGAAACTCCGTCCGTGCGACGGGCCCGGCGATACTGGGCGAGGGTG
>JAOTYE010000001.1 GCA_029862045.1 Gammaproteobacteria bacterium
TATTATTTGCGTTCGAGACACTTACGGTCCCACCACTGTCAAAAGCAAACCATGGCGGTTGTAAACCCAAACCCGAAGACCCGGCGGCTTCAAAGCCACCATCGGTGACCAGTTCACCACCGCCACCGCCACCGCCGGTCGTGAAGTACAGGTTGTCGAGCCAAATGGTGCCGTTGCCAACGAACTTCAACTGCATGACGCTGGCGAGATCAACCCCCGCAAACGCTGTCAGCGGTATGTCCACACTCACCCAGGTACCGGGCGTGACAGTCAACACATGCTCTACTTCAACAGTATCCGTACTGATCAGGAACACGCTCAGCGCCGTGGAGTCGGCCGTCCAGAAGTCCAGGTGGAAAGTCTCCAGGCCGGACACGTCCTGCGGATTGCCGGCGAAGTCCGTGCCCTGGTAGTCCAGGCCCTCGTACTTCAGCGTGTTGTTGCCGGCGATGTCCACCTGCGTGACGACTGTCGCCTGGCCCCAATTGGGGTTGTAATCGATGCCCGCGATATCGGTATACGCGTCACTGAACAGCGAGATCACGTCACCCGGATCGGCCGTCGGCGTCGGTGCCGCTGCCGCCGGCTCGGTCGCCGGTGCGCCAGCCGCTTCGAAGTACAGGTTGTCGAGGAAGATGGTGCCGTTACCGTCGAACTTCAACTGCATGACGTTGGCGAGATCAACCCCCGCAAACGCCGTCAGCGGGATGTCCACACTCACCCAGGTGTTGGGCGTGATGGTCAACGCATAAGCTACCTCGACAGTATCCGTACTGATCAGGTACACGTTCAGCGCCGTGGAGTCGGCCGTCCAGAAGTCCAGGTGGAAAGTCTCCAGGCCGGACACGTCCTGCGGATTGCCGGCGAAGTCCGTGCCCTGGTAGTTCAGGCCTTCGTACTTCAGCGTGTTGTTGCCGGCGATGTCCACCTGCGTCACAACCGTCGCCTGGCCCCAGTTGGGGTTGTAATCGATGCCGGCAATGTCGGTGTAGGCATCGCTGAACAGCGAGATCACGTTGCCGGGATTTGCCGTCGGCGTCGGCGCCGCCACACTTGGCTCGGTCGCCGGAGCGCCGGCGGCCTCGAAGTACAGGTTGTCGAGGAAAATGGTGCCGTTGCCATCGAACTTCAGCTGCATGACGCTAGCGAGATCAACCCCCGCAAACGCCGTCAGCGGTATGTCCACACTCGCCCAGGTGCCTGGCGTGATGGTCAACGCATAAGCCGTCTCAGCAGCATCCGTACTGATCAGGTAGACATTCAGCGCCGTGGAGTCCGCCGTCCAGAAGTCCAGATGGAAACTGGTCATCGCCGACACGTCCTGGGGAATGGTAGAGAAATCCGTGCCCTGGTAATTCAGACCCTCGTACTTCAGCGTGTTGTTGCCGGCAATGGGTACCTGCGTGACGACCGTCGCCTGGCCCCAGTTGGGGTTGTAATCAATCGGCGTTATATCGGTATACGCATCACTGAACAGCGAGATCACATTACCGGAATCGGCCGTCGGTGTCGGTGCCGCTACCGCTGGCTCCGTTGCCGGAGCAGCGTCAGCTTCGAAGTACAGGTTGTCGAGGAAAATGGTGCCATTGCCATCGAACTTCAGCTGGATGACGCTAGCGAGATCAACCCCCGCAAATGCCGTCAGCGGGATGTCCACACTCACCCAGGTGTTGGGCGTGACGGTCAACGCATAAGCCGTCTCAGCAGAATCCGAACTGATCAGGTAGACATTCAGCGCCGTGGAATCGGCCGTCCAGAAGTCCAGGTGCAGGCTGGTCATGCCTGAAACATCCTGGGCATTGCCAGAGAAATCCGTGCCCTGGTAATCCAGGCCGGCGTATTTCAGCATGTTGTTGCCGGCAATATCCTCTTGCGTGACGACCGTCGCCTGGCCCCAGTTGGGGTTGTAATCGATCCCTGCTACATCGGTATACGCATCGCTGAACAGCGAGATGACATTCCCGGGGTCGGCCGTCGGCATCGGCGCCGCGACACTTGGCTCGTCACCACCACCGGCCGCCGGGTCTTCGCCCGAGTAAACCCGGACCCAATCGACATCCATGGTCACCGGGAATACCGCAGTGCCATCTGGCGCGCCCGGAAAATTGCCGCCTACCGCGACGTTGAAGAGGACGTAGAACGGCTGGTCGAATGGCGCCGGAAAAGGAGCCGCGGTCGACTGCCAATCGTTTTGTACGGCATACAGAATATCGTCGACGTACCAGCGGATTTCGGTGGCATCCCATTCCACAGCATAAGTGTGAAAATCCGTGGTGGCGTCAGTCGGCACAAGATACGTTTCGCCCGTAAAGACGTTAGCGGGGAACTCGCCGCCGTGATGGATCGTGCCAAAGACGGTATTGCCACCTGTCCCGCCGAGGTTTACCGCTTCCATAATGTCGATTTCACCCGAGGCGGCCCAGCCACCGTAGGGGCTGTCCTGGGGCAGCATCCAGAATGCGGGCCAGAGTCCCTGACCAGCCGGCAAGCGCATACTTGCCTCGATACGCCCATACTTGAACGCGAAACGATCGCGCGTGTTTATTCGCGCCGAGCTGTAGTTGAAAGCTCCGACTTGATCATCTCCGACCCGCTCTTGGCGCGCTGTGATCGTCAGCATCCCATTGCTGACTTGTGCACTGTCCGGCAGGTAATACTGCAACTCGCCGTTGCCCCAGCCGGGAATTCCATACTGGCTGCCGTCGCCGGTCTCGTAGAACCAGACTTCAGGGTCCAGTTGCGCGCCGTCGAACTCGTCGCTCCAGACCAGTGTCAACGCGTCGCCTGGCGACACGTCGAAATTGTTCATGACGGTCAGTGTCGGGTTTTCGATGTTGACATTGTTCTGCGGGGGAACAACGAGCGGAGGAGCGATATCGACCTCCGACAATGGCACCGGACGGTTGCCGCTGTCACAGGCAGATACAACAAATACTGCGACCAGCGGCAGTACGTAACGCAGCGATTTTCGCGAACGAAATCTCATGAATAAGCTCC
Source organism: Gammaproteobacteria bacterium (assembly GCA_029862045.1). Taxonomy (GTDB): domain Bacteria; phylum Pseudomonadota; class Gammaproteobacteria; order Steroidobacterales; family Woeseiaceae; genus UBA1847. The sequence goes on from JAOTYE010000001.1 coordinate 2,998, forward strand.
CCGGAGAAGACCGACACAACACGGAAAATCAGTTCTTGTTCTTATGCGCGGCGCCAGAAATAACAAAAATTGACAACGCTGTCACTACGTATATATACGCAGAAATGACAGCGTTGTCAATTTTGCTGGCGATGGATCAAAATGTCTCGGCATGAAAGTGGAGCAAAACGGAAAGAGCCGGGCAAAAGCCCGGCTCTGTGGTGTTTATGTCAAACGTCGTAGCCTTATGCGGCCCGACGACGCCGCAGTAACCAGAAGCGCCCCCAGGACTTCCCAATCTCGCGGGCAGTGTCCGGCTGATCTTCCTGAATTTGGCTCAATCGTTTATCCAGAGCTTTGTTCAGTTGATCGTGTGCAATAGCTGGTGTGGCGACGAATGAGGATATCGTCGAAATGCCGCCCAGGCTAAACGTGAAAGGATCACGTGCAGGTTTGGTTTTTTCAGACATGGTCTTATCTCCCTAGCGAAGTAGATAATCGATTTGGCCGGCCCGTTGCTCGGGTCCGACAGGTGCACATTAGGTGGGGTGGGCAATGCCCACAAACGGGAAAAAGTCAGCCCTGAGTTGAGAAAAACTCAGGCGGGGGCTTCGACAATCGATGCGCCCTAAAGGCCCTTCCGGGAGCGATGACTCGCCAGGTTTCGAGCGGATTGGTCAGGTCGATAATTGAGCTCCGCAATTGCCTGATCGACACGGTCTTTTGTCGACGGGCGTACATGCGGCTCCTGATTGACCACGCGCGATACGGTCTTTATCGAGACACCGGCGAGGTTGGCTACATCAAACATGGTGGCTTTTTGCATTGGTAACAGAATGGCCCCGGATCCGTTAGTTTCGGGACGTGGCGCACTGACCGCGTCCCGGTAATGTTCTTGTTGACTGTCCCGGCCTTACGCAGCCTGACAACGTCCAGGTGCAAAGTAACGCCCCAGTATGTCTTCGATCTCCCGAAGCGTATTTGGCTGATCTTTCTGTACCTGGCTCAGTCGCTCATCCCAAGCTTTGTTGAGTCGGTCGTTAGCGATGGCTGGCGCGGCGGTAAACGAGGCGATCGTCGTCATGCCACCCAGGCTAATCGTGAAAGCATCTCGTGCAGGTTTGGCTTTCTCAAACATGGTCTTGCTCCAGAGGATGTTGATGTATTGCGTTGCCGGTCCGCCCCATGCGTCCGACAGTCGCAATTTAGGGCCTCTGGACGAAAGCCACAAACGAAAAGATTTCAGTCCTGAGTTGAGAAAAACTCAGCTGGAGTCGGCGAAATTCTGAATGATCCAGTCTCGCAGCAGCGCAACACTCTCATCCTCAGCCCTGTCCTCTGTGCAGACCAGGTAATAACTGACGTCGGCAACAAGCTCCTTCTTGAATAGCCGCACGAGACTCCCTTCTTTCAACCACAGATTACCCATCGGCACCGGCACCAGTGCCGCACCGATACCACGTTGGGCCGCTCGAAGCACGGCAATCGTCGAATCGAGGCGGATAACCTTATTGTTCTCCGGCAGAGCTATTCCCGCCGCGCTTGCCCATTGCGCCCAGGCCTTTGGGCGTGGTTCGTGCACGATGATCGGGAACTCGCTGACGATCTTTTTGTTTTTGACCGTCATCTCCTTTTTGAATTCCGGCGAACCGGCCGGCACCAACCGCAGCGGGAAAAGCAGGTTCGACGGCATGTCTGGCGGCGGTGATCGAAACAGCCGAATTGACAAATCTGCATCCGACGGGTGTTTCTCCATGGTCTCATCACTCGTGCCGACCTGGATATCGATCTCCGGGTGTTCAGACATGAACTCGCGCAGTCGTGGGACGAAGTACTCGCTGGCGAAGAATGGTTGCACCGATATTCGAATGGAACTGCTGATCGCGCCGGTCTTGTATTTTGCAACCACAGTATTCAGTTGATCAATAAGCGGGCTGACGTCCTCGTAGAGTGATTTACCGGTTTCCGTAAGACTCAATTCGCGGGTCGTGCGGTCAAACAACTGCTCGCCCAGCTCCTCCTCGAGGCTCTTTATCTGGTGGCTGACAGCAGATGCTGTAATGAATAGCTTCTCGCCTGCCGTGCGAAAGCTTTCGTATCGTGCAGCAACACAAAACGTGCGCAGTCCGCGCAGAGAGGTTTTAGGTGTGCTGCTCACCGCCGCCTACCGATCACCCGCCGCGGGGAATTCCTTGAGCAGCTGTTTCGGCGTGCGATCAACATTGAACAGACCCCAGTGCTTTTCGGCCCCCAGTGGGACGTTCGGATCACCCTTCCATGGCTCGTCGAAAGCCTCGAAGAAAAACACCGTTATATTTGTCGCACTTGCCCACCCATGCAGCTCACGATAGTAACGTGCCTGATCAGCCTCATTGGCACGGTCGCCGAATTCGATGGCAACTGTCGCCCAGCCGGCTTCGAGGATCGCCATGGGCTTGTCGGGCAATGCGGCTTGCACGCGTTCCATGTTCTCGATCGTATACGCCATGGCCTCGTCAATCGTCTTCTCCTCCCAGGCCGGATAAGTATGTACGCCGAGAAAATCGACTTCGGCTGCCAGCGGTGCGCCATCGCGGATCCACCACTCATAATTATCGGCGACCGTGACAGGTTGATCGATGGCCGCTTTTACCTGCTGAACGTAGGCGATGACCTTTTCCAGTGGCACCATATGATCATTCCATGAAACCAGCGCCTCGTTGCCGACATTGACAGCGACCACGATGTCGTCGAATCGTTTTGCAAGGTCGATGCCGCGCTTAAGCTCCGCGATATTTCTCAAGGTATTCGCCGCCAGTTCCTCGTCGGGTATCGGCTCATCCAGCCAGGCACATCCCTCATGATTGCTGAACTCGGCTTCCAGCCACATTCCCAGCAAAACCTTGATCGGAAGATCGTGTTGTTGGATCAGCTCGAGCGTGGCCGATGAGTTCTCGCCCGAATCGTAGAGACGGATCAGATTGAAGTCATGAGCGACCAGAATCTCGAGGTCCTCGAGAATCTCGTCAGCGCTCGGATTCGCGGCACCATCCCCGCGGTCCGGATGCTGCCCTTCCCGGAAACCCGAATAGGCGACTGCCATGACTTCTCCGGCCAACAGATCGCCCGGCGCCTGGTTGATACCTGCAAGCTCGGTGGATTTGGTGCAGCCAGCGACAACTACAAGCAGCGCCAGAAACAGGTTTTTTTGGTTGATCATTACCGTCTCATTGTGCAGGCGGGCTGACGGTGGCAGCGACAAGCGCCCAGGTTTCGGAGCTAATATTGTCACGGAGTTCCAGCATCTCTTGCATCGCTTCGAGGTCACGGTCCGGATGCGCCGCCAGCATGGCCTCAGCCATCGGTACCGGGTTGAGGTCACTGACGAAATCTACCGTACTGTAGTTGTAAGGAATCGACGTTCCTACAGGAGAGACCAATTCGTACATTCCCCACCCGGCACGATGCCCGCCGTCAACCAGGGCCTGGTGTCCTGGCTTGAAAATCCGGGTCTCCATGCGTTCATACGCGTCGGGATCTTCTGCATACATCGTGTTGACGACGGCGAAGTTATGCTCAGCGATATCCGTGCTATCAACCAACACCCACAGTTCGGTCGCAACATGCTCACGTGAAGCCCATGTTCTGGCCATCGCCTTTGCGAATTTCTTGTCCTTATGAACGCTCTCGAACGCCTCGCGGATTGGCAGGCCGGCATTCAGTTGCTCTTGTCCGAGATACGTCGTCACGGTGTAATAGTCACATTTCGAACGATCCCCATACATCACATAGTACAAAGCCCAGCTATTCCTCTTACCCTGATTGACCAGTTCCTGATGCATCGGTTGCCAGATTTCTGTTTCTACACTCGAATAGTCTGCGGCCGTCGATTTCATGCAGTCGACTGAAACATACAGCGGTGGTCGTTTTTCATTTTCTGCGAAGGTCGCGCCTGGAACTATGAGTATGGTAGCCGTGATGACGGCGATGAACGTGCTTGTTGTTCTCATACTTCTCTCCCTGCTTACCTGTTAAGAGATTTCATCTCAGTTTCTCACGAGTATCTGTTCAAGCTCTTCGAGTGATCGACCCTTGGTCTCCGGCAAAATACGCATCACGAAAAACAGGCCGAACACCGCGAAAAGGCCATAAATCAGGAATGTGCCGGCATTGCCGATGTTCTGCAGTTCCCACGGAAAAATGAAGGTCACGAGAAACGCGATTGCCGAATTGATGAGCCCGACGAACGAGATCGCCATGCCGCGCACGTTATTGGGAAACAGCTCCGAGAACAGCACCCACATGATCGGCCCGATCGAGATCGCAAAGCTGGCGACGAAGCCGAGTATGGCGAACAGGATAAGCGTTGGATTCATGTTGATTGCAGTGCTTACCAACGGTGATTCGTGCAGCTTGTACGCATCCTCTCCGATGGCTGCGGATACAGCTTTACGGAAATCGATATCGCTGTCGTACGTCACATCCGTCAACGCTACGAGTTGTGCCCGATCGATATCTGCCGGCAAGTTATCGATCGCGCCCTGATCCAGCGTGTACGTTGCCGCCCCAAATCCGTACGCCAGCGTCAGCATGCAAACTGCAATGCCTGTCATGCCGAATCCCAGCAGTGGCCGCCGACCGAGTTTATCGATCAAAGCCATCGCGGCAATCGTAAAACCGAGGTTCACGAGTCCGACCAGCACCGCCTGCATAAACGCTGCATTGGTGCCGATTCCGGACTGTTCGAATATCATCGGCGAGTAAAAGAACACCGAATTGATACCGGTAATCTGCTGCAGGATGCCGACGGATATACCGATCGTCAGCACGAGCTTCATCGACGGATGGAACAGCGCCTTAAGGGACACGCCGCCCACCTCGGCTTCTGCCTCGATGCTGTCGTGCACGGCCTGCAGATCGATTGCCGCCTGCTCCGCTCCGCTAACTCGCTCGAGCACCTCGCGAGCTTCGTCCTCCCGGCCTCGCAACGCCAGCCAGCGTGGGCTTTCCGGCACGATGAACAACGCGAAGAAATACAGAATGGCGGGCAGCGTCTCGATGCCCAGCATCCAGCGCCAGTTCCATTCGCCGAAGCGTAACGATTCCGCCCAGGCCATGTCCGACTGCCCGAGGGTCAGTATCAGGTAGTTGCTGAAGAATGCCGCAGAGATGCCAATCACAATGTTGAGCTGATTGAACGAGACCATGCGGCCTCTGATTTCGGGGGGCGCGATCTCGGCGATATACATCGGCGCGATAATCAGCGCAGCGCCAACACCCAGTCCGCCGACCATGCGTGCGATCACAAGCAGTATGAAACTCGGTGCGATCGCAGAGGCAATCGCGGACAAGGCGAACAGCACAGCGGCGATTTTCAGCACCGGCCGCCGACCAATGCGATCACTGATCGGGCCGGCCAGCATCATTGCCAGTGTGGCAGTCAGCGCCAGTGACGAGACCGACCAGCCGAGCTCGATCTTCGTAAGATTGAAGTCGGTCTCGATAAAGCCGACCACGCCGGAAATCACCGACGCATCGAACCCCATCAGGAATCCGCCAAGCGCGACAATAAGCGCAACCGTCATCGTGAATCGCGTGCTTTGTTTCATTGTTGTTATCCCGCGAATCAGTCGTTATCGACGATTCGGAATTCCGTGCGTAACTCTGTTTCCGAACTGCCACCGATCCAGACGTGGAATTCGCCGGGCTCGGTCCTTAACCGCATGTCACGTCCGTAGAACGCAAGATCGTTCGTATGCAGGTCGAAAGCGACGGTAACCGTCTGACCCGGCTCGAGACGCACACGTTTGAAGCCCTTCAGTTCTCTAACGGGCCTCGTGACCGTCGCCACAAGGTCACGAGCGTAGAGCTGCACGACTTCATCGGCGGCAACGTCGCCGCTGTTAGTCAACTCTGCGCTGATGGTCACCGTATCACCAGGTCCGATTTCATACGCGCTCGGGCGAATGTGCTCGTAGTCGAAGGTTGTGTAGGACAAGCCGTGTCCAAAGGCGAACAAAGGTGTGTAACCAGCGTCAAGGTGAAAGGCCGTCATGCCAAGCGATGTCTGTGGCGCACGCGTATCGATTTCATCGATATGCGCGATTTTGTCCGGCGATGGCGGCTTGCCCGTGTTCTTTTGGCTGTAGTAGATCGGGATCTGGCCGACCATTCGTGGAAATGTCGCCGGCAGCTTGCCGGACGGTGACTCAATGCCAAACAGAAGATCCGCGATCGCTGGTCCGCCCATCGTCCCCGGATGCCAGGCAAACAACATTGCGTCTACCTGATCAACGATGTTCGTCAGTGTCAGCGGCCTGCCCGCCAGAATTACGGCGATGACCGGCTTGCCGGTTTCCCTTATGCGCCGCACGAGTTCTGCCTGGTCGCCCGGCAGATTGATGTCGGCGCGCGAATGCGCTTCCCCGGACAGGATTGACTCTTCGCCGAGGAACAGGATTGTCGCGTCCGAGTCGCCCGCGATCTCAACAGCCTCGTCGAATGCCTCGCTGACCCTGCTCCGCGAATTTTCCATCGCGCGCACGTAGCGAACGTCGACATCGCGGCCGACCAGGCTGTGAATCGCGTGCATTGGCGTGATACTGAGTTCCACGTCACCATCGAAAATCCACGTGCCGAGCTGTTGGTACGGCGCATCGGCCAGGGGCCCGATAACGGCAACCGAGCTCAGCTGCTCGGCCGACAACGGCAGCGTGCCGTGGTCATTCTTGAGCATGACGACGCTTTGCAGCGCAGCCTGCTGCGCCGTTTCCAATGCCCGCCCGTTCGCGATCGACGGCAATTTTTCCGGGTTCGTGAACGGATTTTCGAAAAGGCCCAGCCGAAACTTCGCGCGCAGAATGTTCGCAACAGCGGTATCGATAGAACTGATGCTGATTCGACCCTCTTCGACCAGTTCGGCGAGATGGTTGCTGTAGGCGTCACCGTGCATTTCCATGTCGACGCCCGCCGTGGCTGCCTCGAACGCAGACTCCTTGTCATTCTCTGTCAGGCCATGAACTTGCAGCTGACGAATCGAGTCCCAGTCGCTGACAACCAAGCCGTCAAAATTCCATTCGTCTCGCAGCACTTGCCGCAGCAGGAACTCATTGCCAGTGGCCGGCACGCCGTTGACATCGGAAAACGACGTCATCAGTGTTGCTACACCTGCGTCGACAGCGGCTTTGAACGGCCGCAAGTGGACATTACGCAGCTTGATTTCAGGAATGTTCGTGGTCGCATAATCACGGCCACTCTCGACGGCGCCATAGCCGGCAAAATGCTTGGCACAGGCAGCAATCGAGCCGGGCTTGGCCAGATCGTCACCCTGGAAACCCGCAACCATCGCGACGGCAAGTTCGTTCGTCAGGAATACGCTTTCACCGAGGCTTTCGGCGATGCGACCCCAGCGCGCGTCACGCGATATGTCGATCATGGGTGCAAACGTCCAGTTAATTCCGGCCGTCACAGCCTCGAGTGCCGCGACGCGCGCGCCTTCCTTCACTAACTCACGGTTCCATGTCGCTGCCTGCCCCAACGGGATCGGCATGATTGTCTCGAAGCCATGAATGACGTCGCGGCCGACCATGAGCGGAATCCCAAGGCGGCTTTCCTCAACGGCAATGCGTTGCAATTCGTTGACCGCATCAACATCAACGACGTTGATTACCGAGCCAACACGGCCGGCGCGCAAGCCGTCAGCAAGATAGTCCGGAGCATATCCTTCACTCGCATTGTGCTGGCTCATCTGGCCAATTTTCTCGGCCAGCGTCATCTGCCCGAGCAACTCCGTTACGCGTCGCTCGATCGTCTCTGGGTCATTCAGTGGATTTGCAATGGAGGCGCTCATATTTGTCATCAACAGCAGGCCGCAGAACGCGACCATCATAAAGATCCTTGGAAGAGTTTTCGCGGTGGCGCGAGCCAATCGTGACCCCCCCAATAGCGTTGCGATTGCGATTATTATTCGGATCGTCCTGTGCAGTTGGGTTGTAGCAATATTTGACAGCGCTGTCAATTTGACGGACGATGCATACGATAATAATAAGGCCCTGATTCGGGCGGGGGATGGTCGGCATGAGCCAGGCTACGCATTACGAGACGGCGCCCGAAGATCGCATCCCGTTTTATCAGAAATTGATATACGGCCTCGGCGCTTTCGTCAACAACATTCTCGCGGCCGCGATCGGCGGCATGATCATCGTTCTGAATCTCGGTCTCGGCATGAATCCGGCACTCGTCGGGCTTCTCGGTGCACTGCCCCGCCTCACCGACGCGATAACCGACCCATTGATGGGTTACATCTCGGACAACACCAAATCCCGCTGGGGCCGTCGACGACCCTATATGCTTGTCGGCGCGATTGCCGTCGGCCTCGTATTTGCGCTGCTGTGGCAGTTACCCGCTGAGAAAAGCGAGGCATTCTATTTCTGGTATTTCCTTGCCGGCTCGCTGGTCTTCTACCTCGCGTATACCGTATTCGCGACGCCGTGGGTGGCGCTCGGTTACGAACTCACGCCCGATTACCACGAACGTACGCGCCTGATGGGCGTACAGAACTTCATCGGCAATATTGCTTATATGATCTCTCCCTACTTCCTGGCGATCATGTACAGCAAACGATTGTTCGTTGATGTTGTGGAGGGCGCCGCCAGTCTGGCGATCATGATCGGCGTGGCTGTTGCCGTAATCGGAATTCTTCCCGCAGTATTCCTGCGTGAACGATTCAAGGATGTCGCCGCCGCGGAAGTCGATGAACACAAGAAGGAAACGGAGGGTTCCGGCAGCGCCGTCCTGAACAGCATTATGGACTTTCTGCGCGGCTTCGCACTGACGCTCAGGTTCAAGCCGTTTCTCAAACTCTGCGCTGCGACATTCCTGGTCTTCAATGGCTTCATCCTGATCGCGTCGTTCCAGTCGTACGTCATTATCTATTACATCTTTGGCGGAGACGCCGAAATAGGGGCGGACTTCGTCGGCCACTCTGGATTATTGCAGGCAGTTTCGGCGTTGGGTGTGATCGTACTCGTCACCTGGATGGCGACGAAAATCGGCAAGCGGCGGGCGTTTTATGTTTCGACCGGCATCTCCATGGTCGGGTTTGCGCTCAAGTGGTTCTGCTACACGCCCGATAACCCCTGGCTGCTGCTTATTCCCGCTCCGCTAATGGCCTTTGGCCTCGGTGGCCTGTTCACGTTGATGCCATCAATGATCTGCGATGTCGTGGATGCGGACGAATTAAATACTCACGAGCGGCGCGAAGGCATGTACGGCTCGATCTTCTGGTGGGTCGTGAAGCTCGGCCAGGCAGTGGCAATCGCCGGCGGTGGGTTCCTGCTTAATGCAACGGGGTTCGACGTGGCGCTCGAGGGAAATCAGGGGGCACAGACAATTACCTACATGCGTTTGTTCGACGCGTTCGTGCCCTGTATTGCATCGGGCATTGCAATCTGGGCGATTGCGACGTATTCGATCACCGAGGAAAAGGCCCACGAAGTTCGGCAGCAGTTAGAAGCTCGCCGTGGCACATGATCTGGAAGCACTGAGATTCAGGGAAAAACTGGGTTACGGACTCGGCGATACCGCGTCCAATTTCTTTTTTGCCACGTTCAACGTTTTTCTTCTGTACTACTACACCGATATTTTCGGGCTGTCAGCTGCTGCTGTGGGCACGATGTTTCTCCTCACCAAGATCCTCGATGCTGTAAGTGACCCGGTCATGGGTTTGATTGCGGATCGTACTAATTCACGCTGGGGGAAATTCCGACCCTACTTGCTGTGGGCGGCCGTTCCATACGGACTTTGCGGCTATGCCATGTTCGCCAATCCCGACTTCTCCTACACAGGCAAACTGATCTATGCGTACGTAACGTACTCGCTCATGATGCTCGCTTACACGGCAATCAATGTGCCCTACTCGGCTTTGATGGGCGTGATATCGGCCTCATCGTTGGAACGGACCAAGGTCGCCAGTTATCGCTTTTTTTGCGCCTTCGCCGCAGGATGGTTGGTCGGCACATTCGTGACGCCGCTCAAGAATATTCTGGGACAGGGAAACGAGGCCCTCGGGTTCAAACTCACAATGCTCATTTTCGCCGTCGCTTCTGTCGCCTTGTTCTGGATCACGTTTGCAACAACCAGGGAGCGGGTCGCTCCGGTGCCGACCAAGTCCAATATGAAACTGGACTTTCAAGCGCTGCTTGGCAACGGCCCATGGCGAGCGCTGTTCCTGGCGGGAATCTTCACTCTGATCAACATCGCCGTGCGCAATGGCACCTTACTGTATTACTTCAAGTATTTCGTAGGTGACGATGGTACGCGGATCTTCCTCATTTTTGACAAGACCGCGGTGTTCCTGTCACTTGGGCTGCTGGCGATGATGGTCGGCGTTTCACTGACGAAAATGCTGAGCTCACGCTTCGAAAAGCGCAGGCTGATGATCATTCTGTCTCTGCTCAATGCAGCATCGATGGCGGTCTTCTATTTCACTCCTCCCGACCAGTATTGGCTGATGGTGGCCATTAATTGCGCGGGGATGTTGGCTGCCGGCCCAACCCCGGCACTGGTCTGGTCCATGTATGCCGATTGTGCAGACTACGGCGAATGGAAGACCGGTCGGCGCACAACGGCGCTGGTATTTTCCACCGTGCAGTTTTCCCACAAAATGGGGCTGGCTGTCGGTGCCGGGCTTGCCGGCATCGTGCTGGCGTGGTTTGGCTTCGTTGCAAATGAAACGCAAACAGCCACATCAATGCTCGGCATCCGTTTCATGTTCAGCGTTTTCCCTGCGGTCTTTGCGGTCATGGGAGTGATCGCCATTTTCTTCTACCGCATCGATTCGAAAATGATCAGGAAAATGGAGCACGACTTGTCGGAACGGCACAGTGCCGCACAGTCGCCAGCATAAGCGCTTCCTGACGGTACTATTTGTCTGCGATATCTTCAGCGCTTAGATCGTGGCCCCAGTCCTTCTTGGCCGCGAGATAGCGGCGATTGCTATCAGTCACGCCGAAGACGTGCTTGACGGGCGTGATGTCGTTGAGCCCCGCCGTCGCGAGGTCTTCGATCTTCTTCGGATTGTTCGTCAGTAACCGGAACGGCCCATCCTTGCGGAAGTACTTGAGCAACGATGCGGCATCGCTGAAGTCCCGTGAATCATCGGGTAAGCCCAGCGAGCGATTCGCCTGGTAGGTGTCTTCACCATCGTCTTGCAACAGGTAGGTCGCGGCTTTCGCCCACAAACCGATGCCTCGCCCTTCATGGCCTGACATGTAGATAAGTATGCCGCCCTGCTCATCGTTGTTAATCAAGTCGATTGCCGACTGCAATTGCGGCCCACACTCGCAGCGCTCCGAACCGAACACGTCACCGGTCAGACAACTCGAATGCACGCGCACAAGCGGATTGGTCCACGTCTCGGGATCGCCGACGATCAATACGCTGTTCACCGCCATCGACGATGCCAGCGTCGCAAATGACTCCTGCGCCTTTTGCGCGCGGAGTTTCTCGGCGATGTCCTCTATTTTCGACAACTCGGTGTTGCGCACGCAGGCGTACCACTGCGCATCGTAATGCTTGTCGCCGAATTGCAGTGGCAGCGGGATCGGCCCGAGGATGCTGATCGACCCACCGCCTCCACTCGAATGATCCGCTGGAATTACTTCCCCGTCGCTGTTGATACGGAACAAATGGCCCGCTGCAACGAGTCGTTCGCGGACCGTGGGATCGATGTAGGTAAACATGGGGCCGCATTATGAACGAAACCGCATTTTGTGACCGAATTCACTTGCTGACCCGCTGGTCATTACGTATAGTTACTGACCAGAGAGTTAGTAACGAGTCGGAGTTATGCCAAAACCCCGCTTCCAGCGCCGCAAGGAAGACCGCCCGCAGGAAATCACCGCAGCCGCCTTCGCGGCCTTCGCCGAGAAGGGCTATGCGGCCACGCGAGTGGACGAAGTCGCCAAACGTGCCGGGGTGAGCAAGGGCCTCCTATATCTCTATTTCAAAACCAAGGAAGAGTTATTCAAGGCCGTTGTTCGTAGCCTCGTAATGCCGAGAGTCGATGCGCTGACGGCGTCAATCGACACAACGGAACTGTCGGCCGAGGAATTCCTGCGCGGTCCGTTCCTCGACTTCGTCAAGAAGCTACCGGGCTCGCCAGTCAGCGTCGTCATCCGGCTGCTGATTGCCGAGGGTCCGAAGCACCCCGACCTCGTGCAGTTTTACTGGGACAACGTGGTGTCTCGCGGCCTTGCGACGATCACGGAACTCCTCGAGCGCGGCGTAGCAAACGGCGAGTTCCGCCGGTCAGCTGTCAACGACATGCCGCACCTTGTAATCATGCCGGTTGTGTTTTCGGTCGTTTTCAAATTGCTGTTTGAAGAGCAAACACTCGACACCGACAAATTGATCGAGACGCAACTCGAATTGCTCATCGCGCACATGAAAGGAGCTGCATCATGAACGCTCGTTCGCCATGGACATTGATCGCGTGCGCGATGGTGATGAGTGCGTGTGATTCATCGACGGACTCCAATCGAATAGTCGGGGAACTCACCTCGGATCGCATTGAACTGACTGCCGAAATTGCCGAGCCTGTTACTGAAATCCTCGTCGCCGAAGGCGCAAGCGTAACGGCAGGCCAGGTATTGATGCGCCAGGATGCCGCCCGGGCAGAAGCGCGACTCGCTGAAGCGAAAGCCGCGCTTGGCCAGGCGCAGGCACGTCTCGATGAGTTGGTGCGCGGACCGCGCAGCGAACAAATCGCCGCGGCACGAGCGAATGTGGAAGGTGCTAAAGACGAACTCGCGTTTCGCCGCTCTGACTATGAGCGCGTACAGAAAATCCATGCGCAAAAACTCGCATCACCCGAACTGCTCGACAGAGCGGAAGCCGCTCTCGACGCAGCCGAAGCCAACGACAAATTGCGGCGCGCGCAGCTTCAGGAACTGCTGAGTGGCACGACCGTCGAAGAACTCGCGCAGGCCGAGAATGCTGTGAAACAAGCTGCTGCGCGCCGCGATCTGCTCGCAGTCGATCTGGCCCGGCATGACATCAAAGCGCCGGTTGACGGCATCGTGGACAGTCGCTTGTTCGAACTCGGTGAGCGGCCGAACCCGGGCCAGGCATTAGTGGTCATGCTGTCGGGTGAACAGGTTTATGCGCGCGTCTATGTGCCCGAGCATTTGCGTGTAAAGGTCACACCAGGGCTGGCTGCGAAAATCCATGTCGACGGACTTGATCATGTCCTGGACGGTCGCGTGCGCTGGGTTGCTTCGGAGGCGGCATTTACGCCCTACTACGCGCTGACCGAGAGAGACCGCAGTCACCTCACGTACCTCGCGAAAGTGGATATCCTGGAACAGCGGGATCGGCTGCCCGACGGCGTCCCGGTTGACGTCGAACTCATGATCGGTGACTCCGAGTGACCCGCGAGTTGGCCATTCGCGCACGCGGGCTCAGCAAGCACTTCGGCAGCTTGCGGGCCGTCGACAAACTCGATCTCGATGTGCCAAAGGCATCGATCTACGGCTTCCTCGGCCCGAACGGATCGGGCAAGTCGACAACGATCCGCATGCTGTGCGGGCTGCTGACGCCGACCGACGGCCGGGCCGACGTGCTGGGATTCGAGGTGCCGGAACACTCAAAGGAGCTGAAGCCGAAGATCGGCTACATGACACAAAGGTTTTCCCTGTTCGGCGACATGACGGTCGCCGAGAACCTTGAGTTCATCGCGGAGATCTACTCTTTCCCGGCGGCACATCGGGCCTCTCGAGTCGACGAATTGCTCGAAAAGTACGACCTCACCGAGCAGCGCAAACAATTTGCCGGCACGATGAGCGGCGGTCAGCGACAGCGCCTCGCACTTGCGTGCGCGGTTCTGCACCATCCGGAGCTGTTATTGCTTGACGAGCCGACCAGTGCTGTCGACCCCCAAAGCCGTCGTGATTTCTGGGCCAACCTGTTTCGGCTGGCCGAAGGCGGTACGACGATCCTCGTGTCCACCCACTACATGGACGAAGCCGAGCGCTGTCACCGGCTTGCGATTCTCGACCACGGCGTCAAGGTTGCCGACGGCTCGCCGCGACAATTACAGAGCAGCACCGGCATGCACGTCGTCGAGGTCCTGGCCGATAACCCGTACCACGCGCAGACGGCGCTGATCAATATTGCCATGGTCGCGAGCGTCACTCAGCTCGGCGTTCGGTTGCGGGTGCTGATACCCGATTCGGTCGACGACCCCCTTGCGCTCGTCAATCAGAACCTGCAAAAACACAAGGTGCCGGCACAAAGTCGTATTGTCGCTGCATCGCTAGAGGATGTCTTCGTCGCCGTTACGATGAACCCGGAGCGGCGAGCAGCATGAAATCTTTGTCGCGACTGATGGCGGTCATGCGCAAGGAAGTGCGGCAGATGCGGCGCGACCGGCTGACATTCGCAATGATCGTTGGCATTCCGTTGATGCAGCTGTTGCTGTTCGGTTATGCGATAAACATGGACGTCCGGAACCTGTCGACAGCGATCGCCGACGAAGCAAACACGCACCTGTCACGCGAATTCGTCGCGGGGCTCGCCGCTTCGCAGGTCACCAACATCGAGTACCGGGTGAGCACGGCCGCCGAACTCGAGCGCATGATGCAGGCCGGAGAGATTTCGATTGGCGTCGCGATTCCGCATGACTTCGACCGGCGCGTTGCCGACGATACGCGCGCCGCGGTGCACCTGCTTGTCGACGGCAGTGATCCCACGATTGCCGGCATCGCCGACAAGCTGCGCAATATGCCGATCGCTTTTGATACCAGCGCCGCACCGCGCAAACAGGGATTGATCGAAGTACGCCCTTACTATAATCCTGAGCGCCGCACCCCGATGAATGTCATTCCCGGCCTGATCGCCGTCATCCTGATGATGACGATGATGTTGTTCACGGCTGTCGCCATCGTCCGGGAACGCGAGCGCGGCAATCTGGAACTGCTTATCAACACGCCGGTGACTTCGGCCGAGCTAATGATCGGCAAAGTCGTGCCTTATATTGCGATAGGGCTCGTGCAGCTCGCCCTGATTCTACTGGCGGGTGGTCTTCTCTTCGACGTCCCGGTCCGCGGCAGCATCATCGACCTGTACCTGGCTGCCGGATTGTTCATCGCAGCTAACCTTGCCCTGGGTTTGTTCTTTTCAACGGCCGTAAAAACCCAGTTCCAGGCGATGCAGCTGACCTTCTTCCTGATGCTGCCCTCGATACTGCTGTCCGGATTCGTGTTCCCGTTCGACGGCATGCCGGTCGTCGCCCAGTACCTGGGCGAAGTGCTGCCGACGACACATTTCATTCGCCTCACGCGCGGCATCATGCTGCGCGAGGCAACTTTGGGTGATCTGCCGGGTGAGCTGATCTATCTCGGCGTATTCGCGATCGTCGCCACGACAGCAGCAGCTTTGAGATTCTCGAAACGTCTGGATTAGCTTCTACCCGGACAATCGCAAAGTACTCCGGAGAATTCATGTCGGACAAATATTTGCGTGACGGACTCGCAAATTCGTAGCCATTCTGGTCCAATCATCACCACAGTGGCCTAACGCGGACATTATGACGCCAAATAAGGATAAACAGCCGACCGTTTTTATCGTTGATGATGATCCGGCGATTCGCTTTGCCATGCAGGCTTTGATGGATTCGGTCAATATCGCGCATGAGATTTTTGCGTCGGGCGACGAGTTCCTCGAAAAAGTTGCGGATCAGCGCGCTGGCTGCCTCGTCCTCGATATTCGCATGCCGGGCCTTGGTGGCCTCGAGCTACAGGAAGAACTGATCGAACGCGGCAGCCCCCTGCCGATAATCTTCATTACCGGTCACGGCGATGTACCGATGGCAGTCGACGCCATGCAGAAAGGCGCGGTCGATTTCATTCAGAAACCTTTTCGCGACCAGGACCTGCTCGATCGTGTCCGTGAGGCGCTCAAGACCGACCACGAGCGGCGTGAGGAACAGCAAAAACATGCCGAAGTCGCGGAGCGACTTGCTCGACTGACAAATCGTGAGCGCGAAGTATTCGATCTCGTCGTGACAGGCAAGCCAAACAAGGTCATCGCGTATGAGCTGGGTGTGAGTCAGCGGACCGTGGAAATCCACCGCGCGCGTGTCATGGAGAAGATGCAGGCAAGGTCATTGGCTGACCTCGTCAAAATGCACATGACAGCCTAGCTGTTGCGTCTCGCTGTAGCGGGCGACTCTGACAAACTCAATCGAAAATCGCCCGCCGGGGCGGGATCCTACATGTGTGCTTTGCGATGCTCGTCGAAGCGCGCGCAATCGATACACTTCCTCGCATACGGATGTGCCTCAAGGCGACCGCGATCGATCTCGGAGCCGCACTCGTTGCAGATGCCGTATTCATCCGCATCCATGCGTCGTAACGCTGCCGATATTTTGGCGATTTCCTCCCTGGCCTCATTGCCCAGGGCATCAACAACCTCACTATCCTCGAGCTCTTTGGCGCGTTCTTTCGAATCCGGATGATAGCCGCGGCGAAGGTTCGCCGTAATACGCTCCAGCCGGCCGCTCAGCTCCTCTTTCTGCTGCTCGAGTTGTCGACGCAAGTCGTCGTAGGAGTCCTTTGGCATGGCCGATTCCCTTCCGATACCTACGTGCCAATTTAAGCGTAGTCGAGCAGCTCAGAAATCCGTACATCCACCTACGCTACCGTACGTAAATTCCACTATTCGCTAGGCATCACGCCGTATGGAAACTGGGCTGACCGCGGCCTATTCTCATTTCGTTGGCGACAGCGCAGGACACAATAACCAGGTGCGAAATGCAGACTATTTCCAAAGTCCTTTCCGTCGTTGATCCGACGGCGCAGGACCAACCGGCAATGCTGCGTGCCGCCTGGCTTGCAAAGAAGGCAGGCGCCGAACTCAATTTGCTGGTTTGCTATTACAACGAATACCTGAGCGGGGATCGATTGTTCGATTCCCCGTCGCTCGAAAAAGCGCGCCACGAAGTCATGGCCAATCAGGAAAAGCATCTCGAACAGCTGGCCGAACCTATTCGGCAAAGTGGCGTGGTCGTCACGACGACTGCTGTGTGGGACCACCCGCTGTACGAGGGTATCGTGCGCCACTGCGTTGCGAGCGGCGCAGACATTATTTTCAAGGATACGCATCATCACTCAGCGGTCGAACGTGCGCTATTGACCAACACCGACTGGAACCTGATTCGCACCTGCGCGGCGCCACTGTGGCTGGTCAAACCGCATGGCCTCGCCGACACGCCGATCATCGTCGCTGCGATCGATCCGATGAACCAGCATGACAAACCGGCCGCGCTCGACGATGAGATTCTGCAGATCAGCAAGCTGTTGGCAAAGAACGTCGATGGCAACGTCCACGCATTTCACTCCTACGACCCGCGCATCGCAGTCGCCACCGCCACTGCAAACGCGTATATCCCGGTCTCCTTGCCATTTGATGAGATCGAGCAGCAGATGCACGAGGACCATCAGAAGCGCTTCAAAGAAATTACGTCATTTCACGATGTTGAAGATGACCATGCGCACCTTGTCGCTGGCCTGACGCACGAGGAGTTACCGCTGATCGCAGAGAGTCTAAAGGCCGACGTCGTCGTTATGGGCGCTGTTGCGCGAAATCGCTGGAAGCGCCTCTTCATTGGCGCGACCGCGGAACGCACGCTGGAACATCTGCCTTGTGACCTGTTGATCGTCAAGCCTGACTGGTTCCAGACACCGGTCGAGGAAACGACGCACGAAGCTGCATAGGATGCATACCTAGGCGCCGCGGGCGGGGCGTTGTTCATCGGAAGTAAAGCGCAGCGCAGCGAGCCATGAAGATGAATAATGCGCCGCCCGTGGCGCATGTATATCTGTGCTTCTAAAGTGTGTCGTCGAGGATGTTGAGTGCGTAGTCAGCGTCGTCTATCGACAGGACGAGCGGTGGCCGCAACTTCAATATGTTTTCATCCGGGCCAATCGACGCAGTCAATACACCACGATCACGCAAATCGTTGACTACCCTGGCAGCCAGTTCGGTAGCCGGCGTGCGTTTTTCCCGATTCGTCACGAGCTCGAGTGCAATGAATAACCCGGTGCCGCGCACATCGCCAATGCAAGTGTGCTGATCGGCAAGCTTCCAAAGTCCATCGACGAGGTGCTGACCGACCACCCGTGCGTTGGGTTGCAGGTTCTCGTTTTCGATTACGTCCAGCACAGCCAATCCCGCGGCGCAGGACACAGGATTGCCGCCGAACGTATTAAAATACCGGCCGTGCTTGCCGAATGCGTCGACGAGATCGCGCCGTGTTACCACACTGGAAATCGGGTGACCGTTGCCCATCGGCTTACCCATCGTGACAATGTCGGGCACGAAGTCGTCTGCCTCGAATCCCCAGAAATTTTTGCCCGTACGCCCAAAGCCGGGCTGCACTTCGTCGGCGACGAACAGCCCACCTGCTTCACGAATGATCCTGGCCGCCTTGCTCAGGTAACCTGGCGGCGGCGCCACGACACCGCTGCTGGAGATGATCGTATCGATGACGAACGCCGCCGGTTTGACACCACGACTCCTGAGCAAATCTATTGCGTCGCGAACGTGTGCCGCGTATTTCTCCACCGCGTCGTCGTCACGATAAAGCCCGCGATACCGGTCGGGCGCGGGAACCGCGACGACGTAATCCGGTAATTCGCCAGCAGGGATACTGTGGGTCGAGATCTCGTAGCTAGCTTGCGTGTTGCCGTGATACGCAAAACTCGTGACGATGATGCCAGTGCCGCCCGTCACGGTTCGCGCGATGCGCAGTGCGAGTTCATTGGCCTCGCTACCCGTGCAACAGAACATCGCCGTGTCGAGTTCATCAGGGAGTTTCGCAGTGAGCCGTTCCGCCAGGTTTACGACATTGTCGTGCAAGTACCGGGTGTGCGTGTTCAACGTCCCGGCCTGCTGGCAGATCGCCTCGACAACATGCGGATGGCAGTGCCCAACATGCGGCACGTTGTTATACATGTCGAGGTACTTGCGGCCGCCGGCATCGTACACCCACACGCCTTCACCCCGAACAAGATGTATGGGCGTATCGTAAAACAGCCGATAGGCCGAACCCATCAGCTGTTTTCTGCGATCGAGTAGTTCTGAAGTGTCTGCCGTCACTGCCCTTAGATTACCGGAAGCAACGGCAGAACTCGATGATCAGTAGCTCGCCGTCAGCATGATCCAGAACTTGTCCGTGTCAGTTGCCGGAATCGGAGACGACGAATCAGCGCTGAAGAACGCACCTTTGAACAACACTCCATAGCGCTCGCCGAGCTTACGTCCTGCAGCAATATCGAACTCCTTACCGTAATCGCTGCTGCCGAACTCTGACGAGAAGTCGTGATACACGCCCGTCAGGTTCCACTTGCCGGCTTTGTATTTGACCGTGACATAAGCGTCTTCCAGGCCAGCCGCGGGCGTACCCAGAAACTTGTCAGCCCAGCCGTTGAACGCATGTCCGGTTGCAAGCGGAGTACGGAACGCGGTTGCAGCACTCGAGTCGGCACCCAATGACTCGAAAGCGAGTCCAATGGAAAGCCCGTTTTCGAGCGCCCAAAGGGCACTGACATGTGCGTAATCCGCGTCATAACTGTTCGGATTGTCGCCGGCATCAGACTGTGACGCGAACTCACCCAGAAGCGTCACCTTGCCTTCACCAGCCTTGATGCTGCCGGCGAGCCGGATACCAAATGTGCCAGTGGAGTTGACGAAGTTTGCAGCATCCTTGTAATCGAGCAAGTAATAATACGGAGTGACCGTAAAGCCATCGCTAACGCTGATCTTCGCGTTCAACAGATGGCCGTCCAACGCTGCTTTTCCGGCTGGCGTCGTTTGACCGAAGATGCGGCGCACCTGATTGAGATAAGAGTACGACAACGCCGTTTTCGCAATTGCTTTGGTGTTCAGCGTAAACGCATCATATGTCTGCTCGTTCTGCCGCCAGCCGACACCACCGACAAAACGCTGGTTATCGAGCAAGATACGTTGCCGGCCAACGCGTAGCTTCCAATCGGCGTTTGGACTGTAGTCAAAGTACAGTTGATTCAGGTCGGAGCCACTCGGATCGGCAACGACCGGATACTCGCCCTCGTGGGAAGGGCTCGTGCCCGCGCCGGAATCGAAGTCGTCAAGCAACACATGGAACACATGATCGTATTCGGCGAACGCGGACCAGCCATTCCATTGGCTGGTCCCGTAGTTGAGCCGCAATCGCAACGTCGACGCATTGGCGGTCTCATCATCGAGAGTGGCACTGTCCTGATCGACCTGCTCGTACCGATACCGCAGCGCTACCGTTGCCTTGCCCGATGTAATCGCCGATGCCAGGTCTGTAGCGCCCTCCTCCTCGGCTGCCGTGATGGAGAACGGCAATATCAAGCCAAGCAATGTACCGAGGAGGATATTGTGATTGCGATTCATGGTCCTTTCCTTGTCACTCTTTTCAAACAGCAATTAGTAGATGTCGTTTAATGTGTTGTAGACGTTGAACTTGCCCGTCGGGGTAACTATTTCCGGCCCCTTAATGACGGCCTTAAGCTCGCGCGTCTTGTCGTCGACAACTACGATCGCCGATTCCTGATCCTTGCCACTCCAGACAGAGAACCAGACTTCATCGCCCGCCATGTTGTATTCCGGCTGTACGATGCGCTTGGGTCCTTCGCCAAGATCGGCCCACTCAGCGATTGGTAGTTTCTTGAAACCGGCGTCGAGGTCGTTGATGTCGAAAACGGCGACACTCTGACTGATCGATTCATCCGGATTCAACGGCGCATCGGCCCAGAGATTCGACGAGTTCGGGTGCGATTTGACGAACAATGAACCACCGCCCATACCGTCGAGAATGCGAACTGTCTTCCAGGCGTTGTCCGGATGCCCTACCGGGTCTGTGCCGAGGAACGTGACGTTGGCATTGCCCAGTGCACTCGTAATCCAGACAGGTCCATACTCGGGATCGTCGATATTGGCGCCGCGACCCGGGTGCGGAGTCTTCGTTACATCCGCCAGGGCAACCAGCTTGCGCTCCCTGGAGTCAACCACGGCAATCTTGTCAGACTGGTTCGCTGCCGTCAGGAAGTAACGCTTGCTGCGGTCCCAGCCACCGTCATGCAGGAACCTGGCCGCACCGATGTCGGTAACCGCCAGATCATCGATGTTGCTGTAGTCCACGAGCAGAATGTGGCCCGTTTCTTTGACATTGACGATGAAGTCGGGATGCTCATGCGAAGCCACGATGGCTGCCACACGAGGCTCCGGATGATACTCCTGGGTATCCACGGTCATGCCACGCGTCGAGACGATTTTCAGGGGCTCGAGCGTATCGCCGTCCATGATGACGTACTGCGGCGGCCAGTAAGCTCCGGCGATCGCGTACTTGTCCTCATAGCCTTTGTACTTCGAGGTCTCGACCGAGCGCGCCTCGAGCCCGATTTTGATTTCGGCAACAATTGCCGGTGGATCCATCCACATATCGATCATGTCGATCTTGGCATCACGGCCAATCGTAAACATGTAGCGGCCCGATGCTGACGGGCGTGAGATGTGTACGGCATAGCCGGTTGGCACGATGCTGACTACTTCCTTCGTGTCACCGTCGACGATCGCCACCTGGCCCGCGTCACGCAGCGTGACCGAGAAGAAGTTTTCGATATTGCGATCGTGCTGTGGTTTGGTCGGGCGATCTTCCGGCGCAACAAGAACCTCCCAACTGGCCTTCATCTCGGGCATGCCGAACTCCGGCGGTGCCGGCGGTTCCTGCTGCAGGAAGCGCGCCATGATGTCGATTTGTGCGTCGGTCATCTCGCCTGACGTTCCCCAGTTGGGCATGCCAGCGGGTGAGCCGTAGGTGATCAGGGCCTTGAGATAATCAGTGCCCTTCTCTGTCGTGATGTCCGGCGTCAGCGGCTTGCCGGTCGCACCCTTGCGCAGTACACCGTGGCAGCCGGCGCAACGCTCGAAATAGAGCTGCGTTGCGGTTCCGAATTCAGCCTCAGACAGCACCGGACCACCGGCAGCCATGAGCTGACGGGCCGCGTCGGCCGCTATGGCCGACGGTGCGCCACCGTACTTGAGTTCACCTTCAGTTGCCCCGGGATGCCGCTCGCCGGCCGCACGGTCTTCCTGACCCAACTCAGCGCGCAGCGCAGCGACTTCTTCGACACTGACGGCGGCGCCGTCGTTACCCCATGAGCCGAACACATAGGTCAATGCCGCGGCGAGATCTTCATCCGGCAAGTGGCCGAGACTCGGCATAACGCCGTTGTATTCGACACCGTTAACCGTAATCGGACCCGAGAGACCGAACAACGCGGCGGCCATGACTTGTTTGCGATCGCCGGCCAGGTAATCGGACTCCGCGAGCGGCGGAAATGCCCCTGGCAGTCCCACACCGGTTGGCTGATGGCAGGCAGCACAGTTCGCAAGATAGACGGTTTCGCCTTTCACCATCAACTCGTCGGCGGTCGCTGCCGAGACTTCAGCTGTGTGCACAGCGGTATCGCCCGCCGCAGCCGAACTGGCTGTATCGTCAGCTTGTTTTGAGCAAGCCCCAATCGACAGCCCAACCAGCGGGACCATCAGTAGCAGGCTCAGTTTCGTTCGTAGCATGACTTTTTCTCCTGTCATTGCGGTTGTTTACCAGTTCACGTTCAGGCTGACGGATGCACTGCGGCCGGCCTGAGCGAGATATGGAAGAATCGGATCGTTCGGTGACAAACTGCGCACGTCGGACCAATTCCAGTACGTGCGGTCGGTCAGGTTTTGCAGTCCGGCACGCATCGTCGTGCGCGCGCCAAGTTTTTGGGTAAGAAACACATCGAATACAGCGTGTCCGGATGGCTTGAAGACCTCGCCCGCCGTTTCATCGCGGTCGGACCAGTCATCAGTCAGGGTCGATTTGAGCCTTACTCTCCTACGTTCATCCTTAGAATCCCAGGTGACACCGAGTACGATTTGGCCTGGACCCACCGAATTCAAAGCTTCGTTGTTCTCCTTGTTTACGCCGCGGGCGTAATACGCCGAGCCATCGAACACAAAGGCATCCCAGCGCACGGACCAGCCAGCCTCAATACCTTCGATACGTGTTTCATCGAGGTTTTGCGACTGGAACAAGAGACGGCCACTATCAGGGTCGATTCCGAGGCGTACCTTCGACTCGATGAAGTCCTCATAGCGGGTATGAAAGACGGACAGTCGCACCGAGGAATTGGCGCCCTGCCAGCGCAATCCAAGATCGAAACCATCCGATGATTCGGACTTCAGATCCGGATTCGGAATTGCGCGAAAGTTGAAGAGCGGAACTTCGAGACTGATGTTTGCATCCGCGTACGGCGGTGCCCGAAAACCGTGCGAATACTGCAAATAGACATCGGTGCCGGGCGTCAGGTTGTAAATGACACCGAGTTTCGGCGACACATCAGACTCCGTCAGTGATACGACTTCGGCGAATGGATAGTCCTCACGATACATCGGGTCCTGACTGGGAGAGAGTTCGAAGCGGTCAGCCCGCAATGCCGCGATGACTGTCCAGTCGCCGAACGTCATTGTGTCTTCGAGATAGGCGCCGATTTCTGTCGTCGTCGAAATCGGGAAGTCCCGGAGTGGGAAGACTTCGCCGAGCAAGACGTTTGTCTGCTCGCCAGTCTGCATATCGGTCGAGAGACCATCGCGATATTCCTCAGTACGTCGCTCGCGGTACTCGAAGCCGAAGCCGAGCCGATGCGCGACGCGGTCGCTGCCAAAGTCCTTCCAGGTATTCAGTTCGAGGCCATAAATCTCCTGGTCGAACGCGAAAAAGCGATCTATCGACGCTGGAGTGCCGGCATTGCCGCGCTCGTCCAGCGTCTTCTGCTCAATGTCAGCGACTTCGTAGTAACCACGCACGATACCGCTATCAATCCAGCCCTCCGGCGAACCGAACTCGTAGGCGACATTCAAGAGGTCCATTTGATAGCGATCGTTGCCTTCAAGAGCCGTTGTTGAGCGGAAACGACCCGATCCAAGCATCGAGTTCAGATCGGACAACGTGTGCGCGTCCTGATGAATAAAGCCGGCGCGCCAGGTGTTACCGCGGCGATCATCCGCGACTAACTTCAAAAGCGCCGTGCGACGATCCGATTCACGAGTATCGAGACTGTCGGGTGCTGCCGCGGAGTCAACTTCGTGGCCACTTCGCCAACTGACGCCTGCTGTCAGGCCCAATGAGCGATCACCCAGGCCAAGCAGTGCCTGGCTCTGAAAGCTCTCGTCCGCGCCACGCCATGTGGCCAGCAGATCGCCACCGTTACGACTCGTTCCGATCAGATCGGCCGGGTCCGGCGTTCTGACCGCGACAACACCACCAATCGCTGAACTGCCATACAAGGCTGATGCCGGGCCGTGCAAGACTTCGATACTCTGAATCAGGCCCGCATCGATGAAGTCACGCGTTGCGTTCGAGAAACTGCCAACGTTGAAATGGTCGGACAGCGGCACACCGTCAACAACGATTGCGACGCGGTTGCCGCCGATGCCGCGAATATTAATGCCTTCTGTGCCAAAGCGATTGCCGGCCGCCTCGTAATCCACACCCGGCACATAGCGAAACACGTCGTTAATTGAGGTCGCGAGTTCATCGTTGAGGTCTGCCCGTGACAAGACTGTGACGTTGGCCGCGATTTCGCGCTGCGATCGTGCATCCTTGTGCGCGACGACGACAATTTGATCGGCAGGCGCTTCGTTTGGGGCTGACCGGCCCTCGTCCGCGTTCGCGGCTGCTCCCACAGGCCACGCGAAAACGCATGCAGTGACCAGCGCGACAGGCGTGGACATAAATCCGGTCTTTTTGGGCATACTTCCCCGCACCACGAAGTGGCATATTGACTAGGTGGCACCTTGCCAAAAGCTGCGTATAAAACTATAGGTAGGTTCCCGTACCGCCGCTCAGGATCTGCGTAGCCACGGAAACAAAAAATTATGTATATGATTTTGAAAGCTTTTCATACGATCTTTGCAGCCCTGACAATCAGTGGGTTTCTAGTGCGCGGTTACTGGATGATGACGGGCTCAGCATTGCTGCAAAAACGCGCAGCAAGAATCGCACCGCACGTGATCGATACATTATTTCTTATCAGCGGAATATGGCTGATCGTTGCACTAAATTTGGCGCCAATGCAGCACGCATGGCTGCTGGCAAAGTTCGCCGGACTAATCGGCTACATAGGGCTGGGAATGGTCGCGATGCGTTTTGGTCGCACGCCGCAGATCAGAGTGATCGCGTTCGTCGGCGCCGTCGCCGCATTTGCCTACATCGTCGGCGTGGCCCTAACAAAGAGCCCCATGAGCTGGATTGCGTACTGACCTTCGCAAAGCCCGCAGCCGGGATGTTTATCGACCGAAGTAAAGCGCAGCGCAGTGAGCCATGAGGGAGATGTTTGTGCCGGCTGCGGGCTTTACAAAGGCTAGTCCGGCGGTACCTCGCCGGTTTGCGTTGCAATTCTGGCTGCGGCGAGCAGGCGCGCAGTGTTCACAGGCTTGCTCATTAGCGTACTGTTATCGACCGGGCGGGCGTCCTTTACGACCTTCGACGTATCGCCACTGACGATAAACGCCGGGATATTCGCGCCGTAATGCTCGCGGATATCGATGACAGCCTCGACACCGGTCGAGCCATCGAGCAAGTGAAAATCCGACACGATTAACGCGGGCGCTTCGTCGAGACGCTCTATCAGCACGCGGGCTTCAGTTGCCGATGCTGCCATCGCGACCCGATAGCCCTCAGCCTCGAGCAACAACCCCCAGGCGTTGGCCACGTTAACGTTGTCTTCGATCAGCACAACGAGGCCACTGGCTGACTCGGCGGCCATTGCTTGGCCATCGTCCGGGTCGTCGGCGTGCTTATCCACCGGACCAACAGCAGGCATACTGACGGTGAAACACGAACCCTTGCCCGGGTCGGAGTCAACATCGATCTTGTGTTCGAGCAGGTCAGTGAGCCGCTTTACGATCGCGAGGCCGAGACCGAAACCCTCCTTGTTGCCGCCCGGTAACCTGACCTGGTGGAATTCCTGAAAGATCGCCTCTTGTTGGTCCTTGCTGATGCCGATGCCCGTGTCTTCAACCTCGACACAGCAGTTGCCATCACGTTCGACGCATTTCAGCTCTACTTTGCCCTTGTCCGTATAGCGGATCGCGTTACCCACGAGATTCTGAATTATCTCGCCTAACAGGTTCGGATCCGAACGAACCGTCGCGGTACAGGGTTGCGACGAGAAATCGAGGCCTTTGTGCTGTGCCTGGCGTGCAAACTCCGCTGACAGTCGGTCGATCAGGCGCTGCATCGGAAACTCTTCAATCTCGGGCGTTACGACGCCGGCATCAAGGCGGCTGATGTCGAGCAGCGAATTCAGCAAGTTGGTCATCGCGATCAGCGAGTGTTCCTGATTCTCGATCATCTCGAGCGCGCGCTCATCCTTGACGGTACGTCGCAGCGCCCCGTTCAGGAGGCTCAGTGCCTGCACGGGTTGTCGCAGGTCATGGCTCGCTGCGGCCAAAAACGCGCTGTTCGCCTTGGTGGCACGCTCGGCGGCCTCTTGCGCTGCGATGATCTGCTGCTCCATTTTCTTGCGCCTGGTCACATCGCGAATAACGCTTGAGACAAACGACGCTTTCGGCGTCGATACCGGGCTCAGACTGATTTCGACAGGAAACTCGCTGCCGTCCTTGCGCTGCCCGACCAGATCCATGCCGAGACCCATAGGCCGAAGATTGGGTTTACTGGCGTATTTCTCGCGATGTCCGATATGCGATTCGCGAACCCGGTCAGGTAACAACATTTCAATCTTGTTACCGAGCAGCTCCTCGCGATCATAGCCGAACATGTGCTCCGCCTGGGCATTGACGATCGCCATCTCGCCCACCTCATCGACAATGATCATTGCGTCAGGCGCCGATTCGAGTAGATTTCGGAAATAGACTTCCGATTCCCCGACATGCAGTTTCTTTGAACCCATTAATCCCGTCATGGATGTCACTGGAATTTACAAGTATAACGTGGCAGCAAGCCGTTATACTTGATAATCAATAACTAACAACGCCATACGTATCGTCACGTATGGGTACGATTTGGGCCGGCTGGTAGCCTTTTCGCCGACCGCATACGTCCAAAAACAACAGGGGTCTGTCCATTGGACACAACAGCTTCGTACAATGACAAGGTGGTACGTCAGTTCACGATCATGACCGTGGTCTGGGGCATCGTCGGCATGCTCGTCGGCGTAATCATCGCGGCTCAGTTGATGTGGCCGCAGCTCAATTTCGATCTGCCATTCCTGACCTATAGCCGTTTGCGACCGTTGCACACCAACGCCGTGATCTTCGCCTTCGGCGGCTCGGCTCTGTTCGCAACCTCGTACTATGTCGTGCAGCGCACCTGCCACGTCCGGCTCGCGTTCAGCAAGCTGGCAGCGTTCACGTTCTGGGGCTGGCAAGCGGTTATCGTGCTCGCCGCGGTAACATTGCCGCTCGGTATTACACAGTCAAAGGAGTACGCGGAACTCGAATGGCCGATCGATCTCCTGATCGCTGTCGTCTGGGTTGCGTACGCGATCGTATTTTTCAGGACGATCGGGCAGCGCCGTATCAAACACATTTACGTGGCGAACTGGTTCTATGGCGCCTTTATCATCACGGTCGCCGTACTACACATCTTCAATAATCTCGCGGTTCCCGTGTCGCTGACCAAGTCGTACGTGATTTATACGGGTGTCGTCGATGCAATGATGCAGTGGTGGTACGGCCATAACGCCGTGGGTTTCTTCCTGACTGCGGGCTTCCTTGGCATGATGTACTACTTCGTACCGAAGCAGGCAGGCAGACCAGTTTATTCCTACCGCCTGTCCGTCGTGCATTTCTGGTCGCTGATCGCTGTGTACATGTGGGCCGGTCCGCATCACCTGCACTACACGTCGCTGCCCGACTGGGCACAGACGCTCGGCATGGTGTTTTCGATTATTCTGCTCGCGCCGTCGTGGGGCGGCATGATCAACGGCATAATGACGCTGTCGGGAGCCTGGCATAAGTTGCGCTCAGATCCCATTCTCAAGTTCATGATCGTTGCGCTGTCTTTTTACGGCATGTCGACGTTCGAAGGTCCGATGATGTCGATCAAGACCGTGAATGCCCTGTCGCATTACACCGAATGGACGATCGGTCACGTGCATTCCGGTGCACTTGGCTGGGTTGCGATGATGACGATCGGTTCAATCTACTCATTGTTGCCGCGACTGTACGACCGCGACGGCATGCACAGCACCAAGCTCATCGACACACATTTCTGGACCTCGACAATTGGTGTAGTCCTGTATGCCGTAGCGCTGTGGGTCGCAGGCATCGGAGAAGGCCTGATGTCACGCGCGGTCAATGATGACGGTACGCTGACCTACGCATTCATCGAGATTCTGGCCTCGAAGTATCCGTACTACGGCATGCGCCTGGTCGGTGGGCTGATCTTCTTCGCCGGCATGATCATCATGGCCTACAACGTCTGGAAGACGATTTCGAATAAGAAACCGGTGCCTGTCGCCGTTATGGACCCGGCGTAGAGGAGCGGACCGATGCGTCATGAAACTATAGAAAAAAGCGTAAACCTGATGATGGTACTGATCGTAGTCGCGATCAGTATCGGTGGTCTGGTCGAACTGGTTCCGTTGATGTTCAGCGCCGATGCGACAGAACCGGACGAGGGCATCGTGCCCTATTCGGCATTGCGCCTCGCCGGCCGTGACGTCTATGTGCGCGAGGGCTGTTACAACTGTCATTCACAGATGATTCGGCCGTTCCGCAGCGAGACCGAACGCTATGGACCGTACACGACAGCAGGCGAAACCGTTTATGACCGGCCGTTCCAGTTCGGCTCGAAGCGCACGGGCCCGGACCTCGCACGTGTTGGCGGACGTTACTCGAATGACTGGCAACGATTGCACCTGATCGATCCGCGCGCGCTGGTGCCCGAGTCGAATATGCCGGGTTATCCGTGGCTTGAGGAAAGCACTGTTGACACGGAATTGATAACGACGAAATTGCGCACCCTGAGGATGCTTGGCGACCCGTACACGGATGCGCAGATCGCATCAGCAGCCAGCGAGGTCGAAGGCAAGACCGAAATGGACGCACTCATCGCCTATCTGCAGGAACTCGGCACGAATCGCACGGCGCGCAGGTAGGGACTGATGGATATCAACGATCTCCGCGGACTACTCACTGCAATCATACTTTTGGCATTCATCGGGCTTTGTATATGGGCCTGGAGCAGCCGTCGCAAAGCCGATTTTGACGCCAGCGCGGCGCTGCCTTTGGAAGAGGATCAATACATGACCAACAACGAACAGGAGAACATCTGATGGCTGCATTCTGGGCCTGGTTCGTTGCAGCTGGCACGATCGGGTTTGTAATCTGGTGCGTCTGGCTAATCCGCTGGGCATCCAAACAAGCACCGCAAAACATAAAGGACGAGGATCTCGTCGGCCACAAGTGGGATGGCGACCTCGAGGAATTGAATAATCCGGCGCCGAAGTGGTGGCTGTACCTGTACTTCATGACGATCGCCTGGGGAGCCGTCTATCTGATCAGCTACCCCGGACTCGGAATAACCGAGGGGCTATTGAATTGGTCGCAGCAGGGCCAGTATGAGGAAGAAATGAAGGCCGCGGAAGCTCGCTACGAACCGATTTACGAACGTTTCGCCGCGATGGATTTCGAGACGCTGTCGCAAGATCCCGAAGCGCAGAGACTTGGCGGAAGCCTGTTCGCCAACTACTGCACGACCTGCCATGGCTCGGACGCACGTGGCGCAGCCGGTTATCCGAACCTGACCGACGACGACTGGATCTGGGGCGACGACGAGTTAGCGATCACCACCACGATCCGGCAGGGTCGCAACAACGTCATGCCGAATCTGTCGCCCGCACTCGGCGGCGACACTGGCATCGACAACATGGTTAACTACGTGCGGAGCCTAAGTGGTGCGGTTGAGGCTGACGCGGCAGCCATGAGCTCCCAACCGATGTTCGTGGCGCTTTGCAGCACATGCCATATGGCCAACGGCAGCGGCAATCCATTGCTGGGCGGACCTAACCTGACCGACGATGTCTGGTTGTATGGCTCGTCGCCAGAGGTGGTTCGTGCGACGATCGTTAACGGCCGCAACGGCGTCATGCCGCCGCATGGTGTGTTGCTCGGTGACAAGCGCACGAAGATTCTCGCGGCCTACGTTTCCAGTCTTTCTAATAGCGAATGACAACGCGAAGTGGTCAGCGAAGAATATCGGGGCGCAAGAAAATGGAGTCGTAACAAGCAGGCTGTTGCGACTGTCATCTGGATTTCGTTCCTGACAGCTGCGGTCGCTACAATGCTGTTCTTTGCAGTGTTCGACCCCGTAGAACTGCTCGCTGCGTTCGACCCCGAACTCGAGGTCGGACGTCAGGCTGGTTATGCAGCCGGATTTTTCTTTTTCTGGATCATTGCGGCCGGTTGTTCTGCTGTCACGGCCTGGCTTGTACGGACTGCCCCAAAACGCGACGCGCACAAGCGGTAGCCCAACAAGCTGATGAGCACTTCCGAAAACACCGACCGGCCAAGAGCCGCGGCGCTCTACGAAAGCGCGAAGAAAATCTACCCGCGCGAGATCAAAGGCCGCTTCGCGTCGCTTTCAAAGCTCGCTACGAATGTTCTGCTTGGCTTGTTCTACTTCATACCGTGGCTGATGTGGGACAACCGGCAAGCGTTTCTTTTTGATCTGCCGGCACGCAAATTCCACTTGCTCGGCCTGACGCTGTGGCCGCAGGACTTTCCCTACCTCGCACTGCTGTTGATGATCGCAGCCTTGTCGCTGTTCTTTTTCACGGCACTTGCGGGACGACTCTGGTGCGGCTTTGCCTGCCCACAGACCGTCTGGACTGAAGCCTTCATCTGGATGGAGCAAATAACCGAGGGCACGCGCTCGCAACGCATGAAACTGGACGAGGCGCCGTGGAGCTGGAATAAGCTGCGCCGCAAGGGCTCCAAACAAATCCTCTGGATCATGTTTTCGCTCTGGACGGGCTTCACCTTCGTCGGCTACTTCATGCCGATCCGCCAGCTGGGCCTGGACATCGTCGCCCTCAACGTCGGCGGCTGGACACTTTTTTGGGGCGTGTTCTACGGTTTCGCGACCTACGGCAACGCCGGTTACATGCGCGAGCAGGTGTGCAAGTACATGTGCCCGTACGCGCGCTTCCAAAGTGCGATGTTCGACAAGGACACGCTGATCATTTCCTACGATGAAGAACGTGGCGAACCTCGCGGCGGCCGCAAGCGCTCTGTTGATCGGGAGAAGGAAGGGCTTGGCGACTGCATCGACTGCAAACTGTGTGTACAGGTTTGCCCGACGGGCATCGACATTCGCGACGGCCTGCAATACGACTGCATCGCCTGCGCCGCGTGCATCGATGCCTGCGACTCGATCATGGACAAGATGGACTACCCGCGCGGACTGGTTCGCTATACGACCGAGCACGCACTGAAGGGCAAGACGACGCAGTTATTGCGACCGCGGATGTTTGTGTATGCGGCGGTGCTGCTCGTACTCGGCGGCGCCCTCGTGACGTCGATGGTCACTCGCACGCCGGTCATTCTCGACGTCATTCGCGATCGCAATACGCTATACCGAGAACTGCCGGGCGACCTCATCGAGAACAGCTACACACTTAAGGTAATCAATCAGCGCAACGAAGCGCGCAACTTCCGGCTGTCTGTCGAGGGCGTGCCCGGCTTGTCACTTGACGGTGTCGCGGACGAAATCGCGGTTGATGGCGGCGGCGTCTTGTCTCTCCCGGTCAGGGCGCGCACCCAACGCGACAACGCTTATGGCATTATGAACATCACATTTGCTGTAACAGCCGTTGATGATGAGAGCGTTGTCATGATCGAAGACAGTCGTTTCCTTGGTCCGACACCCTGATGGCTGAGCGTGACACCGGGCCCTGGTACCGTCACTTCTGGCCCTGGTTCATTATTGTTCTATTGGGTTTCTCGGTATCAGCAAGCCTGTACACCGTGTACCTGGCCATGAGCACGGCGGAACCCGTCCTGGAAGAGTCATACGACTAACGATGAGCTATAGCGCCTGCTTTCATTGCGCGCTACCCGTTGACCGAGACGATGAATTTCAAGTCGAGATCGACGGTGAACTGAAGTCCGTCTGTTGCCCTGGCTGCAAAGCTGTCGCGGAACTGATCCGCGACACCGGCATGTCTAACTACTACACGATGCGCGACGCGCCGCAACCCGGCGTCGGCCGACCGGCCGACGATGCCGCCGAATGGCAGGTGTATGACCGCGTTGACATGCTTGGCGCGTTTGCCGAGACCTCGGATGATCAGGCAGAGGCAACGATCTACGTCGGCGGCATGTACTGCGCAGCCTGCAGCTGGTTGATCGAAACGACGTTGGCGAAGGTAGCCGGTATCTCCAGTGCCGACGTCAATCCGGTTACACATCGAGTGCGCGTCCACTGGTACGTTGGCAAACTTGGCCTTGGCCGAATTCTCGCCACACTGGCCGAACTTGGATACGACCCGCAACCACTGGCGCCGGAATCCGCAGCACGACCCGAGGTCGCCGAGCAGCGTGCCGCACTCAAACGCCTGCTTGTCGCATCGCTGGGCATGATGCAGGTCATGATGTTCGCAGTCGGGCTGTACGCAGGTGACTTTCAGGGCATGGCTGCTGATATGCAGTACTTTCTGCGCCTGGTCAGTTTTATCGTTACGACACCGGTTGTTTTCTACGCCGCCCGACCTTTCTTCACCGGCGCCTGGCGCGGCATTGTGTCGCGCATGCCCGGTATGGACCTGCCGGTCTCGATTGCTATCGCTGCCGCGTACGTTGGATCAATCTATTCCATGATGACCAGGGGGCCTGCGATTTGGTTCGACTCGGTCGTAATGTTCGTGTTCTTCCTGACCCTGGGTCGTTTCCTGGAAATGCGCGCGCGGCACCGGTCCATCGATCGCAGCACCGCGTTGTCCACGCTGTTGCCAAACACGGTAACTCGATGTGATGGCGGTGAGCGTAATGTCGTACCAGCCAGCCAGCTTGTGGAGGGCGACTATGTGCTTGTGCGTCCGGGCGAATCGATACCGGCTGACGGCGTCCTGGTAATCGGCGAGACCACGGTCGACGAAGCCCTGCTGACGGGTGAGGCCGAACCGAGACCGAAGTCGATCGACGACAATCTTGTTGCGGGCAGCATCAATCTCGACGGTGTCATCCAAATGTGCGTGGAAAGGACCGGCAGCGACACGACGCTTGGCACGATCAGCCGGCTGAGCGAACGGGCGCGCTACGCACGGCCCTCCTTTGTGCAGCTGGCTGACCGAATTGCGAGCTATATCGTCATCGCGATACTTGTTATCGCGGCGGTCGTTGCTGCTTTCTGGTATGTCACCGCACCGGACCGCGCTTTCGTCATTACTTTGTCCGTGCTGGTCGTAACTTGCCCC
This sequence comes from Gammaproteobacteria bacterium, assembly GCA_029862045.1. Classification (GTDB taxonomy): domain Bacteria; phylum Pseudomonadota; class Gammaproteobacteria; order Steroidobacterales; family Woeseiaceae; genus UBA1847. The sequence goes on from JAOTYE010000001.1 coordinate 36,510, forward strand.
TGCGCACTTGCGTTGGCGACGCCGGCCGCGTTCGCGGCCGCCGCTACGCGCCTGTCCGAACTGCACTTGCTGATTACCAACGGCAACGCGATCGAGGCACTGTCCAGGGCAACCCGGATACTATTCGATAAGACCGGAACACTGACGCGTGGCATGCCTGTCATCGTATCGACACAGATTCTTGATGACTCGTTCGATGAAGCACAGTGCCTGAATCTCGCAGCGGCGCTGGAGACCGTATCGACGCATCCGCTCGCCAAGGCCTTTACCCAATTGAGCAATGCGTGCGTCGCAACAGACCAGCGCGTCGTGCCAGGTAAAGGCGTCGCCGGCACAATCGATGCACAGCGCTGGCGTTTGGGGCGATACGATTTCGCTGCGCATGATTCTTCCGACACGACGCAGGACGAGCAAGCAACGAGCGTATACCTCGGCACCAATGGCCGTATCGTCGCGAAATTCGATCTCGATGACGCAATTCGACCCGGCGCTGCAACCACGCTGGATAATCTCCGAAAACTCGGGCTAACCCTGGAGCTCGTCAGCGGCGACAACAAAGAAGCGGTAAGGCGCGTCGCCGAGACTCTTGGTATTCCGGACTATCATTCGGGATGCACTCCGGAGGACAAGCTCGAGATCATTCGCTCTGCACAGCAATCGGGTGAGATTGTGGTCATGGTCGGTGACGGCATTAATGACGCACCGGTTCTCGCAGGCGCTGATGCTTCGGTTGCTCCGGTCCATGGTGCTTTGCTCGCGCAAACCAGTGCAGATGTGATCATGTTGGGGGAGACGCTCCAACCAATTGTGAGCGGAGTGCGTACCGCACGGAAAACGATGCAGATCGTAAAGCAAAACCTCGCTTGGGCGATCGTTTACAATGCAGCAGCGTTGCCACTGGCCGCGATGGGCTTCGTGCCGCCGTGGGCTGCGGCGATTGGCATGAGCGCGAGTTCGCTCATTGTCGTACTCAACGCGTTGCGCTTAAGCCGCTACGGAGCACCATGAGCATTCTGTACCTCCTGATTCCGCTGGCCCTGTTGCTGCTCGCGGGAGCCGTGTGGGCGTTTTTCTGGGCGGTCGGCGCGGGCCAGTTCGACGACCTCGACACACCGGCCGTCCGCATTGTCATGGATGACGACAAGAAGCCACCTGACGATCCGGAACCGTGACCGAACTCCTGCCGTCTCTGTCGGCTGCGTTGCTCGCCGGATTGCTCGGCAGCGCACATTGTCTGGGCATGTGTGCGGGTATCTCTGGGTTATTTGCAGTCAATTCCGGTGTCGCAACGTTGCGCAACGAGCTACCGTTCGCGCTTACTTATAACCTGGGTCGAGTTATGAGCTACGCCGTACTGGGCATTATTGTCGGCAGTTTCGGCAGCGTCGTCATAAAGGCCTCTCCGGCGATCGCGGCGTCTGTCAGAATTCTTAGCGGCGTCATCATCATCCTGGTCGGTCTCAAGGTTGCGTTCGATCTGCGGCTGTTGAACCCCATCGAACGCATGGGCAGCACGCTGTGGTCACGCATCGCGCCGGCGGCGCAGCGCCTGGTGCCCGTTACAAGTATGCCACGCGCACTGGGCCTTGGATTGGTCTGGGGCTGGTTGCCGTGCGGGCTCGTTTACAGCGTGTTGTTAATCGCAGCAACAAGCGCAGCACCTGTCGATGGCGCCGCGATAATGATCGCGTTTGGGATCGGCACGATGCCGGCAATGGTCATGACCGGCCTCGGCGCAGCACAAATGTCGCAACTCATGCGTCGCCGCGGCACGCGGGTGGGACTGGGTTTGCTTATCGTTGTACTTGGCGCTCTGACGATCGCATTGCCGCTATTCAAGCAGGTCCACACGCATGCTCTCAACATCGATAGCAGCGAGCCGCTCCTTGGCCACTTGTTGCGCGCTTGCCACCTCTTCGGGTGATAACTTTTCTGCGGCTGCGTCTCGCTTGAACTCCGCGTTCATGTCGCCCAACTCTGCGGCGACCACGTACCAGGCGTAAGCATCAACGATGTCTTCTTTGACACCCATGCCAAAATGACAAATTTCCGCGAGACTCAGTACGGCAGGAACGAAGCCTTGCTCGGCAGCGCTGCGATAGAAAACTGCGGCCGCGTCATCATTCATCTCGACGCCCCAGCCGTTTGCGTGCATCACACCCAGATTATACTGCGCCTCGGCGTAGCCTTGATCCGCTGCCAGTCCATACCAGTGGAGTGCCTGTGCGTCGTCCATCGGCACGCCAAAGCCGTTCGCGTACAGGCGACCGATACAAAACTGCGCCGCGGCAACCCCTTCGTCGGCTAACGGCTGACATTCCGCGATTGACGTTTCATAGTCACCAACGTTGTAGGCTTCCAGCCCTTTATCGACATCGGCGCCCTGACCTGCGAAAGGCAGAACCAGTATCGCGGCCATCGAAACAAATCGGATCAGATCACGCATGGCGGTGACCTCCTTGCAGCGCCCTACTAACAAGCGTAGTAGATTATGACTCTCATTTCCTCAGACTGCCCCAAAAAGGGCAATTCGGAGAACTACTTACGGTTGCTAGTACGCTCGTCTGTGAGGCGGCGTTGCAGCCGCGCCCAATCAGGCACGAAGTAATTCCACGTGGTGCTTTAGATGATCTTCAATGAATGTCGAGATGAAGTAATAGCCGTGGTCGTAGCCGTCGTGCATGCGCAACTCGAGTGACAAGCCGCTCTCTGCACAGGCAGCTTCGAAGAGCTCGGGCTTTAGCTGCTCCGCAAGATAAGGGTCCGCCCCACCCTGGTCGATGAGGATTTTGCTGCGCGATGAGGCGTCGCTAACACTGCGCGCGACTTCGCATGAGTCGTATTCGTGCCAGGTTGAGGTATCGCTACCAAGATAGTAGCCGAGCGCTTTTTGTCCCCAGGGGCTGTGTAGCGTCGTGCAAATTGGTGCAAATGCCGACAATGACCTGAACACGCCGGGGTGTTTGAGCCCGATCGTCAACGCACCGTGCCCTCCCATCGAATGGCCAGTCAGTCCGTGCCGGCCGGCATCGCCGGGAAAGTTATCGAATACGGCAGGCTGCAATTCCTGCATCACATAGTCGTACATGTGAAAGTGTTTTGACCATGGCTCCTCAGTCGCATTGAGGTAGAAACCGGCGGCCAGACCAAAATCATAATCGCCATCGGGGTCATCAGGTACGTCCGCACCGCGTGGGCTCGTGTCCGGGGAGACAAGCATGATGCCGAGTTCGGCCGCGTAGCGCTGTGCGCCGCTCTTGACCATGAAGTTCTCTTCGGTGCAGGTCAGACCCGAAAGGAACGTAACGACCGGAACCTTGCCGTGTCCTGCTTGCGGCGGCACGAAAACAGCGAACTGCATGTCGCAGTTGTTTACGGCCGACGCGTGCCGGTAAAAACCGATTCGCCCGCCAAAACAATTCGTCTCGCTCAATGTCTCGATGCTCATGGATCTGATGCCCCGGAAATCTGAATTCGTGTGGTCAGACATACACCCATGTGAAAAGATACACGGCATGCCACATCGCATGCCAACATATCTTCTGCTGCTCGCCGCCGTGACAACTGTAATGCCTGCCTGCCAGCGCGACGGCGTTACGGGCGCGAATGACGTCTCACGTGAGCCAGCCGCCGTGTTGCGCCGCGGCAATGGCGGAGACCCGCAATCGCTGGACCCATCGAAAGCTGAAGACGTTCACGCTTTCAATGTACTGGGAGACCTGTATGAGGGGCTTGTCGCCCTTGATGCAAAAGGCAGAGTTATTCCAGGTGTTGCCGAATCCTGGGAGGTGAGCGACGACGGGCGATCCTACACCTTCCACCTGAACGCAAGCGCTCGCTGGTCCGACGGTGCGACGGTCAGGGCCGAACACTTCCTCGCGGGTTTCGAACGCACCCTGACGCCGGCAACCGGATCCCCCTATGGCTTCCTGTTGCATCCGATCCGTAACGCGGCGGAAGTTGCCCGAGGCGAGCTGCCATTGTCTGCCCTCGGTATAGCTGCTCCGGATCCGCGAACGCTGACAATTGAACTACAGGCTCCGGCACCACACCTGCTATCGGTTCTTGCCATGCCAGTCGCGTTCCCTTTGAGGCCCGGCGCGTTGGCCGATGTGGATCAATTTTCAGATCCGCAGAATTTCATCGGCAATGGCCCGTTTTTACTCGAGGAGTGGCAACCGGGCAGTCGTATACGCCTGCGAAAGAACCCCCGGTATCGTGACGCACAGTCGGTCCGCATTGAGGTGGTCGAGTATTACCCGATTAAGGATCTGCTGACCGAACTCAACATGTATCGGGCTGGAGAACTTGATATCACGGCGACGGTACCCGGGGCGAACGTCAAAAACCTGAGGAGTACCCGCGAATCCGAATTGCACATTGCCCCAAGCCTCGGCATCTACTACCTGGCATTTGATCTCAGCGAGCCTCCTCTGGACGACGTAGCATTGCGCCAGGCCCTGACGATGGCAATCGACCGCGACTCACTTGTCGAGATTATCGGCCGCGGCGAGCAACCTGCCTACGGGCTCGTCCCCGGCGGCGTAACCGGATATGAGCCCGCACGTTTCGGCTGGAGCAAACTCGCCGACGCGCAGCGGCAAGCCGAAGCACAACGAATTTACGCCGGCAGCGCGTACTCGCGGGCCGGGCCGTTACACCTCAAGCTGACCTACGATGCTGGCGACATTCACGAAAAAATCGCGCTGGCAGTGAGCTCGATGTGGCGTGATGTTCTGGGCATCGATGTCGAACTCGACAAACGCGAGTGGAAGTACTTTCTTGCCACGCGAGATAATCGCGAAGAGTGGCAGATCATGCGCTTTGCCTGGAGCGGCGACTACGATCATCCGAGCACGTTTACCGGCATCCTGCACTCTGCAAGCCCGCAAAACCTGCCCGGCTACGACAGTCCTCGATACGATGCATTGCTCGATGAGGCCGTCACCACAAACGACCCGGTCGAGCGCGCTCAGTTGTTCGCCTCAGCCGAGGCCGTCATGCTGGACGACTATCCAGTCGCGCCGCTGTATTTCTACGTCAGCAAACACCTGGTCAACCCTTCCGTGCAGGGATTTCATGACAATGTGCTTGATCAACACCCGAGCCGCTTCCTACAGATAAAAACGGGATCATCCCGCCCGTAAAAAGCCGTCGCGCGCATCCTGCGCGACTTTTCTCCAAATCGCCCGAAACACTGGCTCATCGAGGCCGTCCAAACGAACTCCTTGTAATTCAAGCAGTTAGCGCACGGCTCACGGTGTGCTGTGAACCTCGCTGGAGCGATTAAAGATAAATCAGTTGCAATTTTTTGTATATGTGCTAAAACAGCACACATACAAAATTACTAACGAGTATTTTGGTGCTGAAAGAACACGTAATCCATAGCTGTCGCTACCTGTTGCTGCCCGTCATTCGGTTCCTGCTGAAGCACGGGGTGACCTGGAGCGAATTCGGCGAAATGTCCAAGGACGCCTATGTTGCTGTCGCCCGGCAGGACCATGGAATTCAGGGACGGCCGACGAACAATTCCAGGGTGGCCATGCTCACGGGCTTGAGCCGCCGCGAGGTAGCTCGCGTTCGCGACCGCCTGCTGGACGGTGAAAGTGGTGCCGGGTCTTTGCAGGGCAATCGTATATCGCGGGTTTTGAGTGGTTGGCATACCGATAGTGAGTTCAGCGACGATCACGGCCAGCCGAAAGATCTGCCTGCGACTGGCCTTACGGGGAGTTTCTCCAGACTGCTGAAGCGCTATGCTGGGGACCTGCCGCATGGAGCAATCCGCAAGGAAATGCAGCAGCGCGGATTGATCGAGGAACTCGAAAACGATCACTTGAGGGCGCTGAAACGGGATTATGTTTACTCGAATCTCGACCCGGAAATCGTTCGCCAGATGGGCCTCGCTCTGCATGACCATGCTGCGACCCTCGAACACAACCTCGACGAAGGAAACGCCGCAGCGCCTCGTTTCGAAGGTATGGCAGACAACGTCCGCATTTCCCCGAAAGCACTCAGAACATTTCAAGACCTCGTCCAGGCGCGAGGATTTTCATTTCTCGAGGAAGTCGATGCCTGGCTTTCCAAAAACGAAATTGACGAAACGAAGGACGCTGATGCGCGCACCGTTCGCTTGGGTGTTGGCGTTTACCTGATCCATGACGAAAGTGAACAAGGACTAATGCAATGAACACTTACACAAAGAATTTTGGCGCGCTCATCACCCTGGCGGCATTGTTACTCGCCGGCTGTGGTGGCAGCGGTGGTGGCGGTGGTAACAACGGAAACAACCCGCCGCCCCCTCCTCCAACTGGCGGTATCACACGAACTGGCGTCGCCGCTGCCGTCGGTCCGATCAGCGGATTCGGCAGCATCATCGTTAACGGCGTTGAGTACGAGACCGATGCCACGACGTCTTTCATCGACGACGATCAGGATATCCAGGAAACGGAACTAAAGGTCGGCGACATGGTGCTCGTAAAAGGCAGCATCGAGGATGACAACACAACCGCTTCTGCCACATCGGTCGAGGTGGAGGACACGGTCGAAGGGCCCGTTACCAGCGTAAACGCGGCAGCCGGCAATTTCGTCGTGCTGGGCCAAATCGTCCAGGTCGGGCCGGAAACATCGGTCGATGACAACTGTCCTGCAACGCTCGACGGCCTGATGAATAATCCACCGGTTGCCGGGGTCGAGGTATCAGGGCCGTACACGGTAAACGCCGCAGGCGACACCGTGATCGCGGCGACCCGATTCGAGTGTAAGGGGATCCTCGTCGAATTCGAGATCAACGGCGTCGTCAGTGGTCACAATTCCGTTGACAAGACGTTCATGGTCAACGACCTGGAGGTCAATTACGCAACGGCTGGCCTCATTCAGGATTTTCCGGGTGGCGTGATCAACGACGACGATCCTGTCGAGGTTACAGGCACGCAGTTCGATGACAGCGTTGTGCCGCCCGTACTGACGGCTGACAAGGTCGAGTTCAAGGGCAATCGGCTTCAAGCTGACGAAGGTGATCACCTCGAGATTGAAGGATTCATTACGCGCTTCGTATCGGCAACGGACTTCGATATCGGCGACATCCCCGTCACGGTAACAGAGATTACCGGGACGACCGTCTATGAAGGCGGTACTGCCATGGATCTCGGCCTCCATCTGAAAGTCGAGGTTGAAGGTGAATTCGATTTGGACGGCGTGTTGAACGCGACGAAAATTGAAATCAAGACGTCAACGGCGATCAGAGTCACCGGGCTTGTGGATGCCCCAAGTTCTGGCGATGCCTTCATGATTCTCGGTATTACCGTCAACACCGCAGTCCTGAAGACGCGCTTCGAGGACAAGAGTGACATACCTGATGTCCCATTCGGTGTTGGCAATATCACCACCGGTTACTACATCGAGGTGCGCGGCCAGGAACTCCCGGCAGGTGAGATCACGGCATTTCTGGTCGAGCGCGACGACGCACGGCCCGAGACTGAGCTACGCGGCTTTGTCGAAGCCGGCGGTGAAAATCGACCGGATTTGACGGTGCTCGGCGTAACGGTTCAAACCGTCAGTGGCGTAACCGTCTTCACAGACAGCAGGGGTGACACTGAAGTCGAGTTTGCGACTGAGGATGACTTCTGGGCGGCGGTAGGCGAAGGCAGCCTGATCGACGTCAAGGGTACCGAGACCGACACGCAGATTCTCCTGGCGGAAGAGGTGGAGCTGGAATTGGAATAGGCAACATACCCTGACAGGGCTCAAGGGAGGTATCGAGCCGGGACAGGCTCGATACCTCCCAACCACAAAGAGCGAATCTAATAATGTCGAAAGCCGCGCTGATGTATTGCTGCCAAAGTCGTCCGGGCGCGGGGCGCATTCAGCGCGCGCTTGCGTTGGCCGACAAACTCAGCGAACAGTTTGCTGTCACGATGCTAATCAGCGACCCGGCGCCAGAGACCATGACGGCGCCGGAAAACGTCAAACTCGTGTTCCTTCAAGCGCTTGTCGCAGACCCCGACTCGAGTGTGACGAGTCTCGCCGTCACCGGAGAACGACAACAACGGATCCGGGGGCGATGCGATGCGATGCTGCGGTTGTACGATGAACTGCGGCCACGCGTCGTCGCAATAGACGGTTTTCCGTTCAAGCAGTATCGCTTGCGGAGGGAATTCCTACCGCTGATTGAGAGAGCACGAGATGGCCGTTATGGCGAGTCGCTCGTGGCTTGTGTGACAGACGGTATCCTCGCCAACGATAAGCCAAACAACGATGTGCGTGCGGACAGGGCGGCCGACATCCTCGACAAATATTTTGACATCGCGATTGTGCGCAGCGATCCGGTCTTTGCCCGGGTCGAGGAGTTCTTTCAGCCGGGGAATACCGTGCATATACCGCTGTACCACACCGGCTTCGTCGTGCGGGAGCAACGCGAACATCAGTCCGAGACACGCAGGAAAAAGGACGGCATTGTGGTATCAGCTGGCAACGGCCGGCGCGGCATGGCGCTGTACAAGTCGGCTATCGAAGCGCACAGGCTGCTGCAGCAAACGCTGCCGATGCCGATGAAAATTGTCGCAGGCGGGCACCTGCCCGAGAATGATTGGCAGGCGCTGCGATTGCAGGCCAACGGACTGCCGGCATTATCCCTGCGGCGCGGGTCGACCAGTGTGTCCGCCGAGATGGCTGCCGCGCGCTGGTCCGTCAGCGATTGCGGGTATAACACTGCGGTCGATGCAATGCGCACACGAACGCCATCACTATTTGTTCCGCATGCCGCGGCCAACCGGCGCGAGCAAATTGAGCGAGCGAAGCGGCTCGTCTATTGGGGCGCGGGCAGACTGCTAATGGCGCGTCATTTGAACACTGCATCGCTGGTCAACGAAATTCATCAGTTGACGAAATTCGAGCCGCGCAGCATGAATTTCGACCTGAACGGGGCGAATAACGCCGCGCAAGTAATTGCGCAAATCGTCTATCAGAACAACTACACGCCCGTCAGCACGCGGCCATCATCAGATACGCGACTACAATGACCAGAGCTTCAGGAGCGCGATTACTGGCAGTGGTGTTTGTCGTGCAATTCCTCTCGTACTGTATCGAATTCATCGTAAAGAAGCTCCACTCCACGGGACAAGCCATCCTGTCCATCGTCCGGCACAGCTGATTCCAGAGTGCTGCAGACCTGTGCCATCCGTTGGGCGCCGATCTGCTTGCACACGCCAAGCAGTTTGTGAGCCTGCCTTTTCGCCAGTTCGGTATCGCCCTGCTCCACCAAAGTCCTGAGTTCGGTCAACCAGTCCGGCATCTGTTGGATAAACTGGACCGCAAGCTCGCTAAACAGGTCTTGCTCGCCGTCGCCGCCGATGCCGCGAAGTTCCGCGACGATTCGCTGATCGAATACCAGACTGCCTTGCTCGCATGATCGGGACAACGAAGCAGAAACGACGCGCACTTCGCTCTCCTGCTGCCGCGACGTGACCCGGCCAAGCGCTGCCTCCAGGTCTTCGAGAAATACAGGCTTACTCAGGTAATCATCGACGCCAGCTGCATAGGCCTTCGCTCTTTCCGGCGCCATGGCATTGGCGGTGAGCGCGATGATGGGCGTGTGTCTCGAGTCGCCTTCGACACGCCGAATAATGCTCGTCGCGCTGTTGCCATCCATCCCGGGCATCTGACAGTCCATCAGGATCGCGGCATATTCATTTCTGGCATTCGCCTCGATTGCCTCCTCTCCGTTAGTCGCGAGATCGACCTTGAAGCCGATTTGTTCGAGCATTCTCTGCGCGACCAGCAGGTTGACTTCATTGTCATCTACGACCAGCACACTCATATCAGACGTTGGCCTCGATAGCGGCTCGATCCCCGCATCGCCGTACATAGCATGCGACAGGTCAGCGGCCGGTTGCTGCAGCGTCTGTTCGATGACTTTGTCGCCCGCAAGCCTGCCGAAATTTGCCGTAAACCAAAATGTGCTGCCTTCGCCCGGGATACTGTCTACGCCAATTTCACCTCCCATCAGAATCGCAAGTTCCTTCGATATCGAAAGGCCGAGGCCGGTGCCCCCGTGATTGCGCGTTGGCGACTCATCGACCTGTGAAAACTGGTCGAACAAATTCTCCTGGTCTTTCTTCTCGATGCCAATGCCGCAGTCTTTGACTTCGAAGCGCAACGCCACTTCACCAGGATCGGCCGGCTGATGGTCAACAAGCCGGCAGGTGATTACGACATCACCATCCCTGGAGTGCTTGATCGCATTGCTGATCAGATTTGCAAAAATCTGACCCAGGCGAACCGGGTCGCCATGCACGGATGCGGGAACATCTGACTCGATCACAGATTTTAGTTGCAATCTCTTGCGGCTGGCCTCAGCGGAAAAAAGATGCAGGACGTCGTCGACCGATGCGCCGAGAGAAAAGTTCGAGCGATCCAGCGAGATCTTACCGGCCTCGATCTTGGAAAAGTCGAGAATGTCATTGATGATTGTTAGCAAGGTCAGTCCGGAGCCATGCATAGTCTCCACATATTCTCTTTGCTTTGGCGAAAGATCCGAGCGCATCAGGAGACTTGCCATGCCGATGACACCATTCATGGGTGTTCGAATCTCATGACTCATGTTCGCGAGAAACTGGCTCTTCGCCTCGCTGGCCTTGCGCGCCGCATCTCTTGCGGCAGCCAGTTCTTGGCTGCGTAGCTGCGCCTCGGCTTCTCGAGCCTGCAGGCGCACTGTCCTGTCATGCACCAGATTTCCAAGAGCTTCAGCCCTGACATCCAACGCTCGCCGGTTGATGACAATAAGGACTGCCATTAACGAGAACACGACCGCCAGCAGGATGAGCATGCCGATGTTAATTATGAGTATTCTTGACTGGTCCGACGCAATATGTTCGTCAAGTTTTCCGGCGATGGTTCGGGACCGCGACTGTATGCGACCGAAAATCAAATCAAACCTTTGATCCTCCACACCGCCTATGACGCCTGTCGTATGCCGGCCCTCCCAACGCGAATTGACCAGGTGCTCGAAGGTCTCGACGTCACTGCGCAGCGCCAAGAGGTCCCTTCGCACCTCAGGCAAAAAGTCGAACTTCTGCGCCGCCGAGTCGCCCCGACCGAGGCCTGCATCAATGAAATCAAGCACGGCAGCGATCGGCTCGCGTACATCTCTCTGCAAGTCAATGGTCTGGTCTCCGACGAGCGCTTCTTCGAACCAGAGATGCGCGGCCGCAATCTCCTGCTGGATCTTCTGCGTCATGCGAATGACGACCGCATTTTCCTGGAAATTGCGCGTGTTCAGCCATTGGGAATAGATGACCATACCGAGCGACAGCACTCCAACGAGCAGGATGCCGCCGACCAGAGTCGCCAGACTAATAGAGGGCTTGCCTTGCTCCATAAGCTTTCGTCGCGCTCACTAAAACTGGGGTGAAGACCCCATTGCCAAAACAAATGCAATAATTGTTCCTGATGTTAGATATCAGGTAGTTACAGACGATACAATAGCGAAAATGTAAATAATTCCGACGTTTACAGGCATTAGTTATGGTACTTTATGTGACACCAACAGCGATTACCTGGCAATTTGTCAGCCAGTATGGCTGGCCAAAGCGATCACAACGTTCGACACTCTGCCCGCTCCGTCCATTTGCCGGTCAACGGCCTGCCCGCTGTGTACGCCTGCTTCGGTGATAAGCGAACTGTGCGTTGCCGCACAAAGCCAGTCGGTCGCTTATGTAAAAATCGGGCAACCCTGATCGACGGCCAATCGTTATGAATAGTAGACGTCAATGGAAAGACGGACATTGGCATTGGGCAAAGTTGCCGGCATGAAATGGCGCCGGTCGGACACGAACCGCTTCACAGCTTTGATGCGGCCTCATTTCGATGCGCTATATGCGACGGCATTGCGCCTGTCGCTGTCCGCTGCGGACGCCGAGGACCTGGTACAGGATGTGTGCCTGAAAGCGCACCTGCACATTGATGAACTCGAGAATGTCGAGTTCCAGCGGGCATGGCTGCTTAAAGTTCTGTACCACCGGTTCATCGACATCCAGCGGGCACGCGAGCGCTCGCCCGTTGACATGGCCGAGACCGGCGCTGAATCGAGTGATCCGGAGAGCATCGCCCGGGATGGATTACAGCCGGACGAGCTTGTTGAGCGCGAGATCCGGCTGCGGACCTTAGGCAGGGCCATGGGAATTTTGAACAGCGAGGACTCTAGCCTGCTGGCATTGCGTGACATAGAGGGTTTTTCCCTGGAGGAACTGCATCAGTTGACCGGATTATCGACAGGAACGATCAAGTCGCGATTGCACAGGACGCGTTCCAAACTCGGACGACTATTGTCGAACGCAGCAATACATAAACCGGTGCTTACTGTCATAGGTGGCAAGAAATGAAATGTGAATCGGTTGCAGAGAGGATCACTTTACTGGCTGCCGGGACGTTGCCCGACGACCAGCGCAACGCGTGCATGACTCACATCGCGGGCTGCGCCGGCTGTGCCGATGCCCTGCAGGGCGCGGTCGCGATGCACACTGTCCGGGCGCAGGCCGTAGCAGCCGCGCCTGACGGACTTTTCGACAGGGTAATGAGACAGACAACACGAGCGCTCGAGCGGCGAGCTTTGCAACAGCGATTCTGGCTTGGCGCAGGATTTGGCGGTGCGCTTGCTGCCTCATTGCTCGCAGTAGCATTCGCACTCGGCATGCTCGCGAGCCCGGGGATCGAGGAGCCCGGGATCGCCGAGTTTTTCGTCTCGACGGACGAAACACGGTCAATGGATATCGCGATCGAAGCGGACCGGCCGCTGCCGGGCGCCAGGATCAGCATACTACTCTCCGGCGGTGTAGAGCTCGAGGGCTTCGGAGAGCGTCGTGAACTTAGCTGGAGCGAGGACCTGGAAGCGGGCCTCAACAAATTATCCTTACCGTTGACCGCCGTTGGGGAGAATGGTGGGCAAATGGTTGTGCGCCTCAGCCATCCTGACAGTGAACAGCTATTCGTCATTCAGCTGAAGATTGATGGCTGACTATGTTTAATACCGGGAACATAAACACAGTCTGACCGTTTTGAACTAAAGAGGAAGTGGAAAAGACGGGTATCGAAACCGCAACACTTGGGCACCAGGTACGAATACACGTGGATCGATAACATGAACATTCGAATATTATTTCTGGCGTCAATATCATTGACATTATTCGGCGCCAATGGCTGGGCACAGCAGGACGATGATGGCACGGAGGCCACCATCAGGCTGATGGACGCTGCGGAGGCGGAATTGCCGTACGCCGTAACAAAAGAAATCACGCTTCCCGCACATCTGCTCAAGGAAAGTGAGGACGACCAGGTCGCCGCCGTGGAGCGCGCCAAGAAGGGTCTCGATAAAGCAAACGCGAATCGACCCGAGAAGGGATTATCGCAGGCTGACGCGGCTCGCGAGCGTGGCGCAGAGATGTCCGACAACGCGCACGATAATCGCGGGAATCGTGGCCGGTCCGAAGACCCGCCGGGGCCGCCTGAAAACCCGGGCCCACCGGACAACCCTGGCCAGCCTTGATCTCTGTCGTGAATTGATCGTCAGATTCCGCGGTAATTCGTGACCGCGGTCACACTGCGAGCCCCTTGTGCTACTTCACGAGGGGCTCTTTTGTTATTGATATAACTGGTTTTTTTTCGCAATCCGGGTCAACCTGCTACGTATGGTCCTCCGCAGACTTAAAGCCTCTCTGACCGCTCTGTTGCTCATGACCTTCGTGGCAATAGCCGCCGCCGATGCCAGCGAGGACTGGCAGTCCGGCCAGCAGTCATTTGCGGCGGGCGATTTCTCTTCTGCCCTGCTCTTTTTTCAGACAGCTCGGGACTCTGGGATATCGGGGCCCGCTGTTCACTACAATATTGCGGTCTGCCAGTTCAAACTCGGCTACTTCGATGACGCTCGCGAAACGTTTCGGCTTATTGCCGAACGGTATCCAAGGATGCGCGGACTGGCCGAGTACAACATGGGTCTGTCCGAGCACCGGCTCGGTAATGAGGTCGAAGCACAACGGCACTTCATCGACGCTTATCAACATAGCCCCGATGATGAGAAACTGCGAACTCTGTCCGCCGCTAAATTGCAGGGCCTGGAACCCGAGGAACCGGCTTCATGGTTCGGCTCGATCGGCCTGCGAATCGGGCACGACGATAACGTCGCTCTTCGCGACAGCCTCGGCCTGCCGGCAGGCGTCACTGCAGAAAGTCCGATGGCCGACCTGTTTGCGACCGTGCGAGGATCCTTACCGCGACTCCAGGGACTCATGCTGGACGGCAGCGCCTATGCAATTGCCTACCCCGACGCCGACGACTTCGACCAGACGGAGTTTCGGTTTGGTGGACTCTACATGTGGACGTTCGACGACTGGCGCTTCGAGGGAGGCGCACATTATGTGTACGGTACACTCGGCGGTTCAGGCTTGGAGCGCGACTATACCTTGAGCGCCCGTGCGGTTCGGTACCTGAGCAATCAGGCGTCGTTCGACCTGCGCTATCAGTATGACGACATTGATAATGCCAGCGCCGAATTTTCGGGAATCGCGGGCTCGCGGCAGCGATTCGACATGCGCTATCGCTGGTACTCGGGCCGGCAAAGCCTCGTGTTGCGCTATGGCCTCGAGAGCAACGACCGCCGCGACGCCGGCGTTTCTCCTTCACGCAAACGCCTGCAGGCGGACTACCGATATCGACCGCAAGACGCATGGGGCGTCGAGGCCGGCATCGGCTATCGGACAAGCGATTACGACGACTTGCTGATTCCGCGTACAGAGGACCTGGTATCGATTACGCTCGCGCTGACCCGGACTGTCGCTGTCAATTGGCTGTTCGCATTGCGATACCAGTATTCAGAGAACGACTCCTCAGACGCCGACTTTTCCTACGAACGCAACCTGATCACACTCGGCATGCTGCGGTCATTCTGACCGTCAATGCGCCCACGAAAAGCACAGGAATATCAACAAGAATCGCATTATCGGACGCCGGATCTTGACCCGGGACGCCGCAACTTATGTCCAGTTGGCGCAACCGCAAGGCATAAATTCTCGTTTGATGAAGTATGCCGGTGACAGCACGTGCCATGAAGTCTGTGGAATTGCGGAGGACCAGAATGGCGCTGTCACCGGCTGATTTACGCACCGTTATGGCGCACAGCTGCTTCAGGTTTTCGGCTTCATGCAGAACCCGAATTCGCATTGGCAAAACAAATCGGGAGCGAATTCCCAATTAACGAGTAATTGTTAATTATTGTATCCAACCATGATCCAATGGGTGTGTGGTGGTAAATTCCCGGTGCGACGATAAGCGAACATTCAACAACGTTTCACACCGCAACAGGTTCTCGTGTCTCCAAATAATCTGGCAGGATCGGAGTGTTATCCCGCGCCAAGTGAAAAGAACAAAAATAATCAAGGAAGGTAAGAGTTGGAGCAAGCTGAAACCATAATTCGTACTCTGATTGTCGACGACCACCCGGTAGTGCGGTACGGCGTCAAACATATTCTGGACTCCGAGCCCGACATCGAAGTCGTCGGCGAACTTGATGGCATCGATGGTATCGAAACGACGCTTGACAGACTGTATCCCCATGTCGTACTGCTCGACCTCGAAATGGGTGATATTCAGGGCGCGGAAGCACTGCGGCAACTGCGCGACGTGGCGCCGAACGTGCATGTGATTGTGTACACCTCACACGATGAAGAGGAATACATCATCCGGGCTGCCGAACTCGGCGTTAACGGATACCTGCTAAAAGGCAGCCCGAAGGAAGAAATCGTTAGCGCCGTCCGCTGCGTTAACGAGGGCGGCACAGCGATCGAGTCGGCAGTCGCCGCAAAGTTGATGCAACACATGAACAAGCGGTCTGCCAATGCCAGGCAGCCAACCGTCAGCTTCAGTAAACGCGAGAAGCAGGTACTCAAGTTGCTGGCCGCGGGAAAGACGAATAGCAACATCGGCACAGCCCTGTTCATCTCCGAATCAACGGTCAAATTTCACGTACACTCGATATTAAGCAAGATGGGGGCGACCAACAGAACCGAAGCCGTATCGATCGCCACGCGGCAAGGCGTGATCACGCTAAATGCCGACGATTAGAGGTGGCGTTTTATTTCCGCTTCGAAAACCGGCTTGACGCGGTCGAATTCCTCGCGCAAACGTAGCAACGCTTCAGGAAATTCGTCATACCTTTCAGCTCTGCTCGCATCCTGCAGCGCGTCGCAATAAGCCCCCAATTGCGGGACACCAATCTCCAGGAACGATCCTTTGAGTGCGTGGCACTCACGACTCAACGTTGTCCGATCTTCGTGTTCCACGGCGGCGCGCATGACTTCAAGACGCGAAGACGTGTCACGCAGAAAAAGGTCGATATACTCACCGATGAACGCCTCGCCATCGCCGCTCAACCGGTCACACAATTGCCGCGAGATCTCCGGCTCGAAATTACGTTCGGGCGGGACCTCCGATATATCCCCATCTGCATCACTTTCGCCGGACAACGACGCCCAGCGTCGTAGTCCTGACTTGAGCACCTCAAGTCGTATCGGCTTGGTAAGGAAGTCGTCCATCCCGGCCTGCAGGCATTTCGACTTGTGCTCTGCAGATATGTCGGCAGTCACCGCAACGATGATCGGTTGCCGTACATTTTGATCCGTTGTATTCCGTATCTTTCTTGTCACTTCGTCGCCGTCTAGACCCGGCATCTGACAGTCCATAAGTATCAAGTCGTATGATTTTTGTTCGAACGCTCTCAGCGCCGCCGGGCCATCGTCAACGCAGTCGACGCTGTGGCAGAGGGTTCCAAGCATGCGCGACAGTAGCTTCCTGTTAAGAGGATTATCCTCGGCGACCAGGATGCGTAACGCTCTTACCTCATCTTCTCCATTGCGCCTGCCCTCCCAGTCGTCGATTTCCAGTACGCTGAAGAGATTGTGACGCAATTCGCTTGGCAGAATCGGTTTGTTGACGCAGCGAATACCCCCGATCGGGGAAATCTCACCAATCTCGAGCGGCTGCGCGATCGAAGTCAGCAGGACAATCGGCAGGTGGGTGTATGCACTGTCCGCCCTGATTGCCCGAGCCAGCGCAAGACCATCGGAGACTGGCAGGTCAAAATCGATGATGACGCCGTCAAAAGGCCGGCCATCTGCCGTAGCGACCGCGAGACGATCGGACACCTCGTTCGGGCGCCTTACCGAATCGCAGCATATACCCCAGCTGTGCAAGTTGCTGCAGATGACGTCGGATACCCGTTCGTTGTCGTAGGCAACGAGCAAGCGACGGTCCTTGAGCGCACGCGCGCGCAGAGTCATACGCGCATCTGCAGGAGGAATAACGTTTACCGGCACCGAAAAGCGAACTTTCGTGCCCTGTCCCAGTCGACTCTCTACGCCGATGTCGCCCTCCATGAGATCGACGAGTTGCTTGCTTATCGCCAGACCAAGCCCGGTGCCCTGTTCAGTTTTGGCGGAACCCTCACCTGCACGTGCGAACGGACGGAACAAGTTGGCCTGGGTTTCTGCCGACATGCCTATACCGCTGTCCGATACCTTAACAGTTAGCATGTTTTGCCCGTCTTCGATTGATTCGATCCCGACATGCACGACGACCTCACCCATATCGGTGAACTTGATCGCATTGCCTACCAGATTGATCATGATTTGCCGCAGTCGCTGCGCGTCGGCGAAGACCTGGTATCGCCCGTCGCCCTCAGTATCGCCGATCAGTTCGAGCCCTTTCGAGTATGCGTGGTACCCCATGATCGCCAATACATCTTCCAGCAGATCGGATAAAGAAATTTCTTGCTTGTGCAGGACCAGGTCGTCGGCCTCGAGCATGGAGAAATCGAGCATATTATCGACCAGGCTCAGCAACATGTTGCCGCTGCTTTCGATGATCTGCACATAGTTCTTCTGCTTGCGCTTGAGCTTAGATACGCGTAACAGATCCGTCATGCCGAGTACGGCATTCATCGGTGTGCGGACCTCGTGGCTCATCGTGGCGATGAATTCGGACCGTGCCCGATTCGCGGTCTCCGCATCCTCCTGCGCCCGCTTCAACTTGAGCGCGATTTTTTCCTGTTCATTGAGATCATGCGCCACTTCGACAGTGCCGGTGAGTGTTCCGGACTCGTCATGCAGGGGTGTGCTTCTTGTCTCGACCAGGCGCTCTTGTCCGTCGTCTCCGGTCAACACCTGCAGTTCTTTGGCCGACTGTCCGGTCAACAACGCGCAGGGACGTTCTGACGGGTCACACGGCTGATCCAGGCCATGCAATGCACGGTAGCAATACATCTGCCCGTCGATGTCACCCTTCTCGGACAGCAGTTTACGCGCTGTTCTGTTCATCGCCGTAACACGAAAATCCGCGTCAATGATCGTCGCGGGATCCGAGATACCATCCAGGATGGTTTGCACGGATTTCTCGGCCTCGGCCAGGCGACTTGTGAGTTGCGACTGGTTACGCAAATACAGAAAGCAAGCCCCTGCAACCGCCGCGAGTCCGACAATGATGATCGAGCGGCCGGCAACCACGCCTGGTTCGGGCAAGAGGGCCAATACCGCCAGGCAAAGAGCGATCAGAGACAGAAAAAAAAGCGTCCAGTGGCGAATCGTCATGCCCATGTCACGGACTGCTTAGACCGCCCTCCACCGATTTCGCATAGTCTGTCGCTTTGGTCATCCGGGTTCGCAGCTCCTCGGTGACCTTGCGCATTTCGCGATGGTTTTCGATGAGGGTCGGGCTGACAGTCACAATCAGCTCGGTGCGGAAGACGTCTTCCGATGTCGTACTGAACAGTCTGCCGAGAAACGGAATGTTCTTGAGCAAGGGAATGCCGGACCTGCCTTCACTCGTTGTTTCCAGAATGAGCCCGCCAAGCACGACAGTCTGGCCGCTCTGCACGATGACACTGCTGTTGATCGTCCGTTGTGCGATCGATACGTTGCCACCACCACCGAGTGCCGGCTCCGTACCGGGTAAGCTGACCTCCTGACTGATATCCAGTGTAATCTGCCCACCCGCATTGATGCGCGGCGTGACGGTCAGCAGCGTACCGGTATCCCGAAACTGGACCTCGGTAACTATCGGTGCGTCCGGGTTGCTCGTGCTCTGCGAACTGCGTGTCGTCACGGGTATCTGGTCGCCGACGCGAATATTGGCGGTCTGATTGTCGAGTACCATCACCTGCGGCGTCGATAAAAACTTCACCGACGATTCAGTCGCCAGCGCGTCGAAAAAGAATCGCAGGTCGCTGGCCTGATCGAAGAACGCAAACGCAAGGCCCTCACCGGAAGCCTCCGACGGCACCGGGGCGTTGTAGCCGAACTGGTTATCCGAATTCTCGACAAACCAGCGCACTCCGTATGACAGCGTATCCGACAGCGTCACTTCCGCAATCGTCGCTTCAATCAACACTTGTCTGGGAGCGACATCCAGTCTGCGGATAGCCGCTTCGATAGCCTTATAGTCCTGTTGGCTGGCCATCACGAGAACGGCATTATTGTCCTGGTCCGCAATGATCGTAACGTCTCCCTGGCTTTCGGCCTGGATGCCGTCGCCTGTCTCAGATGTCCCAGGTAACGCCACCGCTGTTGTGGGCGCGAAGCTCCCGGCGCTGGACTGGCCCGGTGCCGGTGGCGGGCGCGACACGGCGGCCGCACGGCGAAATACGTCGCTGGCGGCGCCCGGCACCGCCAGCGTCGTTCCCGATACCTCTTCGAGTTCCTTTTGACCAAAAATCTGCTGCAGCACGCCGGCAATGTTTTCTGCCTTGCCATTCTCGAGTTCGTAGACGAACAGGCGCCGACCCGACGATCCCTCCAGACCCCAGTCGAATTCCTCGATCAGCTTCTGGATATTGGCGATGTGCTCCGGCCGGTGCGTAATCGCCAGCACCGCATTGAGGCGTTCGATCGGCAATACTCTGACGATGCCGGCCAGCGGCGAGTCACCTGCGCTGTCGATGATGGTTTCGAGTTCAGCGACGACAGAAGCCGCGTCAGCATACTCGAGCCGGAACATGGCAAACGACATCCCCTTGAGCCAGTCGACATCGAACGTCCTCACCGTCGCAAGTAATTCGTCGAGACGGTACTTCGGCCCGGATACGATCAGCACATTGCGCGCTTTGTCCACGGTCAGCGAGCTGCCCTGCGGGACAAACGGCCCGAGAATCTTTTGGATTTCGCCGGCCGAAACATGTTGCAGCGGCACCACCTGGATGCCGTATCCGGTCCGTCGTGTTGACGGATAACGTCCAACCGCAGGCGCGCCCGAAGCGCTTGCCGCGTCCCCAAGCGGCACGACCCTGAAGATACCTTTATCGCGAATCAGCGCGGCGCCGTTTTGTTCGAGCACAGCTTCGACAATCGGCAACACGGCGTCCTGTCTGACCGGCCGTGTCGTGTGCAAAGTCACAGCACCATTGACGGATGGGTCGATCAGATAGTTTTCCTTGAGAATGGTTTCGAAGACAACGCGAAGAAATTCGGGCAAGCTGGCGGCCTCGAAATTAAGCGTTACACCATCGGCAGAGGCATAGCCGTTCGCCTGTCCATTCGAGGCCCCCTGCACGAAGACCCCAGAACCCAGGACCACGGTCTCGCGCTTGTCTTCCCTGGACGGTGACGACCCGCTGTCCGCCCGTCCTGCCGTATGCGGCTCGGCCAGGACCTGACCGGGTTCATCCGCCCGAACCTGCATGGTCTCCGGGCTTGGGCCACTCTGAGGGGCCGGCGCGCTTGCACAGGATGCCAGCGCCAGGGCAACGGCCAGATAGATCAAGCACTGCAGACTTCTTCTCATAGAACAGGGCCACGTTCAGTCTTTACCAGCCTAACCTGCCGGCAGGATTGACACACCCGACTTTCGATCAGGTTTTTGGCTGTAAATTCCTACATTAAGTCCAGTCACATGCAGTCCTCATGGTGGGTCACGGGAAGCCCGCCATCCGATACGATCAGCAGGAATTATCCAAAATACGGAAAGTGGAGCTGCGCCCGATGAAGTCCTTAGCCGCAGTAAAAATCGGGCCTGCACGACTCGTTGCTGTAGGCACTCCGAAAAGACCACCACTGTGTGGTCTGCTTGTCGACGCTGGCAAACTCGAATCGCCGGATATCGAGCGAGCCCTGCGTTTGCAGCGCGAACAGGATGACTGGGAACGCATAGGGTCGATCCTCGTCAAGCTCGGCCTCCTGTCCGAACGGGATGTCGCCGAGAGCCTGGCCGCCCAGCTCGATCTCAAGCTTGTCGACAAGGACGATTATCCCGATGCCGTGCCCGGCGACAATGACATCGCCCCGCGGTTCCTGAAGAAGAACAAGGCGCTGCTCCTTGACGAAGACGATGTCGAACTGACCGTGGTCATGGCCGATCCGCTCGACCAGTACGTGCTGGATGCCTTACAGCTTTGTAGCGACAAGACCATAGTTCCGTGTCTCGGCATTCCCAGCGAAATCGAGTTCGCGCTTGAGCAGTTATACGACGCCGCGCAACAAGCCGCGGGCACGGGTGACGTTGGCACGGATTCGGCGCGATACCTCGACGACGTCGAGCAACTGAAAGAACTCGCCGGCGAAGCGCCTGTCATCAAGCTCGTCAATCAACTCATCAATAAAGCCGCCGAATCCGGTGCGTCGGATATCCATATCGAACCCTTCGAAGGGCAGCTCAAGGTTCGCTATCGGGTGGACGGGCTGCTGCGCGAAGTTGACGCGCCACCAATGCAGTCGGCGGCCGCAGTGATTTCGCGCGTCAAGATCATGGCAAATCTGAATATCGCCGAACGGCGGCTGGCGCAAGACGGGCGTTTCAAGCAGCGTGTTCGCGGCGTCGAATACGACCTGCGAGTATCGACCGTGCCAACGATGTACGGCGAAAGCGTCGTCATGCGTCTGTTGCAGCGTGATGCGGCAGCCATGGATTTCGGCCCGCTGGGCTTCGGCGAGACGCATGAAGCAACGATGCGCGACATTCTCGCCACGCCGCACGGCATCCTGCTGGTCACAGGTCCGACCGGCAGTGGTAAGTCGACAACCTTGTATGCCGCGCTCAAACACCTCAATCAGCCGGAGCGCATGATCATCACGGTCGAGGACCCCGTCGAATACAATATTCGCGGCATCAACCAGATGCAGGTCAAGCCACAAATCGGGCTTACGTTTGCGAACGCACTGCGTTCGATCGTAAGACAGGACCCCGATGTCATCATGATCGGCGAGATGCGTGACACCGAGACTGCGCAGATCGCCGTGCAGTCTGCGCTTACCGGCCACCTCGTGCTGTCGACACTGCATACCAATGACGCTGCCGGCAGTGTCATGCGACTGCTGGACATGGGCGTGCAGGACTACCTGCTCACCTCCGCCGTGATCGCCATTCAGGCACAGCGACTCGTCCGTACCCTTTGCACAACATGCCGCGAAGCCTACACGCCGCTCGATGAAGTGGTCGAGCGGCTCGGCCTGGACCGGTTTGCAGACGGCGGACCTATCACGCTGCATCGCGCGGTCGGCTGCGAGCATTGTGGTGACACCGGTTACGCGGGCCGACTGGCGATACTCGAGATTCTGCTCATGTCCGACACGATCAGGGATCTCGTCCTGAAACGTTGCGACGTCGGCGATATTGTTAGCATTGCGGTCGAACAGGGAATGGTCACGATGCGCGACGACGGTCTGCAAAAAGCCGTTGCCGGCCAAACCACGATCGAAGAGGTCCTGCGTGTTACTCCGGGGCAGGCTGCCGGCTCCAGCAGGCCCTGATCATGGCAACCTTTCAATACAAGGCAGCAACAACCACCGGCGAAGTAATCAATGGTGTGTTGCACGGCTCGACACGCACGCATGTCATCGAGCAACTGCAATCGCTCGGCCACGTCCCGATCCGCGTAGATGAGTCCACCAGCAACGACCGTTCCAAACGCCACATCCGCTTCCGCCGGCGGCGAATCAGTGAAGAACAGATCGGTGATGTCACGCGCGAACTGAGCACCTTGTTGCAGGCAGGCCTGCCGCTCGATCGGGCGCTGACCATTCTGATTTCGCTCGCCGACGATGAATCGCTCGCGGAAGTGCTCGGCAACGTCAGGGAGCGCGTCAAGGAAGGGGCGACACTGGCCGATGCCATGGAGGAACAGGGCCCGGTATTCAGCCGCTTCTACATCAGCCTGCTGCGGGCCGGGGAATCCGGCGGCGCGCTGGAGGTCGTGCTGCAACGGCTCGCCGATCACCTGGAGGGGGCCAAAGAGATGCGCAGCACCCTGATTTCCGCATTGATTTATCCGGCGATCCTGGTCGTCGTCGCGATCGTCTCCATATTCATCCTCCTCGGCTATGTCGTGCCGCAATTCACACAGATGTTCGACGGCATGGGCCAGGCACTGCCGCTGTCGACACGCATCACGATCGCCGTCGGCGAGACCTTGCAGGCCTACGGGTGGATTCTCATTCCGTTGACTGCGGGGGTACTTTGGTTCGTGCAACGACAACTTGCAGATCCGAAGCGCGCCTATAAATGGCATGCGTGGTTGCTGCAACTGCCGTTTCTCGGGGTGATCGTCATCAAGATGGAAGTCGCCCGGTTCGCACACACATTGAGCACCTTGCTGCACAATGGCATCCCGCTCCTCAAAGCGCTGACGATCGTCAAGGACACGATGGGCAATCGCGTGCTGGCCGACGGGCTCGAGCGCGTTGCGGGCAGCCTCAAACAGGGCCAGAGCCTCGCCGATCCGCTTGCCGACGTGTCGCATTTTCCATCGTTTGCCGTGCACATGATTCGCGTCGGTGAGGAGTCCGGCGAACTCGAGGACATCCTGCTGGAGGTCGCGCAAACCTACGATCGCGACACGCAGGTAACGATCAAACGCACGATGACGTTGCTTGAGCCTATGTTGATCCTGCTGCTCGGCGCCATCATCGCTGCCGTCATTATTTCGATACTGGTCGCGATTCTCAGCATTAACGAGCTCGTGATCTGATCGGGAGGAGACCCAGACATGTTGCACAAAACTATTGATTCAACACGCAGGGACCGGGGTTTTACGCTGATCGAACTGCTCGTCGTCCTGCTGATACTCGGCATGCTGGCCGGGCTCGTCGGACCCCGCGTTCTGAAGTACCTGGGCAGCGCGAAATCCGATACCGCACAGTTACAAATTGCAGAGTTCGGTGCCGGGCTGGATCTTTTTCACCTCGAAGTCGGGCGCTACCCGACCACCGAGGAAGGGCTGCAGTCACTGTCGGCGGAGCCGACTGGCGTCGACAACTGGAACGGCCCTTACCTGAAGAAAAAGGATATCCCGGTGGATCCCTGGGGCAACGCCTATCACTACCGCTCGCCGGGCGAGAACGGCGACTACGACCTGTACTCGTTCGGTCGTGACAAAGCCGACGGTGGCGAGGGCGAAGATGAGGACATCGTAAGTTGGTAGGCAATGGCAACAAAGAGTATCGATGGGCAGCCGGCTTTACGCTGCTGGAGTTGCTCGTCGTGCTCGCCATCGCCGGCATGCTGGTAGCGCTGGTGCCGGCGGCGGTGTCGACCGTGGTGCCCGGCACGAAAGCGAGAGTCGCCGCGCTCGACCTTGCATCGACCTTGCGCGATGCGAGAAATCTTGCGATCAGCCAAAGCAGGACCGTCGATGTCGAGTTCGACCTCGAGTCCGCGTCGTACTCGATCGCGGGCTCCCCAATTCAAGAATTGCCTCGCGGCATGGCGCTCGTCATCCAGGAACGCAGCGGCTACGTCAGTGAGACACGCCGTGTCGCGAGGTTTCCTTTTGACCAGCAGAAGATGCGGACGCTGAGATTTTATCCGGACGGCAGTTCCAGTGGCGTTCACGTCCGGCTCGGCCCGCAAGACGGCGGCTACATCGTGGCCGTCGACTGGTTGCTGGGTGGCGCGAGCGTTTCGCGGGCGAGCACCGATGCGTCCTGACCGTTACAACGCCGGCTATACGCTGATCGAGGTACTGGTTGCCTTCATGATCCTGGCGCTCGCGCTGACAGTGCTATTGCGCATATTCGCAGCCGGCGTCCGCAACGTTTCGGTATCGTCGGATTACGCGCGTGCCGTGTTGATCGCCGAGTCGCGGCTCGCGGCCGCGGGCATCGACGGCGTGCTGGCGCCAGGCGAGACTTCGGGCATCGAGGAGGATCGCTTCGAGTGGATCCAGACCGTCGCGGAATACACCCCCTCGCCGGAATACCGGGCCTCGGTGCAGAACGTGCCCGCGTTTTACGTGACCGTGTCCGTGGCATGGCCGCATGGCGACGGATCACGCAGCGTCGGCCTCAGCACGGTCCGTCTCCTGCGCAAGGAGGGCCGCGGCTCGTGATGCGCTATGACGGACATCCCTGCGGCATTAACCACGCTCGCGGCTTCACGCTGGTCGAGCTGCTGGTCGCGATCATGATCCTGACGCTGTTCATGACGGCATCGATGGGCGCCCTGCGCATCGCGAGCAAGAGCTGGGCCGCCGGCATCGACCGGGCCGATGTAACCGAAGAGATGCGCTCGGTTTCCGACTTCCTGCGACGCCAGTTCGCGCAGCTCCCGCCGCTCACGATCGGCGAAGGTAACGACGAGCGCATTGCGTTTTCGGCCGAGCACAAGCAAATGCGTTTCGTCGCGCCTGCCCCGCAGTATTCCCATGGCGCCGGCCTGATGACGTACATGCTGGCGGCCGAAAGGGTCGATGGCCGCGAGACGCTGACATTGTCTTACGCACCGTTCGATCCCGGCAGCGACGATTTCGGCGCACCGCTTAACGCGGATCGCGTGGTTCTCGGCACCGGCTTCGACGCCATCTCGTTCCACTATTACGGCGCCGAGATGCAAGATGAAAGCCCGGACTGGAAACAAAGCTGGCGTGACGACGCCGAGCGCTATCCGCACGCGATTCGCATCCGCACGCGAACGGAACTCGGCAGCGGCGGCTGGCCGGATCTTCTTTACACGTTGCGTCCCGGTGAGCGCTCATGAAACGCGGCCGCCTCAATAGCTCGCGGCAACAAGGCGGCATGGCACTGATCGTCGTGCTCTGGCTCGTCGTACTCCTGAGCATCATGGCGGCGGGCCATTCACGCAATGCGCACACCGATACGAAACTCGCGTCGCGTCAGGTCGACTTTGCAAAGGCTCGCGCCCTCGCTGAGGCGGGCATCAATCACATCATCCTCGACATGCTGGCAGACAATCCGGCGGCGCAACACCCTGTCGATGGCACCGTATTTTCGATCGACATTTACGGCGACGCCGTGACGCTGGCTATTCGCGACGCAACGGGTCTCGTTGACCTCAATGCCGCCGGTCCCGACTTGCTGGGCGCGACGCTGCAGGCCTGCGGCGTTGTCGAACCGCTACAGCGCAAACTCGTCGACGCCATCCTGGACTGGCGCGACAAAGACGATCTTGCGCACTTGCACGGCATCGAGGACGACGATTACCTTGCCGCGGGTGTACCGTGGACCTCGCGCGATGACGCGTTCGAAAGCGTTGACGAACTCAAATACCTGCCCGGCGTGAGCCAGGCGCTGTATGACCGGCTTGCACCGCTCGTGACCGTGCACTCGCGTAACAGCAATCTCAACCTTGAATACGCGCCGCCCGCATTGATCACCGCGCTGACCGGCGACGAAGTGCAACCAGCGACATCGGACGGCGCTGAGCAGAAGACCCGCGGAGCGCGCAACGGCACGTATCACATCTACTCGAGCGCCGCGGGCGGTTCGGGGACGATCGCGTCGATCGAGGCGGTCATCAACATCTCCCGCTCGTCCGAGTATCCGTTCACCGTGCTCGACTGGCGGGAACCGCCCCGGGCCGAGTTCCCGCCCCGCGCAGGAGCTCAGGGATGAACGTCGACGTCCGCCATGCGCTGCAGCCTCTCCGGTTTCGATATGCAGCACCGCTGCAACGCCGTTTCGTCGAATTTTGGTCGTGGTGGACCGGCCAACTCCACCCACTGCTGCCGAAAAACGTGCGCGATGCGATTGCGCAACGCAGACAAAAACTGTTTGTGGAAACGGACGGCAACGAGTTACAGGTTTGTCTGGGCACCTATGCCGACGCTCGTGAAATTCTGCGCCTTCCGTGCGACGCACCCGATGCGCCGCACAGTGACCTGCCCCGGGATGTGCAGCAGACGATCTTGCTGCTGCCGGCTGACAAGGTACTGACCAAATCGTTGACCATGCCGCTCGCAACCGAGGAAAACCTGCGCGAGGTCCTCGCCTTCGAGATGGACCAGCACACGCCGTTCCCGGCATCCAAAGTTTATTACGACTTTGTCGTCACCGGCCGCGATACCGACGGGCAGAAAATATCCGTCGATCTCGTTTACTCGCCGCAGAGCGCCGTGGATGCGCTCCTTGAATCAACATCCCTGCACGGCTTCACAGTCGATGTCGTAACGAGCCGCAGCAGGGACGGCAGCAATCTGCACGGCGTGAACCTGCTGCCGCTCGAACGACGCCGCAGCAGGCGCATTACCGTTCGCCGGCTCAATGTGGTTCTCGCGCCGCTTGCCGCTGTGCTGCTGGTCGCAGCCATCACAATACCCATCATGCAAAAAAACAGTGCCATTCGTAGCGTGGAGGAACAGGTCCAGGCGGCCGCGGTCGCCGCTCGTGAAGGCAGTCAACTGCGCCAGGATCTCGAAAAGATGGCCGACGCATCGCGCTTCCTCATCGAAAAGAAACAGTCGGAGGTCCTCGCGGTGCAGTTAATCGACGAGGTCAGCCGGATTTTGCCCGACCACACCTGGGTCGGACGGCTCGATCTGTCGTACTCCGAACTGCAGCTGCAGGGGCAGTCATCAGCATCGGCGTCGTTGATCGCGATCATCGAATCATCGCCGCGACTCGAGAATGCCCGCTTCCGGTCGCCCGTCGTGCAGATACCGGGCACGAACATGGACCGCTTTCACTTGTCGGCAGACATCGTAAGGAGCGCGGCGCAATGATTGCCAAGCTAAACGACAATCAGCAGCGGCAGCTCGCGATCGGTATCCTCGCGCTTGTCGTCGCCGCCGTTTTGATGCTGACCATCGGACCGATCTGGGCGGCGAATGCGTCGCGACAGGCAACGCTGGACCAGGCGTACGAACGCCTGCAACGCTATGAGCAAATCGCGGCCAGGGATAAAGCGCTGCTGCCGCAGTACGAGTCAATTCGGCACGCGCAGAAATCGTCGGGCAACCACCTGAGAAGCGATACCGTGGCCGTAGCCGGCGCCGAGTTGCAGCGTCGCGTGAAAACCATCACGTCGCAGAACAATGCGCAGATCGTCAGCACGCAGATCCTGCCGGCGGCCGATGAACAGGGCTTCATACGCGTAGCACTCAAGGTACGGCTGCGCGGACAGCTGCCCGCCATACTGCAGTCCTTTTACGACATCGAGACCAACGACGTGTACATGTTCGTCGACAAGGTCGCGCTGCGCGACAACCTGGTGGGCCGTAGCCAGTTCAAGGTACAGCTGCGGCCAATAGACGCCGAATTCGACCTGATCGCTTATATGCCGGAGACCTCGTGATGGGTATCGGGCAAACGAATCGGCCCACCCTGCTGCTGATCGCGGCAAATGCCGTGCTCTCAATCGTCATCGCGTTGCAACTGGTGTACCCGGCGCAGCCTAATCTCGCTGCAACGGCAGCGCTGCCCGACTCACCCTCTGCATTACCGGAATTCGGGGACGTCACACTGAGCCCGCCACGGATGGCCGATCTCGCCGATATGCTCGGGCGGCCCCTGTTCTTTGTCGATCGCCGCTTGCCCGAACCACGCGTGGAGACAGCACCGGCGGCTCCGCCAACACCGCTGCGCCTGAAACTCGAAGGCGTCGCGATCACCGGCGAGTCGCGCGTCGCGGTGCTGCGTAATCTCAGTAACAATCAGCTGCTGCAGCTGACCGAGGGTATGGGGCACGACGGCTGGACACTGGACGCGGTCAGCTCGAACGGTGCAACCTTCAGCCGTGGCGAGCAGGTGAACGAACTGCCGCTGGACCCCGGTAGCAACGGTCCGCGACGCTAGCAGAGACAAGAAAACCTGTCCTTTAGTACAGGTAAAACTACTCGGGCTGGGAGTGGCAGCAACGCCCCGGTTGCCTACACTAGCGTTACCGGATTTTTGATTCGAGGCCGCCGCGTGTACTTGAAATACAAGTCTTTATGCTCACTCGTCGCAGTAGCGACCGTCATTCTCAGCTTTGCTTCGGCGTTGCACGCCAACGACCTGGGCGATGCGCAAGCCGATCGCCTCGCCGCCGAAGAAAAAGCCAGAAACTACTTCACCAATGTCGAACTCGTGTCGCAGGACGGTGAGCGCCTGCACTTCTACGACGATGTGCTCAGGGACAATGTCGTCGTCATCAGCTTCATCTTCACCAACTGCCAGGGCGCCTGTCCCTTGATAACGCGCAACATGACGATGATCCGCGACATGCTGCGTGAGAGCGAGCGCGAGCAGATTCGGTTCATCTCGATCAGCCTCGACCCCGTTCGCGATACGCCGGCCGCGATGAAGGCCTTCGCACAGACGCATGACGCCGACCACCAGGGCTGGCTGTTTCTGACCGGCCAGCCTGACAACGTCAACCTGGTCACCAAGCGGCTCGGCACGTATACCGACGAACTCGAAACACATACAACAATGTTACTGGCGGCGAACGTGCGCGAGGCGCACTGGACCAAGATACCGCCCAACGTGCCGCCCAGCGGCGCCGTCGAACGACTGCGGCTGCTCGTCGAGGATGATGCGGCGCCGTGACCTCCGCGACGGGGCCGTAGCCGCGCCAATGATCCGACGGGCAGCCGCGGCAACTTTATTGGCCGCCTTCGCACTGCTTGCCGGGCCTGTCGCGACACCCGATGCTGTCATCGTCGACGAAGGTCTGTCGGCACCGGAAGCACGCGGCAAACACTTATATATAGAGGGCGAGTCGCTTAGCCGCCGCATCATCACTGCACAGGTACAACGCACCGAGGCGCCTGCTCCGGCCGCGATCGTGCCGTGTATCAGTTGTCACGGCGCGGATGGCCGCGGCAGTGACGACGACAGCGCCCTTGCCTCGTCGAACGTCAGCTGGAACGCGATGACATCGCCTGACAAGCATCAGCACGGGCAGCGTGTTCACGCGCCGTACGATGAAGAAACGCTGGCCCGCGCGATCACTGCAGGCGTCGATCCGGAAGGCAACTCGCTGGAGGCGATCATGCCGCGCTACAACATGTCCGATGAGGACATGGCCGACCTGATCGCTTATTTAAAGGTTATCGATTCGCAGGCGGACCCCGGCATTAGCGCGACGACCATCCGGCTCGGTACCGTGCTGCCGATGCAAGGGCAGCATGCCGGCCTGGGCCGTGCGATGCGCGACACGATCGAGGCCTGCTTTGGCAATGTCAATGCAGCCGGTGGCGTACACGGGCGCAAGCTCGAACTCGTTGTCGGCTCATGGGGTGCCAGCGACGATCCCCCCATCTGGCAAGCGCGGGACCTGCTGGCGGCCGAGCCACTGTTTGCGCTCTTGAGTCCCTATGTTCCGAACTACGATGCCGAGTTGGCGGCGTTGGCCACGGAGAAACAAATTCCGGTAATCGGTCCCTACACGGTGCTGCCGCCCGTCAACGACAATCGTTACAGTTTTTACCTGCACGCCGGGCTGGCGCAGCAGGCCGAAACGCTCGTCGAAGCCATTGCCGCTGAATCGGATGCCGGCAAGGTCAAAGTGGGCGTTGTCTACCCGCGGGTCCAGTCTTTCGATTCGCTAGCCGAAGCCGTCAGCCGACGTGCCAGTGTCCTGGGCCTCGATCCGGTCGTCAGCCCGGATTACCCGCTGAACCAGTTCGATGGTAAAGCAATCGTAGCCACCCTCCGCGACGCGCAGGTGGATGCCGTCGTGTTCCTCGGCTCAGCCGCGGAGCTGGTGGAACTGGGCGATGCCGCCGAGAGCGTCGGCTGGCGGCCGTATCTGCTCGCTCCGGGCCTGCTCGCCGAACGCCGGGTTTTTGAACTCCCGCAGAGTTTCAGTGGCCGCGTACTGCTCGCCTATGCCTCACTACCCACGGATTACAGCCCGGCGGGTGGCGCCGAGTTCGAGCAGCTGCACGAGGATTATGGCTTTGATTACCAGTACAGCATCGCTCAGATCGCCGCTTACACTGCCGCGAAGGTCCTCATCGAGGGTCTTGAACGGGCCGGGCGCGGACTCAACCGCGAACGGCTGGTGGACACGCTCGAGAACCTGAACGGTTTTCACGCCGGCCTGGTGCCACCGATCAGCTACGGCCCGAGCCGTCGCATCGGCACGCTCGGTGCGCATATCATTCGCGTCGACATCGCCGCCAGTCGCTTTGATGAATCGACGCAATGGATCGCACTGGGCCGGGCAACGGACGGCAGCTGACTGTTTGCCCGACCGGCAATCCCGACATCACTGTACGTCGTACCATCCGTCCCCGAACGGCGTATACGTCCTGTTCGCGAGATCCACGGCGAGTATGTGTGCACCACGCGCGCCGATGCGGCGATTCGGGCCATACGTCAGTGGCGGCGTGACGCCGGTCTGGAACGTATAAAGTTCCTCGAGGCTCTCGACAAGACGCACCCGGCTCAGGTCACGGCCTGCACGCCGCAGTCCCTCGACCAGCACCTTGGCTGCGGCAAATGCCGCAAACTGCGCCTGTATATGGTCTTTCGGCAACCCTGCCCGCTCTGCCAGTTGCCGGAATTCCTCGAGTCCCGCGGGCGTCAGGTCGCTGCTGAGTGTCGGAAAAGCGACCAGGATTTTCCGGTCAAATGCGGCCGGCAAATCAAATAAGGTCTCCGGGATGAGCGATGAGAGCACGTAAACGAGCGGAACCTCTTCCTGATCGGCCAATTCGGCAAGCAAGCGCTGCAAATCAGCCTGCCCACCCAGGAAGATCAGCGCTTTGCTGTCAGCTAACCCGCCGGCTACCCCCTGAGCATCGAATTCGCCGCCCGTATAGCGCTCGACCTTCGGTGCGGTGCCGCCACCTTGCTGGCGAAGCTGGTCCTTGACCGCGCGCACGAGGCTATCGACACGATCCCCTGCGGGCCCCGCGACAAGCACCTGGTTCGCCGCGGCCCCATCCGCCAGCGCCCGATCGGCCAGCACCCGCGCCTGCTCGTTGAATCCCGAGTAGAGGTAGAACGCGGCAGCATCAACGAACGCGTCTCCCGGGTCGAGCGTAAACGGGCCGACGAGCGGGACGTTATCGTCACGCAACAACGTCAGCAACGCCTCGTCCAGTCCGATCGTATAAGCCCCGACGAGTGCAAACACACCCTCGGCTTTGAACGCTTTTTGCAGGTTGTCCAGGCTGGCCTCGGGCGAGTCACCCAGCGGCACGGCCAGTAACTCGATCTTGCGCCCGAAAACGCCTCCCTCTGCGTTGACGTCGGCGAAGTGTCCGTGCAGCACCTGCGCCATGGCCTGGCCGAGCGCGCCTGCGCTGCCCTGTAACGGCAACAATGTCGCTACCTGTACCCGGCCTGCGTCGATCCCCGGATCCAGGTCGTGCTCGAGAACCTTCATGTAGGCGATGAGATCCGCCATGTCCTTGCTGGACATCTGGTAAATCGGCATCACACGATCGAGCTGATTATTCGCCGAATCGACGCCGGCGTAAATCGACCGGGCGAGGCTCGCGTCGTCGAATGCCGGGTGACGCCGGCCGTTCTCGTGGACGTGGCCATAGGTCTTGACGAGTTCGCTCCAACGGATGTCCGTCGGCAGCACGCCACCCTCGGGCCGGCCGAGGCCGTCCGAGCCGTGACAGCTCACGCAGGTGATTGCGCTGCCGGGCAAGGTCACCGCCTCGTCGCCGACGACGACGTTTATCGCACCGCCGCTCGGACTGGTGCCCTCGAAATAAATCTGCTTGCCGCGTGCTTCGGCGTCATCGAGTGCCAGCGCCACTGGCACATACGCCATGCCGGCGAGCAGCGCGGCCGCCGTCAGCGCCGGGCGCCAGGCGGCCGCTGGAATTCGCCGTTGTCCCGGCCGTCGTGCCGCGGCCACGCCCTAACCGCCGCCAGACCGGCGATCCTGCAGTTCGTTAACTACCTGCATGATGCGATCCGGGTTCGGGAAACCGAACAGGCGTTTCCATTCACCGCTGCGGCCGTCTCCGACCAGCACCATCGGCGGGTGGTCTTCGAAGCTCGTGGTGTAGGCGCCCAGTCCGGTCAGCACATCGTCCACGCTCGACTTCGGCCCGGTCAGCCACACCCAACCATTACCGGCGCGATGCTTGGCGGCATACGCCTTGAGGCGCTGTGGTGTATCACGGGTGGGATCGACCGTCATGGAAACCATGATGACCTCCTCGCCCAGCTGGTCGCCGAGCTTGCCCTGTACCTGCGTGAACAACGCCGAGAGTACCGGGCAGATCGTCGTGCAGGTCGTGTACACGAAATCCATGACGATGATGTTGTCGCCGATGACGTCGCTGACGAACCGCACCTCGTCGCCGTCCTGATTCAACAGCGCGCGATCCCTGAGGTCCATGTCGGTGAATTCGGCCGCGGGCTCGGTCTTTTGCTGCATCATCGCCCGGTGTTTGGCGTGCGGGTCCTCGTCAGCCGGGGCGGCGTACGAAGCCGCCAGCAGCAGCGCAAGAGTGCCGGCAATCAGGTAGCGTGTTGGCATGGTCTTCGTACTCCTTGTCAGTTGCGCGACGCCAGTGGAATCAGCACGTTGATGTCGGCTGCCGCGCGCAGCCTTTCAATTTCTTGCTGCACCGCGGCCTCCATCTGCTCGGTCCGGACATGCTCGAGCAGTTGTTCGCGGACCTCGTCGAATGGCAAGAGGCGCGACTCGCGGCGTTCCTCGAGGCGAATGACGTGCACGCCGAACACCGTCTCGACCGGGTCGGAAATCTCACCCGGCTTTAACGCGA
The DNA here is from genome assembly GCA_029862045.1 of Gammaproteobacteria bacterium. GTDB lineage: Bacteria > Pseudomonadota > Gammaproteobacteria > Steroidobacterales > Woeseiaceae > UBA1847. The sequence goes on from JAOTYE010000001.1 coordinate 70,453, forward strand.
ACGCGACCTCTTCGAAGGCAGGCACCATCTCGCCACGTCGGAAAAAACCGGTGTCGCCACCGTTGTTTTTGGTCGCATAGTCGTCGGAGAACTCTTCGGCCAGAGCCGCAAATGCTTCGCCGCTGCGCGCACGCTCGAGGATCGGTTGCATCTGCTTGTGGATCGCCGCGCGATCATCCTGCGTGCCCAGCGGCTTCCAGGTCAGCAGGACGTGGCGCACGCGTACCTGTTCGGGCAACGTCAGGCGATTCTCATTGTCATGGTAATAACGCTTGAGCTCCGCGTCTCTGACGTCTGACGCCTCGAGGCGGATGCCGTCGAGGTACCGCTTCGCCGCGATCATGCGCTCAATGTGCCGGCGAAAACTCTCCTCCGTGAACCCCTCGTCCTGCAGTTTCATATCGAACGAATTGTCGTTGTCAAAGACCGAGCGCAGCTCATCGATATTCTGCTCGACCTCCGCGGCGTCGACCTTGATCCGTGCCCGCTCGGCCGCCTGGCCCACGAGCGCCTGCTCGATCATGAGGTCCATCGCCTCGCGCCTGAGTTGCATCAGCAGCTCCAGCTGGTCGCCTCGGGCGCCGACTGCAACGCCCTTCGAGTTACGGTACTCGACATAGAAGCCGTTGAAACGCTGGTAGCTGATCGTCTCGTCGTTAACCCGTACCGCGTCGCCGGGATAGATGCTTTGCGCACAGGCGCCCGATGCCACGAACAGCGACAGGAGCAGCAGGCTGCGCACGCCTGGCATCAATTGGCGGCTTCCTCTTTCGCCACGCTTGGCGCCGCCAGTGCCATCAGGCTCAGGAAGGGCTGATCCGTATAGTCCAGTCCCCTGGACGGCGCACTCACAAACACGTAGTAAGTGGCCGGCATGTGGACCTGAACCGTCGCCTCGTAGAGGCCATCACCGAGCGAACGCGCAGGTTTTACGGTCCGGCCGCGGCCATCGGAACGGTAGTAGAGAACGGATACATCGGGTACATCAGTGACAGGAGTACCGTTGGATGCGTCCGCAAGCCGAAACTGGATCGTCTTGGTCTCTCCGACCGTAATCCTTTTGTCGGACGTCTGGTATTCGACTGCCATCGACGATGCGACATCCTGCTCTGTCTCATCGGGCACGACGCTTGCGCTGAAGCAGTGCAGGAACTGCGGTGTGTCCATCATGAACGCGACATCATAGTTGCCGGCGACCGGGATCTTTACGCGGCCGCGGTAAACGCCGGGCACTTTTTCATCCAGACTGCGATCCACGATCTCGATGGCACGGGCGTCGTGACCGTAATTCCGGAAGCTGCCCATCGGCGCGCCCATGCCTTCCATGTAATAGCTTACCGTGCCTTCCGCCTGGTTCACGATGTAGGCCGCAGCCGCCTGTTTGACGGCAGGCACGATACTGTCGGCGATGCTGATTTCCCCGGCTGTTCCGGGCGGCCGTTGCCCGGCGGGGATGTACGTCACCGGCGGCGTCTGGGTCCCCTCCAGTTCCGAGAGCGGAATGAGCCCGACGTCCTGCGTGCCGAGCGAGCGCACGTAGGCAAAGCTGGTCGTGAAATTCACCTGGTACGGCTGCTTGCCGACGGAGATCGAGTGCACCAGGCGATTGGCCGCGGCACCGATAACGTAGACCTTGTTCGTACTCGCGTTCACGGCCAGACCCCAGCGCCCGCTCTTGTTGAAACGCAATGGCCCGAGTCCGGGTTCGGCCTCGATGCGGCCGCGAATCTCGCGGGTCTCCGGATCGATTGCGGTGATCGTGCCGGATTCTGCATCGCTGACGTACACGGTGCTGCCGAGCGACGAGTAGGCAATCGATATCGGCCTCGGACCGGTTTCGAGGTCGGCCACCTTGGTCAGCGACTGCACGTCGATGACCGATACCGTGCCGCCGTCCCGGTTGCTCACGAACGCATAACGGTCACCGTCGGTGAACGCGATCTCGTGGTGCCCGGGACCCGTGGGGATGAAAGCGACCGGCGCGAGGTCTTCGGCATCGATGACGGTCACGCCGCTCTTGTCCGCGTCGGCAGCATTGTTGCCAACCCACAGGTAGCGCCCATCGCGCTGCAGTTCCACGCGCATCGGGTTGGTACCGGCTTCGATCTCGTGGCTTACCTCGAAGGATTCGGTGTCGACGAGCGCGACCTTGCCCGACAGCGGCATGGTCACGAACAGTTTCTTGTTGTCTGTGTTCAACACCCAGTCAGCGCCGGGCCGGCTGAGATTGATCTGTGCGAACAGGTTCGTCACGCCCGTGATGCCCACCACGGGGTCGATCACGGAGATCGAGGCGTCGCGGTTCATCACCAGCAGGAAATGACTGTTCAGGTCGATCATCGGGCGCACGCCGACAATGCCCTGTAAATAGGTCGCAACGCGGTCCCGGCAGCTCATCGGGCGTTCCCCCATCGCCTGCCAGGCCTCGCCCAGGTCCATCCAGGCAGCCGGGTAGCGGCCTTTGATGGGCTCGCCCGTACTGGCATCGGTCACGCGAAACGTGACGTCGGCCCAGTCGCCGGCGGTAACCGCACCCGTACCGCCCCGGATCGGGCGTACCGAAAATTCGACGTTGACACCTTCGCGCGTGATTATGTCGCGCGGTTCCCCGCTATCGGGCTCGGCGTCGCGACTGCATCCGGCTGCCAGTATCAGCGACATCACGGCAAGCCAGGTAGTTTTTGTTTTCAATAATCGGGCAGTCACCAGCATTGCTCCTTCACCGTTCTTGTTGCTCGCCGCATTGTGGAATGTGTCCTTTCCCACAAGACGGTGGAGCGGCCCTTGCGAGCCGCTCCACGTGTCACTTACCGGGACTTCCCTGTCCACTTGTTTCTCGTCAGGACTATTCTTCACTCGACCCTGAGGATACCAAACTGGCCGTTGCGATTGCCGCTCGGCGAGTAGTCGCGGTACAGGTAGTCACCCTTAACCGCACCGGTACCGCCGGCATCGAACAGGATCGGCCAGTGTCCGAAGACGTGGCCCATGCCTTCCTGGCTGCCCATCCACTTGCCTAGCGGGTTGAGGCCGAGCGCCAGCGAACCAATGGAGTCCGGGTAGCACAGGCCTGGCAGGCCAAGGTAGGACGTGGGATCTGTATTGGGATCGCCGTCCCTGTCTTCGGACGGGCAGACGTACGGATCACGCTGCCACAGGTGGCCGTGCAGGATGAAGGTGCCGTCGCGGTCCGCGGAGGCGCCATTGAGCACGTACATGCGCGTATCGGTTACCGGAATAGCTCCCAAAGTATCCGCCGTCGCATAGAACACCGGCGTCTGCGGATCGCCCGCCGCGCTCACACCCGTTATTGCCGGGATGGCGTTGGGCTCGCCGGCCACGAGGGCATTCGCGTAGAAAGCCTGCTGGTTCGGGATACTGCCGAAGCTGTTCGGTGTACCCGCGTTACCGAAGGGTACATCCGGCGGCAGCTTGAAGCGGAACCAGGACGGCTCCATGGCGTAGTTGAAACCGGCATGGCCGCTGTCCTCAGCGCCTTCGCGACCCAGCTCACCCTGGTGGATGTTCTTGATCGCAGAGCCGTCGGCCCAGCGCAGGTTGGCGATCTTGTGACCGATCGACAGGGCCTCGCGGTAGGTACCGCCGGAGCCGGCGTCGCCGGCAGGTGCCGTTACCGTCACCTGGGCACGCGTTGGGCGCGTGGGCGATGGTTGACCTTCCACCTCTAGCCCCTGACCGTCAGGCACCAGCGTACCTTCGGCGACCGTCGCGCCTTCCGGCTCGATCACGAGCGCACCGAACAAGCCCTTCTGCGGCTGCTTGACGCGGTCCGCGGACAGCAGGTTGCTGGCACCGAACTCGATGGGTGTCGCCACGATCTCGAAACAACGCCTGTTGGCTTGATTCCCTCTGCAGTCGGTAGAGTCGACGTACTCGATGTCGCCGGCATAGTACCGCGCCGTCGATGTGCCGCCAGGAGCGGCCAGCTGCGGCTGGTTCCTGCCGACCGCTACGCCATCGTCACGACTGGCGTCATAGGTCACGAGTTGCGGGTGTATTCCGGCCCAGCTTCCCGGCCGTACGAGGTTGTTGTTGAAGAAGTACATCTCGGCGCCAGTACCGAGACCCTCAATGCGCCTCGTAACACTCATCATCATGTCCTGCCAGCCGGCGAGATCCGGCGGCAGATCGAACACGACAAGGTTCCTCGCAACCTCCGTCAGGCCACCGGCAGTGTCGTCCACGAAGAGCGCGGGTGTACTGCCATCGGCCAGCTCGGAGAATACCGGCGTGCCGTCCGCGAAAAAGACCGGTTCATCAGCCGTGGTGACCGCCTGCTTGTTGACCAGGCGGTTACGCAGGGTGACGTCGATGCAGTCGCCGGCGTTCGCACGCAGCACGAGAGGTTCGACCGGAACGTTCGGCCGCAGCACAACCGGGCAGGTATTCAGCTTGGCATCGAATGTACCACCCGACGTCAGGCAGCCATCGAGACCCACACCGGCCAACGCCAGTTCCTCGGCGCATCCATTCAGCGTCGGATTGAACATGCCCGCGTTCCTGCCTCTGGGATTGAAGCACGCACCGCCGTCTGCAAGTGGCGTAGCCGCGGCTTCGGCCTCCGACATCAGGTCCTCGGTGCGGACGTACATCATTGCGGTCGGGTCGTTGAGTGGACCGGCACCACCAGCGAATACCTCCGGTGGGAGACCAGGCTCCGTAATCGTAACGGTCGACACTACCGTGCCACGCCGGTTGTAGACCAGCGTGCCGGGCCCGTCCAGGACGCCGCCGACGTTGTCGATCGGTGCCGTGTTCGCCGGAATGATTACGCCGAGATTATTCCCCAGCACCTCGTTCGCGAGCACCGCAGTCACATCGTAGTCAGCAACTGGCGCATCCTTCGGGCAGACGCCATCGAAGTCCCTGGCGTTCGAGAAGACCGATTGCTTGTCGATGTCATTATTGTCGCCCAGCACCACAAGGTCAGAGCGCGGTCCGCCATAGGTGCGCAGGATGCCCCAGGTGCCCAGCCAGATGCCATCACGCGTCGCATCCTGGGCGTAGAGGTAATCCACCGTTTGTCCGGCTTGCTGTAAGGCCGGGGTGAGCGGCGCCTGCAGGCTGAACTGCTCGGAGATGCCGTGCGACTGGAAGTTCCGCCAGCCGGAGTTCGGCGAGCGGCCGAAGCCTGAACCGTTGGACAGCCACCTGATACCGTGAAGGGTCGTCTGGTGTTGCTCCTCGGTCGCGCCGACCTGGATCTTGACCTTGACCTCGTCGCCTTCATAGGCACGCATGATCGGGGTGAACGGGTCGCCGATGTTGCGGTCGCAGTTGATACCGTCGCCGTCGTTGCCCTGGCAGTAGGCTCCTGGTACATCTGCGCCCGTCGGATACGGGGCGTCTCCAAAGCTGGTGTTCAGCTGCGGGATCGCGCGATCGTTGCGGCTCTGGAACGCGAGTGCCAGATCGCCCGCCGGGCCGTCCGCCTGCGAGCCACCCATCTTACCGTCCGGACCTAGCTTGTTCGGATCGAACACGCGCAGGCCGACCGGCTCGTTACGGTAGTTAACGACCCACATCGAGCTGTGGCTGATGTTGATGGCTTCAGCACACGGCCGTGGGATGTTCGGGTCGAAATTGCCGGCAGGTCCCGGGCAAGCGCCATGTGCCGTGACAACATCGGGGAAGCCGCCAGCGGCTTTGAGCTTGAGCGGCGGATTGATCGCGTCCTGCCAGGTGTCCTGGATCAAGGGAGCGGTTGCCTCCGTGACGTTGAATGGATCGAGGCTGACGATTTGGGTCCGTACCGGACGCCCGTTCGTGTCGGCACCCACGTAGACGCCCGCCTCGTAAGCATGCTGGAAGTCGCTCATCTCGAAGTAGAATTCGCGATGGTCGGGGACCGGCGAGCCTTCCGGCGTGTCGATAATCGCCTGCCAGGTGGTCGGGCCGCCGTCGGTACCGCCCGGGGTTCCATCCCTCATCGTGATCGGGCGACCGTATAGAGGCTCACCACTCTCGTTGTGGTACCAGGTCGAGCCCTGTGGCTGGGCGAGGATCGTCGAGTACAGGCCGATCTGCTGGAAGGTCGACGGGCCATAGTGGTCATGCGAGAACGTCAGGCCGAGGCCGCGGTCCACGCCGGCCACATTGTGTACCGGATCGATGAGGATACGCTGAATCACCGTGCGTGCGCCGTCGTACTCGTTATGCCCATTCACAAACACGCCACTGCCGAAGAACGGGTGCGGTTGGGCAACGAGGTGCGTCAAGCCGCCCTCCGTCCCGCATCCCTCAATCAACGGGTCATCACCACAGGGATTCGGCAATGTTGCCACCGGGAACAAGTCGTCGGTATCACTTGACATCGCCTCGACGTTGAACTCGTTAATCGCGTGGATGCGTTCCTGAACCGCCAGGGGCGCCAGTGCGCCGTCCTCGTAGTTCCAGCCGTTGGCTGCACCGTCGCCCGTGGTCAGATCCCACTTCGGCAGGTGAATATGCTGGCCGATGATGTCGGTCGGCGTACGCACCTGGAAGTCATCCAACTCGAATTCGGCCGGCACCAGGTTGGTGTGCAGTATCTTGCCGCAGTCGAAGGAATTGAAACGCATTACCAGGGGTTCTGGCGGCCGTATCTTGTTGATCGTGGGCAGCACGTCTTCCCAGAGCGCGATGATGCGCTCCTGCGAATAGTGGTGACCCACCTTGTTGAACACGGCGTCGATCTGCACGTTGGCGAGCTTGTAGGTGCGTGGGTTGTCGCCGTCGAACTCCGTCGGCCTGCCTCCTTCGTTCCATGTGGCGTCATCGTCATCGCCGTCGAACCATTTCGGCACCCACTGGCCAGGGCCAGGGAGGTCATCATCTACTTCGACCATATATCCGAAGTCATCGACACAGGGGTCGTTGAAAGGACCGGCCGGCACCGGGGGCGAACCGTTCAGCACGAAGAAGACGTCAGCAGTAGTGGGACCGCCCACCAGGTTATTGGCCGCACTGGGCCGGTTACGCACGGCCTGGTATGCCATGCTGACCTTCTCGAGCGGCGTGCCCGTCTCGGGGAAATACACCGGTGGTGCCACCTCGATCACTTTACGGAAGTCGAGGCGGTTCTGCGTATCCAGCGTCCTCGCGCCCGAGGTATAACCGAGCAGGCTGTGGCGCGGCAGGCCGCCGTCCCAACCGCCGGCTTGTTTCGGATTGTAATCATTGGCTGTGGCACCTGCCTCGGTGAGCATGTCGAGCACCGGCGTAGGCATACGCTGGCCGACGATGCCCTCTGGGCAGATAGTGTCTCCGGGAGTAGCGCCGACCACCGCACCTTCACCGCAGGAATTGCCGGAGAGCCAGAACGGGAAGCCGGGGCTTACGTCATCGTCAGTATTGAGCATTTCATCGGCACCGGCGACGCTGATGTAGTCCACGATGGCCTGCGCGGAGTCCGGACCCTGGCCCAGCCCGTTGGGGGGCGTGCGGCCGGCGACCACACCGAAATCGCCGCGGTCCACCGGTGTCACAGACACCTTGGCCGGCATCTGCGGCATGGGCTTGCCGGGCAGCGGCACGATGGCCGGGATCGGGGAACCGTCGGGCAGTTCGGCGTCAGGCAGTGCGCGTGCGCCTGCGGCCGGCTGGCCGCTGCGCAGTGCGAACGGCGTCGTGTGGAAGGGATCCGGGTTGAGGTCGTCGAGGCTTTCATCTACTCCAGGCGTGCCTGGATCGTCCCCAAGCACTCCATCGGGACCCGCTAACCTGGGGTCGTTCTCAAGAATCGGATTCTGCGGATCAGCAGTTGCCCCCGAGACCGCCAGCACGGTACCGCGCTGGAACGTGTCCATGTTGCGGATGTGATACCACATGCCCTGCGCAAAGTGCGGGTAGAAGTGGCAATGGAAGATCGCGTCACCGACAGTCTTGTTGCGGTTACCCGCACCGCCGTTCACAAGCTCGTAGGTATGGCCGGAGCCCGGCATGATTTCCTGCGCATCCAGGTAGTTGGCGTTATCGTCATTCGGATTGAACAGCCACTGGTGGTTGTGCAGGTGGAAGATGTGCTGTTCGAATGCACCGGCGTGCGTGTTGCGAATCTTGACGAAATCGCCCGTGTACGTGTTGTGAACGTTAGACGGGTCCTCCTGGAACAGCGCGTAATTGTTCACGTCGTCGACGGTGCCAAATAGACCATCTATACCCGGGTCGTTCAGCGGCGGATTGGCGACGATAAGGTTACCCATACCGTCGTCAAACTGACGCCAACACTCGGGTGTCAAAATGTTCGTCGGGTCACACGCTTCGATACCGGTGTTGGCCGGGAAGTTGACCAGCATGCCCGGGTCGCCGACAGTCTGCGAGGCGAGGAAGAACTCCTCGTAAGCGCAGTCGGCACAGTCATGCATGGGACCAGTGTGCAGGCGGTTGGCGATGATTTCAGAGCCGATACCGCCCGAACCGTAGTTGATCATGAACTGGTCCTTGACACCGGCAAGGGTGTATTGCAGCACGGGATTGTTGTACCACAGCGGGAACACCTGCGAGTTGGTCTGCTCGTCATGGAAAATCGATGTGAACTCGCGGAACGGCTCGAGGCGGTTCGGCAACTGCGGAATTCTCTGGCCGACGCTTTCCAGCGGGTAGGTGCTAGGCGGAAAGCTGCCATCGGTATTCGAACCGACGATGATGGCGTTGATGTCGCTGTGCACGAGTTCGTTGCCATCCAGCATGTTGAGGATCGGCAGTCCGGCCTTGCCCTCGGCTATCCAGGGCGCGACATTCGGATACACGGCCTCGTAATCGATGATCGGCTGGCCGCCGGGGTTGCAGTCAACGCCGACGACATCGTCTGTCTCACAGTCTGTCTCGACAAGGCTGGTCGTGGCAAGACGCAACTCTTCCTCGGTGACCTGGCTGCGGTACATCCGCGAGCCCTTGGGCTGCACGTTCAGCGCGCCGAACATGCCGAGGCCGAGGTTGCCGGCGCTGGATTCGCTGCCGAGCGTGGCGCCGTAGCTGTTGATGAGGAAGGCGCCCTCGTGCGGCGTATACAGCTCATAGGTTCGGGATCCGCCCGGCTCTGCCATTCCCGGGCCGCAAACTGCTGCGCCAGTGGTCGAATCGCCGGTGTTCGCACCGGGATTGGCACCGACCATGCTGCCATCGTCTTCCATGCCGTTCACCAGCTCGGTGCCCGTCGCATGGAAGCCCGCGCAACGGCCGGCGACCTGGTCATTGTTGATCAATCCGGGGAATGTGACCAGGCCTGTATCCGGGTCTATGACCTCACCTTGCTGCGCATTGTTGGGGTTGGCGACAGGTGCCAGCAGGTTCGTGAATTCGACCGTCAGGCACGAGCCCGCGACCGAGCGGATAACGAGCGGACGCGTCCGCTTGTCGGGCCGCAGCTCGACGTTCCCGGCCGTCAGGTTGGTGCCGGGCACGTCGCCTGTCGGCAACCGTGTGATCGGGTCTACAGCGATCACGTCGCGCTTGAGCGCATACGTAATCCAGTTCGGGTTCTGCGCACCGAGGCGGTTGAACACGGTCGGGTTGTCGAGCACGACAACGTTGGCCGTGATCGTGTTCGTGCACGTGACCGCTGCCTGGGCGGTGGGTGCCACAGCGAGCGTGGCCACAAACAGAGCCAGCCAATACAGGCCAAAGCCCAGTTTTGTCAGGATAGGATTATTGCGACTGAAAACAGTCCTCAGTTTTGATGCGTTCACGAGACTTTCCTCCCTCTGCGCGGGATGTTCGTTGTCAAATGGGAAACGGAAACGTTTACAGCGGCGCGGGACGGGGCAGAAAAGAGCAACGATGCATGCCGGCACACTTGGGCCCCGGCGGTTAATGCTGGAATACTGTGTGGTACTCCCTGGCGCATTTCGTTGTCCTTGTTTCCCCTGGCCGCGGCCCGTCGGCCGTGGCGCGTCGCTGACGGAACTGTCCGACATTCGGGTTCGGATCTTTTGTTCCGTATCGGGGTGAATACTGCAACGACCCGGCGCTCCGGGCTTCATGCATGCGGTCAGAATTCGCCCGTCCCGTGGACTAGAACTGAGCTAACCCTTCGGCTAGGCGAGTGCCGGCGGCTGACGCGCCATCTGGCGCGCCAGTCAGAGAAAAAGATCGTGAAAAGCGGAGTACACCCTGCCGCTGACGTCTCAATCAGTCGTGCAAGATGTACTCCGTGCCATGAAGGCTATGCTTGTGTTACTGGCAGAGGTCAGCCTTGAAAACGTTCAGCTCGGCGACCTCGTCGCGATCCCAGGTCTCAGGATCGTCGCTGCAACGAGCGATAAATCCCTCGTCCTGGTTGTTATGGTCGTCGGTAATCCAGACCGTGACCTGGGCGTTGACGGACCTGGCCCATGCCGAAAGCGTAGGAGTGGCATCGGCAGCCGCCGTACACAGGGGACGGGTTGAGGAAACGTTTGCCACGCCATCCTGCAACACGGGAACGGGGTCTGGTGTGTCCGGATCACCGATGTTGTAGCGACCAGGGCCTTTTCCCTTCTCCTGAGCCTGGATTGTCACGCTTTTCAGCGTGGCGTCCCCGAGTACGCTACTCGTATCGGTGATGGTCGTTTCGACCCGGATTGCCGCGTCCGTTTTGTTGTTTTCTTCCAGGTAGCAAATGCTGAAAACAGTGATGCTGCCCTTGGGGCCATTCTTAACTGCCTTGCCAGGTCCGGCAAACACATTACTCGACAGGACCAGAGCCAGTACCAGTGACACCGGAGTGGCGATTCCCATCCATTTATTCTTATGCTGTTTATTCATGTCAATTCACTCCTCAAGGAGATTTTTTTAATCGTAAGATGAGTTCACAACCCCTGGTCGTCTGGAACAGACGATTGCTTCATCATCTTGATGAATAAACACCGAGGTGGGTTGTGCAGCGGACTGGTGTTTGTAGCGCAATTATAAGCGTCGGGGCGCCACCGGCGACATCATGCGGCAGATCAGAAGATACCGGTACTGCGGATCAGATCTGACCTGTCCTTTCGGACAGGCTCGTCAGGAGCAGGGCCGGTAAGGGCTGGCGCGGCCGCGCGACCCTTTTTGCCGCCTGAAGCAGGCGGTCTCGATTAAGGCTGCGGGTGTCCCGGACCGATATTATGTCCAGACCTTAGCGCTTCTGAAACACGAGCGTCGCGTTGGTGCCGCCAAAGCCGAAACTGTTCGACATCGCCGTCGTGATGCCGGCCTTGTCGATACGCTCGGTAACGAGTGGCGTACCTTCGACCGCGGGGTCGGGATCGTTGACGTTGATCGACGGCGCGATGAAATCGTGCTCGAGCATCAGCAGGCAGTGAATGGCCTCGTGCACGCCGGTCGCGCCGAGCGAATGTCCGCAGAGCGACTTCGACGAACCGTACTTCGGCATGGCATCGCCGAACACGGAACGCATGGCTTCAACCTCCGAAATGTCGCCCGCCGGTGTACTCGTGCCGTGCGTATTGATGTAGTCGATCGGTCCTTCGACCGTGGCGTTCGCCAGTTCCATGCACCGCTGCGCGCCCTCACCCGAGGGTGCAACCATGTCGTGGCCATCGGATGTCGCACCGTAACCAACAAGCTCGGCGTAAATCTTCGCGCCGCGCGCTTTGGCGTGTTCGAGTTCCTCGAGAACCACCATGCCGCCACCCGCTGCGATGACAAACCCGTCACGGGTTGCATCGTACGGTCGTGATGCCGTAGCGGGCGCATCGTTGTACTTTGATGACAATGCACCCATCGCATCGAACAGGCACGCCAGCGTCCAGTGCTCTTCCTCGCCGCCGCCGGCAAAGATGATGTCCTGCTTACCGAACTGAATTTGCTCGGCGCCGACACCGATACAATGTGCGCTGGTCGCACAGGCCGATGTAATTGAGTAGTTCAGGCCTTTGATCCTGAACGGTGTCGTCAGGCACGCGGACACGGTGCTGCTCATCGTGCGCGTGACCATGTAAGGGCCGATCCTGCGAACGCCTTTCTCACGGAGCTTGTCCGCGCTCGCAACGATGTTCGCGCTCGAGGCGCCACCCGAGGACGCGATCAGGCCTGTGCGGACGTTCGAGATGTCGTTCTCTTCGAGGCCCGAATCGTCGATCGCCTGCTGCATCGAGATGTAGGCATAGGCGGCCGCATCACCCATGAAGCGGAACACTTTACGATCAATGTGATCGGCAAGGTCGATAATGACGTTGCCGGAAATCTGGCTGCGAAGGCCAAGTTCCTGATACGACTCGTTGGCAACGATCCCCGAGCGACCGTTCTTTAGAGAATCGACAATTTCGGCCTGGCTATTGCCTATACACGAAACTGCACCGATACCTGTAACGACAACACGTCGCATTGCTTTGTCCTAGAAATCGTCAGTAGAAGTGAACAAACCGACTCGAAGATCTTCTGCCGTGTAGATCTCGCGACCGTCAACGGACATCGTGGCATCGGCGATCGCCATATTCAACTTGCGTGTGATGACGCGCTTGATGTCGATCTGATAAGTGACCAATTTGGCTTTTCGCAGCACCTGACCCGTGAACTTGACCTTGCCCGAGCCGAGCGCCCTGCCCCTGCCCGGCAAGTCTCTCCAAACGAGGAAAAACCCGACGAGTTGCCACATCGCGTCAAGGCCGAGACAGCCCGGCATGACGGGATCGCCCTCAAAATGGCAGTCGAAAAACCAAAGGTCGGGCCGGACGTCGAGCTCGGCTTTGATTTCACCCTTGCCGAATTTGCCACCGTCATTCGAAATATGCGGGATGCGGTCGAACATGAGCATCGGGGGCAGCGGCAGGCGGCCGTTGGATGGCCCGAACATCTTGCCGTGGGCACACTCGAGGAGGTCCTCGTAGCTGAACGAATTTGGCCGTCCTGTCGATTCGAGGGCAGCTGTGTTGCTTGCATTGGTCATTGTCTCTCCAGCGCACCGGCGGCTGGTTGGGGTCATTGCGCAGGTATGCGCATTTTCGCTATCACGATGTTACCGATTGGGAGGGGCCGGGGCTTTCGAATACGCGCCAATGTGGAAGTGGGGGCCCTGCTGGCGTCTTTACCGGGTTGGAAAATCCATCTTGTCCACGATCGCCTGGAACCGCGGTTCGTGCCGGATAGGATCGAACGCGGGCGCGGTTGGCAAAAAGATCATATTCGACGATCGTTGCCGATAGCTTATTTCGATCTCATCCAGAGCGCACTCGATATCTTCCAGACCCATGCAGGCGAAAGCGATGAATAGCGGATCGACGTTGACACCGGTAGGAGGGTTTCGCAGCGTGCCGAGGATTTGTCTGGCCTCCTCCTTCCGGCCCGCTAGACCATACGTCCACGCACAGGTCGGAGTCAGCATCCGATGAAAACGTCCACCAATTTCACCGGCCAGGGCATCACACTGATTTGCGGCCAGTTCGAACTGGCCGTTTAGCACGTTGTCCCATGAGATGACTATTCGCGCGTAGAAGAACGGTGGCGCCAGTGCTATCGCTTGCTCCAGATGCCTGATCGAATCATCCGGCCGCCGACAGTGGAAATTGTAAACACCAAGATTGAAGTGCATGGATGGATTGAATGGGTCACGCTCGCGCGCCGATTCCAGCAGGGCCAGCCCGCCATCACAATCCTTGTGTATCAGGACGCGGAACCCACCGTACATGGCCAGGCCGTCAGCATTGTTCGGGTCCAGTTCGAGCCCACGCTCGAATTCGGCCTCTGCAGCCTGCCAGTCCCATTCAAACTGGTACAGCACGCGTGCCATCGCGATTCTCGCATGCACCAGTTCGGGATCCAGTTCCACTGCTTTTTGCGCCAGCCAGCGTGCCCGCAAATAGGCATCGCCGTGCGTAACGTGCAATGACAGTGCCAGGGTAGAGTACATCTCAGAGAGGAAGGCGTAGCCCGGCGCGAATGACGGATCGAGTTCGATGACTCGCTCGGCGGCCTGGATAGCCTCTTCCCCACTACTAGCGCGCATGATTCGTACTTTCAGATACGCCTCCAACGCCTCCGGCTCAACGCGTTTGCGTTCTCGCTCCTGCATGACTGGTGCATCCATGCTGGCACCTATGCCACGGACCATCGCCCGGGCCGCATCGCCCTGTAGCGCGAGCACATCTTGCATGTTTCCTTCGAAGCTATCGGCCCACAGGTGATGATCGGTCGCGGCCTCGATTAGCTGCGCGGTGATGCGTACGCGGTTTCCGGAACGAAGCACGGATCCTTCCACGATCGCATCCACGCCAAGTTCACTGGCGATCTCGGGCAGCGTCTTGCTGGTGCCCTTGTACCGCATCACCGACGTGCGGGAGATGACCTTGAATGCCGCAAGCTCGCTTAGTTCGGCGATCAATGCTTCGGTCATTCCGGCGGCAAAGTAGTCCTGATCAGGATCAGCGGAAAGATTGTCGAGCGGCAAAACCGCGAGGGCCTTGATTCCGTCCGGTGAGGCGGGTGGAGAATAAGGTGCTTCCGGTTCCGACGGTACCAGCCAGACGAGTACGGCCACGATCAAAACAGCCAATGCGCTCGCACCGACGTATCGCCGCGCCTTGCGCCCGAGATCCCGCGACCAGGCGAGGTACATCGCCACGGGAAAACCGGCGATAAAAAGAATGGCGAGATACTTGCTGGCAACGTCCGCCGCACGCTCGCCCCAGAGCGCGTCGATCAGAAATGCAAGTATCTCGGTCCCGCCCCAGGCGATCGCAATATACAAGGCGGCCGTTTGAAAGACATTGCGGCGCTTGAGTTCTTTGACGATAGCCATGGCTGGGTTCGCTGACGTATGCGTCCACAATTATAAGTACTTGCGACCGACCCGGCCTTTCGGCTTACCCCTATTTCTCAGGATTCACGCTGGTGCTATTTCTTTGAGGCAGAGCATTGTTTTAGGGGAATGCTGTTGATATCAGAACGCAGTGTTGGCGATTGGCTCATACAGGTCCCAGGCTGGCTGTTGCTGGCCTATCTGATCTACGCCCAGGCGATTCCAGCATTCAGTTATGAACTTGGTGTCCAAATGGGCACGCAGGAATCCGCCGACCAGGTGACTGCCGTCGGCACCGCATACTGGTACGGCTTCGCGTTCGGCGACCTTGTCATTTACATACCACTACTCGCTGCCGGCCTGACAGGACTCTGGAAACTGCACGACTGGGGCCGGTTTGTGATGGGCGCGGCACTCGGTATCACGGTGTACTGGCCAGTCGTGTCATTGGCGGCCGTGGTCAAAGCTCGCGGCGCCGCGGGCTGGAATCTGAATGACGAAACGGCTTACTGGATCGTGCTGCCGCTCATCACTCTCTGGGGGCTCTGGGGCCTTTGGTGGGTCGTTCGCCTCAGGTCTTATCGTAGTCCAGAATGACAGCGTCACTGACCGGACGTGACTGACACGCGAGTATGAATCCCTTTTCGACTTCCCAGGATTCGAGGCCGTAGTTGGTCGCCATCGTGACCTCGCCGTCACGCACGTGACAGCGACAGGTGGCGCATACGCCACCTTTGCACGAATACGGTAATTCGATGCCGTGTTCAGCCGCAGCATCGACCATGTTTTCGTCGCCGCGCTGCATTGCAAATTCTTTCTTGTGACCATCCATGATCACCGTCACAGTCGCCTGATTCGCCGTTTTAATCGTGACAGATGCCTTCGCCTTGCCCCCCTTGCGTGGCACACCAAAGCGTTCGGCATGCACGCTTGCCTTGTCGAACCCAAGGGCAACGAGCGTCTCGGTGACGGTCTTGATCATCGTGTCGGGGCCGCAGACGAACGCCTCGACCGGGTCCAGACCGGCACAGAATCGTTCATACAACTCCCGAACTTTGTCTGCATCAAGGCGCCCTGCCGCGATCGGAAACTCCTGGTCTTCCTGGCTGAATACGAAGTGCAATTGCAGGCGCTCAGGATACAAATTCTTGAGCGCGTACAGATCCTCGATGAACATTGTCGTCGACTGTTTGCGGTTGCCATAGAACAAGACGAAACGGCTGTGCGGCTCGATTTGTAATACGGACTTGATCATCGACAGCACCGGAGTGATACCACTTCCGGCGGCGAAGCCGATGTAATCTTTCGCATTCGCTGCATCGAGATCGACATGAAACTGCCCGGTCGGCGGCATTGCGTCGAGCGTGTCGCCGACAGCAAGTTCGTTTGCTGCAAACTCCGAGAACTGCCCGCCCGGTTGCACGCGAACGCCGATCTCGAGCGGCCGTTCGCCCTGACCGGAGCAGATACTGTAGGTGCGGCGCAGCTTTTTGCCGTCGACCGTAGTCTGAAATGGCAGGTGCTGGCCGGGCAGAAACTCGTACTCGCTCGCGAATTCCTCCGGCACGCTCAATGCTATGCGCACCGAGTCTTTGGTCTCGCGGTCGAGCCGTTCAATAGTGAGTGGGTGAAACTGTCTCATCTAGATGCACTTGAAGTATTCGAAGGGTTCGAGGCAGTCGATGCACTTATACGACGCCTTGCACGCGGTCGAACCAAACTCGCTGACAACCGCAGTATTGACGGAATCGCAGCGCGGACACGCGATATTGCGATTGCCCTGCAACAACTCGCGTTTGCTCGCGCCCTGCTCGGGTGGCGCGATGCCGTACTCTTTGAGCTTGTCGCGGCCTTCTTTGCTGATCCAGTCCGTGGTCCAGGGTGGCGACAGCACTCTTTTGATAGAGACATCGACGCCATGCTTGTGCAAGGTATCGATCACGCTCTGCTCAATGACTTCGGTGGCCGGACATCCCGAATACGTTGGTGTTAGTTCGACGATGACTTGCTCGTCGATGGTCACGCCGCGGACGATGCCCAGATCGGCAATCGTCAGCACCGGAATCTCAGGGTCAGGTACTACGCTGAGCCAGTCCAGTACCTGTTCGCGACTGATGCCGATCGCTACCAAGTCGCACCCGGGTGCGTTCGTTGCAGGTACTGCATCTCCGCAATCATGAAACCAAGGTGTTCGCTATGGCGGCCTTGTTTGCCACCGGACGCCATCCATTGATCCTCAGGCATATCGAGAGTTGCCTGACTGATAATCAACTCGACGTTTGTCATCCACTGCGCGTGAATCGCCTCGAGGTGTGGGCCATCGAAAAACTCGGCGAAAATGCCATCAATCTCATCAGCCGCGAACATCTCGCCCGTGTATGGCCAGAGATTGTCGAGCGAGCCTTGCACACGCTGATGACTCTCCTCGGTACCGTCGCCGAGGCGCAGGAACCATTGCGTGTTATGGCGCAGGTGGTAGCGAATCTCTTTCTCGGCACGCGCCGAGATCTCGGCGATCCGGGTATCGGCGCACTTCGTCAACGCCTCGAGCTGCAACAGATAGAAGGACTCGAAAAGCACGAGCTTCGTGATTGAGTCGCCAAAGTGCCCGTTCGGCTGCTCGATCAGCAGGAAGTTTCTGAATTCATTTTCGTCGCGCAGGAATGCAAAATCATCTTCACCGCGACCGTTGCCTTCGATTTCACCGGCATAGGTGTAGAACATGCGCGCCTGGCCGATGAAGTCCAGCGCGAAGTTCGCATTGGCCAGCTCTTCCTCGAGTTCCGGGTAGGCCGCAACGAGCTCGACCATGCGCTGGCCAAGGATCAACGCGTTATCGCCAAGCCGTGAAACGTAAGCGAGCAATGCCTGGTCGGCGTTCACAGGTTCTCCACACCATCAGGCATTTCGTAAAACGTCGGGTGCCGGTAGATCTTGTCCTCTGCAGGCTCGAAGAACGCGGCCGACTCGGCCGGGTCCGAGGCAACGATCTGGCTCGAACGGATTACCCAGATGCTCACACCTTCATTGCGCCGCGTGTACGTGTCGCGCGCCGCATCGAGTGCCATCTGATCGTCAGCCGCATGAATGCTGCCGGCATGCCGGTGACTCAGGCCCGACTTGGCACGGATAAAGACTTCGTAGAGAGGCCATTCTTTGTTGGTCATATCAAATCCTTGTCGCCCGCTGGAGCGGGCTCCTACATCAAGCTGCTTTTGCGGCTCGTTTTTCGGCGTAGGCGCCGGCCGCTTCGCGGACCCAGGCGCCATCGTCATGAGCTTTGCGGCGTTTCGCCAAACGCTGTTTGTTGCACGGCCCATTACCCTTGATCACCTCGATGAATTCCTGCCAGTCGATTTCGCCGTGACCGTAATGGCCCGTCTTCTTATCGAGTACGCATTCATCATCCGGCACCTTGAGGCCCAGGAACTCGGCTTGCGGCACCGTGACGTCGATGAACTTTTGCCTGAGTTCGTCGTTAGAGAAGCGTTTGATCTTCCACGCCATCGATTGCGCGGAGTGCTTGGAGTCCTTGTCGCTCGGGCCGAACATCATCAGTGACGGCCACCACCAGCGATTGAGCGCATCCTGCGCCATCGCCTTTTGCTCGGCTGTGCCTTTGCACAACTCGACCAGGATGTCGTAGCCCTGGCGCTGGTGGAAACTCTCTTCTTTGCAAATGCGGACCATCGCCCGCGAGTACGGACCGTAAGAGCAACGGCACAGCGGAATCTGATTCATGATCGCGGCACCATCGACAAGCCAGCCGATCGCGCCGATATCCGCCCACGTCACTGTCGGGTAATTGAAGATACTCGAGTACTTGGCTTTGCCGGATAACAAATCACCCACCATCTCATCGCGCGAAACGCCGAGCGTCTCGGCCGCGCTGTAGAGATACAACCCGTGCCCCGCTTCGTCCTGAATTTTCGCGAGCAAGATCGCCTTGCGTTTTAATGAGGGCGCGCGAGTTAGCCAGTTGCCCTCCGGCTGCATGCCGATTATCTCGGAATGCGCATGCTGCGAGATCTGCCGAATCAGCGTGCGCCGGTAGGCCTCGGGCATCCAGTCCTTGGCTTCGATCTTCTCCTCGGCATCGACGCGTTTTTGAAACGCAGCGAGGTCGGCGGCAGCTTCGAGCCCGTCGCCCTTCGCGTCAGATTGTCCTTTTTGATCAAGGCCTTGTGTGTACATGAATACAGTCCCGTCGCGTCGTTACGCGTGCCGCGCCAATGTGTCACAGATTTTTGATTTATTCAATCGTTTTTGTATCGGTTTAGCTGTCGAGCAGGCGCTCGGCCCGACTCACCGAGCGGCCGCGAAACAATGCGACGATCTTCTTGTCCTGGTTCAACACTTCGACCGTATAGAAACCAACACGCTCACCGCGCAGTTCCTCACGCGCGACTGCGCGCAGATCGTCGTCGCGTTTGACCGGACGAAGAAATTCGATATGCCCCGATCCGGCCACGGTGAGATCATCGTAGGCGTTACAGGCGAATGCGAACGCCGAGTCAGCGAGCGTAAAGACAAGACCGCCATGGCAGATGTCGAAACCGTTCACCATGTCGTCACGCACGCGCATCGTCGCGATCGCGGATCCGGGTTCCGGCACGTGCACCTCGATCCCGAGCGCCTTCGACGCTTTGTCATTGGCGTACATTTTGTCGGCGCAGGCACGTGCCCGCTCGAGTTCGTCCATGTGTGAAGACCTCCGTGGTGTTAGCCGCCCTGAGCGAGTCCGCCAAAGCGCTGCATGAAACTTCTGTCCGGTTGTGGCAATGGTCCGCTGGCCGTTTCCATTGTTTCTGATAAATAGTTGTCGGCTTGTGCATAAACAGCCAGATACAGGTTTCTGCAAAGTTGGTAGGCAGCCGTACCATGCCAACCGGACGGCAGCAGCTCCGCTGGCAGCTGCGGGTCGCGCAACAACACCTTGCGATACTCCTGGATCAGCAACGTGCGGACCAGGAACGCTGTTTTCGGCGACACCTTGGCGTCTTTGCCGTACGCGGCGATCAACGGCCGGAATCGAGTGACGAATCCGGCATAACGTTCGTCGATGTCCTCGAGGTTCCAGCTCTCCTGCGCCAACTTACGCATTGCCGCATCATTGCCGACCGTTTGCCCGGTCATGATAACCAGCTCTTCCGCAACGCCAAGTCGTCGCAACGTAATATCGAGGTCAGCCGTGTCCGGCGCCGGATGCGCGAGCACCCCGGTCGATAACGCACCAAAGCCCAGCCAACCGCACTCCTTTCGTACCGAGTCCCTCGTCGCGGGTTCGAGTCCGGAAAGAAGTATCAGGCACCACTGACCGTCCCACGTCGAATCCGGCTCGCCATAGATCTTGTGCGTTGCCTGCTCGAACTCTTCTCTGCCTTTGTCAGTCAGGCTGTAGTAACTGCGACGACCGATCAGCGTGGACCGCAACCAACCGTCCTGAACCAGCCGGAAGACCGAGGTGCGCACGAGGCGTTCACTGATTCCAAAGTGCTCCATCACCTCAATCAGGCCGCCGAGCCAGACGGTGCCACCGCGTGGGGCGATCGAATCGCCGAAGACGGTCGTAATCAGCGAGCCCGTACGCAACGTGCGCCGGGAACGAAACTCGGCAACAAGGTTTTGGCTGGCGGATTCAATCGTCATCGTCGGGTGCGCTTGCGCTCCAAGCATCTGACCGTATATTGTGATACCGATTTTTTCAATTCTAACTCTATTTTGTATCTTGCAATGAAACTCGGCAATCTTGTTCAGGATCAATGGGTCGAAGGTGACGGTGACGGACGGATTCTGACGTCTGCCGTGACCGGCGAACCCGTGGCAACGATTACGAGCGACGGCCTCGACTTTGCGGCGATTCTCGATCACGCGAAATCGGTCGGCGGTCCAAGTCTTCGCAAGCTCACGTTTCACGAACGCGGTGACATGCTCAAGGCGCTCGCGAAACACCTCAACGACATCAAGAAAGAGTTCTATGCGTTGTCGACGCAGACCGGTGCAACTCGCAGGGACAGCTGGCCTGACATCGATGGCGGCATTTCGACGATGTTCGTGTTTTCGAGCAAGGGCCGGCGCGAGATGCCGAACGACCACGTGTACCTCGATGGTGGTGTCGAACAGCTATCCCGAGAAGGCACGTTTGTTGGCCAACACATCTTTACGCCCAAGCTCGGCGCTGCCATTCATATCAATGCCTTCAACTTCCCGTGCTGGGGCATGCTCGAAAAACTCGCGCCGACATTGCTCGCCGGCGTACCCGCCATCATCAAACCCGCATCGAGCACGGCGTACCTGACCG
Organism: Gammaproteobacteria bacterium; assembly: GCA_029862045.1. Classification (GTDB taxonomy): domain Bacteria; phylum Pseudomonadota; class Gammaproteobacteria; order Steroidobacterales; family Woeseiaceae; genus UBA1847. Next base: position 91,470 of record JAOTYE010000001.1, read on the forward strand.
AACTCATGGTCAGGCGCATGATCGAGTCCGGCATACTGCCACCTGGCAGCGTGCAGCTGATTTGCGGCGGCGTCGGCGACCTGTTCGATCACCTGACCTGCCAGGACACGATCGCGTTTACGGGTTCGAAGACGACAGCCGAGATGCTGCAGCTACATCCACGTGTGGTCAGCGAGTCTGTCGCATTTACAGCCGAGACCGATTCGCTGAATATGTCGATCCTCGGTCCTGACGCGACGCCGGGCACGCCTGAATTCGATCTCTATATCAAAGAGGTCACCAACGAGATGACCTCGAAGGCCGGGCAAAAGTGCACGGCGATCCGGCGCATCCTCGCACCATCGGCGATAGCCGCTGATGTCGTCAGGGCGTTGTCGAGCGCGCTCGGTGAAATTCGTATCGGCAACCCGGGCAGCAAGGAAGTCGACATGGGTGCGCTGGCGAGTCAGGGCCAGCGTGACGAGGTTCGAGAACGCGTTACAGACCTGTCGGCCGAAGCGGAAGTTGTCTTCGGCGGGACCGACGACTTCGAACTGGTCGACGCCGACAGCACGAAGGGTGCGTTTTTCATGCCTACCCTGCTGCACTGTGAGAAACCCTTGTCATCGAAGGCCGTCCATTCGGTCGAGGCGTTCGGCCCGGTGAGTACGGTATTGCCCTATGACTCGATTGATGAAGCGATCGAACTCGCGAAACTCGGTGAGGGCAGCCTCGCCGGTTCGATCATCACGAATGACAATGCTGTCGCGCGTGAACTCGTACTCGGCACAGCCGCGTATCACGGCCGCATGGTTATTATTAACCGGCATTGCGCGGCGGAATCGACCGGGCACGGTTCGCCCCTGGCCCACCTCGTGCACGGTGGCCCCGGGCGCGCTGGCGGCGGCGAGGAGATGGGTGGCGTACGCGGCGTGCTGCATTACATGCAACGCACGGCGATTCAGGGATCACCCGAGACCTTGTCCGTCATCGGCCACCGCTGGATCCGTGGCGCGGACCAGAAAGACCCGGGCGTGCACCCGTTTCGCAAGACCTTCGAGCAGCTCGAGATCGGTGACACGTTCAAGAGCAAATCTCGCGAGGTCACGCTTGATGACATCGATCACTTCGCCGAATTTACTGGCGACAATTTCTACGCGCATATGGACGAGGAAGCAGCGGCCAGGAACCCGTTCTTCGAGGGGCGTGTCGCGCACGGTTACCTGATCGTCTCTTTCGCAGCAGGGCTATTTGTCGATCCGGACTTCGGGCCTGTGCTCGCCAACTATGGCGTCGACGATTTGCGCTTTATTCAGCCGGTCAACTACGGTGACTCGCTCAAAGTGCGTCTCGCTTGCAAACAAAAAACCTTGCGCGGCGATAGTGGCTACGGCGAGGTTCGCTGGGACGCCGAGGTCACGAACCAGGATGACGAGATCTGTGCGCAATACGATGTGCTGACGATGGTCGCGACCGACGAGCATTGGGAATCAGTGCGGTAAGAAATTGATCGCGCGTTACTTCGGCCCCAGTGAGATATCGATCAAAACGCGTGTAGCTTCCCGCATGGCTCAACCGGCCATATTATGCGGCCCGGCGACCTTCTTAGAACTACGTTCGCCTCGTACGCTGCTCCGTTGGGAGACTGACGCCATCACAGCGGTAATGCCGTCTCGTACTTGATCTGCCTGAGCGTAAAATCGGAGTGCACCTGTGACACGCCGCGAGCATTGAATATAACGTTTTCCAGAAAGTCGTCGTAGGCAGAAACGCTGGATGTCGCCACGCGCAAGATGACGTCGGCTGCACCCGTCGTAAAAAAACACTCCATGACCTCCGGCTGTTTGCGCATCAATTCCGCAAACTCTACGCTCAATGCCTTGGAGTGACGCTTCAAAGAAATGTGTGCGAACACGGTTTCGCCGATACCGACCTTGATCGGATCGAGGATTGCCGAATAACGCAAAATAACCCCAGCTTCCTCAAGCCTCTTTACTCGACGCCAACAGGCTGACGGGGATAGCCCGACTTCTTGTGCCAGGTCCTGATTGCTAAGCCGCCCGTCGGCCTGCAGGACCCGCAGGATATTGTGTTCGTAGCGATCCAATGGCACCGCCTCATTTTGGTTTTTCATGCTCACGTGGACCATTCCTTTCTAAATATCTCAAAATATGAAGAATCCTTTCTATTTTAGTCAATTTGCGAGAATAAAGGAAAGCTTTTTGCGGCTAAATCAGCGTAAGCTACCACTACGAGAAACACCGCCAGGTAGGATTTTGACATGATTCCCGAAGCCGTTAGCTCGACAGGATCGACCATTATTCCCGACGGCGTCAGCCTGACCGCCACGTCGATTGCGGAGGCTGCCCGCGATTTCGATTGCCGCATTGAACTGACTCCCGAAATCCGTGAGCGCGTTATTGCCTCGCGTGCCCTGCTCGACGAATTTGTGGACTCAGGCCGGGTCATCTACGGCGTGACGACGAGTGTCGGTGGCTTCGTTAACTGGCTGGTTCCGCCGGCACATGCCGAAGAGACGCAAAACAACATCATGCGTTCTGTGCAAAGCAACTGCGGCCCCAATCTCGACGATCACTATGTGCGAGCGTCGATGCTCGCGCGCATTAACTCTCTGAGTCGTGGCTACTCCGCGATATCGATCGAGAACCTCGAAAAATATGTGCAGATGTACAATCGTGGCGTCTTGCCCTGCATTCCCGAAAAAGGATCATTGGGTACCAGCGGCGACCTCGGCCCGCTGGCATGTATCGGCCTTGTCGGCACAGGCCAGTGGCGCGCGAAGTTCGACGGCGAAATCATGTCTGGCGCCGAAGCACTGCAAAAGGCGGGCATCGAGCCCATGAAGCTCAGCTACAAAGAGGGGCTTGCCCTTATCAACGGTACTTCGGTAATGACCGCTGTTGCCGCCTGCCTCGTCGCGGAAACCATAGACCTGATCAAAGCGTACACGCTGGCCACCTGTTTGAGCCTGGAAGTGCACAAAGCCAAGATCATGCCGTTCAGTCCTGCCGCGCATCGGCAAAAACCGCATGTCGGACAGGGACAAATTGCCGATTGTATTTATCGCACGCTCGACGATAGCAAGATGATCGTTCAGGATGCCGAGGTCGAAAAGTGGCTCAGAAATCTCGCCACCGACACACCTCTCGGTCTCGACCAACAGATCGAAGACGTTTACTCAATCCGCGCCACGCCGCAAATCATGGGGCCGGTGATCGATACGGCGTTGTTCGTGCGGCAAACAGTTGAAACCGAGATCAATTCATCGAATGACAATCCGCTGGTCGTCGTCGAGGACGGCGATGCCGTTCACAATGCCAACTTCCACGGCCAATACATTGCCAATGCGATGGATCAACTCGCGATCGTTCTGGTCAACATGTGCAACCTGTCGGATCGGCGTAACAATCGACTGCTTCACCCGAGCCTGAATGGAGATTTGCCGCCATTCCTGGTCAAGGAGAACCCCGGGGTACGCATGGGGCTTATGGGCGGGCAGTTCCTGGCCACCTCGCTAACTGCTGAAATTCGCCAGATGTGTACGCCCATGTCGATTCAGTCGCTGCCATCGACCGGTGACTTTCAGGACCATGTCAGCTTCGGACTGGTTGCCGCCCGGCGTACGCGGGACATATTGGATAATGCACGTCATATCCTCGCCTTCGAACTGATTTGCGCCTGCCAGGCAGCGGATATTCGCGGAGTCGATCAACTAAGCTCTGCCACGCGTACACTGCATGGCATGGTGCGCAAACACGTACCGTATCTCGACCACGACGTGCCTTTGACCGATTACCTCGAAACGATCGCCGCCATGTTTGCGAGTGGTGAGTTTCTACAAGCGGTGCCGCAAAATGTCGACAGCTATAACTGGTAGCCTGCCTGATTCGCCAGCTGGAATAACTGCAAGATACCTTGAACGAACCCGGCTCAGCGCCAAGAATTATGCGCTAACCTGCAAGCTAATGCCTGGCGGCACATCGCGTCAGGCCTCGTTCTGGAAACCTTATCCGCTGACGATCGATCGCGGCAGTGGTGCACGTTTCCATGACATTGACGGTCACTCCTATCTCGACCTGATAAACAACTATACGGCGATGGTCCATGGCCATGCCTATCCAGCCATCGTCGCGGCAACTCAACAACAGATCGCCAAGGGCACGGCCTGGGCTGCGGCAAATGAACCACAGAGCCGTCTCGCCGCACTTATCGTCGATCGCATACCATCAGTCGAGCAGGTTCGCTTCACCAATTCAGGATCTGAGGCCGGTGCCCTCGCCTTCACCATCGCGCGGATAATCACCGGCAGAACGAAGTTGCTGATGGCACGCTATGGTTATCACGGTTCGCCGCTTGAATTCGAGGTCGGGTTCTTCGGCAACGAGGGTCCGATCACACACCTGGCGACCTACAACGACCTGGCGGAATTCGAAGCTGTGCTCGATGAGCATGGTCATGACATCGCCGCTGTTTTTCTTGAGCCGGTCATGGGCGCAAGCGGAATTATTCAGGGCGATCCGGACTTTCTTCATGGTGTGCGGGCAGCCGCTCATAAGGCAGGGGCATTATTCGTGCTCGATGAGGTGCTGACGCTGCGATTCAGTAGCGGTGGCTGTCAGGCCGATATAGGTATCGAGCCGGACCTGACGATGCTGGGCAAGATCATTGGCGGTGGATTCCCCGTCGGGGCCGTCGCCGGCAGCGCAGACACGTTGCGAATATTCGATCCAGCCGATATGAAGGTCTTTCATACGGGCACGTTCAACGGGAACCCGGTCACAATGGTCGCAGGTGAGGTATCGCTGCGCGAGTTGACGCCGGATCGCATCGAGCGCATGGAACATCTGTGTAAATCTTTGCAGTCGGGTCTCATTGCTGCGGCGAATCGGCATGGTCTGCCTTTTTCGACAAACCGCTATGGATCTTGCCTGAACATCTACTTTAGCCAGTCCGCCCCCGAATTCTCGGTGCTGCGTGATGACGACCTTCTGATGGACAGATTTCACCTTGCCTGTATCAATCATGGACTCTTTATTGCGCAGCGTGGCCTGATCGCCTTGTCGACCGTCATCACAGAAAAAGACATTGCGGAGGCGCTAGAACGTGCCGACATGGCCATGTGCGATGTGGTAGCAGAAACAGGGGAATGATGATGTTCGAACAGGTTGAGATTCCATACGGTTGTTACTGGTCTTCACCATTCGTGCGCTGGCAGGGGTCGATGCAGCATCTGCACGCGCTTAAGTTTGCTGCTCACGTCGCCCGCCGCGAGCTTGCCAAACGCGACATAGACCCGGAGTCGTTTGACGCCGGCGTTTTCGGCATGAGCGTCTATCAGCATCAGTCGTTCTACGGAACACCGTGGTTCATGGGTCTGCTCGGCGCGCCGCAAGCACCGGGGCCCACTGTGTCGCAGGTCTGTGCCTCGGGCGTCCGGGCCCTGCTCATGGGCGCCCAGGAAATTGGCAGCGGCCTTGCAAAAACAGTGCTGACTGCTACGGCGGATCGATGCTCGAACGGTCCACACACGTACTACCCGGCCCAATCGGGACCCGGTGGGACCGGTGTTGCCGAGAATGTCGTACTCGACAGTTTTAATTGCGACCCGCTCGGCAAGCATGCCATGTTGCAAACCGCAGAAAATGTCGCTGCGAAGTTTTCGATTTCAACTGCCGAGCAACATGACGTCGTGTTACGGCGTTACGAACAATACAAGGATGCGCTCGCGGACGATCGGGCTTTTCAGAAACGTTACATGGATTTGCCGTTCGCCATACCCGACCCGCGATTCCGCAAGACGGTCGAGGAAATTGACGGCGATCAGGGAGTGACTGAATCAAAGGCCGATGGTCTGGCAAAACTCAAACCTGTTGTGGACGGTGGCACGGTCACATTTGGCGGCCAAACTTATCCTGCAGACGGCAACGCGGCCATCGTTATCGCGGATAGGGACAACGCCCGGGAGCTTGCCACCGATACCGCCGTGCAGATTCGAATTCTGAGCGTCGGGCAATCCCGGGCAGAATTGGGATATATGCCAGAGGCGCCTTATGGCGCTGCTCATTCTGCTCTGCAACGGGTAGATTTGTCGTTCGACGATATGGACGCCATCAAGACGCATAACCCGTTCGCGGTGAATGACATCGTGTTTGCACGCAAGGCCAACGTGGCCCTGCAAGACATCAATAATCTCGGCTGCTCGTTGATTTGGGGACATCCGCAGGCGCCCACTGCGATGCGATCCATCATTGAACTCATCGAGGAACTGGTCATGCGTGGTGGTGGACGCGGATTGTTTACGGGTTGTGCAGCGGGTGATTCGGCCATGGCCCTGGTCCTGGCCGTGGAGAATCGCTGAATTGCTCCCGGAGAAGCGGATGAACCCGGAATTCGCACCTGCCGAAGTAGACATCGAACACATCCCGGATGGCGGACTGATACTGCGCTCTCCTATGGAACTGGAACCCTACGCGGCAAACCTGTGCTCGTACCTCGTGGGTTGGGCGGAACAGGCGGCAGACCGGACATTCATTGCTGAGCGAGCGGCAACGGGCGAGTGGCGCCATCTAAGCTATGACGATGCGCTCAATTCGGTTCGGGCGCTGGCCCAGGGATTGATGGATCACGACGTGAGTGTGGATCGGCCGCTCATGATTCTTTCCGAAAACAGCATTGACAATGGCTTACTACAGCTTGCTGCGATGTTCGTCGGCTTGCCCGTGGCACCGGTGTCGCCGGCCTACTCATTGATGTCGTACGATTTTGGTAAACTCAAGCACGTTTTCGATTTGCTGCGGCCGAAAGTAGTATTTGCATCCGACGGCGAGTTGTTTCGCAAAGCGCTGTCTGGCCTGAATCTGCAAGACGTCACCGTCGTCGTGACGGGACACGTACCTGACGGAATCGACGCAATACCGATAGGTGAATTACTGGCAACAGAACCGGCGCCAGCCGTCGATGAGGCGTTCTCCCATGTTGGCCCGGACACGGTCGCAAAAATTCTCTTTACGTCCGGATCGACCGGCATGCCGAAGGGAGTCATCAACTCACATCGCATGATGTGTTCCAACCAGCAGGCGATGGCCCAGGTCTGGCCGTTTATTACTCGCCGCCCGCCCGTACTCGTCGATTGGCTGCCCTGGAATCACACGTTCGGCGGCAATCACAATTTCAATATGATTTTGCGCAACGGTGGGACACTTTATATCGATAGCGGAAAACCAGCTCCGGGCCTGTTCGAGGCTACAATTGAAAATCTCCGCGAGATCGCACCGACCGTGTATTTCAACGTGCCACGCGGATTTCAGATGCTGGCACCGTTTCTGGAAAAAGACGCAGGCCTTCGCGATCAGTTTTTTTCAAACCTCGACACAATATTCTATGCGGCCGCTGCGCTGCCGCAGGATCTCTGGGAGCGTATCGAAAACCTGTCGATTGCAGCGATTGGCAAGAAGGTCGCCATGACCTCGGCCTGGGGTCTGACAGAGTCCGCACCGCTCGCCACAAGCATCCACTTTCCCGCTACGGGTGCCGGCGTGATCGGTCTGCCGGTGCCGGGGACCGAGCTGAAGATGCTGCCGAGCGAAGGCAAGATGGAACTGCGCTTGCGCGGACCCAACATGACGCCAGGTTACTTCAGGCGTGACGATCTTACCGCTGCAGCTTACGACGAAGATGGCTTTTACCGGACCGGCGATGCCGGCAAATTTGTTGATCCTGACGATCCGGCCAAGGGCATACTGTTCGACGGTCGCGTTGCCGAAGATTTCAAATTGCTTACCGGCTCATGGGTAAATACAGGGATGGTCAGGGTGGCCGCAATATCCGCTTGTGCTGAGGTGATTCAGGATGCCGTAGTCACAGGGCATGACCGTGACGAAATCGGCTTGCTGATCATCCCGAACGTCGCGGGTATGGCGAAGATCGCAGGCCTCAGTACCGAGGCACCATTGCCCGAGCTGCTGGGCAATGCGACAGCCCGGCAGACACTGTGCGATAGCCTCGCTGCACACAATTCGCAAAACCCGGCCACGAGCACACGCATTGCCCGTTTGCTGTTTCTTGATGAGCCCCTGAGCATCGATGCCGGTGAAATCACTGACAAGGGCTACGTCAATCAGCGCGCTGTTCTCGAGCGAAGGCACGCCCTCGTGGAGCAGCTCTACAGCGATGATGCTGCAGTAATCCTGATCAACTAGGCGACAAAAGTTTTCTCACTCACGTATTGGCTGAGCTTTTCCGCCAGCGCCCGGTATTTGGCCGGGATGCCGTTTTTGGTGTCCTCGTCAAGGACGCGCTGAAAATCATCACTCACTCGTTGCATCGTGTCCGCGGGAATAATCTGCTCCGCCATCGGAAACAACACATGGTCTTCTTTAAAAATATGTTCCCGCAGAAGATTGACGTAGTCGAACACATTGCGAACGACATCAGCTGCAGCGCTTTCGTTACCCGACTTCATCTGCTCGGCAGCCGATCGAAATGCGGCAGTGTACTGACGGCCCTCGTCGTGTTCTCGCAACATGACTGCTACCGGTCCTGAATCCTGTGGCATGTCTCTCGCTGTCATTGCTACGAACAGAATGTCTTCTTCCTTGCGGTGGTGACATTTATCGGCGAATCCTGCAACGAATTCGGCCGCATCGAGAAAAAAATCAGGGCTTACGACAGCGCCGCTGTCCAGGTGCGCCGCCGCCTCGTCCAGGCAGTCGAGAACTGCAACAATAAGACGATGCTCGTCGCTGAGAATTTCTGTCGGCGTCATGTGCTTTACTCTTTGTTGGCTGAATTCGAAATCTCGTCCGCGGGACAGGTACTGCTCTTGGGTTCGGCCACGGTAGTCATCGGACAATCGACGCTTTCCCGGCCGAGGTCGACCGCAAGAACCGGCTTCCCTGCATCGTATGCATCCATGTCGGAAGTCGGGACGCCATGCTTTGCCTGCAGCAGCTTGTCGTAGCGAAATGCTCCCCAGAGGGCGGCACCAATAGCGCCCGCATAGATCGACTCCGGATGATTCAGCACTTTCACTTTCAGCTTCTGCTCGATCACCTGCTCCTTCATCGCTTCAATCAGACCTTCATCCATGGCAAGGCCGCCGGTTACAAGCACCGACCCTTCGCGGGCCTTGATGGATTTCAGAAGTTTGACGAGCCGACCTGCCATGGCAACATGAATACCTTTGAGGATGTTCGCTGTAGTAATGCCTCTCGATATCATGTTGATCACGTCGGTCTCTGCGAGAACGGCACAAATACTGCTGACGATTTCGGGATTGTCAGCAGTCTTCGAAATCGTGCCAACTTCCTCAAGCGAAACGCCGAGGTAGCGCGCGATGTTTTCGAGAAACTGTCCTGAACCCGAGGCACACTGGCTCGTCATCTTGTAAGTCAGCACCTTACCGCGCTCATCAGTCGCAATCGCCCTGCCATGCAAGGCTCCCGCGTCAATGACGGCATTGATGCCCGGCTGAAGATAGATTGCGCCGCGTGCATGGGTCGTCATCGAGTAGAAGTGGCCAGTGCGAAACGGAATATTCTCACCGTCGCCGGTTGTCGCCACGTAATCGATTGCATCCGCGTCGAGGTCGAGTTCCGCCAGCATGCCCTCGAAAGCCTCTTTGGCGAGCACCATCGGGTCGCGCCTGCGAATCCGACTGCAATGCCTGGCCAGCCATCTTGGCTCCCCGTCCGACACGTCAAACAGGACGGTCTTGACTGCGCCGGTGCCGAGGTCGATTCCTGCTGCAAGTGTCATGTCAGATCCCTTGTTCAGTGCAATACGACACGTTGCGCGAATGTGGCCGCACCCAGCGCGCCCGTATAGATAGAGTCCGGGTTCACGTTCATCTGGACTTTGCCGTAGTTCTCCCAGGCGAGTTCCTTCAGCACAGCCACGGCAGCTTCGTTCTTGGCAACGCCGCCGGTGAAAGTGAACTGGTCCCTGATACCGCCCGACCTTGAAAGGATCGACATCGCACGGAGAATGATCGCCCGGTGCAGGCCGGAAACGATGTCCTCCCGCTTCTCGCCCATGGATAATCGGTCGCGCAATTCCGCGCCTGCGAAAACGGTGCATGTGGAGTTGATGCGTACCTTTCGCGTCGCTTGCATTGCCATCGGCCCCAGTTCATGCAGGCCGAGATTCATCTCATCGGCGATATAGCCGAGATAGCGGCCGCAACCCGCCGCACAGCGATCATTCATCTGAAAACTCTCGACGATACCGTTCGGATCAACCTGTATCGCCTTGGTGTCCTGGCCGCCGATGTCCAGCACGGTCGCTGTTTTCGGGTGCATGATGTGAGCGCCGAGCCCGTGGCACAGGATTTCGGAACGGATGTGTTCCTTCGAGAACGGCAGGGTAGCCCTGCCATAACCGGTGCCGACAACATAAGTCTCTTCGAACGCGGTACCCAGCACATTCTCAAGCGGCGCTCGTAAATCGCCGCGCAGCCTGGTGAATACCTCCGATCGCTTGCAGGTGCGTTCAAGCGCACTCATGAATTTCGCCTCGTCAGCACCGCTGCCGATACGATTCTCGACCTCGATGATCGAGCGATCAAAGACATTCAGCATCGACTCGAAGCTGATTCTGCTGTCCTGGCTGGTCGACTCCGACGCGTTGGAATACTGTGAGCCGGCGATGTCGCGGAAAAAGTCTGACTTGCGAGATGATCCGGGTTCGTACAGCTTCGGCGCTTCATCGTTGAGCTGCCGAAAAACCGCGGCGAGCAACGACCGGGTTTCCGCGCCGTCTTTTCCGAGACGATCGTCGTCTGAGCTCTCGACACAGGCTCGCTCGAGCTCGGCGAGTTGCTCCAGGTATTGCTCGAGGCGAAAATCCTGTTCGAAGTTGTTCAGGAAATTTTCCAGGTCATCTTTCAGGGCAGGCAGGTCTTTCAGCAACTCGCGAAACAGAAAAAAGCGCGCATCCAGAAATGCTTCCTGCTTGGCGACCTCCGCGGCGATTCCGTAGTTCGAGCGTGAGTTCGTAATGCCACGCCCAAGCACTGTTTCGTCGCCGCCCAATACGATCGCCTTGGTCGTGGTCGAGCCGAGATCAATGCCGATAAACGTCTTCATGCTGCCGTTCTCGAGTCGCCGCGGGCCTTCTTCTGCTCGATCATCTGGAAGTAGCTCTCGAGCCGGTTCTTGACATTCGCTGGTGAGAAATAGCGGGGATCGACCAAATCAGTTTCGATAAATCCTGCCGGCTTGCCGGTACGCTCTTCGATCTCTCGCAGCATGAGTAGCTGCCCTGCCGAAAAGCTGTTGCAGCTCTTGATCGAGTTATTGAGGAAGCCATCCGCATTGTACTCTTCCATATAATCGCAGAGCATATCGACCCGCGCCGGCAGGCTGTGATTCGTGTAACAGCCGAGACAATAGTCGGCGAGCGTCTCTATCGGGTTGTCGGGGTCGTGTCGAAAACCATAGTCGTAGACACCACCCACCTTGGTATAGGAACTCGCGACGACAACAGCGCCTTCGTCATAAAACATCTTCCAGAAGTCACGGAAATGCGTCCAGTTCGGCGGCCCTTCTACAACGAGGCGTATGCGTTCTTCGTCCATGACACCTTCCGGCGTGACAGGACCAAGACCCTGCTCGATTCGATCCGCCACCTCTTTTCGGAGGGCAACGTAATACGCCGTCGCTTCTTTACTGCCTCGAAACGCCGAGAAGATCGGTCCGCAATAGTAGATACCGCCGAAATAGGCATCGATCGGCGACGGACGATTCTTCGCCGACTGCAGAACCCAGACAAGGTCGTCCTCTGCTTTGGCAGACTCTCTGAGGTTTTCCCGCAATCGATCGATGTCGAACTTCACGCCACTGACACGTTCGAGCGTCGGGATAACCTGTTCCTTCAACTGCATGACGACGAAGTCACGCATGTTGTCGGTGATCTTACCGTCAGCCTGATAGGGAACGTGTAACATTGCTGTTTCACAATCGTATTGATCGCGCACAAGTTCGAACCATTTCATGAAAGTAAAACAACCGGTGTAAGACAGCAGCAGTACGTCCGGTGTCGGCAACGGCTTGCCGGTTGGCCCGAGCTGGCCCTTCGCCATCATGCCGAGATCGCTTTTTACGTAGCTGCAGACGTCTTCGGAGTGGCCGGAGCGTTCTGCCTCCATAACGTAGCCACCGCTTTTCTTCCGCATTGCAGACTGCAGCGCATTGATTTCGGGCAAATTTCGCACGAAATCAAAACACATCAGCAATTCATTGAGATTGCCGGGTACGAATGTCGAGGAGACTTTCTTGCCTTCCTCGTGAGCCGTAGATAGCGCATCGAAATTCGCGCCAATCATCGCCTTTTGCAAAAGCATGGACTCTTCTTTTTGTACGTCTGCTTGTTGGCTCGCGGCGGTAGTCATGCGGCGCTCCAAAGTTTGATCGAATCCGCGAACGTGCCTGCCTGCTCACGAATAGGTTGTAGTTGTCCCGAGTTCTCGGCGAATTTGAATGCCGTATACGGGATGCCATGAGCGGCCAGTGCATTTTGCAGCATCGGTCTGTCGAGCAGCGCCGGATCGCAAAAACTCGGGCTCGCAAATATGACACCCTCTGCCCCGCTCCTGCGTACGGAATCGACCAGGTATTTGCCCTTGTCCTTCTTGTTCGGCACGTATTTGCAGGACGTCTCTGATGAATAAGTGATAAATGCGTCGCTCAGGTTATGGATTGGATCACCATCCATCGGGACTTCGTGAAGAAGCCAGCGCGCAACCAGCATGAAGTCATCATCGACAACATAGCAGCCGGCCATCTCGATGGACTTTAACAATCCCAATGGCGGTTGCTCACAGAACAGTCCGTTGATCACAACACGGCAGTTGTCCCGGACGGGGCGTTCAACCGCTTTGGCTGCTGCTATGTAGTCGTGGACGAGTTGCGTGTGCTCGTCGACCGGCAGCAACATGCCGGCACGCATCAGGAGATAGACTTCCGGTGTCGGCACTTGCCAGGGCTCCGCGGAGCGATAGGCATAGAGTTCAGCGATCACCTGACGATTCTTGTTGTACAAATCGATCGAAGCGCGAATGTCGTCGTCGCTGATTTCGTGACCCGCCAAATCAGAAAGTGCGTCGCGAAAGCCTTGCAATTCCCGCGTGTAGAAGACCCCGCCGATATCCCGATGGAAATTCTGCGGAACATCGAAATAACGAATCAGCTTGTCCTGAAACTTGAGCTGCCACATGCCGGAAAGATTTCGGATGACATCGCAGGTACTTGGAAAAAGCATGCCGTCGAGGCAGTCGAGCCTGCCCGTAATGGCGAGTTCGATCGTTGACCGGGGAATTCGGCAGATGTAGCTCTGGTAGTAGGCATCCCCATGAATGACGTCCAGCTGATCGCCACCACCGAGAATCCCGACCGGCAACATGCCAGCGGCATGAATCAGCTCGCGCGGCACGTAGACCGGCATGTGCCCAATTACCTTGCGGTTTGCGCCAGCCTCCTTCCATGCACGGACCGACGTGAAATCCAGGTCCTCGTACAGATCCTGGCAACGTTCAACGATGTTTTCCAAAGCCATGATCGGGTTTTTCCCATAAAAGTGGTATAATCGTACCGAATTACGCTTTTAACGTCAAATCAAGCCAAACCGGCCCTGGACAGCGCCGCACGGCGGCCCTCCGGGGTGTTACGATTGGCCGGACCCCGGCGACAACATAAGGTTTTTGAATTGCACAAGGAAAAACCCGTCATCACTGTTCATGTCGCCGACGCAGCTGATATCGACGCTGTCGCGGCTCTGGACGCCGCAATAACCGGGACTGAAAAAGCGACTTACTGGAACGACATCTTCGAACGCTTCGCCGGCATAAACCAGCGTCGGAAACGTTATTTCCTGGTTGCAAAATCGGCTAACGACGAGCTGCTCGGATTTATCGTCGGGGAGATTCGTGCCTGGGAGTTCGGCTCCCCGCCCTGTGGCTGGGTACTCGCATTGAGCGTGACGCCCGATCAGCGGCAGCAAGGAATTGGCACGCTCCTGTTCGAGGCTTTGTGTGCACAGATGAAAAAGGACGGTGCGACAACCATTCGTACAATGGTGCTCGGCAACGATAAAACGAATCTGTCGTTCTTCCGCGGCGAAGGACTTGCGGCGGGACCCTACATCGAACTCGAGAGGCGGCTGGACTGACATGAAGTTGCAAAAAGCGAGCCGTTACGCGTTATTTGCAGTCCTGCACCTGGCCAGCGAACCGGAAAGGCAGTTTTCCACAGCCGAGATCGCGGAGAGTTACGGTGTCTCCATTCACCACCTGGCAAAAGTCATGCGGACACTTGTGCGCAGCGGGCTCATTGAGTCGGTTAGAGGCGTGGGTGGCGGCTATCGTTTCTCCGGCAATGTGCGGCGTACGACACTCTGGGACGTCATCCACGAATTCGAATCCCTGGAATCAGGCATCGACACGCCGGACGAGCTGCGTGGTAACGCAGAAATTGTTGTCACCGGCCTGGACGCAGTCATGAATGAGATCGACGGACTGAACCGGTCGACGCTCGATTCAATTACGCTGAAGACACTGCTCCGCTACGGTGTCGAGAATCTCGACAACGCACCGTAAGCACTGTCGCGATACATCAGCCGTTCAGCATCTCGTATTTTTGCTGTAGTTCTTCCTCGGATTCCTCAAAGTCCGGGTTCGGCACGATGCATTCCTCTTCAGGGCAAATGAGCAGGCATTGCGGCTCATCTTCGGCACCAACACATTCCGTGCACTTGAAGGCATCAATGATATAGATCGGCTCACCGGCGCTGATTGCTTCGTTTGGACACATTGGCTCGCAAGCGTCACAGGCTGTGCACACGCTGTTGATCATCAGTGCCATCGGTCCTCTGCTCCTACTTAGCCGCTCTCGCTGCGGGCAACAGACTTGTCGTAAGCTCATCGGTCCAGGGTTCTCCGGCCCCCAACGCCCGCCTGAGACCGATGAAGTCAATCTCGCGTTTGCCATCGGCCGGTTCGTTAAATGCTCTGAAACCGGCACGCGCCTCGGTCATCATATTCAGTGCCAGCCAGGCGCGTGAATTCTCTCTGTTGGCATTCCATGCGTTCAACTTCGGTTTGCGTAATTCCTCGAGCGTTTTTGTCAGACATTCCGGAAACATGTGAATGAATTTCGCACAATGGCGCTCTGTCATTTCATCCAGCAAGCTCAGATCGACGCTGCCTTGCTTGAGCAATACTTTTCCGGCATCGAGCGCCTCCCCGGTCTTTGCTTCGCCATGCACAATGCGGCCCCAATCATCCAGATATCGCTGCGTCTCGACCAACGGATTAGGCACATATTCGCCGTCGACTTTGAGCGCCGGAACCAGATCCGAGATGATGCCCATCCGGTATGCCTTGTGAGCAGACCAGGGCTCGCAGAGTATGCCTGAGACCATGGCTTGCTCAGCACCGATCATGAGCGGCAGAAAATCCGTCGCGCCACCAATCGGGGCCGAGCCATGCTTTGGGCCAGCCTGACCGAAACGTGCGAGATCCTGTGCAATCGAGAAATCACAGGCCATGCCTATTTCCTGACCGCCTCCAATGCGCATGCCATTGACCCGGCAAATGACGGGTTTGTCACAACTCAGGATCGCCGAGACCATGTCATTGAACAAGCGCATGTACTGGCGATATTCCTGTGGATTGCCCGCGTAGTATTCGGCGTACTCTTTCGTGTTGCCCCCAGAGCAAAATGCCTTGTCGCCGCTGCCCGTGAAAACCACCGTAACGACATCACGCATCGCGCTCGCCCGGCGAAACGCCAGAATGACGCCTTTGATCATCTCGGTCGTGTACGAGTTGTACTGCTTGGGGTTGTCGAGCGTTATCCAGGCATGGAAGAGTCCATCGAGTGCGGTTCCACCCGGACAGTGCGCCTGTCGACGCTCGAGTGTCACACCCGGGACGATGACATCTTGCGTCAGATCGTAGTTCACCAGTTCTCTATCGGAGTCACTCTTGGCTGCCAGGGCATTCATCAACTTCTCCTTGCTGCACTTGCTTTTCACGAATATAACGGTATTATAGTACCGAATTACGATAATAGCAACGAAGGCACTGTAAATGACAGGTCAGCCCGGCATGTCCTTTTCCGTCGCCCTGCTGGGGAAGGGTGGCGCCGGTGTCATTACTGCCGGCGACATGCTGCTGGCGGCGGCGGCACGTTGCGGATTGTATGGCCTGATGATCCGCGCGGTAGGACCGCAGATCCGCGGCGGGGAGTCGGCGGCTCTTGTGCGCTTGAGCTCGGTCCCGGTCGAATGTCTCGATGACCGCTTCGATGTGGTGCTCGGCATCGACTGGAAACAGGCCGAACAGCTGCTTTCAGAAATCGCCGTTGATGCAGACAGCATTGTTGTAACCGACCCGGCTGAAGATGCTGTGCCGCACTCGATTGCTGCATCAGGAGCGGTGCTGCGGCAACTCGAGATGAAGGAGCTTGCCGAATCGGTGAGTGGTGGCCGTGTGAACATGGTGGCACTAGGCTATGTGGCCGGCCTCGCCGGCATTTCTCAGGAAGCGATCCGGCATGCCATCGAAAAGAATATCGGCCGCAAGGGACGCCAGGCAGTCGACGTAAGCGTCGCAGCAGCGATGCTTGGCTTCTCGCGGTCACAGCGTTCGGCAGCACCGCAGACAGGCGGCGGACAAGCGGGCAATCGCTGGATGATAAGCGGCAATCATGCGACCGGGCTGGGCGCGCTGCGCGGCGGCGTGCGCTTTGCCGCGGCCTACCCCATTACACCGGCAACCGAGATTCTCGAGTGGCTCGCGCCGCGCCTGAAGGACGCCGGCGGAACCTTGACACAGGCAGAAGACGAACTCGCTTCGATCAACATGGCAATCGGTGCGTCGTATGGCGGCGTGCCTTCACTGACGGCAACCTCAGGTCCGGGCTTGTCTCTGATGATTGAGGGACTCGGCCTCGCGGTATGTGCTGAAATTCCGCTCGTCGTCGTCAATGTCATGCGTGCGGGACCGTCCACCGGCATTCCAACCAAGCCGGAACAATCGGATTTCAATGCAGCGATCTATGGATTACATGGCGATGCGCCGCATATCGTCGTGGCGCCGAACTCGGTGACCGACTGCGTCTATACGACGCAATGGGCCGTGCATCTCGCCGAAGCAACTCAGGCGCCGGTCATCGTTCTGTCAGATCAGTTTATCGGTCAGGCGATCGTCGTCGCCGATCCGGTGCCGGCGATTTCTTTTTTCACCAAGCGAAAAGTCGCCGAGGAGATACCCGAGGCGTTCGAACGCTACGCAATAACGGCCGACGGGATTTCCCCAATGCCGCTGCCCGGAACAGCAGGCGGTCAATATACGGCCGACGGTCTTGAGCATAGCGCTGCGGCAAAACCTTCGGGCATCGCGAGCGACCACAGCGCGCAGCTCGACAAGCGCGCCAGGAAGATTGCCGATTTCGACTATGGCCAGCACTGGGCGGACATCGAGGGTGCGGGTGAACTCGCGATACTGACCTGGGGCTCAACGGCGAGTGTAGTCCGGGAGGCCTTGCAAAGGTTGCCGGACAAGGTGACCGGCCGCCTGAAACTCATAACGCTGCGACTGCTGCTGCCGGTCAGGCAAGAGGATATGGCCGCCGCCCTCGATGGCGTCAATCGCCTCCTGGTGATCGAGCAGAATCACACGGGCCAGTTGTATCGCTTCTTACGCGCGTGGTATGACCTGCCGGCAGACGTCGATACAGTGCATCGACCCGGACCCGGTGTATTCAGACCGGGCGAGATAGCCACGAGGATAGATGCATGGTGCGGCGAATGAGCGTCGCCGCACCATGCAAACTCAAGGCCAGCGACTACAAGTCAGGCACCAAACCGGTCTGGTGTCCCGGTTGCGGTGATTTCCATGTCCTGGCAAGCCTTACCAAGGCCATCGCGGCCTTGGCACTTGTACCCGAGAATTTGGCGGTTGTATCAGGGATTGGCTGCTCCTCGCGTATCCCGGCATACCTGAACTGTTATGGTTTCCACGGCGTGCACGGACGAGCGTTACCGTTGGCGACTGGCCTGAAAGTCGCACGACCTGACCTGACCGTTATTTGCGCCGGAGGTGATGGCGACGGCTTTTCGATCGGCGGGAACCATTTATTGCATGCCTGCCGGCGCAACGTGGACATTACTTACGTGGTTATGGACAACGAAATTTACGGCATGACCAAGGGGCAGCCCTCGCCCACTACTGCGCCCGACTGGGACTCTGAACTGGCGCCCGGAGGTACTGGTGTCTCACCGTTTCACCCGCTCGTGATTGCGCTTGCATCGGGTGCCAACTTTGTTGCTCGGACATTCGCGGGGGACGTCAAAGGCACCACGAGAACATTGGCCGAGGCTATCGGCCACCCCGGCTTCTCGTTCGTGCAGATACTGAGCCCCTGCGTCACGTTTCGTCCGGACCAGCGGGAATGGAAGAACAAGGTGCACCCGCCTCCCGTGACATTTACGACAGATCCGGCTCAGGCAGCCAGGCGCGTCATGACCGACGATGGATTCAATATCGGTGTCTTGTACAAAGGTTCCCGCGACATATATGGACAGGCGGTTGAGCGCAACGCTGAATTCGAGCGCGACCTCGACGCGGAGTTTCTGGTATGAGCAATACTGGTAAGAATGCATCGCAGAACTTCACGCAGACCGAGCTGTTGGTCCACGCGCTGGTCATCGAACTGGAAGCCGTGCAGAGCTACAAGGATCTGGCGGAGCAGATGGAGCAGTGCGGCAATACTGAAGTTGCCGCGTTGTTCGACAAGATGTCGAAACTGGAGGCCGAACACGCGGAGAAGATTCGCGAGGCAGCGGGAGACGTGGAGCTTACTGAGCTTCCACCATGGGAATATCGCTGGCCAGGCCTCGAGCCTCCCGAGAACATCGATCTCGCGGGCGTGCATTATCTGATGACGCCGCATCAGGCACTCGAGCTTGCGCTGGAAAACGAATTGAGCGCGATGGCGTTCTTTGACGCAATCGCACATGACAGTACGGATGATCAGGTCGGCTCGCTGGCACAGGAGTTCGGTGACGACGAGCGCCAGCATGTCGCCTGGATGAAAGAATGGCTGGCGAAATATCCGCCGCCAGATGATGACTGGGACTACGACCCGGATCCACCGGCGGCGATTGACTAGCCTGGAGCCTGCACATGACAGACAGTCCACTCAAAGCCTGGCTCGACCGCGACGAACAGGTATTGCGGCTGCAACTGGCGCGACCGAAAGCGAATATCATCGATGCCCGGATGATTGACGCCCTGAGCGCTGCGCTGGATGCGCATGCAAACGACAAACGCCTGTTGGCAGTCATTCTCGACGCGGAGGGCCCACATTTCAGTTTTGGCGCCAGTGTCGAGGAGCACCTGCCGGACCAGTGTGCGGCAATGCTCAGGAAGATAAACTCGCTGGTCATGCAGATGCTTGAGTACCCGGTGCCAATTGTCGCCGCCGTGCAGGGTCAGTGCCTCGGCGGCGGCCTCGAAGTCGCATGTGCGGCCAGCCCGATCATCGCCGCACCAGACGCACAGCTGGGCCAGCCGGAGATTTCGCTCGCGGTAATTGCACCGGCAGCGTCTTGCCTGTTGCCGGAGCGCGTCGGTCAGCCGCACGCAGAGATGTTGCTGTTTTCCGGCAAGAGCATTGACGCACAGAAAGCGAAGACTATCGGCCTTGTCGACCAGGTCAGCGAGTCACCCAGTGAAGCGGCATTGGCCTGGATAGACGAGAATATCATCGGCAAGAGTGCGAGTTCACTGCGCTTTGCGGTAACTGCTGCGCGCCAGGATTACATCGAACGCATCAGGGTCAGGCTCGAGATCGTCGAAAAAACATATGTCGAGGAGCTGATGCAAACCAAAGACCCGATCGAAGGCCTCAATGCATTTCTCGAGAAACGCAAACCGATCTGGGGAAACGACCCGGAGGGAGCCGACTAATGACTGCACATCGCTGGGTAATGGAGCAGCCGGGGACGCCGCTTACGCGAGTTGAATTCGATCTGCAGGAACCCTCGTCAAACGAAGTCATCATCGAGATCGCCGGCTGCGGCGTATGCCATACAGACCTCGGATTCTTTTACGACGGTGTCAGGACCAAGCACCCGTTACCGCTGACACTCGGTCACGAGATGAGCGGCCGCGTCATCAAGACCGGAAAGGATGCTGCAGAATGGCAGGACAAGACAGTAATCGTGCCCGCAGTCATACCCTGCGGGTCGTGCGACCTCTGTGATCGGGGTCGTGGCACGATCTGCAGGAAGCAGAAATCACCGGGCATCGATATGCATGGCGGTTTCGCCACGCATATCACGGTGCCGTCGGCCGGGCTGTGCGCGATCGATACCGCACGGCTGGCCGAAGTCGGCATGGAGCTCGCGGATGCAAGCGTCATCGCAGACGCGCTGACAACGCCCTACCAGGCTGTCGTGCAAGCGGAAATCGAAGCCGGAGATCTGGCAATCGTCATCGGCGTCGGCGGTGTCGGCGGTTACGCGGTGCAGATCGCGGCTGCAAAAGGCGCAACAGTTGTTGCTATCGACATCGATCAGGCGAAGCTCGATCAACTCGACGGCTACGGCGCCAGCATGAAAATCAATGCGGGAAACGTACAAGGCAGGGATGTCCGCGACGCCATCCGGCAATTCGCGAAGGACAATAAGCTGCGTCAAACAGAGTGGAAGATTTTCGAATGTTCCGGTACTGCAGCAGGTCAAACCACTGCCTTTGGCCTGCTAACCTACGGTTCCTGTTTGTCCGTCGTAGGTTTTACGATGGACAAGGTCGAAGTTCGCCTGTCCAACCTGATGGCATTTCATGCGCGTACGCTCGGCAACTGGGGATGCCTGCCGGAGCATTACCCCGATGCGCTCGAGTTGGTCCTGACCGGCAAAGTCTCCATGCTACCGTTCATCGAACGGCACGATTTGTCCCAGATCAACGAGATATTCGCCAGAGCTCATGACGGCCAACTCACCCGTCGCGCCATCCTCATTCCGGACGCATCGTGATGCATGGCCCCGCCAGAGAATTCGACACCCGGCCACTCGTGCCCGACGATCTGCAGCGCGTCATCGAAATCGACAGCCAATACACCGGACGCCGGCGCGAAGGTTTTTACCGCACACGACTGCAAGCCGCCCAGGCCGAGCCGGCAAATTTCGTGTACCTGGGGTGTGAAGAAGAGGGTGTACTGCAAGGTTTTCTGCTGGCACGTCTACAGGAGGGCGAGTACGGAACGAGTAATCGCTATGCATCCATGGACGCGATCAGCGTCGATCCTGCAATGGCAGCAAGAGGGATGGGCCGCTCGCTGCTGCACGCCCTCGATGAAATTCTGCGTCACAAGAACATCGACACAATTTATTCCCAAGCCGACTGGCATAACTTCCCAATGCTGAAGTTCTTTGGCGGTTGCGGTTTTTCGCTGGCAGCGCGCCACATACTGGAAAGAGCTGCTACCAATCTACCCGACTTCGAGTATGTCAATGATCTGATTGAGGAATCCGCACAACTCGGTGACGCAAACGACTATAGCGATCCCCAAGGCGATCAACGCGGCACACTTGCGCGCGACCTCATACTGTGCCGCTCGATGCGCAAATCCGACCTGGACGCGATAGTGAAAATTGACCATCGCACGACAGGCCGCGACCACCGTCCGTACTACGAACAAAAAATGGCGGAATTGCTTGGCGTATCCGGTATCCGCGTATCGCTTGTTGCAGAACAGGACGATCATGTCGTCGGTTTCGTCATGGCCAGAGTAGACTTCGGAGAATTCGACCGCATCGAGCCAGTTGCCGTACTGGACAGTATCGCGGTAGATCCCGGTTTTGCGCACCACCTTGTCGGTACCGCGTTGCTGTCACAACTGCTCGCGAATCTGTGGTCTCTGCAGATCGAACATGTGCGCTCCGAGACCGATGCAGAGCACTTCGATGTACTGCAATTTTTGCAGCGTAACGGGTTCTCTATCTCCCAGCGACTCGCCTTCGCGCGGCAAGTCGCCTAGCTCATAGGACAACGATACCCACAGGCATGGCTCAGACCAGATCGCAGTCAATACCGGCGCGGCCATCGGCGACAATTGTCCTGTTGCGTGATTTCGGCCGTGGTCCCGAACTGTTGATGGTCAGACGGCGCGCGGGAGATGCGTTTGGCGACAATCATGCATTTCCGGGTGGTGTCCTCGATGCGGATGAGTCATCTGCTCGCGCATTTTGCCGCGGCGTAACTGCGGACGAAGCTGACGCCATGCTGCGGGTTGCGGAGGGCGGCCTCGACTTCTATAGCGCCGCGATCCGGGAACTCTTTGAAGAAACCGGGATGTTGCTGGCGCGAAACCGCGACGGAGACTGGGCAACCGACAGCCCCGGTTTGCAGGAACTTCGCGAAAAAGTCGATCAGACAACGCTGGCCTGGCCGGTGTTTCTGGGCGAGCAGGAACTGCTCATGGCCTGCGATGCGCTGCATTACTTTGCGCATTGGGAAACACCGCTGGACAGGCCAAAGAGATGGTCCACACGCTTTTTCATTGCCGAGGCACCGTCGGCACAAGACGCCAGTCACGATGGAAGCGAGCTGACAGACGTTCGTTGGATGACAGCGGCAGAGGCGTTATCATCCGCACGAGAAGGCGACATGAAACTGCCCTTCCCGACTATCAAGACCCTGGCGATGCTTGCTGAATTCAACACAGTCGATTCCCTGCTGGATTGGGCACGAACAAGAGCCCGGGATGGAGTCGACAGAATACGCCCTGTTGCGTTGCTCGAAGATGGCGTAGCACGATTCGTCATTCCCGGCGATCCCGATTATCCAAATGATGACGATATCGTCCTGAATTGAGGATATTTTCCTTATAAGACCTTCAGGGTGTGGCGTGGTTGCATCCGCAGTGGCGGCAGGCCCGCAACTTCTCGCAGCGCGGCGGTTACATACTGCTCGATCATTTTGCCGCGCCATGACGTGGCGAAATCCGTATTGTCCATCGGTCGTGCGATCTTATGCGCGGCGCGCGCGATTCTTGCGATTCCATGTTCGGTAATCTTGTTGCCAACGAGCACCGACTCGGCTTCCGCAACGGGGATCGGTGCGGAACCGACTGCACCGAGGTACATGGACGCACGAGTAACAACATTGTTATCGTCAGTCCAGACGGCCGCCGCGACCGACAGCGTTGAGAAATCGATCGAACCGCGCCGCCGGAGTTTCCAGAACGCAGACCGGCAATGAGCGTCATCACTCGTGCCCGGCACGACGACTTCGGTCAATATTTCATCAGGCTGCCTGGACAAATAGTCGATGCCGTCATCGACATAGAAATCCCTGAGCGGCAACTCGCGCTCTCTCGCCACCGACGCCAGTCTTACCTTTGCGTCGAGTGCGCAGAGCATTGGCGCTGAGTCACTGGCAGTGTGCGCCCAGCATCGCGGCGACTTGGTTGCCACCCAGCAGATCTCGCCCTCTTCCTTCAGACAGAAGTCAATCGAACGGCGCCACTCCTCGGTCTGGTTGTAATAGTTACAACGCGTATCGACACACAGATTGCCACCAATTGTGCCCATGTTTCTAAGGGGCGGTGACGAGATCGAGGCAACGGCTTTGGCAAAAGCCGGGAAGCGGTCACGAATATTGTCATCGCGAATGATATCGGCCAGCGTTGCCGTCGCACCAATACGGATGTCTGAGCTGTTGCTGTCGATAATGTCGAGATCTGGAATCGACATCAGGCTGACAACGGTCTCAGCTTTCTGATGGCGTCGTTTCATGTTCGGCCACAGGTCAGTGCCTCCGGCAACAACCCGCACATCGCCTGCGGCGATCAATTTCAGCGCTTCCTGAATTGTTTCAGGTGACTGCAGATTAATCGGTGGTAAGCGTAGCACTGCTGTGCTCCTTGAGAGCCTCGTCACGCTCTTTCATCGTGCCGGATGACGAGCGCAGGCTCTTTCTCTTTGCCTTCGGATCGTTCGCGGCGCGGCCGTCACCGCCCTGCTCCGGCGTGTGCACGATGAGGGGTTCGCCGAAATCGATGTCCGGAAACTCCGCAGGACCCACTCGTGCCTCGTGACCCGTCGCCTGCGCATGCAATCCTTTCAGTACCAGGTCGGGATGTATCGGTACCTGATCGACGCGCACGCCGACGGCATCGAAAATCGCGTTGGCTAATGCCGGCGTGATCGGCAGCAATGGTCCCTGGCCGGCTTCCTTCGCACCGTATGGACCGCGCTCATCATCGGTCTCGATCATGTAGCAGGTCATTTCCGGCATGTCGTGAAAGCCGGGGCTCTTGTACTCGAGCATCGACGGAAACTTGTGCACGAGCGACGATGAGAGGTGCTTGGGCAGACGGCGGAACGCCTGTTCTTCCATCATGGCCTCGCCGAGTCCCATGTAGACACTGCCTTCTATTTGCCCGAGTGCGAGCACCGGGTTCAGCGCACGTCCGATATCATGAGCTATCCAGACTTTGTCGACGTCATACAGTCCGGTTTTCGGATCAACCTCCACCTCGAGGACAGCAGCCGAATACGAATAGGTCGGCGACGGACCAACGCCCGCGCCACGGAATCGTCCCGGCGAGCGTGGCGGTATGTAAGACCCGGTCGTGCCGAGCGTGCCAAAACGTGATTCGGCAATGATGACGGCCTCGTTAAACGCAATTCCTTTGTCTGGATCGTGCGCCGGAAATACCCGACCTCCTGTGAATACCAGAGACTCTGCCGGGACCTCCATGTGCTCGCTAACGGCGTTGGAAATTTTATCGCGTGCTCTTTCGGCAGCCTGTTTTGCGGCCTGACCAACCATCAGCGTTACTCGCGACGAGTAGCTGCCGAGATCCACCGGTGTCAGATCGGTATCACCAACGCACAGGCGAATATCCCTGATATCGATGCCCAGCACTTCGGCAACCACGACGGCCAGCACGCTATCAGAACCCTGCCCGATCTCCGTTTCGCCGCAGAACACAGCAACATTGCCGCTACGGTCGAGCTTGATCTGCACTCCCGACTGCGGCATGTGGTTCCAGTAAATCGGCAGTCCAGCCCCTGTCATGTAGGCACTGCACGCGATGCCGAGCCCGCGACCCTCGGGTAGCTTGCCGTAGCGCGCTTTCCATCCGCTGCCCTTGACGACCGCGTCGATACATTCCTTCAATCCTATGGTGCCGATACGCAGCCAGTTGGCAGTGATCGTATTCGGTTCGACGAGATTGCGCAGGCGCAGCTCCGCAGGATCGATGCCGAGTTCATGCGCCGCTTTGTCCAATTGCACTTCGTATGCAAATCGTGGTTGCGGCGTGCCATGACCGCGCTTGGGCCCACACGGTGGTTTATTAGTGAACGCCCGTGCGCTTTCGAACCAGTAATTCGGAAGTTTGTAGGTCGTCGTTTGCAAGGCACCGGTATAGAACGTACTTGCGACGCCGTAACTGCCGAATGCACCGCCGTCCAGTGTTGTGCGCAAATGCTGCGATGCCATGGTGCCGTCTTGACGGAATCCCGTTTTTAAATTCATCTGCACCGGATGCCGACCACGATGGCAATAGAAAACCTCTTCGCGTGTCAGCGTAATCTTGACCGGACGACCGAGCTTGAGCGCCAGCTTCGCAACCACAGCTTCGTGGTTAAATGGATCGCTCTTGCCACCAAAGGCACCACCGTTCGAACAGGCAATGACGCGAATGCGTGAGCTCGGAATACCGAGAGTCTTCGTCAGTGCCCGATGTACGTAATGCGGGCACTGCGTCGATGAATACACGGTTACGCGATCGTCATCTTCGGCAACCGCCACCGACGAGTGCTGCTCCAGCGCGAGATGATTACTGCCCTCGTAAAAGAAATTATCTTCCAGTATAAGATCGGCTTCTTCGAAACCTGCTTCGACTTCACCGAATTTCAGCGAGACTTTTTTGTGAATATTCCCTTCGTCCGCATAATCATGGATTTGCGGTTCCGGCGTCGCGAGAGCTTCGGCTACGCTGGCAATTGTCGGTAATGGCTCGTATTCGACTTTGACTGCGAGCGCAGCTGCATGCGCTATGTCTTCGGTGACGGCCGCAACAGCTGCCACCGAATCACCGACGAAGCGCACCGTATCAATGGCAAGTGCGTGCTCGTCCTCCGACACCGGCATGATGCCGAATGAGTCGGGCATTTCCGCACCGACCAACGTTCCGAGCACGCCGTCCATGGCCAGCGCGGCAG
The DNA here is from genome assembly GCA_029862045.1 of Gammaproteobacteria bacterium. Taxonomy (GTDB): domain Bacteria; phylum Pseudomonadota; class Gammaproteobacteria; order Steroidobacterales; family Woeseiaceae; genus UBA1847. Next base: position 117,711 of record JAOTYE010000001.1, read on the forward strand.
ATAAGTCGATGTCCCTGATGCGTGCGTGCGGCACCGTGCTGCGGACGAGTTTTACGTAGACGGTACGAGGAAAGTGCACGTCGTCAGCAAAACGCGTCTGACCAGTTACTTTCGCGCGGCCATCAACGCGGCGAAATGGTTTACCGACGAGATTGAATTCGGTTTCCGTTGCGTCACCTTGCTCTTCCGGCGGTTTGGATAGTGCCTTGGCCATTTGGCGTTCCTATTTTGGAATCTCGGTGCCCATGAATAATTCTTCGTCCGGCCGCCAATCGTCACCCCGTTTCTTCGCAGCTGCCCATTTGACCGCTTCCACAATGCGGTTGTACCCGGTGCAGCGGCAGATATTCCCTGACAGCGCTGCGGTGATTTGTTCGTCGTCGGGATCGGCTTCTTTCTCCAGCAGCGCTTCCGCCACCATCAGAATGCCGGGCGTGCAATAGCCGCATTGCGCGGCACCGAGATCGGCAAACGTTTCCTGCAACGGATGCAGATCATTACCGTGTTGCAGCCCTTCGACCGTTTCGATCGACTTGCCGACGACGTCCGTCGTAATCTGCAAGCAGGACAACACCGGCTGCCCATCGACCAGTACGGCGCAGGCACCGCACTCGCCCAGCTCACAACCGTGCTTGGTGCCGGTCAGCTTGCATTCCTCGCGCAGGACTTCGAGGAGCGTGTGGTTAGTTGGAAAAACGACCGGATAGTCGTCGCCATTGACCTTGAGAACCGCACCGGTCATTCCGTCCGGAATACCGCTACCATCACCTTTGATTCTTTTCTCAGCCGGCATCCCGGGTCACCGTCAGGGCGCGGTGCGCGTGAAGTCGATGGCGCCGTCGGGAAGCAAATACAGCACGATTGCCTTCCCGGCGCTCACGGTTGGATAATGTTCCGATTCCGGTTCATAAACCATCCAGCCCTGACCCTGGCCATCAAACTCAGCACCGGTCGATACGGGAATGATCATGTCGATCTCGCCATTCGGGTGCCCGTGATACGGCCCCCGAATATCGTTCATCTCAACGACGTCGATGGAGAAACCATTGGTGTCGGGACCTGCTTTGATGATGCGACCGAATTTAATTCCGCCCTGCTCATGATCGCAGAGCCAGCCTTCGTCGATACCTTGCCGGCATAGTTCGGCAAGGTCATCAAATGCCTCACCACCGGGCGGGAAGTTCTCGTTCAGGAACACCTGCAAGCTATCGTCGAGCGGCTGTCCGGCAATGCGTGCCGTAATCGTTGCTATCGCCTCAGCAAAAGCCCGTTGAGCAGTCATCGCTCTGACCTCACGCCGCGACCTTGACGTACTCAAAGTCGCCAGGTTGGCCATTGATACCGGCTCTCGGTGCGGAGATCCAGGTGGCGTACTTGCCGGGTGTGGTTTCCGGCCGCATAAGCGACAGGATGTACTCGAGATCAGCATCGGACGCGAGCCATTCGTCCTTACGTTCATTCCACTCGATCTCCGGGACGACTTCGCCCTTGTTTGTCACAAAGACGTCCGCAAACTCGCCAACGGCACGATTGAACGCGCGATGTGGCAAAAACAGGGAATGATCGATTTCGTGCGTTTGAAACACACGATTCCATCGTTTCATGACTTTCTCACAGTCATCGATGAAGTCATCGGCAAGACGGGCGTTGATCGCGTTCAATGCATGCGTAGCAACGATCTGCACCTGACCGTCGACGATCTGAGCGACCGGATAAGTATCACTCTCCAGCTGGTGGTCGTCATCAATCCGTGGCTCGTGGAAGCGACCTTTCAGACTCGCATTGAAGGAATTCGCCGCGTTCGTTGATATTTCAGCGCCGAATAAGTCAAGCGTAACCGAAAAATGGAAATTGATTTTCTTCTGAATGGTCGGCAGATCGATACCCCCATGTTTGCGTACGCCTTCGATCTCCATCGGGTCCGTAATGCCATTCTCTTTCATAATCTCGCAGGTACGCTGAATGACGCGCTCGACACCCGTCCGACCAACGAACATGTGATGACCTTCCTCGGTCAACATGAAGCGAGTTGTTCGTGCGAGCGGATCCCAACCCGAGTTCGCGAGCGACTCGAGCTGCATCTTGCCGTCGCGGTCCGTGAACGTCGTAAACATGAAGAACGACAACCAGTCCGGCGTCGCCTCGTTGAAGGCACCGAGGATGCGCGGCCTGTCGGCGTCACCGGAGCGGCGCAATAACAGGTCCTCGGCCTCTTCCCTGCCATCGCGACCGAAATACTTCTGCAGCAGGTAGACCATGGCCCAGAGGTGACGACCTTCCTCGACGTTTACCTGAAAAACATTGCGCATGTCATAGAGCGATGGCGCGGTCTTGCCGAGATACCTTTGTTGCTCGACTGACGCGGGTTCGGTATCACCCTGAATGACGACGAGGCGCCGCAACATTGCACGATACTCGCCGGGAACGTCCTGCCAGACCGGTTCGCCTTTGTGCTGGCCGAATGCGATCGTGCGCCCTTCCTCTTTTGGCGCCAACAGAATACCCCAGCGGTATTCCGGCATTTTCACATAGCCGAATTTTGCCCAGCCTTCGGAATCCACGCCAATGGCGGTACGCAAGTACACCTCGTAGTCCTGGAAGCCCTCCGGCCCCATGGTTTTCCACCAATCGATGTATTTCGGGTACCAGGCCTCCAGCGCTCGCTGCAGTCGTGCATCCGACGCCAGGTCGACGTTGTTAGGAATCAGTGCTGCGTAGTCGACTTCAGACATGACTAGACTCTCCCGCGATCAAATTTGGCACGTTTACCTGTGCCATAAAGCTTTAGTGCACCCTCACTACCTGCGGCGTTCGGGCGTTGAAAAATCCAGTTTTGCCAGGCACTCAGACGACCGAATATCTTCGTCTCGAGGGTCTCCGGGCCGGCGAACCTAAGATTCGCTTCCATGCCAGTCAGAGCATCGGGTGAAAAACTCGCACGCTCTTCGAGTAGCAGGCGAATCTCATCCTGCCAGTCCATATCGTCGGGTGCATACGTGATCAACCCTGCTTCCAGCGACTCGAGTGCATCGAGGTCCCTGCCGACAAGCTCATGCACGTTGTCGAGACTTTCGGCATCATCGAGAAAACGCGTTTCAAGGCGCGTAAGGCCGTTCGACATACGCAAGGTACCGAAGCTAAGTTCGCCGAGTTGAATCGTTGCGGCCGGACGGTCGTCCAGCTGCCCGTCCAGCATGTAGCTCCGATCTACGGCGAACAGCAGGTCCGCCAGCATGCCGACAAAGCAGCTGCCCTGTTCAACAAAAGCAAACGTCGTTCTCGACGTGACATCGAGCCGTTTGTAGGCCCTTTGCATGTACAACAGGATTTCGCGGACAAACCAGTCGTCCCGGTTTGCATCGAGTAGTGCATCGTAGGCCGCAACCCGCGAGCTATCGCCAGACGTTTTGATAATCAGCGTTCCCAGAGTCGGTTCGTTGAATCGCAGATGCAGTAGCGCATCGTCCATCGCCCGGACTACGGCGAGTGGCCAGAAATTGACGCCCTGCTTTTTGATTTCATTCACATCGGCAGGCGCATCGCTGTCAGGTGCTTCGATATCCAGTGTCGCGCTGCGACCATCGTGATCGAGGGAAACAGTAATGAACGGATAGCGGATTTCGTTTTCGTCTTCGCTTCGTTCGAGACGATCGAGAGTAATGCCGGCTTCGCCTTCAGGGCGATCCGACAATGCCGCAAGTCCGAGTGCTTTTTCGGTGACCCGCTCGTCGAAATTCGAACGTGGCACGATTTCGTCAACCAGCCGCCAATCGACAGCACGCTTGCCCTTCATGCCCTCTTCCAGCGTGCAGAAGACGTCGGCCAGATCGCGACGAACCTTGCGCTTGTCGACGACGCGCGTCAGGCCACCTGTGCCCGGCAATACTGCAAGCATAGGAACCTCCGGTAATGAAACCGCCGCGTTGCCGTCATCGATGAGCATCAGGTACTCGGTTGCAAGCGCCAGTTCGTAGCCGCCGCCGGCCGCCGTGCCGTTCAGCGCCGCAACATAGGTTTGTCCGGAATGATGACTCGCGTCTTCTATCGAATTCCGCGTCTCATTGGTGAATTTGCAAAAATTGACTTTGTGCGAGTGGCTTGAGGTGCCCAGCATGCGGATGTTTGCGCCGGCACAGAACATGCCCTGGATGCCGGAACTGATAATCACGGTCCTGACCTCGGGGTGTTCGAAGCGCAGCCGTTGTACCGCGTCGTAAAGTTCGATATCGACGCCGATATCGTAGGAATTGAGCTTCAGTTCATACCCGGACCCGGCGGGGCTGTTTTCATCGACGGCCATGACGAGTCTGGCCACCGGACCAGCAAAGGAAATTGACCAGTGTCGATAGCCATCTGGCGACGTGCGGAAGTCGAGCCGTCCGATCTCCTGGCCAGCAGATTCAGGAAGTTTATGCATTATATTTCTGTTTCATGTTACTGTTGGCTAGAAACATGCATGATAACATACGTTCTCCGCTGCCAGGCAAGGTTCTTTCTCGCAATTCCACGACTGAGTAACAAATTGGCAACACTCTCCAAAATGAGCGATATCGAGTCCGGCCGCCTGCTCGAGCGACTGGGTGAGCGCGTACGCAGGCTCAGAACACATCGTGGCATGACCAGAAAAGCCCTGGCACAGGAATCGGACGTATCGGAGCGATATCTGGCACAACTCGAGCAGGGTCAAGGCAACATGTCGGTGGTCCTGCTGGCGCGCGTTGCGATGGCACTACGAACCGAACCGAGTGACCTGCTGCGATCGCGCGAACGGCAGACTGCCGAAGAGATATTGATCGCCGATCTGTTGCGAGAGCTGAGCCCGGATAATCACAAGGCATTTCTACAAATGCTGACGGATCACTTCTCGATTCCCGTCGAATCCCGCCAACGCATTGCACTCGTCGGTCTGCGAGGGGCAGGAAAGACGAGTCAGGGGCAAAAACTGGCCGAGCACCTCGAATTTCCTTTCGTGCAACTTGGTAGCGAGATCGAAAAGCTGGCAGGGATGAGCACGTCGGAAATATTCGCGCTATCCGGAGCAACGGGATATCGTCGCCTCGAAGAAAGAGCATTGATGCAGACCTTGAAGCACTACGACCAATGTGTTCTCGAGACGCCCGGAAGCATCGTGATGGATCCCAGGCTACTGAATACGTTGTTGACGACATGCTTCGTCGTTTGGTTACATGCGCGACCTGAAGAGTATATGCGTCGCCTCATTGCATTGGGTGACGTCCGACCCATGGAGCATCAGGCGGACGCCATGGCCGACCTGCGGCGCATACTTGCAGAACGCAATGAGCGCTATTCCCAGGCACACGCGTCGCTCGACACAAACGACAAATGCGTCGCGGACTGTGTGGCTGAACTGATTCGGATCATACCAAGAGGAATGAAGCACACGATGAACGATGCGCAGGAAGCCTGACAGATGGCGAGAATAACGTATGTCGAGTTCGACGAAACCGCACACGCAGTTGACGTCCCGTCAGGATTGAGTGTCATGGAAGGCGCTATCAACAACAATATTCCGGGCATTGAGGCAGAGTGTGGCGGCATGTGCAGTTGCGCGACCTGTCACGTCTATGTGGATCCGGCCTGGACCGAGGCAACAGGTTCGCCTGGGGATATCGAGCAAGGGATGCTTGAGAGCGCTTGGGATCTGCAGGATACAAGCCGCCTGTCCTGTCAGATTGAGGTTGGCGACGAACTCGATGGCCTCATTGTTCGTATGCCCGAATTGCAAATCTAGCTTGAGTTCGAATGGCTTTGCGAACTCACTGCGTGCGAGGGTCCCAAGAATGACGTTTGTCGTTACCGAAAGTTGCATCAAGTGCAAGCTGACCGACTGCGTCGAAGTCTGCCCGGTAGACTGCTTTCACGAAGGTCCCAACATGCTCGTGATCGATCCTGAAGAGTGTATCGACTGCACTTTGTGCGAGCCCGAATGCCCTGTCGAGGCCATTTTCTCCGAAGACGAACTGCCTGACGATCAAAAGCAGTATTTAGGGTTGAATGAAGAGCTCAGCAAGAACTGGCCCGTCATCACCGAAATGAAGGATCCGCCAGCGGATGCCGACGACTGGCGCGAGGTCAAAGACAAGTTTCAGTATTTGGAAAAATAGAAAGTATGTGGGTTTCCTTCTGTAAACAAATTCAAAGGAACTAGGTATGAATGTTGAACTTCGGAATAATCTTGTGGATGTTTTTCTCGAGACGGGACGTGCCCACCACGCAGCCTTCGCGGCTACGGATGGTGTCGACCCGGAATGGCCAATTTGGTATGCCGAGCATCTGCAGACACCGATCGCCGACGCGCTGCGGACACCGTTCACGAAAAGCCAGCTTATCTATTGTTTGATGGATGCCGATTTCGAACAGACCGCGCGTGCCCCGGAGAGCGACTGGCCCGAGTTTTACGCTAAGCAATTCATCGAGCGTTATGCTCAAAGCCCCGCCCCGGCCAAGGACAAGCTGGCACTCTATCATTCACGCAGTTGTCCCTTCTGTGTCTTTGTCAGGTCGGCAATCGATCGGCTGGGGCTTGACGTCGAGCTTCGAGAAATTTTCGAGGACGCTCGTTATCGCGACCAACTCGTAGCAGCCCGGGGGCGCGCAACGGTGCCCGTGCTGCGGATCACTTCCCCGGACGGCGAGGAAAGGTGGATGCCCGAGTCACGGGACATCGTACGCTATCTCGAGACGATGTCTGAGCGATCAAATTAGAGGTAGCGCTAAATTCTTGTCCGTGTACGCCTCTCATCGCCTGCATCAATAATCTGTGTTGCTTTCGATTGGCATATGCCCTTCACGAAGTGGCAGTTCGGCTGCCGGTCGACTTTCTTCACACTCACCCATTCGACCAACCAATCGACCGTAACGACGCGCGAGCGGTGCCGCGCTGACACCATGCAATAGCACGCTCAATGCAACAGTGATGACTGTGACCGCTAGCAGTTCGTCGCGGTGTGGCACATCAGATTCCTCCAGAATAAGCAGCACAAACAGGATCGATGCAAGACCCCGCGGGCCAAACCAGCCGAGAAAAAGGTGCGACGGCAACCCCAGGCCGGACCCAAAGAGTGAAATCGCGATGGGAACCATCCGAATCACCGTCAAACTCAACACGGCGTACAGAAAAACTATCGGATTCAGATGCGCAATACCTTCCGGCAATAGTGCTGCGCCAAAGATCAGGAAGGTAATCAGCATCAGGAGTTGACCCTCGCTCTCCATGAACTCGAACAAGAAGGTGCAGGGATGGCGGATGCTGTGGCCGAAAACCATGCCACCGATGAACGCCGCAATGAACCCGTTACCGCCAATCAGTTCCGCGAGAACGTAGGTCAACACGGCGAGCGACAGGATGCCGATACCCTGAAACGCCGGGCTCGTCCAGCCGCGCTCAATCGTTGTATCGAGCAATCGTGCTCCAACGTAACCAATCACGACGCCTGCGAACGGTCCGATAATGACCTGCAACAATCCAAAACGAACCCACTCACTTGCCTGCGTTGCACCTTGCGCAGTACCAGCTAGTGCCGCGAGAAGAAGAACGGCTGGCAGAGCGATCCCGTCGTTGAGTCCGCTTTCGATATTGATTGCCTGACGAATTCGAACCGGCACGGCTCTTGCGGATATCACTGATTGCCCAAGCGCAGCATCGGTTGGCGCCAGCAGTGCCGCCAACAATGCTGCCTCCCACAATGAAAACGACGGAAACAACTGTGTGGCAACGATGGTTCCCGCCAGGATCGCCAACGGTAATCCGATGATCAACATGCGGGTGGGCAAGTTGTGGTCCAGTCGGACGCGATCAAGATCGATACGTGCGGCATCTGTGAACAACACGAGAATGAGCGTAAATTCCGCAATGACGTGGATGGCCGAGTGACCCACGTCGACGTCAGCCAGGTTCAGTCCGCCAGTCCCCACTGCGAAACCGAAACCAACGAAGACCAGGGGTGCAGTGACGATCGTTCCTCGCAGTCGACCGGAGATTAACGAGTACAGCAACAGTCCGCCGACGATGATGGCGAGTGATAGCAAGTCCATCATGGGCTCCGGTGCCGGACGCCTCCACTTCTATTCATCACGGGCAACAGTAAACTCGAATTCTCGCTTCAAGATCGCGGCCAATTCGCGTCCCGCCTCTGCAGACATCGCTGTCAACGGCGGGCGTACATTGGCCCATCGTGCATCGCCCGTGGCGATTGCGAGCAAGCGTTTTTGCGCGGGAATCGGGTCATAGTCCTGCATTAGCAACCGAAAGCGCTTTACCGTTTCGTGCAACACTCGAGCGGCGGCGATGTCGCCGCGCTCGTACAAGTCCACGATTCTGGCAATGTCAGCAGCGTTGATATTAGCGGTTGCGGTGATACAGCCCGGCGCACCGAGCTCGAGCGCGTCAAGCAATGGCAATTCCGATCCGGGATAGACGATCATGCCGTCGATATCAAGCAGCGCCCGGGTGTTATCCCAATCACCAGAACTGTCCTTGATGCCGACGACCTGCTCCGGAAAGTCCGCGTGTAGTCGCGCAGCAAGTGCCGGCGGCACACCGACGATGGCGATCGGGGGAATGTGATAAAGATAGATGCGTGCATCCGGCCCGATTGCCGCGATCAATTGCTCGAAATACTGATAGAGCCCGTCGTCGGTAACGGACTTGAAATAGAACGGCGGCAAGGTCATCACGGCGGCGCAACCCATGTCGAGACAAGCGCGCGACAAACGGGCAGTATCCGCAACATTTGACAGTCCGGTTCCAGGAATCATTCCAGCCGGGTCGATGCCGCCGTCAATCAGATCCCGTATTGCTGCGATCCGTTCGTCGATGCCGACCGACAAAGCTTCGCCTGTCGTGCCGAACGGCGCGACGCCAGCGCAACCCTGATCGAACAGCGATTTTGCATGGGCCACGTAGAGGCTCGTTGCCACCGATAGATCATCATTGAACGGTGTCAATAGCGGCGCAATTACTCCACGAATTGTGTTTACCGGCATCTTAGGCATCTCCTGTCGGCTGATGGTAGCGGTCCATGACAGGCATTCCAAACGAGACTCGAATTCTCGTCCTAGCACAGACGGGTTTTCGCCAATCACCGTGGGCTCGGTTATGCTAGCGTCGCACTGGCAAAGCAGCTGACAAAATGAAAACCAACGCAATACGCATACACGAATTCGGCGGGCCGGAAGTTCTCACGTGGGAAGACGTCGACCTTGCCGATCCCGCAGAGGGCGAAGCACAGATCCGGCACACGGCGATCGGACTGAATCTGATCGACACGTATCATCGCACCGGGCTGTATCCGATGGATCTGCCGACCGGCCTTGGCAGCGAAGCCGCAGGTGTCATCGAGACGGTCGGAGCTGGCGTTACCGATGTGGCAGTGGGCGATAGAGTCGTCTACACCGGCAGACCAGCGGACGCTTACTCGGAGCGGCGCAATTTCGATGCATCGCGTCTTGTGCACATACCCGACAAACTATCCGACAAAGTCGCCGCGGCCATTTTACTGAAGGGCCTGACCGCATGGTATCTGCTGCGGCGCAGTTACCGCGTGCAAAAGGACGACCCCATTCTTCTTTATGCGGCAGCCGGCGGCGTTGGCTCGCTTGCCAGCCAATGGGCACAGCAGCTGGGTGCCACGGTCATCGGAGTTGTCAGTACGAACGACAAGGCGGAGTTGGCGCGATCGCAGGGCTGCGACCACATCATCATGGCGGATGAGGACATAGCCGCGAGCGTCAAAGAGCTAACTGCAGGCCGGGGCGTTGCAGCCGTTTACGATTCGGTCGGCCGGGATACATTCATGGCGTCGCTCGACTCCCTGCGGCCGCATGGCACGATGGTTACATTCGGCAACGCATCGGGTCCGGTGGAACCATTCGCCCCGTCGGAGCTCGCAAAACGTGGTTCACTGTACGTGACACGACCGATTCTGTACGACTTCATCGGTTCGCGGGAACAATTGCTGAGTGCCTGCGACGAGCTGTTCGAGTTCGTTAGCAGCGCCAACGTCGAAGTGCGCATCGGCCAAACCTACGCGCTCAAGGATGCGGCGCGGGCGCATCAGGATATCGAGGCGCGCAAGACGACCGGGTCCACTGTTTTGCTGCCGTAGGTCTATTCTTGAAATTAATGGTCGGTAGTTGAGCTGGCCGCCTGTTCTAATTCTTCGACGTGGCGTAACAATTCCGCGTAACGAGTGTCCTCGCGAAGGCTCGCAAGGTCCTCATCATTGCGCATCCAGGCGACGCTGACTGCGCCATGCTCGACGGCCCTTTCGAGATAATCGAGCGCCTTGTCCTTTTCGCCCAGTGTCGCGAGGTTGCAGGCCACGTTGTAGAAAACAACGGGGTCGTCCGGTGCCATTTCAATGGCACGATGTAGCCAGCGCTTGGCCCGATCTGTATCGCCCAGTACAACCAGCGTTCCGGCTCCCAGATGATAGGCGCGCGCATCGTCCGGATTCCATTTGAGATGCCCTTCGACTACGGCTACAGCCTCCTGCGCTTCCTCGATGGCATCGTCAATACGTCCCATGCCGCGCAAGATTTGTACACGCAAACACCGTGATTGATAGTCCGTCGGATCGACGTCAGCCGCCTTTTTAAACAGCTCCGCCGCCATATCCATGTCGCCGCGATGAAACCGCGTCCGAGCATAGTAATAGTAAGCCTCAAAAAGACAGGGGTTCAGGTCAATCGCCTTTTTGAACTCTTCCTCGGCCCCGTCGTACTCCTCGCATACCAGGCACGCGAGTCCCCGCGACGCATGTGCTTCGGCAAGATCCGGGCTCAATTCCAGCGCACGCTTGCTCGCCCTGTTCGCTTCCTCACGATAACTGGCTTGCGGATCTACATACATGACCAGGAACGAGTGGCAATCAGCGTAGCCAGCCCAGGCAAGCGCGAACTCCGAATCGATCTTGATGGCCTCACGAAACATCTGCCGCGCGTGCTCGATATCCATTTTGCGGAAGCGCTTGAAGAACTGCCGGCCGCGCAAGTAGTACTCGTATGCGCTTACGTCGGTACTCGATGTTGTCTTGATCGCCGATTGTTCGCTCGGCGTAAGCGTCTCGAGCAGCGATTCGGCAATACATGTCGCGATCTCATCCTGAATCGTAAATACGTCCTCCACTTCCGCATCAAAGCTCTTGGACCAGAGATGATAGCCGTCGGAAACTTTGACGAGCTGTGCCGTAACCCGCAATCGGTTTTGGGACTTGCGTACGCTGCCCTCCAGAATCGACTCAACCCCAAGCTCGCTGCCGATGTCGCGCACATCGCCGGCTCCTGACTTGTACTGAAACGAAGATGTTCGAGCCGCAACATTCAGTTGCCGGATCTTGGCAAGTGCATTGAGAATCTCTTCAGCGACGCCTTCGCAGAAGTAGCCCTGATCTTTTTCGGGACTCATGTCGACAAATGGCAAAACCGCTATCGAGGGCCGCGCAGCCGTGTCTTTGGCCAATGGCGATGTTGCGCTATCCCGTCGAATACCCGTCGGCGTAATATCGAATACCCAGGCAAGCACAACGGCGACCGGAAACCCGAGTATGACCACTACGATCAGGCCGACCATCACCCAGTTCGGCAGACCCAGAGGACCAAATGTTATTTCGCCGATTTGCAGCACTATAAACGCGACAACGGCGTAGCCTGCGATGATCGGATAGACCCTGCGGCGCTTTAGTTCGGCGGATAACTCAGACCACGAGTTGAACGGAAGAATTTTCATTTGAATGGCAGCGCGGTATCGGCCTTGATCTCCTTTAAGACGATGTTCGATCGTACTTGCGAAACACCCGGCAATTTGAATATGAATTCGTCGAGGAACGCATTGTAGGCGTCGATATCTTCGACAACCACTCGCAGATGAAAATCCGCCTCGCCGCTCGTGGCAAAACATTCGAGCACTTCGGGATGCAGCAACACCTCGCGAATGAAATGCTCGACATGCGTTTGCTCATGACGCGCCAGTGACACATGTACCATCGACGCAAACCCGAAGCCGGCTTTTTTCGGGTTCACGATGACAGCGTAGCGATCGATGATGCCGGCTTCTTCGAGGCTTTTGACGCGGCGCCAGGTTGCCGAGCTCGACATGCCGACTTTGTCCGCCAACTCCTGCATCGTCAGACGGCTGTCGCGCTGCAGCTCCGCGAGAATGTGCCGGTCGTTCTTCGATAGACTGTCGATTTCCGTATCCTCGAAAGGTCGGCATAGTTTGCCATTTTTTCTATGTTTTTGGGACCATTTCTCTTTTTTTCATCTAATAACGGGATAATCGGGGACCTGTTCACGCCCGTTTTCTGCGACACTGGCGCGTCCCGGCACCTACGGAGCCCCGATGGCGAGCCCAGCCTCTTCCCTGCACCGTCCCGATTATCCGCTCGATAATTACGAGCTACTTGACCGCTACCGTCGCGAATCCGGCCGGGTTTTCCTGACCGGCACGCAGGCACTTGTGCGCATCCCGCTGATGCAGCGCACGATGGACCGCGCCGCCGGGCTCAACACGGCCGGCTTTATCGCCGGCTACCGTGGCTCACCGCTCGGTGCCTACGACCTGGAGTTGTGGCGCGCGAAAATGTTTCTCGAGGAAAACAACATCGAGTTCCTGCCGGCCGTGAATGAAGACCTCGCGGCAACTGCGATACTCGGCTCGCAACAAGTCGAGACCGATCCGTACAAGACGCTCGACAGCGTATTCGGTATTTGGTACGGCAAAGGGCCAGGTGTTGATCGCGCCGGCGATGCGCTCAAGCATGGCAACGCCTACGGCAGTTCGCCAACCGGCGGTGTGCTCGTCGTCGCCGGTGACGATCACGGTTGCGTATCGTCCTCGATGCCGCATCAGTCTGATGTCGCGTTTCTGACATTTGTCATGCCGCACCTGAACCCGGCGAATGTCGCCGAGTACCTCGAATTCGGTTTGTACGGCATCGCCTTGTCGCGTTTTTCCGGCATGTGGGTCGGCTTCAAAGCGATTTCCGAAACGGTCGAGTCGGCAATGTCGATCGAGTTGCCTCCGTATCCGCAATTCATCATGCCCGAATTCGAGATTCCGCCGGGCGGGCTGCATTACCGTTGGCCCGATCTGCCTGGACCGCAGATCGAAGAACGCCTGGAGGCCAAGAAAGCTGCGACACTCGCATTCGCGGCCGCGAATCCGATCGACCGCAAGATTTTCGACATACCCAATGCACGCTACGGCATAGTCACGACCGGCAAGGCGCACCTCGACCTGATGGAAGCGCTGCGCATGCTCGGGATCGATAGCAAAGAAGCGCAGCGCATTGGTCTGGATGTGTACAAGGTCGGCATGGTCTGGCCGCTCGAGCAAGACGGCGCACTCGAGTTCGTGCAGGGCAAGCGCGAGGTCCTCGTCATCGAGGAGAAGCGCGGCATCATCGAGAGCCAGTTCAAAGAATACTTTTATGATTACCCGGGCAGAAAACCGAAACGCATGGTGGGCAAAGAAGATGGCAAGGGAGAGCGGCTCGTGCCCTGGGTCGGCGAACTTTCCCCTATCCAGCTTGCGAAGATCGTAGCGCGGCGCCTGGATGCCGAGTTCACCGGCCTGAACCTGACGGCGCGCGCTGACAAGCTTGCCAATGGCCACTCAAACGTGATCGAAATCGAAGGCGCAACGCGGATGCCATACTTTTGTTCGGGCTGCCCGCACAACACATCGACGCGCCTGCCGGAAGGATCCAGCGCATTGGCCGGCATCGGTTGCCACTTCATGGCGAACTGGATGGACCGCGATACCGAGGGGCTGATCCAGATGGGCGGCGAAGGCGTTAACTGGATCACGCGTTCGAAGTTCAATGGCAACCGGCATATCTTCCAGAACCTCGGCGACGGGACCTTCTACCACTCCGGTTCGATGGCGATACGCCAGGCAGTCGCTGCCGGCACCAATATCACGTTCAAGATCCTGTTTAACGATGCGGTTGCGATGACGGGTGGCCAGCCCGTTGACGGGCCAATATCCGCAGCGTCTATCGCGAATTCGGTACGCGCTGAAGGTATCGAGCGTATCGCTATCGTGTCCGACGAGCCCGAACAATTCAGAGTCGCAGATTTCCCGCCGGACGCGACATTTTCGCACCGCCGCGATCTGGATACCGTCCAACGTGAGCTGCGCGACATCCCGGGCGTGACCGTCCTTATCTATGCGCAGACCTGCGCAACCGAGAAACGCCGGCGCCGCAAGAGGGGCCTGCTCGAAGACCCCAACAAGTTCGTCGTCATCAACGAGCTTGTGTGCGAAGGCTGCGGCGACTGCTCAGTTGAATCTAACTGCCTGTCAGTTGTGCCGAAGGAAACGCCGTTCGGCCGCAAGCGGCAGATCGATCAGAACAACTGCAACAAGGATTACTCCTGCGTTAACGGCTTTTGTCCGAGCTTCGTCACCGTAGAGGGTGGTGAACTCAAGCGACGCGAGGGCATGAGCCTGGACGACGAGTTTCAGCAACTGACCGAGTCTCTGCCAGAACCCGCGATTTGCGCGATCGACGATTGCTACGATCTGTTGGTCACGGGCGTGGGTGGCACCGGTGTCGTCACGATCGGGCAACTGATCACGATGGCTGGGCACCTCGAAGGAAAAGGCGCGAGTGTGCTCGACTTCACGGGCTTTGCGCAAAAGTTCGGCGCGGTATTGAGCTATATCCGACTCGCGGATGAATCTGCAAGCATCAACCAGGTGCGTATCGAGCCCGCGCGGGCCGACGCATTGATCGGTTGCGACCTGGTCGTCAGTTCTTCGCCCAAAGCATCGCTGACCTATCAAACCGGACACACACGAGCGCTCGTGAATACGGCCGAAATGTCGACTGGCGACTTCGTCAAGCATCGCGATGCAAACCTCAAGGCAGACGATCGCGTGGCGGCGATTCGATGCGCTGTCGGCGAGGACAATCTCTCGACGCTAAACGCGAATGACCTTGCCGAGAAGATCGTCGGCAACACGATCTACGCTAACGTCATGATGCTCGGCTGCGCCTGGCAACGAGGACTTGTACCCGTCTCGCTTGAATCATTGCTGCGTGCCATCGAGCTAAATGCGGTTGCAGTAGAGAAGAACAAACAGGCGTTTACGTGGGGCCGCATCGCGGCAGCGAATCCGGAGCGCCTGCATCGCCTCGTATATGATGCATTGACCAAAGATGAGAATCTCGACGAGATCATCGCACGCCGCGCCGAGTTTCTCGTCGGGTATCAGAATCAGGCGCTGGCTGATCGTTACATTGAACTCGTACAACGCGTGCGTGATGCTGAAGGAAGTAATGATGAGCTTGCCGAAGCAGCGGCAAGAAGCTACTTCAAGTTGCTCAGCTACAAGGACGAGTACGAAGTTGCGAGACTGCACACGCAGACGGGGTTTCTGGAGTCCGTGCGCCGCGACTATGGCGACAAGGCAAAACTCCGGTTCCATCTCGCGCCGCCCGTTCTCAACGGCCGGAGAGACGCACGAGGCCGGCCGCGGAAGAAGGAATTCGGCGCGTGGATTGTCCCTGCATTTCATGTCCTCGCCAGGATGCGAGGGTTGCGCGGAACCTGGCTCGATGTTTTCGGTATAACGGCCGAGCGCCGTATGGAACGTGCCCTGATCACCGAGTTTGAAGCTCTGATAGATACGGCACTCCCGAGGCTGGATGCGCAGACTATCGATCAACTGCGCAATAATGTCGCTCTTTACATGGACATTCGGGGTTATGGTCCGGTCAAGGAACAGGCCGTCAACGATATGCGGATGACTCGTGTCACAGACCTGACAGGCGCTCAATAGAGACCGATCGAATCCCCGATGTGGATTGACAGGACCAGAAACACGGTCGCGAGCGCCATGATCTTGAGCAGCAGCGGCCCGACGAATTTGAACCAGGCCGTATAAGGTATCCGGCCGAGCGCCAGGGCGCCCATCACCAGTGCATTCGTCGGCACAATCATGTTGGTGAAGCCGTCGCCGAACTGAAATGCGAGCACGGCCGTTTGCTGTGGCACATCGGTCAACGTCGCGAGCGGCGACATGATCGGCATCGTAACGAAAGCCTGCCCGCTGCCCGAGGGTATAAAGAAGTTGCACACCGATTGCACGACCAGCATGCCGAACGCCGATACATCCGGTGGCATGCCCTCGAGCAGACCGGCAATCGAGTAGACGATTGTGTCGATGATTTGCCCATCCTGGAGAACGATCGCGATCGTGCGGGCAAAGCCGACGATCAGTGCCGGCCCTGTCATCTGCGCCGCACCCTCGAGGAATGTCCGGCTCGTTTCGCCGGCCGGCATACGCGCAATAATCGCCGTCAGCAGTCCGATACCGAGAAACACGGCGTTCAGTTCGACGATGAACCAGTGGTGATTGGCGGCGCCATAAACGAAGCCTGCGAGCCCGAGCACGAACACGACAAGCACAATAATCCGCGCTCGACTAAATTCAATGTCTTCCGGCGCCTCGAAGCCGCTACCGTAATCAACGTCGGCGACAAGACTGGTCGACGGGTCGCTTTGCACCTTGCGCGCATAGCGATATACGTGGTGAAAAGCGAGCAACAGAAACGCCGCCATCATTACGAGCCGAAATCCCCAACCAGAGGTCAGCGGCACGCCCGCGATGTTTTGTGCGATCAGGACGCCGAACGGATTTATGCCCGCGCATCCCCAGCCGATGCCATACGGAACCCAGACCATGCCCATCGCGACGACGGCATCCATGCGCATCGCCAGCGACATCGTGACAATAATTGGGACAAGCGGCACATACTCCTCACCCATACCGATCGTGAATGCGCCAAGGCTGAACATGACGAGGCAACCGGCGATCAGAATCCATGGGCTATGGCCAAGTCGCTCGACAGCGTGATGCAACGCCGCATCAATCGCGCCGCTCTTACGCAGCACCGCAATGACGCCGCCGACAATAAAGATCAGGAAAATAATGTCCTGAGCATCTTCCATACCCTTCGTAATCGCGAACATGAAATGCCATGGCGGCAGCGAGATCTCCTGCTCGCCGCTGATTGGCTCGAAAGTACCCGCCACCACCATTAATCGGTCTGGATTGTCAGGGTAGGGTACGCGCTCGAACTCGCCGTGGGAGATCACATAGGACAGCAGTTGCGCGACAACGATGAAAGAAGAAATGAGGACCAGCGAATCGATATTCCAGCCGCGCTTTTTCATGGAATGCTCCACACTCTGACCGCCAGGGATTGAAACTGCTGTTGCGGCGAACTGTGCACAAAAAAAACCGGCAGCGCAACGCGCTACCGGCTGATGTTTCGCTCAAGCGATCTTAAATACGTTTGCTGACGCGTTTGCCGCGACGATCGTGACGCCTGTCGATCTGCCGACCACGCTTGTCCATCCGGCGATCGATACGGTCACCCTTCTTGTCGAGCCGCTTGTCAATCCGATCACCTTTCCTGTCCAGCCGATCCGAGAGACGATCCCGGCCAGCCGCGTCGGCGCGATCCGATTTGCGGTCGAGGCGTCGATCGATGCGATCACCTTTCTTGTCCAGGCGGTGATCAATGCGGTCGCCCCTGTTATCGAGGCGATCTTCGATGCGATCACCGCGATTATCGAGTCGGTCTTCAACGCGATCACCCGTGTCGGCCCAAGCCGCGCCGCCGATAACCAATAGAACGACCGAAATGACTACTGCTTTCCTGATATCCATAACAAGTCTCCGTTGTATCCATACATAATGTCTTCAGTACCTACAACGCAGGCCACAAACGCCCGTTGACAGAAGAGCGTCCGGAATTATGGATTATTGTTAAGTCAGCTATGACCAGACTTAGGATCGCGCGCTATCGATTCCGACAACGGTCGCGGCGTGCTTGAGACTTTGGGTGTCCTCATGACCATCGCACCAGCGGCGAAACTCCTCTGCTGGCATAGGTTTGGCGATAAAATAGCCTTGCACTAAATCGCAACCCAGCCTGCGCACGAGCGCATACTGCTGATCGGTTTCGACGCCTTCCGCAACGATATCGAGACCCATCACTTTGCCGAGTGCAATGATTGCCTGTACGACTCGCGTATTGGACTCCGAGTCTGCGAGTTTGCCAACGAACGAACGGTCGATTTTCAGGGTCGACACCGGCAATTCAGCGAGATAACTCAATGAAGAATAGCCCGTGCCAAAGTCATCGATATGGATGCCAACTCCAAATTCAGCCAGGTCACCGAGAATCGGGCGCGCAGTCGTCAGATCCTCAAGCAAGGCTGTCTCGGTCAGCTCGAGGTTGATCAGATTCCGGTTCACCTCTTTGTTCATCAGCACTCGTTTGACCAGGCCAACGAGGTCCGCATTGCGCAGCTGATGCGCAGACAGGTTCACGCTAACTGGAACCTCCCAATCGCTCTGCTCACGCCATTTGGCAATGTCATTGCAGACATCGGCCAGCACGGTTTCGAACACCAGGTCCGATATGCCCATCTGTTCGCTAAGAGGGATGAAGTCGCAGGGCGGGACGACAGTTCCGTCTGCCCTGATCCAACGCGCAAGTGCTTCGATGCCAGCCATCTTGCCGGTCTCGACGCTTTGTTGCGGTTGATAAAAAGCCTTGATTTGCCCGTTGTCGATGGCGCTGCGGAACTCTGCTTCCATATCGAACTTGTGTTGCGCGCGATAACGCATTTCGCTGTGATAATACGTGATAGCACCATCCAGGCTGCGCCGTGAGCGATGCAACGCAGCTTCGGCGCAGCGGAAGATCAGCTTCGAGTCCCGTCCGTGCACCGGGTGCCAGGCGACGCCAATGCTCACTTTTAGAAAAATGTCACGGCCGTCGATCACGAACGGTTCTTCAACAACCTGTTGGACTTTTTCGGCAAAATCCCGAATTGCCATGTCGTTCTCCACGTTTGGCATCAGGACAACGAACTCATCGGCGCCGAATCGACCAATAACCGGATGCAGACCCATTTTTTCCTTGCAAAAGTTGCGACTCAGGCGGTTGCCAACCGATCGCAGCAACTCCGTTCCGCCGTCAAATCCCATCGTTTCGTTGAAAAAACTGAAACGATCGATATCCAGAAGCACAACAACCGAATCGCCGGCAGTGTTCTCTGATTGATCGATCATTGCCTGCAACTCATTGAACAACATCAACTGGTTGGGCAAACGCGTTACCAGATCGTAATAGGCCAGCTTCTGCAATGCGGCGGTGCGTTCCTCGACGCGTTGCTCGAGTTCCTCATTTGCACGCCGCAGCGCCATGTCGGCGTGCCACTTGCCACACAATGCGGCTGCCAGCTGACGACACTCCGCCGCATGGAACGGCTTGTTGAAAAAGAAGATCTTATCGGCAGGTGGAACCTGTTTATCGAGATTTTCGGCCTCGGAGCTCATCGAGCCCGTCACAATCACGATGTTTACATCCGGGTCGAGGGCACGGATCTGCTTCGCCGCTTCAATACCGTTAATACCGGGTGGCATTCGAATATCGAGAAACACGATGCAATACGGTTGCTGCATCCTGACAGCCTCTTCGACTGCTTCGACGGCCGGCTCGCCCTGGGTACGCGTCTCCACCATGAAGCGGGCGGCCCCGCGCTCGTCGGTCTCCTCACCAAACAGGACTTTCTCGAGCTCCGATAAGGTCTCCGTTGCACTGTCCGGCTCGTAATCTTCACCGAGGCAGCGCAGATACTCATCGATGAGCATCACGTCGTCGTCGACGACGAGAATGCGGTTGGTCGAAGTGTCGTGAATATCCGTCATATCTAAGGACTCAGTGAGATCTCACCATCGACGCCACGTCGTGGGCCAATTGAGAGAATGACAAGGGCTTGTTCAAGTAATGTAGTTTCAACGGCGGCGGTATGCGTCGTTGTAACTCCTCGAGCGGAACATCGGAATACCCGGTTACAAATATGATCTCAACATCGGGGTCGAGTTCGCGAATCTTGCTGCCAGCTTCGACGCCGTCGATACCCGGCGGCATCCGAACATCAAGAATGACGACGTCGAAGGGCTCACCGTCGTCGGCGGCTTGCTGCGTCAACGAAACGGCTTCGTCACCCTGGCTGCATGCAACGACGTTGAAATGCGGCGTCTCTTCGGCATCAGTATCAGGATCGAACAATTCGGCCGCGAGCGCATCGAGCGCACGGATTTCGCGTGTCGACTCGGGCTCCGAAAACGCCTCGCGATACGCATCGAGTATGTGCTCGTCGTCGTCGGCGATCAGTACACGAATATTCTCGTGCCCATCCTCGGTAGTCATCGTCAACCTCCCTGCGCTGCCGGTAGCAACACATGAAATTCGGCGCCCTGACCCATCCCGCGGCTTTCGGCGGAAATCCTTCCGCCCATACCGGCAACTGCATTGGCGCACCAGTGCAGGCCAAGACCGGTCGTACTCCCTGCGGATTTGGATGTAAATCCGCGCTGGAAGATGCGCTGGCTCGTATCTTCATCGAACCCCGAACCATTGTCGCGGACGGTCAAACGCACCATTGGCTTATCGTCGACGAGCGTGTCGCTCGCCGACAGACAGATACGCCCTCTGCGTTTACTACCACGCTGGATTGACTCGTAAGCATTGAGAATCAGATTACCCAGAACCTGCAGCAGCCCTATGCGATGTGCGCGTACGCGGTAGCGCATCAAGCCCTCATCCAGTTCGACGTCAACGGCGTCCTTTGCCGCTTTCGGAATAACGTGCGCGGCTTCGCCAACTACCTCATCCACGACGATGTCTTCCTCAAGCGGTGCCACATTGGCGAACTTCTCCTGGTCAGCGAGAATCCCTTCGACCTGGCGTGCCTGGGATTGCATGACCTTCATGTCCTCGCTTGCCTCGTCATTCACCGCTTTGACACGAGCGAATGACGCGTCGATGTACTGAATGAATTTGTCGGCCCGGTCCGGCGGACAATCCGGGTCGGACAGTTGTTGAGTCGCTTCGCCAACACGAAGATCTTCGGCAATCTTGAAAGACTTCGCGAGACGTTCGAGACCGTTGATCATCGGCGTCATCGCGTTGCGGATATTGTGTAAGACCTCGGCTGCGGTATCTGCTTTGCCGGCTTTGAAGGACTGAAGCAACAATGCTTTTCTTGCCTCGTGCACTTCAGACGTGAGGTTGTCGAACTCGGCCGCCAATGCTCCAATCTCATCATCACCGGTAAGCTCTAGTCTGTGCGACAGGTCGCCACTCTCACGGATCTTCACCATGTGGCACGCCAGCTTTTCGATCGGCACGAGTATCCATCCACGCAACAGATACCCGATCACTGCGGTGACGAAGATGCCCGTTATGATCAGGAACAGCATTGCCGCGTTTACCGTTTGCTCGCCCAATGCTGATATCTGGCGCGGAGTCCAGACATCCAGTACCAACAGCGACTCACCGAAGATGTCTGACAGAGCTACAAACGCTGAAACAGATGTATCCGACATCTCGAGGTGAACATTTCTGTCCGCAATCGCAAGCGGATCGATGCCGTGGTTATGAGAAAAGTCCTCGATCGAACGCCAGTGCAGGTCAACCTCGGTCCGTTCTGCCAGACGTGCCTTTCGCTCGTCATTCATAAACTGTCCCATGATGACTGCCCCGGCGATCGGTCCTGAATCGTCGGAACGCACGATCGGCCTCGAGCTGATCAGCATTGGGCCGAGCGCAGTACTGACTATGCCGACAGTTCGACTTTCGATCTGCTCATGAGCTGTCAGGACAGCATAGGCCGGATCGTCCGTTCCGAAAATTCCGAGTTCTTCAATACTGTGTTCCTCGCCTTCGATGCGCATTTGGCTCCACAGGAGTTCGCGCTCCACCGCATAGACAGCCATGACATCGAGACCGAGATTCGTCAGCGTCGGCCGGTCCAGATTCCCCTTGCGAAAGCCCGGGTTAATGCCGCGCGCGTAATCGTGGATATCGTCCCAGGGGCCCCAGTCGGCCGTAATTGCCTCGAGGTTCTCGATGTCAGTCTTGATCGCGCGTTCGGCACGAACCAGGTTGGTTCTCGCCGCCGACAGATCCAGGTCGTCAAATGCCGGTGCGATCACGCCGGTCAGAATCGCGTAGCTCAATGCCGAAAACACCGCAAAGACCAGCAGCAGCGTCAGAAACACTTTACGTTGCAGCGGCAGGTTTTCGATAGCATTTGACATAATCTAGACTGCATCGGACATAGAGCCAGATCGAAGCGACGAGTGTACGAATCACACAACGGAATTGGCGTGACGTACCGCACTATCCGGCTAACGTTGGCCGGGGCGGGATGTTGCCCGCAAGAATCTACCGTGGCGGGTTTAAGCTCTTTCCACAACGCAGACTAGGCAATTCCACCGATTGCCAGCGGGAATCGAATCCACGATGATCTTGCCCAGCGGAGGAATATCCCATGACAGACGATGTGCAAGACGACATCAATCGTGACGAAATGCCGTTCGTCGCGCCGTGCCGCGACCTATCACCCTGGGCACCGTTTCGATGGGTTCGTCTCGGCGTTTCCGACCTGTTGCAGGCACCGCAGCAGAGCCTTTTGTATGGCCTTGCCATAGCCCTGATGATCGCCATTGTCAGCCTGCTCGCCTGGCTCAAGGGTAGCCAATGGATCATGTTCGCAATGCTGGGTGGATTCGTGTTTCTCGCGCCGCTGACGTGTATCGGCCTGTACGCTATCAGCGCGCAACTCGAGCGTGGTCAGCCACCGCTGATGGTGCGTAGTTTGCGGGCTGCTTTCAGCCGCCACCTCGGCAACGAAATGATCTTTGCGATCATCCTGCTGATCATATTTCTCGTCTGGGCCCGCGCGGCCGTTATGGTCACCGTATTCTTCCCGACCGACGGCGAGCAGACGTTTCGCGACCTGCTGCCCTACCTTACGTTTGGCAGCCTGATTGGCTCCGTGTTCGCAGCGGCCACGTTCTGTGCGAGCGCATTCTCGTTGCCGATGATCATGCACCGTGATGTCGACAGCATTACGGCAATTGTCACGTCGGTAAATGCGGTACTACGGAACAAGAGGGCGATGGCACTTTGGCTCTTGATAATCGTCGCGAGCTTATTGCTCGGCGTTATTACGGCGTTCGTTGGCCTGATCGTCATCGTGCCGGTCATCGGCTATGCCGCCTGGCACGGTTATCTCGAGACAATCGACGCGGATCAGTTTCCGCGTCACGGCGTCGGCATTACCTCGGTGCCGCGCAGCAATTCGAGCGCGCAATAGCTGGCTCCCAGCAGACCCGGCTGTTCGTGCAGGATCAGCTGTGTCGGGATGCCCTCCATAATTGATCGATGCCGGCCTTTGTTCTCGAAACCGCTGCGGAAGCGGCTGTTTGCAAGCATGTCCGGATAACGCTTGGCAATGCCACCCGCGATGAAGATGCCGTCCCTGGCGCCAAGTGCCATCGCGTAGTCACCTGCGACCTGGCCGAGTATCTCGAAGAAAACCTGTACCGATTCGGCCGCACGCGGATCACTGTTGTCGATCGCTTTGGCGAAGATTTCGGCAGCTTTGAGCCGCGGCCGCTGTTCACCGTGTATGCGACACATCGCCCAATACACGTTTTCAATGCCGGGCCCGGACACGAAGCGCTCCGACGACACGCGGTCGTAACGCTCCCGTAATACCGACAGCATGTCGATCTGCACGTGCGACTCGGGCGCGAATCCGCCGTGGCTGGCCTCGCCGGCAATCGGTATCAGCAGCTCGCCGTGTTTGCGCAGGCCAACTGCGCCGAGGCCTGTGCCCGGGCCGAGAATGCCGATCGTGTAATGTTGCGCGTCCAGCGGTTCGGGCTCGGGCAGGCCGAATGGCAGGCAATCCTCCTCGCCGAGAAACGGGATCGAATACGCGATTGCCTCGAAGTCATTGAGCAAGCGGACGCGCGAGATCGAGAATTGCTCGGACAGCTCGTCGGCCGCGATACTCCAGGGGTTGTTCGTGAACCGCACCCGCTGTTCGACGATCGGTCCCGCAGCGGCGAGACAGATCACATCGGGCGATTTTGCTCCCACATCTTTGAGGTATTGCTTGATCGCCAAATCGGCCGATGCAAAATCGGCGCACTTCAGCGTCGACTCCTTGGAAAATCCGGGCGCCTTGTGATCGGCCAGCGCAAATCGTGCATTGGTGCCGCCGATGTCACCGATTAACAAGGTCTTGGCCGCCATCGATCATCCTGACTTGTCGTGAGCCGATATGCTCTCACATGCCAAGCTGAGCCGCATCAGCCGCAAGTCGCGCAATGGCCTCGAAGTCCCCGGTCTCGATCAGTCCTTGCGGCGTGATCCAGGACCCGCCCACCGCCGCAACGTTATTTAGTGCGAGATAGTCGGGTGCCAGTTCTGCCGAAATACCGCCCGTCGGCATGAAGCGAATTTCGGGAACAGGCGCGGCAACCGCTTTCAAAAACGGAATACCGCCTGCAAGTTCCGCCGGAAAAAACTTCTGCAGCGTATAGCCACGTTGCAGGAGCCGCATCATCTCCGATGCCGTCGCTGCACCGGGAACAAACGGCAAGCCCGCTCGATCAACGGTATTGAGCAATCGACCGGTAGCGCCCGGGGCGACACCAAACCTGGCGCCGGCCTGCATAACGGCGTCGACCTGATCGACGCTGCGTATGCTCCCGGCGCCGACGATCATGGTCGGCACGGTATCGACAATGCGTTCTATGGCCTCAAGACCTGCCGCCGTGCGCAGCGTGACTTCGATGATGCGCAGGCCCGCGGCAACCAGACACTCGGCCAGCGCCACGGCTTTGTCGACGTCGTCAATAACGACGACCGGAACGATCTTTGCACCGGCAAGCAACTTGCTCGCATCCATATCACTCTCCACCAAATATTGTCGCGCCCGTCTCTGCACTGCTGACTTGCTGCCGAAATGCGCTAAATAACTCACGACCCATGCCCGCGCGGTTGCCGGAAAGATCGCTGGCCTCTGCCGATCGTGCGGCCGGATCGTCATCACCTGACACCGACAACACACCGTCATGCACGTCAATAGTGATCTCGTCGTTATCCCTGATCTTGCCGATCGTGCCGCCGCATGCGGCTTCAGGCGTGACTTGAATGGCTGCCAGTACTTTGCCGGACGCGCCCGACATGCGGCCATCGGTCAACAACGCCACCTTGAAACCACGATTCTGCAAGACGCCGAGGTAAGGCGTCAGCTTATGCAGTTCGGGCATGCCGTTTGCGCTTGGCCCCTGGTATGGCAAGACGGCAACGAAGTCCATCTCCAGCTCGCCGTTGTTGAATGCCTCGGTAAATGCCGCTTGTGAATCGAAAACGCGTGCGCGCGCGGTGACCGTGTAATGCTCTTCGGAGACCGCTGACACTTTGACGATCGCTCTGCCGACGTTGCCATCGACAACGCGCAATCCGCCTTCGTCGTCGAACGGCTCGGCAACGGGTCGCAGGATATCTTTGTCGAGGGATTCTGGCTGCGCGCTTTGCCAGTCGAGCTTGCCATCGTCGACGACAGGTTCCACGCAGAATCTGCGCAACCCGCTGCCGAGAATCGTATGCACATCTTCATGCAACAAACCTGCGTCGAGTAGCTGGGCGATCATGTAGCCCAACCCGCCAGCCGCGTGAAAGTGGTTCACGTCGGCGAGGCCATTTGGATATACGCGAGCGATGAGCGGAACCGCTTGCGACAATTCATCGAAATCGCCCCAGTCGATCGAGATTCCCGCGGCCGCCGCAATCGCGACGAGATGCAGCGTGTGATTCGTCGAACCGCCACTCGCCAGCAGACCAATAATTCCGTTGACGATTACTTTCTCGTCGACGATATGCCCAATCGGCGTGTAGTTGTCGCCGAGATCCGTGATGCCGAGAACCGTACGCACCGCCTCGGCAGTCAGGTGATCCCGTAGCTCGGTTCCCGGATTGACGAACGACCCACCCGGCAATTGCAGGCCCATGAACTCCATGAGCATTTGATTGCTGTTCGCGGTGCCATAGAACGTGCAGGTTCCCGGTGAGTGATACGAGGCTGACTCGGCGGCAAGCAGTTCGTCCCGGCCGATCTTGCCCGCGGCGTGTTCTTCGCGGATTCTCGCTTTCTCCTTGTTCGGCAGACCAGAGGTCATCGGACCTGCAGGCACAAACGCAACCGGCAGATGGCCGAACGACAACGCACCGATCAGCAGGCCCGGTACGATCTTGTCGCAGATTCCGAGGCACAATGCCGCATCAAACATGTTGTGCGATAAAGCGATCGCGGTCGACATCGCGATCACGTCGCGGCTGAACAGCGACAGGTCCATGCCGTCCTGACCCTGGGTCACGCCATCACACATCGCCGGCACGCCGCCCGCGAACTGCGCCACCGCGCCTTCGGCTGCCGCTGCCTGCTTGATGAGTCGTGGAAAGCGCTCGAATGGCTGATGCGCGCTGAGCATGTCGTTGTAAGCAGAAACGATACCAATATTCGGCGTCACCGCCCCCGCCAGCGAGTCTTTTTCAGCCTGGCCACACGCCGCTATACCGTGTGCCAGGTTGCTGCACGATAACGCATCGCGTGATGGCCCTTCACTCGCAGCCGCCCGAATTCGCGCCAGATAATCGTTGCGACTTTTCCGGCTGCGCTCTTGAATACGCTGTGTAACGCGTACGATTGTTGTGTCCATTTGCAGTCTCTCTATGGAGCCCAGAACAGGTGTACGGGCGCACGTTTTTGTAACAGAAGTCCGGAAACGGGATATACATCCGGGCCTGTTTTCGCACGTTCATACACATCTCGTTTTGCATCGCCGAAGAATAACAACACGACAACGTCGCTGCGTGACAGTGCCGCCAGCGTCAGAGTGAGGCGCGGGTGAGAGCTGGTCGCCGTTTTGACAGGCAGACACAAGTGCAAGCTATCGACGTCGAGTCCCTGATCGAGATGGTCCGCATCAGGAAACAGCGACGCGAAATGACCATCCTCGCCCATGCCAACAAGAGAGCAGGCAAATGGAAACGGCAGCGTACGAATAGACTCCTCCAGTAACTCGCAGCGTTCATCCGCGCTAAATGCATCGCTATACATGGGGTGCAGGCGCGCCTCGGCAGCCCTGCCTTGTAACAAGGTTTCCCTGATGAGCTTTTCGTTGCTCTCATCGTCATCCGGCGCCACCCACCGCTCGTCACTGAGAAGTACATGCACGCGTTCCCAGTCGATATCGCTTGCTGCAAGCTCCGTGAGACAGTGCACGGGCGATGTGCCACCGCTGACAACCAGTGATGCTTCGGGCTGTTGCGCGAGCCGCCTTGTCAGTGCCCCTTTGATATGACTCGCGGCGGCGATTGACGCCTCTTCGCGCGTTTCAAACAGGTGTTCCATCATTACTCCAGCTTGTTTTCAGCGACTGATTCAACTATCGGGATACCAGGCACGATCGTCGCGATCGAGCAGCACGGATGAAGCCGTCGGTCCCCAGGATCCGGCGACGTAGGTTTCGACTTTCTGGCGGGATTGTTCCCAACCCTCGATGATGCTGTCGACCCACTGCCAGGCGGCGTCTACTTCGTCGCGGCGCATGAACAGTGCCGGATTGCCGCGCAGCACTTCCATCAAAAGCCGCTCATAGGCGTCGGGATAACGCAGTCCGAAGGTTTCTTCAAAACTCAGATCCAGCGACACGGGCCGCAGATCGAAACCGCCCGGCCCTGGCTCCTTGGCCATCAACGACAATTTGACACCTTCATCGGGCTGTAGCCGGATCGTCAGTCGATTCGGCATGACATCGAATTTTTGCTCCGGGAAAATCGAGTGTGGAACGTCCTGAAATTCAACGACGATCTCAGAGTGCTTGTCTTTTAGCCGCTTGCCCGTACGCAGATAAAACGGGACATTGGACCAGCGCCAATTATCGATTTCGAGCTTTAGCGCGACAAAGGTCTCGGTACTGCTTTGTGCACCGCCAAGTTCGTCATCGTATCCCGGCACTGTCGCGCCTTTGATCGCGCCCGCACCGTATTGGCCGCGAACCGTGTTGCTGCGTACCGCCTCGGCATCGATCGGCCTGAGCGCACGCAGCACTTTGATTTTTTCGTCCCGAACCGCATCATGATGCAGGCTGGAAGGCGCCTCCATCGCGGTCAGGCACACGAGTTGCAGCAGGTGGTTCTGCACCATGTCGCGCAATGCCCCGACGCGGTCGTAGAATTCGATGCGGCCGCCGACGCCAAGCTCCTCGGCGACCGTGATCTGCACATGATCGACGGCGCCACGGCGCCACAGCGGTTCAAACAGCGAGTTTGCAAAGCGCAGCGCAAGCAGATTCTGCACGGTCTCTTTGCCCAGATAGTGATCGATACGATAGATCTGGTTCTCAGCGAAACACTCACCGACCTGATTGTTGATCTCCGACGCTGATGCAAGATCACGCCCGAGCGGTTTCTCGAGAACGATACGACTGTTGTCGGTGATCAGACCATTTTGATCCAGTCCTTTCGCGATCGGACCGAACAGACTTGGTGCCGTCGCAAGATAGGCGACGCGTATTCGATCTTCCTTGCCATTGAGAAGTTCGTTCAGGGCTCCCCACTGCTCGTGGGCAAGCGCGTCAGCTTCGACGTAATGGATACGTTCGCGGAAGTTTCCCCAATGTGCGGATTCGAATTCTCCGTTGCCAAGATTGTCGCGCAGCGACTTCTCGACCTCTGCGAGATAGTCGTTGTGGCTGAACGCGCTGCGCCCGACCGCGACGATGCGACTATCGCCTGAGAACTGACCGTCACGGTCACGGTGATACAGCGCCGGCAACAGCTTGCGCATCGCAAGGTCGCCGGTGCCACCAAATATGATCAGGTCGAAGACGTCGACCGGTACGAGCTTGGCCATGGTTTGGTCCTGCAAATTTTCGTAATTTTACTACTTTATTGTCAGAAATAGCCAATTTTACTGGAACAATGCCCTACTTTTCTGTAGTTTTACTACATGCTAGGACAAATTGAACAGCGCATGCCTGACCTCAGCCGTGCCGAGCAACGGGTCGCCCGCTGGGTCCTCGAGCATCCCCGACAAGCCGCGGCGGCAACGCTGGCGGAAGTCGCGACGGCTTGCGGTGTCAGTGAACCTACGGTAATCCGCTTTTGCCGGCATGTGGGTCTGGCTGGCTTCCGCGAATTCACGCTACGCCTGACGGAGGCCATCAGTCGACCTGCCGTGTACGTGCATCGCAATGTCAGCGCGGATGACACTGTGCCCGATGCGGTCTCGAAGGTGATGGACGCATCGATTCGAACGCTGATCGACGTGCGCGCAAGAACGTCATCGATGCCGTTTGACGAAGCAGTTGCTGCCATGTCCGTAGCGAGTCAATTGGCATTTGCTGGATTCGGGGCGTCCGGGCACGTCGCCCGGGATGCCTGCCACAAGTTCTTTCGCCTTGGCACACCCTGTACCACGCTAACGGATGCGCCCACAGCGTTGCAGTTTGCAGCAATTGCAGACGAGAAAGACGTCCTGATCTTCATGTCTCACAGCGGCCAATGGCCGGAACTTGAACACGCCGCTAATCTGGCCAGTAGCCGCGGAGCTGTGATAGTCGCGTTGACGGATCCGAGGAGCGGATTAGCGGCTGCGGCAGATATCGTGTTTCCGTTTCACGCGTCCGAAGACGCCAGCGCTTACACACCGATGAGCTCTCGAATGGCGCAACTCGCCCTGCTCGACGCGCTACAAGTGGCGCTGGCGGTCACGATCGGAGGGACGGCAATCGAAAACCTGCGTGAGACCAAGAACGCACTGCCCGACCGCAGCGTATTGTAATCCTTACGTATAGTTACTTCCCACAACTCTGAATTCGCGGAATATGTGCTAAAACCCGGTCTTTCCCGGGTAATAGTCCACTACACTCCTGTTATGAAGGTTGAAAACCCGACCTCGCGCGATATTGCAGACCTCGCCGGCGTCTCCCAGGCGACGGTTTCGCGTGCTTTGCGCAACAGCCCGCTCGTACGACAGGAGACACGCGAGCACATTCAGCAGATCGCCCGCGAGCTCAATTATTTCGTCAATCGCAACGCCGCCCGGCTGCGCACACACCAGAGCAATACCCTCGCCCTGCTGTTGTTCGACGAGACCGGTGGCAACGACGCGCAAATCAATCCATTTTTTCTGTCGATGATCGGCTACATCACGCGCTCCGCCGCAAGCATGGGGTATGACGTACTCGTTTCGCTGCAGCAACTGACCGATGACTGGCACGTCGAGTACCAGGCGAGTCACCGCGCCGATGGTCTGATACTGCTCGGCTATGGCGATTACGTCAGCTATCGCGAGAAACTCGACGCGCTTGCTGCGGCCAATACGCGCTTCATCATTTATGGCCCAATCGTCAAGGATCAACCTGGCCACTCATTAGGTTGCGACAATGAGACGGGTGGCCGTGCCGCAACGGAGCACCTGATTAATCTGGGCCGCAAGCGGATCGTCATTCTTGGCGACACTTCCAAGCGGCACCCGGAGTTTGCGTCACGGTACTTTGGCTACGCCAGGGCCCTGCAACAGGCGGGTTTGGAGTTGGATCAAGACTTGAAGATCCATGCAGACAATACCGAGGAACACAGCGTTGAGGCGATGCAACAACTGTTAAGAAGTGGCAGGTCTTTCGACGCCGTCTTTGCGGTGACCGATGTGCTTGCGATCGGCGCAATGCACGCGCTCGCGGATGCCGGCCTGCACGTTCCTGTCGATGTCAGCGTCGTTGGTTTCGATGACCTGCCCCGTGCGGCTTTCGTCACTCCCGCACTGACGACCGTGCAGCAGAATATTCGCGAAGCCGGCGAAGGGCTGGTCAAGGCGATCGCAGGATTGATTGAGGGCAAACCGGTCGAATCGATACAGATGGCACCGAAATTGATTATTCGCGATTCTTGCGGCGCAAAAAAATAACTTTACGAGGGCCCCTGGACGCGATTCTTCACCTGATGCAATCGCACGAGTTCAGCTGCAAGCGCCACATCGTTCACGGCATTATCAAAAAGTAACACGCGCACGCCGTGTGCCGGCACGTTGATATCAAGCTCAGCCGCCGCTTGCACCTTGTATTCCACTCCGCTCGCAGCATCACGCCAGGTACCGCGACTTAGCCATTTCGACACTTGAATATGCACAGGGCTGTCGCCCTTGTTTAGCAACACCAGCGCCGTCTGATTGACACGGTCTTTCTGGTACACGCGATAGAACGCTGCCGTATCGTCACTAAGTTCGAGGTTTGCCTGCAGTCCGCGCTGCAGTGCGACTGATCCCTTGCGAATATCCGCGATGCTCGCGAGTGCCGCACGGATTGGGTGGGACCCGGCCTGCTCGATGTTCTCCTGGCCGAAGTAATCGCGATTGCCGCTATGCTGATCGGTGCCCGCACGAAAACCCATTTCCGAGCCGTAATAGACCACCGGTATGCCGCGACTCGTGAACAACCAGTTGTTGGCGTCGATGAAACCGGCTTGATCGGCATCGATCCGTTGCATGTCATGATTATCGTAAAACGTCATCAGGTCATACGGATTCTCATAGATACCACTGTCTAAATGCAGGTAGTCGAGCAGCTCAGCGTAGCTCCCGCCCCCCTTGCCGAAAACTTTCGACATCGCGCCCTGCCCTGGAAAGTCGAGTACGCTGATACCGCCATTTTCGGGATACGTGTACGCAGCAAGCAACTCGGCATCATGGGACCAGGCTTCGGCGAACATGAAAAAGCCGGGTCGCTGCTCGCGAATCCGGTCAGCAAATGCTTTCCAAAACGCGTGCGGCATATGCTTGATCGTATCAATACGAACTGCGGCAGCCCCCTGGTCGATCCACTTAGAGTGTGCCGCCACGAAGTACTCGAGCACGTCCGGATTGTCGTAGTCCATATCCGATAGCTCCGCGAGATCCGGTTCGCGGCGATAAAACGCGTGCAGTGGATTGGCATCATCGAGCTGTGACGGGTGCAGGTTGCCGTGGTCGGCAACGAGCCTGCCCTCGGCGTCATAGAGCTCGCCGTACCTGGGTTGATCGAGCGGCATCGAAAACGAGGGTGAGCCGTGATTGGCAACGATATCGAGAATCGTTTTGATACCGTGCTCACGTTGCAGGCTTTGAGTCAGATCGGAGTAGGTAAGGCCCGGCGACTCGAGGTGTTCGTCAACCTCGAAGAAATTTACCCCCCAGTAGCCGTGGTAGCCGGTTTTGCCGTTGTCATTGGAGCCGCCGAAGCCTGGCGGTGTACCGCCTGAGAACGCCTCATCCGGGTTGTCGACAATTGGTGTCATCCAGAGCGCCGTGAAACCCATGTCGGCAATGTAGGCGGCGTTGTCGAGAACGCCGCGAAAGTCGCCACCCAGGTAACCGATATTGCCAGGCGGCAGTCCTTCGATCTGAATCTCACGGTCGAACGTGCCGAGTTCCTCACCGCCCTGGTCCTCGTGGTTGTTCGCCGGATCGCCATCAACGAAGCGATCGGTGACGACGAAATACACGGCCTCCGACGCGAACGGCTCAAGGGTCCCGTAATACTCAGCCCCGGGCGCGCTTGTCGCAGCTGGTTGCTTCTCCGCCGTGCACGAACACAGCGTTACAACGACAGCGGCAACGAAGCCGCATCGCATCTTGCTCGTGATCATTGCGGCTCGGCCTCCTTGTCAACGAGAAGCGTTGCGCTGCCGGCGACGATCATCAGAACGCCGCCTATGACCAGGCCGTAGATACTCTGCAGATCGAAGAACTCGCGCAGGACCAGCCCAAGTACGCTCGCCGCCACAAGTTGTGGTATCACGATGAAGAAATTGAAGATGCCCATGTAGACACCCATCTTGCGCGACGGCAGGTTGCTCGACAGCAGCGCATACGGCAGTGAGAGCACCGAAGCCCACGCAATACCCACGCCGATCATCGGGATGATCAGCATCTGCGGATCCTTGATGAAATAGAAGCTAATCAAGCCGATGCCGCCGAGCGTCATATTGATCAGGTGCGAGAAACGACAGCCGAACTTATTGGCCATGAACGGTATCGCGATCGCGGCCAGTGCGGCGAAACCGTTATACGCCGCGAACAACACGCCGTTCCAGTCGGCGCCATTGTTGTACGCCGCGGACGTGACATCGGTCGTGCCGAAATGGTAGCTCGTTACTGCTGCCGTACCGTAGATCCACATCGCGAACAGGCTGAACCAGGAGAAGAACTGCACGACGGCGAGTTGCCGCATGACCTTCGGCATATGAAAAAGATCGTGCATGATCTCGTACATGCCGCTCTCGGTTCTGCCGGCGTTCTGCAGCAGGCTCGTGATGATCTGCAAGACACCGAAAACCGCGAAACCGCCGGCGAGGACGTACAGTTGCTTGTCGAGGCCATTCGCCATGATCCAGTACCACGCCGCAATGCCGATCGCGGCCCAGATCAGGCCGCCGTTGCGATACTTGCTTGCCGCGCGAAGCGTCGTGTCGTCGGCAACGTGCTCCGGCGGGCGCGCCGCGTCGAATTCTGCCAGCTCTTCAGGCGAGTATTCTTTGGTCCGGAAAACGGTCCAGGCGACAGCGAGAAAGAAGACCGCGCCGCCGAAATAAAAGGACAGTTTGACCGAATCCGGCACCTGCCCCGGTGGCGCCGTGTTACTGACATCGAACCAGTTCGCCATCATCCAGGGCAACGCCGATGCCACGATGGCCCCGATGCCAATAAAAAACGTCTGCATGGCGAAACCACCGGTGCGCTGCTTCTCGGGGAGCATGTCACCGACGAAGGCACGAAACGGCTCCATCGATATATTGATGCTCGCATCCATGATCCAGAGCATGCCGGCGGCAACCCATAGCACCGGGGAATTCGGCATAACGAATAATGCGAGCGACGCAAAGATCGCCCCTGCCAAAAAGTACGGGCGCCGTCGACCGAGGCGGTTCCATGTCCGGTCACTCATGTAACCGATGATTGGTTGAACAATGAGACCTGTTAGTGGTGCGGCCACCCAGAGTATCGGAATGTCATCGATCTCGGCGCCAAGCGTCTGGAATATCCGGCTGACGTTGGCATTCTGCAACGCGAAGCCGAACTGAATGCCGAGAAAGCCGAAACACATGTTCCAGATTTGCCAGAAACTGAGGGGTGGTTTTGGTTTCATTGTTTCGCCTCGAGGATTGGCCTGAATTGGATCGCTGCGCCACCGCCTGCGGCCAACTTCAGTTTAAGGGCGGAGTCGTGATTGAGCACGCGCTCTTCGATCACATAGTCGTATGGATTGGTTTCCCAGTCGGCACGCTTGCCGTCGCGATAGACCGTCGCGGTGTAGTCGTGGCCATCACTGAGAAAAGAAAGCGGCACCCGAAGCTCTCGTGATACTTCGTCGGTTATCGCACCGAGGAACCAGTCATCGCCGCCACGTTCCTTGCGTGCAAGCACGACATAGTCGCCAACCTCACCTGCGACGGCGATGCTCTCTTCCCAGTCAGTTGGCACATCGACTATGAACTGAAATGCATCGCTGTGCCTGGCGTAGTTCTCGGGCAGATCGGCCGCCATTTGTATCGGACTGTAGAGCACCACGTACAAAGCGAGTTGATGCATTAACGTGCTTTGCACGCGGAACTCGGTGTCGGGGCCCTGGTGAAGCAGATCGAAAATGCCAGGCGTGAAATCCATTGGCCCGCCGAGCAGGCGAGTAAACGTCAATAGCACATTGTGTTCGGGCGGGTTCGGTACTGCCCAGTCCGCGTTGTACTCCTGTCCCCTGGCGCCCTCGCGACTAATCCAGTTAGGGTATGTGCGCCGCAGCCCGGTCGCTTTGACTGGCTCGTGCGTGTTGATACTGATTTTTCGTTTCGCCGCTTCTTTGAGAACATGCTCGAAATGATTTACGGCAATCTGGCTATCGTGCCATTCGTAATGCGTGACGCCGTTCGCATCCACTTGCTGTATTTGCCCACCATCGGCCACGTAACCGGTCTTGATCTGGCGTACGCCGAGCGATTCGTAAAGATCGAACGCATCCGCCATTTGTGCTTCGTAGTTGCTGATGTGCCCGGATGTCTCATGATGACCGATGAGTCGCACACCGTTGTCGCGCGCATAATCAGTAACGGCCTGCAGGTCGAAGTCCGGATAAGGTTCGGTAAAACTGAAAATAGCCCCGTTGTTAAACCAGTCGCCATCCCAGCCCGTATTCCAGCCCTCCACGAGCACGCCGTCAAAACCGTATTTGGCTGCGAAGTCGATGTAGCGTTTGGTTTCGGCCGTCGTAGCCCCATGCCGCTCGCCGGAACTCCAGGTCTGCTTGCCAATGTGCATCGCCCACCAGATGCCGACGTATTTTCCCGGCTCGACCCAGGATACGTCGCCGAGCACATTGGGCTCATTCAGATTCAGAATCAGGTTCGAATTCAGCAGGCCAACGGCATCTGGTGAGATCTGGATCGTGCGCCATGGCGTGACGAATGGCGTCTGCGTCTTCACGCGAACACCATCGGACCTCTGTGCAAGGTTGGTCTGCAGTACACCGGGCCGCCGTTGATCAAGTGAGAAAGCGGCGTAGTTGACGAGTGCGGCCTCATGGATACTGATGTGCGTACCGCTTGCCAATCGCATCGTCATCGGCGTGTGCGCCAGTAAGACTTCGTCGATCGGCGTTGTTTGATAAAGGAATTCGTAACGATTCCAGCCGTGTCCCGGTATCCAATACGCGACGCCGTCTTGCTGCAAGTGGAATTCCGTCAGTTCGTCGACAATACTGACATCGTCATAGTAATCCTGCGCCGGTACTTCATAACGAAAGCCGACGCCATCGTCGTGCACGCGCACATGAAGATTGAAGCGCCGCTCTGGCCCGGCCACCGATTCAAACCCAAGCAAGAGTTCGTTGAAGTGATCGCGAACGAAACGACGCTCGCCCCATGGCTGTTCCCACGTCGTGTCGCCACCACTACGGCTCGTCTCAGCGAGGCGAAACCCGGCATCGAGTTCCGCCCGTGATGCAAAGCGCAACCCGAGACGCGATTCGCCAATGATCGCTTCGTCGCCATAGACGATGCCGTATCGGGCTCTGCCATCCCCATCCAGATCCACCGAAAATGCGATACGGCCGTCCGGCGAATGAACCTCGACAGCCGGCGCCTGTGTCGCGAGCAAAAGCGTGGCGCACACGAATGCCGTGATCTTGTATTTATTAGCTGCTGGCACCCGGCCAATTCTACCAACAGGATCGATCGAGCCGTTCAAATTGCAAACGTATTCATCCCCGCCAAGACCCTGAAATGACTAACATCCCTTGAAAACATGGGGGATTCACATGCAGTGCCGAATTGCCTTTCCTGGCCTGGTCTTTTTGTGTTTGTCTGCGCGCGTATTGAGTGGGCCGATCGATCGCGTGGAGCCGCCATTCTGGTGGCAAGGCTTCGAGCACACAGAATTGCAGCTCCTGGTTCACGGTCATGGCATCTCAGGATTCAACGCGTCCATCGACTATCCCGGCATCAGTATCAATCGCGTCGAGCATGTCGACAGCGCTAACTATCTGTTCCTGTACCTTGATATCGATGCGGCCGCGGAACCCGGCAAGTTCGACTTAGTGTTCGAAAATGACGACCTTCGAGCGACCCATTCGTACGAGCTGCACGAGAAAAACGCCGACCCCAGGCATGCGAAGGGGTTTTCTCCAGCCGATGTGATCTACCTGATCACACCGGATCGATTCGCAAACGGCGATCCTGCCAACGATTCGATTGCGGATCTGGAAGACAAGCTGAATCGCGACGACGATTACGGCCGTCACGGCGGCGATCTTGCCGGTATCGAGGGCTCGATCGACTACCTGGCCGATATGGGATTCACGGCCATCTGGCTGAATCCGATTCTCGAGAACGCGATGCCGCGCGCGTCATACCACGGCTATGCGACGACCGACTTTTACAAAGTCGACCCGCGCTTTGGCAGTAACGAGCAATATCGCGACTTTGTCGCGACAGCAAAGTCGAAGGGCCTCGGCGTGATCATGGATATGATCGTGAACCATTCGGGCAGCGAGCACTGGTTGTTGGACGACTTGCCCTCCTCAGATTGGCTCAATTTCCCCGACGATCGACCCATAACGTCGCATGCCCGCACCACGAATCAGGATCCCTACGCATCGGACTACGACAAGGCGGCTCACGCTGACGGCTGGTTTTCGAAGATGATGCCCGACCTGAATCAGCGCAATCCCCTGCTCGCCGACTACCTGACGCAGAACGCGATCTGGTGGATCGAGTACCTGGGCATCAGCGGCATACGCATGGATACGCACCCGTACCCCGACAAGCACTACCTTAGCGAGTGGTCGCGGCGCGTCATGCAGGAGTACCCGGACCTCAATCTCACAGGCGAAGAATGGAGCGGCAACCCGGCCATCGTCTCTTACTGGCAACGCGGCAAGGCCAATCATGATGACTATGTGTCGGACATGCCGAGCATGCTCGACTTTCCGCTGCAAATCGCCATTCGCGAGGCATTGACGGCCGACGAGCCGAGCCGGGGCAGCGTATGGACCCCGGCTTATGAAATGCTTGGCAACGACTTCCTGTACCCGGATCCCGGCAATCTCGTCATTTTTCCCGACAATCACGACATGAGCCGCATCTATACGCAAGTCGACGAAGACTTCGACCTGTTCCGCATGGCGATCGTGTACTACCTGACGATGCGTGGCATCCCGACGTTTTACTACGGCACAGAAGTCCTGATGTCTCATCCGGGCACCGAGAGTCACGGCGCCATTCGCGAAGAGTTTCCGGGAGGCTGGGACGACCACACGAGAAACGCGTTTACAGGCGAAGGCCTTTCTGACAACGAAATTCGTGCGCAACGACTTATGCGGCAGCTGTTGAATTGGCGCAAGGACAAGGCCGTGATCCATACTGGCCGATTGATGCAGTTCACGCCGATCAAAAACGTCTATGCATACTTCCGATATAACGATCAGGATTCGGTTATGGTCGTTTTCAATCGTGGCGAGGATGCCGCGTCTCTTGACATGACTCGATTCGCGGAGCGGCTCGGCGACGCGCAAACTGCTGAAGATGTGATCACGGGCAAGCGATACGGTATCCAGGGGTCGATACAGCTCGAACCGCGCTCGGCAATGATTCTCGAGATCGATAAATAGAATAAAGGGTCAGATTGTGACGCGCGACTTACGACAACCGATCACAATCGTTGCAATCGCATCCCATACACAGTTTGCCCTCGCCGATTTCGGCAACCACAATCAGCGGCGACTCGCCAGTCGAACTGCCGGCTTTACCAGAAATATCCGGAGTCAGAACCCGGCTATTCCCGCATCGAGGATGCTGTGGTCCGGGTCGAACTCGTAGCCGCTCTTGCTTATATCGGTGACCGACAACCAGTACAGACCCCCATCGCCGGAAATAGTGAACTTGGCATCACCGGAATTGTTGGTGGTTACCACTGAACTCACAGTGGAATTGTCCGGCAGTGTCCAGGTCGCCTGCACAGCAGCGCCGGTAACAGCATTACGATTTTCATCGAGCACTGTGACCACGCCACTGAATTCCAATGACTGTCCCTTGCGCTTCGAGCTCATGTCGATGTTTGTTGCCCGCAATTGAGTCGATGCGCTGGGAATCGCCGGATCGATGGCAATGGCGTTGAGGTAGGTGGTCCGCGAAAGGCCGCCGCTCGCGGTAGCCGACATGACATAGGCCGTGGTGCCGTCCGCACTGAACGCCACGCCCGAATTGACGTGTTGATCACCCCCATTGGTGTCGGGTGGGATTTCCATGCGCCACAACGGGCTGCCATTGGACGTGCGGACCGATTTCAGGCCCGACGGGTGTGTCATCGTTGCGGAGGTTGGCAGGAGCAACATCGATTCCGCCGGGTCGACATCGGGCAGGCCAACAAATTCGTCGAGCAGTGTGCTCCATCTCCCGACACCGCCGGAGTCGATCCCGAACAGTATTTGACCCTGGCTGATCGCGTAATGCATGCCGCTTTGTCCCAACGCGGGCTCGCGCGCCGTCGCGAACAGGCCGAAATCGAAAGTCCATTCGAGTGCCCCGTCGGGTGTGTACGCTGCGTCGCCGACGTGCCACGTCCCGTCGAACGGGCTGACTTTTGGCCGCTGGTTCTGGCCGAAGAGTGTGAATATCGACGCACCATCACTTAGCCTGATGCCACGGGTATTATCATTGACATGGAAATACAACTGCTGATCGCCGCCGTCACTCGTCGGGCCGAAAGCAAGTTCGGTGTAGTCCACGAACAGGCGCACAAAGGGTTCCGGATTCGCCCAGCGCAGAACGGGTCCACTGGCCGTATCGTCGAGGGAAAAGACGCCCATGCCGCTGGAGGCCAGCGCATACACATGTCCGTCCGGGCCCACCGCCACATCGTGGAACACGTGCGCTCGTGGCGATTGCACAAAGGTCCATTTCAAGGTGCCGTTAGGATTGTAGGCTTTGATCCAGTCTTCGTTACCCGTGTAGATGGTGCCGTCGGGGCCGACGTCGACGCCCACGCCGCCGGCCTGGCTGGCCGACCATTGAAGCGCGCCGTTGGCTGATACAGCAATCAGGTTGTCATTGACGTCAACCGCGTAGACTGAGCCGTCAGGACCCACTGCAGGCCGTACCAGCGAGAATTGGCCCGGTAACGGGACCCTCCATTGGAGACGTTCGTCCAGCGTTGGGCCGGGGTCGGTACCGCCACCTTCATCGCCATCGCCGACGACTTCCCAATCCAGATCAGTCAATGTGGAAACCGGAGACGGATCAACGGTAACGTGTCCGTCCTGCTGCCAGTAATAAATCTGACCACTAGTCCCGTGCAGCCATAGCATATCGGCATTGCCATCGCCGTTGTAGTCGCCGTCTCCAACCACTGTCCAGTTCAGGTCACTGACGATCGATACCCGCGAACTCGAAGTGATTGTCGCTCCATCCATCTGCCAGTAATAGACTTTGCCCGAACCTCCGACACCGATATTGCGCAACATCAAATCATCCTTGGTATCGCCGTTGTAGTCGCCGCTTCCGACCACGTGCCATTTGAGATCAGACGGCCTAGCTACTGCAGCACTCGACATGATCGTCGAGCCATTCATTCGCCAGTAATACACTTGTCCCGTCAGTTCGTGACGCCACATCAAATCATCCTTGGTATCGCCGTCGTAATCGCCACTGCCAACAGCCTTCCAATCCAGATCAGTCAGACGTGCGACCAGCGCACTGGACATGATCGTCGATCCGTTCAACCTCCAGAAATAGATCTCCCCCGACCCACCTACACCCATATGACGCCACATGAGGTCCGAGTTGCCGTCGCCATCGTAATCGCCGCTGCCGATCACCTGCCAGTGACTGTCTGTAGGTGTGGCGACGCTGGAACTCGATGTGATTACCGCCCCATCCATCTGCCAGTAATAGACCTGCCGCGAAACGGAATTTCGCCACATAATATCGGCCTTGTTGTCGCCGTTATAATCGCCTGTGCCTACTATCTTCCAGGCCAGCGTCGAAGGGGTTGCGACGCTCGAACTCGAAGTGATCTCGGGCCCGTTCATTTGCCAGTAGTAGACCTGGCCCGATGTTGCGTGACGCCACAGGATGTCGGCCCTGCCGTCGCCGTCGCCATCACCCGCCTGGGCTTGCGCAGCACAGGTTACACTCAGCAGCGCACAAGCTGCGAAAAGGAGTATTTGTCTGCGAATGCTGGTCATAATCTGCGCTCGGAGAAATCGGGAAATTCTGGTCGTTAGTGACAATTGGCCAGTACCACATTTGGTTCTGCGAGAAAAGCCGCTTGCTGTCAATGCGATCATGTACGTACTTTTACATAAAGCCGGTGTTGGCGCTCGCCCGAGAAAGACAGGCGATATGCGCGATTCGTTCCTGCACAAATCCATCTTCAGAGTAGCAGAACGTGCACTCTACTTTCGATCAGTTTTGGCCAGTTCGTAGGTTAGCGGGGGAACCTTCGCGTTCATCGACGAGGCCGGAATCGGTGATGGTTATTTTCACTCGTGGCGAGGACAATGTGTCTCTGGACAGGACACGATTGAAAATAACCATAAGGGACTTGACTTGACACGTTTTCTCCGGCGGCTGATCGCAGTGATTGCGATCACACTCAACACACCGTTTGCACTGGCGGACTTCGGCGATTACGCAAGTCACGCAGTCGACGGCGAGACCCTGATCGTGCAGACAAGCCTCGGCGAACTGCGCGTGACAGCGATCGACGACGCAGCGTTCGAGGTTCACTATGTCGAGGACGGTGTCAAACAACTGCCGTCGTTCGCATTGGCCGGTGATCCACCCAGGATTACGACGGCAGTCACTGAAACAGAGACTTCGCTAGCGTTTGCCATCGATGGTCTGATCGCCGTAATCAACAAGTCACCAGTGCGTATCGAATACGCAAGCGAGGGAAAGGACCTCTTTTCCGAGGAGCACGGCTACTTCGCCTATGACACGGTACGTGGCTTTCGCTTTCAGCTCGACGAAGGCGAGAAAATTCTCGGCGGCGGTCAGCGCGTGCTTGGAATGGACCGGCGCGGCCGGCGCATGCCACTCTACAACAAGGCATCGTACGGCTACGAGACTGAAACGGACCAGATGTACTACAGCGTGCCTGCGGTCATGTCCTCAGACAAATACATGATCGTGTTCGACAACACGGCAAGCGGTTGGCTCGATATCGGCAGCACTGAAAACGACGTCCTGAAATTCGAGGCCGTCGGCGGCCGCACGGCCTATCTTGTTATCGCTGGCGGCAGCTACCCTGCCCTTGTCGAAAACTACATCGACGTCAGCGGCAAGCAGCCGCTGCCGCCGCGCTGGGCATTCGGCAACTACGCTTCGCGGTTCGGCTATCACACCGAGAAAGAAACACGCGACGTCGTTAAACGATTCAAGCGCGCCGATATCCCGCTGGACGCGATCATTCTGGATATTTACTGGTTCGGTCCCGACATCAAGGGACATATGGGCAATCTTGACTGGGACCGGGACGCGTGGCCGACGCCGGAGAAAATGATCAGCGATTTTGCGGAAAAAGGTGTCAAGACGATCGCTATCACCGAACCGTTCATATTGACTACGTCCGATCGCTGGCAGAGCGCTGTCGACAACGAGGTGCTCGCGAAAAATCCGGCCGGGGAGCCACGCCGCTTCGATTTCTACTTCGGCAACACGGGCCTGATCGACGTTTTTGATGAAAACGCGCGGCGCTGGTTCTGGCAATTCTACGAAATGCTCTTTGAGCAGGGTACGGCGGCAACCTGGGGCGACCTCGGCGAGCCCGAAGTCCACCCCGGGGACTCACTGCACTGGTTGAGCGACGCCGGGGTGCAGGCTACCGGCGATGAGATTCATAACGCCTATGGCCACGTCTGGGCGCAGACGGTTTACGAACGGCAGATCAGCCAGTATCCGGACATGCGCCCACTGATCCTGATGCGCTCGGGCTTTGCCGGTTCGCAGCGATTCGGCATCGTGCCGTGGACCGGTGACGTAAATCGCAGCTGGGGCGGACTCAAACCGCAGATTGAACTGAGCCTGCAAATGAGTATGTTCGGCCTCGCCTACAACCACTCGGATCTCGGCGGGTTCGCAGGCGGCGAAGAGTTCGACAAGGAACTCTATATCCGCTGGCTGCAATACGGTGTATTCCAACCGGTGTACCGGCCGCACGCACAGGAGCACATTCCAGCCGAGCCCGTGTTCCATGATCGCGAAACCCGCAACATCGTGCGCGACTACATCAAGCTGCGGTATCGCCTGTTGCCATACGTTTACACACTTGCCTACGAAAACAGTACGTCCGGCATGCCACTGATGCGGCCGCTTTTCTTCGAAGATGAAAACAACATGGACCTGATCGATGAGAAGGATGCTTACCTCTGGGGTAATGCATTTCTTGTCGCGCCGGTCATGGATCCCGGCGTCCAGGCCGTTGACCTCGACCTGCCGCAAGGGACGTGGTTCGACTTCTGGGATGGCACACGTTATGACGGTTTGCAGTCAGTATCGATCCCCGTGACGCTCGAGACCATACCCGTACTCGTGCGTGCCGGCTCCTTTATTCCGATGATCGACGACATCCAGACGACCCGGGATTATTCAAGCGAGCGTCTTACGCTGCATTACTATGCCGATGCCTCGGTGGCGCAGGCCACCGGCAAGATGTACGACGATGACGGCGTGAGTCGAAACAGTCTGACGGACGGCCGTTATGAGATTCTGCAATTCGATTCCGTGCAGGACGGGGATTCGTTAACGATCAACCTGCGACGTGACGGCGGCGATTACATTGACATGCCCAAGCAACGTCAGCTTACGCTGGTTATTCACAACCAGCTTTCTGACGTTAACGAGGTCAGTTTCGGCGACAAGCCGATCGATCTGAAAAAGCGCTCACCGAAACAGGCATCAGGCGCACACTACGACGCCACCAGCAAACGGCTGACGGTGCGCGTCCACTGGGACCACGAAGCGACGCAGCTGCAGGTCAATTGAGCGGAATGATGCAATTCAAAATACGCAACGTTTTTGCAAGCCTCATCATTGCGGCGATGCTCGGCTGCGCCGCGGAGGATGCGGAACAATCGCCGCTCGGGACGGCTGAGCCAAATGAGGAAACTGCCATAGGCAAGCCCGTCGTCTACCAGGTTTTCACGCGTTTGTTCGGCAACAAGATCAGCACCAACAAACCATGGGGAACGATCGAGGAAAACGGCGTCGGCAAATTCAACGACTTCACCGACGACGCACTCGCTGGAATTCGTGAACTCGGCGTAACGCATATCTGGTACACGGGCGTCCCGCATCACGCCGT
Source organism: Gammaproteobacteria bacterium (assembly GCA_029862045.1). Taxonomy (GTDB): domain Bacteria; phylum Pseudomonadota; class Gammaproteobacteria; order Steroidobacterales; family Woeseiaceae; genus UBA1847. Next base: position 161,517 of record JAOTYE010000001.1, read on the forward strand.
CATCCGCGACTACACTGATTACGGCATCAGCAACGACGACCCGGACGTCGTCAAAGGCCGCGCGGGATCGCCGTACGCCGTCAAGGACTACTACAACGTCAACCCGGACCTTGCCGTGGAGCCGTCGCAGCGCTTGCAGGAATTTGAAGCGTTAATCACTCGAACGCATGAACACGACATGCAAGTCGTCATCGACATCGTGCCGAATCACGTGGCGCGCGGCTACGAATCCGCCTCCCGACCTGATGGCGTCGAGGACTTCGGCGCGAATGACGATACGTCGGTTGCATGGGCGCGCGACAACAATTTCTACTATGTCCCGGGTGAGGACTTCGGCGTGCCTGAATCTCCCAACGGGTATCGGCCGCTCGGCGGCGACGACCACCCGCTGGCGGACGGCAAGTTCGACGAATCACCCGCCAAATGGACCGGCAACGGCGCGCGCGACGCACAACCTCGTTTCGACGACTGGTTCGAGACTGTCAAAGTGAATTACGGTGTGCGCCCGGACGGCAGCTATGCGTTTGATGCGCTGCCTGACGAAGCGAGTGAATGGACTACCGCCGAGCACGCCGGGTTTTGGAAGGGTAAGGAGGTACCTGACAGCTGGCAGAAATTCCGCGACATCGCGTTGTATTGGACCGCCAAGGGCGTCGACGGTTTTCGCTATGACATGGCCGAAATGGTGCCCGTCGAATTCTGGAGTTACCTGAACTCATCGATCAAGGCAGCCAATCCCGACGCATTTCTGCTCGCTGAGGTCTACAACCCGTCGCTATACCGTGATTACATCCGTCTCGGGCGCATGGATTACCTGTACGACAAAGTCGGGCTGTACGACACCCTGAAACCGATCATGCAGGGCAAGGCAAATACCGACGCCATCGCACCGATCCATGCTGAGGTCCTGGACATCGAAGAGCACATGCTGCACTTCCTCGAGAACCATGACGAACAGCGCATCGCGAGCACAGATTTTGCAGGCGATGCGAACAAGGCGAGGCCCGCCATGGTGGTGTCGGCCCTGATCAGTCGCTCGCCCACGATGCTCTACTTCGCACAGGACGTCGGTGAACCCGGCGACGGCGATGCCGGTTTTGGCGATCCGACGCGCACGTCGATTTTTGACTACTGGGGCGTGGCCTCCCATCAACGCTGGATGAATGGTGGCAAGTTTGATGGCGGTGCGCTAAGCGCAGAGGAAAAGGCGCTGCGCGACTTCTATGTGCGACTGATGAACTTCAGCGCTTCGAACCCCGCACTGAATGGCAAGTACGCCGAGATTCACTCGGCCAATCGCGAACACAGTTCAGACTACGATGATCGTTTGTTCTCTTTCGTGCGCTGGTCAGATCAAAGTCGCCTCATCGTCGTCAGCAATTTCGATGCAACAACGCCTTACGCACGCAACGTGATCGTTCCCGAAGACATCATCTCGATATGGCAACTGGCTGACGGCCGTTACGCGTTGGAGGAGAAACTTTTCGGGCGCAACGGCAGCGAACTGGTCGTCGACGGGGGCAGAGGTCAGTTCCGGCTGAAGCTCGATCCACTGGAGTCGGTCGTATTCGAGCTTGGCGACTCGCTGTTCGCGCGCACCCTGGACGCCGCTGACTACATCGCTGACTGGCGGAACTCGGGTGTAACAGGATCCCTGGTGTACTGGCAGGACGTCGCCTCCGCGCCTCTCAGCGAGAAACGTCATGTCGAGATCTGGCTGCCCCCCGGTTACGACGACGATCCCGACCGTCGCTACCGCGTCATTTACATGAGCGACGGTGAAAATCTGTTCGATCCACGAATTGCCAACACGGGTATCGACTGGGGCGTCGATGAAGCCATGATGCGCGGTGCTGAACAAGGCCTCTTCGAGCCGGCAATCGTTGTCGCGACGTGGAGCACCTCGCGGCGCAGTGAGGAATACTCTCCCTGGCATGACGCCCCGCAATACGCGCGCTTTTTGATCGAAGAACTGATGCCGCGAGTCAATGCCGAGTTCCGCACGCTTACGGACAGAGACGCTACGTTTGTCATGGGCTCGTCGATGGGCGGATTGCTGTCTTACTATCTTGTCAAAGAGCACCCGGACGTCTTCAGCGCGTGCGGTTGTGTATCGACAGCATTCTTGTTTTCAGAGGCCCGACTCGCCCAACATGCCGGGGCTGACAAATCCGGCATAGATGCCACTCCCTACATCATCACCGATATCGCGAACGGCGATACCGTGCCACGTGGCGCTCGAATGTTCTTCGACCACGGCACCGAGGGGCTTGATGCGGAATACGGGCCCCAGCATGCGGCGGTTCGAGACTGGTTGCTCGAGCAGGGATTCAATGAGGGCGAGGATTTCGTAATCCGCGTGTACGAAGGCGCTAACCATAATGAAGCGTCCTGGCGCGCACGCCTCGGCGATCAGCTCGCCTGGTTGCTGGGTGGCGGTTAACTCATGGCGCGCAACGGCTCGGCCGTGCCCTGACATCTAAGCGGCTTCCGCTTTCCTGAGTTCGGCAAGCTGTTCCTGGTGCGCCGGGAAGTTGAGCGCGCAGCCCCGCAGATACTTTTCGATGTCCTTCAAATTGTACTTGTGGGCAAGCTCGTTACCGGGCCGCACCTGCCCCTCGGTCGGGTAAATACCTTTGCCCGCCAGCAGGCAGTTCCACGACATGCTCGGGAAGTAGGCGTCCAGATTCTGGCGTTCGAGTTCGTCCGTAATGTTCTTGCCCTGTAGCCACGCGGTCAGGGTTTCGCGCAATGACTGTGAGATCTTTTCGTTGCTTCCCGCGTCGCGCCAGTAGTCGGTGTCCGAGCGCGTGTTGATGCGGTAGTGGCAAACGATGTAGTCACGCACGGCATCGAAGCGCTTCGAAATGCCCTCGTTGAACTCGTCGCGATACCGGTCGGTCATGTCGCCTTTGTTCGCCTCCTCGATGAAACGGGCTACGGTCTCCTGCACCATGTCGAGTGCCGTCGCTTCGAGCGGCTCGATGAAGCCCTGCGACAAACCGACCGCGAGGCAGTTCTTGACCCAGTGCTCGCGGACCCGGCCAACCTTGAACTTCAGGCGCCGCGCTTCGACATCAGAATCGACCAGCCCCAGGTGTTCCCGGAGCTCCATTTCCGCGTCGTCGTCATCGACGTACTTCGAGCTGTACACATAGCCGTTGCCGAAACGCGACGTCAGCGGAATTTTCCACACCCAACCATACTTCAACGCCGTCGAGATCGTCTGCGGCTGCGGGTTCTCGTCGGGGTCCGTGGGAAATACGACGGCCGAATCGTTGAACAGGACATCTTCGCAGTTCTCGAACGGCACGCCGAGCGCCTGCTGCAACAGCTGGCTGCGGAAGCCCGTCGAGTCGACGTAGAAATCGGCTTTAATCGTCTCCTCGGAGTCGGTTTTCAGGTAGTCGATGAAGCCCTGCTCGTCGACAACGGCTTCGGTGACCGTCGCCTGCTTATATTTGACGCCTTTCTTCGCCGCCCAGTCTTGCAGGAACTCGCCGAGCAGCCCGGAATTGAAATGGTAGCCGTAGTTCATGTTGAACGGGAAATTCGGCGGCGCCACCGGCGCCAGCCTTTGCAGCGCAAGATGCCATGCCAGGAAGAACTGGCTCGGATGGCCGTCGAGGTCCACGCCCTGGCGGCGCAGGAAGCTGTTGTGATAGAACGCGGGTACGGTGAAATCGTCGGGCTGGCACTGGAACGGATGGAAGTACTCGTCGAACCCGGGCTTGGTGGACCAGTTGCGGAACGTGATACCGGTCTTGTACGTCGCGTCGCAGCGGCTCATCCAGTCGCTTTCGTCGACACCGATGACGTCCATGAAGCGCTTTAGCGGTGGGGTCGATCCCTCACCGACGCCGATGATGCCGATGTCGGGCGATTCTACCAGGGTGATGTCGAAGTCCCGATCCTGCCAGTGGGTCGCCAATCTGTTGGCCGCAATCCAGCCCGCCGTGCCGCCGCCCAGTATCACGAAGCTCTTGGTGTCTTTGCGCATGATCAGTTCCGCCAAAACTCATAGCTTGCCAAACAAAAGGCCGCCCGAAAAGCATCGCTCCTCGGGCGGCCTTGCTGCCTTTCCGGACGGGAAAACCGCAGGCGTGTCGCTCGCCGCTAATACTGGTAGTTGACGCCCAGGTAGTACTGGCGCCCGAACTCCCTGTACTCGCCGAGCAACCCGGACACACCGTACTCGATGATAGCCGCCTCGTCCGTGAGGTTGTTGCCCGAGATGACGACGCTGAAGCCGTTGTCCCACGCATAGGATACCTGCGCGTCCACCGTGGTGTAATCCTGCGACCACGAGGGCTGCTGTCCTTGCGGGGTCGCAATCCTCTGGATGAACTCGTCGCGGTAACGAACGTTCATGTGCGCGCTGAAGGCCTCGTAATCATAGAAGACCGTGGCGCTCCACACGGTCTCGGACAGGCCCGGCAGCGGCTGGATATTGGACGACCCCAGTATGTCTCCGCCGGTTATCTCGGTCTCGCTATCTGTCCAGGAATAGCTTGCTGTCGCGCCCAGCCCGGACCAGATGCCCGGCAGGTCGTCGAAAGTCTTGGTGCCCGCCAGTTCAAAGCCGCGGATGTACCCGCCACGGTCGTTGTTGATGTAGGTCTGGTAGATGTAAAGGAAGTAGTCCGGGTCGCCCGGGTCGGGTGTGGGCAGGTTGACACCCACCGAGGCGGGATCGACACCGAATTGCTGATTCGGACCCTCGATCAGCGCCTCGATGTCTTTCCAGAACACGGCGGCGCTGACGGCGCCGCTGCCGTCCTCGAAGTAGTGCTCGTACGACAGGTCGACCTGGTCCGCCCGGAAGGGATCGAGGTTAGGGTCACCGTCGTTCCAGACGTTAAACCGTTGCAGACCGTTATCCGGATCGATGCCACCGTTCCAGTTGCCGCGCGCCTGAACCATCTGACCGACCGGCGGCCGGCTCATGACACTGGCCGCCGCGAAGCGGAGGATGTCGTTGTCCGTGAGCTCGAATGCCAGGTTCAGGGCCGGCAGCGTGTCGCTATAGTCCGGACCGTACTTGTTGAATTCCAGATAGTCGTTCGTAACGCCGAGGTCGTCGGTGATCGGCTGGCCCAGGCCGGCGCCGACGTTCTGCAGGCCGGCCGTCTTGACGTCGCTCTCGATGTAGCGAATGCCGATGTTGCCCCGGACCGGGACGTTGCCCCACGTGAAGTCGAGGTTCGCCATGAGGTAGATCGCCTCGGTCTCCTCGGTCAGGGTGTTGTCGTTGATCAGCGTCCAGTCATCGTTCCAGTTGTCGAGGCCCGCGTCGTTGCCGGCGCCGAATATCGACCTTCCCAGCGCATCGATGTTGGTGACGGCAACGTGATCAGGCACTCCCGGCAGGGACTGAATGCTGACGAAACCGGCGATCGACTGCGGCTCGCAGGGCAACGGGTTGGATGTCACAACCGTATCGTTTTGCTCACACCAGCTATCGATTCCGTCGTTGAAGATGCCCTCACGGCCGCCGTACTGGAAGGTACTGCGATCGGTCGTGAATGTGCGGTCCGAGAAGCGGACGCCCGCTTCGATCGATGAGATAGGGCCCCACTCGACGTCCTGCTTGAAATCAACCTTAAACGCGTCGATCTCGTCCGTGTACTCGTGCGGATAGCGTTCGTAGCGGCCCAGACGCATCACATTCGGGTCATCGAAGGCGACGTTCGCGAAGGTGGCCGAAGGGATGCCCTGGCCGTTCAGCGAGTAGGTCATCGCCTGCCCCGGCACCTCCTGGAAAGTCCCGGCGCCGTTGAAGTCGAGCTCGTAAGCATGCATCGTGGCGATGCGGTCCTCGCGCGTCTTCTCGCCTTCACTCTTGTAGATGTCGAAGATCAGCGTGCTGCTGTCGGTGGGATACCACTCCAGGTTGAGACCATAAGTGCTGCTGTCCGCCACCGTCGTCTGATCCTCGGTGCGCGCCTCGAAATAGGGGTGGTCCCGTCCCCCGCTGGCGATATTCTGATCGACAGCACTGATCGTGGCGCTGGTTATGACGCCGTTCTCGATGACCGGGCCGGTGACGATGCGATTGGCGGCGGCATCTTCCCTGAAACCGCTGGCGGTGATGCCCGTGCGCTGGTCGTCGCGATCGAACTCGGAGTTGAAGTAGTCGAGCTTCGCCTTGAATTTGTCGGTGGGCTCCCAGTTGAGCGCGGCAATGATGCCCGTGCGTTCGTCGGTGCCCGTGCCCGCCTGCCACTGGAAGGCCCGGGGTAAGTACTCGTTACCGGCGGAGCCGTCCCCGGAAAAGCCGATCGAATCGGTGTCGTCGGCACCGGCGCGACCCATGATGAACGAATTCGGCTGATCCAGGTAGGAAAAGCCGAGCGCCAGTCCCAGGGTGTCGTCCGCGAATTTGCCCTGATAGGAGGCACTGATGCGCGAGCCGCTCTCGTCGCCGCCGAATTCATCGGCCGCATCGTTCTGCGACACGCGCGCGTTCAGCACGAAGTTGTGCTGTTTCGGGGCCAGCAGGGGGTTCGCCGTTTTCAGCTCGACGATGCCCGCGACGCCGCCCTCGAGCTGCGACGCCATGGGCGACTTGTACACGGCCGCCTGGTTGATCAGTTCCGCAGGATACTGGTCGAAGGACATCCAGCGGGTGTTCGCGGAGTAGCCTGCCGTCGACGCCTGCTCGCGGCCGTTCAGCGTGGTCTGCACGAAGTCGCCGTCCATGCCGCGGATGTTGAGCTGCGACGACTGCCCGGAATCGCGGACGGTCGTCACGCCGGGAACGCGTCCCAGCGCATCGGCGATGGACTGGTCGGGGAGATTACCCAGGGCGCCGGCATCGATGACGTCGGCAATCGAGTCGGCCATTCGCTTGCTGTCCACGGAATTGAGGATGCTGGTGCGTATACCGATCGTGACGATCTCTTCAATCGGCTCGTCCTGTGCGAGTGCGGCGCCCGGCAGCGCGGCGGCGACTGCAAGCGATATCGCTGTGCGGCTGAATGTCGAACCGAAACTGGTTACGCCTGTAACTGACTGCGCTTTGTTGCGCTTTTTGCTGACCATGTGGTATTCCCCCGGCAGGTCTGAATTTATTAGCTTCCTCCACATCTTATGAACCGCAACATCGCGGAGCAATGCAATGCATACGTATTCATCTATTGAATACGTATGCATTCGCTTGCCGCAGGCACCCCCCGTGATTAGCTTCTAAAGCTAAACGCGAACAGTTCGCACGAAACAAGCAGCCGATGACTGATAAGAACGAAGAACAGGTTCTGCCACGACGCAGACAAGCCGGCGTTTGTCTTCATATAACGTCGCTTCCGGGCCCCTATGGCATAGGTGAAATCGGCCGGCAGGCACGCCAGTTCATTGACTCAATGAAGCGGATGCAGCTCGGCGTCTGGCAGTTTCTGCCAACGGGTCCGACAGCCTATGGCGATTCGCCGTATCAGCCGCTATCCACGTTTGCGGGCAACGAGCTTCTGATCGACATGGGTGACCTGATTTCGCAGGGGCTTGTTACCGAAAACGAGGCGCACAAGCTAACAACCCTGCCGAGCAGCTCTGTCGATTACGGCGCACTGATTCCAATCAAGAATCACGTGTTGCGGCTGGCCGCCGGTCGCTTCGAGGAAAGAGCCAGTGCCGTGCTCAAGTCTGCCTGCGATGACTTTGTCGAACGGCACGACACACTCTGGCTGCACGACTATGCGCTGTTTCGCCATCTCAAAACGCAACACGGCGAGCGGCCCTGGCCCGATTGGAAACCCGAGTACGTGCACCGCAAGCCAAAAGCGCTGCGTAAGCTCGAAGCGGCTGCCGATGCCGAAATGGCAGACACCAAGGTGATTCAGTTCCTGTTTCATCACCAGTGGCAGCAGTTGCGCGAATACGCGAATGCGCATGGCGTGCGCCTGTTTGGCGATATGCCGATTTGTATCGCGCTGGATAGTGCGGATGCGTGGGCAAATCCCGAGATCCTGCGTATCGATCGCGACGGCCGGCCAGATTACGTGGCTGGCGTGCCACCGGACTATTTCAGCATGGACGGCCAACTGTGGGGCAATCCCTTGTATGCATGGGAAAACCACGCAGCGAACGACTACCAGTGGTGGATCGAACGTCTGCGGGCATCTGCAGAATTAGCGGATATCGTACGCATCGATCATTTCCGCGGCTTCGAGTCGTATTGGTCGGTGCCGGCAGAGTCCGAGACCGCGCGGCGCGGTACCTGGGAGCCTGGTCCTGGCGACGCTATTTTCGATGCGATGCGAAATGCTCTGGGTAACCTGCCGATTGTTGCCGAGAATCTCGGCGTCATAACGCCGCAAGTCGAGGCACTCCGGGAGCGTCACCAGATTCCGGGGATGGTTGTGCTGCAATTCGACGTGGTTGACGACGATTTCGACCTGCTCAACGTTGCCGAGAACTCTGTCTGCTACACGGGTACGCACGACAACGACACGACCATAGGCTGGTTCAAGGGCAGTCCCGATGACATCCGCTCCGATTTCGAGATCAAGCAAACGCAGCAAGCCGTACTGCAGATAACCGGCGGCACGCCGGAGACGATTCACGACGATCTGATTAGTGCCGCGTTTTCGACCGATGCCCGTCTCGCGATCGCACCCATGCAGGACTATCTCGGGCTGGGCTCCGAGGCACGAATCAACACGCCTGGCACGTCGCACAACAATTGGCGCTGGCGCGTACGGGCCGACCAGCTAAACGATGGCTTATGCGAACATGTCGCCAGGCTGGTCCGCGCATCCGGACGCGCACTACAGAACTGAAACCTAAGCGCTTATTCGACAATCGGCGCCCTCTCACGCTGTAAGTCTGGCAGACTAGCGGGACACATAGCCACTGCCGGACAAAGCTACATGCCCAAGACAAATCCCTCAGACGATGCACGTTTTGTAAGCCGCCTGACGCGCGAGACGCTTGCGCTGATCCTGGCTGGCGGACGCGGGTCGCGCCTGCATGAACTGACGACCTGGCGCGCGAAGCCGGCACTGTATTTCGGCGGCAAATACCGGATCATCGATTTTCCGCTGTCGAATTGCCTCAACTCTGGAATTCGGCGCATGGGCGTGCTGACGCAATACAAGGCGCACTCGCTGATCCGGCATCTCGTGGCTGGCTGGTCATGGTTTCAGGCAGGTGCGGGCAGCAAGGAATTCTGCGAAATACTACCGGCCTCGCAGCGTGTCGGTGGCGAGTGGTACCGCGGCACGGCCGACGCGGTCTATCAGAATCTCGATATCGTTCGCACGCACGACCCGCGCTATGTGCTGATCCTGTCCGGCGATCACATTTACAAGATGGACTACGGCCCGTTTCTGGCCGCCCATGCCGAAAAGGAAGCAGACATGACGATCTGCTGCATCGAGATGCCGCTTGACGAGGCAGCGGGCCAATTCGGCGTCATGACGGTCGACGAGACCGGGCGCATCATCGGCTTCGACGAGAAACCCGAACACCCGAATCCGATCCCGGGCAAGCCGGACCTGTGCCTGGCCTCGATGGGCAACTACATCTTCAATACCGAGTTTCTCTTTGAACAGGTGATCAAGGACGCCGACACGCCGGGCACGCAGCACGACTTCGGCCGCAATGTCATACCGTCGATCATCGCGGACTACCAGGTTTACGCCTATGCGTTTCGCGATCCCGACACCGACGAACAAGCTTACTGGCGCGATGTTGGTACCGTACAGGCGTTTTGGGAAGCCAACATGGAACTGGTGTCGGTATCGCCGCAACTGAATCTCTACGATCAGAGATGGCCGGTTTTCACGCACCAGGTTCAGGCGCCGCCAGCCAAATTCGTTTTCGACGATAGCGAGCGGCGTGGCGAGGCAATTCAATCCATGGTATCCGGCGGCTGCATCGTCTCGGGAGCACATGTCAAAAAGTCGCTGCTTTTCTCGGGCAGCCGGGTACTTTCCTACAGCACCGTGAATGACTCGCTCGTACTGCCCGAAGTCACGATCGGGCAAAACTGCCGCATCAGCCGCACAATCATCGACCGCGGCACCAATATCCCGGATGGCACCGTTATCGGTGAAGACCACGATGCAGACCGGGAACGCGGTTTTCGTGTGACGAGCACCGGACTCACGCTGGTCACGCCCGACATGCTCGGGCAGCACCTGCATTACACACGCTAGCAGGTCGAACATTATCGGTAGCAAGCACGTCATATTCCTCGCGGCCGAGAACGCCTCACTGCCACGCGGTAAGGTGGGTGGCGTCGGTGATGTCGTGCGCGACTTGCCAACGGCACTCGTTGATGAGGGCTGGCAGTCGACCGTCGTTACACCCTCTTACGGCATGTTTCATGAGCTGCCAGACGCAAATCGCGTTGGCAGCGTCGAGGTTGTCTTTCGCGCCGCATCGCAAAGCGTGGACGTCTTTGATGTTCCCGGCAGTGAACCTGAAGTCCGCAACATCGTATTCGAGCACAAGCTGTTCTCGCCGCATGGGCGCGGACAGGTTTATTGCGGCGACGAGCCCGAGCGGCCGTACGCGACTGACGCCAACAAGTTCGCGTTTTTCTGCGCGTCTGCCGCAGTGTGGATCGATCAACTGCCAGACACACCTGACATCGTGCATTTGCACGACTGGCATGCGGCATTTTATTACGTGCTGCGTGAATACGCTTCAGGATACGAACGCCTGCGACGGATACGCACCGTGTTTACGATTCACAACCTGTCCTACCAGGGAATACGGCCACTCAGTGGCGACGAATCATCGCTCGAGTCCTGGTTTCCGGGCCTGCGCGTCACGCATTCGGCGATCCGTGATCCGTATCACGGCGAGTGCATCAATGCGATGGCCACTGCGATTCGGCTTGCCGACAAAATCAGCACCGTATCGCCGACTTACGCGAATGAAATTTGCGAACCGAGCAATGACGAACTCGGCTTCATCGGTGGCGAAGGACTGGAGCAGGAATTGGCGCGCGCGCGACAGAGCGGTCGCCTGACCGGCATCCTCAACGGCTGCAGTTACAAGCGCACTACGGGCCGCCGCCCGGGTTGGCAACGCATTTTGTCTCTCGCGGCGGATCAGGTATCGGCATGGGCGAAAGCCACTCCATCGTCCCCCGCGCACAAAATCGCCAAGGCCAGGTTGGCAGCCCTGCCAAATCGCAGGCCGAAGCACATTCTTGCAAGCATCGGCCGGCTCGTGCGGCAAAAAGTCAGTCTGTTTCTTGAAGAACTGCCTGACGGGCGAACGGCGCTCGAATCGATACTCGACGATCTCGGCTCGGACGGCGTCGTTATCATTCTCGGCAGCGGCGAACCTGCTTATGAACAGCGCTTGGTTGAGATCGCTGAGCGTGCCGAAAACCTGTTGTTCCTGTGCGGCTACTCCGAGGCTTTGGCCGAACCGCTGTATCGGACAGGTAGCCTTTTCCTGATGCCTTCGAGCTTCGAGCCCTGCGGGATCAGCCAGATGCTTGCGATGCGTGCGGCACAACCTTGTGTCGTTCATGCTGTCGGCGGGCTCAAAGATACAGTGGATGACGAAAGAACCGGGTTTATATTCGATGGCACGACCGCTCGAGATCAGGCTGCAAATTTCATTGCGAGCGTACAGCGTGCGCTGGCGGTCAAGGTCGAAGACAACGATCGGTGGCAACGTATCTGTATTCGTGCAGCTTCAGCACGATTCAGCTGGGCTGAGTCTGCACGACAAACGATAGAGCAACTCTATGACGACGCTTGAGACCGACCAGCAACGCAATCGGGATGCATTTGCCGCACTGTTGCAGGGGCGCCATAGCGATCCTTTTGCCCTGCTCGGTGTGCACAGCGCCGACAACGTTCGCATCGTGCGAACGCTGCAGCCGCAGGCCGCGCAGGTTGATCTTGTCGACGCTGAAGGCAAGCATTTGTGCGCTATGCAGCGCGTTCATGACGACGGATTGTTTGCAGCTGTCATGCCGCCGCGCATACGTCATTACTTGCTGCGCATTACGACGAGCGGCGGGCAGACATCGGACATCGAGGATCCTTATCGATTTGGGCAAACATTGGGCGAGCTCGACCTGTACCTGCTCGGGGAAGGGTCGGATAGCAAGATCTACAACAAACTCGGCGCACAATTGCGCACGTTCGCGGGCATACAAGGTGCGCGGTTCGCCGTCTGGGCGCCGAATGCGTCTCGCGTCAGCGTCGTCGCTGACTTCAACGACTGGGACGGCCGTCGACACAGCATGCGTTTGCATCCTGCCAATGGTATTTGGGAAATCTTCATTCCTGGCGTGTCGCAAGGATGCCGCTACAAATACGAGATGCTGGATCCGAACGGCAAGCTATTGCCGCTAAAGACGGACCCGTATGGCAACTACCACGAGCCGCCGCCCGGCAACGCTTCGATCGTCTATGAAAGCCGCTATGACTGGCAGGACGGTGAGTGGACGGACAAACGCAGCATCTATCCTGACCTCGACAAGCCGGTCAGCATCTACGAGGTGCATCTGGGCTCATGGCGACGCAACACTCTCGAGGGCAATCGCTACCTGACGTACCGTGAACTCGCCGCCGAACTGGTCGGCTACGTAAAAGAGATGGGCTTCACGCATATTGAGTTGCTGCCCGTATCCGAGCATCCATTCGATGGCTCCTGGGGATACCAGCCGATCGGCATGTTCGCCCCGACGCAACGGTTTGGTGACCCCGACGATTTTCGTTTCCTTGTCGACCGCTGCCACGAGGCCGGTATCGCGATTATCCTCGACTGGGTTCCGGCACATTTTCCGCAGGACGAACATGGTTTGCGGCGCTTCGACGGCACGGCACTTTACGAACACGAGGACCCCCGCAAGGGCGAACATGCCGACTGGGGCACGTTGATCTTCAACTTCGGTCGACGTGAAGTCGTCAACTACCTGATCGGTAGTGCGTTGTACTGGATTGACGAATTTCATATCGACGCGCTTCGCGTCGATGCAGTCGCGTCGATGCTGTACCTCGATTACTCCCGCGAAGAAGGCGAATGGGTGCCTAACGAGCACGGTGGCAATGAGAATCTCGAGGCCGTTGCATTCCTGCGCCGGCTAAACATCGAATTGCACGCCCATGGCGCAACATCTTACGCCGAGGAATCGACTGCCTGGCCTGGTGTGTCCCATCCGGCGGATCAGGACGGTCTCGGGTTCACGTACAAGTGGAACATGGGCTGGATGAACGACACGTTGTCGTACATGAGTGAGGATCCGGTGCATCGCCGGCACCACCACGACAAGATGACGTTTAGTCTTGTGTATGCATTCAACGAAAACTTCGTACTGCCGCTGTCACACGACGAAGTCGTACACGGCAAACACTCGCTGCTTGGGCGCATGCCCGGCGATGAATGGCAACGCTTCGCGAACCTGCGCGCGTACTACGCGAACATGTATGCCCATCCAGGCAAGAAGCTGTTGTTCATGGGCAGCGAGATCGCGCAGTATCAGGAATGGGGACATGACCAGTCGCTCGACTGGAATCTGCTCGAGTACCCGAATCACAGTGGCGTGCAGCGGCTCGTACGCGACCTGAATCATCTGTACCGGCGTACGCCGGCGCTTTTCGAGATCGATTTTTCAGGCGATGGGTTCGAGTGGATCAACTGGGACGACCGTGACAACAGTGTTTTGTCCTGGGTCCGTCGCGACAAGTCAGGCGGATACGTTATTTGCATCACGAACTTCACACCGGTTATTCGTTACGATTACCAGCTGGGTGTGGCGGACAAAGGTCCGTTCGAGGAAATCATCAATACGGATGCGGAAAAGTACGGTGGCAGCGGATGCTGCAATACATCGCTGATGTCCGACGACCCGGGTCGTCATGGCAAACCGTACTCGCTGCGCCTGAGCATCCCGCCGCTCGCTACACTTATACTGCGACCTCGAAACGACGGTTGCTGACGGAGAGAGATGAATGTCCGCACGTTCTGACAATTCGGTAGATGTTGGCGAAATCGAGCTATTACAGACCTCCGACCTGCCCATGACGGCCGACGCGATCCTCGACGATTTCACGCACTACTTCGGGCGCATGCTTGGACGGCGCACAATTCACACCAAGTCACCGTTCCTGTATCAGGCCGTTGTATTCGCCGCCCGCGACCGGTTGATGGAGCGCTGGGGCAAGACTCGCATGGCGACGGAGCGCGAGGACAGCCGGCGCGTCAATTACCTGTCCCTCGAATTTCTGATGGGCCGGCTGCTGCGCAATGCACTATTGAACCTCGGCATCGAAGGTGAAACGGGCGAAGCGCTGCAACGTATTGGCCTGGATCTCGAAGACGTCTGCGATCGGGAGCATGATGCGGGTCTTGGTAACGGTGGTCTCGGCCGTCTCGCAGCGTGTTTTCTCGACAGCTGCGCGACCCTGGCACTGCCAGTTGTCGGCTACGGTATTCGCTATCGATATGGCATGTTCCGTCAGCGTATCGACAACGGCTACCAGGTCGAGGAACCCGATCCCTGGCTGCGCGAGGGTTTCCCGTGGGAAGTCGAGCGTTACGAGTTCGCACAGACCATAAAATTCGGCGGCCACACGTCGACATACAGGGATGGGCAGGGTACGACGCGCGTCGAATGGAAAGACACCCACGATGTGCTCGCAATCCCCTACGACATTCCAATTCCGGGCTACCAGAACGGCATCGTGAATACGCTACGTCTCTGGTCGGCAGCAGCCACCGACGAATTCGATCTCGAGGAGTTCAATTCAGGTAGTTACACGGACGCAGTCGCATCGAAGAACCTGGCCGAGAATATCACGATGGTCCTGTATCCGAATACGGCCACCGAAGAAGCCCACGAATTGCGACTCCGGCAGCAGTATTTTCTGGCCTCGGCCAGTTTGCAGGACACCTTGCGTAATCACACGAATCACCACGGTAATGACCTCACGATCTTTGCGGACAAGCACTGCTTTCAACTCAACGACACGCACCCTGCCATCGCCGTGCCGGAACTCATGAGATTGCTGCTTGATGAGTTTGAACTTGAGTGGGACGACGCCTGGGACATTACTCGACGGACCATGGCGTATACGAACCACACGCTGTTGCCCGAGGCGTTGGAGACGTGGCCCGTGTCGATGTTCCGGCGCCTCCTGCCGCGCCTGCTCGACATCATTTACCAGATTAACGCGAGTTTCGTTGAGGAGATCAGTCGCCGCTGGCCCGGCGATAACGATCGTATCCGGCGCATGTCGTTGATTCAGGAAGGCAGCGAGCCGAGGATTCGCATGTCGTACCTCGCGATCGCGGGCAGTTTCTCGGTGAACGGCGTTGCAGCGTTACACTCGAAATTGCTGACCGAAGGCCTGTTTCGTGACTTCGCCGAACTGTGGCCTGAGAAATTCAATAATAAGACAAATGGCGTTACACAACGTCGCTGGCTCGCAGCCTGCAATCCACAGTTATCGGAACTTATCACCGAGAAAATTGGCTCGGCATGGGTAACGGAATTGTCCGAGCTGAAACAGCTCGAGAAGTTCGCGGAGGACGATGAATTTCGAAAAGAGTGGCGCGAGATCAAGCTGGCCAACAAGGTGCGGCTTGCGGAGGATATTGAGCACAAAACCGGGCTCAATATCTCGACGGGCATGCTGTTTGACGTGCAGGTCAAACGCATACACGAGTACAAACGCCAGCTCTTGAATGTGCTGCATGCCATACATCTTTATGACCGTATCCGCCGCGGCGATGGCGACGACGTCGTGCCGCGTGCCATTGTGATCGGCGGCAAGGCAGCGCCCGGCTACGTCATAGCCAAGAATGTCATCAAGTGCATCAACAACGTCGCACGAGTCATTAACTCCGACCCGGACATGAACGACAAGCTGCGGCTCATTTTCTATCCCGACTACAACGTCTCGGCAATGGAGCTCATTTGTCCTGCGGCCGATCTGTCCGAACAGATATCGACGGCCGGCAAGGAAGCGTCCGGCACGGGCAACATGAAGTTCATGATGAATGGCGCGATCACGATTGGCACGCTCGACGGCGCCAATGTCGAAATTCGTGATGCAGTTGGCGCCGAAAACTTCTTTTTGTTCGGTTTGACCGTCGATGAGATTGGCGAGCTGCGCGGCCAGTACGACCCACAAGCGATCATCGAAGCCGACGACGATTTCGGGCGCGTAATGCAGTTACTGGAGGGCGGGCATTTCAATCGCTTCGAGCCAGGCATTCTCGACCCGATCATGCAGTCGATACGCGAGCCTGCCGACCTCTGGATGACCGCTGCAGATTTTCGTAGCTTTGTCGACGCACAGGTCAGAGCCAGCGCGCTTTACAAGGATCGTGAGCACTGGACGAAGATGAGCATTCTGAACACGGCCTCGTCCGGGCAGTTTTCGACGGATCGCACGATGCGCGACTACAATGCCGACATCTGGAAGCTCGACCCGATTCAGCTCGTGAAGAAATGATTCGACCCGGTCGCCCCACCCCGCTCGGTGCCACCACTGACGACACGGGCACCAACTTCGCCGTTTTTTCATCCGTCGCCGACAGCGTTGAGTTGTGTCTGTTTGATGCAGCCGGACAGGCGACTCACAGCTATCGTCTGACTGCAGGCGATGACGATATCTGGTGCGGATACTTACCCGATTGTCGTCCCGGTCAACATTACGGCTACCGCGTACGCGGGCCGTATGACCCCGCCGGCGGTCTGCGCTGCAATCCGCACAAGCTCCTGATCGATCCATACGCGCGCCTTCTAGGCGGCGCGTTCGTCTGGAACAGCGCCGTATTCGATTTCAATTCGCACAATGAACACGGCGATCCGCAAATGAACACCGTGGACAGTGCGCCGTTTGTCCCCAGCAGCGTCGTTTGCGAGGCTTTTGATACCGCGATACCCACGGGCCCGCGTGTGCCGTGGCGGGACACAGTATTTTATGAAGCGAATGTCCGCGGGTACACGATGCGCCACCCGGCGGTTGATGAAGCCGCTCGCGGCACCTTCGATGGCATGCGGCACAAGGACGTACTCGCCTATCTGAAGGCATTGGGTATTACGTCACTTGAACTCATGCCGGTTCACGCGTTCATTGATGAGCAACACCTTGCAGATCGCGGACTTCGAAATTTCTGGGGTTACAACACGATTTCGTTTTTCGCACCGAACGCACGATATGCGAAGTCCGACGCGATCGCAGAGTTCCGGGACATGGTTCGCAGCATCCACGACGCCGGTATTGAAGTAATTCTCGATGTCGTCTACAACCATACCGGTGAGGGCGACGATCACGGCCCATCTATTTGCTTTCGCGGCATCGACAACCTTGCTTACTACAGCACCGAACCTGGTGAGCCGGGTACCTACATCAACGACACCGGTTGCGGTAATACGTTAAACGTCGACCATCCACAAACCAGGCAACTCGTACTCGATAGTCTCCGTTACTGGCATCAGGACATGGGCGTTGACGGGTTTCGATTCGACCTTGCGCCAGTGCTGGGCCGCCATGAACACGGCTATTCACCAACGCATCCCATGCTCGATGCGATCGACAGCGACAAAACGCTGCGCACGGCAAAACTGATCGCAGAACCCTGGGATCCAGGTCCTGGCGGCTATCAGCTTGGGAACTTTCCCGGACGTTGGGCCGAATGGAACGACCGCTATCGTGACACGCTACGCAAGTTTTGGCGCGGCGATGATGGCTCGGCCGGCGAACTGGCAAAACGACTTCACGGCTCCGCCGATGTATTCGAAGCCAGTGGTCGATCTTCTCTTGCCAGCGTCAATCTGGTATCGAGCCACGACGGTTTCACGCTAGCCGACGTCGTGAGTTACGAGCACCGGCATAACGATGCGAATGGTGAAAACAATAAAGACGGTCATGCACACAACTACAGTTGCAACTATGGCGTCGAGGGACCGACCGACGATGCCGTGATCGTCGATAAACGCAAGCGTCACCGCCTAAACCTGCTCGCGACATTATTGATCTCACAGGGCACGCCGTTACTTCTCGGCGGCGACGAATTCGGCCACTCACAACAGGGCAACAACAACGCGTATGCACAGGATAATGAGACCGGATGGATGGATTGGTCGAGGCTCGACAATGATCCGGAATTCACTGCGCAGGTTCGGCAACTCATCCTGCTCCGCCGCGATATGCCATTACTACGTTTGCGAGAATATGTGCACGGCCGACTTGATACAGAGCATGGAGTCATAGAGATTGGCTGGCTCAGGCCGGATGGACAAACCATGTCGGATCACGACTGGGCAGCAAGCCGCTCGTTTTGCGTTACGGTCGCGGAACAACACAAAGACGGGGAGACAGCCGCTGTTGCGATGCTTTTCAATGCTGCGGAAGACGCGACTGAATTCGCACTTCCCGCACAGCACGATTGGCGACTGGCCTTTAGCAGTGCTTCCGGCGCGCGTCTCGACGAGCGAGTCGCATCGCTACCCGGGAACGTGATTACAATATTGCAGGCACGCTCGAATTAGCGACCGCCCAATAAGGTGTGAATGACTTGCGCTTCGACGCAGGTGCAGCGACTATCCGACATGTAAGTTTGACAGTAGGCTATCATTCCGGACGGACATGTGGGTCCGGCTTGTAGTTTACGTCTTGCAATAATTCGCTCTCGTTTATCAACGGCGCTCCAGTCACCTGTCAACAGTGCCTGTGATTCCAGTTGCTCGAGCGATGTAAAGCTTCCGCAACCGCTCAACAGAATCAAAGCAAAAACGATGATGCTCTTCATGCCGCGTTCCTCCCTGTCATCCATGTGAAACATGCTGACAATTCCTTTGTACTTTCTTAAACCTCCTGTCCGCGTTGCAGCGGTTCGCAATTACACAATATGAAAATGTTGCATCGATGGTCTGGCGTATTGGCAACAGCCATCCGCTTTGATCGGTTGCGCAATATGACGTGTTGTGGAAATAAAGCAACGCCTTCAACATAAGTCGAATTCTGCGAAGCGCGTCACACTTTCGGGGCTCGAGTTGTTGGTTGCGCGCCAATATGCGCACTCAATCCGCCCTAGGCTATCGGCAACCGGGTCGTGTACTTGACACGCCGGAGCACGAACGTGGAACTCGCCGAGCGAACTGCCGAGTGCCTGAGAATCTGTGAGTTCAGAAACGTGTTGTAGGCATTCATGTCTCGCACGACGACGTGCAGCAAGTAATCGCGCTCACCCGAAACCGAAAAGCATTCTGTAACTTCGGGCAGCAGCGCGACGTGGCGCTCGAAGTCGTGGCGGTTTTCGTCCGTGTGTTCGGTCATCGCGACAGCGAGTAATACCTGAATCTGAAACCCGGCTTCGTGAGGGTCGAGGAGCGCCACCTGGCGATCGATAAGGCCGCTTTCCTCGAAGTCGCGAATACGACGCCAGCAGGATGTTCGCGACATACCCGATATGTCGGCCAGCTCGGCCTGGCTGCGCGTCGCATCCTGCTGCAGGGCGTCCAGTAGCCGTCGGTCGGCTCTCGATAGCTTCATGAAACATATATTAAAGATATACTTTTTTATAGCAATGTATATTTCAAAATTTTGGAGATAGTGGCTATTTCTGGACACATATTCGGAATTATTTGCGCATAATGTCGAAAAGTGGTGATCACCCGGAGACAGCCATGTCAGACCTGTTCGAAAACCCCATGGGACTCGACGGCTTCGAGTTCGTCGAATTCGCTTCGCCGACGCCCGGTCTCCTCGAGCCCGTGTTCCACTTGCTCGGTTTCGAAGCCGTCGCGCGGCATCGATCGAAGCAAGTCACGTTGTATCGCCAGGGCTCGATTAACTTCATCCTCAACGAAGAACCAAACAGCCATTCGGCCTATTTCGCGCAGGAGCACGGGCCAAGCGCCTGCGGCATGGCTTTCCGCGTCAAGGATGCACATCTCGCCTATAACCGTGCGCTGGAACTCGGCGCCCAGCCTGTCGAAATACCGACCGGACCGATGGAGCTGCGACTCCCGGCAATCAAGGGCATCGGGGGCGCACCGCTCTATCTGATTGATCGTTACAAGACCGGCAGCACGATTTACGATATCGACTTCGAGTTCTTTGATGGCGTCGAACGTCACCCTGAAGGTTGCGGCTTCGAGGAAATCGATCACCTCACGCACAATGTCTACCGCGGCCGTATGAATTTTTGGGCCGAGTTCTACGAGAATCTCTTTAATTTCCGTGAGATCCGCTACTTCGACATCAAGGGCGAATACACGGGACTGTTATCGAAAGCACTGACCGCACCGGACGGTCGCATTCGCATTCCGCTCAACGAGGAAGCGTCGCAGGGCACGGGCCAGATCGAGGAGTTCCTGATGGCCTACAACGGCGAAGGCATTCAGCATATTGCATTGAGCTGCGATAACCTCATCGAATGCTGGGATCGTTTGATGGAGCGCGGCCTGACGTTCATGACGCCGCCGCCGGATGCCTACTACGAGATGCTCGACGACCGCCTGCCTGGTCATGGCGAGCCTATTGACGAGTTGCGGCCGCGAGGCATTCTCGTCGACGGTTCCACCGAAGACGGCGACCCGCGCCTTTTGCTGCAGATCTTCTCTGAAAATATGATCGGACCTGTCTTCTTCGAGTTCATCCAGCGCAAGAAGGATGAAGGTTTTGGCGAAGGTAATTTCAAAGCATTGTTCGAGTCGATCGAGCGCGATCAAATCGCCCGCGGTATCGTCGGCGATCAGAAGGAGGCTTCATGAAACTGAAACGCATTCATCATGTCGCGTATCGATGCAAGGATGCGAAGGAAACCGTCGATTTCTATGAGCGCGTTTTGAATATGGATTTCATGCTGGCCTTCGCCGAGGACCAGGTCCCGTCGACGAAAGAGCCTGACCCCTACATGCACGTTTTTCTCGACGCGGGCATGGGCAATGTGCTGGCGTTCTTCGAACTGCCGGCCCAACCGGAGATGGATCGCGACCACAACACACCCGAATGGGTGCAGCACCTCGCGTTCGAGGTCGACGATTATGACGCATTACTCGCAGCGAAGGAGCAGGTCGAGGCGGAAGGCATCGACGTAATCGGGCCAACGAATCACGGCATCTTTCAGTCGATCTATTTCTTCGACCCGAATGGCCATAGACTCGAATTGGTCGCGAACTCACAAACTCAGGAACAGCTCGATGAACTGCGCCGTGTCGCGCCCGACATGCTCGAGGAGTGGAGTCAAACAAAGAAAGCGCCACGCCATGCGTCGTGGCTGCACGAACTCGAATTCCGGGGAAACCAATAATGAAACTGGCATCACTCAGGGACGGCCGCGATGGCCGCCTCATCGTCGTGTCACGTGACCTTCGCCGTTATCTGGACGCGACCGGCGTCGCGGCTACGATGCAGGCCGCGCTCGACGACTGGCCCAACGCCGCACCACAGCTCGAGGAGCTTGCCGCCCGCCTGGAGTCCGGCGCGGAAGGCGAATCCTTTGATGAGTCTGCGTGCGCCTCACCACTCCCACGTGCCTACCAGTGGGCGGACGGCTCCGCGTACGTCAATCATGTCGAACTCGTGCGCAAGGCGCGCGGTGCCGAAATACCAGAGAGCTTCTGGACCGACCCGCTCATGTATCAAGGTGGCTCGGATTCGTTCCTCGGGCCACGCGATGACATTCCAGCCGGCGACGAAGCCTGGGGCATCGACTTCGAGGCCGAGGTCGCCGTCGTCACGGGCGACGTCCCGATGGCAGTGAGCGCTGCCGACGCCGGCGAGTACATCCGGTTGATCATGATCGTCAACGACGTGTCGCTGCGCGGATTGATTCCGGGAGAACTGGCCAAAGGTTTCGGCTTCTTTCAATCCAAGCCGTCGAGCGCCTTCGCCCCGGTCGCCGTCACGCCGGATGAACTCGGCGCTGCCTGGTCGGATAACAAGGTACACCTGCCGCTGTTATCGACGCTGAATGGCGAGCCGTTCGGCAAACCCGAGGCCGGGGTGGACATGACCTTCGACTTCGGCCAGTTGATCGCGCATGCGGCGAAAACCCGGCCACTCATCGCGGGTACGATTATCGGCTCCGGCACAGTGTCGAATAAACTCGACGGCGGTCCCGGCAAACCGGTCGCAGAAGGCGGCGTGGGCTACTCGTGCATTGCCGAGATTCGCATGATCGAGACCATCGATTCCGGTGCACCGCAGACAGCGTTCATGAAGTTTGGTGACCGCGTACGTATCGAGATGAACGATGCGAATGGCGATTCCATCTTCGGCGTTATCGAGCAGACCGTCTTACACCACAGCGGGTAGACTACCCGCATGACAATCAAGCTCTACAGTTACTGGCGCTCGTCCGCGGCGTACCGCGTCCGGCTGGCGCTCAATTTGAAGGGGCTCGAGTACGAAACCGTTCCGGTATCGTTACTGCCCGGCAAATCCGAACATCGGCAAGACGCCTATCGCGAACGCAACCCGCAGATGCTCGTGCCGTTTCTCGAAGACGGCGATTTCAGTTCGGGCCAGTCGCAGGCTATCCTCGAATACCTCGAGGAGACCTATCCCGATCGGCCGCTGCTACCGGATGCGCGTGAAGGTCGCGCCGCGGTCCGCTCTTTCTGCAATTCGATAGCGTGCGACATTCACCCACTCAATAACCTGCGCGTGCTGGTCTATCTGAAAGAAGAACTGGGCGTCAGCCGCGAGCAGCGGGACGCCTGGTATGCGCACTGGATTCACGCGGGCTTTCGATCAGCCGAGATTACGGCATCGGAGCATGCCGATTCAGGTCCGTTTGTGTTTGGCGCTGCAGTGACATTCGCCGACACCTGCCTGATACCGCAGATCTACAACGCCCGACGCTTCAACGTGCCACTGGACGACTATCCACACCTGCTTGCGGTCGACGACCACTGCAACAGCCTGACGGCATTCGCCGCTGCGCTACCCGAAAACGAGGCCGACTGTGTGTAGCCCGAGCGATGCCGCGGCCAAACGACGAGAGAATTTCACCACGCATTAGAAACGCAATTGCTCATTCTGCGACCGGAAGTTCATTGAGCACCGGCGAATAAACTCATCGATCTCGATCATATCGATCTTGCTGGCAGCCGGATTATCGGCTGGCATCGGCCTGATGTCGGGGTAAAAACCGTAGCCAGCGAGTAAGCAACACCAGGACGTGGCGGTGTATGAGGTCGGGATCTGCAGTCGTTCAATTTCCTGGCTCAGGCTCTTGCCCGATTTCCAGATCTGCAAGATCTGTTGCAGTCTGTCAGACACATTCTTGTTTCCACCGTTTTGTCGCCAGTACTCCGTATCATCACGAGAGTTCATGATGTAATGCGCAACGATGTAGTCACGTACCTGTTCGAATCCCAGGTTCGCCCTGTCGTTGAATCCCTCGCGGCCCTCGCCCGTAAAACCCTCAGCCTCAACAGTCTCTATGAAATCGTAAACCGTGTTGCAGACGAGATTTAGCGCCGTGGCTTCCAGTGGTTCGATGAACCCTTGCGAGAGTCCGACCGCCAGACAGTTCTTGTGCCAGTGGTTTTCGACCCGCCCGACCTTCATCTTCAGGTGCCGCGCTTCCGCGTCACTGTCAAGCAGCCCCAGAGCCGTCCGCAGCTCTGCCTCGGCCTCGTCGGACGAGCAATAGGCCGAGCTGTACACGTAGCCGTTGCCGATTCGATGAGTTAACGGAATCTCCCACGCCCAACCGTATTTCATTGCAGTGGAGACCGTTTGCGAGCCGATGTTTGCTTCCTGGTCGGTTGGTAGCACCACAGCAGAGTCATTGAACAGGTTCTCCGCAAACGATCGAAAAGGAACCTGCAGCGTCTGTTGAATCAGTGTTCCTCTGAAACCTGAACAATCGACGAAGAAATCGCCGGCAATCGTCTCTCCGCCATCAGTAAGCAAGCTGGCGATATCGCCGGCAGGCGTCTGGTTCACTTCCACTACCCTGGCCTGAACATGCTTCACGCCCCGCGCCTTGGCTTTTTCCTGCAGAAACTTCCCGACGAGGTGGGCGTCGAAGTGATAGCCGTACTCGACAACAAACGGGAAATTCTCGTTGGGCTTCGGGCCTTGCCTGTTATCGGCGAGCCTGGCGGACAAAAAGAAGCGATTCGGATGGGCGTGCACGTCGACGCCTTGACGCCGCGCATAGGTGTTGAAGTAGAAAGCCGTTGCCGTGTGCTTGTCGATCTGCGAAAAAAAGGGATGAAAGTACCGCTCGAAACCCGGCCGCGTTGACCAATTCGCGAACGAGATGCCGCTTTTGTAGGTCGCATTACACTCTGGCATCCATTCGGACTCCTGGACGCCAATCGCATCGAAAAACAGTTTGAGTCGTGGTGTCGATCCCTCGCCAACGCCAACCGTCCCTATCTGCGGAGAC
The DNA here is from genome assembly GCA_029862045.1 of Gammaproteobacteria bacterium. Lineage (GTDB taxonomy): Bacteria > Pseudomonadota > Gammaproteobacteria > Steroidobacterales > Woeseiaceae > UBA1847. The sequence continues at coordinate 185,853 of JAOTYE010000001.1, forward strand.
TCGATCAACGTGATATCGAAGCCCTTTTCCGCCCAGCTGTCGATCATCGCATTGGCAGCAATCCAGCCGGCTGTGCCCCCACCGAGGATTATTATGTTCTTGTTGGCCTGCGGGTCCGGGTTCATGCGTGTTACTTAGGTGGTCGCGAAGCCGCAATGTATACCACAGCTGGCCTGTGACGGCGCCGTGAAGCGTCAGGGCCAAAGCCAGCCAAATACACCTGCTGTCAACAGACCATAGATCATGCCATCCACTACGTCCTTTGCTGTGGCGCTCCAACGATAGCCAAACCAGATAGCGTTCATTGGTGCAGCACCGGCGTAAGTAAGGACGGCCACTGTTCCCGCGATGCGAAATACTCTCATATAGTCTGCGCCTGCTGGCACCGTTATGCTCACGACGTAAGCGACCAGTAATGAAATAGCCAGGCAGTAAACGATCCACTGCGTCATCTGTTTGCCCATTGCAAGCGATCCGTGCGGCAGGACAACCAGCATGGCAGCCGGCCCTTCCTTGTATTTCTCCTGCCATTCCGGGTTCTTTCGGTCAGCGGATGACGCTGCATTGGGAACACTGTATTGACCCGGTTCTGTGCCCTTCAGTGCAGCCCTCGCCGCGTCCTCATCAGGCAGCTTGTGCCAGTCTGAGTCGTGATATTTCAGCAACATCCAAATTGCGCTGCTGGCCATGAACACAACACCAGCCGATACAACTATCGGCAACCAAAGCGACATCAGGCTTACATTCATTTCTCGATCCCCTTATTAACGTGCGCCGTCGAAACTAGCTATTAATAGATCGTAGTTTAGCTGACACAAGCCAGAATGCATCGGAGTCGACGCAGTCGATATCAGAAAAGCGCTCCTAAGCATCTGATTAGAAGCGTTTTCTGGAAGTTGGTGGTGATGGGTGGAATTGAACCACCGACCTGCGGGTTATGAGTCCGCCGCTCTAACCATCTGAGCTACATCACCGTGTTTCGGGCGGCCATGAGGCCGCGAGGGGCGCAAATTGTCCGGACGCAACCACCTGGTGTCAAGAACCTGTCAGAAAACGTCGAGATCGTTGCCAAGCAACACTTTGCCCGTGTATTTCTCGCGGACCTCTTCAAGCACCGTATCCTCCGAGGCACCCCAAAACAGTATGTGGTACAGCACCAGCAGTTTGGGCCTGGTCCTGCTGGCCATCTCACCCAGCTCGTGGCTCGAGGTGTGATTGCTGCTGTGATATTTCTGCCAGTAAGGATCTCTTCGTTGAAAACCCTCGACCGAGTAAACTTCGTGGATCAGGATGTCCGCGCCTTTGGCATATTCTTCGAGCGTCGCGTCCGGCGCAGCGTCGCCTGAAATGACGATAACACGATCGGGGGTCGTGAATCGGTAGCCGAACGCATTTGGCCAGGTACCGTGGCGCACCGGAAACGCCTCCACTTTGACGTTGTCGTCTTCGAACACGAGACCTTCCTTGATCGTATGCACATTGACTCGCCAGCCCTGGTCGTTCGCAGGTTCGAGGCCGTAGAGTCGGTACTTGATGTCAGCGTCATACGCCTTGAGGATATGATTCGCCATCGACTCCGTGCCCTCGGGACCGAACAACTCGAGCGGCCGATCGCGCTCCAGGACCCAGGGGGTTAACAAAAGGTCCGGAAGACCGAGTGTGTGATCCGAGTGCAGATGTGTCAGGAACGCGTATGCGAGTTTGTCAGCTTCAAGTCCGGCGATCGAGCCGCCGTTGCTTGGCGCCATTGCGGTGGCCTGCCGCACAACACCGGGACCGAAATCGACGATGTACGGTGTGTCGTTAACGACAATCGCAACGGCCGGACCCGAACGATCAGGCTCGGCGTTCGGCGTACCGGTGCCTAGCAGCACAACCTGTGTCGTCTTCGACGGCGCCAGCTCAGCATGGGTAACGGCCGACAACAATGCGCCGCAAGCAACAAATAACAGAAATTGAATTCTCATGGCTGCCGTATAATGCGCGTTTGCCTTATGTGGAGCAACGATGTTCCGAAACCCGGAAATTGCGCTTGACGGTCTCCCCGACATGGAGGACCTCGACTGGCAACAGATGCATCCGCGCTACGCGCGCCGCATGCAGATGGAGCGCCTGATATTCGTTGCTGTCGCTATGGCCGTCTCGTTTGTACCTGCTATCGCCTCCGGAGGAGAATTTGCCCCGACCGTTCCGCTCTGGGTGCTCGTAATCGTTGTTGCAATTCCGTTCCTGGGCTGGCCATTGATCTCGGTGCCACGACGAGGCTATGTCATTCGTAGCAAAGACATCGTCTTCAAGTCCGGTGTCTTTTGGCGCTCGGTAACTGCCGTGCCGTTCAATCGCGTGCAGCATGTCGAGACGAACAACACACCGCTGGATCGCAAGTTCGGTCTGGCTAATCTGCAGATCTTTACGGCAGGAGGCTCCGGGGGCGATTTGAGCATATCCGGTCTCGGCGCGGACGTCGCCGAGCGGCTGCGGATTTATATTCTCGACAAGGTCGGGGCCAGTATTGAAAACCACTGAGCCAGGGCGCTGGCAGCGGACGTCGCCGCTCGCCGTCCTGTTCTTCTTCGGCAAGCTGCTCAAACTGATCGCCCAGAATGCGTGGCAATCCATCGCGCCGTTCGCCGCTTTCGTCTTCGCTTTTGAAGGCGAACTCGCGACGAAGGTCGTATTGGGCGTCGCTGCATTCTTCGTTATTTCGACAAGCGTGGCCGTACTCAAATACTGGTTTTTTCGCTTTCAACTCGTCGACGATTCGATCCTGATACGGCAGGGCGTCGTCAAGAAAACACAACTGGATATCAAGTTCGATCGTATTCAGGGCATCAACACGCAGCAGAACATCGTGTTCCGCTATTTCGGCCTCGTGACCGTAAACCTGGACACGGCTGGCTCGTCCGGCAACGAGGGAAGTCTTCCTGCTGTGACGCGCGAGTTCGCGGATTCGCTGCGCACTATGATCGGCAAAGTTCGCAAGGGCGATGATGAGGTTGTTGCAGTTGTAACGCCCGATGCCGATGCACTGCTGTCCCTCGACTCGCGAGATATGATTCGCATTGGCCTCGCGGATCGTCGCGCGCTCATCGTATTCGCCGTGCTGTCGCCATTGATCGAGAGAATGGACGACAATGTTTACAAGATCGTCGCCAACTATGTCGACGACGTGCTAGGCGGCGCATGGCAGACGAACATCGCAGCTGGCGCAGTCATTACCGCTTCCGCCGTAATTGCGGTGATTGCGGTACTTGCACTTATTTCCATTGGGGCCGCATTCTTGCGCTATCACAATTTCCGGCTGTTTCTCGATGGGGATACATTGCGATCTCACGGTGGGCTGCTGACGAGCCACGAGGTATCGATGAATCTCGCGAAGATACAGACGCTGCGGCTGGAACAAGGCATCGTCATGCGCTGGTTCGACCGTTACAGACTCAGTGGCCGCCAGGCGAGAAGCAGCCAAAAGCAGGATAAGAGCAAGAACTTCATTATTCCGATCGTCACCGCAGCGCAGGCGAATCACCTCAGGGAGATTCTCCTGGTTCCCGAGGGCGACGACCTGATGCAGATACCGACGAGTCCGGAGTTCATTCCGCTCTCACCGTATTACATGCGGACGCGTTTTCTGCTTGTCAGCCTGTTGCCAACGGTGGTCGCTTTCGCCGTTTTCTGGAATCTGATCGGACCCGCCAGCCTGGTGTTTCTGCTGTGGCTGCCTCTTTCAGTCTTCCTGATCTATCGGAGCTGGCAACGCGGTGGCTACCACTGCAGTTATGATGGTTTGGTACGCCGCTCGGGGCTGCTGGGCTATCGCTCGGTTGCCTTGTTGTATCGCAAGGTGCAACGGGTCTCGGTCACGCAATCACGGTATCAGCGCAGCAAGGACCTTGCGAGCCTGCGCCTCTATATGGCCTCTGGAAGCGTGCGTATCCCTTACATCGAATATTCGACCGCAAAGCGGCTTCGTGACTACATTCTGTACAAGGTGGAATCGAGCCAGCAAGCCTGGCACTAGACGTTGAAGCGAAAGTGCATGACATCGCCTTCCTTGACGATGTATTCCTTGCCTTCCAAACGCAGGCGACCCGCTTCTTTTGCGCCCTGCTCGCCGTTCCCGGCGATAAAGTCGTCGTAACTGATGACCTCGGCACGGATGAAACCTTTCCGGAAGTCTGTGTGAATCTCGCCGGCCGCCTCAGGCGCTGTCGCACCGATCTTTGTCGTCCAGGCGCGGACTTCCTTCGGGCCGGTCGTAAAGAAGGTCTGCAATCCGAGCAAATGGTAGCCGCCACGAATGACGCGATTTAGCCCGGGCTCGCCAAAACCAAGATCAGCAAGAAACTCGAGTTTGTCTTCCTCATCAAGTACCGCAATTTCAGCCTCGATCGCCGCACAGATTGCGACAAACTCTGAACCATCAGCAGCCGCGTACTCGCGAACAGCATCGAGGTGCGGATTGTTTTCGAAACCGTCTTCATCGACATTTGCGACGTACATGACCGGCTTGCCTGTAATCAGGTGCAACTCGCGCAAGATCCTTCTTTCATTATCATCAAGCTCGAGCGAGCGCACCGGCAAGCCTTCATCAAGATACCCCTTGACCTTCTTCATCGTGTCACGAATATAAAGATCTTCTTTTTGCGCCGTCTTGGCGTTTTTCTCGGCCTTGAACAGCTGCTTCTCGACCGACTCGAGATCGGCAAGAGCCAACTCGGTGTTGATCGTCTCAATGTCATCGATCGGACTGATTGTGCCGGACACGTGCGTCACGTCATCGTCTTCAAAACAGCGCACGACGTGTGCGATCGCGTGTGTCTCTCGAATGTTCGCCAGGAACTTATTGCCGAGACCCTCGCCTTTCGATGCGCCCGCGACGAGTCCTGCGATATCGACGAACTCCATCGTGGTTGGGATGGTCTTCTGCGGCTTGACGATTCGCTCGAGTACACTCAGGCGCGGATCCGGCACCGGCACCACGCCGACATTCGGATCGATCGTACAAAACGGGTAGTTCTCAGCCGGAATTTCGGCCGCCGTCAGTGCATTGAACAACGTCGATTTACCAACGTTGGGCAACCCAACGATGCCGCATTTGATCGCCACTTATTGATCCTTCGTGTGTAGTTTCTTCATCGCGGCATTGAGACCGTCGTCGATCAACAGCGGCAAGACTTCAATCGCGTCATCGACATTTTTCTCGACAGCACGCTCGACATCGCCCGATCCGCGTTTGAGCACGTAGCTGGTCACTCTGCTCTTTTCACCCGGGTGACCAACGCCGATACGCAGGCGCATGAAATCCTCGCCACAGTGTCTGATGACATCGCGTATGCCGTTGTGTCCGCCGTGCCCTCCGCCCTGCTTCAGACGCACAGTGCCAGGCGGTAAATCGATCTCATCGTGGGCAACCAGCAGATGCTTGGGCTTGAGCCTGTAGTAATCCAGTATCGCCCGGACAGGCGGACCGCTTTGATTCATGTAATTCTGCGGTTTGACGAGCCAGGTATTGTCACCTCTGATATTCACGCGACAGTAATCCGCGTCAAATTTCTTCTCGTAACGAAACTCGCCACCGTACTTGCGCGCTATTGCGTCCACGAACCAGAAGCCCGCGTTATGCAGCGTGCGTTCGTATTTATCCTCGGGGTTACCAAGGCCGGCGATGATGCTCAGGTGTGTCATGGGATTCAAATCTTAAACAAAAAGACCGCCTTGCGGCGGTCTTATTGCCAACCATCTCGAGATGGTCAGTCTTCTTTCGACTCGCCCGCGTCGGGTGTCGCGGCCGGAGCTTCGCCTTCCGCTGCAACCTCGCCCTCTTCGCCTGCGACCGGCACTTCGCCTTCGATTGCCTCTTCTTCGACTTCTTCTTCGATCACCTCTTCCTTGATGATGTGAATCGATACAATCGGCTGGACTTGCTCGACCTCCTGGGCCAGCTCGGGAATCTCGACACCCTCTGGCAACGGAATATCCGCCATATACATCAATCCATCGAGTTCCAGTTCCGAAATGTCGAGCTCCAGGTATTCGGGGAGATGCTTCGGCAGGCAGACAACCTCGACGTCGTTCCGCATCTGCGACACCGTGCCACCACCCTCCTTGACGCCGACAGCGATATCCGCGCCGACCAGGTTGATCGGCACGTTCATGCGAATCAACTGGTCTGCAACGATGCGTTGGAAGTCGAGGTGCAGCACCTGGCGTTTTGCCGGATGACGTTGAATATCTTTAACAATCGCGGCCTGGCTCTTGTCACCAACCTTGATATTCAGGACGCTCGAATAGAACGACTGGTTCTCGAGCTCGTGCAAGACCTTGTCATGGTCGAATGTGAGCGAGCGCGGCGGACGGCCGGCACCATAGATGATTGCGGGTACTTTATTCTGGCGACGCAGGCGGCGGCTCGCACCTTTCCCTGAGTCTTCACGAATATCCGCAATCAGATCGAATTTCTCAGCCATGACTGAACTCCATTATCTGATTGATTTTACTCAGAAATATCTGAGCTTTGAATCTGCCGGGACTGCGACCATCCCAGGCAAGGGCGCGCATATTAACGCAACTATCAGTCGACGTACATAGAGGAGACCGACTCTTCGTATGAGATGCGGCGCATCGTCTCGCCGAGCAGCTCTGCCGTGGAGAGCTGGCGGATCTTGCCGCAGGCCTGGGCCTCGTCGTTGAGCGGGATCGTATCGGTCACAACGACTTCGTCGAGCTTCGATTTCGCGATTCTCGAGACGGCCGGACCCGACAACACCGGATGCGTTATGTAAGCATGAACTGTCGCTGCCCCGTTTTCTTTCAGGGCACCGGCCGCATGGCAAAGCGTGCCTGCAGTATCGACCATGTCATCCATCATGATGCAATTCATGCCGTCAACCTCACCGATGATATTCATGACTTCCGACTGATTCGCTTTTTGGCGGCGTTTGTCGATGATGACGAGGTCCGCGTCGTCGAGTCGTTTGGCCAAAGCTCGCGCACGCACAACACCACCGACATCGGGCGACACGACAACCATCTGAGGGTATTTATGCTTCCAAACATCGCCGAGGAGTATTGGGGACGCGTAGACATTATCGACTGCGATGTCGAAAAAACCCTGAATCTGGTCGGCATGCAGATCGACGGTAAGAACGCGATCGACGCCAGCCACAGCAATCATTTTAGCCACGAGTTTTGCCGTAATCGGCACGCGCGCAGAACGCGGCCGCCGGTCCTGGCGCGCAAAGCCGAAGTAGGGAATGACCGCCGTAACGCGCGCCGCAGACGCGCGCTTGACCGCGTCGACCATGACGAGCAGTTCCATCAGGTTTTCAGATGTTGGCGGGCAAGTCGGTTGGACGATGAACGTCTCACGGCCACGGATGTTCTCGAGAATCTCGACGTTGATCTCACCGTCGCTGAAACGCCCTACGAGTGCGCGAGCCAGCGGAACGTGCAGGTAGCGCGCAATATCATGGGCCAGTTTCGGGTGCGCGTTGCCCGAAAAAACTGCCATTGATGCCGGATCCACGAATCTCCCCTATCGATTCAATTGGCTGGGGCGGCAGGATTCGAACCTGCGGTACACGGGATCAAAACCCGATGCCTTACCACTTGGCTACGCCCCAATTCGCTGCAGGTGCGGCACGATTCTGCGGGCCGCTTCCCGGGGTGTCAACGTTGCTCGTAGAACACCCAGTGGTCTATCACCAGCCGGACTCTCGTGTCCGAGTTTTCAGCCGTGAGCATTTTCGGCATGAGCTGGCCACCGCCATCATCGTAGCGTGAAATGCTGACCGACCAGTCGCGCTGCCTCAGGCTTTGGAGTTGTCCACTTGCATTGAGTTCAGTCTCAGCCGGCGCTGACGGATCCGGGATGCCCAGTGCCCAGAAGCGCAGACTCTCGATCGGGATTGTCCAGCCATACCGGTAGCGAAGCTCGAGTTCAGCGTCCTCCAGTTCAGTACGCACGCCGTCCTTGTCGGTCATGACGGCGGATCGATCGTCGCCTTCGATCCGGACTTTGCCAATGCTGAGGGGTCCGCTGACCGTAGCGCTGAATCGGTCCTCGTCTTGCGTCCAGCGCAACTTGCCGTTGAAACCTTCCGCTTCTGTTTTCACGGCAATGCGGCCACTGAATTCCCATTCGTCGAGGCCGGCCAATACGGCCATCCGCGTAGCCCAGCTATCGATTTCAGGAAGCAATGCGCTGCGCGGTGTCGCACACCCCGCGATCAGCGCTGTCATTGTGACAGCGACAGCGATTAGCCTCGTCAATTCAGGGCGTTTCGGGGAACAAACGCTCACGCGCATCTTTCAGGAGATCACTCTCCGGATCCTCGAGCTCGGCAGTAGCCAGGATTTCAAGCGCCTCATCTGTGCGCTCAAGCGCGGCAAGTACCTCGACGAGATGCGCCGCCACCTCGTGATCCGGAAACTTGTCATAAGCGATTTCAAGCTGCTCAAGCGCTTCTTCGTGCTTCCCGCGTTTGTGCAATACCCAGCCTAAGCTGTCGATGATGGCCGGGCTGTCCGGATTGTACCCGAGCGCCTTGCGGATCAGTTTCTCCGCTTCACGATATTCGTCGGTCCGGTCCGCAAGTGTGTAACCGAGCGCATTCAGCGTTACCGAACTTTCTGGCCAGCGCCGGGCGGCCTCGCGATAAGCGCTTAGCGAGTCGTCCAGCCGATCCATACGCAGCATCAGTTCGGCCCTGCCGAGCGCGATGGACTCGTCATCGGGACGATAAACAACAGCCCTGTCGTAGTTATCAAGCGCCTCCGGATACCGCCGCAGCGAAGCCAGCAGCTGTGCCTCAGCCAGAACCATGTCGATGGCATAGCGCGGCCGACTGTCGGCAAACTCACTTAGCTGCTGCAGCGCTGTTTCCGGATCGTCTCTCTCGTGCGCCAACAACGCGCTTGCCCGCCGCTGTGACGTAACCGCGTTCTTGCCGCCTTTCACCTCGGAATACAGGCGGATCGCCCTATCGTGCTCATCACGGTAGTCGGCGATGCGCGCAAGATAGAACAGGGCATCTGCCGTGTAGTCGCCGCTCGCCAGCAAATCCTCGAAATCATCCCAGGCCGCATCAAGGTTGTTCTGCCGGAAGTTGATAATCGCCATCATGCGCAGTGCGTCGGTGCGCGATGCCCGTTCCAAGAGAACCTGATTGACCTGGCTCAGTGCGTCGTCATCACGGCCAGCCGTCAAATACATCAATGCCAGTTCCATACGTGCATCCGGGTCGGGGTCCGGATCGTCACCAATGATGCGAGCCGTGTAATCGATTGCTTCATCGCCCTCGCCCGAGACAAGCAATATGCGTGCATAGAGCAATTTCGCCTTCAGCCACTCAGGATCGAGCTCGATTGCACGCTGCGTGTGCTCGATCGCGAAATCCATGTGATTGGCCTGTAACGCCACAGCCGCCGCCGCGTAGTGTGCCCGCGCCGATTCCTCATACGGCCGGGCCAGCGCTCGCATGAGTTCATGAGTTTTTTCCGGGTCTTCCTCAGCGAGAAAGCCCATGAGCGTAAAAAGCCGCTGCTCAGCCGGTTGGTCCCCGCGTTCAATCAGCGTCTTGAAATTCCGGCGCGCATCACGCATGTCGCCTTGGCGCAGCTGGATTTGTGCCAGGTGAATCAGCGCCTCATCGCTGCCAGGATCGAGTTCGAACCACCTTTTCGCCGCGCCCAGCGCTTCGTCGTTGAAACCGAAATCGAACGTAATACGGGTCGCCTGGCGCGCAATCTCGATATTGTCACTGAATTCTGCGGCCTTTCGATACTCGATCGCGGCCTTGAGATAGTCATCTCCTTGTAGCGCGATTTCTGCCTGCAGAATGTGCGCCGAGGCCGATTCCGCGTTGTCATCATCTGCCAACGTGTACGGCGAGGCCACAATAGTCATTGCCGCCAGCATTGTGAGAGCGACTGGTCGTTTGAGGAAGTGGTGCATTACTACTCTATTGATCATTCGATGTGTTATCGCGATATTGCGCTGCATCGGTAACACAGACAAGGAACTGAGCCGTCAGTTCGCATACAATTATCGGCTATGCGGCTGCAGATACTCGGGCTGAACCATAACACGGCACCTATTGAAATTCGCGAACAAGTCGTTTTCGCGGGTGACGAGGTTGGCCGGGCCGTCGAGCGCCTGACTGATATAGAGGGCGTCGAGGAGGCGGTGTTGCTGTCGACCTGCAATCGCACCGAATTTTATGTCATAACCAGTGACGGCGGGCGTGAGCGGCTTCAGTCATGGCTGCGCAACGAGCGAAGTCTCGATCCCGCTTTCTCCAATTCCTTGTTCGCGCTGGATGCCGATGAAGCGATTCGGCATATCTTCCGCGTCGCCTGCGGTCTCGATTCGATGGTACTCGGGGAGCCGCAGATCCTGGGTCAGTTGAAAGATGCTTACCGCGAGGCACAGCAGTTTGGTACCGTCGGCAGACAGCTCAGCCGTTTGTTCCAGCACACGTTTTCGGTCGCAAAGAAAGTTCGCACCGACACCGAAATCGGGACCAATCCCGTTTCGGTCGCCTCGGCAGCGGTCAGCCTCGCACAACAGTTTTTCGCGGGCTTTAGCCAGCACACCGCGCTTCTTGTCGGTGCGGGCGTCACCGTCGAACTGCTCGCAAGACATCTGACCGCGAAAGAGCTTGGCCGCCTGTTTGTCGCCAACAGGGACCTGGAGCGGGCGCGGCGCCTCGCCAGCACGTTCGGCGGTTATGCCGTGCCGCTGTCCGAACTCGAGGGCACGCTGCCCGAGGCCGACATTCTGATCACGTCAACGGCCAGTCCCGAACCCATCATTACGCGCAGTCAGATCGAAGCGGCCATGAAGACGCGCAAGCATAAACCGATCTTTGCTGTCGACATTGCTGTTCCCAGAGATATTGCGGCCGACGTCGCCGAACTCAGCGACGTGTATCTCTATACGATCGATGATCTGCAGAAAGTCATACAGGAAGGACAAACGCATCGCGAAGCGGCGGCCGTGGATGCCAACCGCATTCTCGATGAAGAAATCGCGCGTTATTTGAGTATCGAGCGCGCCAAACAGGCCTCTCCCGTCATTACCGCGCTTCGAGAACATGGCGCGACAATTCGTGATGGGGTCCTGCGCGACGCCCAGCGCAGGCTTGACAAGGGCGTCGATAGTCGCGAGGTCATCGAATTTGCGACAGCCTCGTTGATGAAGAAACTGTTGCACAATCCAAGCGTACGTCTTCGCGAAGCCGCGGAAGCGTCGGAAGAAGAACTGATCGCAGCGACCCGAGCCCTGTTCGGCATCGATGAGGACTGACGCGTGCTGACATGAAGGACTCCATACGCCACAAACTCGAGTCAGTGCGGGATCGATTCGAGGAAATCGCCGGTTTGCTCGCGGACCCCGACGTCATCGCCGATCAAAATCAGTTTCGTAACCTGTCAAAGGAGTACTCGCGCGTCGAACCGATCGTCAATTTGTTTGGCGAATTCGAGTCGCTGGACGCGGACATCGCAGAAGCGCAGGAAATGGCGGACGATGCCGATAGCGAGATCCGCCAAATGGGACAGGAAGAATTACAGGGATTAACGGCGCAGCGTGATGAATTGCTACTGGAGCTGCAAAGGTCGTTAATTCCGCCAGACCCCTATGATGAAAGCAATGTGTACCTCGAAATCCGGGCCGGTACCGGCGGTGACGAAGCGGCGATTTTTGCGGGCGATTTATTCCGCATGTACTCGAAGTTTGCCGAGGCGATGAGATGGTCTGTCGAGATCCTGAGCGCGCGTGAAGGCGAGCACGGCGGTTACAAGGAAATTATCAGCCGCATAACAGGCAGCAGTATATACGCGCGACTCAAGTTCGAGTCGGGGGCGCACCGGGTACAACGCGTACCGACAACCGAATCGCAAGGCCGCATTCACACATCCGCCTGCACTGTCGCCGTGCTGCCCGAGCCCGATGAAGTGGAGGCCGACGATATCAACCCTGCAGATTTGCGCGTCGACACGTATCGCGCGTCGGGAGCGGGCGGGCAACACGTCAACAAGACCGACTCGGCCGTGCGCCTTACCCACCTGCCGTCCGGCATAGTTGTTGAGTGTCAGGATGAACGCTCGCAGCACAAGAACCGGGCCCGCGCGATGTCACTGTTGCAGGCGCGCCTGCTCGACGCCAAGGTGAGCGAGCAGGCTACCGAGCAAGCCGCACAACGCAAGTTGCTGGTTGGCTCGGGAGACCGCTCGGAGCGTATCCGTACCTACAACTTTCCGCAAGGGCGAGTCACGGACCACCGCATCAACCTGACCTTGTACAAGCTGGATGAGATTCTCGAGGGCAGCCTCGATCAGGTCGTGCAACCGTTGACCAACGAGTATCAGGCCGACCAGCTGGCCGCACTGAGTAATTGATTAGTGCTACAGGGGCGCTGGCGAGATGTTTCTCACCGGAAGTAAAGCGCAGCGCAGCGAGCCATGAGGGTGAGGAACATGTCGCCGGCGCCCATACGGCATTCTTACATCTGTCGTCGCAGGTAGTTCAGCACATCGGATCGCGTAATCAAGCCGATGAATTCGTCGCCATCCATGATGGCGGCGTACGGTTGTACCTGCAGCATCGAAACCAGATTATTGATGCTCGCGTCCGTGTCGAGCCGAATGAATGCGGTCTGCATTGCATCGGCAACGGGACCATTCATGAGCTCCGGTTTGCCGTAAACGTGCTGGATGATGGTTTCCTCGGTAATGACGCCGACGAGCCTGCCCTGATCCATCACCGGTAGTTGCGAAAACCCCGCATTACGCAGCCGGTTGTGGGCGGTTGTTATCACATCGTCAGGACCTACCGTAATCGTCGCCCGTTCACCATGCGGACGACCGACCAGATCTCTGAGATCACCGCTTTGTTCGCGCTCGATAAAGCCCTGATCCTCCATCCAGAAATCGTTGTAGAGCTTCGACAGGTATTTGTTACCCGTGTCACACGCAAACGTCACGACTCGCTTTGCTTCGGTTTGTTCGCGACAATATTTGAGCGCGGCAGCAATCAAAGTGCCCGAAGAAGAACCGGCCAGTATGCCTTCGGTCCTGAGCAGCTCCCGCGCGGTCGCGAACGATTCTGAGTCACTGATCGAGTAAGCCTTTGTCACCCTTGAGAAATCGGCAATATCCGGAATGAAATCCTCGCCGATACCTTCGACGAGCCAGCTGCCTGTCTTTTCGCTGAGATTACCGGTGTTGATGTACTCTGCGAGGATGGAGCCGACCGGGTCGGCGAGAATGATTTCGACGTCGGGCGCATGCTTGTTCAGGTATTGGCAAAAACCGGCTGCGGTTCCGGTGGAACCGGCACCCATGACGATCGCATCAACGTCGCCGCCCAGCTGCTCGAAAATCTCCGGTGCTGTCGTCATCTCGTGCGCCAACGCATTATCCGGATTGCCAAACTGATTGATGAAGTAGGCACCCTTGTCTTCTGCAATGCGTTTGCCAAGATCCTGGTAGTACTCCGGATGGCCCTTGTTGACATCGGACCGCGTCAGCACGACCTCGGCGCCCATCGCGCGCAAGTTGAAGATCTTCTCCTGACTCATTTTATCGGGCAAAACCAGGATCAGGCGATAACCCTTTTGCGCCGCGACGAGTGCGAGTCCGATGCCGGTATTGCCTGCGGTTGCCTCAACGATCGTATCGCCGGGTTTGATATCGCCCCGCCGCTCGGCCTGTTCGATCATCGAAATGCCGATGCGATCCTTAATCGAGCCACCCGGATTGGCCAGTTCGAGCTTGAGAAACAGCTGGCACGGCCCGGTGTCGAGCTTTCTGACTTCGAGCATCGGTGTCTTGCCGACCATATCCAGAACGTTGGAATAGACTTGCATGGCGTATAGTCCCGCTAGGATTTGCCCGCGAGTGTACGCGAAACTTTTAGGGCTCGACCAGTACGCATATGAACCTATGAGTGAACCCGTTTCGATAGAGCAGGCGTTAGTCGATGCGACGACCCGGCTTCGCGAGGTCAGCGAGTCCGCGCGGCTCGACGCCGAGTTGTTGCTGGCGCGCTGCATCGACATGCCGCGAAGTTACTTGTTCGCGCATCCCGAGGACACGCTCGACGAGGCAGCGCTCGGGCGGCTTGAACGCACGCTACAACGGCGCGTCGAGGGCGAGCCGCTAGCCTACATTACCGGCAGCAAGGAATTCTGGTCGCTCGAGCTCATCGTCAGCCCGGCGACCCTGGTCCCAAGGCCCGAAACTGAACTACTCGTCGATATTGCCTTGCGCGAGATTCCACGCGAAGCCGACTGGGCGATACTCGACCTCGGCACCGGCAGTGGCGCCATCGCGTTGGCAATCGCAAAGGAGCGCCAGCTATGCCAGGTAAGCGCAGTCGACGTCTCTCCGGAGGCGCTGGCGGTCGCGCGTGAGAACGCGAATCAGCTGACGATCAGCAATATCAGCTTCTTCCAGGGTAACTGGACCGAGCCAGTCGCCGACCAGAAGTTCAAGGTCATCGCTTCGAATCCGCCTTACGTTGCGTCCGGCGATGCCGCGCTCGACGCGCTGCGAGCAGAACCGGCCGTTGCGCTTACAGCAGGAGAGGACGGGCTCGAGTCAATCGCTATTCTTGCCCGGGACTGTCGCACGATCATCGACGATGGTGGCCCTCTGTTGCTCGAGCACGGTGCCGATCAAAGAGACGACGTGGCCGAGGTTCTTTTGTCGTATGGTTGGGATCGTATCCGGTGCTACGATGACTACTCTGGAAATCCACGGGTGACCCGCGCCTATTATTCTTCTAGCGAGACAACATGATTACTATCAAAACGAACCACGGCGACATCCAGGTCGAACTGTTTGACGAGAAGGCCCCGATCAGCTGCGAAAACTTCCGCCAGTACATTAGCGACGGCCATTTCAAAGACACGATTTTCCACCGCGTCATACCCAATTTCATGATCCAGGGTGGCGGCATGGACGAAACCATGTCGAGTAAGCCGACGCGGGAGCCGATCAAGAACGAAGCCGATAACGGCGAATTGAACCGGCGTGGTACTTTGGCGATGGCTCGCACGGGCGTTGTCGATAGTGCGACGTCACAATTCTTTATCAACCTTAGCGATAACTCGTTTCTTGATCACGGTGGGCGCGACTTCGGTTATGCAGTATTCGGCCGCGTCTCCGATGGCATGGATGTCGTCGATGCTATTGCCGCTGTGCCGACGGACAATCGTGCCGGACATCAGGACGTGCCCGTCGACACCGTGACGATTCTGGAAGTCACGATCGACGACTAGGGCAATGCCCGACGACAACCCAAATCTGTCTCGCCATGCGCGCCACCTCGCCCTGGCGCAGCTTGGCGCTGGTGGTCAGGAACGGATCGGCACGGGGACTGCATTATTAATAGGTATCGGCGGCATCGGCTGCGCTGCAGCCAGCCATCTCGCAGCTAGTGGTGTTGGACACTTGCTGTTGTGCGATTTCGACACTGTCGACGTGACGAACCTTGGCCGGCAAACTCTTTACGGACCGGACGACATCGGCAAGCCGAAGGCGCAGCGCGCAGCCGCGGGACTTGCGAGACTAAACCCCGACATACGGATCACCGCGATTACCGAGCGCCTGGACGACGTGGCACTGGCGAATGCTGTGCACCAAGCCAATGTCGTGCTGGACGGCTCGGATAATTTCGCAACGCGGTTTCAGGTTAACGATGCATGCGTCGCAGCCAGCACCTGCCTGATCTCGGGCGCCGCGATTCGGCTCGAGGGTCAGCTCGCCGAATTTGGTCCCGATTACGATACGTCGCCCTGTTATCGATGCCTTTACAAAGAGGCCGACGAATCGCTGGAAAACTGCGCGGGTAACGGCGTGCTCGGACCGGTACCTGGAACAATCGGCACGATCATGGCTATCGAGGCACTCAAGTTCCTGGCAGGAATCGAATCAAGACGTGGCGTATTGCGTCTGTTCGACGCTCTGAGTGGTGAACTTCGTTCGGTTGTGGTCGCCAAACGGGACGACTGTCCGGCATGCGGTTAGGAAATCGCCTGCCGACTATCGTTGGCCTGTTGCATGCCGGCGCTGCAGTCACTCTGGTGTTTTCTCTGGCGACATTTGCCGATCAGCTGCATCGTTATCTCGAACTGTTTTCGCATTTCCGGCTGCAATACCTGGTCGTTTCTTTGATTCTCGGCCTCATCTTGATCGCCTTGCGTAGTCGGACATGGGCCAGTCTCATGGTTGCCATTACCATCGTCAACGCGTTGCCCGTCGTGCCGTGGTACTTCGCCGAAGCCAAACCGCACGCGGTTGCCGATACGCAGATTGAATTGCTGCACGCAAATGTCTATGCCGGTAACTCCAATACGCAGGCACTGATCGAGCTGATTGCGGCTGAACAACCCGACGTCATTTTCCTGCAGGAAGTCACGGATCTGTGGGCGGCCGCTATGGATGGCATGCACGCCAGCTATCCACATCGATACGCGATACCGCGCAATGACAATTTTGGCATTGCTGTCTACGCCCGCGACCCGCTGCTGAGCGTGGACGTACTCGACAGCCCGCCCCTCGGCTTCCCGTCGCTCGTCGTGCGCCAGTCATTGAACGGCAGGACGGTGACCTTTGTATCGACACACCCGATTCCGCCGCTTGGCCAATCGGGATTCGACGCCCGCAACGAACAGCTTGCCGGAATTGCTGCAGCAATCGCATCGATCGATGGACCTAAGATACTGGTCGGTGATCTGAACACAACGGTGTGGGCGCATCATTACAAGCAACTTCGGGATGCCACCGGTCTTTTGAATGCGCGCGATGGTTTTGGTGTGATTCCAAGCTGGCCGAAGCACTTGCCGTTCGCGATGATTCCGATCGATCACTGCCTCGTATCGGGCGACTTCGCAGTTCAGGACATCCGAACCGGCCCGGACATCGGTTCAGATCATCTGCCGTTACTGGTGACGCTAGCCTTGTTGTAAGTCAATCAAGCGGCGTTCGCGGCATTCGGCTCATAGCCGAGATTTGGCGCGAGCCACTTCTCGGCTTCGACTACAGTGAAACCCTTGCGTGCGGCGTAGGACTCGACCTGGTCCCGATCGATCTTGCCCACAGCAAAATAGCGCGCATCCGGATGTGAGAAGTAGAAGCCACTCACGGCTGCGGTCGGATACATCGCATACGAATCGGTCAACCGCAAGCCAATGCTCGCCTCGACATCGAGAAGCTCCCACAGCTTTGCTTTCTCAGTGTGATCCGGACAGGCCGGGTAGCCGGGTGCGGGTCGGATTCCGGAGTACTTTTCAGCAACCAGTTCGTCATTCGATAGCTGTTCATCGGCCGCATAAGCCCACAGTTCGCGACGCACACGCTCGTGCAGATATTCCGCGGCTGCTTCGGCCAGGCGGTCGGCAAGTGCTTTGAGAATAATCGCGCTGTAGTCGTCATGGTCTTTCTCAAAGCGCTCGATGTGTTCTTCGATACCAATACCCGCCGTCACGGCGAACGCGCCAACGTAGTCCGCCGGCCCCGACCCGGCCGGTGCCACGAAGTCGGCGAGGCAGTTCTGCGGCTGGCCTTCGGGTTTTAGTCGTTGTTGCCGCAGATGACACAGGCGCGTCAGAATGCTTGCACGCGATTCGTCAGCGTAAACCAGCAAGTCATCATGGTCGCCGCAATTCGCCGGGAAAAACCCAAGTACCGCCTTCGCTTGCAGCCAATGCTCGTTGACTACCCGATCAAGCATCGCGGTCGCATCAGCAAATAGGCTGCTTGCCGCCTCGCCTACTGTTGCGTCGCTCAGAATGCCCGGAAACTTACCGTGAAATTCCCAGGCATTGAAGAACGGCATCCAGTCAATGTAATTGCGCAGTACATCGAGACCTATGTCGTCGAAAACCTGCGTACCGGTAAATGTTGGCGCTGGTGGCACGTAGTTGTCCCAGTCGCAACGATGGCGCCGTTCGCGCGCCTCCATTAATGCCAGCTGAGGCGCGAGACGTGTCTTGTTCGCGTGCCGCTCACGGCGTCGAGTATTGTCGTCGCGCGTCTTCTCGACAAACGCATCACGTGTTCCGGGTTCGATCAGTGCCTGCGCCACGCCAACAGCGCGGGAAGCATCCTTGACGTAAACGACCGGACCGTCGTAATTGGGTTCGATTTTCACGGCCGTGTGCGCGGGCGACGTCGTCGCACCACCGATCAAGAGCGGCAAATCGAGATTCTGTCGCTGCATCTCACTGGCGACGTGCACCATTTCATCGAGCGACGGCGTGATCAGCCCCGACAAACCAATGATGCTGGCGCCCTCGTGACGTGCAGCTTCGAGGATCTTCTCGCAGGACACCATGACGCCAAGGTCGATGACTTCGAAGTTATTGCATTGCAGGACCACGCCGACGATGTTTTTGCCAATGTCGTGTACATCTCCCTTGACCGTCGCCATCACGATTTTGCCGTTCGAACTCATCACGCCGTCTTTCTCTTCCTCGATGAACGGCACGAGGTGGCCAACCGCCTTCTTCATCACTCGCGCGGACTTAACCACCTGCGGCAGGAACATCTTGCCGGCACCGAACAGGTCGCCGACAACGTTCATGCCAGCCATGAGCGGCCCTTCAATGACAGACAGCGGACGGTCCGCGACCAGGCGCGCTTCCTCGGTGTCGGCAACAACGTATTCGTCGATGCCGTTGACGAGTGCGTATTCGAGGCGCTTATCAATTTCGAGCTCGCGCCATGACAGATCCCGGGCTTTGGCCTTGGTACCCGACGCCTGGCCTCTGTAATTCTCGGCGACATCGAGCAGTCGCTCGGTCGCGTCGTCGCGCCGGTTCAGTACGGCGTCTTCGACTGCATCACGAAGATCGGCCGGCAGGTCTTCATAAATCGCCAGCTGCCCGGCGTTGACGATGCCCATGTCCAATCCGGCACGAATCGCGTGATACAGGAATACCGAGTGAATTGCCTCGCGCACGATATTGTTGCCGCGGAACGAGAACGAGACGTTGCTGACACCACCACTCACCAAAACGCCAGGCAGTGCCGCCTTGATTTGACGTGTTGCCTCGATGAAGTCGAGACCGTATCTCGAGTGCTCTTCGATTCCGGTAGCGATCGCAAAGATATTCGGATCGAAGATGATGTCGGCAGGCTCGAATCCGACGACGTCGGTCAGAATCCGATACGAGCGTTCGCAGATTCCAACTTTGCGTTCGACCGAGTCGGCCTGGCCTTTCTCGTCGAACGCCATGACGATGACGGCCGCACCGTAATCGCGAACGAGCTGCGCTTGCTTGATAAACGACTCCTCGCCCTCTTTTAAACTGATCGAGTTGACGACCGCCTTGCCCTGCACACACTGCAGGCCAGCTTCGATAACGGACCATTTCGATGAGTCGATCATGACCGGCAATCGTGCGACGTCGGGCTCCGATGCGATCAGATCGAGAAACGTCACCATCGCCTTTTCGGAGTCGAGCATGCCCTCATCCATATTGACGTCGATGATTTGCGCGCCGTTCTCAACCTGGGTGCGAGCCACCTGGACGGCTGCCGCGTAGTCATCGGCCTCGACGAGCCGCCGAAAAACCGCGGAACCGGTCACATTGCAGCGTTCTCCGACATTGACGAACAGGTCGTCGGCCCCGATGTTCAGCGGCTCGAGACCTGACAGGCGGCAACGGGCCGGCACGTCAGGAATCACGCGCGGCGCGCCCCCGGTAATCACGCCTTTGAGTGCACGTATGTGATCAGGTCGTGTGCCGCAACAGCCGCCGACGACATTGACGAATCCACTTTCTGCGAACTCACCGATCACGTCGGCCATGTCGGCTGGCGTTTCGTCGTACTCACCGAATTCGTTCGGCAGGCCGGCGTTGGGATGCGCACAGACACGCGTGTCCGCAATGCGCGAGAGCTCCGCCACGTATGGCCGTAAGTCCGTTGCGCCGAGCGCGCAGTTCAGACCGATCATGAACGGTTCGGCATGACGAACCGAGTGCCAGAACGCTTCGCATGTCTGGCCGGACAAAGTGCGTCCCGACGCGTCCGTGATCGTGCCCGAAATCATGACGGGTACGCTTAGTCCGTGCTTGGCGAAACTCCGTTTGACTGCAAATATCGCGGCCTTCGCGTTCAGCGTGTCAAATATCGTCTCGATCATCAGAAAATCGACGCCGCCTTGGAGCAATGCGCTCGTCGCCTCTTCATAGGTCGCGGCAAGTTCGGCGAAGCGGATGTTGCGAAATCCCGGATCGTTTACATCAGGCGATATCGACGCTGTGCGATTCGTCGGTCCGAGAATGCCCGCAACGTAGCGTGGGCTGCCAACACGAGCTGCATGCGCGTCGGCGCATTCACGAGCCAGCCGCGCGGCAGCGAGGTTGAGCTCGGCCACGAGATCCTCCATGCCATAGTCGCTCATCGATGGCGCGTTGGAATTAAACGTATTGGTCTCGATAATGTCGGCGCCTGCATCCAGAAACTGCCGATGGATATCCTGGATCACCGCTGGACGCGTAACGGACAGGAGGTCGTTGTTACCCTTCAGGTCACTGGCCCAGTCGCGAAAGCGCTCGCCACGGTACTGGTCCTCATTGAGCCCATAGCCCTGGATCATCGTGCCCATTGCGCCGTCGAGCAGCATGATGCGCTCGTCGAGCGACTGCATAAGAGAAGCGATTCGTTCAGCACGTTTCATGACGAGCTTCTCACGCGGCCACTTGCTTGGGACGCACGCCGAGCGCGTGGCAGATTGCGAACGTCAGCTCGGAACGGTTCAGCGTATAGAAGTGAAACTCATTGACGCCCTCTGCCTGCAGTCCGCGGACCTGCTCAATCGCTACGCTTGCCGCGATCATCTGCCGTGTCTCTGCGTCGTCCTCAAGACCGGCGAAGCGTTCATAAAGCCAGTCGGGAACCATCGCACCACACTGCGTGGCGAATCGCTGCAATTGCGGAAAGCGCGTAATCGGCAAGATACCGGGCACGATCGTCGACTCGATGCCGGCCGCGGCTGCAAGGTCACGAAAGCGCAGAAATACGTCGACGTCGAAGAAGAACTGGGTGATCGCGCGCGTTGCACCTGCATCGAGTTTGCGTTTGAGGTTGTCGAGGTCGAACAGTGGGTTTGGCGCTTCCGGATGCACTTCCGGGTAGGCCGCGACCGAAATATCGAAGTCCGCGACATTTTTGAGCCCTGCTACAAGATCCGACGCGTAGGCGTAACCATCCGGGTGTGGCGAGTACCCTGTATCGTTCTGCGGCAAATCACCGCGCAATGCGACGAGGTGCTGGATACCCATATCCCAATAGGCTCGCGCGATGTCATCGATCTCACCACGACTTGCGCCAATACACGTCAGGTGTGGCGCTGCCGTCAGGCTGGTCTCCGTGACGATACGCTCCACCGCTGCATGTGTGCGTTCGCGCGTCGAACCATCGGCACCGTACGTAACGGACACGAATCGGGGCGCAAGATCTTTGAGCCTCTGTACCGAATTCCACAGCGTCTCTTCCATCTTCTCGGTGTGCGGCGGAAAGAATTCGAACGAGACTTCGACGTTGTTGCTAGTCATTGCTGATCCGAATATCAGGCTGCAGCCGTGTCCTGGTCAGCTGGCGATGCGACCGCCAGCAGCCAGCGCGGGTCATTGACCGGAATTTGCTTTGGCGCCGACAGACGTAGACCGGCAGCGCCACACCAAACCGCGAGTTTTTTTTCAAGATCCGCGATGTCACGTGCGGCGGGTTGAACCAAAACGAGAAGACGGCCGCCACGCTTGAGAATGCGTCGTGCTTCGGTGATTGCCGCCATGGGGTGTTTTGCGTCACTTAGCACGTCATCGAGAATGACCGTATCGAATTCACCATCAGCAAACGGCAGCTCGTACATGTCCCCATTGCGAAGGCTGCAGTTCTCAACGCCAGCAAGAAGCAACTCGGCGCGCGCAAGCTGCCTTGCATCCGCATCGATATCGACGCCGACGGCGCGCTGCGCCCGTGACCCCAACAATTTCAAAATCCGGCCCTGGCCACTGCCAATATCAATCAGATCGCCAAGTGGCATTGCGACGGTCAGTTCGATAAGCGCGTGGCGCAGGTGTCGCACCGCGTCATCATCTTTCTCAGGTACCGCCAGCCCCTGTGCCGCGCGTAAGCCGCACAGCTTGTCGAAATCACGTTCGTAGGCCGGCTCGTCGGTGGGCAATAGCGCGAACAATCGGCGCCGCTGGGAGGCTTGGTCTGTGCCGAGAGGCACACGGTAGTAAACGAAATGTCCGTCGCGAAATCGCTCAAGCAGGCCAGCATCGCAAAGCTGCTTCAAATGCTGCGAAATCCGCGGTTGGCTCTGTCCCATGACCTCGGTCAATTCGGAGACCGTGCACTCGCCGCGAACACACAACGCCAACAGGCGCAGCCGAATTGGATCGGCGAACGCCTTCAAATGGGCAATCAGTTGTTCGGTGCTATTTTGCATAAGATAAATATATAAATATTTTCTTATATTCAAGACCGAATACTATACCACGGCATGCGTTTCGCGGGGAGTTATCGGGCCCGCAACCGCGGTGTCTGTGATTGGAACTCGGTAGAGCCTGCGGGTGGGACCCATGTCAGCGGAAGTAAAGCGCAGCGCAGCGAGCCATGAAGATGACAAGGGACCCGCCCGTAGGCTGTGTGATGGGTTGTTAGCTGAGCTTTTCTTTGAGGATCTTGTTGACCTGACCCGGATTCGCCTTGCCGCCCGTTTCTTTCATCACCTGGCCGACGAAGAAGCCGATCAGCTTGTCCTTGCCCGCTTTGTACTCAGCAACCTGGCCCGGATTCGCGGCAATGACCTGGTCGATGACAGACTCGATTGCCGAGCTGTCCGTAATCTGCCTGAGGCCGCGCGCCTCGATGATGTCATCGGCTGTGCCCTCGCCCGCCCACATCGCATCGAAGACTTCCTTGGCAATCTTCCCCGAAATTGTGTTGTCCTTGATGCGATCGAGCAGGCCCGCCAGATCGCTGGCGGTCACGGGACTCTGCTCGATGTCAAACCCGTCGCGGTTGAGCGCGCCAAGGAGGTCACCAATAACAAAATTGGCTACGCCCTGCGTTTTGCCCTGCGTAGCGGCAACAACCGCTTCGAAATAATCCGCCAATGCGCGACTGTTAGTCAGGATGTCGGCGTCGTCCACCCTCAGGCCGTATTCCTTTATAAAGCGCTGTTGTTTGGCATCGGGCAATTCGGGCAGGGTTTCGCGCACCGCATCGACGAAGGCAGCGTCGATCTCGACCGGCAGCAGATCGGGGTCCGGAAAATAGCGGTAATCGTTCGCTTCCTCTTTCGAGCGCATCGACCGCGTCTCGTCTTTGTCCGAATCGTAGAGACGTGTCTCCTGCACAACCTCTCCGCCATCCTCGATCAGTTCGATCTGCCGCTCGATCTCGAAGTTGATCGCTTTCTCGACAAAACGGAACGAGTTGAGGTTCTTGAGTTCCGAACGTGTGCCGAGTTCTTCCTGACCACGCGGCCGCACAGAAACATTTGCGTCGCAGCGGAATGATCCCTCCTGCATGTTGCCATCTGAAATGCCGAGGTAACGCACAAGCGCATGAATCTTGCGCATGTAGGCGACGGCTTCCTTTGCCGAGCGCAAGTCGGGCTCCGAGACAATTTCGAGCAGCGGAGTACCGGCACGATTCAGATCGATGCCCGATGATTTCGCGAGGCCTTCGTGGATGGACTTGCCGGCATCCTCTTCGAGATGCGCACGCGTGATGCCGATGCGCTTATCGTTGCCATCGGCATCGATAATGAACAGTTCGCCATGTTCAACAATGGGCAGCTCGTACTGACTGATCTGGTAGCCCTTGGGCAGGTCGGGATAAAAGTAGTTCTTGCGCGCAAACACTGACCGTCGCGCGATGGTCGCATTGACCGCAAGACCGAACTTGGTCGCCATGCGTACGACCTCCTCGTTGAGCACGGGCAACACGCCTGGGTATCCGAGATCGACGAGACACGCCTGGGTATTGGGCTCGGCGCCGTAGGCCGTCGATGCACCCGAGAAAATCTTGCTTCTGGTCGCGAGCTGCGCGTGAACCTCAAGACCGATGACGACTTCCCAGGAGCTGCTCACTCGTAATCCTCCGGGCAGGCCTGATGCCAGTTCGACAATTGCTCGTAGTGGTGCGCACAGCGCAGGATTGTTTCCTCGCCCCAGTGCGGACCAACCAGATGCAGGCCAACCGGTAACCCGTCGACGAAACCACAGGGTGTCGACATGCCGGGCAGGCCAGCGAGGTTCGCGCCGATCGTGTAGATGTCGTTGAGATACATCGTGATCGGATCGTCGATCTTGTCGCCGAGTTTGAATGCCGGCGTTGGTGACGTTGGGCCCGCAATCACATCGACGTCAGCGAATGCCGTGCGGAAGTCCTCGGCAATCAACTGCCGTACCTGCTGTGCCTTGAGGTAGTAAGCGTCGTAATACCCGGCTGACAGCACATACGTGCCGGTCATGATGCGACGTTTTACCTCTGCTCCGAAGCCCTCCCCACGACTGCGACAGTAGAGATCGAACAGGTCGTCAGGGTCTTTCGCACGATGACCGTAGCGCACACCGTCGAAGCGTGACAGGTTGGACGAACACTCAGCCGGCGCAACGACGTAATACGTCGGCACCGACAGATCGAGATTCGGCAGATCAACGTCGGTAAGGATGGCGCCCTGTGACTCGAGTACCGCCAATGACTCTCTGACCGCGGCCGCGCATTGCTCGTCGAGCCCCTCGTCAAAATGCTGCCGAACGACCCCGACACGCAGGCCCTTGAGTGATCCGGAAAGAGCCGCGGTGTAGTCGGGAACCGGATGATCAATAGACGTCGAGTCGCGTTCGTCAAAACCCGCCATAACACCGAGCAGCAGCGCGGCATCCTCGCTCGAGCGGGTAATGACGCCAGCCTGATCGAGGCTCGACGCAAACGCGATCATGCCGTAGCGCGAAACGCGTCCGTAGGTGGGTTTGAGACCAACAGTACCGGTGAGTGCCGCCGGCTGCCTTATCGACCCACCCGTATCCGTGCCGGTCGCGGCCGGAGCCAGGCGCGCCGCGACTGCCGCTGCCGAGCCGCCCGATGAACCGCCCGGTGAGCAGTCGGGATTCCAGGGGTTTCTGACCGGACCGAAGTAGCTCGTCTCATTGGACGAGCCCATGGCGAACTCATCCATATTGGTCTTGCCGAGCACCACAGCGCCTGCATTGGCAAGACGCTCAACGACGGTCGCGTCATACGGCGAAACAAAATTCTCGAGCATGCGAGAACCGCAGGTGGTCAACACACTCTTTGTACAGAAGATATCCTTGTGCACGAGCGGCAGCCCGTTCAGAACGCCGATATCCCCTGCAGCACGTGCTGCGTCGGCGCGTTTTGCGGCGGCGCGTGCCGCGTCGGCGGTAACGGTGACAAACGCGTTTAGCGACTGATCATGCGCTGCGACACGATCGAGCAATGCCTCGGTCAACTCGACGGATGAGAAGTCGCCGCGTTCGAGACCCACGGCAAGCTGCGTCAATGTCTGTGCGTGCAGGTCCTGGCTCATGGGTCACTCGATGACTTTTGGCACCAGGTACAGGCCGTTTTCGACCAAGGGCGCATTTTCTTGAATGGCGTCGCGCGAATCGCTCTCGGTCACCTCGTCGACACGCAGGCGCTGGGCCTCGTCGAGCGGATGCGCCATCGGCACCACATTATCGGTTGCCGCCTGACCTAATTGATCGACGAAATCGACGATTCTGGACAGCTTGTCGACCGTTTCGCCAAACTCGTCGTCGGCGAGCCTGAGTCGCGCCAGCACCGCAATACGCTGAACCTGATCTTTATCGAGTGACACGGGGAAAATCCTGCTTGTCCGGGTGCGTGACTCGCCGTCCGGCGAACGCGCACGCAATGATACACGCCGCCTTGTGCAATGTCGTGCGCATTGTTAGATTAGCGCGTTAATCTTACTTTCGGGACCTTATCCCCACATGTTCAAGAGCATTCTGGGTTATTTTTCCAATGACCTGTCGATCGACCTTGGCACCGCCAACACGCTGATTTACTCGCGTGGTCACGGCATCGTGCTCGACGAACCGTCTGTTGTCGCCATTCGCGAGGACAGCGGTCGCGGGGGGCGCACTGTCGAGGCCGTCGGCGCCGAAGCGAAGAATATGCTGGGCAGAACCCCGGGAAACATTACGGCGATTCGGCCTTTGAAAGACGGCGTCATCGCCGATTTCACGGTCACCGAGAAGATGCTGCAGCACTTTATCCGCAAAGCTCACGCATCGCGCTATTTTCGACCCAGCCCGAGAGTACTGATCTGTGTCCCGTACGGCTCGACGCAGGTCGAACGGCGTGCCATTCGCGAATCAGCCGAAGGCGCCGGTGCTCGCAAAGTGCATTTGATTGACGAGCCGATGGCCGCCGCAATTGGTGCTGGCATGCCCGTGCATGAGGCGCGTGGCTCGATGGTCCTCGACATCGGGGGCGGCACATCTGAAGTTGCGGTAATCTCACTGAACGGTATTGTTTATGCAGCGTCGGTCAGAATTGGCGGTGACCGCTTCGACGAAGCAATTACTAACTACGTCCGCCGCAATTACGGCATCTTGATTGGTGAAGCAACGGCGGAACGGATCAAGCATGAGATCGGCTCGGC
Source organism: Gammaproteobacteria bacterium (assembly GCA_029862045.1). Taxonomy (GTDB): domain Bacteria; phylum Pseudomonadota; class Gammaproteobacteria; order Steroidobacterales; family Woeseiaceae; genus UBA1847. The sequence goes on from JAOTYE010000001.1 coordinate 212,542, forward strand.
GTTTCCCGGCCAGGAAGTGCTGGAAATCTCAGTTAAGGGCCGCAACCTTTCCGAAGGTGTGCCGCGCAGCTTCACCCTGAACAGCAACGAGATTCTCGAAGCACTGCAGGAACCATTGCAGGGCATTGTCGGCGCGGTCAAAGAGGCGCTCGAGCAGACACCGCCGGAACTCGGCGCCGATGTCGCGGAACGCGGCATCGTTCTAACGGGTGGTGGCGCCATGCTACGTGACATCGACAAGCTGCTGATGGAAGAAACGGGTCTGCCGGTTGTCATCGCCGACGATCCAATGACTTGCGTTGCGCGTGGCGGCGGACGAGTTATAGAACTCATTGATGAACATGGGCCCGCAGTGTTCGGACTGGAGTAAGTCAGACACCGGGCCAGGTTGACGATTTGCAGAAACTAGGCTAGCTCCCGATGGTCACGGCCCGATCCAATAGCAGCAATCCAGCACGAATCCCGGCGCTTGGCGTTCGTGTCCTGCTGCTGATGGCTGTGAGTATTCTCCTGATGGTGCTCGACCATCGGCAAAATCATCTCGACGCCGTGCGCAAAGCAATCGGTGCGACCGTTTATCCGATTCAAATCGTTGTCGACGGCCCGTTCCGGCTCTGGGAATGGATTCGCGAAGGCACAACCAGCCGCAATGAATTACAACTTCAGCTCGGCCGACTCGAAGCCGAGCGACTGATCACCAAGGCCGAACTGCAGCAACTTACCGCGCTCAAGGCAGAAAACGCACGACTCCGCGACCTGCTCGAGGCGCGCCGGCGTGTGCGCGACGAAATACGCGTCGCCAAAATCATGGCCGTTGATGCCAATCCGTACCGACATAACATCGTCATCGATATCGGTGAACGTGACGGTGCCTACGACGGCCAGGCCATCATCGATTCAGTTGGCGTGATTGGGCAGGTAATAGAGACGGGTTTGATGACGTCGCAGGCAATGCTTATCAGCGACCCGAGTCACTCTCTACCGGTCGAAGTCAACCGCAACGGCTTGCGCACGATCGCAAATGGCACCGGCGAATTCGGGCGCCTCGACCTGCCCTTTATAACCAACAATGCCGACATTCAGCCCGGCGACCTGCTCGTCACATCCGGTTTGGGCGGCGCATTTCCAGCCGGCTATCCTGTTGCTATCGTCGAGACCGTGAACAGAATTCCGCAGGAACCGTTTGCCGATGTCACGGCCACCCCGGCGGCTGCGCTCGATCAGGTTCGCGAAGTTATGCTCATCTGGTCGTCGTCAGAGACGTCGGAGGCGTCGGATGACTAGGGGCGGCGGGTCACGGCGGCTGCCGGTCATAGTTACGATCATCGTTTCGCTGATGCTGATGGTCATGCCGTTGCCCGACTGGGCAGCACCATTTCGGCCTGACTGGGTTGCACTGACTCTTATTTACTGGGCGATGATGATGCCGCGAACCTGGAGCGTTGGTTCTGCATGGATCATCGGCATCGTGCTCGATGTCGCGCAGGGAACGATTCTCGGCCAGCACGCCCTCGCGCTCTGCTTTATCGTCTTCATCACGGTGCGCTTCCATCTGTTGATGCGCGTGTTCCCGATGCAACAGCTTGCGGCGACCGTCTTTGCCATCCTCGCGCTGTATCAGTTCATCTTGTTCTGGGTCAACGGTGTTGCCGGTGTGGACGTGCCAGCGGTCGGATATTGGGGTCCCGTCATTACGGGGACACTTTTCTGGCCGTTCGTGTTAATGCTGCTTCGCGGAGTACGCGTGCGAGTCCACCTGGGGAACTAGTTTGGACCTCTTATCGCCGATCAAGGACCACCATTCCGAGCGTCGCTTGTTCATCGGGCGTGTGACTTTGACGTCAATCGTCGGTTTTCTATTGCTCAGCACGGTCCTCGCACGGCTCGTACAGCTGCAGGTATTCGACTACGAAGTTCTCGCACAACAATCACAGGGCAACCGGGTGCGCATTGAGGCGGTGCCACCAATCCGGGGTCTCGTCTTCGATCGCAAGGGCCGGGTACTTGCGGAAAACCTGCCCGCGTATCAACTCGAACTGATTCCGGAACAGGTCGCCAACATCGACGACACGTTGCAGCGCCTTGCGGCGCTCGGTTTGATCGAGGCCGAAGATATTGACGGGTTTAAGGATTTGAGCGAACGCGGGCCGCGGTTCAAGCCAGTCACTCTTAATCTGCGCTTGACCGAAGAGGAGATTGCCAACTTTGCCATTCAGCGACCGCGTTTTCCGGGCGTCGACTTTCAACCTCGTCTGGTACGGCATTATCCGAACGGCGAAGCGGTCGCGCACGCGGTTGGCTATGTCGGTGCGCTTTCAAAAAACGACTTGCAACGACTTGAACCATCGTCCTATGCGGGCACCGCGCACACCGGAAAAACAGGTGTCGAAAACAGCTTCGAGCAAGATTTGCATGGCGACGTCGGTTATCGACACCTTGTGTCCAATGCGCTTGGGCGGCAGATTCCGACCGACTCCAGGGAGATGGCGGACTCACTACCCAGCGATGAATCAGCGGCGCCAGGCCACAACGTCTATCTAAGCCTCGATCTCGACCTGCAACTACTCGCAACCAAGGCACTTGAAGGGCGGCGCGGCGCTGTCGTTGCAATCGACCCCTGGACAGGCGAAATCCTCGCACTTGTCAGCGCGCCGTCGTTCGATCCCAACCTGTTCGCCGTTGGCATGTCGACATCGCAGTATTCGGCGCTGCTGAATGACATTGATGAACCGTTGTTTAATCGCGCTATTCGTGGCGCCTACCCGCCCGGTTCTACGATCAAACCGATGCTCGCGTTTGCCGCACTTGAGACCGGTGCAACCAATCTGTCGAGAAAAACGATGTGCCGTGGCTACTTCATGTTGCCGAACACTACCCACCGCTACCGGGACTGGAAGCCCGAAGGGCATGGAGAAATGGACCTGCACAATGCCATCTCGCAGTCTTGTGACGTCTACTTCTATGAACTCAGCGTCGACATTGGCATCGACAACATGCACTACTATCTCGACCAGTTCGGTCTCGGGCAAGCGACGGGTATCGACGTTCGCGGCGAACATTCCGGGCTCGTGCCGTCACGCGAATGGAAGCGCACTGCGTTTAGCGAACGCGCAGATCAACGTTGGTTTCATGGCGAGACCGTCATTGCGTCGATCGGCCAGGGCTACATGCTGGCGACACCGTTGCAACTCGCGAGCGCTACGGGAACGCTTGCGACGCGCGGAATTCGTTACGAGCCGCATCTTGTTGCAGCAGTTGAGGATGCGCTAACCGGACAACGCACAATGACATCGCCTAAGCGGCTCGCCGATGTCACTATCAAGGACCCGTCGCACTTGGACAGTGTCACTAATGCGATGCACGGCGTCATGCACGGCCTGCAGGGCACGGCACGTGCCGCCGCCGCGGGCGCCGAATACGAGATGGCGGGAAAAAGCGGCACCGCCCAGGTCTTCTCGGTCTCACAGGAAGAGGAGTACGATGAGGACGAGGTCGAAGAGAGGCTGCGTGATCACGCTTTGTTTATCGCGTTCGCGCCTTTCGACAATCCGCGTATCGCTGTTGCCATAGTCGTCGAGAACGGCTCGAGCGGCAGCCGCGTGGCCGCGCCGATCGCTCGCGCGATGATGGATGAGTACCTCGGGTACGGTGCCAATGCGCCGCAGTGACGCACGCCAGCTAATCACGGATAAGGCGGTGCCGCTGGGTGGTGTTGCGCGCAGAATGCGCCGCCTCAATATCGACGGGCCGTTGCTCGGCGGCATCGTGCTGATCTGTGCGCTCGGCCTGGTCGTTTTGTACAGCGCCGTCGGCGAGAACATGCGCCTGTGGTTGAACCAGGTCGTGAGACTGGGTGTTGCGCTCGTCGCGATGTTCATCGTTGCGCAGATGTCACCCGACTTCCTGCGACGCTGGACGCCGTGGGGATTCCTCCTGGGCCTGGTATTGCTCGTCCTGGTGCTGATCATCGGTGAAGTTAGTCAGGGCGCGCGGCGCTGGCTCGATCTGGGCATTCGCTTTCAGCCGTCGGAGATTATGAAACTCGCGGTTCCGATGATGGCCGCCTGGTACCTGCACGATCGGCAAATTCCACCACGGGCCGGACAACTCCTGCTACTGGCGCTAATGATCGTGGTGCCAACAGTGCTAATTGCCCGCCAGCCGGACCTCGGCACCGCACTCCTGATCGCGGCGTCCGGCTTTATTGTCCTCGTACTTTCGGGCCTGTCGATTCGCCTGATGATAGCGATGGCGGTACTTGCCGTGCCGGGTGCCCTCGTCCTGTGGAACTTCATGCAGGACTATCAGAAGCAACGTGTTTTGACGCTGCTCGATCCCGACAGCGATCCGCTTGGCGCCGGCTACAACATTATTCAGTCGAAAATCGCGATCGGCTCAGGCGGTTTGTTTGGTAAAGGTTGGACAAACGGCTCGCAAGCACAGCTCGAATTCCTGCCCGAACGTGATACCGATTTCATTTTTGCGGTCATGGGCGAGGAACTCGGCCTGCTCGGCGTGCTCGCGCTGATTTGTTTGTACGTGTTTGTTATAGGCCGTGGGCTGTATATCGCGATTCAGGCTCCGGACACGTACTCGCGGTTGCTTGCCGGCTCGATCAGCCTGACGTTTTTTGTCTACGTATTCGTCAATACCGCGATGGTCACCGGCCTGGTGCCGGTCGTGGGCGTTCCGCTACCGTTGGTCAGTTTTGGCGGAACGTCTATGGTGACGCTGCTGGCTGGATTCGGTATTCTGATGTCCATTCAATCTCACAGGAAACTTTTGCCGCATTGATGACTTCCCGAATTACCGCTGGCATCGCTTCCTTCCTGTTGTTTGTTTCGCCGAGTTACGCCGTCGACGTCGACCGGCCTGACGTTAAGGCGTTTATCAAGATGATGGTCAAAGAGCACGATTACGATCGTGACAAACTCCGCGACATTCTTGGTCAGGCAGAGATGAAGCGGTCGATTATCGATCAAATCAGCAAACCAGCCGAGAAGACGCTGACCTGGGCTGAGTACCGCCCGATCTTCATGACCAAAAGGCGTGTCAGGGCCGGCGCTGCTTTCTGGCGCGAGAACCGCGACACGCTCGAGGACATTAGCGCCAGAAACGGCGTATCGATCGAAATTCTCGTTGGCATCATCGGTGTCGAAACCTATTTCGGCCGCATTACGGGCGGGCATCGCGTGCTCGATGCGCTCTCCACACTGGCGTTCTTCTACCCGCCGCGAGCCAAATTCTTTCGCGGCGAACTTGAGCAGTTTCTGTTGCTGGTTCGCGAGGAGGAAATGCTCGCTACGGACGCATTCGGCTCCTATGCGGGCGCGATGGGGCGACCGCAGTTCATGCCATCGAGCTATCGGGCCTATGCCATCGACTCGACCGGCGATGGCAAACGTGACATTTGGAATGACTGGGCTGATGTTGCGGCCAGCATTGCGAATTACTTCAACGCGCATGGCTGGAAGTCGGGCGAGGAAGTCGCGGCTCGGGCGACACTGAGTGCCCGCTGGAGCGGCGTGTTGCCGAAGAACAAATTGAAAGCCGAGGAAACTGTCAGTTCCCTGAGCGAGATGGGTGTGACTTTCTCGACAACCCTGCCGAACGAGGCCCCGGGCCAGTTGCTGACGCTTCAAGGCGCCGAAGGCAATGAGCTTTGGGTTGGTTTTCACAACTTCTTTGTGATCACGCGTTACAACCACAGCGTCATGTACGCGTTGGCGGTACACCAGCTCGGGCAGGAAATAGCATTGGAGGTACATCGCGGTGACCCGTAACCCGGCTCAGACGCTGCTCTTGCTAATGCTGTTTGCATCCCTTGCGAGTTGCGGTTCGAACAAGACCAAAGACGGCCCGCCTCGTTCGGGTAGCGCATCAATACCAGAGCTTCCCGGAGACGCTGTGCCGCGGCGCGAGCCCAAAAGCCGCTACGGCAACGGCCCGGTCTACGAAGTATTCGGGAAGCGCTATACGGTCATGGACGATAGCAGCGGTTACAGAGAGCGCGGCGTTGCATCGTGGTACGGAAAAAAATTCCACGGTAACCTGACGGCGATGCGTGAGCCCTACGACATGTATGCGATGACGGCCGCGCACAAATCGCTCCCGTTACCAAGCTACGTCCGCGTACGCAACTTGCGGAATAACAGGAGTGTCGTTGTTCGTGTCAACGATCGCGGACCGTTTATCGATAATCGAATTATCGACCTGTCGTATTCGGCCGCTCTGAAGCTCGACATGGTTGGCACCGGCACGAGCCTCGTCGAAGTCGAAGCAATCGGTTTCGACAAACAGGCGGGCGATCGTCCGACCCGACGGACAGCGGCCGTACCTACCCCGTCTCCCGCACCCAAGCCGGAGTCCAGCAACAAGATCTACGTGCAAATCGGAGCGTTCGGCAGCCGAGAGAACGCACAGCGTCAGCTGAGCAGGTTGCGATCAGGTGGCATCGGTATTGGATTCATCAAGGAAGACGCCAGCAGAAATCCGCCACTGTATCGGGTCCGCCTGGGACCCATTAAAGGGGTCCTGCAGTACGACATCCTCGTCGAGGAACTAGAAAACATGGGCATCATGAACCCCTACCTCGTCACCGAATAGCCTCCTAGCGGTCATGCAGCCTGCGACCGTGACATTTGTCTCCCTCATGGCTCGCTACGCTCCGCTTAACTTCGGTCAACAAATATCCCACCCGCAGGCTCGACGAACATTGCAGTGGCCCGGTATCAGTTTACAATACGCGTCCCCTAACCTGGTACGGCCGAAAATTAATGAAAATTCGCTCTATCGCGCTCGTTGCGCTGCTTTTTGCCGTTAGTTCGTTTGCTGCGGAGCTTCACCCGTTGCCGGCGCCACCGATTATTGGTGCCAAGAGCTATTTTGTAATCGATAGCAAGACGGCCCATGAAATCGCTGCGCTCGAGCCCGACAAGGCTGTTGCACCGGCGAGTTTGACCAAGCTCATGACAGCCTATGTCGTTTTCAAGACACTGCAGGAGGAGCAGATCCAGCTCAGCGACGAGGTAACAGTTAGCGAAAAAGCCTGGCGCGCCGAAGGATCGCGCATGTTCATCGAGGTGGGCAAGCGTGTATCGGTCCAGGATTTGTTGCTGGGCATGATCGTGCAATCGGGTAACGACGCGAGCATCGCATTGGCGGAACACATTGCCGGATCCGAGGCTGTGTTCGCCGAAATCATGAACCAGTACGCGCAGGCTCTCGGCATGTTGTCGAGCCGCTTCGTCAACGTAACCGGCCTGCCACACGACGACCATTACGCAACAGCGCGAGATCTCGCTACGCTTGCGCGCGCCATCATCGAGGAGTTTCCCGACTACTACAAGTGGTACTCAGTCAAAGATTTTACGTTCAACAATATCAAGCAACCGAATCGAAATAACCTGCTATGGCGTGACGAATCGGTGGACGGCATGAAAACAGGCCACACCGATGCCGCCGGTTATTGCCTCGTTTCGGCGGCGCAGCGTGACGGCATGCGCGTTATCTCCGTGGTGCTCGGTACCTCCAGCGCCAAAGCAAGAATTGATGGCAGCCAGGCTCTGCTCAACTATGCGTTCCGCTTCTTCGAAACGCGCCTCCTCTACAAGGCTGGCGAGGAAATTGCGAAAACGCGTATCTGGAAGTCAGCAAACGAAGTTACATCCCTGGGCGTACTCGATGACTTGTATATTACTGTCCAACGCGGAGCCTATGACTCGCTGGATTCAATCTTGAATATTCCGGCTATTCTGATCGCACCGGTTGCGCATGGTCAGCCCCTGGCCGAACTCAAGGTCAGCCTGAACGGCACCGACCTGGTCAGTGAACCGTTGCGTGCTCTGGCTGATAATCCAAGCGGTTCGTTCTGGCAACGTACCCGCGATAGCGTCAGTCTCTGGTTCGAGTAAGCTATCGGCTATTTCAATGACAGAAGAGACACTACTAAAATTCCCGTGCGCATTCCCGATCAAGATGATGGGTCGAGATACGCCGGAGTTCATGGAAACGGCGCGTTTGCTGGTCGAAAAACACGTGGGTCCAATCAATGATGCTGCGATCAGAAAGGCCTTGAGCCGCAACGGTAGTTTCGTGTCGATCACGATTACGGTCAATGCGCAAAGTCAGGAGCAACTCGACGACATCTATCGTGACGTATCAGCACACGAGGATGTATTGATGGCACTATGAACCAAATCGTCATACGCGAGCTCGGTTTGCAGGAATACGAGCCTGTGTGGCGCGCGATGCAGGAATTTACGAACACACGCACAGCAGCGACACCTGACGAAATATGGTTCACGGAGCACGAGAGCGTTTTCACGCTTGGGATTAATACAGCGCCGGAGCATTTACTCGCTCCGGGCGACATTCCGGTAATTCAAATCGATCGTGGCGGGCAGGTCACGTATCACGGTCCAGGCCAGCTCATGATCTACCCGTTAATTGACTTGCGCCGCGCTGGTCTTGGCGTGCGCGATCTCGTCACATCGCTTGAGCAATGTGTTGTCGACCTTGCCGCTGAATTCGGTATCGCGGCCGCGAGCCGCTGCGACGCCCCGGGCGTGTACGTCGACGGCGTCAAGCTCGCTAGCGTCGGACTCAGGATACGGCGTGGTTCGAGCTTTCATGGTATGGCACTCAACGTCGACGTGGATCTCGAACCGTTCTCACGCATCAACCCGTGCGGATTTCAGGACCTGGAGCTAACCGACCTTGCGCGGCTTGGCGCAGACCGCGACCTTGGAGTGGTGCGGGATCGCTTGTTGCCACACCTGTTACGCCACCTGCGAATGGATCACGCATTGAGTTCAATTAACCTGTCTGGCGTGCCGACATCCCTCCAGAGCCCGGCGTAGACGCTGCCGCTTAGTTGTCCGGCATCTGCGGCGGCGCGTAACATCGGCGCCAGCGGAAAACGGCCTGGTTCACAATCCGCGAAAAATTCGGGCCGATAAACGGCGACACCGCTGAATATGTACGTCGGGTCAGCTGCATTGCGAACGAGGCCATCAACCAGATCAAAATCACCCGCATTCTTGTGAACCGGCTTTGGCACCAGCACGAGGTGACCAATGTCGTCGGCGGGGAGTGGCGCGACAGGCAATGGCATGTCGGTATAGATGTCAGCGTTGACCACTAGAAAGGCGTCATCGCCCAACATGGGCAGCGCCCGATGTATTCCGCCGCCCGTCTCGAGGATGTTGTCGCCTTCCGGACTGTAGATAACATTGAGTCCGAATTCCGAGCCGGAGCCGACGCGCTCGACAATTTGATCGCCAAGCCAGCCCAGGTTGATCACGACAGTGTCGATGCCGGTTGCCTTGACTGACCTGAGATGCCGCTCGAGCAGGCTTTCGCCACCAACCTCGACCAGCGCTTTGGGCACTTTGTCGGTTAGCGGTCGCAGCCGCTCGCCGCGCCCGGCCGCAAGAATCATCGCGATCACGACACTTCCTGCAGCGCAGGCATGCAGCGCTCTCTGATCAGCTCGACGAGAAACTGCAGTTCATGATAACGCGGACCCAACTCAATGATATAACTCAAGGTTCGAGGGACATCCGTCATGTAGCCGGGTTTACCGTCACGATGATTGAGGCGCGCGAATATTCCAGATGCCTTGAGATGCCGTTGTACACCCATGAGGTCGAAGTAACGCATGAATTGTTTGTCATTCACCCGTTGTTGCATCGATGCATCGATATTGTCATAGAACTGATGCGCCCAGTCGTCAACCAGTTGCTGCGGCCACTGGATATAACAGTCCTTCAGCAAAGAAACCAGATCGTAGGTTAGCGGACCTTCCACCGCGTCCTGAAAATCAAGAATACCGGGGTTGCTTCGATCGCGAACCATGAGATTGCGCGAATGATAATCACGATGCACAAACACCTGCGGTTGATCGAGAGCGTTGCTGACGAGCAAGTCGCAAAGTTGCTGCCAGTTCATTTCATCGTCATCGCTGAATTCGATACCAAGATGTTTCTCGGACAGCCAGTCATGAAAGAGTGATAACTCGAAGCGCAACAGTTCATCATCATATGGCGGCAGCGACGATTGAAACGCAGTGCCGTTGTTCTGCATCACATTTAAAGCATGAAGTGCGTCCGCGTATAGTGACTCCGCTCTTTCGGCGTGGGCCTGCAATTCATACAGGTACTGTGTCGAACCAAGGTCGGTTAGAAGCAGGAACCCATCGATCAGGTTCGCCTCGAGAACGCGGGGTGCATTGAGCTGCATTGCCTCCAGATATCCGGCGATGCGAATGAACGGTTTACAGTCCTCTTGCTGCGGCGGTGCGTCCATTGCGATGAAACTGTCGCGCTCTGAGTGCAATCGAAAGTATCGACGAAAGCTGGCATCGCCCGATGCAGGTTGCGGATCGGCGCTGGCGAGGCCGTCGATGCTGTGCAACCAGTCGTTCAACGCTGCCAGACGGCCGTCACTGTGGGTACTAGAAGGCTTAATCAGATATCTCCGTAACGCGTTGAAGCACCTGCAAAACTATGCGAAGGTAACATACCCCCGTAACCCGACAACCATCTTGCCCTCGAAATATCTGATCATCGCTGGTGCACTGCTGGGCCTGCCCTATGCGTACGGTGCAGAACCGGACTCATGTCATGTGCCGCTCGAGCGAATCTCGGTCGACGGGCCGACCTCGACGATTGATGCCTCGGATCCAGACGCGATTGTATTTGAAGTCGGTCAGCTGGAAGCACAACTCGGCGCTGCACCCGCCGCGTCGATGACGGGCGGCGTATTGCTTCGACAAGACGACAAGCTTGCCGGCGCGGAGAGCGCGCGCTACGACCCGGCGCGCAGGGCGCTCCTACTCGAAGGTGGCGTGCGCTACGAAGATCGAAACTCGCAGATCGAGTCGGATCGTGCAGAGTTCGCCTATGACCTCGGTCGCATCCGCTTTGAAGGTGCTAAATTTTCGCTCGACGGTAACAACGGTCGTGGCGCAGCCGATGCACTCGAAATCAATCAACAGGGAAGACTCGAACTGGACGGTGTGAGTTACACGACCTGTCCACCCGAATCGAATGACTGGCTGATGCTGGCGAAAGACATTGACCTCGACACGCGCACCGGCATTGGCACAGCGAAGGGTGTCAAGCTCCGCTTTCAAGGTGTGCCGATCCTCTACACACCGTACATATCATTTCCGATTGGCGATGCGCGCAAGACCGGAGTACTGGCGCCGCAAATCGGTACCAACGACCGCAGCGGCAGTGAATTTCGTGTGCCCTTCTACTGGAACATCGCGCCCAATTATGATGCGACGATTACGCCGCGACTGTTGACAGATCGTGGGCTGCAAATAGGTGCGCAGTTTCGATACCTGACTGAAATGAGCGACGGTCGAGTGAACGCCGAGCACCTGACGAGTGACAAGGTGTTCGACGACTCGCGATCGCTGGTGCAGTTGCAACACCGAACGATGTTCGTCAACGGCTGGCGCAATCGCATCGACTATCGTGACGTTTCGGACAACCAGTACTTTGAAGATCTCGGCGGCAGTCTGAGCCTGTCGAGCATCACACACCTCAATCGCAGCATCAGTTTCGACTATCACACCAGGAAATTGTCCTTTTTCGGCCAGGTGCAGGACTTTCAGACCATCGATCAGTTCGACCCCGTTACCAACCCCGGGGGGCTCCAGCCGGAAGACGAACCGTACCGCCGCGTACCGCAGTTACTCATGCGCGGTTCGTGGCCGGACAAATGGCTTGGTATGCGTTACGGGCTCGATGGAGAACTCGTTAACTTCGACCGCGACATCGGCGTGACTGGTTGGCGCCTGAACATTGCGCCGACCGTTGCATTGCCGTTCTCTCGCCCGGGCTGGTTCATTACGCCAGCCGTCACGCTCGACCATACGTCGTACAAGCTGAGCGACACGTTGCCCGGACAGGAAAGCAGCCCGAGCCGAACCGTGCCGATCAGCAGCCTCGACACGGGCATGGTGCTGGAACGGTCAATGGGTGGATCGTTCAGCGGCAATGTACAGACGCTCGAGCCAAGAATGTTGTACGTGCACGTGCCGCATCACGATCAGGACGATCTGCCGGTGTTCGACACGATTACACCAGACCTGAATCTCGTCTCGTTATATCGCACCAATCGATTTCTCGGTGTTGACCGAATCGCAGATACGGATCAGCTCAGCCTCGGCATTACATCTCGCATACTGGACGTATCGTCAGGTCGTGAGCTCGTCACCGCAACTGTCGGGCAGACACGTTACCTGAGTTCGAGCGGCGTGACTTTGCCTGGCGAACCTTTCATCACGGAGGAATCGTCAGACTACATCGCCGAGGTTCGATTCCTCCTTTACGAGCACCTCAACTTCGATTTCGGACATCAATGGGGCCGCAAGGATCGCGGCACAACGCAGTCCGAGGCCCGGCTGCAATACCGCCCGGCGAGTAACAAGATCCTGAACCTGGCTTATCGATTTCGCCGCGACTCCCTCGAGCAGGGGGACCTGTCCTGGTCATGGCCGCTCAGTTCGGAATGGAATTTTGTTGGTCGTTATAATTTCTCATTCCGTGACGATGAGGCACTCGAAGAGTTTTATGGCATCGAGTACGAGAGCTGTTGCTGGGGACTCCGACTCGTGTCCCGCCGGCACATCTCGACACGCGACGGAACTCGCGATTCGTCGATTGGTCTGCAACTGATATTGAAAGGATTCTCAAGCGTGGGCACTGCGGCTGACAATATGTTGGAACGTGGTATTCTTGGCTACTCCGCGAACCTCCGGTAATAAATAGTGTTAACAATCAATAAGTTATGTGCAAGTGCGTGCGCCATCGCCGCTTTGTTCATCGCCTCCACCGCCGCAGCTGACGAGCTGTCCGAAACGGGCGAATTTATCGACGGGGTTGCGGCTATCGTGAACGAAGGGGTCGTCCTGAAAAGCCAGGTCCGCGATCAGATGGCTTTGATCCTCAAACGGGCGAGCGAATCCAACCCCCCGATGCAGCTACCGCCTGCCGATATTTTACGCGAGCAGTTACTCGAGCGGCTGATCCTGTCGGAGATTCAACTGCAGCGCGCGGAACGCATCGGCATACAAATATCGGATCAAATGCTCAATCAGGCGATCGGGCGAATTGCTGATACAAACGGTGTCGCGTTTGAGGACATGCCGGTAATTCTTGCCCAAGACGGTATCGACTACGCGGACTTTCGCCGCGAGCTGCGCGACGAGATCACGCTGGAACAAGTACGGCAGATTGATGTGGGACGGCGTATCCAGGTATCTCCGCGCGAGATCGATCAGTGTGTTGCCGATTTGGAAGGCAGTGTTGCTGTCAACTCGGATTACAACCTGTCGCACATCCTTATCTCGCTGCCGGAATCGGCAACGGCCGCTCAGATTACGGATGCTCAAGCCAAAGCCGACGACGTTTATGAGCAACTCGGGAATGGTGCAGACTTCGGCGAAATGGCAATTCGATACTCCGATGCGCAAACGGCGCTCGAAGGCGGATCACTTGGCTGGATGAAAGGCAGTCAGCTACCAACCCTATACACTGATGTCGTTGCGGCAATGCAAACTGGTGACTTTTCAGAACCGTTTCGCGGCGCGAGCAGTTTTCACATAGTAAAGATCAACGAGATGCGCAGCGCCGATCAACGTAGCGAGATCGACCAGGTGAAAGTCCGTCATATTCTCGTAACCCCGAATGAGATTATTGACGACGAGACTGCGAAACAACGCCTCGACGATGCGGTGGGGCGAATTCGTGATGGTGAGGAATTTGCCGAAATCGCGAAGCTCCTGTCGGACGATCCAGGTTCCGCGAATACCGGTGGCGACATGGGCTGGTCCGGCCCGGGCACATTCGTTCCGGAATTCGAACAGGTCGTCAACGACTCGGATATTGGTGAAATTTCCGAACCGTTTCGTACTCGCTTCGGCTGGCACATCATCGAAGTCCTCGAACGGCGCGTCTATGACAACACCGAGGACCTCAAAGAGAGCAACTGCGTGCTGCGAATCCAGAACAGCAAACTGGAAGAGGAAACGCAGATGTGGATGCGTCGTATTCGAGACGAAGCTTTCGTCGAAACTCGCATCTGATCATGTCCGCAAACGACAGGACATTCTGTCGTGTCTCTCGATAGACCACTCATCATTACGGCCGGGGAGCCGGCCGGTATCGGTCCTGAGCTCTGTCTTGCACTCGCTCGCGAACGAGTGCTGTGTGATTTCATCGTTGTCTCCGATCCCGACCTGTTGCGCTCGCGCGCCAGCATGATGGGAATTGACGTGACGATCACTGAAATCGATGCAGGCGATGCTGCTACCACTCGTGCCAACAAGGGTAACTTGCTGGTTATCGCCACTCGATTCCCCGAACCCCCCGAGTGTGGCCAGCCGAGTCCGGCAAATGCACAAACTCTCCTCGATGGCCTGCGCCTTGCTGTTGATGGATGCGTCGACGGCCGTTTTTCGGGGCTTGTAACCGCGCCATTGCAGAAAAGCACAATCAATGATGCCGGCATCACGTTCACCGGACATACCGAGTTCCTGGCAGAACTTACCGATACCAGGCTACCCGTTATGTTGCTTGTGGCTGGCGACTTGCGGGTTGCGCTGGCCAGCACCCATCTGCCACTGCGTGATGTTCCGGATTATCTAACGCAAGAGAGGCTGCATGACGTCCTGCAGGTATTGTTTGCAGATTTGCAGTCGAAGTTTGGCATCGACGCGCCTGAGATCGTCGTCTGCGGTTTGAATCCGCATGCCGGGGAAGGCGGTCATCTGGGCTCCGAAGACACAGAGATCATCGCCCCTGTTGTGCAAGAGTTCGCCGCACGTGGCCATAAAATCCGCGGGCCGCTCGCGGCCGACACCGCATTCACGCCTGCAGCCGGACACAAGGACGCGGTGCTCGCGATGTTCCACGACCAAGGCCTGCCCGTGCTGAAGTACGCCGGATTCGGCCACGCCGTAAACGTCACTTTGGGATTGCCGATCGTGCGGACGTCCGTCGACCACGGCACCGCTCTCGATATCGCCGGGAGCGGCCGCGCTGACACTGGAAGTCTCATACAGGCTGTACGACTTGCTGCTGAGCTGGCGAGTCGATGAGTCAGCACCGGCCTCGAAAGCGGTTCGGGCAACATTTTCTGACGGACCCGGGCGTCATTGAAGCAATCGTTCGTGCTATCGCAGCGAGCCGGGACGATGTCGTCGTGGAGATCGGGCCGGGCCAGGGCGCAATCACTCGTTCGCTCGCCTCGCGTGCCGGACTATTGCATGCTATCGAACTCGACCGCGATCTTGCTGCCCGGCTTGTCCGGGAGTTTGGTGCTGAAGACAATGTGACGATTCATGCGGCGGATGCGCTCACATTCGATTACGGTGCTCTCGGCAATTCACTGCGCATTGTCGGCAACCTGCCCTACAACATATCGACGCCATTGTTGTTTAAGCTGCTCAAGATGCGCGAGCACATCACCGACATGCATTTCATGTTGCAAAAAGAAGTCGTCGACCGCATGGCTGCGTCGCCCGGAAGCAAGGCGTATGGACGACTCGGCATCATGCTCGGATGTCGTTTTCAGATCGATGCGCTGTTCGATGTAGACCGGCTTGCCTTCGATCCGCCGCCTGACGTGACGTCGGCCGTGGTGCGGCTTGCGCCGCTACCGGCAGGAACCTACGTTATCGATGATGAAGAACGTCTTTCGAAGCTCGTTGCGCAGGCCTTCAGTCAACGACGCAAGACGATTCGCAACTCGCTGCGCAGTGTCGCGGACGAAGCAATGCTCGAATCTGTGGGGATTGATCCGGGTTTGCGACCCGAAGCAATCTCGATTGCCGACTATGTCCGGCTCGCGAATACGTTAGAATAGCCAGATGGACGAGAACAGCTGCGATATCCGTATTCAGGTCGCCACGGACTACGTTGACGAGCAATCCGAGCCCGAATCGGATCGCTATGTATTTGCGTACACGATTACGATTTCGAACAACGGCGATGTTCCTGCACGATTAATCAGTCGTCACTGGGTC
The DNA here is from genome assembly GCA_029862045.1 of Gammaproteobacteria bacterium. Taxonomy (GTDB): domain Bacteria; phylum Pseudomonadota; class Gammaproteobacteria; order Steroidobacterales; family Woeseiaceae; genus UBA1847. The sequence goes on from JAOTYE010000001.1 coordinate 228,584, forward strand.
ATTACCGACGCTAACGGCAAAGTTCAGGAAGTCAGTGGTGATGGCGTCGTCGGAGAACAGCCACACCTGAATCCGGGCGAAGAATTCCGCTACTCATCCGGTGCTGTACTCGAAACGCCGGTCGGTGCGATGCAGGGACTGTATCGCATGGAAGCAGATAATGGCGTCAACTTCGACGCCCCGATCGCCCCGTTTACGCTCGCAGTACCGGGCGTCCTGCACTAGCGACTCGAGCCTGCCATGGCGGTATACGCGATTGGAGATGTGCAGGGTTGCTACGACCCACTCTGCGAATTGCTCGATACGCTGCAGTTTGACCCCGCAGAAGACACGTTGTGGTTCACAGGCGACCTGGTTAACCGCGGCCCCAAATCACTGAAAACACTGCGCTTGGTGAAATCACTAGGCGACTCCGCAATAACTGTACTTGGCAATCATGACTTGCACCTGCTTGCCTTTTCGGCTGGCAAGGTAAATTACCGCAACCGCTTCGAATCGCTGCACAAGACAATGAAGGCAGGCGACAGCGATGAACTGGTCGACTGGTTGCGACATCGTCCGCTTGCGCATTACGACAAGTCACTCAAGACCCTGCTCGTTCACGCCGGCACCCATCCGTCGTGGACCGCAAAGAAGACGATGGCGAGGGCGGCCGAAGTCGAGACAGCACTCCAAGGTGACAAGTACAGGTCGTTGCTTGGCAAAATGTACGGCAATATGCCAACGCAATGGTCGGGCAGTCTCTCCGGTTACAAGAGGTTGCGCTTCATTATTAATTGCCTGACCCGCATGCGCATGCTGACGAAAAAGCAGCGACTCAATTTTTCGCACAGCGGTTCGCCGTTTCGCTCCCGAAAAGACCTGACTCCATGGTACGACTTTAAAGATCCGGCGTGGGCAAGAACACGAATCGTGTTCGGTCACTGGTCAGCCCTCGGTTTGGTCGTATTGCCCAAGCTGATCAGTCTTGATACAGGTTGTGTCTGGGGCCGGCAACTCACCGCAGTTCGCCTCGACAAGCGTGTCCCAAGGATATTCCAGGTAAGCGGACAATCGTGATGGAGTTCTCATGATGCGTAGCAAACACGTCAATATTCTGGGTGCCGGCCAATGCGGCACATTGCTTGCGACAATGCTGGCGCGCAAGGGCATGACGGTTAGCCTGTTTGAGCGCAATATCGATCCGCGAGGTGAATTTGCAGCGGCCGGACGCTCGATCAACCTCGCACTCTCAGCGCGTGGTATCAATGGTCTGAACAAGGCCGGCGCACTGTCGCGCGTTGCGCCGCTGCTGGTACCAATGCGTGGCCGCATAGTGCATGAGGTCGACGGATCGACAGAATTCCTGCCCTACGGTCAGCGTGACGACGAGCAGATCTACTCGGCATCACGAGGCGAATTGAACAAGATTCTGCTGGATGCCGCCGAAGATGCCGGCAACGTAGAGATCCATTTTGGTCATGCTGCGACAGGGTATGACGCTACGGCGCAAAAAGCGCGTGTCCTCGATATCGAAGCCGATAACGACTACGAGATTGAAGCAAATCCGGTCATCGCCGCTGATGGCGCCGGATCGGTCATCCGCAACGCGCTGGACGATGCGGGCACCGTCGGCGCGAGTGAGATCCTGCTTGCGCATGGCTACAAGGAACTGGCAATTCCGGCGGGTCCGGACGGTGCGTTCCAGCTGAAGCCCGATGCGCTACACATCTGGCCCCGTGGCGAGTTCATGCTTATCGCTCTACCGAACCCCAGCGGTGATTTCACGCTAACGTTGTTCCTGCCCAAAGTAGGTGAGACAAGTTTCGCGTCACTCAACAGTGAACAGGCTGCGGCGCAGTTTATGGAAGAACAATTTCCCGACGTGGCGCCACTGATTACCGACGCTGCACGGACTGTCGTTGAGAATCCGCTTGGCCTGCTCGGCACGGTTCGTTGCCGTCACTGGCATGCCGGCGGCAATGTTCTCCTGATAGGGGACGCCGCCCATGCTGTGGTGCCATTCCACGGCCAGGGCATGAATCTGGCGTTCGAGGACTGCGTCGTGCTCGAGCGCATTCTCGAGGCATCTGCTGCCGACTGGCAGGATGTTTTCAGTAATTTCGAGAACGAGCAACACAGAAACGCCAATGCGATTGCGGACATGGCACTCGAGAATTACATCGAGATGCGCGATACGGTCCTTGACCCGAAGTTCGTCTTGCGCAAGAAGCTTGCGTTCGAGCTCGAACGCCGCCTGCCCAAGCGATTCATCCCGCGTTACTCCATGGTGATGTTCCACGCGGAGATACCTTACTCCGTCGCGCAGCAGCGCGGCGAAGTGCAGGAGAAATTGCTCAAGGAGTTCACGAGCGACGCGGACGAGCTTGGTCAGATTGACATCAATGCGGCCGCAGCGGCCGCCGCAGAGCTGCTCGCTCCTATTGAGGCCACCTAGCCCTCGCAAACGCCGTACTTTTACGTATAGGTAAATCGGGGTATCGAGTCTTATCATCCGTATACGGCCACTTGCTCGGCTAACACCAGCGAGGGATGAAATGCCACTGTGATCATCATGGTGGTGTTGTTGACCAAAAAATCAGCCACCGGTGATTGATCCAGATAATCAAACCAATCTGGAGGCACAATCATGACAACGCAAACCTGGGCCGAGCCTTACAAGATCAAGATGGTCGAGCTGATCAAGATGACCAGCCGGGAAGACCGTCTCAGGGCCATTCGTGAAGCCGGCTACAACACTTTTCTGCTGCGTTCCGAAGACGTCTATATCGACCTGCTGACCGACTCTGGCGTTGGCGCGATGAGCGACCGCCAATGGTCGGGAATCATGCTGGGAGATGAGGCTTATGCCGGCAGCCGGAATTTCTATCACCTCAGAGACACGGTCGAGGAGTATTACAGCTACCGCTATACGGTTCCCTGTCATCAGGGCCGCGGTGCCGAAAACATCCTGAGTCAGATTCTGATCTCAGACGGGGATTACGTGCCGGGCAACATGTACTTCACGACAACACGCCTGCACCAGGAACTTGCAGGAGCGACGTTTGTGGACGTAATCATCGACGAAGCCCACGACGCTGACTCCGAGTATCCATTCAAAGGTAACGTGGACTTCGACAAGCTGGATGCACTACTTAACGAGGTCGGCGCAGAGAAGATCCCGTACATTTGCATCGCGACCTGCGTCAACATGGCGGGCGGTCAACCGATCTCACTGGAAAACCTGAAGCAGCTGCGCACGTGGTGCGACACGCACGGCATCATGCTCGTGCACGATATGACACGCGTGGCTGAAAACGCCCACTTTATTCAACGGCGCGAAGACGGCTACCAGAACAAGTCCATACGTGAGATCGTCTACGAAATCTGTGACCTTACCGATGCGGCCACGATGTCATCCAAGAAAGACGCCATGGTAAACATCGGCGGATTCCTGGCGATGAACGATGCGAAGTTCTATGAGAAGGCCTGCGGTCTTGTCGTCGTCTACGAGGGCCTGCATACCTATGGCGGAATGGCCGGGCGCGACATGGAGGCACTTGCGATCGGCATCACAGAAAGCGTTCAGGATGACCATATCCACGCGCGGGTTGGCCAGGTGCAATACCTTGGTCGTAGTCTGCGGGAGGCAGGCATACCGATTGTCAATCCTATCGGTGGCCACGCTGTTTTCCTGAATGCATCAAAAATGCTACCAGACATTCCACAGGAACATTTCCCGGCGCAGGCCTTGTCCGCGGCCTTGTATGTCGAATCCGGCGTGCGATCTATGGAACGGGGAATCGTATCCGCCGGTCGTGACAAGATCACCGGTGAAAATCACAAACCCAAACTGGAACTGGTTCGACTGACGATTCCGAGACGGGTCTATACGCAGGCCCACATGGACGTAACAGTTGGTGCCGTTAAGGAAGTGATGCAACGACGCAACGAGATCCATGGCCTGCGGTTTACCTACGAACCAGAAATGCTGCGGTTTTTCCAGGCGAGGTTCGAGACGATTGCATAAGCAACGATGTTTTGACTGTGACAGACGAGGCACCAGGAATTTATGAAGACCATTATCGAACCGTTCAAAATCAAAATGGTGGAACCCATCAAGCTGACAACTCGCGAGCAACGCGAGCAGATGATCAAGACAGCCAGGTACAATCCATTTTTATTGCGCGCAGAAGACGTCATTATCGACTTGCTGACCGACTCGGGGACGAGTGCAATGTCAGCGGAAGCCTGGGCTGCAATGATGCGCGGCGATGAATCCTATGCTGGCGCCCGAAGCTGGTATCGCTTCCGCGACGCGGTGCAGGATATTTTTGGTTTCGAGCAGGTCATCCCAACCCATCAGGGTCGCGCGGCCGAACATATCCTGTTCGGTGTCATGGTGCAGCCGGATTCTATTGTTCCGAACAATACGCACTTCGATACGACCAGAGCGAACATCGAATTCTGTGGCGGCGAGGCGATCGACCTGCCGTGTGCCGAGGCTGACGACCTCGACTCTGACTACCCGTTCAAGGGCAACATGAATATCACCGCATTGGAAAAACTCGTTGCGGAAAAAGGACCGGAGCGGATTCCGCTCATCATGGTCACTGTGACCAATAACTCCGGCGGTGGCCAACCGGTTTCGATGGCGAACATTCGCGAGATTAGCCGGATTGCGCGAGATGCCGGTATCCCTTTTTATGTCGATGCCTGCCGCTTCGCCGAAAACGCACACTTCATCAAGTGGCGCGAACCCGGCTTCGAAAACACCGCAACGATCGATATTGCTCGGGAGATTTTCAGTTACGCGGACGGCTGCACGATGTCGGCCAAAAAAGACGCCTTCGCCAATATCGGTGGCTTCTTGTGTACCAATGACGCGGAGTTGGCACACCGCGAACGCAATATTTTGATTCTCACCGAGGGATTTCCTACTTACGGCGGACTGGCCGGGCGCGATCTCGACGCCATTGCTGTTGGCCTGCGTGAAGTTCTCGATGAGCATTATCTTGACTACCGACTGCTGTCAACGCGCTACGTCGTCCAGCATTTGCTTGAATCGGGCATTCCGGTTCTCGCACCAGCAGGCGGGCACGCCGTTTATCTCGACGCCCGCCGCTTTCTGCCACACATTGAACCACTGCAGTACCCGGGCCAGGCCTTAGCCGTGGAACTCTATATTGAGGGCGGTATCCGTAGCGTCGAAATCGGCACGGTCATGTTCGGGCTCGATCCACATACAGGTAAAGAACATCCTGCCCGTCTCGAGCTGCTGCGCCTCGCCATTCCCCGTCGGGTCTATGCGCAAAGTCATATGGACTACGTACTCGAAGCTATAGATCTCGTGTGGGAGAGGCGCAGCGACATCCGCGGCATGCGTATCGTGCGGGCACCACAGTTTCTGCGACATTTCACGGCCGAGTTCGAGTGGGTCTGAGCGAATCGGTTCAAAACTGCGGTCGCCCGAAATGCTCATCCATTACCTCTTCAATACCCGATCGAATCTGCCTCTCCATTAGCAGGAACGCAAGTCCCAGCCTGATCTCCGCCTCGACGTACTCATGCGCGACGACGATCCGGCCGTTCACGCCATTCCCACGCACGACCACGTAGTCTCCCCTCCAGGTCGACGTCAGTGAGTACTGCTGCCCGAGCGTCTCGGCGATGCGGTCGATCCGGACTCTCGCCTCCTCCAGTCCGAGTGTGTGGCTGCGTCTGATTCTCATAAGTACGTGTCTCTCAGGCGGCGCTCTAGTGTGAACACCCTAATCCTAACAGCTACGATTCTATCCATGGCAAGAGTACGAACTCACAGGAGAGAGACAATGTCAGCTACGAAACGTAAGACAAATCAACGAGATAGCGACAGCATGGTTGGAGAGATCGCGGAACAGTTCGAACACGCGTTCCTGGCCGGACTTGGCGCGCTGTCAAATGCCCAGAAAAAAGGTGCCGAGACCTTTGACACGCTCGTAAAAGAGGGCGAGAAATTCCGTACCAAGACGTCGAAGAAGACCGAGTCTTTGATCGACGATGTTCAGGACGCTATTCGCGACATGACGGACGATGCGCAGTCGAAAGCAACTGGCTTGCTGGATCAGGTACGTGACGCATCAAAGCTCGACAAGCTGCAGAGTGTGTTCGACACGCGGGTAGCTGAGGCGATGAACCGTCTGAATGTACCGAGCAAGAAAGACATCAACGCCATCGACAAGAAACTGAACAAGATTCTGAAGATGCTGGAAGGCCAGGGCAAAACGGCGAGCAAGAAGCCACGTTCGACCGCCAAACGCAAGACCAACAAAAAGCCAGCCGAGAAAGTGATTGAAAAAGTGACACATGAAGGAGCAACGACATGACGGAGAAGAAAGTAGCAAAGAAAAAGGCAGCTACCCGGAGAAAACCGGCTAAGTCTGTGTTTGAGATGCTGGAAGACAGCGTGGTTGGCCAGCCGTTTGTTATCGCAAACAAGGTATTTCTGGCGAGCCTGGGCCTGTTCTCAACGATCCAGACGGAATTTGGCACCAAGTTTGACGAACTGGTAAAAGACGGCGAAGTCGCGCGCGACAAGTACCAGAAGTCGTTTACGAAATTTCAAAAGAACTTCGTTAAGGACGTCACCAGCACCAAGAATCGAGTTGTCGAGAGCGTCAAACCAGCCGCTGCAAAGTAAAAATCGGGGCCGCGTAAAGCGGCCCTTTTATTTGCCTCACATTTCATAATGACCGGCTAATTCCTCCAACTGCGTCGCAGCCCCTGCGGCGACGAACGGCTTCAACACGTTGAGAATTGATCTGGCGATCTGCAGTGCCGATACGTCGGCAGTCGATGAAGATTCGACAAGGGCGTCGAATCTCTCCGAGAACAACGCGATTACCGCGAGGTCTCTGGCAACGACGCGCATTTCTTCCGTTCCCGGACTCAGGACGCGAGCGTCTGCCAGGGCCTGCAGATAAAGTTCAAATGCAGCAACAAGTCCTTTAGCGAATTGCCGCAGTGCGTTGCCAACCTTGGGGTATTCGACAATCAGGGATTCCATATCCCGAAACAAGAAACGGTATGCGGCTGTACATTCAAGAAGCAGGTGCAGAAATACCCAGAAATCATCCAACGAGGCCTGCTCGGACCCGGAGGCCTGCAAGACCCGCCTGGCATCTGCCTGAAACTCCGCGAGCAGTGCCTCCACCAGATCCGATTTCCTGCGAAAGTGGTAATGGAGATTGCCGGGGCTGATATCGACCTCGTCGGCAATTTCATTCGTCGTCGTGCTTCGTACGCCCTGCTTGTTGAAAAGCAGCAGCGAAGCCACCAGGATTCTCTGACGTGTGGTGGCGCTGGAATTCAATGGCGTATCCGATCCTTCGTTTTCGCTCTTCACGAATTACATAGTGCCAAAACGGTCAACACAATACGCGCCTGACCGGGAGCACGTCTGCCTGTATCTTACCGTCGGGAAAGGCGATATCTCCAGCAACAATGACCATTGCGCGAAATCCGTATTGTAATATGCCGTCAAACCGACAAACCTCGGGTGGATGTGAAACTGCGACGCGCCAAGTAGTCGCCGCGAGCTAACCGATGCCAGACATACTCGACAACCCGTTGTTTCAGGAAGAACTGGAGACGATTGCGCTGGAATCGGGGCAAGGGAGCGAATCGGTCCAGGCGGAAGCGCGCGACAACCTCGAGGAAATGCGCGGCGACCGTAAAGGCCTGGCGGTCAGCGCTTTCGCCTGGCTCTGTCGATACGTGTGCCGTCGCGGTTATCACCGTGACTACTACCATGACACTGCGGAACTCGAGCGAGTGCGAGAACTTGCGGCGAGCAAGTCTGTCGTGTACCTCGTGACCCACAAGACCTACCTGGATTTCTTCGTCCTCTACGACTTTTTCCACCGCAACGGCATTGCGCCACCCTACGTATTCGGTGGCATCAATATGGCCTTCTCGGTTTTCGGTAGCCTCGCCCGGCACGCGGGTGGCATATTCATCCGCCGGACGTTTACGGACAAGCCGGTGTACAAGGCAGTATTGCGTCGCTATATCCAGTGCCTGATCGGTGCAGGCTGCTCGTTCAGCTGGGCTATCGAAGGCACACGCTCACGCACCGGTAAGCTCGTCCAGCCCAGGATCGGGCTCCTCAAATATGTAGCCGACGCAGCCCGGCCACTCGGAGACGACGCCATCGCGTACATTCCGATATCCGTGTCCTACGATCAGATACCCGACGTCATCGACATGACGGCACAGGAATCCGGCGCGATCAAACAGGCGGAGAGCCTGGGCTGGTTCGTCAAGTACGTTCGGCGCCTCGGCAGTCACTTCGGTAACGTCTATATCCGCTTCGGCGACGCCGTCGCGATCGGCGAGACGCCGGACGCGCCCGACCTGACCGCGTCTCAGCAACTCCTGGCTCCCGAGATCATCGGCGTACAAAAGCTGGCGTTCGAAGTTTGCTATCGCATCAACGAAATCACGCCGGCGACCGCGGTGTCACTTGTCCTGACGTCGCTGTTGTGTCGCACGACGGCAAAACCCGCGCGGATTCGTGCGGACGTCTGGTCGTTGCAAAACTACCTGGCGAAGCGACAATCGTCATCGATGTTTAGCTCGCCGGACCGGCCCATCGAAACAGACGTTGATGCCACTATCGCCACACTGGTCGCGAACGGCATCGTGCAACAGGATCCGGATGCGGACTACTGCAGTATTGTCCCCGAGCGCTATCTCGTGGCCTTGTATTACAGCAATATGGCCGTACACCATTTCGTCATTGCCGCGTTCACCGAACTGGGCCTGCTCAATATCGTGCATCCCGTCTCGGATGAGCCAACGTTCCGCGCGGAAGTCCTGCGGCTCCGGGACCTCTTCAAATACGAGTTTTTCTTCTCACGTAAAGACCGGTTCGAACGACAGTTCGTCGACGAACTGGGATTCCTTGGCGCACCAATCGAAGCGCTCCAGGCACATGACCATGATACGGCGCAGGCGTTGCTGCGCCGGCAACCGTTGCTCGTTGCCTACGGGGTATTGTCGCCGTTCATCAATGCGTACCTGGTGGTCGCAAACTGCCTGCTACAGGACAGAGCCGGCCCCATCGACGACCAGAGCGCATTCATCGCCCACTGTCAGGCCGAGAGCCGTAAGACCGGCGCCGGATACCCGGGTTTTGCCTCAAAAGCACTGCTGACCAATGGCTGCATACTCGCTGAAAACCGCGGACTACTCAGAGGCGGCGATGACATTGCAGAGGAACGGCAAAGTTTTGCTAACGAACTGCGTTTCATTTCCGAGCAGCTCTATGAAATTCGCGGAATGGCCGCTTAGCCGGCTTTCTTGATAACTCGGAGTTTCATTCCGCGCCCTGGAGCCGGGACCGGCAATTCAGCCGCAGCCGGTCGAGCGTTGTGAACACGAAATTGTGCTCGTTCGATTCGTCAGCGGCGTGTACTTCACGAGCGGTTTCTTGCCACTCTTTCTCGTCCAGTGACGCAAAGTATGTATCGCCTTCGAGTTCGACGATCACTCGCGTCAGGTAGATGCGATCGGCCCACGGCAGGAACTGCGCATAGATGTCGCCGCCCCCAATGACCATGATCTCCTGTGCCCCGGTAGCCGCCTCGATCGCGCCCTCGATCGACTGCACGACGTCACAACCGTCTGCTGCATAACCAGATTGCCGCGTTATGACGATGTTCTGCCTGCCTGGCAACGCACGGCCGATCGATTCGTGCGTCAGGCGGCCCATCACGATCGGCTTGCCCATCGTCAGGGCTTTGAAACGCCTGAGGTCGGCGGATAAATGCCACGGCAAGGCGCCTTGCGCGCCGATGACATTATTCGTCGACGCCGCGACGATGAGCGAGATCACACGGCGATCGCCGCGCGAATGTGCGGATGCGACTCGTAATTGAGAATTTCGAAGTCTTCGAACTCGTATTCGAATATGCTGGGTGGCCGGCGTTTGATCGCGAGACGCGGCAGCGGCAGCGGCTCACGGCGCAGCTGCTCGTCTGCCTGCTCGATGTGGTTGCTGTACAGATGGCAGTCACCGCCCGTCCAGACGAAATCACCGACGCCGAGATCCGCTTGTTGCGCCAACATGTGAGTCAGCAACGCATACGACGCGATGTTGAACGGCACGCCGAGGAAAATATCGCAACTGCGCTGATACAACTGGCATGACAGCTTGCCGTCTGCAATCCAAAACTGAAACAGGCAATGGCAGGGTGGCAGCGCCATGTTGTCAATTTCGGCGACGTTCCAGGCGCTCAAGATGATGCGCCGCGAGTCCGGGTCATCACGCAGTTGCTGCATAATTTTCCCTATCTGATCGATGCTGCCACCATCCGGCGTCGGCCAGCTGCGCCACTGCACGCCATACACCGGACCGAGCTCGCCGTTCTCGTCGGCCCAGTCGTCCCAGATCGATACACCGTTGTCTTTGAGGTACCTGATGTTGCTGTCGCCCCGCAGGAACCACAACAACTCATGAATAATCGATCGGAGGTGCAGTTTTTTGGTCGTGACGACCGGAAACCCTTCGCTCAGGTCAAAGCGCATCTGGTGACCGAACTTGCTCAGGGTACCGGTGCCGGTTCTGTCTTCCTTGCGTACACCGTGGTCGCGCACTTCGCGCATCAGGGACAAGTATTGATGCATATCAGGCCGCTGCCTCCCTCTTGTTCGAGCGATACGCCATGACCAGCATCGTAGCACCGATGATAATCATTGGCGCACTCAGGACCTGGCCCATCGTCACCCAGTCCAACGCGAGATAACCAAGGTCCGCGTCCGGCACGCGATAGAATTCCACGAAGAACCGAAAAACGCCGTACAGCAGCAGGAACAGCGCCGACACGGCCATATAGGGTCGCGGTCGGGATGAGAACCACCAGAGAATCGCAAACAGGATGAATCCTTCAAGCGCCGACTCATACAGCTGTGACGCATGCAGCACCTCGCCTTTGTACAACACGCCCCACGCCACCTCGGTTTTCCTGCCCCACAGCTCACCGTTGATGAAATTGCCGATACGCCCAAAGCCGAGACCCAGCGGCACGATAGGCGCCACGAAGTCGGTGATTTGCCACATCGTCTTGCCGCGACTTCGGCCAAAGAGCCACATCGCGATCATGACGCCCGCGAGCCCACCGTGAAACGACATGCCACCTTCCCAGATCTTGAACAGATATAAGGGATCGGAAATCAGGTAATCCCAGCCATAGACAAGACAATAGCCGACGCGACCACCAACGATGACGCCGAGCATGCCGTTAAAGATCAGGTCGTCGACTTCACCGGGTCCAACCGGTGAATGCGACTGTTGACAACGCTTGCGGGCCAGCCACCAGGCAAACAGGAAGGCGACAACATACATCAGCCCGTACCAGCGGATTTTGAGAAAACCGATCTCAAAAATAATCGGATCGAAATTGGGGTAAACAAACATTGAATTCTTCGCTGCCGAACGGGGCCTGTATGATAACAAACCATGACCAACCGCCTTGGCAAAGAAACGAGTCCGTACCTGCTGCAGCATGCGGACAATCCAGTTGATTGGTATCCGTGGGGCGATGAAGCCTTCGAGGTCGCGCGCGCGACTGGCAAGCCCGTGTTGCTGTCGGTCGGCTATTCGGCCTGTCACTGGTGCCATGTCATGGCGCACGAATCGTTCGAGGACGAGGCAACAGCCGAGCTTATGAATCGGCTGTTCGTCAACATCAAGGTCGACCGCGAAGAGCGACCGGATGTGGACAAGATTTACCAGACTGCGCACCAGCTGTTGATGCAGCGCGGTGGTGGCTGGCCGCTGACGATGTTCCTCAATGGCGAGGACCAGCGGCCGTTCTTCGGCGGCACTTACTTCCCGAATGACGCCCGCTATGGCATTCCAAGTTTTAAAGAACTTCTGGCTAAAGTCGCAGACTATTTCGATAAGAATGGCGGTGAGGTTCGTGAGCAGGGCGACAGGCTCACGGATATCCTGGCTCGCCTCGATCCGCCTCCGGCGTCAGCCGAACAGACGATGTCCGGGGAGCCGATCACCAGGGTGCGGGAACAACTTGCGGACAACTTTGATCGTCACTATGGCGGGCACGGCGGTGCGCCCAAATTTCCGCACCCCGGAACAATTGAGTGGCTACTCCGTGCCTGGAAGAACTCGGCGAACGATGCGGAGCCTGACATCGATTCTCTGTTCATGGCGACGCTGACGTTAACGCGCATGGCCGAAGGCGGCATCTACGATCACGTCGGTGGCGGTTTCTGCCGCTACGCGGTCGATCGCTACTGGCAGATTCCGCACTTCGAGAAAATGCTCTACGACAATGGCCCATTGCTCGCCATCTACTCACAGGCATTTCTTGCGACGGGTGAGAAGCTGTTCGCGACTGCCGCAAACCAGACGGCTGACTGGATTCTTGACGACATGCGCTCGCCAGAGGGCAGCTTCTACTCGTCACGCGACGCCGACTCCGAGGGCGAGGAAGGCAAATACTATGTCTGGACGCCCGAGGAGATCGCCAGCCTGATCGAACCTGACGACTACGCAGCCGTCGCGCGCCGTTTCGGTCTCGACGCAGAGGCGAATTTCGAGGGCAGTTGGCACCTGACTGTACGCAAGTCCATCGAGGACGTTGCCAGGGAGCTGGGCCAGTCAAGCACTGATGTCGAGTCGGCCATCGATCGCGCGACAAACCTGTTATTGCAGGCGCGTGCGAAGCGTGTCGCTCCGGGTCGGGATGACAAGCAACTGACGTCGTGGAACGCATTGACGATTCGCGGTCTGGCGATTGCCGGGCGGATCCTCGAACGTGAAGACCTGATTGATGCGGCGGTCGGCGCTTGCGCGACAATTCACGACAAACTTTTCGTCGATGGTCGCTTGCTCGCGAGCTACAAAGACGGCACGGCGAAATTTCCAGCCTACCTCGACGACTATGCCTTTCTGATCGATGCACTCATTGAGTTGCTGCAAACTCGCTGGGACAAAAAGCATCTCGAGTTCGCTGTGCAACTCGCCGAGGTGCTGCTGGCACGATTCGAGGACAAGGATGGAGGCGGTTTCTATTTCACGGCTGACGACCACGAGCAATTGATGCACCGGCCGAAGCCGCTCGCCGATGAGGCGATGCCGTCGGGTAACGGTACCGCAACGTTTGCATTGCAGCGTTTGGGGCATTTGCTCGGCGAACACCGCTACATCGATGCGGCCGAGGGAGCACTGCGCAGTGCCTGGAAGGCGATTGACGAATATCCGCACGGACATGTGACTTTGCTGACTGCGCTCGAGGAGTACCTGAACCCGCCGGAGATCATCATCATTCGCGGCGATGCAGCGGAAATTGGCCGTTGGCGCGACTCGGCAGCGAAGCTGTTTGCGCCGGCGCGACTCCTGTTCGCTATTGACCGGGATGAACAGGACTTGCCGGGCATGCTGGCTGAACGTAAAGCCGTTCCGGGCGAGGCCGTTGCCTACCGATGCGTGGGCACGCATTGCGAGTTGCCCGTCACAAGCTGGGAAGCGCTGGCCGCTAGCCTGTAAGAACGGCTTCCCGAATCTCATCGATTTTCGGTTTCAACTTCGGCTTCGGTGTACCAAGACAATGTTTGTCGCGCGGACAGTTCGAACTGCGCTGACAGATAATCGTCGCATCTGTTTCTGCGCCGCATGCGATCCAGCCGATGTTGAGGATCTTGCTGATACTAACCAGCTGCTCTTTCGCTTCGGTCGGAATCGGGGCTGAGCCGCCGCCCGCGTTGCAGCTTGCTTCGATCATGTCTATCGTCCGCATCGCATCGATGTTCTGAGCGCTCAGCGCCGGTGCGAGATCAACCCCGGCGCATAACACGTGCGGATTGCCCGCAGCGTCTTTGCTGCGAATCGATTGACAACAATACAAGCGCTTGTCGTTGCCGCTACGCAAGATCGAAATCTGCGCTGCCGGTTGCGTCGAGCGGGTATTCAGCATGCGAAAGACTGCCCAGTGCTGGCACGGGTCGGACACCATCGTCATGTTTCCCCACGGTAGAGGAATACCGTTGCCGCGGTATACGGCCCGCAAATTTCCGGGCGGATACGCATCGAAATAGTGCCAGTGTGGATACGGCGAGACGCTCGACATGCGTCGCATTACCAGTGTTGTCGTCAGATCGATCGCATCGCCCGAGTTGATTGCGTAAGCGTGTTTTGCCAGGAATTGCCGGAACGGCGTCTTCGGCGCGAGAAGCGCCGCAGCGAAATAGCTGCACTCAAAGTCGCGCCACGCATACAGAATGTCTTTGGCGTCGATGTTCACGGAATCCGTGTCGTGGCGACGACCGCTGACCCTGCCACCGGATACTTGCGGGGCACGGGCACCATCTCCGCCGTGCAAGACTTTGTGCGCAATGTGATTTGCAACGTCGAACTTCAGTCTTGCTGGCGTCGCTTCGAGCGACCGGTTCAGATAAACCTTGTTCGGCGCATCGAAGAACGAGCGCACCAGCGTACTCAGTGGTTTGTCCGTGTCACCACTGTCCTTGAATGAGTTCTTGTCGAACCACTCGATCTTCAGCCCCATGCGTTTCGCAATCTGCAGAATGTCGCGTTCATGAATCGGGAATTGCTTGTGACCGACGCTGTCAGCCGCGCGCTCAAGGTCCGGAAATCGATTCTTGCTTTCTTCCTGGTGCGCACGAATCAGGAGATGCGCGAACTGCCTGCCCGTGGTCCCGGTTTGCGCAAGCAGTTCCGGAATTGCGAGCTGCAGCAGTTTTTCCGAAAACAGGAAGCCTGGCTCGAGCGGCATGCCACTGACTGCTGACTCCGGTGCCGTGTCGATGACCTCCTCGTCCAGCGATTCATCGAAAAACCACTCCGGAGTCTTCTGAAAAATGTCGGCAACGATCTGCAACAACCGTTCTGACGGCACGCGCTTGCCGTTTTCGATCATCGACAGATAGGAAACGGAGGGAGCCGCCTCGGCATCGACCTGTATGCAGCGAACCGACAGATCCTCGAGTGTCAGGTGATTACGCTTGCGCAACCCCTTGATTTTGGAGCCCAAAAAATGGGCTTTGCGCTTCAGGCCCTGCTGTAAAGCCATTTTGACACCTCTTGTGAAATTAACACTGTCAAATTTTTTCTGTGAAATTTTATAATGCCGATGGGTAGTATAGCCCCAGAGCACTCCATTTCGCAGGGAAAAATCATGACACGACAGGATCAGATCAAACGGCTTGAATCCGAGTGGGCGGACAGCCCGCGCTGGAAAGGCATCACGCGCAGCTACAGCGCCGAAGATGTCGTCAAGCTGCGCGGCTCCGTGCAGATCGAACATACGTTGGCTCGCCTGGGCAGTGAAAAATTCTGGCGTCTAATCAATCAGCAGGATCCGGTTTGCGGCCTTGGGGCACTGACAGGCAACCAGGCCATTCAGGAAGTCCAGGCAGGCCTCAAAGCGATTTATTGTTCCGGCTGGCAGGTCGCGGGCGACGGCAACAGCGCCGGCGAAATGTATCCCGACCAGAGCCTCTACCCTGTCGACTCGGTGCCGAAGATGGTCGAGCGCATTAACAATGCATTTATCCGCACCGACGAGATTCACGCGCTGAATGGCGACGACAGTATCGACTGGTTTCCACCCATCATTGCCGACGCGGAAGCCGGGTTCGGCGGTAACCTGAACGCGTTCGAACTCATGAAGAACATGATTCGCGCCGGCGCCGCAGGCGTGCACTTCGAGGATCAGCTGTCTTCGGCGAAGAAGTGTGGCCACATGGGCGGCAAGGTTCTTGTGCCGACGCACGAAGCAGTTGCGAAGCTGAACGCAGCCAGGCTTGCGGCCGATGTATGCGGCGTAGCGACTGTACTGATTGCCCGCACTGACGCGGATGCTGCGAATTTGATTACATCGGACTCGGACGACCGCGATCACTTGTTTGTAACCGGTGAGCGCACCCCGGAGGGTTTCTACCGCACCAAGGCCGGGCTCGACCAGGCAATCGCACGAGGCCTTGCTTATGCACCGTACGCGGACCTGCTGTGGTGTGAGACGTCGAAACCGGATCTGGAGCAGGCACACCGTTTCGCCGACGCGATACACGCCGTGTTCCCTGACCAGTTGCTCGCCTACAACTGTTCGCCTTCGTTCAACTGGAAGGCCAACCTCGATGACGAGACGATGAAAACCTTCCGTGAGGAGCTCGGCAAGATGGGCTACAAGTTCCAGTTCATCACGTTGGCCGGATGGCACGCATTAAACTCGAGCATGTTCAACTTGTCACGTGCTTACAAGCAGGAAGGCATGTACGCCTATTCGCAACTGCAGCAGAAAGAGTTCGCGGATGAGCAACACGGCTTTCGAGCAGCGAAGCATCAATCGTTTGTTGGTGCCGGCTACTTTGATGCCGTACAGAACACGATTATGCACGGCTTGTCGTCGACGACCGCGCTGGCCGGAAGTACCGAGGAAGAACAGTTCGTCGCGTAGGATTTGTCGGCGCAAGCCGTTACTGGAGGATTTGAAATGCATGCATTGAATCTTGAGCGAATGTCGGGAATTGCCCATTACGCCACAAGCTTGCTCGACGATGTAATACCGCTGCGGGACGTGAGTCACGCCGATGTCGTCCGATACTCCGTGGAAATTCCCATGCGCTACGCAGAGTGCTTTGGAATACTCGCCTGCGGGCGCAAGATCTCGCTCGTTGACAATCGGCATTTTATCGGCTGGTCTTGCCATAGTGCCAAGCGGTCACTGCTGTTCAGGAATCGCGAAGTGCAGGTCGAAATTCAGGTAGATCCGGACGATCCCAATAGCTGCAACGAACCGGGCTACGTTCGCGACATTATCGTCAAACCGAAGCGTGACAAGATCATTAATGCGGACGCCCTGCGCAAATTCATCGGCATCGACGGAAGCTTGCTCGTCCTTCCGGCGTGACGACTAGTAGGCTGTCAGGACCTTCCCTGTCGCCGGCAGGATCGTATCCGCTCTCTCACCGGCGAAGAGCACGGGCAATGACTGGATTTTCATGCCTGCATTGCGCACGACCGCGAAGTGCAGGTGCGGCCCGCTCGAAAAGCCCGTATTACCCGAATCGGCAATGTACTCGCCACGTCGGACACGATCGCCAGGTTTGACGCGTATCGAATTGGTGTTCAGGTGCGCATAAATGGCGTAGGTGCCGTCATCATGCAATATACGAACGACGTTGGCCGATGGCCCGTCACGCTCTGGATCGAGGCCGCCGCGAAAATTATTGCTCGCCACATCAAACACAACACCATCGCGAGCGGCAAAAATATCGGTGCCGATTGGCATTGCAATATCGATGGCGTGGTAGCTATCTGGTGCGGTGTGCGTCGCGACCTCGGGATAGGCCTGCGTCACTGGGTAGTTAGTAGATATCGCGAATGGCGCACGATAGGCAACAGGCGGCCGGTGCCGCGAATCGGGATCGCCGGCGAGGTACTGGAATCGATACTCGAGAAATGGCGCCGACCCGTCTTCCAGAAGATCGAGGCCGATCAGCGGCAAATCGCTGCGCGCCGGTACAACCCAACGTAATTTATCGTCCGGATTTGGAAACTGCAGCCCACGAATGTTTTCAATCTGGAGAACCACTTCGACAGGTGCAAAGAACTGGTTGTGCGCCGTCAATAGCACCCTGGGCCCTTCGAATCCGTGCGTCACGGAAATTCCGGCCTCTGACTTGCCGTTGTTGAGGGCCCGTATTTCCGCGATGCTGCCGTCATCGGGCGGTCGATCGGAATAGATCCACTCGCCGTCGGGACCGCGGTATTTGTACAACGATTGAGCGTAGGTCAGTCCGCCCACGACCAGCAACAGCGTCAACGCGATCAGCAGCACCGATTTTCGCAAACGCAATGTCCGCTCAGGAACCGATTTTCGATCGTCGCCAACCATCTTCTGTCCGTCGTATTTCATATGCCGGCCAATACTGGTTATCCAGCTTCAGAGTAATAATCTCAACCGCACCATTCCAGGTCACGGTCTTGAGACGCACCGATGTCTGATCCTGTTTTCCCGCCACCGCATCGATAAATGCCTGCAGGTCCGGGGTCGGCGTCTCGTCGACTTCAACGACGCGTCGACCTGCCCACAAACCGTAGCGCGTCGCCGGTGACCCGTAGCTGAAGAACGCAACGTAGACTCCGTAAGGATCGATGCCGCGCTGAGCGGCCATTGCGCGATGCGGATCCTGCAGCAACGCGCCTGCCCAGGATACTGCTCTGTCGATGCCGCCACCGTCCAGTGCGCTTGTCTCAATTGTAAGTTCCCTGGCCTCGCCGTTGCGCCACACGGTAAGCATAACCTTCTGTTTCTGAACTGCTTTTTCCAGTCCGCGGAACGATGTTACGACGTCACCATCGACGGCCAGTACGATGTCACCGTTTCTCAGTTGCCGGGATGCATCCGTACCGGCGACGATGCGTGTAACGCTGAGCGCGCGACGATTGACTGGATTGTTGGCTTCCAGCCGCTCCAGCCATTCTTCATCGATGCCCATTTTGCGAGCCGCAAACAACGGAGCGTAGACAAATTCGGCTTCGAGCGAATAGAACGGCCGCCCCTCACGCACGATATCGACAAACTCCATGACGAGATCAGCACCGACGCCACGACTCAACTGCGCACTATCGCCGCCCGACTGTAACGCGAAGCTCGACCACATCGCGGTAACTCTGCCGCGTTTGTCGACGAGAACACCATCAAATTCTGTCGGCGCATTGACGAGACTAACGCCCTCGATATTGGAATCCCGAAAACGCAATGTTCGCGATAGCGGCAACGTCAACGGCCCGACCGACGACACTGCGCCTTCCTGATGGACCAGTTGATGATCACCTTTAATGCCGACAACCCAAAGCTTGTCGCCTGGTCTCAACTGCGTGTCATTGAAAGTCGCCTCTTCGACCGCCGTGTCATTAATCGTTGCCGGGTCGTAAGAAACAATTGCGAGATTGTGCAGCGGGTGCAGCTGCTCGACGGTCGCCTTCACCTCCAGCGACCCCGCAAACGTAACGGTCACGTCACCGATCGCAACCGGCACAGTATTGCGATCGACCACGACCAGGCCACGTTCCTTGTCGACAATCAGACCTGTGCCATAGTAATGCCGGTCAGCGATACCTGAGACTGTGTAGGGCAAATCGAACGTAACGACGACCAGCGACGGTGCGATCGCACGTACTCTTGGATCGTCATGCTTCTTTAATTCGGTATGGCCGATTTTCGGCGGTGAGGGAATTGGTCCCGGACCAAGCTCACGACACGGCCAGACGCCTGTCGCGTCGTCACGCGAGCAACGGCGCACTGGAAACCAGACGCGGTCCATTTCGAACGAGCGCACGATACTGTTCTGCGGGTTATCCATTGTGATGTAGCGCACCTGTTCCCGGCCGCCATCGGCGAGTTCATTCAATATCGCCTCGAAATCGTCGATGTTCTCGACACTCTTGCCGCCGAATTCTGTAATGACTGCACCGCGCGGAATTGCGGACTTCGACAACAGGTAGCCTGGATTCGCCACATACACACCGGTAGTGGAGCGGTTGTAATGGCGCGCCTGCTGGTACGACAGGTTGTTGACGATCGCGTCTCCAAATTCAAGAAACTCATTGGGTGTGATCGCGTGCAGATCGTCCACGAGAACTGTTACGACAATACTCTTGCCGCCACGCTCGATTTCAATCTCAATTTCCTGGTCGACGCTTTCGTCGAGGATCGCGGCAAGCGGCACAAACTCCGTGACGAGCTCGCCGTTAATGCGCAGCAGTATGTCGCCCGGAGCAAGCTTGCCGGCCGCCGGCGAATCAGGAATAACCTGTTCGATCGTGAGCATGCCTGTCTGGTCGGGAAACAACGAACGCGCCAATCGTTCGGAGTGCTCAGTCAATCCAAGCCGCCTGAGCTCATCGTAGGCCTTGCGCTCGAACATCGTTTGCAACGTGCCGCGCGTGACGGTTTCGCCCTGTCGGATCAGGTCGAGCGCGCGATAAATCCGATCGAGCGGCAAGAAAAAACTGCTCGCCGCAGAATTGTTAGCGCCTGCGTTAAGAGCGACGACTTCACCTTCGATGTTGACGACGGGCGAGCCCGACGAACCGCCCGAAGTACCGGACGCCGCCTGTAGATAAAAGGTATTGAAATCATTGTACTTACCGCGACCGTAATCGGGCGCCTTGCGATCGAGACGTGCAATCGTCCCTGCAAGAATCGAAAGCTGTTCACCCGCATCGTTGCCAATGACACGAATCTCGCGGCCGATGCCGGCGCCATCCGGAACCAGCGGCAATTCGGCCGGCTCGATGTAGTGCAGGTCCTCGGGGTCGTAGCGGAAGAAGCCGAAGTCGTGTACGGGATCGCGATAAACGGGCGTCAGGCGCACTTCTTCGTTATTGCGAAAAACGGCCTCGGCAACGACGGGGCCCGGCGTCACAACATGTCGATTTGTCAGTATCAGACCAAGCTCAGCATCAACAACGAAGCCGGTCGCCTGGCTCGACGAATTCCATTCCGTATCAAACGCCCGCGTGCTGTCCACACGAATCGAAACGACCCCCGACGAGATGCGTTCGAGCGTATTGGTCCAGGCGGTATCCTCGGCAGCCGTTGCCGTGAGCGTGAGCAGAACGCCTGCCAACGCGCTCAGTGATCGTCCTTGTGTCATAGGTAACCTGTTCAAATGTCCCGATTGCATTGCGATCCGGACTCGGCTCGTGCCGATATTATCTGGACTGGGCCTGCGCCCAGTGGTTCCCTATTTAAACAGAATTATCAGGCCTCAGGCTCGTATTTGAGGTCGAGTTGGCGGGCCGCTTTAACATCATCGAGGCGCCGCACCGGCATTTTGTAGGGTGCTTCTTTGAAACTCACTCCGTTCTCGCGTGCCTCGCGCGCAATTTCGACCATCGCATCGACAAAATTATCCAGCGTCTCCTTACTCTCGGTCTCAGTCGGTTCGATTAGCAGACATTCCGGCACAAGCAGCGGGAAGTACGTGGTCGGCGCATGATAGTTGTGATCGAGTAGCGCTTTAGCGACATCCATCGCCGTCAAATGCAGTTCTTTGGCTTCGTGCCTGAGCGTGATGATGAACTCATGACTTGCCTTGCGATCAGGATAAGCCAGCTCAAAACCAGCATCTCGTAGCCGCGCCTGCAGGTAATTGGCGTTGAGCGTTGCATATTCCGCCAGTCGTCGCATGCCGTCGCGTCCAACCATGCGCATGTAGACATAGGCGCGCAACAGGACGCCGGCGTTACCCATGAAACCCGACAATCTGCCGATCGATTGCGGCACGTCGTCCTCAGTTAACCAGTCGTAAGTCGTCTCGCCGTCTTCTTCGATTGCGGTGACGACGGGTATCGGCATATACGGTAACAGGCGTGCGCCGACACCAATCGCGCCGGAGCCCGGTCCGCCACCGCCATGCGGTGTCGAAAAGGTCTTGTGCAGGTTCATATGGATAACATCAAAACCCATGTCTCCGGGCCGGACCTTGCCGCATATTGCATTGAGATTGGCGCCGTCGTAGTAGAGCAGCCCACCGGCGTCCCGGACGATTTGTTCTACTTCGATGATGTGGCGCTCGAACACGCCCAACGTAGACGGGTTCGTCAGCATGATGCCGGCTGTTTTCGGTCCAACTACGGCCTTGAGTGCTTCAATATCGATATCGCCGTCAGGTCCGGTCGGAACTTCGACCGCCACGCAGCCGCACATCGTTGCCGTGGCGGGATTGGTACCGTGCGCCGCATCCGGAACGATTATTTCATTACGCTCCAGATCACCTCGCTCGCGGTGATAGGCCTGAATCATCGCAACGCCGGATAGTTCCCCCTGTGCTCCGGCCATGGGCGTCAGCGACACACCGGCCATTCCGGTAACGGCCATGAGCATTTCCTGCAGCTCGTACATACATTTCAGGAACCCCTGGCCGTGGCTCACTGGCCCAAGTGGATGCCGGCCAGCGAAGCCGGGCAACAGCGCCAGCGAATTACAGGCGCGTGGATTGTATTTCATCGTGCACGAACCCAGCGGATAGAACTGAGTATCGATCGAGAAGTTCTTTTGCGACAGACGCGTGTAGTGACGCACGACCTGCAATTCGGATGCCTCGGGCAATCGAGGTCGATCCTGCCTGAGGAGACTTTTCGGCAGATCCACATCGGACGTACCGACCGGAGCCTGAGCAAATGCCCTGCGGCCGTGGCGCGACTTTTCAAAGATCAATGTACTCATGATCGGTCAGTCCTCGTCGACGCTAATGCCTAGCGCTCGCAGAGCCGAGACGTAATCGGGCTCGGTCAGGATGTCCTCTATATGTTCGTGGTGTACGACCGTGTTGTTCTCGTCCATGACCACAACGGCACGCGCGAACATGCCGGCCAACGGCCCGTCGACAATCTGCACGCCATAGTTCTCACCGAACCCTGCATGCCGGATCGCCGATAAGCCGATGACGTTGTTCAGTTTGTGTTCCTCGAAGAATCGCTTTTGTGCGAACGGCAGATCGTAGGAAACCATTAACATTGCTACGTCATCGACAGCTTCGGCATACCGATTGAACTCGATAACAGACTTCGCACACACGTCGGTATCAATGCTGACAAAGATGTTCATGACCTTGCGCATGCCCATCCAGTTCGCGAGCGTGACGTCTTGCAGTTTCGTATTGACGAGCGATACGTCCGGTGCGCGGGAGCCCACCGCCGGCAACTCGCCGATTGTTCGGTAGGTGGCGTTTTCGAATTTTACGATGGCCATGTCGATATCAGGCTGAACGCCCTTTCTCCTTGCTGAATATGTCTTCGAGTGCCGCGACATAAGCGTCGATATCCGTTGCCGTCTTCGTTTCAGTCGCGCAGACAAGCAGCACGTCGCCAAGATCGGGATTGCTGCCGGCAAGATCGTAGCCGCCCAGAATATCTTTCTTACCCAGTGCCGCGAGTACCGGACCCACCGGACGATCCAGGCGCAGCGCAACCTCATGGAAATGCGGTCCGTCGAACAGGCGCTCGATGCCGTCGATCGAGGTCAGGCCGGCAACCAGCCGCGCCGTGTTCTGCTGCGAGCGCAACGCGACCTGCCTTAGCCCGTCATAACCCAGCAGGGACATGTAGATCGTTGCTGCAGTCACCATAAGCCCTTGATTTGTACAGATATTGGAGGTCGCCTTCGCGCGCCTGATGTGCTGCTCGCGAGCCTGCAGTGTCAGCGTAAAACCCGGCTCGCCATTAAGATCCGTCGTTCGGCCGACGATGCGCCCCGGCATCTGCCGTACCTGTTGTTGCTTGCACGTCATGAAGCCGAAGTACGGCCCGCCCGAGGACAACGGTATTCCAAGTGGCTGGCCTTCGCCGATCGCAATGTCGGCGCCGTTTTCCCCCCATTGGCCGGGCGCCTTCAAGAGTGCAAGTGACGTCGGGTTTACGACAGCGATTACGAGCGCACCCTGTTCGTGCGCCCAGTCAGTCAGCCGGTCGACGTCTTCAAGCGTGCCGAAGAACGATGGCTGCTGAATAACGACCGCAACCGGAGTCTCGTCACAGTTGAGAGATGCGACGGCGTTGCCGTTCACGCTGTCCATTTGCAGACGCTCGGTTGTGATGCCCTGGCTTCCCGAGATCGCCAGCGCGACCTGCTCGTATCTCGGATTCACACCAGGAGCGAGAAGAATACGTCGGGATTTGACTCTGCGATTACCGCGCACAGCCATGAGTGCCGCCTCGGCCAGGCTGGATGCACCGTCATACAACGACGCGTTGCTGACGTCGAGCCCGGTCAGTTCGGTGATCATCGTTTGGTATTCGTAGATCGTCTGCAGCGTGCCCTGGCTGGCTTCTGCCTGGTACGGCGTGTAAGCACTGTAGTACTCGCCGCGCGTTGCGATATCCCAGACCGCCTGTGGGACGTGGTGCTCGTAGGCACCCGCGCCAATGAAGCACTGCGGCTCGCCATCCTGGGCAGCACGTTCATGCATCAGTCTTGTGATCTGCATCTCGTTGAGACCGCGCGGTACGCCCTCGAGCGAATCGATCAGCAGACCCGCCGGAATTTCGTCGAACAACGCGTCCAGATCAGGCGCGCCAATCGTCTTGAGCATGTCTTTGGTGTCGTCTTCTGTGTGCGGTATGAAAGGCATGATCTCGCTCAGGCTTCTTCTTCGTCCAACAGGCTCTGGTAAGCGTCAGGCGTCAATAGCGCGCTCTCGTCAATAGCCGCTGACGGTTGCAACCTGACGATCCAGCCATCGCCATAAGGATCAGCATTGATCTTCTCGGGATCATCTGCCAATTCTTCGTTAACGGCCGTGATGGTACCGTCGACCGGGGCGTAGACGTCCGACGCGGCTTTGACCGACTCAACAACAGCCATGTCGCCACCCGTTGCGACGTCCTGCCCTACTTCGGGCAGTTCGACATACACGAGGTCGCCTAGTGCTGCTTGTGCATGATCTGTGACGCCAATCGTGACATTGCCATCATCCTCTCGACGCAGCCATTCATGATCGTTGGTGTACAACAAGTCTCCGGGCAATTCACTCATTGTCTTACTCTCCCTAAACAGGTTCTCTACGCAGCCTAATCGGCCTCAAACTTCGATTCGTACTTGTCCGTTGCGGACGAACGGTGTCTTCACGACCCGCACATTCAATAATTTACCGCGCACATCCACTTGTGCGCTGTCATAGTCGCCGGCCGGCAGGCGTGCAAGCGCAATCGATCGGCCGATCGTCGGCGAAAAACCGCCACTCGTGATTTCGCCATCACCACTACCTTCGACGACGATACGTTGATGATTTCTCAGAACGCCTTTGTCCTCAAGCAGCAAGCCAACGAAGCGTCGCCGCGAGGGTTCGTCGCGCAGTTTTTCGAGCGGGCCACGACCGATGAATGCGCGATCGGCCGGCTCCCAGGCAATCGTCCATCCCAAGCCTGCTTCGAGGGGTGAAATCGTTTCATCCATATCGGAACCGTAGAGGTTCATCGCAGCTTCGAGGCGCAGCGTGTCGCGAGCACCAAGTCCGGCGGGGGCGACTCCGCCAGCAATGAGGCGATCCCAAATCGAAGGCGCACGCATGGACGGCATGACTATCTCCCAACCGTCCTCACCCGTGTACCCGGTACGCGCAACAAACAAGTCGCCCGCCTCCATTCCCGTGAATAACTTGAGTGCCAGCGCCTGCTCGCGCCATTCGGCATCGATACACGGCGCCGCAAGCTCGCGCGCCTTCGGTCCCTGCACCGCGATCATCGCCAGTTCAGCGCGTTCGTGGACTGCAACGTCGAAATCCGCCGCGTTTTTTCGAATCCACGTGAGGTCCTTTTCGCGCGTCGCGGCGTTGACGACCAATCGAAACCAGCTTTCATCCATGAAATAGACGATCAGATCATCAATGACACCGCCGGCCTCGTTCAACATGCAAGTATAGAGTGCCTTACCGGAGTCCTGGAGTTTGGCAACGTCATTGGCCAACAGATGGCGCAGGAAGTCGCGCACGCGCGCGCCCTTGAGGTCTACGATCGTCATATGTGACACGTCAAATACGCCCGCGCTATTTCTTACGGCGTGGTGCTCTTCCTTCTGCGAGCCGTAATGCAGCGGCATATCCCAGCCACCGAAATCAACGATGCGCGCGCCGGCCTCGACATGTTTGTCATACAAAGGCGTTTTCGAACCCATATCGCTTCCTTCGAGCCATAAACAAAAACGGGCGACAGACCCTTCGATCTGTCGCCCCTCTGTCCTTCAAAACCTGAGAGATCAATAGCTTGTCAGCCACTTACCCCTTCGGTGGGCCACTCGTCGGGCCGCTCTCCAGAGCCAATCAGCGGTCACAGTCCTTCTGCCTGAGCGTTTCCGGGCTAGTTGCGCCTTCGGCGCCCCGTTGATATCGGCAATATCGGCGATAAATCGGGGTCTCTTCTGAGCACGCTATCGATTGGTGCGCAAATCATAGCCAATGCGGGTGATGGTTGCCAGCCGCGCGGCGGGCAGTAACAATGCACGAGGTTTGCGATTCGGAGAATGGCATGCAAAAGACCCGGTCGATTCTGTGCATCTTGGTCCTCAGCCTTGCACAAGGTCTGATAGCTGCGCCAGCAGATGACTTTAATACCCTGCTCGATGAGGTCTGGGAATGGCAGCTCGCCGAATACCCGATGTTCGCCTCACAACTAGGCGATCGTCGCTACAACGATCGCTGGACGGATCAGAGCCTCGGAGCGATCGCGCGTCGCCAGCAGCAAACCCGCGAATTTTTGCAGCGTTTGTACGCGATTGACCGGTCCGCGCTCGGCGGCGACGACCAACTCAACTACGAGCTGTTCCGGCGGCAACTACAAGACCGCGTTGACTCGTTTGCGTTCAACGGCCACCGGATTCCTTTCAACCAGCGTGGCGGCGTGCAAAATCTCGACAACAGCACCAACTCGTTGCGCTTCGCGACCACGCAGGACTATGACGATTGGCTCGCCCGGCTCGGTAAGATCGATGAAGTGATTGCTCAGACCATCGAGCTCGCCGAAAAAGGTCGCAAGTCCGGGCAGGTTTCGCCCAGGGTCCTGATGCAGCGCATCCCCGATCAGATTGCGGCACAGCTCGTCGAGGACCCTGAGTTGAGTCCTTTCTATAAGGTGTTTGCCGAAATGCCGGATTCCGTCCCTGACGAAGATCAGGAACGGCTACGGGCACTCGCGAGAGAGACCATCACAAAGACGGTGTTGCCGGCCTACCGGAAGCTGGACAAGTACTTCTCGCGCACCTACCTGCCCGCCAGCCGGGAAAGCATTGGGCTGTCCGAATTACCTAATGGCAGCGCCTGGTACGAGCACCTCGCTCACGAATTCACGACTACGCAGATGTCACCCGATGAGATTCATCGCCTCGGCCTTGATGAAGTTCGGCGTATTCGCGATGAAATGCAGATGATCATCGACGATCTGGACTTCGGCGGCAGCTTCCAGGACTTTCTCGTTTTCCTGCGCACCGACCCGCAGTTCTACTTCGACAACCCGGATGACCTGTACGAAGCCTATCTCGCAACGAGCAAGCGCATCGATCCGGAACTCGTGCAGTTATTCGGCAAGCTGCCCCGCATGCCGTATGGCGTAAAGCCGATTCCCGATTCGATCGCACCGGACACGACGACAGCGTACTACTCGCGCCCGGCGGCCGATGGCAGTCGCGCAGGTACTTACTGGGTCAATCTCTACAAGCCCGAGGTACGACCCAAGTACGAGATTGAAGTTCTCTCCGTCCACGAAGCGATGCCTGGGCACCATCTGCAGATCGCGTTACAACAGGAACTCGGCGACATGCCGAACTTCCGCCGATTCTCGGGCTTTACCGCATTCGTCGAGGGCTGGGGCCTGTACAGTGAGAGTCTTGGTCACGACCTTGGGTTGTACAAGGACCCGTATTCGCAATTCGGGGCATTGACCTACGAGATGTGGCGCGCCGTGCGGCTCGTTGTCGATACCGGCATTCATTACAAAGGCTGGACGCGGCAGCAGGCGATCGAGTTTTTCCAGGACAACGCGGCCAAGACCGAATTCGACATTATTAATGAAATCGACCGTTACATCGGTATGCCCGGCCAGGCTCTCGCGTACAAGATCGGTCAGCTGAAAATAAAGTCGATTCGGGAAAATGCCGAACGCACGCTTGGCGAAAACTTCGACGTACGCGCATTTCACGACGAATTGCTCGGCGGCGGAGCGTTACCGCTCGACATCCTCGAACAACACATGGATGCGTGGCTGGAGTCTCAATTGCAGGAGCGCCGCGCCTCCCACTGATCAATCGGCTGCAGCGGTCCCACGGGGCAATAGTGCTCTTTGGTTGGAACACCTGTAATTCGTGAGTACAGGTCATGAAACGCGCGCATTTCACAGCCTGGAGTGCGGATGATAGCGGCAAGGATGAAAGCGATACCGAGATGGGAGAACAGGTAGAGCTCCCAAAACCAAATTGATCGAGCCAACAAATGGGTCTCGGGCGTTCCCGCCGTCAGGTATCCGTATGCGGCGATCGCAAGGAATATTCCCACGCTGATGAACGCGGGCCATTTTTTCCAGGTGCGCGAAAAACCGATGTTGACCACGTAGCTGATCAGGAACAGGCCGATAGCCATGCCGTTCCAGAAGACCGATCTGATGTGTCCGTCAGCGCCGATGAGATTGTCGTGTAGCTGAATCAACCAGTAAATCTGCGACAGGCATAGCAAACCAAACCCAAGCCGCACGATGCGGCCAATCGGCCCGGGCCGCGGCAGGGAACCGGGTTCGTCGAGCTTCAGGTCTGTCGACGCCATACGACTCTCTGCCCTCTTGGGTTATCTAACAACAATCCTGACCAAGTTGAATCGGTGGACATTTCACAGTGCCGAACGAGCAAAACACACAGCAATCGCCGGCGTTGGGTTTCAGCAACTCGCCGCAACCCAGACAATCATAATAGAACTGGCAGGCATCGGTCGGCATGCGTTCCCGTGCCTGGTGCCCGCAATGCGGGCAGGTGATCACCGAGAATTCAACAAGATCCGACACGTATATTTGCTCCCTTGCCGGCGAAGTTGCCGTTAGATGTCAAATGCTATTGAGGTCTGCCGCTCAGCCGCAAACTCGCGCCGCGCAGCGCGCGCCCGCGCCGCAGGCTTCGCGTCAGGATCATGAATCTCATCGATGTGGGCAATGCGCGTGGCGAGGCCGGTGCAGTTTGCGATCTGGATATTGAGCCCGGGTCGCGCGTTCATCTCGAGGATCAGCGGTCCCAGGTCGCGATCGATAACCATATCGACCCCAAGGTAGCCGAGTTCGGTTACGTCATAACCTCGTGCCGCAGACTGCAGAATAAAATCCCATTGCGGAATGAGCAGTCCCGCGATCAGCGCACCCGTATCCGGGTGCTCGTCGACGATATCGTTGTCGAGCACGCCAGTCAGGGTTTCCCCCAGACTCATGTCGACGCCGGCTCCGACTGCCCCCTGGTGCAGATTCGCTTTGCCGTCTGACGCGCGCGTCGGTAGTCGCACCATCGCCATCGCCGGGTAACCTCGATAAACGATAATGCGCACGTCAGGGACTCCCTGATAACTGACTTCGGCAAACACCGGATCAAAATGAACGCAGTACTCGATAAGGGCCTTGTCGGGATTGCCACTGAGGCTGTACTGGCCACCAATGATGTTGGAGATGTGGTACCTGATTTCTGCTTCCGAGATCAGAACGCCGCTCGCCAGGCGGTACGTACTACGCTTACGATGACTGCGGCCGGTCACAACAAGGATGCCGTTGCCGCCACTGCCGCGTGCCGGCTTGACGACGAAACTGTCGCGCTCGGCAACGATCGTGGCGAACTCATGGGCTTCGCCATGATTCCTGATGACGCCATACAACTCCGGCACGGCCATACCAGCGTTCAATGCGAGCTCTTTCGTAATAACTTTGTCGTCGACACGCGGATACAGGCGGCGCGGATTGAACCGCATGATGAACTCGCAATTGCGTTCATTGAGCCCGAGCACGCCCGCCTCGCGGAGCTTGGGTGCGGCCGCAAACATCAGCGACCCACCAGCGCTTTGAATCGACTCAGTTCAAGCAGGCGGTAGCCCGTGTAGCGACCGGCAAGAACCACGAGCGCAAGCACGACCAGCAACAGCTCCGGAAAAGTGAAGATCAGGTGTTCGAGCCACTGCATGCCCATGAAAACGTATGCGGCTATCGCAACGATCAGACTCCCCATGCCGGCACGCATTGCGTCCACGGCACCGCGTTCCTCCCAGACGACTGACATGCGCTCGATCGTCATCGCGATGATGACCATCGGAAACAGCGCAACCGACAATCCGGTTTCCATGCCGAGCCGATGTGACATCAGACTTATGATAAGCATCAGGATCACAACAACGATCAATACGGCGCTCAGGCGGGGCACGAGCAAAAGCCGCAGTCGCTCGAGCATGAAACGAATGCTGAGCCCAAGGGCGACGAGCAGTGTGAAGAGAACGACTCCCCAGAATAATTTTGTCTCTCTGAAGGCGAGTGCGATCAAGACCGGCATGAAGGTGCCAAATGCGTCGATGCCGACCATGTTACGCAGGACGACCATGACCAACGCACCGATAGGAATCATGAGCAATACGCTGTATACAGCCTGTGTCTGAATCGGCAGGCTGTAGAGGGAAAAATCTATTGCACTGGCGCCCAGTTGCGCGGCCTGTGTCTCGGCGATCGTGACGGCATCGAGATGATTCTCCTGCACCGCGAAGCCAACCTGAACGTTACTACCGCCTTCTACGTTGATCAGAGGTTCATTGCCGCGCCACCAAATTAAAAAGTGCTCAGGCAGGTTTTCTTCGCCGGTTATTGGATTGAAGTAGCGCCAGCGGTCACCATCGTGGACTTCGAGCCATGTAATCGCCTCGGCATTTCGTTGTCGGTCCTGCATTTCCAGACCGTGCACCATACGTGCCGGAATACGCGCAGATGCGAGAATCGTCGTAATGCTCTCCACAAACTCCGCGCGCGTCGCAGCATTCGATGTCAACAATTCAACGTTTGGATCAGGCGACGGGTCGTTCATGCGGCGCAGAAGTTCCGATGTGAAAGACGCTGTGTCGGCAGAATGTTCTTTCACATCGCCAACAATGACATCAACAGCCGTCTTGAATGGCTCGTTAATTACGGGTGGAGGTGGGAATGGCGGGGTCGTGTCCGATTGATCGGTCCCGGCGTCCTCGTAAACGGAGATGCGGTAATAGATCGTCTGCAGTCCGTCCGCACGCCGAATCGCCCATTGCGCTTCGCGTCCACCACTACCGTAGTTGAGACTGAAGCCGTAGCCGCGCGACACCGAATTCTCATTGAGCATGCGAAAGCCCGGCGTCAAAGTCGGAATGAGCAGATTGACCTTGATGGAACCCGGCCCGCTCTCAAAGCGGATCGACGACTCGATCGTCCACACCGACGTTTCCTGATTTTTGCTGATCGGAAAATCGAGCACCCGCCATTTGTAGCCGAACACGGACAGTCCGACGATGGCCAGAAAGGCAGCCAATCCGTACACGTATTGCTGCTTCATCGGCTTACCTGCCTGCGTTCAATGCTGAACCGGTCAATGTCACCTTATTGATCCCCCCAACGCCACCTTCACCGCATGGTCTCTGATCGGTCCACTGTAGTTAAAGAGGCGCATGCCGGTCGCGCGCAATTCCCGAACCAGGGTCGAGTCTGTCGTAAACAGCCGGTTGAGGCCAGTCATAAAGTGCAGCATCGTCGCGTTGTCACCCTTGCGCGCACGCTCGTAGCGCCGCAATACGGGCCTGTCGCCCGGGTATTCGCGGTTTCCCAGGGCGTCATTGAGCACATTGGCGAGCGTTGCCGCATCCTGCAGTCCCAGGTTCGCGCCCTGCCCGGCGAGCGGGTGAACCGAGTGAGCAGCGTCTCCAATCAATGCTATGCCAGGCAACACGTACGGGTTTGCATGCCGCGCGCAGAGCGGAAACGCACCGCGCGGCCCTGCTACCTGCAGACTGCCCAACACATGATCCGATGCCTCGCTTAACATTTCGCCCAGTTCCTCATCGCTGGCCGACATAGCGCGATCAGCAAGTGCATCCAGCGTCGACCAGACAACCGAGATTCGTCCGTCATTCAGCGGCAACATACCGAGAGGACCGTCCTGCAGAAAACGTTGCCAGGCCGTGTTGCGATGCGACTCCTCAGGTCTCAGATGCGTTACGAAAGCTGTCTGGCCATACGGAAAGTCACGAGTGTCGATGCCGACACGCTGGCGCACGAACGAGTGCGCACCATCGGCGCCGATAACAAGATCAGCATCAACCAGCCTACCGCTGTGCAATGTCACCTGATAGCAGCGCCCCGTTTGCTGTAACGCTGTGATTGGTGACTGAAACAAAAGCTCGACGTCAGTCGCATCGAGCACATCCAGAATTGCATGCTGAACGAGCACATTTTCAACAATGAATCCAAGCTGCGGCGCTGCGAATTCGGCTGCATCGAACCGCAGCGTCGCGGCGCCATCTGCAGTCTCCGCCTCATCCCAAACCCGCATGCGATCGTAGCCACAAGCTCGCGTTTGACTAATCTTTGACCACGCTCCGATCGAGTCGAGCAGGTTGGCGCACCCGGTCGCAATAGCCGAGACACGCAGTGCGATATCGTCTTCAATGCGATGACACGGTCGCGCCGCTGCATCGACGACGGTCAATCGCAGTCGGTCGTTGTGGCGACTCTGTGCCAGCAGTGCCGCCACGGTCAGGCCTGTCACGCCGGCACCGACGATGACAATTTCAAACTGTTTGTTCACTGCAATGGTACTCCGCGCGACAACCGCGGCAGCCGGCCTGCAAGTCCCATCGTGTGTTTCGCAAACAATGAACGAACGCCCGGGACAAGATCGAATCCGAGCATGCCGATATTTCGCAGTACGCGGACGGGCCCTCGTGAATGCCCGAACAGGCGTACGAGCCCGTCAGTAAATCCGACGAGTTTCTTTTGGTCGTGGCGCCGCCAGGCTGAGTAGCGCTCGAGGATGCTCGAGTCACCACAGTCAAAAGATTCGGCAGCATGATCCCGGGAATCCGCAATACAGTCGCACAGCGCCGCGACATCGCGCAGGCCGAGATTGAATCCCTGCGCAGCGGCCGGATGCAATCCATGGGCCGAATTGCCGACGAGCACGGCCCGTTGTGCCGTCAGACGCACAGCCTTGCTCAGCATAAGTGGATACGACGCCCGCTTGCCGACTTTTGAAAACGTGCCGAGACGGTACCCGAACGCCTGTTGCAGTTCGCCGAGAAAACCGTCATCGCCGAGCCCGAGTATACGATCGGCATCCTGCTCGGGCACATTCCAGACGAACCCGGCACGGCCATCGGCAACGGGCAACACCGCGAGCGGTCCTTGCGGCGTAAAACGCTCATACGCACGATTCTGCAACGACTTTTCAGGCAACAGGTTGCCGATGATCGCGCGCTGACCGTAGGCATCCTGCGTTGCGGTGATGCCGATCATTGTCCGCACCGCCGAATTCGCACCATCTGCAGCAACCAGCAAGTCGCATGTCAGTTGGCGCGATGTGTCATTGCCCTCTGCAACCGTGACGATTGCCTTGTCGGGCGACAACCTTGCAGCGACGATGCGCGCCGGACACAGGATGTCGAGCGCCTCAACATCGCCAAGCGCCGCCTGCAAAACACCTCCGAGCACACGATTGATGACGACATATCCGAGCGCTTCAACGCCCTGTTCCTCGGCGTCGATATGCGAAAATCCGAAGCGCCCTTTGTCCGAAACATGAATGTGCGAGATTGGCGTCGCCGCTGCGACGATGTCATCCCAAAGGCCCATTGCCTCAAACATGCGCTGTGTGCTTCTTGATAATGCCGTCGAGCGGTCGTCGAAACTCGGTTGTACGTCTGCGGCACGCGGCACGGACTCGACGATCGCGACTCGAAGACCGAGCGGCGCAAGCGCAAGCGCAAGCGTCGAACCGACCATGCCGCCGCCGGCAATGACGATGTCATAGTGATTGTCGCGTCGTGCGTTCACGATCAGTGTTGCATTAGCGATTCAATATCGTCCGGATCTTTGGCAAGACCCTTTGACAAAACATCAGGACCATTGCTCGTTACCGCAACATCATCCTCGATGCGAACACCGATATTCCGCCATCGTTTTGGAACCTTGCGGCTCGCGGAGATATAGATGCCCGGTTCGACCGTCATGACCATACCGGACTCGAGCAGCCGCCATTCGTCGCCGACCTTGTAGTCGCCGACATCATGCACGTCCATGCCAAGCCAGTGTCCCGTGCGATGCATGAAAAACTCGCGGTATGCGCCATCCTTGATCAGCTTCGGCAGTGTCCCGTCGAGCAGACCGATTTTCCGGAGACCCTTGGTGATGACCTTGACCGCAGCGTCGTGCGGTTCATTCCAGTGATTGTCCCTGCGTGTCTTCTCGATCGCCGCGTACTGCGCTTCGAGCACGATTTCATACACCGCCCGCTGCTCAGGACTGAATTTGCCACTTACCGGTATTGTCCTTGTGATGTCGGACGCGTAGTAATCGAGCTCACAGCCTGCGTCGATCAGTAACAGATCGCCATCCTTTAGCTCCGCGCTATTGTCGACATAATGCAAGGTGCAAGCATTAGCGCCGGCGCCAACGATCGGCATGTAGGAATGTGCCGCATTGTGGCGCCGGAATTCGCGGCCAAACTCTGCCTCGACCTCGTATTCGTACATGCCGGGCCGCACCATTTTCATCGCACTCGTATGTGCCTTGGCCGCTATCTTGGCCGACTTGCGCAGCGCCGAGATTTCGCCACGACTCTTATACAAGCGCATGTCGTGCAGCAGATGATCAAGCGCGACGAATTCCTGTGGCGTGTGCACACCGCGTTGCTCACGCATACGCAGGGAATTTACCCACTCGGCGATTCGCGTATCGAACTCGGGATACAAGCCCATTGTGTAGTAAACGCGACTGCACGATTCGATGATGCCGGGCAGAATGTCATCGATATCGTCGATCGGAAACGCGTCCTCGGCACCGTGGTGCTCAGTGACACCATCGGGCCCCATGCGCCTGCCGTCCCAGCGCTCCCGCTCCGCGTCCCGTTCACGACAGAACAGCAGGTATTCGCCGTTCTTTCGTCCGGGCGCAAGCACGGCCACACAATCGGGTTCCGCAAAACCCGTGAGGTAGTAGAAATCACTATCCTGGCGAAAACGATACTCAACGTCGCGGCTGCGCGTCCTGATCGGCGCGGCCGGCAGGATCGCGATACCGTCAGAACCGACCATATGCATCAGGTTCTTGCGGCGTCGGGCAAACTCCTTGCTATTCAATGCAGGACCTCCGGTGCGGCATCTGGCTCCTCATTACTTTCGAGCTCGCCCCTGAATTCCACAAGCTCCTCATACGTCAATTGCACTGCCACGCGCAGGTATTCGACAAGTTCCGTGTACGCCTCTTCGCTTGTCTCGTCATCGCTGTCATCTTCAACCGTGACGCGAGTGATCTGCAGCATGTCTTTGATAATGTCCGCCAACGGCTCGGCCGAGAGCCGTTCTTTGAGCAGGTCCCCGTGATGGCTCGAGACCAGGCCATGCAGGAATCCCTCGCACCAACGGCCAAGCGCAGCAGCGCGCACAACCGTGCTGTCCCCGTCATCAGGAAGCAGCGGCTCGAAATCGGACTGTCGTGCCGATAACTGGCGATACGTCGTCTCGAACAGGGTGCCGAGTATGGCCTCACATTCGCTTCGCGTCGGATCGGCGGCATCAGTCCCCTCCAAGACCTGGGACAGCCAATTAGATCCGCTCTGAGTTCCCGCAAGTGCCAGGCGCCCTGACAAGAGTCCGTGCGTTTGCGCCGCGTCCCAGGTAGCGCCACAGCGCCTGAGCGCCGCGTCCAATTCATCATGCCGGATTGCTTGTTCCATTCGGTCTGCATCTACGCGTATTTGGCCCGGTCCAATGATCCCACGTAACGCAGGCTCAGGCCACGTTGACAGAGATCATCGTCTATTCGCATTGATTCTGCTCGAGCGCGTGTCTATATTGCTCATATGGCCGACGACATAAATGCAACCTTTGAGCACGAGTTGAAACGACTCGAAAAACGCGTTGATGCGCTCGTCAGTGTCTGTGATCAACTGCAAGACGAGAACAAGTCGCTGAAACAGCGTCAGGATGTGTTAACCGCTGAGCGGGCTAATCTCTTACAGAAGAATGAACAGGTGCGCGCGCGTGTCGAGGCAATGATCGGCAGGCTCAAAGCGATGGAGCAAGGATCCTGAACATGAACAAATCCCACGCCCAGGTCAGCGTCAGAATTCTCGATAAGGAATACCAGGTCGCGTGCCCGGCAGACGAGCGTACTGATCTGCTCGATTCGGCGGAAGTGCTTAATGCGAAAATGCTCGAGATTCGCGACAGCGGCAGAGTCGTCGGCCTCGATCGAATTGCAGTTATGGCTGCTCTTAATATGACCAATGACTTATTGCACGCTCAGGCTCGCGATCGTTTGCTCGAGGGTGACCTGAGCAGCCGTCTTAAAATAATTTCCGAACGCGTTGAGAGTGTGTTGGGCGGGTCCCAGCAGCTGGACCTCTAGCGCGCAAGGGCAGGAAATCCGATATGGCGCCTCCTGCAGTGTTCGATACCGACCCGGATACCTTTCGACCCTAAATCTTTACCTCGGAGTCGTGCACTGTTGGTAGCATTTGAGCAGAGCCGTTCACGCGGTAAGCCTGTTGCTACCACGGCTGACTCCACCTGTTGCTCCGGTTCGAGAGCGACGGTTTGTAACGGCACAGGCGGGAGGCGCTTTTGACTCAAGCAACGATTGATCAAGCACGGTTGCGCAAGTCGGCAATCCGTGCGCGCCGTTCATTATCTGACGAAGTCCGCAACCGCGCATCGTCAAAAATCTGCGAGAAAGTGATTCGCTCGCACGAGTTTATGTCCTGCAAAACTGTTGTCTGCTATTTGCCGAGCTACGACGAAGTTGACCCGACTGCCATCATTCAGCGCGCGTGGTGCGCAAAAAAGCGCGTTTTCGCGCCAATCATAAGCATGCACGGCAATATGATATTTCGGCGGCTCACTCCCGATACCGAACTTCACAAGAACGTTTTCGGCCTCTGGGAACCGGTTTCCGGACCTGATATCGCTGCAAGAAAGTGTGATCTCATCATCACGCCGGTGGTTGCGTTCGATGACCAGCGGCATCGAATCGGAATGGGTAGTGGTTACTTCGATCGCTGCTTTGAATTCCTGAATCACAGGCAGCGATGGCTGCGACCGAAATTACTTGGACTGGCGTTTAACTGTCAAAAGGTCGAGAAAATTGCGCCAAACCCTTGGGATATACCACTTTATCAAGTAATTACGGAAAACAGCCAGGCCTTGTGACTGTCTCCGCACGCACTCGTACACGCGAATTCTAAGTTGAAAACGCGTTGCACGAATAGCAATCAAACAGTAGAAAAACCGCTTCGCATTGCGATTGACCACGCCTGATTTTGACTCGAATTTTTTC
The DNA here is from genome assembly GCA_029862045.1 of Gammaproteobacteria bacterium. Taxonomy (GTDB): domain Bacteria; phylum Pseudomonadota; class Gammaproteobacteria; order Steroidobacterales; family Woeseiaceae; genus UBA1847. The sequence continues at coordinate 265,662 of JAOTYE010000001.1, forward strand.
GCAAGACCGCTTTCGAGGGCATGTCACGGCGAACGGTGGAAAGTTTTCACAGTGACACAGACAAAATGCCCGCAAACACGATGTTGAATCACGTTTTTGAAAACGTTAACCACGTCACTTAAGTCACTGGATTTTTTGGATTTGTTGTATATACTCAACGCCGGGTACCCGACACGGAGAAAACATATGGCTACCAAAAAGAAGTCACGGAAAAAAGCTTCTAAGCGCAAGGTCGCGAAGAAGCGGAAAGTAACGAGGAAGAAAGCTGCGCCGAAAAGACGTCGCGTAGCTAAGAAGAAGAAACGGACAGTAAAGAAGAAGGCCAAGCGTAAGGCGAAAAAGAAAGTAGCCAAACGCAAGACCAAGAAGAAAGCCAAGAAAAAGGCTAAGCGCAAGACGAAACGCAAGACGAAGCGCAAAACCAAGAAAAAGGCCAAACGCAAGACGAAGCGCAAAGCCAAGAAAAAGGCCAAGCGTAAGACGAAGCGTAAGACCAAGCGTAAGACGAAGCGCAAAGCCAAGAAAAAGGCCAAGCGGAAAACGAAGCGTAAGACGAAACGTAAAGCCAAGAAAAAGGCTAAGCGCAAGACGAAACGCAAAGCTACGAAGCGGAAAGCGAAGAGAAAGACTTCCCGCAGGAAAAAACGCTAGCCTATCGGCCGAGAGGAAGATTGGTCTTCTTCCAGGCCAACACAAAGTGCCCGCTTATGCGGGCACTTTTGTGTGGGTTATGTCCTCATTTACGACCCTGATTCGTTGTACACTTGGCGCCAGATATGGACTCCACTGAGAAAAAGCGCAACGCAGCGAAAGCGTCACTCGAGTTTATCGAGCCGGGCATTGTCCTGGGTATCGGCACAGGCTCTACGGTAAACGAACTAATCGAGATGCTGCCGACAGTGCGCGATCGGATTGACAAGCTTGTTTCCAGTTCCAAAGCATCGACCGAATTTCTGCAGCAGCATGGTTTCGACGTTTCCACATTGAATGAAGCCGGCGATGTAGATCTTTACATTGATGGTGCCGACGAAGCGACTAAGCGGCTGCATCTGATAAAGGGTGGCGGTGGCGCATTGACGCGCGAAAAGGTCCTGGCCGGTGCAGCACGTCGATTCGTCTGTATTGTGGATGAGACCAAGCTGGTCGGCATGCTTGGTTCATTTCCCCTTCCGATCGAAGTCCTTCCCATGGCACAGGTATTTGTTGCACACAAGCTCCTCAAGTTGCGGGCACAGCCAATCTGGCGCGAAGGCTTTGTGACGGACAACGGCAACCACATTCTGGACGTCCATGACCTGAACATCAGCAATCCGCTGGAAATGGAGACTCGCCTGAATCAGATTCCGGGAGTGCTGACGGTAGGAATTTTCGCACACCGGCCCGCCGACGTTCTTTTGATCGCAGACGATACCGGCGTCCGGGAAATGCGCGACTGATCGTCAGAAAATCCGTTGCAGATAATTTACTTCACGCTGGTCGCGGCCCTCTTATATCTGATATCCAACTGGATTGTAGAGCGCATTGAGGTGGCTGCGGGCAGACGTTTCGCGAACCGCTCTTTGCTCTTTTTCGGCATCCTGATGACCCTTGCCCTGGTCAGCTTCAACCTGATCCGAATCTATACGGGGAACCCCTGATTTACGGGCATTTGTGTCTCTGTTAACCTATTGCATGTCTGTACGTCCAAGTGGGGGCCGGAAATGAACGAGAATAATATTCCCGACGACGCAGCGTCATCGGACTCATCGGATCCAGAACAGATTCCTTTAATGCAACGGATCCTCGATAACCCGTTTCTGCTTCTGGTTCTCGGCATCGCTGTTCCTGCGGTGTTCTATATTATCTGGGGCATCATTGAGATAACCCAGATTCCGATCGCGGATTAAGGGAGACCTGACCATGGCTATGACACCTCCGAGTGAGCGGATCTGGTGGCGACAACCGATTGCCAGGATCGAGTTGATCTGGATTATTATCGCCTTTACCTGGGGTCTCATCATGTTCTTTATGATGATTTACTGGCACGGTGCTGGTGCCCAGAACCTCTCTAATGAGGCCTACCAGATCAAGCCGCAAGTTTTTGCCAAGCATGCGCAGGATATGATCGATGAGTATCAGGTTCGGGAAGAAAGTGGCTTCCCTGTCGTGCATCCGCCACCTGGCAGTGACGTCTATCTGATTGCCCGGTTGTGGCAGTGGTGGCCGATACTGGAGTTTGAAAAAGACCAGAGCTACCGCCTGCATTTGTCTTCAATGGACTGGCAGCACGGTTTTTCGCTGCAGCCCGTCAACATCAATGTACAGGTGCACCCCGGTTACGACATGGTCGTAACGGTCAAGCCCGATCGGGCTGGCGAGTTCGGGGTCGTGTGTAACGAATTCTGCGGGATCGGTCACCACATGATGGTTGGCAAGATCTACGTCGTCGAGTAGGGGGCGCCACGATGTCCAGTTTGATAGATTACCGTACTTGCCCGACGACCGGCCTGAAGGTCGATCGCGCGGCAGAGAAACTTATCAAGGCGAATGCTGTCGCCGCCATCGTATTCCTCGCAATTGGCGGCTTATTCGGCTTGCTCGTTGCGCTAACGCGCTGGCCCGCTGTGCATTTCCTTCCGGCGGACATGTTCTACCTGGCGCTGACCGCGCATGGCCTGGATGTGCTCCTCGTCTGGATTATTTTCTTCGAGATGGCCTTGCTGTATTTCGCCTCCGCCATATTGCTGAACTCGCGATTGGCGGGTCCCAAATGGGCCTGGACCGGTTTCGGACTGATGCTCGTCGGCGCCTTGATCACTAATGTCGCAGTATTGCAGGGTAAGTCCAGCGTCATGTTCACCTCGTATGTGCCGATGATGGCCGAACCACCGTTTTACGTGGGCATTATTTTGTTTGCCGTTGGTGCACTGATCGGTTGTTGTGTCTTCTTCGGCACCCTGGTGCTTGCGAAACGGGAGAAGACCTACGAAGGGTCCATCCCTCTTGTGACCTTTGGTGCGCTGACAGCGGCGATTATCGCCGTCTTCACCCTCGCGTCCGGCGCGATTATCCTGATACCCACTCTGCTCTGGTCGCTGGGGCTGGTCAGCCACATTGATCCGCTGGTTTACAAGACCATCTGGTGGGCCATGGGGCACTCATCGCAACAGATCAACGTTTCTGCCCACGTCGCAGTATGGTATGCGATTGCGGCGATGGTGTTCGGCGCCAAGCCACTTTCAGAGAAGATCAGCCGTATGGCATTCCTTATGTACATCCTGTTCCTGCAACTCGCGAGCGCGCACCACTTGCTGGTCGAGCCGGGAATGAGCTCCGAATGGAAGATATTCAACACGAGTTATGCGATGTACCTTGCCGTGCTTGGCAGCATGATTCACGGCATGAGTGTGCCCGGTGCGATCGAGGTCGCACAGAGATCGCGCGGACTCACGAAAGGCATGTTCGAGTGGCTGCGCAAGGCGCCATGGGGCAATCCGGCATTTGCAGGCATGTTCATGTCGCTCGTGTTCTTCGGCTTTTTAGGCGGCATCTCCGGCGTTGTGATGGGTACCGAGCAGATCAACCTGATCATGCACAATACGCTGTACGTGCCGGGTCATTTCCACGCCACGGTCGTGGCGGGTACGACTCTCGCGTTCATGGCCATTACCTACATTCTCGTCCCGCTGATATTCCGCCGCGAACTCATGATGAAAAAGCTGGCCATGTGGCAGCCGTATGTCTTCGGCATCGGTGTCGCAGGCATTTCGGTATTCATGATGGGCGCCGGCACGCTCGGCGTGTCACGACGACATTGGGACATGACATTCGCGGATGCGATTTTGCCGTTCGACTACCCATCGGCTGCGTTCCTGATGATGGGCCTCAATGGCATATTCGCCGTTATGGCGGCGGTCGGTGGCCTGATGTACGTTGTAATCGTCGTAGGATCCGTGTTCTTCGGCAAGAAGCTCACGGACGACGAGAAACCGTCTTATCCAGAGGTTCCGCCGGAATCCGCTGCAGTCAGTCATTATGGCAGTTCCGAGTCTCTGAAAATTCCAGGAACCGCGTTCCTCGTCGGGATCTTCTTCACCGCGTTTGTGCTTTACTACTTCGTGAACTGGAAGTACCTGTCCGAGATCTGGCCATTAAGCTAAGCGATAAGCGCGCAACCACACGTCTACTAGTCCTGCTCGGCGCCCCTATCCTCTTCGGGATAGGGGCGTCGGCTACGGCGCAGCAGGACTATGATCGTGAGGCTGCCCTGGCCATCAGTCAGGGTGCCATCGGCGAGACGATCGGTGACTACACGTTTCGAGACGTCACCGGCCAGTCATATCCGCTACAGGCGCTGCGCGGCAAGCCGCTTGTCATCAGTCTTATCTATACAAGTTGTCACCATGTTTGCCCGCTGATCACGGCGAACATTGAAAGGAATCTCGAGATCGCTCACGAGGCCCTGGGCGACAGTTCATTTTCCGTTGTCAGCATCGGGTTTGACTGGCAAGTCGACACGCCGGAGCAAATGCGACTGTATGCGTCTGCCAAGGGCATCGATACGCCCGGCTGGCACTTCCTGAGTGGCGATGAGGCGACCGTTGCGGCGATCAGCAAGGATGTCGGGTTTCAGTTTTTCCCGACCGCCAAGGGCTTCGACCACCTGTCACAGACGACGATCGTCGATGCCGACGGCGCGGTTTACCGGCAGGTCTATGGCCAGGACTTCGACGCGCAAGCATTTGTCGAGCCGCTGAAAGAATTGGTATTCGATACGCCACGCGAGGCCGGACTCGTTGATCACTGGGTCGATACGTTCAAGTTGTTTTGCACGGTCTATGACCCCAATACGGGCCGCTATCGATTCGATTACTCGATATTCATGACTATTCTGGTGGGCGTACTCAGCCTCGGCGCTATACTCCTGTTTATCGTGTCCGAGTGGCGACGCGCAAGATGATCGCATTTTCATGGCGTTTCTGAAACGCACCCTACGAATCCTGTTCGCACGCGCCGAAGCGGTCCTTGACTGGAGCTTTGGGCAGCGCAACAACCCCCTCGCCAACCTGGGATCGCTCGGCTGGTATTTTTTCTGGATTGTTGCCGGCACCGGTATTTACCTGTACCTGTTCTTCGACACCGGAATTACCGACGCGTACGCATCCGTCGAGTACATTACGCACGATCAATGGTATGCGGCCGGCGTCATGCGCAGCCTGCATCGTTATGCTTCGGACGCGCTCGTCATCGTGGTCTTCATACACATATTGCGCGAGTTTTCCCTCGATCGCATGCGTGGCAAACGCTTTTTTGCCTGGCTGACCGGCGTTCCGGTGCTTTGGTTTATCTATATCTGTGGCATTACCGGGTACTGGCTGGTGTGGGACAAGCTGGCACAGTACATCGCGATTGCAACGTCCGAGTGGCTTGATACGTTGCCGTTTTTTGGTGAGCCGATCGCAAATAACTTCCTCAATAGCTCGACGCTCAGTGGCCGGTTTTTCACACTGATGGTGTTCATGCATATTTTTGCGCCGCTATTCATGCTGTTCCTGATGTGGCTGCACATCCAGCGGCACGCGCGGGCCCGTGTCAATCCGCCACGACGCCTGGCGATCGGTACGGCGATCACACTGATTGTCTTGTCGCTCGTCTATCCGGCAGTCAGCCAGGGCCCTGCGAATCTCGACGCCGTACCTGCGACGGTCAATTTCGACTGGTACTATCTGGCGGCCTATCCGCTGCTCGATGTCATTCCTGGCGGGCAGCTTTGGCTGATTCTGGTAGCTGGATCGATTTTGCTCTCGCTGATGCCTTGGATCCCGCCGGCGAAAACGCAACCGGCTGCCGTGGTCAGCCTCCCAAACTGCAACGGTTGTGGCCGCTGTTTCGAGGATTGTCCGTTTAGCGCCATCACAATGGAACCACGCAGTGACGGCCTCGCTTACGCGGCCGAAGCTGTCGTCGACGTCGACAACTGCGTGAGCTGCGGAATCTGCGCGGGTGCATGTCCCACCGCAACACCGTTCCGCCGTGCTACAGCGATCGTGCCCGGCATTGAACTGCCCGACCACTCTATTGCGGAGCTACGTGAGCGCTCACTGCAAGCCTCGACGAACTTCGAGGACGGGCCAAGAGTGCTTATCTACGCATGTCACCATGCCGGCGTTGACGTGCCTGGCGGCAGCGGTGCCGAGGTCGTGACGATGCCTTGCGTCGCGATGTTGCCGCCATCATTCGTCGATTTTGCGTTGTCACGGGATCTCGCGGACGGTGTCATGCTCGCTGGTTGTGCCGATGGAGATTGTTATTACCGGCTCGGTGATCAATGGACACGAGAGCGCGTCGCAGGCCAACGTGATCCGTATTTGCGCAAGCGGGTCGACCGTGACCGGCTGAGCCTCAGTTGGCTGCCCTCGGGTAGCCAGCGGCGGCGCGCGCGCGCGCTGGCGGAATTCGCGGCATCGTTGGACAAGCTGCCACCGAAACCGCGAAGCCGGGGAGCAGACCGTGCGTAAACTATTGCGCTACCTGTTGCAGCTGTTGGCGTACGCGGCCTTTGCGCTGATTGTCGGCTACCTGTCTTTCTGGCCCCGGTATGAATACGCCCCACCTGCTGCGGCCGTCGTCAAGCTCTCGCTGAGCCATGCCACAGAGCGTGTAGAGCCCTGTGTGCAGCTCACCCCGCGACAAATCGCCGCGTTGGCACCCAACATGCGCCGCGCACAGAAATGCGAACGTCAGCGCCTGCCATTAGTGCTGCAGCTTGAGATCGATGGCGAAATCGCAATCGACCTGCAGGAAGCGCCATCAGGACTCTGGGGGGATGGTCCGGCCTCGGTCTACGAGCGCTTCAACCTGATACCTGGACTACATTCGATCACCGTGAGGCTCCGTGACTCTGCACGAGCAGAGAGTTGGGACTACACTTATACCGAGGATGTCATGCTGCAGGCAGGTCGCTATCTCACCATCACGTTCAAGCCGGAAACCGGAGGCTTCAGAATTCGATGAGCCTTTTGCAGTGGAAAGATGAATTCAAGGTCGGCGTTGCCGAGGTCGATCACGAGCATGAGCAACTGATCGGACTAATCAACGAGCTGCATAAGACCATGCAGGCTAGCGGCGATTTCGAGCAGATCCTGGACTCGCTGGGCGAGATCTATGCACAGATCTCGGCGCATTTTGCGCTCGAGGAGAGGATGATGCGTAAATCGCATTACCCGGCGTATGCGGAACACAAAGAAGATCACGAAACGCTACTCGATGACCTCCGTGACATCATGGACGACGTGGAGGACGACGGCATTTTCGACGAGACGCAATTGTCGATTGACCTCAATCGCTGGTTCAGCGACCATTTTCGTACGCACGATGCGAAGTTGCATCAGTCAGGGCACGGATAGTCGGGGCAGGTTCGAAAAACAAGCCAGAATCTGTGGCGCAAACTATGAGCCCGGCTATACAGGCCGCACACTACCGGAGGACAAGAGAATGGAAGAACGTGACGAAGCCGCTTTAGCCGCTCTACCTGCAATCCTTGCATACATTCTGCACGAACGGCGGCCACCGGTTGACAATCATGAGGACGAACACTGGCTCCAGGCGTTCCTGGAGGCCCGCGATATGTCCTATCAGGTTGGGAATCACTGGGCGTTTCGAAAGTAAGTCGAAGAGAACCATCCGATTTTTGCTTTCGACCCAAAGCGTATGGCTGGTGAACGGCCGGAAATGACCTAAAGTTGACCTATGCCCCGGGGTCAATTCACCCTGGGGCCAAGCCTACGTAGCCTTTGTTGATCAGCAGGTGCACCCAGATGCTGAGCGCGTATCCCACGGCAATTGCCGGCATCCATTTGAGATGAGAAAAGAAAGTGTATTGGCCTCGCGCCTGACCCATCAACGCGACACCTGCGGCAGAACCTATGGAAAGAAGGCTGCCACCGACGCCTGCCGTCAGCGTAACCAACAACCACTGCGCCACATCCATGTCGGGGTTCATTTGAAGAACCGCAACCATAACCGGAATATTGTCCACTATTGCCGATGCAATTCCGACCAACACGTTGGCAATTGTGGGCCCGAGTTCCGTGTAAGCGTAGTGAGAAAGCTGCTCAAGGTAGCCGATAAATCCAAGACCGCCAACGCACATGATCACGCCGAAGAAAAAGAGCAGCGTGTCCCACTCTGCTCGTGCAACCTGTCGAAAACCGTCGAACGCGCTGACCTCTCCGGCTGTGCCATGTTTGAGTAGGTTATTGGTTGTGTCAACGTGGGTGCGGCGCAAATAGTAGCCATAGAACTGCAGATACGCGAGCCCTGTCATCATGCCAAGAAAAGGCGGAAGGTGAAGAAAGTTGTGAAACGCGACCGCCGTCGCAATGGTACATCCGAACAGAAACATTATTGGCTTGGCGCCGCGCTTCATCGTGACGACGTCGTCATCAACCTGCGGAGTTTCTTTTGGTATGGCGAATGACATGATGACAGCCGGTACCAGGTAATTGACAACAGATGGGACGAACAACGCGAAAAACGTCTGGAAATCCAATTGGCCACTCTGCCAGACCATTAGCGTCGTAATATCACCAAACGGACTGAATGCTCCGCCGGCGTTTGCTGCTACGACAATATTGACGCAGCCAATGCTGACGAATCTGGGACTGTCCTTGCCGACCGCCAACAGCACCGCGCACATCACCAGCGCAGTCGTGAGATTGTCGATGATAGGCGAAAGGAAAAAGGCGAGGATACCGGTAATCCAAAACAGTTTTTGGTAGCCAAGTTGCCGGTTAACCAGCCAGGACCGCAGCGCGCTGAAGACACGACGCTCACTCATGGAGTTAACGTAGGTCATCGCGGTGAGCAGAAAGAGGAACAACTCCGCGAACTCGGTCAGGAAGTGCCGCACGGCATCTTCGGCAGCATGGGTCATGGATGCCGTAGCATATTGATACGCAATGATCGCCCAAATCAGGCCGGCCGCCAGCATCACCGGCTTGGATTTTCTGAGGTGAGTAAACTCCTCGATGATCACGAACCCGTAGGCCAGGACAAAAATCAGGAGGGCCAGAAATCCAACCCAATGGTCCGTTAGATTCAAAGTGAGTCCTGCCTGTTCCGCGAGACTGATACTCGGAGCCATGCAAAGCGCAATTACTGCGAGGCGAATGAAAAATGTTGTCACTGGATGACCTGCAGACAAGAAAGTGATTTGGATTGGCAAGCGGGATCTTATCTTATTCGGTGACGCTGTAACACCAAGCATCGCCATGACTCTGGCTTGGACAACTGTCGGCGCACTGCGTGCGCCTCGGTTCGAACCTTCCAGGTTCGACTCCTGATTCCGGGTGAAAAAAGAAAAGCCCCCATAAAGGGGGCTCTTCTTTTTTTGGCTGGGGGACCAGGATGGATTCGGGCCTATGGCCCTCACCCTGTGGGCAGAAACGCGTCGCGTTTCTGTCTGTCGGCGCACTGCGTGCGCCTCGGTTCGAACCTTCCAGGTTCGACTCCTGATTCCGGGTGAAAAAAGAAAAGCCCCCATAAAGGGGGCTCTTCTTTTTTTGGCTGGGGGACCAGGATTCGAACCTGGGTTGGCGGAGTCAGAGTCCGCAGTCCTACCGCTAGACGATCCCCCAATTCCGGCGGGGCTCGCAGCTCCAGTTTACCGCTTGGAGTACTGCGTTGCGCGGCGTGCCTTGCGAAGGCCGACCTTCTTGCGCTCAACCTCGCGAGCGTCGCGCGTCACGAATCCGGCTTTGCGGAGCGTGGGTCGCAACGACTCATCGTACTGCATCAGTGCGCGCGTCAATCCATGGCGAATCGCGCCAGCCTGACCCGTCGTGCCGCCACCCTTGACGGTTACATTGACGTCAAACGTAGCCGTCATTTGCATCAGTTCCAGCGGTTGCCGGACGATCATCTGCGCCGTCTTGCGGCCGAAGAACGTATCGAGCGGCCGGTCATTGACCGTGATCGTACCGCTACCCGGCTTCAGGAAAACTCGGGCCGTTGAGGTCTTGCGACGGCCAGTGCCGTAAAAATTCGTGTCACTCATTATGCGTTCACTTCCAGTGCGATCGGCTGCTGTGCAACGTGATCGTGTTCCGGTCCTTTGAATACTTTCAGCTTGGAGTACATCTTGCGACCCAATGGCCCGCGCGGCAGCATGCCCTTTACGGCATGCTGCAATGCGCGCTCCGGTGTTTCCTCAAGCAGCTTCTCAAGTGGTATTGACTTGAGATTGCCGATGTAACCCGTGTGGTGATGGTACATCTTGTCCTTGAGCTTGTTGCCGGTCACGCGGATTTTCTCGGCGTTTATGACAACGATGTAATCGCCCGTGTCCACGTGCGGCGTATATTCGGGTTTGTGCTTGCCGCGCAGGCGACGGGCGATCTCGGTCGACAGGCGACCCAGGGTCTTTCCTGTAGCGTCGACCACGAACCAATCGCGGCGTACCTCTGCTGGCTTGGCAGAAAACGTCTTCATTATCTTATTTCCATCGGGAATCTGGTTGCTTCGGCCCTGCGAGCTGGCGGAGGCCGGAAAGGCGCGAAATTTTACTTGAGGGCCCCGCCTAATGCAAACAATCCGTGCCGGGCCGGGTAAGAAAACGCGCCCCTTTCGGGGCGAATTTTCGCAAACCAATTCAATTACTTAGCAATTTAGCACCTGTGCTCAGAACACGTATTCAAGCGACAAGGCCGTGTAAGTATCGGTCTTCTCAGTCAAAGGCGGGACATCCGAGTTGTTTTTAACCGTGTACGAGGCAACGAGCGCCAGGTTGCCAACCAGGCTGGCAGACAGCTTCGTGACCGACTCGAGATAGGTATTCTCCTGACCAGCCTCCACTGTAATGTCCTGCTGAAAGGCCGCCGTGTCGCTAATTTGCCAGGTGTAGTTCAGGCCACCGCGGGCGATCGTCTCGTTTTCTTCAGTGCCATCGGCAAGGTCGGACTGACGCGCACCGCCGCCGATTTCAGCGTTTAGCTTGTGCTTTTCCGTATCGATCAGACGGCGTCCGTAGCCGGCGGTCTGCGAGAACTGCGTCTCATAGCCACTGAAACGATCCTTGCGCCAGTTCAACTGCCCGAACAGGTAGTTGTTCTCGGAAAAGTTGCGCTCACTCTTCCAGGCCGCCTCGTAAGCCTCGGCCGTGGTCGTATCGGCCTCGGTCGAGGTGATTGCCAGCGCATTGAACATGTGTTTCCAATCACCAGTCGTGTAGCTGATCTCGAAGCCCGAATTGAGACTCGAATTGTCGGTATTGCCCGATGTCGCCAGATAGCCCAGCGTCGCCTTACCCGCCCACGGGCTTTTTTCTTCTTCCTCCTCGGCTGCAAATAACGGTGTTGCAAGCACCAGCAGGCCGACGATCCAAACACTGCGCAAGTTCATTCCCGGTCTCCATATTCAGGGGGCCGCGGAGTATACCTGCGCCAGGCACAGCATTGCTATAATTCCGCCCATGGAAGACCGGGATCTTACGCCGCTCGATCGCCTCCTCGCGAGTGTCGACAATGCGTTACGCACGATCGCTGCCCCGGCTGGCCGCCCGTCCCGCGAAAATCCTGCCGCCGAGATCGCCGAGAGCGAGCTCAGCGATGATCAAAAAGCCCATGCCGCCGGGCTCATGCGCGTTAATCATGCTGGCGAAGTCGCGGCGCAGGGCCTTTATCAGGGCCATGCAGTCGTCGCCCGCGATGCCATGATAGAGAAACAGATGCAGCATGCTGCCGATGAGGAATTCGACCACCTCGCCTGGTGCGAACAACGGCTTGCGGAGCTTAACGCCGGTCCGAGTCGCCTCAGTCCGGTCTGGTATGCCGGCGCATTCGCGATCGGCGCCGCCAGCGGCGTGCTCGGCGATCGCTGGAGCCTCGGCTTTATTGCCGAAACCGAGAGGCAGGTCTGTGCGCATCTCGACAGCCATCTCGATCGACTTCCCGACGACGATGCGAAGAGTCGTGCAATCGTAAGAAAAATGCGCGACGAAGAGGAACAACACGGGGAGAACGCGATCGAGGCGGGCGCAGCGCAGCTGCCTGACCCGATTCAGCGACTCATGCAACTCACGGCTAAATTGATGACCAAAACGGCTTATCGGCTATGAAATCAATGGAAACACGGACTTAGCTTGCCCTTCTCAGCTAACTGTATTAAAAGAGGGGCGCACCGGCGTTGAGGAACAACCTATGCAGACCACAGCGAAGACTTTGAGCGATGTACCGGCGATTAACCGATTCCTGAGCTACTGCCGCGTACGGACCGTCCCTTCCAAAACTGTAATGATCCACGCCGGCGATTTGCCCGACGTGTTGTATTACATCGTCGACGGTTCCGTTGAAGTCATGATCGAGGACGAAGATGGTAACGAGATGGTGCTGGCCTACCTGAATAAGGGCCAGTTCTTTGGCGAGATGGGTCTGTTTTACGAGCAACCGACTCGAAGCGCCTGGGTCCGGACGCGTACGGAGTGCGAAATCGCCGAGATGACCTATCCGCGTTTCCGACAAATTGCCAGTGAAAGCCCCGGACTCGTCTTCGAACTGGCGACGCAGCTCGCGACTCGCCTTGACCGCACCAACCGCAAGCTCGGCGACCTCGCCTTTGTTGACGTGACCGGCCGCGTCGCACACGCGATCATGGATCTCTGCAATGAGCCTGACGCAATGACGCATCCGGACGGCATGCAGATCAAAGTGAGCCGTCAGGAGTTAAGCCGCCTGGTCGGCTGTTCGCGCGAAATGGCTGGCAGGGTATTGAAGGTTCTCGAAGAACAGGGACTCGTCACGGCCAGCGGCAAGACGATTGTTGTCTACGGCGCGAGACCGAACCGCAAGCTCTAAGCCGCTTTTTCTATCGCCGACTTCATTGCAGTGATTGTCGCTGCGTAGTCGTTGCTGCCGAAAATCGCGGAACCCGCGACAAAAGTATCGGCACCGGCTGCTGCAATCTCGCCGATATTATCGACCTTGACCCCACCGTCGATTTCGAGGCGTATGTCCCGGCCGCTATTGTCGATAATCTCCCGCGCCTCGCGCAGCTTGTCGAGCGCCGTCGGGATGAAACTCTGCCCGCCAAACCCCGGATTGACCGACATGATCAACACCATATCGACCTTGTCGATGACGTGATCGAGGCAGGTCAGCGGTGTTGCGGGGTTAAAAACGAGCCCTGCCTTGCAGCCCTGGTCGCGAATCAAAGCCAGTGAGCGATCGATGTGCCGGCTCACCTCGGGGTGAAACGTAATGTAGTTCGCCCCGGCCTTGGCAAAATCGGGAATGATGCGATCCACGGGCTCGATCATCAGGTGCACATCGATCGGCGCCTCAATGCCATGTTTGCGCAATGCCTCACAGATCAGCGGACCTATCGTCAGATTCGGCACGAAGTGATTATCCATGACGTCGAAATGCACGATGTCCGCGCCAGCGTCGAGCACAGCGTTCACGTCATCGCCCAGCCGCGCAAAATCGGCCGAGAGAATTGATGGTGCTATAAGTGGTGTCACATTGCCTTCCTTCCTGGTCAGGATGACCTCATATCGCGACGCACATGGCTGTGCGAGAGCGACGATGTGCTGCCAAATGTACCTGAGCCTGCAGCGTTCGGACAGGGGTCATCGGATCGACCGTCGCGCCTTCAGCATCTCATAGGCGCCGCGTATCTCGCGTGTGCGCTTATGCGCTTCGGCAACGACCGCGTCGTCCGGGTTGCTCGATGCGATCTTGTCAGGATGACTCTTGTTCATGGCCCGCCGGTACGCCTTCTTGATCTGGTCATTGCTGGCGGAGTCATCGATACCGAGCGTTCGGTAGGCCTGCTTGATGCGCCGCGAGTCGGCATCGCCGGCCGGTGAATGCCGAAATCCTTTTTGCGCACGTATCATCGCCTCGAGCTGCGCGAGATCAACGCGGCCGATGTCGAGCTCGGTACAGACTGTCCAGATAGCGGCACGTTCTTTCTGGTGCAGCCGGTCCTTTGCCAGCACGACCTCGAGCAGCAGGCGCACGAACAGAATCCGAAGTTCCGCGCGGCGTGCGGCTACGCGTCTTAGCTGGCGAATCGTTTGCGTGAGCGGAAACGCCGCGTGTTTACCGTCATCGAACCAGTTGATGGCGTTGCGCACTTTGGCCGGACCAAGCCCAAGGCGGTGCATGACAGCACGCGCAGCGCGAATTTCCTCCTCGCTGACGCGGCCATCTATCTTCGCGATGTGTCCCATCGTCTGAAATAGCGGCTTCACGTATTCGTCAGGCAAACGTCCGACCGAAGAACTATGTTGTTCAAAGCTGCGGAATTGCGCGACGAGAAACCGATCGACCTGGTGACCGAGAATGAGGCCGAGAAGCGCGAACCAGGGCTTAAGGGTTGCGAGGCCCGCCAATGTGCCGATTATTTTGCCCCAGTACAATCCAGAATCTCACGATGGGCCGTCGGCCAATCCTAACGTCTGCGCGCGCGGTTTCCTATGGCAACCCTTGCCTCGACCATGCCGAACGGCGATCATTCCCGGGGTCCTGCAACCAGAGAGCACCGCATTTATGAGTTCAGCCGATGCACTGTATGAGTCTCAGCTGCCCGGCCTGCCGTTAATCGGGCGCGGCAAAGTCCGGGATATTTACAGTGTGGATGACGATCACTTGTTGATCGTTACGACAGATCGACTGTCGGCCTACGACGTCGTGTTGCCCGATCCGATGCCCATGAAAGGCCATGTGCTGACACAGATTTCGCTGTTCTGGTTTCGGATGATGGCGGATATCATCGACAATCAACTAACCGGGTTGGAGATTGACGACGTCGTGACTGATCCCGAAGCGGCAAGACCGCTCCGCGACCGTTCGCTTGTCGTCAAACGACTCAAGCCGCTGCCGATCGAGGCTGTCGTGCGAGGCTATCTGATCGGCTCTGGCTGGCGCGACTATCTCGCGACAGGTGCCACCAGTGGGATCGAGTTGCCGCCCGGTTTGGCACAGGCAGCCAAATTGCCGCAGACACTGTTTACGCCGGCCAGCAAGGCCGAGGCCGGCGACCACGATGAAAACATCAGTTTCGACGCTGTCGTCGACCTGATTGGTGAAAAGCTCGCAACCAGAGTCCGGGATGTGTCAATCGCGATCTACGAGCGTGCCGCAGAATACGCGCTCGAGCGCGGCATCATTATTGCGGACACGAAATTCGAGTTCGGTCTTGACGACGAGGGCCGTCTGTACCTGATTGACGAAGTTCTTACCCCGGACTCATCGCGCTTCTGGCCCGTCGACGGCTATCGGACCGGCATCAGCCCGCCGAGCTTCGATAAGCAATTCGTGCGAGACTATCTGGACACGCTCGATTGGGACAAGACGGCACCCGGCCCTGCGCTGCCGGCCGATGTGCTCACTCGGACCAGCGAAAAATATCAGGAGGCCTACGCCCGGCTCACGGGCGTCGCATAGAAAAGCAACGATGATCCCGACGCTCCGCATGAAATTCGACGACCTCGTCTGGGGAGAAGCTCTCGAACAGCGCGGCAAGACGGGTCATGTGCTCGCCGTGATACTCCGCTACCTGTACGGGCTGATTCGCGACATGTTTTCGGGGCAGCTGACGCTGCGGGCTATGAGCCTCGTTTACACGACCCTGTTGTCCATCGTGCCACTGATTGCGTTCAGCTTTTCGGTGCTGCAAGGCTTCGGCGTTCATAACCGGCTCGAACCGCTGCTCTATGAGTTACTCGCACCATTAGGCAATCGGGGTGCCGAGATAACGAAAGAGATCATCAATCTCGTTGATGGCGTCAGGGGCGGCGTACTCGGCGGCATCAGCCTCGCGTTCTTTATCTACACCGCTGTATCAATGGTGCAAAAAGTCGAAGAGAGCTTTAATTACGTCTGGTATGTCGCAAAACCGCGCAGCCTTGCGAAGCGGCTGACCCATTACATGATCGTCCTGCTGATAGGCCCGGTCGTTATTGTCATCGCACTCGGCATGATTGCGTCCCTGCGCAGCACCACGGCCGTACAATTTTTCCTGACAGCTGAGGCGCTCGGCCCCGTGTTCGTGGCGACCAGCAAGCTAACACCGTATTTGCTCGTCGTCGCAGTCTTTACGTTTCTCTACATGTACATGCCGAATACGCGCGTACGCTTCAAGTCCGCGCTCGTCGGCGGGATCGCGGGCGGTTTCATCTGGGCGACTTTGAGCACGATCTTCACGACCTTCGTTGTGTTCTCGACGCGCACGCAACTGATCTACTCGGGGTTTGCCGTCGCGATCATTGCGCTGATCTGGCTGTACCTCAATTGGCTGGTCCTTTTGATCGGCGCACAGCTCGCCTACTACTTTCAGAATCCCGCATTCCTGCGCATTGGGCGCCGCGAGCCGCGTCTGTCGAACTCGATGCGCGAGCGACTCGCGCTTAATGTCATGCTGTTGGTTGGCCGCGCGTTTCGTGATCCCGATCAGTCGATCACAATGGGTGAAATAAGCAAGGAGCTGCGCATGCCGTCCATTGCGCTGGCACCGGTGGTCACTGCGCTTGATCAGGCCGGCTTGTTAGCCGCGACTGAAAAAGAAGATCTGTTGCCGGGCCGGGATATATCGACGATTCGTCTGGACGACATACTCTCTGTCGTCCGTGTGCATGGCGAGACCGGTTCCTATCGTGATCCCAAATGGTCGAGCGAAATCGACACGCTCGGCAAAGACCTGGATGATTCGATACTTACGACCGTAGGCACTCGAACGCTGATAGATTTGTTAGAGCCCGCCGCAGGGGAATAACAGTGGATAACAGCACGATCGATCTCTGGCCGATGCTAATCGGCCTGCTCGGCGGTCTGGCGATTTTCTTGTTCGGCCTGGACCAGCTAACGGACATGCTCAAAGCGACCGCCGGCGCGCGCATGCGCGATGGGCTCGCACGCATCACAACCAATCGCTTCAAAGGCGTGGTGGCGGGCGCCTTTACGACAGCCGTCATACAGTCGTCGTCGGTGACCACGGTTCTTGTGGTCGGTTTCGTTTCCGCCGGATTGATGACGTTGCAACAGTCCATCGGCGTGATCATGGGCGCCAGCATTGGCACGACTGTGACGGCGCAAATCGTCGCATTCAAAGTCACGCAGTATGCGCTCGTGGCCGTGATCATCGGCTTCGTGATGCAGTTCTTCTTTCAAAACCACCGCGTGAAGCGCTACGGCATGATGGTGCTGGGTCTCGGGCTCGTGTTCTATGGCATGAACATGATGGGCGATGCGACGCGGCCCTTGCGCAGCTACCAACCGTTCATCGAATTGCTGGCGCAACTGGACAATCCTGTTCTGGCGATACTGCTGAGCGCAGGCTTCACGGCGCTGATTCAAAGTTCCTCTGCCACCACCGGCGTCATTATCGTCCTTGGGAGCCAGGGTCTGATCTCGCTCGAACAAGGCGTTGCGCTCGTACTTGGCGCCAACATTGGCACCTGTGTTACTGCGCTGCTGGCGGCGATTGGCAAGCAACGGCAAGGCATGCGGTCAGCACTCATTCACGTCATTTTCAACGTCTCCGGTGTCCTGATCTGGTTCGGTTTCATCGATGAGCTCGCGCAATTCGCCCGGTGGCTGTCACCCACGGCTCCGGAGCTTCGAGGCATGGAGCGACTTGCCGCAGAGATCCCACGGCAGATCGCCAACGCACATACGCTGTTCAATGTCGGCAACACGCTGATCTTCATCTGGTTCACGGGCGCATTGGCCTGGCTCGTAACCAGGCTGCTGCCGGACAAACGCCCGACCGCGGCAGGCGAGATTGAGCCGCGATTCCTTAACCGGGCGTTAATCGAAACCCCGGCGCTGGCATTGGATGCGGCACGCATGGAGATCGTCAGAATGGCAGGACATGTGTTGCCGATGGTCCGCCAAGCAGGCCCCGCCGTTCTCGAAGGGTCGCAAGACGACCTCGATCGCATTCACACGCTCGACCACGAGGTCGACGTACTGCATGCTGCAATCGTCAAATACCTTGGCCGGGTATCGCGCGAAGAACTGATTTCGAGGGAGACAAAAAAACTGAGCGCGTATCTGAGTATCGCAACATTGTTTGAGAGCATTGGTGATGTGGTTGAGACCGACCTTGTCCACGTCGGCAGCAAGCGCCTGGAACGCAATGTTAGTGTAAGCGCAGACACACAGAGTATTATCAACGAGTTGGCCGATAGAGTGACCTGGGCAGTGGAGAGTGCAGCCGAAGCTGTGGATCGGGGCGACATGTCACTGGCCCGGAAAGTCGTCGACGCCAAGGACGACGTGAGTCAAATCGCGGATCGAATTAGTAACCGGCTTGTCGATCGCCTGATAGCGGAAGACCCGCACCGCACCGCAACCTATCGCATCGAAAGTCAGCTAGTAGAAAACTACCTGCGTATTTTCTATTTCGCGAAACGCGTCGCCAAGCTCGTCGCCCAGGACGATTTGGTTGACGAAGGTCCAGTACCAGCGATTGCGCCGGCGGTCTGACAACCGCGGCAATCGTTCGTCCGCTGGCTGCATGCTCTGGGGGCGGGCGGGCTCCTACGCTCCGGCTATCGTCATTTCTTCGACGAGTAGTGAACCGCAACGAATGCCACCTCGCACATCTTGATCTGTGCCTATCGCTGCAATACGCCCGTAAAGCTCGCGCAGATTGCCCGCGATCGTCACTTCATGCACCGGATATTGTATCTCGCCGTTCTCCACCCACTGGCCCACGACACCACGCGAATAGTCGCCAGTCACGGGATTGACCCCCTGGCCAATCAGCTCCTCTACGACGAGGCCGGTGCCCATCTCGGCAATCAGTGATTCGAGATCCCCGGCATTGCCCGGCACGACCAGGTTTTGTGCGCCGCCCGCATTGGCCGTCGTCTGCAGCCCCAGCCTGCGCGCCGAGTAGCTGCCGAGAACATATCCCTGCAGTATGCCGTCGGACACGATGTCGCGATCATAGGTCGCTACGCCTTCACCATCGTAAGCGGCGCTCGACATCGCCTTGGGCAGGTGCGGGCGTTCCTGAATGCATACAATGTCGGAAAAGATTTTTTCTCCGACAGCATCAAGCAGGAACGAGGCCCGACGATACTGCGCGCCTCCGGCTATCGCACCGATCGAATGGCCGATGAAGCCGCGTGCCAACTCAGGTTTGAACAGCACGGGCGCTCGCGTTGTCTTTATCTTTCTTGCGCCGAGACGGGCGATCGCGCGCTTTGCGGCTGTCTCGCCGATCACTTGCCCACTCTCGAGGTCCGCAGGATCGCGTGCGGCGCTGTAGTAATAGTCACGTTGCATGTCGCCGTCTTCACTGCCAAGCACGACACAACTCAAACTGTGGCTGGTCTTCGTGAAGCTGCCAACAAAGCCGTGAGTATTGCCATAAGCGCGGCAACCTCGATTGGTCGATACCGTGGCACCTTCGGAATTATTGAGTCGGGGGTCGAACTTCAGGGCTGTATCTTCGCACTCAATCGCCATCGCGATTGCAGCGGTCGCATCGACGGACCAGGGATGGTCCAGATCCAGATCTTTGATGTCGGTGCACATGAGTTCGGCATCTGCGAGCCCCGCATACGGATCTTTCTCCGTATACGTCGCGAATGCGAACGCTTTGCTAACCGCTTCGCGGACGGCCTCAGGCCGAACGTCCGAAGTGCTCGCACTACCCTTGCGCGAATCTTTGAAGACCGTGATACCAATGCCACGATCGTTCGTGTACTCGAGATTTTCCACATCGCCGAGGCGTGCTGTAACGCAAAGCCCCGTATCATGACTTACAGCAACTTCTGCCTGGTCGACGCCTTGCTGTCGAGCTTCGTTGAGCGCCATGTGCACAAGCGCTTCAAGTTCCCTGGGTCCCATGAGGTAAGCTTAGCCGGTGACCGATTCAAAGCCCAGCAAAAGCGCAAGAAAGCGTAAGCAACTCGCCCTGCAGGAACTTGGCGAGCAGCTGATCGAACTAAATGCTACCGAGCTGGCATCACTCTCGCTCGACGACAGGCTCGAAAAAGCTATACGCGATGCAGGACAAATCAAGTCTCGCGGTGCGTTGCGTCGACAGAAACAACTGATCGGCAAGTTGATGCGCGACGTCGATCCGGAACCCATTCGTGGCGAACTCGCGAAACTGCGCGCCGATGACGTGCGTACGAAGCGCCTGTTCTCGCGCGCGGAGCGATGGCGCGATCGTATTGTCAACGATGGTATGACCGCACTCAACGAGTTTGAGATCGAGACCGGCGAAACCGATGCTGAACTTCGCACCTTGCTGGGAGAGCTCGATGTCGCATTCAGCGAGAGGGCGGAAAAGACCATACGGCGGCAGATTTTCCGCCGCGTCCACGAAATTCTGGTTAGAATTATCTGATGAGTATTCAAGTTGGCCTCATCATGGGCTCCCGGTCCGACTGGGCGACGATGCAGCACGCCAGCGAGACACTGCACACCCTCGGGGTGCATCACGAAGTACGTATCGTTTCGGCACATCGCACCCCTGATCTTCTGTTCGAGTATGCCGAATCTGCGCTGGATCGCGGACTCAAGGTCATTATTGCGGGCGCAGGTGGCGCTGCGCATCTTCCCGGCATGACGGCATCGAAAACGCGCCTCCCGGTGCTTGGCGTTCCGGTACGCTCCAAAGCCCTGCGGGGAATGGACTCGCTGCTGTCAATTGCGCAAATGCCCGCTGGCATTCCTGTCGGCAGCATGGCGATCGGCAAAGCGGGCGCTATCAACGCAGCACTGCTCGCCGCCGCGATCCTGGCAAATAGCGACGACTCAATCGCGGCCGCGCTGGACCAATATCGGCGGAATCAAACCGACAAGGTCCTCGCTGACGGCGACCCAAGCCAGTAACGACAGCAGATGCGAATTGGCATTATCGGTGCCGGACAGCTCGGCCAGATGCTCGGATTTGCCGCACGAGCTCACGGCCACACCTGCTATTTCCTCGGCCCATCCGATAAGCCCCCCGCAGCCAAGGTCGGCCCGGTTGTGCAGGCATCGTTCGATGACCGTGTCGCGCTGGCAGTGCTGGCCGAGAAGTGCGATGTCATTACCTACGAATTCGAAAACGTGCCGGTCGATGCGCTTGCTGATATCGCCGACCTGGTGCCAATCTACCCACCGTTGGCCGCGCTACGACAGGCGCAGGACCGGCTCACAGAGAAGCAATTGTTCGAGACGCTGGATATACCGCTACCGGAGTACCGCACGATCGACTCGGCCGCGAATCTGGAAGACGCCGCTGCTGCAATCGGCCTGCCACTCGTCATCAAGACACGTCGTCTGGGCTACGACGGCAAAGGTCAGTTCGTGCTGCGCAAGAGAGAGGACATCGGCGCCGCCTGGCAGGAACTCGGCGCCAATGCACTGCTCGCCGAACAATGGGTCAATTTCGACTACGAGGTGTCGGCGATCGGTGTCCGCAGCGGCATCGGCGACATTGCGACCTATTGCCTGACTCAGAATGAACATGCAGGCGGCATTCTGAGCGTATCGCGGGCACCGGTTGACGATGCTGTACTGACTGAGCAAGCCGACAGGCATGTTCGCGAGTTGCTTGAGCATCTCGACTACGTTGGCGTCCTGGCCCTGGAGCTGTTCGTCGTGGGCGATCGGCTTCTCGCCAACGAATTCGCGCCACGCGTTCACAATTCGGGCCACTGGACTATCGAGGGAGCAGAAACCAGCCAGTTTTCGAATCACGTGCTGGCGATTGTGGGCGAGCATCCGGGCCCAACCGGCAACCGCGGCCATGCGGGCATGATCAATCTGATTGGTGAGATACCAGATGCCGCCCGGCAATTCGCCGAGGGTTCGCTGCACGATTATGGAAAGACGCCTCGTCCAGGTCGAAAACTCGGTCATATTACGGTCGTTGCGGACTCGGCCACCGATCGCGACCGCCTGATCGGTGAAATCACGAAATCTGTGACGAAATCGACCGGCCAGCATGGAACTGGGACATAGCCTGGAGCACGAAAAAACGGGTAAACTGGTTCGAAACCGTCGTAGCAAGAGCTGCTGGCAAACAATAGCAGCGCCGGGCGCATCTGAATAACGATATGTCTTATCTGGACCATTTCAAACTCAAAGAGCAGCCGTTTCGGCTGACGCCAGATCCGGACTTCCTGTATTGGAGCAAACAACATGCCCGCGCCAAGGCGTACATGGAGTCGACAATCTGGCTCGCCGACGGCTTTGTCGTCATCACAGGCGAGATCGGCTCCGGCAAGACGACACTATTACAATCGTTCCTCACGGAACTCGAAGATGACGTCGTCTACGCAGTCGTGTCGCAGACCCAGCTTACTCCGACCGAGTTTCTGCAGGCCGTGCTGACCGAATTTGGCTTCAAGCCGTTCAACAAACGCAAGGTCGAGCTCCTCGACATGCTCAATATGTTCCTGATCGAGCAGTACTCGAATGGCAAGAAAGTCGTCCTGGTCGTCGATGAGGCGCAGAACCTGACCAGGAAGGTCCTCGAAGAAATCCGCTTGATGTCGGGCATCGAGACCCATAAAGAAAAGGTGTTGCGCATTATCCTCGCCGGACAGCCCGAACTGAAGGAAACGCTCGAATCGCCGAATCTCAAGCAACTGGTGCAACGCGTCAGGCTGCGCTTTCACATCGGTCCGCTCGACAGCCGCGAAATGCGCGAGTACATCAAACACCGCCTCAAAGTCGCGGGCTGCGAAACCGATGACCTTTTTGCCGACAACACGTACGACAGCATTCACCGTTACTCCGGCGGAGTGCCGCGACTCATCAATACTCTGTGCGATACCGCGCTGCTGTGTGCGTTCGCAGACGAAAAACACGCCGTCAGCGCCGAAGACATCATGGCGGCCGTTGCGGAGCTCAACTGGAAGGAGCACGAGAGCAATACCGGTCTATACGAGAAGCTGCAGCAGGTTTCTGATCGTATGCAAGCACTGCCCACCGTCACACAGATCGAGGTGCGTTCCGACAGAGAAAGATTATCGGTGCAGTCATTCCCGCCCGGCCGCATCATTGTGGGTCGCTCGCCCGACAACGAGATTTACATCCAGAGCAAGTTTGTCAGTCGACACCATGCGCAGCTCATCAGCGATGACAGCGGTTGCGTGCTGGAGGATCTGAACAGCACGAATGGCGTCTTCATTGCTGAAAAACAGGTCAAGAAACACCGTCTCAGAAATGGCGACGTGATTTCACTCGGTGTCCACGAACTCGTGTACACAGATTTGCGCCAGGCCGACACGGCCAGCGAAGAGGAACTTGCAGAAAGCGACGACGAAGCCTCGGTCGCCGGCAAGTAAGCGGATCAGTTGTCCTGTCGCTGACCGTTGCGGCGGTCTGTGACACGATAGTCGCGGCGCTTCAGGAGCACGACGAGTCCCGCCACGAGACACACCAAACCCGTTACGAAACAGATTGTTGGCCAGTACCAGTAATTGATGTACAGCGACGAGGCAAGTGACAACGCGCCAACGAGCAAATACATGTACGGCAAGCTTTCGTAGATTGGTCTCGAGACCCACATAGCGTTTGATTCTTCGCCAGGTACCGGACTCATTGTCCATAGCCAGCGCCACAGAGTCCAGTCACCATAGCGGTATGCCCGGCGATATGCCGGGTTTAAAGCTCAGAAATTGGGTCGGAAGGCGGCTGCCCCGGCGCGTCTAGTGTTTTGAGCGGCCGATACCAAAGAGGCTCAGCAAGCGCGACAGGATCGAGTCAGACAGGCCGTCCACGGCAAGATCCGGCTCAGAATCATGGCTGTCAGCGCGAAACCCCTGCACGAAGTGCTGCGAATTGGCGTCCAGATCATTCTCTGTGATTGTGTTTTCGAATGCCATTACCGTGTTCCTTTGAGAGACCAGCGAACACTAACCGAACCCTATGTTGAATTCGGTGAACGAACTCACAGTGCAATACGTGAAATAGAGAATTGCCGAATTATGTAAAGGCTAGAAGCCTGTGGACGAGATGTTCATCATCGGAAGTAAAGCGCAGGGACAAAATCGCCGGGAGCGATTTTGGACGCACGCAGTGCGCCCGAAGGGTCGGCAACAGGAAGTTGCCG
Source organism: Gammaproteobacteria bacterium (assembly GCA_029862045.1). Lineage (GTDB taxonomy): Bacteria > Pseudomonadota > Gammaproteobacteria > Steroidobacterales > Woeseiaceae > UBA1847. The sequence continues at coordinate 289,710 of JAOTYE010000001.1, forward strand.
ATCAACCGAGCCATGAAGATGATGAATATGTCGGCCGCAGGTTTCTAGCGCTCACGCAGTACCGCCCACGGTCAATTCATCTATTTTCAATGTGGGTTGTCCGACACCTACGGGTACGGATTGGCCTTCCTTGCCGCACGTGCCGACGCCCGTGTCGAGTTCGAGGTCGTTGCCGATCATATTGATCTTGGTCAGAACTTCCGGGCCGTCGCCGATCAGCATTGCGCCTTTTACCGGTGTGGTGACCTTGCCGTTTTCAATCAGATAAGCCTCGCTCGCCGAGAACACGAACTTCCCGGACGTAATATCAACCTGGCCACCGCCGAAGTTGGGCGCATAAAGGCCTTTTTCCACGGAAGCAAGAATCTCACCGGGGTCGTGCGGGCCGGCCAGCATGTAGGTATTAGTCATACGCGGCATCGGCATGTGCGCGAACGATTCGCGGCGGCCATTGCCGGTCGGCGCTACACCCATCAGGCGCGCATTGAGCTTGTCCTGCATATAGCCCTTGAGCACACCGTTTTCGACCAATACGTTGTACTGTCCGGCGGTTCCCTCATCATCGACCGCGAGAGACCCGCGCCGATTCGGGATGGTGCCATCGTCAACGATCGTGCAAAGCTCCGATGCGACCTGCTCACCAACCTTGCCAGAGAACGCCGACGTGCCTTTGCGATTGAAATCGCCCTCGAGGCCATGCCCGACTGCCTCATGCAACAGGATGCCGGGCCAACCGGGGCCCAGTACAACAGGCATCATGCCAGCTGGCGCCGCGCTTGCCTCAAGTTGCACGACGGCCTGGCGCACGGCCTCGCGCGCGAACTGCGCTGGCCTGTCGCCCGACAGAAAGTAGTTGAGGTCCGCACGCGCGCCGCCGCCCGCGTAACCCTGCTCGCGGCGGCCATCTTCAACGAGGATCACGCTGATATTCAGGCGCACGAGCGGCCTTACGTCAGCTGCCAGTGTGCCGTCCGAACCCGCAACCAGCACCAGGTCCTGACTGCTGGAGAGGCTGATGATGACTTGCTCGACACGCTTGTCCAGGGCGCGTGTTGTTGCCTCGATTTCTCCGAGCAAGGCCGTCTTCTGCTCGTCGGTGATACTCGTCGTTGGATCCGTCACGGGATAGAGCAACGGCGATTCGGCCCTGTTCCACACCTGCAGTGCTTGCGTATCCCCCTGGCGCGCAATGGCCCGCGCCGCGCATGCCGCATGTTCCAGCGCGGGCAGAACCAGCTCGTCGGAGTATGCAAAGCCGGTTTTCTCACCGCTGACAGCGCGTACTCCAACCCCCTGATCAAGACTGAAGCTGCCCTCGCGGATGATTCGATCCTCGACAGTCCAACTTTCATGTCGGCTGACCTGAAAGTACAAATCCGCGTAATCGACGCCACCGTGCATCATTGAGCCAAGGGTCTTGTTCAGGTGACCCTCGTCGAGCCCCACAGGATCGAGCATGCGTGACATCACCGCATTGATCGAATGTTCCTCAATCTTGCTCATTCAGATTTCCATGTGATTCTGTCTGCAAACGTCGATTCGCAAGCGCCGGAAACTCACCGCGCAGTCTTGCTGCCATGTCCGGATCAACGTCAGCCGCGAGGCAACAGTTGCCCTCTGCCTGCTCTGCCAGTACGCGGCCCCACGGATCGATAATTAGGGAATGCCCGTAGGTCGATCGATTGTCCGGATGTTCGCCATATTGCCCGGGCGCGATCACATACGCCAGATTTTCGATCGCGCGTGCGCGCAGCAAGGTTTTCCAATGCGCCTCACCGGTCACCCTCGTGAAAGCGGCCGGGACGGTAAAAACCGTTGCGCCCTGGTCGACGAGACGGCGATAAAGCTCTGGAAATCTGATGTCGTAGCAAATAGTGAGGCCGACCGTGCCGATTGGTGTATCGACCGTCACGGGGTCATCGCCCGGATACATCGACCACGATTCCTGATACGCCTCGTCTCGATCCGGCAGTTTCACGTCAAAGAGGTGAATCTTGCGATATACCGCCTGCTGGTTGCCAGCAGGGTCATAGACCGGGCAAGCACCATAAACCCGCTCGGTTTGCGGCGATTTGAACGGCATGCTGCCAGCAATTATCCAGAGACCGTGGCGCTGCGCCGCATCCGCAAGGAAAGTCTGAATGGGTCCGGCGCCCGGCGCTTCGGCAAACTTCGCCTTGTCGCGGCTCTTGTGGGGCATGAGCGCGAAATTTTCAGGCAATACCGCCAACAAACATTTGTCCGCCGCAGCTTCGCCGAGCAAGCGATCGGCCAGTTGCAGATTGCCATCCAGATCAGCCTGGCTGTTCATTTGAATTGCGGCGACTCGCACGACTCTTTGCTCGTTAACCTGTTATTCGCTTTGGTTAATGCAGCCCATCTTCACGCCGCTCAACGCGAAGAACTCGGCTGTCGTTGTCTCGATCTGCGGCTCATCCCAGGTCCCACCAACGTCATAGTAAACCTGCGTTACTTCCTGCAGTGGCTTTTTGAAGATCTGCGAGAAAATCAACAACGCAGCCGCCACCTGCGGGCCCGCAACAAGCGCGCCAGCGACAGGCAGCGCGTTACCGAAACTTGCGCTAACAACCGCCGTCTGCTCGTAGTCGCGGCTAACCAGGCCGGCACGTCCAACGATCCCAATATCGGCAGCCGGGCTCTCGAGCAACAGGTCGCAAGTATAGGTATCGCCATCGACGATCATGAACGTACCCTTGATCTTGTCGAAGGCGAAACCCTTGCCGAACACATCACGAAAGTCGAGTGCAAGCCTGCGCGGCAATGCCGCAATACTCATGAGCCCGAACACGCGTCCAGCGCCTGGCTTAACGTCGGAGAGTTTTCCGGATCCGATTCGAACCTGCACTTCGCCGTCAAGCGATTCGAGCATGTCGTCGCGCGGACCGCCGGACCAACTCAGATCGAGCAACATTGCCAGGTCATCGCCGACAATGCCGGGATCATAGTCGAGCCGCCGCATAGTCCGCTCAACGTCTGTACTCGTCAGGGATGCTGTAACAAAGCTGCGGTGTCCCTCCGGATCGGTTTCGTCAACAACCCACCGGGCATTGCCGACGACGTCGAAGGTCTCGTCTTTCGCAGTCAGCTGTTGCGACTCCAGGCCGTCCGCCGTGCGCACAAACTTCGCGTCCACGGCACCAAAGAATCGGCTGCCAAACGCCGTCTCTTGTGACTTGATCGAAATCGGCGGCAGCGATCGTGGATCGACTACTGCGGTGGATTCCCTGAGATCTTTGTCGTCTCCAGGTAATACGAGCCGCTCTGCCTCGACGACAATTTCACGCTCCGAGTTAAAATCATACGGCACGGATGCAGAGCCGATGATATCGGCGCCATCCACTTGCACCAACCAATCGCGCGCGCTGCGGTCAACGCGAAGGCGATGATCGACAAGATGCTGACCAAGCATATGCAGGTTGCTGACGGTCATGTCGATCGAGCGTATGCGTTCGGCCATACCGGTCTTTGTCTCGGCGGATCGTGCCAGGTCAAACCACTCCTGGACATGTACGTAATCCGTATTGCCGCGCAGGTGCAGACCACGCGTCTCAGGTACGGCCTCGATCTCAGGCTCAACGCCGAGCGCCAGGACGCCTCGATCAAGATCCCAGCGATCTTCCTGTTTTACGAATGCCAGCTGCCACGAAAGCAAATCACCGGCCACGCCAGTGCTCTCGATCAGTTCACCACCTTTGGGCAGGAAAATTGAAGCTGCAAAGTCAATCGTGTCGTACAGCGGTTTGTTGAATGGCTGCGGCAGGTCAATCGCGTATCCGGCCAGATCGCTCGCAACTTCAATCGTGAATTGAGCCGGTTCTTCGATATTGCCGCGCGGGAACAGTAGTTTCGCAGAATAGTCAGCCTGGCCAGCCACCCGGCTCGATAGCGGCAAGCCAAGCTCCTCAATCAACGCCTCAGCTGTAGCAGCGCCCGTCGCATCTGCGATGACGCGGTACTTGGGCATCGTTTCCGGGGCCTGCGAGAGTTCAATGGAAACCGGTTTGCCGAGAAACAGCCCGCCCAGTGATTCACTGCTGATGTTCTCGCGCTCAATCGTGACGATGCCGCTCATTTCCTGCAACGGTGGATTGAATCCTTCGAACTGCAAGCTACCGTTGCTGGTTTGCAGCAGCGCCGTAAACGAAAAACTTTGCCAATCGCGCACTGGCACGTCAATATCCAGATCAACCGAAGCATCGCCCGATACGCTGATACGATCGAGCTGGCCACCGAACATCTCTCCGATCGGACTCTGTATCGACAATTGCCGCAGCGATTCGAGCGTTCCGGTCGCGAGCGCGCTGAGCGTCAAGTGTGGGTTGCGAAAATCGGCGATCTCGAGCTTCGCATTGATGATCTCATTGCCCGCATTGATGACATGGCTGCGTGTCGAGTACAGCCGCATGTTTTCAATTGCAATGTCAGCATCTATGACTCGAGCCGCAGGCCACTTTGGCTGATAGAGGACAACCGCATCACGGACATTACCTTCGATGAGCAACTGCCCCTCGCCCTCGTCGAACGGCCACTTATCCATTGGCCCATACAGGCGAACTGTGCCACGTTCGACGCGACCGGATATCAGACCCTCCTGAAACCACTGGCTCATCCTGGGTCGTTTCGCCATGTACGGGACGAAGCGCCTTGCTGCAGCAATATCGCTGACGCTGAACTTGCTCTCCAGGTCGATGATTGGTGCACCGCCACTGTCGGCCAGTGACAATTCAATGCTGGTCTCGTTTTCGAAGAATTCATTTCGCAGAATGATGCTGTCGGAGAGAACCGTCGTGCGGTTGTTGCTGCGGCGCCATATCACGGTTCCGGAGGTCGTATCGAAAGCGAGCGGTTGTCCGAGAATATCGGGGTATGTGACGACGAGCTTATCTGCACCGATCTCCAGCAGACCGCTGGAATGATCGGCACGAATGCTCCCCGAAAACCCTCTGACGCCCGGGCGTTTGCCGTAAGCAGCGACACCGACATCGACCATTTCCGCAGCGATACTGAAGCGCGGCGCCGCGGTGTCCAGATCACTCAGCGTCACCGCAAGGTCTCGCACGACGCCACTGGGATCGAACTCATCCAGCACACTGCGTTGTTGCTCATTGAGCCATGGCCTCGCCACGGCCACGTGGGCGAAATTCAGGTACGACGCCCGCGCATCGAGCATGACGATTTTGCCGTCCGTATCCGTGCCCGTTTCAAGCCGCAGTGTCGAGACCGGCCAGTCACCCGCGGGCGTTGTTGCCCGAAATTCATTGGCAGCGACAAGCCAGCCGTCTGTGTCATTCAGGAACTCGAGTCTGCCGCTCAGGGCAAGATCGGACAGGCCCGCAATCGAAATATTCTTGATGTCGACATCCGCCGTCACACTTTGAATTTTCTTACTCGAGTAGGAGAGCGACACGTCAACGTCACCCCTGCCCGATGCGAAGCGTACGGCCTCAAAAGGCTGCAACGCTGTGACTCCCGCTAATCTCACGTCGTCGAGCTCGGCACTGATGTCCCAACTGCGTTCTTCTGCAGGGAGCGACTGCAATTGTGTCGCTGCGACGGTCAGACTTCTGCCAAGATCGTCCGGTAGCTCCACATCGGCATCGATGGCCATCCGGACATCGTCACGCTGCACACGAACCGTGGCGATCTGAAATAACCTGGGTCGTTCATCACCCGGTTGTAAGAACTGCAATTGGATATCTTCGCCGACAATCTCTATCGAGCCCCGGCCATTACCCGCGTTTTCACCGGCACTGGCGCTTCGGGCGGGCACGAGTTGCTCCAGCGGGCTGCCTTGCACAAACCACTGACCATTGGCCAGCTGGCGAACCTCGATACTCGTGTCACGAACGACGACGCGGTCGACGACAGCCTTACGATCGAAGAGCAATCTTGTGAGCGCAAGGCCGATACTGACTTCATCTGCCGCGACAATTCGCGCCATACTGTCCTGCGCGATGAGCTCAGCATCGTAGAACTCGAGCTCCGGACCACTGAGCCCCCAGCGCGCATCCATGCCCGAGAATTCGACCTGCATGCCAATCGCGGCGCTCGCCCAGTCTTTTATATCTTCCTGGTATTCGGGTAGCCGCGGCAGGAACAGGCGGAACAAGCCGACGGCGATGGCGAGCAGTATCAGGATACCGCCCGTCACGTAGGCGAGGAACTTGATCAGGCGCTGTAGCAGCTTTTGCATCGTCACATCAAAACCACATCAAACTGGTCCTGCAGATACAGGGCTTCGGGTTGCAGTCGTATCGACTTGCCCGTCTGCTCTTCAAGGGTCGCAAGGCTTGGCGCATGCTCATCCAGCAGCAACTCAATAACGTCCTGATGCGCCAGAACCATCGCCTCATCAAACTCGAATTGTCGCGACTGGCGAATAATTTCCCGAAATACCTCGAAACACACGGTCTCGGCCGTCATTACGAAACCACGACCCTCACAGTTTGGACAATCCTCACAGAGAATATGCTGCAAACTCTCTCGTGTACGCTTGCGCGTCATCTCAACCAGGCCAAGCGGCGATACAGGACTTATCTGGTGGCGTGCGTGATCGTTGGCCAGCGACTGTTCCAGGAGCTGCAGCACGTTTTCGCGGTGCTCGGGCTCATCCATGTCGATGAAATCGATGATGAAAATGCCGCCGAGGTTTCTAAGTCGCAGCTGCCGCGCGATGGTTACCGCCGCCTCGAGATTGGTGCGGTAGATGGTCTCCTCAAGATTGCGATGGCCGACGTAACCGCCCGTATTGACGTCAATTGTCGTCATCGCTTCGGTCTGGTCGAAAATTACGTAACCACCTGATTTTAAAGAAATACTTCGATCCAATGCCTTGCGAATCTCGTCCTCGATCGCATGCAGATCGAAGATTGGGCGCCGGCGCCGGTACAGCTCCAGCATCGGTGCCACGGGTGGCAGAAATGTCTCGGCAAATTCGTGCATGGCCTCAAAGTCCTGTTCCGAATCGACGAGGATGTGCTCCACGTCACTCGTAACCAGGTCCCGCAGCACCCTCAGCGGCAATGACAGGTCCTCATGTATCAGTGTTTTTACCTGACCTTTGCTGCACCGTTCCTGAACAACGCCCCAGAGTTTGATCAGGAACTCGAGGTCTGCACGTAATGCCGCAATATCGGCGCCTTCGGCAACTGTCCTGACTATCGCGCCACACTCGAGTCCTGCTTCGTCGAGCAAATCGACGACAAGACTACGGAGTCGCTCGCGCTCGTCTTCGTCCTCGATACGAGCCGAAACCCCGACACTGTCGCCCTTTGGCAGCAGCACCAAATGTCGCGAAGGCAAAGTAATGAACGTGGTTAGACGCGCGCCTTTTTTGCCGAGCGGGTCTTTGACAACCTGGACAAGGACTTCTTCACCCTCTTTAACGAGCTCGCGAATACTCGGCAGGTCGTCACCGGATTCATCGCCGTTCTTGCGTCGCATGATGTCGGACGCGTGCAGGAACGCCGTGCGCTGCAGCCCGATATCAATGAATGCCGCCTGCATTCCGGGAAGAACTCGCGACACGCGGCCTTTGTATATGTTGCTGATGACGCCGCGACGTGCCGCGCGCTCGATGTAAACCTCCTGCAGCACGCCATTTTCCAGCAGAGCCGCCCGCACTTCGCTCGGCGTCACATTGATCAGGATTTCTTCTTTTCGCGACTCGTCCGTCATTCTTATTTCTACTGCTTCAGGTCCTGATTGCTAAATATGAGCTTCTGCCCGGGGCTACGCCGAGGGCACGTGGCGAGCTGGCGACTCACAACACCCGCAAACCTGCCTCGCGCAACAACTGCGCTGTCTCGAACACGGGCAATCCGACGACACCGGAATAACTGCCTGAGATCGCCTCGACGAAGACGCCGCCGCGACCCTGAATAGCATACGCCCCTGCCTTGTCGCAGGGCTCCCCACTTTGCCAGTAAGCAAGCGCCTCGTCAGGACCGATTTCCCGAAACCGGACTTCGGTTTTTGACAGGGCGGTGCGAATACCCTGCGCCGAGTGCACGGCGACCCCCGTCAGTACGCTGTGCGTCCGCCCTGACAAGCGCGCAAGCATGTCGAGCGCCGCTGCCTTGTCCTGCGGCTTACCGAAGATGTCATCGTCCAGCACAACCGCGGTATCGGCAGCCAGGACAATCCGCGGGCCATCCACTCTTGCAGCCCTGGCCTTGGCCTCAGCCAGACGCAGAACCATGACCTCCGCTGGCTCACCCTCGATGCACTGTTCGTCAACATCAACACCTGCCGCCGAGAATGACAGACCCAACGCCTCGAGAATCTCCTTTCGGCGTGGCGACGTAGACGCAAGATGCAAGGATGGCGCGGACATTTGTGGGTTGGCGCAGCTTATTCGCGATGATACGGATGGCCGGTCTGCAGAGACCATGCGCGGTACATTTGCTCCGCGAACAGAACCCGCGCGAGCCCGTGTGGCAGAGTCAGGTCAGATAACGACCATATGAAGTCCGCGCGATCGCGACATGCCGGCGAGACACCATCGGGCCCGCCAATAACGAAACAGAGATGACGACCGCCCGACTGCCAGTCCGAAAGCCGGCTGGCCAGAGCCTGACTCGTCAACTGCTTGCCCCTCTCATCGAGCAACACGAGCTGCTCATCCGCGTTTGTCTTCGCGAGAATCTGTTCACCCTCCGCCTCCATTGCGCTCTTCGATTTGTCGTTTTTCGTGCGCCGCACAGTGGCGATGCGGTCCAGGCGGAACCCCCATTGCCGCGGGAATCTTCGGGAGTAAGTGTCGAACGCTTCATCAACCCAGGACGGCTGACGGTCACCGACCGCAATCAGGCGAATGTGCACGACCTACCCGTCTGTGACAGCGACGTCACCCGGCGATCCGAGCGACCAGAGTTTCTCCAGATTATAGAACTCACGCACTTTGGGCAGCATGACGTGGACAAGCGCATCCTGCAGATCAAGCAATACCCACTCACCGCCTTCCTCGCCCTCGATACCAATCGGCTTGTAACCCGCTGCTTTGACTTTTTCAGCAACATTTTCAACAAGCGCCTGAACATGTCGGCTCGACGTGCCACTCGCGACGATCATGTAGTCGGTTACGGTTGTCATGTCGCGTACATCGAGTTTGACAATGTCATGCGCCTTGATATCGTCGAGCGCATCGACGATGAGTGTACTCAGTTGCTCACTGTTCATGCGTCGTTCTCAGTATTTTTCAAATTTGTCTCCTGCGATTTTTGTCAGGCATAACAGCCACTTTCTACTATTAAGTCGCGAACGGCATCGGGCATCAGGAATCTCGGATCGCGGCCAGCTGCGATCAGGTCGCGAATCTCCGTCGATGCGATCTCGAGTTGTGTCACTGCGTGGATATGGATGTATCCATGGCGATTTTCGTGCAGATCGTCGACACGATGCGTGCCATGAGCGGTAATCATCTCACCCAGCGCACCAATGTCGGGTGCTTTCCAGCCTGGCCGGTGTGCTACGACGATATGCGCGAGATCGAGAATTTCATCCCATTGACGCCAGGCTGTTAGCCCGAGAAAAGCATCCATCCCAACTATGAGACCCAACGACGCACTCCGGTGTTCCTCGCGCATTGCCGACAATGTATCGATCGTGTACGAGGGCCCGTTACGCCTGAGTTCACAGTCATCGACGACAAAACCGGACTGCCCTTGCGTCGCAGCCCTGACCATTTCCAGCCGCAGCTCGGCTTTCGCGAACGTCTCTCCACGATGCGGTGGATCACCGCTCGGCACGAAGCGTATTTCGCCGAAGCGCAGCGCCTGCAGCATTTCGAATGCTGTTCGCAGGTGTCCATAGTGAATTGGGTCGAAAGTACCACCAAATATCCCGATCGGACTCATCGAATGGACATTCCGAGAACGATATCGGTCGACAACTGCCATGGATCGGCAGGCGATTGGCCTTTCGCCGCCTGATCCGCATGGCTCGCTGCTTTGAGGAGGCGATGAAAATCGCCATGCTGATGACGGCCGATGCAACTACGCACCAGGGCCTGACGATTTCGCCATACACCGGTTTTCTGCATGCCGCTGGCGAGATCCATACCCTGGGAAACAGTATCCGTCAGGCTGGCGAGAGTGCGCAGTTCCCGGGTTAGTGCCCAGACTACGATAACGGGCTCCACGCCCTCGGCGCGCAACCCCGAGAGAATCTTCAGCGCCCGCTTCGCATTGCCCGTTAACGCCGCATCAACCAGATTGAACACATCATAGCGGCTGCTGTTGGCGACAGCTGTGTTGACATCCGCAGCAGTCACCTTGCCTTCACCCAGTATCAGGCGCAGCTTCTCAATTTCCTGGCCGGCCGCCAGCAGGTTTCCCTCTACGCGATCTGCAATCAGCGCAACAGCCTCGCGGTCGGGTTGCAATCCGGCTTGCCGCATACGTTCGGCGATCCACCCCGGCAATTCACGCACGCCGACCGGCCATACCTGAATGTTGACGCCTTTGGCCTCGAGCGACTTCGCCCACTTCGATGCCTGGCCGCCACGATCCAGTTTCGGGCCGCTGACGATGAGCAGGAGGTCAGAATCTGTTGTCTCGACAAGATCAACGATTGCCTGGCTGCCGGAACGGCCGGGCTTGCCCGTCGGCAGACGCAATTCGACGATCTTCTTCTCCGCGAACAGCGAAAGATTTGCGCTCGAATCGCGCAGTTGCGCCCAATCAAAGCCCTGCGACGCAATATGAAGTTCGCGCGATGTAAATCCGTGTTGGCGTGCCGATTCTCGAATCGCATCAAGCGCCTCGGCAACGAGCAGATGCTCGTCACCTGTAACCAGGTAACAGGGCGCCAGATTTTTCTGTAGATGTGAAGAAAGCTGGTTAACCTTGAGTTTCAACCAAGCTGCTCCATATTGACCGATTCTCCCTCAAGTAACACCGGGATGCCGTTGGCAACCGGATACAGCACCTTGCCGTCATCGGTGACCAAAGCCTCCGCCAGGCGTTCGTCCAGCATGCGGCCGTCCCGGGTAGTGAGCTTGCCGGCATCAATCGCTGCATTGACCTCTTTGAGGGTCGCACTCTTGGCGAGCGAGAGCTCCTTGTGGGTCACAGGGCAGCGAAGTATTGCTAGTAGTCGTTTGTCCATATACCTTCCCGTCGTCTGATAGGATAACGGCAACTCCCTTTGGATCAAAGTATGTCGAAGTCGAACAATTGGCTCGATGGCGCAGCTGTTGGCCTGTCAGCCCTGTGCCTCGTCCATTGCCTGGCGCTACCGCTGGTCGTGGCGGGACTGCCATTTCTCGCGCAATTCGCAGAGGGGCACCTGCACGCACAAATGCTGGTCGTCGTGCTACCGCTGAGCATCATCGCTCTCGGACTCGGGTTTCGGCATCACCGGAGCAGCAGAATCGTGCTCGCGGGCACCGTGGGCATGGTCACGCTTGTCATCGGTGCAACCGTAGCGCATTCGCGGTTAGGACTCAGCGCCGATCGACTGTTTACGATAGTAGGCGCCCTCGTTCTCGCCACAGCACACTTTTACAACAGCGTGCGCACGCGGGAACGCAAGAGCACTGCTGTAGCAAATCACTAACGCAGGATAGTCGGGCTTACGCCGGATTGTCATATTACGGTCGCGGGCGAAGCCGGCGTTCGCGCCCAGACCAGCCCCTGCCTCAATGCGATGACCTCACCCTCGCCAATCGGCTCCCACGGCTCGTCCGTCAACGGCACACTGGCGACGAGAGCCAGTTGCTGAGCAACCGGGGCCAACATGACGCCGGACTCGGTCAGGTCGACGGCCTGCTCATCGCAAGAATGCACGAGCAGGTGCAGCCCTGGTGGCCGGACCTCGCCATCATTCTGGGTCCTGCAGTGCGCATGAACGAAAAGTGTGTCACCGTCGGAATAGACGAAGTTGAATGGGCCGAGCGGTCGCAGCCACGCGGCAAATTTAGCCACGGTCTCCAGGCGCGATTCAACCGGTGGCGGCTGCCCTGTTGCCCGGTCCCATAGTTTTGCAAGCCGCTCGAGCAAACAACAAAATGCGAATTCGGAATCGGTATCGCCGACAGGCGTAAAGCGATGTGACTCGAGACGACATTTGTCTTTGATGCCGGGCATATTGCCGTTGTGAGCAAACACATGCGCTCGCCCACCGAGTTCGCGCTGGAAGGGCTGCGTATTACGCAACGCCAGTTCCCCCTGAGTTGCCTGGCGGATGTGCGAGAGCACGAGATCGCTCGGCGGCCCGTTCTTCTCCATGAATCTCACCAGACCGCTTTCTGCAGCAGGACTCGACTCGCGCAGCAGAAACACGTCATGACCCTCGAAGTACGCGACGCCCCAGCCATCCTTGTGGGGCCCGTCGAGGCCGCCGCGCCGGGCGAGCGTTTCCAGCGAGAAACCGACGGTTGTCGGATACCGGCTCGACATTGCAAATAATTCGCACACGTCGCTAACGACTCACGGGCAACAAGAACCGGCAGAGTATAGGCACATCGAAGACCGGAATTCGACCGACTGTGTGGCTATTTTCCCGCAGCCCCGGGCGGGGGCGCGTTTGTTCAATAACGTGCACTAATGTGCACAGAGTTTTCCGTTGCTCGCCTAACGTCCGCTTTCAGCAATAGCGGTCGTTCAATCAACCTAATTACCGTCAATCTGACAGGCAGCTTTCGGCCACTACTTGCCACTCGACCTTGAGCTGTTTTCCTGAAACTTGTCGCTCGCGAACGGCCGCTTTCGGGCAGTGGCGACTGGCTGCTATGCGCCACAAGCGGCCGCTCAAACCGCTAGTTTTGGTGTATCTTGAGCGTCTGGAAATGACCCTAAGGAGCCACTGAAAGTTGAGTAGTGATCTACAAAAGCTGGGCGGATTTTCCGCACTTATCGAGGCGGCATTATATGTGACAGGCTTTGGATTGTTCCTGACCGTGCTCGACCCCTCCGGCTACGAAGGACACGTCCAGAAGGTCGAATTCCTCGCGGATAATCAAGTCGCGTTGTACGTTGCGAACCTACTCATCTATGTGATATTCGGGGTGGTACTCGTTGTGCTGGCGGTAGCGCTGCACGCGCGGTTGAAGGATAGTTCCCCAGCAGTCATGTTGACGGCGACCGCCTTCGGTCTAATCTGGGCTGGTCTGGTCATCGCGAGTGGCATGATCGCTAACATTGGTAATTCCACTGTCGTTGGCCTCTTCAGCGAAAGCCAGGATCAGGCTGTGTTGCTCTGGTTGGCGATTAGCACTGTGCAAGAAGCCTTGGGCGGCGGGAATGAGATTGTCGGCGGCTTATGGGTTCTACTCCTAAGTTGGGCAGCGTTACAATCAGGCAAGCTTCCGAAAGTGCTGAACTACATTGGCCTGCTGGTCGGTCTGGCCGGAATACTGACAGTTGTCCCGGGATTGGGTGTGCTAATGGATGTTTTTGGGTTAGGTCAGATAGTGTGGTTTGCATGGCTGGGGATTGTAATGTTGCGGGAAAAGCCAAGCGCGCCCTGAATATCGAAAGCGCTTGTGTCGCTAACGACCGCTTTTGGCCGTTACCAGCCGCTCGGGTGCTAAAATGCTGACTGGCTGGTAATGCCTGCGGTTTCAACCGGTCGACGCAACACATTCATTGAACTTCTCGGCCGGCGAGTAAAATTGTAACGTTTCTCTCGGCCGTTCGTTGAGTTCTCTTGCCACAGCGTTCAGTCGGTTCTGATGAACGT
>JAOTYE010000030.1 GCA_029862045.1 Gammaproteobacteria bacterium
TGTGCGCGATCGCCCAACGAGGCGCCCGCGAAACAAAGCCAAGCTCGCGCTGCTGCAGACGGTCGTTCACCTTGTAGACTACGCCGTCAATTTCGTAGCCGAGAGAATCGCGCTTGGCGCCGATTGCAGCGTAAAACGCCAGGCATCCCTCCACCCCTCTGACAACACGGCGTTCCGGGCATGCCTTCAGGCCCCAATCCTGCAGTTGATCGAGTATCTCGCTGTGACTGTCCGGTAGATCACCACCGTCAATTGTGCCTACAGAGTAAACGTAGATATCCAACGGTCGCTGCGCCGTCAGCTTTGGATCCAATTGGCGCAGACTGCCTGCGGCCGCATTTCGTGGGTTTACAAACGTCTTCTCACCGGCCGCCCGTGCCTGCTCGTTGTACGCCTCGAAGCCTGCCTTCGGCATGAAGACCTCGCCCCTAATCTCAAGCGTTGACGGGTAGCCATCGCCGATCAAACGAAGCGGCACCGACTCGATCGTTCGGATATTGTGCGTGATGTCTTCACCGGTCGTGCCATCACCGCGGGTTGCTGCGCGGACCAGTCGCCCGTTCTCGTAAAGCAGGCTCACGGCAGCCCCGTCCAACTTCGGTTCTGCGGCGTAAAGCAGCGATTCCGATGCGTCCTCAAGCTCTAGTCGCTCAGTCACGCGACGATGAAACTCATGAAGCTCCTCTGGGGAAAACGCGTTATCGAGCGACAACATCGGCACCTCATGATGTACTGTGCCAAATGCCGATATCGGCTGGTCTCCAACACGCTGTGTTGGAGAGTCGTCGGTAACTAAATCGGGGTTCTCATTCTCTAGCGCCTGCAGCTGCCGCATCAATCGATCGTATTCCGCATCCGGAATCTCCGGATCATCGAGTACGTGGTAGCGGTAATTGTGATGCCGAATCTGCTGCTTGAGCGAGTCAAGTTTCTCTCGAGTAGAGGTCGACACTGTCATCGCAGATACGCTCGTGCCTGTATCAGGCAACGAGGTTGCTGTGCTGGTATTGAATGATCTCCTCGCGCATGTAGCGTTCGCGTTGAATACTCAATGTACTGCCCGATTCATCGAGCAGTTCGGCATCAAGTGACTGCGCAAGTGCCCGTGCTGATGCCATCATCGAATCAAATGCTTCGACGCCATCAACCGGCCCAGGCAATACAAGAAACAAACTGATGCCGGGAATTTCCTGCTCTTTAATATTGGCAAGATCGAAGCTGCCCGGCTCGATAAGGCTCGCGGCGCTGAAGATAGTCCTATCCTCATCGTTGCCATCGAATCGATGAAAAATGCCGAACTTGCCATGGCGTAATCCAATGCCGCGCAAACTGAGGATCAACTCGTCGCCACGAAATGTGCCGCCATCGCGGGCAATCAATCTCAAAGTTACGATCTTCTGTAGCGCTGCGCCTTGCTGATCTTCGCTGGTCGCGACCTTGTCGCCTTCCGGCGCATCCACTGGCTCCAGATTGACGGACTCTGTTTCTTCGCCGCCGAACGACGGAGAAACACGAAGATCTTTGATTTTGTCGTTTTCGGGTTTATCTCGCTGACGACGGCTGTAGAGGTACACACCGGCGATTACCAGTACTCCAAACAACAACAGCAACCAGCGTAAACCGTCCATTGCTCAATGACCTAACTCGCTGCCATTTTTACGGCTTCATCGAGATCGACAGAAACCAGGCGTGATACGCCAGGTTCTTGCATCGTGACACCAGTCAACTGCCGTGACATTTCCATTGTTACTTTGTTGTGTGTGATAAACACGAACTGCACCTTTTCCGACATTTCTCGCACGATGTCGCAGAATCGCGCGACATTGGCATCGTCGAGTGGTGCATCAACCTCATCCAGCAGACAAAACGGAGCGGGATTCAGCTCGAAAATCGCAAAGACAAGTGCGACGGCCGTCAGAGCTTTCTCGCCACCGGAAAGGAGCTGGATCGTGCTATTGCGTTTGCCTGGCGGGCGTGCCATCACGGTAACTCCAGCCGACAGTAGATCCTCTCCCTGCAGTTCGAGATAAGCGTGGCCACCGCCGAAGAGCTTGGGAAACAGTCGCTGAAATCCGGCATTGACGTTGGCAAAGGTCTCGCGGAAACGAGTACGCGTCTCGCGATCGATTTTGCGAATCGCGCCCTCGAGTATTTCCAGCGCGTTGTTCAGATCTTCGAGTTGTGAGTCCAGGTATTCCTTGCGCTCGGACTGTTCCTTGAATTCATCGATTGCCGCGAGGTTAATCGGGCCAAGGCGCTCGATGCGGCGACGACTTTTCTCAAGCTTCTCCTCCCAACCGTCGATCGACGCAGATTCGTCCATCTCGTCAATGAGACTGTCGAAATCGAAGTCCGTCTGTGCAAGTTGCTCGGCAAATCCTTCGCGGCGAACACAAACTTCGCGCAGCCCCATTTCCGCTTCATTGACCTCGCCGCGCGCTTCTTCGACCGACTGATCCACGCGCATCCGCGATTGATCGAGCTCACGCAGCTCCGTTTCGACCTGCTCAACGAGCTGTCTCGCAGAACCCAATTCCTCCTCAACAGCGATACGATTTTGCAGCTGCTCCTCGAGCAACTTTTTGTTATCGGCCAATGGTGCCCGGCGTTGCTCAAGTTGCTCACGAATTTCGAGTTCCCGGTTCTGGAACTGCTCGAGCTGTGACTGCATACGATCGAGGTTTTGTGCGGCGGATTCCTTGCTCGTACGACGGCTTTCAAACTGAATCGTGATGTTCTGGACGGTTTGACGGTCCTCATCCGACTGTTCCCGTACGCGCTGCAGTTCACTACGCAATTCCTCGCGACGCGCCTCGAGACTCTCTCGCTGTTTGTTTAGTTCGTCCAGCGTCTCGACCGCCTGACTGAATCGGCGTTGCGACTCACGCAGTTGTTCTTCTGCTGAAATCTGGTCGTTGTCGACCTCGCTCGTCTCCTCGGCGATCGCAGCATGCCGAGCATTCGCTTGATCCATGCGATATTTTGCCGCATCGAGCGCAGCCTTTACTTCCGAGTACTCACTGAGCAATGAAACAGCGTCCTTTTGCACTGCTTCACGGCGTTCCTCAAGCTGATTCAGCCGCGTTCGGCCGTCCTGCACCAGCTTGCGCGCGCTATCAAAACGCGCTTGCAGTTCCCGGTTTTCCGTCTTAAGGCGCCGCATATCATGTTCACGTGACAGCACGCCGGCTTTCGCGTCTTTGTCCCGCGACACTCGAAGCCATTGCTTGCCGAGCCAGATGCCGTCTTTCGTTATGACAGAGCCGTCATCGCCGATGACTTCACGAATTGACAATGCGTTGTTCAGCGAATCCGCAACCCGGACCTGAGCCAGAAGTCTGTGTATGGCTTTTGGCGCACCCGTAACTTTCGCCGCCAGCGTATCCGAGACATCGAAAAGTTCCGGATCGCCGCTTTGCTCCTGCAAAATCGTAACGTTGCCACTACGCAGCTTTGCAATGGACTCGGTGACCGGTGTGATATCGCTGACGCAAATCGCTTGCAGGTAGTCACCAAGAACTGTCTCAATCGCTCTTTCCCAGCCGTCGGCGACGTCGAGCGTCTGCGCAACCTTGCGGTTACTGCCGAGACCGGCGCCCTCCAGCCAGTCGTGCACGCCCTCATCGCCCTCGCCCAACGCGGCTTTTTGTATGGCCTCAAGTGACGCGTACTTTCCCTGTCCGGCTTGCAGCGCAGCGCGCCGCTCGTCAACAAGTCGTGTTAATTTCGTATCTTGCTCACGGAGTTTGCGAATCTTGTCTGCAATGTCGGCCAGATGCCGGTCAAACTCGTCACGCGCCTGCCGCTTACGCAGTTCCTGAGCCGTTGATTCATCAAAGATCGATTTGAGTTCGTCCGCACTTGCACCTGACTTTGCTTCATCAAGCTTCTTGCGACGCTCGGAGAAACTCTGAATTCTAGACTCTATCTGTTCAGCGCGTGTTTGCTCTACATTACGCAGCTGCTGCGCCGCATTGAAACTGCTTGTGTAGTCGTCCCACTGCTGCTGCCAATCGGCCAGCGCTTCTTCAGTACCCTGTAACGACCCTGCCGACGACTTTTCGCTTTGACGCGCTTGTTCCAGTCCGGGCACCAACTCATTCAACGTAAGTTCGAGCTGCGCAATTTCGCTCTGGTCCTTGTCGATATGCTCGCGAATCTCGTGTGCACTGTGCACCGCCTGCTCGAGATCGTTCGTTTGCCGTTCACGCAATTCATGCGCGTGCTCAATGGACTGTTCAAGCCGCGCAATCTCCGAACCTACCTTGTAAAACCGCCCCTGCACGTCATTGAACGCATCGTTGCGTTCACTTTGCTGAACTCTCGACGCCTCGATCTTCGCCTCGAGTTTTCTTTGCTCGGCGATCGCCGCTTCGAGGCGCGTCTTGCGCTCCGCCAGGTCCCGGTCGGCATCGTCCGCACGATCATCGAGGTCTTTGGCTCGCAGCGCCAATAGCTCAGCCGCCGTACGACGCTCCTGATCCTTGTAACGTCCATAGCGCTCCGCGGTTTTTGCCTGTCGGTCGAGATGCTTAATCTGCTTCTCGACCTCTTCGAGCACGTCCATTAGACGATCGAGGTTCTCTTTGGTGTGTTTGATTCGGTTTGACGTTTCGCGCCGGCGTTCCTTGTACTTGGAAATACCGGCGGCTTCTTCGAGAAATACGCGCATATCTTCAGGCTTGGCTTCGATCAATCGCGAAATCATGCCCTGCTCAATGATCGAATAGCTACGCGGACCCAGACCTGTGCCGAGGAAAACACCCGTAATGTCCTTGCGCCGACATTTCGTGCCGTTCAGGAAGTAGTTCGAGATACCGTCTCGCGCCACTTCGCGCCGAATAGCCAGTTCGGCGTATTTGGCGTACTGGCCCTCGAGCGTCGTGTCGCTGTTATCGAACAGTAGTTCGACCGAGGCAGCGCCGACGGGCTTGCGTGAACTCGACCCGTTGAAAATCACATCGGTGATTGAATCGCCGCGAAGCCGGCTCGCTGAGCTCTCGCCCATTACCCAACGAACAGCATCAATAACATTCGACTTGCCACATCCGTTGGGTCCAACGACGCCGACAAGGCTGCTGGGGAAAGTGATGGTTGTGGGGTCGACGAAGGATTTGAAGCCGGCGAGCTTGATTTTGCTTAATCGCATGTGCTGTGAGACGCCATTAGCCCGTCAAATCGGGCTAGTGTAATGCAATTCCCCCAATAAAACGATTGTCGCCGGAAAAAGACAATGGTGCCGGAGGCCCCATTCTACGTGGCTTTGGGCACTTTGCGTACAGGCTCAAAATTCCCGAAAAAAATAGGGTTCCATGCTGCCGCAGGCAATGTATAATCCCGCCCTTTTCTCGATCTGGCAGGAGTTCCAAATGGCCGCAAAGAAGGCCGCGAGCAAGAAGCGGAAGAAAGCAACAGCCTCTCGAAAGAAACCTGTGGCGAAGCGAGTGAGCAGAAGAAAGGTCAGTAAGAAAAAAGTGGCCAGAAAGAAGCTTGCCAAGAGGAAGGTGAGCAAGAAAAAGGTGGCCAAGAGGAAAGCTTCCAGAAAGAAGGTAGCCAAGAAGAAGGTGTCCAAAAAGAAAGCCTCAAGGAAGAAGGTAGCCAAGAAGAAGGTGTCCAAAAAGAAAGCCTCAAGGAAGAAGGTAGCCAAGAAGAAATCGACCAAGAAGAAAGCCTCAAGGAAGAAGGTGAGCAAGAAGAAAGCGGCGGCGAAGAAGAAGCCTGCCAGCAGAAAGAAAGCGACGTCGAGAAAAAAACCGGCCAGCCAGAAGCGCCCGGCCGCCAGGAAGAAAGCGACCCGCAAGACGCCGGCACGTCGTGTCCGTTCGCGCGGCGACGTACTATCCGGCCCGATCCACGGTATCGACCCGTACAAGCCAAGGCGGGGCGAAGAGTACATGAGTGCCGCTCAGCTGGCGCATTTCCAGAAAATCCTCGGTGCCTGGAAGCGTGAGCTTATGTTCGAGGTCGATCGTACGGTACATCACATGCAGGACGAGGCGGCGAACTTCCCGGATCCGAATGATCGTGCGACTCAGGAGTCTGAATTCGGGCTCGAACTTCGTACCCGGGACCGTGAACGCAAGCTGCTGCGCAAGATTGATTCTGCCCTCGCGCGCATCGACGACGGCAGCTATGGCTTCTGCGACGAGACAGGCGAGGAAATCGGGTTGAAGCGTCTTGAAGCACGTCCTGTTGCCACACTGTCTCTCGAAGCACAGGAGCGACGTGAACTCGCGGAACGGCAGTTCCGAGATCGGGACGATCGCTACCGGTAACGCGAAGCGACCCACGCCCTACATCGGCCGGTTTGCGCCGTCACCAACCGGGCCCCTGCACTTTGGCTCACTGCTAGCCGCCGTCGCGAGCTTCCTGGAGGCTCGTCAGCACGGTGGCAAATGGCTGCTACGCGTCGAAGACATCGACCCGCCGCGCGCCGAATACGGAGCAAGCGACAAAATCATCGCAGCACTTGAGCATTTCGGCTTCGAATGGGACGGCCCGGTTTCGTATCAAAGCGCGAGCCGAGACGCTCATGAAGAGGCCATTCAGGCGCTGGTCCAGTCTGGAAAAGCCTACCCCTGCGGATGCTCCCGGCGTGACCTCGCAGGTGCAGTTCGCGGGCCGCTCGGCGTCATCTACCCGGGTACCTGCCGCACCGGCTGCGAGGCCTCTGAGACAGCGCTTAGAGTGCTGACGGACGATGCGCAACCAGCCTTCCAGGACCGTCTACAGGGTCGACAGGTGCAGCACCTTGAATCCGAATCGGGCGACTTTATTGTCCTGCGCCGCGACGGGTTAATCGCCTACCAGCTTGCAGTGGTTGTCGACGACTACCTGCAGGGCATAACGGACGTCGTGCGTGGAATCGACCTGATGGACTCAACACCCCGGCAAATATGGCTGCAGCAGCTACTTGGCTACGTGACGCCCGGCTATTGTCATATTCCGGTTGCTGTCAACCGGCAAGGCCAGAAGCTCAGCAAGAGCCACGGCGCCAGGGAGATCCCGTTTGACCGCCCTCAAGGCAGGCTGGTCACTGCGCTCGCAATGCTTGGACAGAGGCCACCTCGCGACTTGAGCACGGCGACGTTGCCAGATGTCTGGGCATGGGCATGCGAAAACTGGAATATCGATACACTCAAAGGTGAAACGAGTATCGCACCCACTCCCGGTACTTTGGCTGAGGCGGAAAATGGGCTATCGTAAGCACCATTCAACCGCCCGCGGCCGCTAACAGTGCGGCTCGCGCTTGCTACCAGAGACCTACATGATCACTGCTCGAATCATCAAGAAATACCCGAACAGACGCTTGTACGATACGGAAGAAAGCCGCTACATCACACTTGCCGACATCAAGGCCCTGGTCCTGCAGAAGACTGACTTTGTCGTCATCGACAAGAAAAGTGGCGACAACATCACTCGGTCGATTCTGCTGCAGGTAATTAGCGATCAGGAGCAAAACGGCGATGCGATCATGAGTGAAGACTTCCTTGCGCAAATTATCCGTTGCTACGGCAATGTCGAGCCCGGTTGCATGGCCAAACATCTTGAACAGAGCCTCAGACAAGTTATGGCTCAACCCCAAAACCTGAGCAGCAATGAGGTAATCAGCCAGTTTCCAAATCAGACGAAAAATTCCTTGACATCAGGGCCTTAGATGCTCTAGCGTGAAGCCTGCAACGGGGATACGCTCCCCCGCCCCCTGTTGCAATGCCTGAAGGAGTTCACACTCCACGGCGGGCCCCCTGCGCAAGCGGGGGGCCATTTTTTTTGCCGCAAAAATGACGACTGACACAACCAACCAACGCATAATCCGCAGCGAATTTAAGCCAGCACGCTGGCTAAAACATCGTCATCTGCAGACTATTTTTCCTTCATTGCCATGGGCCTGGAGAAAACACCCGCCATTGCGTCGCGAGGTCCTTGATCTGCCTGATGGAGATGTCACAGCCATTGACTGGCTGTGCGCAGCAGATGACTTGCCCAAATCGGCGCCACTGCTGGTCATCCTGCACGGGCTAGAAGGATCAGCCGAATCCTCTTACGCCCGAATGCTCATGCAAGCCGCCTTTGAACGCGACTGGCGCCCGTGTGTGCTGCATTCTCGAGATTGTGGTGATTACAGGAACCGGCTGCCACGACGCTATCACGCCGGAGAAACAGGGGATATCCGCTACTTCCTGCAAACATTGCATGAGGGCGGCCAGAGCGGCCCGATGTTCGCCGTTGGCTACTCCCTGGGCGGAAATATTCTGCTCAAGTACCTCGGCGAATCAGGAACCAGCTCGCGACTCAACGCGGCTGGGGCAGTCTGCGTTCCGCTTGATTTGTACAAATGCGCAGAGGCTTTAAATACTGGTTTTTCAAAGGTTTATCAAAGGTACTTGCTAAGTCACATGAAGGATGCCGTGCGCCAGAAATTCGATATGCACACGGCTGCGTTTGACTGGAATCGGGCCATGCAGGCAGAGACATTTGCGGAGTTCGACGATGCCGTCACTGCGCCGCTACACGGCTTCCAGGATATGCAGGATTACTACGACAAATGCAGTTCCGCGCAGTTCCTCAAGGACATCGCTCGACCGACATTGATTATCAATTCGCTGGACGACCCTTTCATGACACCAGGCGTAATTCCAGACCAGGAGCGGCTCTCCGAGAACGTCTCGTTGGAGATCGCCGACGCCGGGGGCCATGTCGGCTTTATAGAAGGCGGAACACCGTGGCGGGCAGAGTACTACCTGCCACGGCGAATGCTGGGTTTTCTTGAATCGCAGTTTTAGGAGCCCTACGCGGCTTCGACTTCCTTCATGGAAAGACGGCGGCCCTTGCCGTGGCTAAGCAGCTTCCACTTCCTTCATGGAAAGACGGCGGCCCTTGCCGTGGCTAAGCAGCTTCCACTTCCTTCATGGAAAGACGTACCCGACCCTGACGATCGACTTCAAGAACCTTGACCTTGACTACGTCGCCTTCGGCGAGCTTGTCACTGACTTTCTCGACGCGCTCATTTGAGATCTGCGAAATGTGCACGAGACCGTCCTTGCCAGGCAGAATCGTAACGAACGCACCAAAGTCCATGAGCCGTGCGACCTTGCCTTCGTAGATACGTCCAACTTCGACGTCGGCCGTGATCAGCTCAATGCGACGCAACGCTTCCTTGCCGGAAGTACCGTCTACCGATGCGATGCGTACCGTGCCATCCTGGTCAATATCGATTGTCGCTCCCGTCTCTTCTGTCATGGCGCGGATAACTGAACCACCCTTACCGATGACGTCACGAATCTTCTCGGGATCGATCTTGAAAGTGATGATCGATGGTGCCCATTCGGACATCTCTTCACGCGGCGAGCTGATGACCTTGTTCATTTCGCCGAGAATGTGCAGACGCGCATCACGCGCCTGAGCAAGCGCTTTGTCCATGATCTCGCGCGTAATGCCCTGGATCTTGATGTCCATCTGCAGGGCCGTGATGCCGCCGTCAGTGCCGGCAACCTTGAAATCCATGTCGCCGAGGTGATCCTCGTCGCCGAGGATATCGGTCAATACCGCAAACTCATCGCCTTCTTTGACGAGGCCCATCGCAACACCAGCAACCGGCGCCTTAATGGGAACGCCCGCGTCCATCAATGCGAGGCTGGTGCCACACACCGAGGCCATGGAGCTTGAACCGTTTGATTCCGTGATTTCAGATACAACCCGAATAACGTATCCGAAGTCGTCGAAATCCGGCATTACAGCCTGGATTCCACGTTTCGCCAGCTTGCCATGTCCAATCTCGCGTCGTTTGGTAGATCCGATAAAGCCTGTCTCGCCCACGCAGAATGGCGGAAAGTTGTAGTGCAGCATGAACGGCTCTTTGCGCTCGCCTTCGATCGCATCGATGATCTGAGCGTCGCGACCCGTACCCAGCGTCGTCGTAACGATCGCCTGTGTTTCACCGCGGGTGAAGATTGACGAACCGTGAGCTCGCGGCAAGATGCCAACCTTGACGTCGATTGGCCGTACTGTGCTTTGATCGCGACCATCAATGCGTGGCTCGCCGGCAATGACGCGCCCGCGAACAGTGCTTTTTTCCAGCTTGTACAGTGCACCTTTGATGTCCTCGGCGGTCCACTGCGCATCTTCGCCGCCTGCCAGAGCCTCGACAGCGGCCGACTTGGTGTCACCAACGGCAGCCTGGCGCTCTTGCTTGTCCGTAATCTGATAGGCAGCGCTAAGTCCGCTCTCAGCCTGTTCGGCCACCGCTTTTGCCAGCTCCTGGTCTTCGGCTGGTGCCTCCCACTCCCATGCTGGCTTGCCAGCCTCTGCCGCAAGCTCTTTGATCGCATCGATAGCAATCTGCATCTGCTCGTGGCCGTACATGACGGCGCCGAGCATGACATCTTCGGCCAGGCCATCGGCTTCCGACTCGACCATGAGTACGGCATCTTCGGTGCCGGCAACGATCAGCTCCAGAGCCGATTTTTCGAGGGCCTCACGACCCGGGTTCAAAACGTACTCGCCGTCGCTGTAGCCGACTTTGGCCGCACCAATCGGCCCCGCAAACGGCATGCCGGAAATGGCCAGCGCCGCAGATGCGCCGATTAACGCCGGGATATCCGGATCGACGTCAGGATTCAGAGACACAACCGTCGCAATCACCTGGACCTCATTCTTGAAACCTTTCGGAAACAGTGGGCGGATCGGGCGATCGATCAGACGACACACGAGAACCTCTTTCTCGCCTGGGCGGCCTTCACGCTTGAAAAAGCCACCGGGAATCTTGCCGGCTGCGTAGGTCTTTTCCTGATAATTGACCGTCAGCGGGAAGAAATCCCGGCCAGGATCTGCAGTTTTGCGGCCAACCGCCGTAACCAATACCTGTGTCTCGGCCATATCGACCAGAACCGCACCATCTGCCTGACGAGCAATCGCTCCGGTTTCAAGCGTTACCTTGTGCTCTCCATATTGGAAAGTCTTTACAATTGATTTCACGTTATTTCTCGATTTGAAATGATTTTGGCAACGGCAATCGGCAGCGTGCCCGGTTCGGGGACGGCATGTCGATAAACTCCTTGCCAGATTAGCCGCGTTTTAGCGACGAAGTCCGAGCCGGGAAATCAGCTCGCGATACCGTGCCGGGTCTTTTGCCTTGATGTAGTCGAGCAGCTTGCGCCGCTTGTTAACCATCTTCAGCAGACCCTGACGGCTATGGTGATCTTTTTTGTGCTCACCGAAATGCTCGGTAAGTTCTGAAATACGCGCAGATAGCAATGCTACCTGTACTTCGGGAGATCCCGTATCCGCGTCTCCGCGGGAATATTCAGCAACAATGCTGCTCTTTTGCTCACTTGACAGTGACATTTCCTATTACCTCAACCTTTCTCTTCTTGGGCCCTTTTTTGCAGCGCGCATTCTAGCGCCTGTTTGGGTCCATTAACAGTCAATAATCATAGTTCTACGGGTTTTTTTCGCCCGTCCGGAACACCCGTCGTGGCGCCAGCCGACTGTCGCCAGACAGTTCGCCCACGCCCACGAATTCGTCATCAGGGCCATAGACCCGAACCAGCCCAGCTGAGCCCTGCAGCAGCGCGGCAACCTCCTGACCTGCCGAAAACCGATCACTGGCCTCGGCATCCAGCCGCACCGCCGGCATGCTCCCGAGGGCCGTGTCAGGCGGCAGCAGGCGGGCCCGCAGGGCCCCTGATCCCGACGCGGCGACAGCCTCGACGCCTGTCAGATCCAGCATGTCATCAGCCTGAAACGCGCCAACCGTCTCGCGATGCAGCCGGGCCGTGTGTGCCACAGTCCCTGCCCTCTTGGCAATATCCTCTACCAGCACTCGTACATACGTGCCCTTGGAGCAATGCACACGAAAAACGAGCCGATTGCCGGCGATTTCGAGCAGGCTGATGTCGTCAACCCGGATTGGCCGCGGTTCACGTTCCACGACCTCGCCCTTCCGGGCCAGTTCATAAAGACGCTTGCCATCCTTCTTGAGCGCCGAATACATCGGTGGCACCTGCATCGATTCACCACGGAATTCCGCCAGGATTGCGGTCCACTGCTCAGACGTCAGCTCGGGCACCGCGGCCGTCGCGTTTTCGGTGCCGTCAGCATCACCGGTATCGGTTGCAATTCCGAGCTTTGCTGTCACCCGATACGTCTTGTCCGCATCCAACAAGTACGCACAGACCTTGGTCGCCTCGCCAAAGCACAGCGGCAACATGCCTGTCGCGGCCGGATCCAGACTGCCGGTGTGACCCGCCTTGCGGGCGTTCAATAGTCGCTTGACCTTCTGCAAGGCCTGATTCGACGTCAGACCGGCAGGCTTATTGAGTAGCAACAATCCGTCGACCGGCTCGGATCGGCTGTTTGTGCGGCGGCTCATGCAGATTATCCGTGGTCGTCGGCGTGCAAAGCGTTGTCGATCAGTTCGCTGATCTTCGCACCATGTTCTGCGCTGTCATCGTGGATAAATCTCAACTCGGGCACGTGTCTCACCTTGATGGCGCTACCGAGTTTCGCCCGCAGAAAACCTGCAGCTTTGCCGAGACCCTCGAGCACGGGTTCCGGATTGTCATCAGGATTCAGCACGCTGAAATACACGCGAGCGACGCCCAGATCACGCGAGAGGTCCACGGATGTCAGCGATACACCCTGCAATCGCGGATCCTTGGTCTCGAATCGAAGCAACTCACTGAGCGTTCGCAATATCTGCGCGCCGAGGCGTTGATTCCGTGAAAACTCGCGAGGCATTAATCCAACGTTCGAGCAACTTCGACGCGCTCGTAGCACTCAATGTTATCGCCGACCTGCACGTTATCGTAATTCTTGACGCCGATACCGCACTCTGTACCCGACTTGACCTCATTGACGTTGTCTTTGAAGCGGCGCAGGGATTCGAGTTCACCTTCATAAATCACGACGTTGTCGCGCAATACGCGAATCGGATTGGCTCGTTTCACGAGCCCTTCGGTCACGATACAGCCCGCGATATCGCCAAGTTTCGGCGACGAGAAAACTTCCTTGACCTCGGCCAGCCCGAGAATCTGCTCACGAATCTCGGGTGAAAGCAGACCGCTCAGAGCCGCCTTCACGTCGTCGATCGCTTCGTAGATGATGCTGTAATAACGAACATCCACGCCCGATTCTTTAATCGCGACACGTGCCGCTGCGTCGGCGCGTACGTTGAAGCCGATAATCACAGCGTTCGACGCCGCGGCAAGATTGGCGT
Organism: Gammaproteobacteria bacterium; assembly: GCA_029862045.1. Lineage (GTDB taxonomy): Bacteria > Pseudomonadota > Gammaproteobacteria > Steroidobacterales > Woeseiaceae > UBA1847. Next base: position 13,217 of record JAOTYE010000030.1, read on the forward strand.
CGGTTTCTGTAATGCCACCTACGCCTGAACTCAATACTTTAACTTTTACTTCGTCATTCGACAGTTTGATCAACGCGTCGCGTAGAGCTTCCGCGCTGCCATGCACATCGGATTTGATGATTACGGCCACCGTAGAACTTTCGCCATCGGCCATTTGGCTGAACATGTCCTCGAGCTTCGAGGCTTGCTGCTGTGCCAGCTTCGCGTCACGTGTTTTGGTCTGCCTGAATTCAGCAACTTCACGCGCTTTGCGCTCGTTCTTAACAACCAGAAAATCATCACCCGCGCTCGGTGTTTTGGATAATCCGAGCACGACGGCCGGGCTTGAGGGCCCAGCTTCCTGAATCGACTGCCCTGTCTCATCAAACATGTTGCGGATGCGCCCGTACTCTTCGCCCGCAATGATCATGTCACCTTGCTTCAAAGTGCCAGCCTGAACCAGCAACGTCGCGACCGCGCCACGACCTTTCTCGAGGCTCGACTCAATAACAAGACCTTGCGCCGGTCCGTCTGCAACGGCCGTCATATCCATCAATTCTGCCTGCAGCAAAATCGACTCGAGCAACTTATCCACGCCCTCGCCTGTCTGCGCCGATACACTGACGAACAGCTGCTCGCCACCCCAGTCCTCAGGAATCACCTCATGCTGTGACAGCTCGTTCCTGACACGCTCCGGATCCGCGTTGTCACGATCAATCTTATTGATGGCGACCACAATCGGCACGCCTGCAGCCTTCGAATGCAGTATCGCCTCGATCGTCTGCGGCATAACGCCGTCATCGGCCGCAACAACAAGTACAACGATGTCGGTTGCCTGGGCACCGCGAGCTCGCATGGCTGTGAAGGCCGCGTGGCCCGGCGTATCGAGGAACGTAATTTTGCCTCTTTCCGTGTCAACCGAATACGCACCAATGTGCTGCGTAATCCCGCCCGCTTCACTATCGACTACATGCGTGCGACGAATGTAGTCGAGCAGAGACGTCTTGCCGTGATCCACGTGACCCATGATCGTAACCACGGGCGATCGGCCCACTTTCTCACCGGTTAACTGCTCTTCCGAGGCCAGCAGTTGCGTATCGACATCCGCTTCCGTTGTCGGTATCGCGACGTGGCCGAGCTCTTCAACGACGAGCGTCGCCGTATCCTGATCGATGACCTGATTAATCGTAACCATCGCACCCATATTGAACAGCACTTTGACAACCTCATTGCCCTTGATCGCCATGCGCTGTGCCAACTCGGAAACTGCGATGTTCTCTGGAATCTCTACCTCGTGAATAACCGGAGCGGTCGGCCGCTCGAAGCCGTGCTGCGCGTCGCCACTCAACGATACCGGGCGCCTGCGAGTCGGCGTCTTGCGTTTGCGTCTGCCACTCTTGTCACCGGCAACATGCAACTCCTTGCGGCCGTAGCGCGTTTCCGCCGATTTGGGCTTCGATTTGGATTTTTCTTTCGTACGACGTGCACGCGCGTCCTGTTCCGCTTTTTCGAGCCGGGTTTTCTCCTCAGCTGCGGCTGCGGCTGCTTGCTCAGCAACTCTGCGAGCTTCTTCCTCGGCATCGAGCCGCCCTTGCTCAGCCTTTTGACGCTCTTCTTCTACTTGTTTATCAGCCTGCACTTGCTCAGCCTTGAGGCGTTCTTGTTCGAGCTTTTCGGCCTCAATCCGATCTTCCTCTGCCTTGCGCTGGCGATCGAGCTCTTCCTGTTCCTGCTGCGCCTGCTGTTCAAGCACGTCGCGTTTTATGTAGGTACGTTTGCGCCGAACCTCGACATTTACGGTACGCGAACGGCCTTGCGCGCCCGATAGCCTGAGTTCTGACTGAGATTTGCGCTTGAGCGTAATTTTCCGCGGCGCGGCGTCACCCGCCGACATTTCATTTTGCCCGTGGCTACGACGCAAGTGCGTCAAGAGCTCGAGCTTCGCATCGTCGCTAATCCTGTCATCCGACCCATTGACCTTGATACCGGCCTCGTCTAACTGCAATAGCAGCTTGTCGACCGGTACTTTCAGTACCTCAGCAAATTGTGCAACTGTCACATCAGCCATTCTTTAACTCCGCGTATTCCAGCACTCAGGCCTGCTGCTCGGCTTCAAACCAGTGTGCGCGCGCCTTCATGATCAGGGCGGCCGCTTCCTCCTGATCCATCTCGTTGATATCGAGCAAATCATCAGTCGCAAGTTCAGCGAGATCCTCGCGCGTCACAACGCCCTTACTTGCCAGAAGAAATGCCAGACCTTTGTCCATGCCTTCGAGACTCAGTAAATCCTCGGCGGGCTCCGCCTCGTCGATTATCTCTTCCTGCACTATCGCCTGAGTGAGCAGAACGTCGCGTGCACGATTGCGGAGTTCGTCAACGATGTCCTCATCAAACTCCTCGATCTCAACGAGCTCGGAGGCCGGTACGTAGGCCACTTCCTCGATGGTCGAGAAGCCTTCCTGAACCAGAATCAACGCAATCTCTTCATCGACGTCGAGTTGTTTTGAGAACAACGCGATCAAGTTGCGCATTTCGGACTCGCTCTTCTCTTCGGCGTCAGCCGCTGTCATGACGTTGAGCTCCCAACCAGAAAGCTCGCTTGCCAGGCGAATGTTCTGCCCACCACGCCCGATCGCCTGAGACAACTTGTCTTCTTCAACCGCGATATCCATGCTGTGCGCATCTTCGTCGACGACGATGGAGACAACCTCTGCCGGAGACATCGCATTGACCACAAACTGCGCCGGGTTGTCGTCCCAGAGAATGATGTCGACGCGTTCACCGGCCAGTTCATTCGACACAGCCTGTACACGGGATCCGCGCATGCCAACGCATGCTCCGACGGCGTCGATACGTTTGTCGTTGCTCTTGACCGCGATTTTGGCGCGCAAACCCGGGTCACGAGCTGAGCCCAAAATCTCGATCAGGCCCTGGCCGACTTCCGGCACCTCAATCTTGAATAGCTCAACAAGGAACTGCGGCGATGTGCGTGTCATGAACAACTGCGGGCCGCGCAGTTCAGAACGAACTTCGGTCAGCAGTGCCTTTATGCGATCCTGCGGACGAACCGGCTCGCGCGGGACCATCTGCTCGCGCGACACGAATCCTTCCGCGTTGCCGCCAAGATCAATGTAAACGCCGTTGCGATCGACACGCTTTACCAGACCCGAAAGCAGCTCGCCCTCGCGATCCTTGTATTCCTCGACGACTTGCTCACGCTCGGCCTCGCGGACCTTCTGTACGATGACCTGCTTGGCAGTCTGCGCAGCAATGCGGCCAAACTCGACCGATTCCATCGGTACCTCGACGTAACCGCCGGGTTCCGCGTTCTCGTCTACATCCACTGCATCGATCATGCGCAGTTCGCGATCCGGCACCTCAAGCTCGGTCGAGTCATCCTCGAACACGAGCCAACGCCGAAACGTATCGTATTCGCCCGACTCGCGGTCGATCGCGACACGAACCTCGATGTCCTCACCGTGCTTTCTGCGCGTGGCAGACGCCAGTGCAGCTTCGATGGCCTCGAAGATAATGTCCTTCTCGACACCCTTTTCGTTTGAAACAGCGTCGACAACCATCAAAATCTCTTTACTCATTACCAAAAACTCCAAAAAATGCTCGGGTCGTCAGGGCCCCTCAGGCACCAGTCGGGCAATATCGATCGTCGCCATCGGCAACGAGTGCGACTCACCGTCCACTTCGACCACAATATTCTCGTCATCCGAGGACACCAGCGTGCCCCGAAATCGTTTGCGCCCCTCTATTGGAAAACGCATCTGCACTTTCACGATTTCTCCTTTAAACCGTTGAAAGTGCTCGACTTTCGTCAATTTTCGGTCCAACCCGGGCGACGACACTTCGAGGTTGTACTGCCCCGGCAGCGGATCCTCGACATCGAGGAGCGCACTGACAGCCAGACTGACTTTCTCGCAGTCCTCGAGTCCGATGCCGTCGGAATGATCAATAAACACCCGCACCACACCGTTCTTGCCGCCCAGTTTCACTTCCAGATCCGACAATTCGTAACCCAGTCGTTCGATGCTTGGCTCCAGCAGTTTCCGTAGCTCATCACCTGTCATCGAAAGACCTAACTCTCTGTTTCAAAACAAAAAATGGGCCAATGGCCCATTCTTCTTCTTCGCAGTCTTGCTGCCCTCAGACAACAAAAGACCCCTACGCGGGGCCTTCTCTACCAAGACTCTGGTAGCGGGGTGTCATACAGCACACCACCGCGTTCGCGCGGGATTATACGGCACTCGCCAGCAGTTGCGCAACGCCGCAAAGCCCTGCTACGGCAGATTTAAAAACGTCTTTAGCGATGCCGCATCGGGTCCTGTCGTTCGTAGTCCGCAGGCGCGGCAAACAATCCGCTATCAATGTCCTGCTCATTGACGGACTCAAGCGACGTTTCCCCGGTGACCTCTCCATTGCGGTAATCGATCGTGTGCACCGGAAATCCGCCTATTTGCTCGATTAGTTCGCCGGGATTGATGCCGGCCTCGGACCGCATGGGCATCGATTCGGTCATCTTGGTCACAAATCTGGCCATGCCCTGGAATGCCTGCATCATTTCAGCCGCCCCGTCGATATCGCCCAGGTCAGCGGAGCAAATAACCTGCGTTTTTGCGTCACCTTCATAAACCGCATAGTTCTTGCATTTAAATGTCTGCCACTCGCCGGTGCCAAGCGCCTCAACTCTCGGTTTCGGCGGAGGAGCCTGTTCCTGCCCCATCATGCGGCCCATCTGCCCTTTCATCATTTGCTCCGCCATCGCGCGTTGTTCCGGCGGCAGATTGGCAAGTTGTGCCTCCATCTCCTTCATCGCGTCACTGATCTGCGCAGACATTTCGTTAAGCATGGCCTCGTCCATAACGATGTAACTCTTGTCCCTATGGTCGAGAACCAGGAACTGGTCACCGAGAAAAATCATCGAGTTGCGCGAGCCATTTCCTTTGTCATCCATCCGAAGGTTCGTCGACTGTGCGATGAAGTTGATGCGCCCGGTTTCATTGCCTGCCGCATCGGTGGTGACCAGGTCCATCGTGACGCCTCCGTATGAAAGCGGTGACAGCAGGAAAAGAAACGGGGCAAGCGCGATGACAGACTGCTTCATGATGATACTCCTCCTTCCGGAAGCTTCGTTTCAGACAAGACTACCGCGATAGGTGCCCGGCGGCCAAGAGCGAACCATTATGGCCGGTTGTTCAAGATTTCCTGTTTGAGTTCCCTGAACTCTTCATCCGTCACGTAACCGCTGTCTTTCAGCTCGCCCAATGTCCGCAATTGTTCTAGTATCTGCGACATATTGGAATTGCCATGTTTGCCGGATGGTTCTGATTTTGAGTTCGGCGCATTAGCGTCAGTGCTTGCAGCAACCTCTTCCTGAGCGCGCAGGCCCTCCTGTTGTGCCTCTTCAAGACGCCGCTCCTCTTCGCGCGCCCGTGATTCCATTTCTTGCTCTATGCGCGCATTTCCCAGGCGCTGGCGTTCGGCCTCGATCGAACTCGCCTGTTGCTCTTCATAGGTCGGCGACCGGGCGGCGCCAGCCGCATTGTCATCTGTCTGTGCGATCGCCGATGTGGCACCGATTGTCAAAATCAGAGCGATTGCGAGCTTAGATTTCATCGCTAAATTCTCCGGGCATGAGGGCCCTGTGATGTCGGTTTGTCAGGAGCACTATACGATGCCAGCCGTCAGCCTTCTAATCGCGGCAAAGACCTGGGTCCTGGCCCAAACGCAGAAAGCCCCGTCGAAACGGGGCTTTCCGGGTCGCGGACTGCCGCCTACGGCCCCGTCAAAGTGTTGAGATTGGTAAGTCCATACAAAACAAAATCAGCCAGTTACCGGACGCATCTTTTCGATGAGTTGATGCAGATACGGTTCGTAGTGTTTCCAAAACCCGACCGCCCCTTTGTAGACAGGCTGTCGTACTTGCTCGGAGCTCGCCGTGGTCACCACGCGCTCTGATTCGTAGAAGCGGAGACATTCGTTTTCCCACGAAAGTTCGCACCACTCAAGCATCCGCCGGATTTCCTTCTCTGTGTTCTCGACAACGTCTTCGTAGTCCACCCGCAACACCCTGTCCGGCATGACATCATTCCAGTGCCTCATGATTCGGTGGTATTGAAGATAGTAGTCACCGAGTTCATCAAGATCGTATGCAAACTCCTTACCCGTGGCGAACCATTGGCGATAGTTACCGACACAGGTATCAAGAGGATTACGACGGGCGTCGATAATCTTCGCATTTGGCAGTGCCATCGCGATCAGGCCCGCGTACAAAAAATTGTCTGGCATTTTGTCAATGAACCACGGTTTCGATTCCAACCGGTGCAACTTCGTCGCCCTCAGGTACTGATTACCGATATCAGCTAGCTCGCCCGCCCCCAGTTCGACGATTGCCAGAGGCGTATTGGCGTTCTCTGCGACCATATGGCGTCTCGCAAGTCCCACCATGTACGGTAGTTCAGTCGTTGCCTCTACAGCGCTGTGGCTTGCGAGGATTTGCTCTATCAGAGTCGACCCTGATCTTGGCATGCCGACGACGAAGACAGGTGTCACCGGTTGCGGCTCGACCCCTTCACCGCGCGCAACCACAGTTGCATCAACTGTCGCGATGATTGCGTCGATTTCCAACTCAAATTGCGCACGGTCGAAACAGACTGACATGCGGCGCGCCTTGTTTCCGTCTGCATAGAATTGCCATGCCTCGTCATATTGATGACGGTCGTCCAGTGCCTTACCCAAGGCGAAATCTACGTATATGCCGTCTGACGCCGTAATGTTGTCGGCTTGCCGAAACGATTTCATCTGCTCAAGCTCATCATCGCTGAACGTGTAGGTGCGAAGACTGGAAAGACTCCACCACGACTCACCAATGTTCACGCCCTCCTGAATGCAGGCTCGATAGCCCGCGATCGCTTCTTCAGTTCGCCCAAGTGCGCGGAGTGCGTGCGAGCGCCCGGATTGCCCATATCTTGATTTTGGATCCAACGCCAATCCGGCATCGTAGGCATTGAGTGCTTCCTCTGGAATTCCGACGGTAAACAGATATCTGCCCAGGGAGAAATAAAATTCCGGATTTCGTGGCTCGAGTTCCACGGCGCGTCTAAACAGGTCGATTGCCTGCGAATATTGATGATGATCAGCATAAAAGCGCGCCAGGTCGGACACCGCCTTGACTGAGTCGGGCGCTTTGTCGACAGCGTTTTGTAAAAGGCGACCTGCTGCCGGCACAAGCCCTTCATCGGACGCGATAGCAGCCATCAATCGCATGGCATCAACATCGTTTGGGTTGCGGGCGAGTATCTGGCCACAGACGTTTTTTGCCTCCGTCAGATTGCCTTGACCCCGGAGCGCGTGCACAAGACCAAGCCATGAAGATCCCAGGTCCGGAAGCAGTGTTATCGCCTTGCGAAACATTGCTTCTGCTTTTTGAAACTCATCACGGCGTAAATAGAGAACCGCGAGATCGTCATACGGCTTCCCGAACTTTGGCGCGAGTGTGATCGCTCGTTGTAGTCGCCGTTCCGCCTCATCAAGCTGACCGGACTTCAGCAAGATTGCGCCAAGCAGGGCAATCATGTTGACATCATTGCCGTTGCGATCGATAGCCTTGCGGCAAAGGTCCTCCGCTCCGCCCAGATTATTTGCCGCCAGCAACTTCTGGAGTTTTTCGATTTGTGGATCGTTCATGCGCTGTGTCGGGTTCGAAACTATGCCACCTCAAATGCAGCCAGCGGGTGCGACGCAGGCGCCTGAGAAAGTAGCTTGGGCGGGTCTATCTCCAAATGCAAAATGGACCTACTGTGTCATGATTTCGTAGACGCGGATGCTCGCAATGAACGGATTGTCCTGAGCGATCTTCTCTGCATCATCAAGGCTTTCGGCATTGATAATCGAATAGCCCGTAATGGATTCCATCCCCATCGGTAGGTCCTTGGACCCGCTATGCGAGACCTCTCGCGCACCACCATGGAATCCCCCGTTTTCCACGGACCTGTCCGCGATCGATTCAAACCATTTGCCCCAGGCCGCCATGATCTCCGGGGTAGGCTTTTCGAATCCGAAATGCAGCAACATGAATCGTTTCACTTCGCTCTCCTCGCACAGTTTTTTTGGGCAGGCGACGGGCCCGCTCGAGGGCCCTAACGTTAAGCCGTGGTCCACCAACTATCAAGCTTCGGGATGATCTGCAGCCTTGAAGAGATCAAAAATCGGTAGCCACGCTCTGCCTAGCTTTTCGTAAACCCAATCACGAAGAAGACGTATAGCAGCACCCATAATGAAAGCGAAAGCATAATGGTCATGCCAACCAGGTAATAGCCCGGAATTGGTTGCAAGACTCCAGCAGCGACAAGCATGGTTGTCGTCAGGATGTAAACATATTTCGCTAGCGACATTTCGCGCGACCTTTTGACCGCCGTGTCGTGCGACTTCCCCCTGATATTTAACCCGATCCGGTTGAGACGACGATCGCCGGACAATGCGCTGGCGCCAACAATTGCTGTGTAGCCGCCCATCACCGGTAAGCCGATTCGCCAAACGACTATGTCAGTCACTCCGAAATGATGGAAAATAAAGGGCAGAATAGAAAACAACATTGCACCGAGCGACCAACCAAAAATGATTCCCAACGCCCAGTTTAATCGTCGTCCGTCATAAACGACGGTGTTTGCAGCAAGCGCTACGACGATTGCGGAAAATCCCGCAACACCCACCGAAATCGCTGCGAAGGCCTCTAGTGCGTTGGCTGCCAACATTTTGATGCCTACAGTATCGGAAACGGACACCTGGTTATTGAGTGATAGATCGCGTTGTCCTAATGCGGGAGTGATCGATTCTACGTAGCGTTGTCCGTCCGGCATGCATAAACGCAGGACTACTGCTCGGCTTTTGTTGCTTCAGGGCAGTCTCGAAAGCGTCCTTTACGGTCGCGTTGTCCTTCAAAGCACTGTAAAAGTGACGCGTAAATCGTCTCGCTGCAACATCGCGAACAATTCGGGTCGTTCCGATGGTGGCCGGAATAACCTCGCTTAGTGAGACCGCCAAGGCCTCACTGTGACACGCGTTGAGGACGACGAGCTTCACCCCTGACCCTTTGAGTAACTCTTTTAGAGTCTCGCCACTAAGGAAGTCCTTTCGGCGGCCCTCGCCTCTTAAATGCAGGCCCTCTTCTTGCGTGGCATGCCCGCTAAAGTGAAGGATATCGAAAGCTCGTTCTTTTTCGTTCGTCCTCAGGGCGTCGCGTAAATCTGAGACTTCAGCTGCGGGCAACACTCGCAACGAGTGGCCGCCGGTAGCGACCAGCTTTTGCAGCGTCCTGTGTTCTCGCTCTATGTCGATATACTTATCGCGCGAATTCGCCGACACAAAGAGTATATCCATCGGGTAAAGAGCTAGAGCGAAAAAGGTCGTTCATTGACGAATTCGTCCAGGGCCTCCCGCGACGACCCTTCGATGCGAACGAAATTCGGTACCTGCAGTGCGATTCTGGTCGCATCGCCACCCTTCCGATCCACGGCCTTACCGTAGTTCGTCTGCAGCTCTTCTCTGATCTCCCTGGCCAAATCTCCGTAATTGCCTTTGAATTTGCCATTGTTCCAGATCTTGAGCAATGCGACGGTAAACGCACCGCCATCGTCATAACCCATGGCGGTTTCGTGGTCTTGACAAGCGGAGAACAGGATTCGGCTTGCCTTTAGCTTCGGCGGCGGGTTCTTTAGACCACGCTGGATCCGGTCATACTCTTTCTTTCTGCCTTGATATACGTTGAGAGCCGTCCGTTCCTCCATCTTGCGAGGCTCGCCGTGCTCAAAACGTTCGAGTTCTTCAGAAGAGTCCGACTCTCCGGATCGTGTTGCCGAACCACTGTGACAGGAGTCGGACAAGACAACGATCTTCACACCCTCCGCGAATTCGGCGTGCAGCTCGCGTTGCTCGTCATCCAAAAACATTCGATCGTAGAGACACCAGGTTTCGTCCTCTCCGTCCCTTTCGTCGCCAGACAGATCCTCAACCTGGGCACCGTGACCCGAATAGGACATAAAGAAGGTATCGCCCGCTTCAAGCCGCTTCGCGGCACTACGAATCTCTTTCTCTACGTTTTCCGCGGTTGCCTCTTTTGTATTAAGAACTGTTGCGTCGAACCCCTGGCTTTTCGCCAAATCGTGCATGGCCGCTGCGTCCATTTCACAAGTTGACAGTGGCCCCACCCAACCGACATAGAAGTAACCTTCGAAGTGTACCGGATCTTTATTCTCGGTCACGACGGCATATTTGCGACCGGAACGCGTCGGTCGCAGCGGATATCCAATGGGATCGACTTTATTAACGCCTATGTGTAACGAGATTCCCTTCGCCATTTCATCTTCTCCCATTGTTGGTGGCCGATATCATTAGATGGGGCCAGATTCTGTATCGGCATGCGAAGAGCCGCTCGCACGGCCATAACCGCCCGAAGGCGAGCTAAGCCTTGTCTACATCACATGCTCGGCGCCAGCGTCTATGACAGCTGCGCTGGGCCTGGCAAACAACTAGCAGCGTTCTGGTCTGTCGTCTGGGCCGCGAGGTTCGCCTTCGCCGCGAGGTTCGCCTTCACCGCGTGATTCGCCTTCACCGCGAGGTTCGCCTTCACCGCGAGGTTCGCCTTCACCGCGAGGTTCGCCTTCACCGCGTGGTTCGCCTTCACCGCGTGATTCGCCGGCAGCGGCCTTTTTTTCTGGATTATTTATGTCTGACATGATGATCCCCCACGTAAATCCGTACTCACTTCGAGGCGACATAGTACCACCTTCATCCTGCGATTAGCGCCAACTTCCCTTATTCCTGAGGCTCGGCCAGCAGCGCGGCATAGCCGGTCTCGCCCTGCAAAGCCACGACGTCCGGGTCGTTCGCGAGTTGCGCCCGCGACCACCCGGCTTCGACCGTCCGCTCCAGGGCTTCGTACGCTCCTTGCATATCGCCTACCCGCAATCGCACCCGTGTTACGTAGTAATAAGCCGTCGAATCGGAGCGGAGTTCGAGCAGTTTTTCAACCTGGGCCAAGGCCTCATCAGGCCGCCCGACATAAGCATAGTACATACCGAGTCTTCCAACGCTACGCCAATCCGTCGGGTCGATCGCCAGGCGTTGTTCCGCAAGTTCAATTGCCTTGTCATAGGCATCTGCCGCGTTTTTTTCCTCGCCCTGAATGAAGCGATATGCGTCCCCTAGAAAACCCCATGACACATGGGCTTGCGGAGCAAGATCGATTGCCCGCTTTTGATCTTCGACAGCCTTCGCAAATTCACCGCGGTATTTGTAGACGAGTCCCCGGTTCATATAGGTCCAGCGGGAGGGTAAAGGTGAGGCATTGAATGCGCTTTCGGCTTTGGCGAATGCCCCGATCGAAAGGTAGCTATTCCCCAAATTGTCGTACCCTATGCCACTATCGGGTACCAGTTTGGTGACCTTTAAGTGTCGTTCGATCGCTTCGTCGTAGCGGGACTGGTTGTATAAAAAGTTACCAAACGCTCTGTGGACACCCCAGTAACCACCTTCGACCTCTTCTGCGCGCCGAAACGTCGCTTCAGCCTGTTCAACACGATTCTGTCCCGCGTAGGTTTCTGCCAGCGCCAGATACGGAGTGACGGCGTTCGGCTGCTGATCGATTGCTGTTTCCAGTTCCAGAACGGCGCTATCAAGTTGGCCGTTAGCGCGATAGAGATTTCCCAGGGCCACGTGTACTTCCCATAAACTATCGTCCAAAGTCAGAGCGCGGTGACACGTAAGCTCCGCTGCCTCAAAAGATTCTGTTTTCCTGGCGAACTCGTAGGTGCCCAGTTGCGCCTCGCACAGCCCGGCGTAGGCATGTGCGAAACGCCGATCCAGATTGATCGCCCAGCCAAACAATTCGATCGCGCTGGCAAGTGTTACTTCTTCAGCCGGCTGTCGCAGGTAGTCGCGGCCGCGGAGATAGTATTGATACGCCTCGGTGTTCTCGGTCGGTTGCGCCTCGATCCGACTTTGTGACTCCGGTGACAACACCGGCACGATCGCCGCTGTCACCGATTGTGCAATATCGCTTTGAATATCGAGGATAGCCTCCAGCTTGTTGTCGTAAGTCTCGCTCCACAACAAATCGTCTGTCACTGTGTCGTCTAACGCAGCCGTTACGCGGATTTGCTCTCCGTCGCGGCGCACGCTGCCAGATAGCACGTTATCAACCATCAGTGTTGATGCGATTGTCGCGATATCAACATCCTTGTCTTTGTAGTAAAAGGACGCTGTCCGCGAAGCCACCTTGAGCTCCTGGATTCTGCCAAGTGAACTCAGCAACTCGTCGGCGAGCCCGTCTGCAAAGAATTCATCGTCGGCGTCTACGCTGTGATTCTTGAACGGCAAAACTGCGACAGAAACTGGCTCTGCATCGTCCAAGCTGGCGAGGCCTTTCGATACATAGTTTTCGTAAACCAGGAACACCACGGCGATGACCAGCAGACCGATGATTGCACGGTTCAATCGCCTGCCTGTCAGCCAATGGATGCTGGTCTGACGCAACACATCGTCGCTGCGTTTCAAGCCCACGGGCGTTAACTCATAGACCCAGGCCAGCACCAGGGCTATTGGGAAGCCGAGAATGAGTAAGGAGACGAAGGTCTGCATAACCCAACGGGGACTATCAAACGTCGTCAGAATTACATCCGCGACCTGAATCAATAGCCACGCAACGACGGTGTAGGCCATGCCCACTCTGAAGACATTGCGGCGTTTGAGTTCTTCCCACAGCGAAAGAGAGCCTTTCGCCACGCCGGGTTCCACAACCTGGTAGATGGCGACCGGATCCAGAACATTCCTTACTTTCTTTTCGCCGGCAAACTCAATGCCCACATGTCCTTTGTGCTTTACCTGCTCGTACACGGAACTGGATAGACAAATACCGCCAGGAACGGCCAACTCTTCCAGGCCTATGGCGGTGTCGATACCGTCTCCATGAAGATCGCCGTTCTCCTCAACGACACTACCGACGTGCAAGCCGATTCGCAGCAGGACGCGTTGTTCAAGGGGCAGCCGCTTGTTCTCGACAAGCATGGCCTGCTGAATCTCAACTGCACAATGAATCGCCTCGACGGCATTCGCAAACTCGGCAAACGTGCTGTCGCTTACCGGGGAGATACAACGCCCGTCATGTTTGTCGATCAAGCGTAGAATAATCTCCTGCTTGATCTCCGAGGCTTTCCCTGAGTCGGGCTCATCAGATGCCTGCGACTGGCTGTGATCGCTTGCATCCAACGCCAAGAACGTCCCTATCCTGCTACTTCTCTCGGACAAAATGAATCTCTCTGGCCAGCTATAAACGTTCGGGTAGGCGCAGTATACAGCAGGCTATTAGCAAACTTTGCCCTCGCAACCGGCCCTGTCGATTCATCTTGCTGTTTGAGAGTTCTTAACTATACTAAGCGTTACGTGTGCCGAGACTGGCACTGTGAAACCACGACAATCAATAAGAAAAAGTAAAAACCCTGTTCTTGCGCTATTGGTTCGCGTACCCAGATCAAAGTCAACCTTAACAGGCGACGGTACGGCACTTGCTGAGTTCGCCAATCGGTTGCAAAGCCAACTTTGGAGATTCGATGATGCAGGTCAAAGACTTTGTCTTCAGGAATGCACAAGCGCTCATCTTAATAGTGGCCATACTGATTTGGGTCTGGGCGAATTATATATACGATCAAGAACCTCCTGTTATAGAAATTCCGCGCGCAGAGATCAGTCATGAATTTTTTTCGGCGTGTTTGAATAGCGAACAGCGACTGGTTCGGGCGAAGGTCGAGGTACGCAATGTCGGCCCTGTTGAAGTCAAGCTAACGAAAAATCACCATTCTGTCGCCCAAGTATCTCCGTATCCGGCGGGACAGAAGTTCGGCGACGATGCCCGGGAGCGCGGGAAGACCAACAGTAAACCGGGACGCATCAGATGGCCCGAGTCGGGTAACAGTGAACGCAATTCGACCGACGAGACATTGAAACCGAACGAAATTCATGAGCAATACCATGATTTCGTGTTATCGCCGTCCGTCAAGGTCATTGAGGTTACGAGCAGGTTTGAGGATGCATCACCGGGCGAGGACAAAAAAAAACCGAACTGGGAGGGAGGAGAGGTTAGGACAATTTACAAGGTAGGAGATCCGATTTGCTCCAAATTGGTTGACAGCGAAGCTTCTGCCACGAAGTGACCAACTTCGATCTTCGCGTAACCACTTGTAACTATTCCATGAATTTCTCGGCGCCGACCATGTGTAAACAGGCTCGATCTCGATTACTAGTTCTCTTGCTGGTGTTGGGTGCGCCGCTCATTGTCTGCGCGCAGTCTCAAGAGCCCCGTGCGAGATTCTCGGTCGAGCCGAGCAACCCGGGTACGCTGTACGGCGTCGGGATGCAAGGAGAGCCTTTCAAGTTCACTGCCTACGTAACGGGAGCCAGGTGCTACGAACTCAGCTTCGGGGATGATCCCGGGACACGAGAAAAAGTACTGCCCGCAGACGATGGTAAAGGTATCCATATCCACACCTATAATAGTAGCGGAACTTACAATGCAAACATGCAGGCGTGGAGCGACCCTGACTGTGAACTGGGCGAGCTGCCGCCTGTCTTTACGCTGGAAATCCGGGTCGAAGCGCCTCCCCCGGCGCCGCAACCCCGTACGATAGTTCTGGTGCAACCGTCTCCACCCGCCGTCACGGTGCAAGCACCTCCGCCCGCAGTTGCGGAGCAATGGCCCCCCCCGGCGCGCCCAGCGTCCACAGTGCCCCCGGCGCCCGAAAAATCCGACACACTGCCATGGCTATTGTTACTGGCGGCTATCGCGATCCTGCTATCGAAGGACTGGGGATTGACGGGCACCGGTCTCGTCACGTTCGAAGCGACGAGGGACCAGGGAGGCTTCGACGTGATTGACGCCGCGGCCTCGATGCGAGTGCGGCACCGCAAGCCCGAGTTCGATATCTCAGATGACGCCACCGTGATTTCAGTGAAAAAGGGAGAGCTGTGATGACAACGACACTCGGCGAGGCGCTGACCGCCGAAGATAAGAGCGCGTCCTTTTTGAAACACCAATCGATCAAAGACGGATACGACCAGGCCAAAGCGAAACTGGATAAAAAGCGCAAAAAGCTCAATCGTCCGGCGTTGCTGGACACTGAGGCGCCAAACGATGCCCTGAAAAAGGCATTTTTCAGGGCACTCGACATTGCTCTCGACGATATCCTTGGCCGGGCCTGGGCCGGTTGGGATGAACTGCGCCGATTAGCCGACCTCGAAAAGACACCGCCGGACGAAATCCATCGCGTCACAGTAAGCGATCATACTATCGAGTCACAGCATGAGCCGTCAGTCGATATTGTCGTTGATGGCATCCCATTTCATACCTTCGATTTCAAGGTTACCGCGCAGTTAAAAGTAAAGAGCATCGATCTGCAGGTGCAAGCAGGCGAGATCACCGCGATTCGGCTAGGGAGTCTGGAACTGGGCGGCTTGGTCAAGCTCGGCGACCGTAAACTACTGGAAAAGAAGATGGCAGAGGTCACGCTTGACGAACACGTGATGCATCTTTCGAAGCCAATCCCGATCCGGGCCAAAAAAAGCCACGCCAAGATGGACGTGGCTATCGACGCCTGACAGTTGCGGCAGGTTTTCCGATCAGATCAGAATGTCAGACCCAGTCTACTGATAACTTCCATCGTGACGAAATCGTTGCCCCGCCAAAGGCCTTCCTCTGCGGCAAAGCGGTTTACGGCATCCATCGTACAATTACCGATAATGCCGTCGACCTTGCAATTATAGAATCCCCGTTCTTTGAGGGCCGACTGCAAAGCAGTGACATTCTCGGGGGTAGTGTTGTTATTTTGGCACAGAACCGGAACCCACTCGCTCTTCTCGTCGCGAATCTTCTGATTGCGTGTCACAATCTCGTATGCCGCCGGTATGTCAACTTTACGCGTCGTTGCGGGCGTTTTCAGCTTCTTCTGCTTGACCGTCTCGTACACGGCCGGCGCAATTTCAACCGTCCGTGTGCTAGCTTTCTTCACAAGCACCTGCTTGTCGATGGTCCTATAAGTGGCCGGAATCGGGACTTCACGCGTCGTTGCCGGCGTTTTCAGAACTGTCTTCTTGACCGTCTTGTACTTGGCCTTACCACTTGCATCCGAAAGCGTGCTAGCGGGCTTCTTAAGGACCTGTGTCGGGACGTCCTTGTAAATGGCGTCAATCGGGACCAGGCACATTAATTCACCGGTGTCCCCGATACGCGTGTCCAGGACCTGGCTATTATCACGTATGCTTTTGCCGGGCCGCCATGCAGTACCGGCTTCCCGAACCAACACGCGCTCAATCACTGTTTCGTACTCAGCATCAATCACTTCAAGCGTATTCGGAGCGTCCTCAACCAGTATGCTCACCTCGATAGTCTCGTATACGGCAGGTACAACTACCAGTTTGGTTGCCGCTTCCTTGACTAGAACGGCCTCTTGAATGGTCTCGTACACTGCCGGGACTTCGATAGTCTCAGTGATTGCGGGTGTGACCTCTATCTGCTCCTCCTTAATCTCGTATACGGCAGGTACAACTTCGAGTTCCTCGACCGCAGGCATGATCATCACGCTCTCTTGAATGGCCTCGTATTGTGGATATGTGAATTTGTGTGCATAACACTCACCAGGCTTCGGGTCGGGAGGTATCAGGCCACTGTTGTTGCCGATCCCGCTCGTCTGCGCTGCTGCCGAATCGATGTCGTGTCGCGCATCTGCTAGCCGTGCACTTTCTTCCAGCTGCAACTGTTGCTGTGCAAGCTCTTCGTCTTTGCGAGCCAGTTCTGCCTTCAGCAACTCAATTTCCGAGGCCCGTGCGCTCTGCGAGGCACTGCCATCTCCCCAAGGTGCGCTGGCGCAGCCTCCGAGGACAAAAGTCGCCAGGGCAGCAGTTGCGGTTATTATTAGCTTGTTTTTCATAGAACCAGTTCCCCCCATTATTATTTCCGCTGCGATCGCTCTGCCTTCGCGGCAGTTGCAATGCATGGGCTTATCGGCCCAAGTTTAGCATCCGACCCTGGCTCTGTTTCAGCCAGCTGCCGACAGCGGTGCGCCGTATACCTCCTCGCAATCTCATCTTATTGAGAACAGATCGAGGAAGTTCCAGTAAGGCTTTGATTAAATTGAGTAAGAGTCCGGGGGATCGATCATGCCCCTAGCCTGATTCCCGATGGGCAATCGACTGCTGCCGCGGTTAGAGTGGAACTACAACCGGCGCCAGCACAACGGTGGTGACGATGCCGACAACGAGCGTCAGCGGCAGTCCCATCTTTCCGAAATCGGCAACGGTGTATTCGCCCGGCCCGTACACCATCAAGTTGGTTTGGTAACTTGCCGGGATAGTCGTGGCGCCGACTGTGTCGGTTTGACGAGCGAGAAATTACTCTCATGCCGATTGGCAGAGGCTGCAATCGACATTTACGGACCAACCGGATATCGTGGAACGGCATGTCATGAATCCCCTGCTCCGTTGGAGTGCTTTGACACAGAGAAGGCCAGCTCATGCAGAACAAAACAATAATTCTTTGCACCGCCCTACTCTGTACCTTGCTCGTCTCCACCCCTCAGGCCGCACTTGCGGACGAGCACAACCCCCTCAGGGACGCGAGCTTCGAACTTCAACTGCCGCCCGATCAAGGCGGCTGGATTCTGTTTGACGAAAGTTTGATCTCGTCGGACAGAGCGCGCAGCGGCCGTCAGTCTATGTACAACGCGGGCTTGAGTCGGACCGTAGCGTATCCCCCGTATTTCGTCGGCACTGTGTCCGGCAGCTTTCAAGCGTTTCCGGCAGACCCAGGCTCGCGGTGGCGGTTGACCGGGTTTGGCCTTACACACACGACACTCCAGGGGACACCAGCTTTCGGTATCGTTCAGGTGTCGTTCTTCGACACCGCTGGCGACGACTTGGGAACAGTTGAGACTGCCGACAGCACCACCGCCAAAGCCAAGACCTCGAATGAGGTGAACAACCAGACGCCCGTCGACGAATGGATTTTCCTGGATACCGGCATCGCGACCGCTCCTGCAGGCACCGCGACCGTTCAGGCCTTTACGCTTTACGTCGACTACTCCGGCTCAAACACCGCCCAAGGGGTCTATTTTGACGACCTGAGTCTGTGCGCCCTCGAAGATGACGACGATGATGAATCTGACTGCAAAGAGTTTTCGGGCGACATCGAGCAAGCTCACTCCCTGAGTTCCAGCTTTTCCGGCCCGCCGGGTTCTGAAAATACGTATGCACGCACTTCGGTAGAGTCCTCATGGTTCTAGTTAGAAACTTATCGAAAGGAGGCAATGACCGCCTCGGGTCAGTAGCAGTCAGTCGCTAGTTTAACAGCCCAGGGGCTGCTTACCGGCCCAATCCGGACGTGCGGTGATCCGATTTCGAAAGTTCCAGGCTCAGTGTCCGCTCTCACCAGGAGCAGTCATTCAACCAGGCCGAAACGGCCTGACTTCCAGGGCGGCTAACAGCCAGAAGCGGCGATTCCTGTGCTTCTTTTTATCTTGCCAATGACCAGGTTTTTGGCATCATCAGCACGTGGAACAAAAAGCCATCGAATCTACGCTACTTAGCGCCGTTCGCGAGTTCATGAGGCTGGAGTCGGCCGGGGGCATTCTGCTGCTGGCATCCGCTACGCTTGCACTTGTCATTGCCAACACACCACTATCTCACTATTACGATTCTCTGCTTGGGACAATCGTAGCCGTTCAGGTAGGCGAGTTTGCGATCAACAAACCTCTGTTGCTGTGGGTAAACGATGGCCTTATGGCCGTGTTTTTCTTTTTGATCGGCCTCGAGGTAAAGCGGGAAATCATGGAAGGGGAATTGTCGTCTCTGTCGCAAGTCGTTCTCCCTGGTATGGGCGCGGTTGGCGGAATGGTGATTCCTGCGGCAATCTACGCCTGGTTCAACTGGGGGGATTCGATCGCTCTCGACGGTTGGGCAATACCTGTGGCTACGGACATTGCGTTCGCACTTGCATTGTTAGCGACCTTCGGC
>JAOTYE010000036.1 GCA_029862045.1 Gammaproteobacteria bacterium
GCGCGATTAGCGACTTCGCCCGATAATAGACAAAACGCCCGCTCGAGTTATCTTGAGCGGGCGTTTTGCGTTGTGCCTGGTTGAGCCCAAGGCCAGCTGAGTGCTTCGCATTCACTAGGTCCCGAGTTCGACTGTTGACTCGGGACCTTTTTTTCGAGCGACATGGGTACAAGCTCGGATTGACATATTGCAGGTCCGGTACTTAGACTTTAGACATAGTCTAAGTAGAGCGATAAACGAAACGCCATGTCACCTCGGGAGCCTTGGCACACCCGACTCACGCTGATCGTTATCAGTGTAGTAGTGCTTTGCCTCGGACCTGTCGCTCAGGCAGGGGACGACCTCGCCTCCGCAGATGCCATCCCGCAATCGCTGCTGCTTGAGTCAAATCAATTTATCTGGTTCGACGGCATGGCGGTGTTCACCTGTGCTATCCCGTCGTCAGAAGATTCCGCCCGCGATCTGACGTCACAGCTCGCTAGCGGAAAAACGGAGGAGTCGAAATGAAGAAATTGCTGATAGCTGCATGCGCGTTGCTTGCAGCCGGCGCCGTGGCAGCCCAGACACCGCTGGGTCTGCCAGGCGTGCCAGTGCCTGCGGATAATCCGCAAACGCCACAAAAGATCGCTTTGGGCAGCTTGCTTTTCCATGATGTGCGATTCAGTGCTACCGGGGATGTGGCGTGTGCAACCTGCCATGCTGCAGAGAAGGTCTTCACCGATAGCCCATTATCGGTTTCCGAGGGCATAAATAAGCTGACAGGTACGCGTAATGCGCCGACCGTCGTCAACGCCGCCTACAACAAGACGCAGTTTTGGGACGGCCGCTCGCCCAGTCTGGAAGACCAGGCACTGCACCCGTTTTTGAACCCGGTCGAGATGGCCTTGCCAGACCACGGGCCTATCCTCGAGATTATCCGTGGTGATGACAACTACGTTGCAATGTTCCGTGACGCGTTCGGTATCCGCGCCGCGAACATCACGATGGATGAAGTCACCAAAGCCATCGCCGCATTCGAGCGCACTCAAGTCTCGGGAAATTCGCCATTTGATCGCTGGTATTTCGGCCGCGAGAGCGATGCCATCAGTGAACCAGCCAGGCGCGGTTTTGCAGTGTTTCTTGGCAATGGTCGCTGCGTTTCCTGCCATGCAATTGAACAGGACCACGCACTATTCACCGACCACTTGTTCCACAACATCGGTGTTGGCATCAATGATATTCAGGACAAGGTGCCGCAGCTGGCACACGCTTTCCAGGTCGCAAAGAATCAGGGCATGGACGTGGATGTCGCGGTGCTTTCCGATGCTGACACATCACATCTGGGACGCTTTGCGGTTGACGATCAACTGAGTTCGATAGGCGGCTTCAAGACACCCACACTCAGAAACATCGCGGTCACCGCACCGTACATGCATGACGGCAGCATGAAAACGCTGCGCGAAGTTGTCGAACACTATAACAACGGGGGTGTGACGCCTGCCGACGGTGCCGTCAATGCGTTTCTCAGCGGTGGCATCAAGCCCCTGAATCTCTCTGAGCAGGAAATCGACGATCTTGTTGCTTTCATGGAATCGTTGACCAGCCCGCAATTCGAGCAAACCTCAGGTGATTCGGTTGCCGCCACCAGCGGAACGGGAGAATGAATATGAGCAACAAGACACTGAATGGTAGACGCGATTTCCTTAAAGCAACGACGTCGGGTGTGATTGCGGGCATGTTGCCTGTGAGCCTGGTACGGCTTGCCGGAGCCACGGAGAGCGACCCGGAGTTCACGTTTGCGTACATCTCTGATTCACATATTCAGCACATCAAGGGCGCAGAATTCGTACGCAACTGGGATCGTGGGCTGATTCGTGCGGTGGCGGAGGCGAATCTGCTCGAACCCAAACCGGACTTTGTCGTGTTCGGTGGCGATCTGGCGCAGCTCGGTACGAAGGCCGAACTCGATCATGGTGCAGAGATTCTTTCGGGACTCAACTACAAAATGCGCGTGGTCATGGGTGAGCATGACTACTATCTCGATCTCGGCGAGTACTGGAGCGACCTCTATGGCGAGCACTACTACAGCTGGGACCACAAGGGCGTTCACTTCATCACGCTGAACAGCATCATTACGTATGACGACTGGACCTTCGATCGCTGGGAGTCGCCGGAAAGGCGCATGAACGAGATGGCGGGCCTGGACAATCCGAACGGATCACCATTCATGGTTGGCCGGAAGCAGATGAAGTGGCTGAAAAAAGATCTGTCGAAGGTGTCCAGGGACACGCCCGTTGTGGTCTTTTCGCATTCTCCGTTGCAGAAGATCTACAAGGGTTGGAATTTCTGGACTGAAGAGGCAGATGACGTTCAGGCACTGCTCAAGCGCTTCGACAAAGTCAATGTAATCTACGGCCACGTGCACCAGATCCAGTACAACCAGATAGACACCATTGCCTTCACGTCCGTGATGTCGACAGCATGGCCTTGGCCCTATCCGGAGAGTTACGCGCAGGCCGAAAGCCACCTGCCGATTCTGACAGTACCGATGAACCGGGCGGATCCGTTCAACGAACGGGATGCAACCGGTTGGCAGTTCATGAACATGCACACGGGCCGGGTAGACCTCGAATTCAATTTGTATAACAACAACAATCGTACCGTTGCGTTCAACCACGAGAAGGGGCATCCCGAAGACACGATGTTCAGCAATCCGAAAGAGCGTACACCGACACAGAGCCACTTCTAGGAGGGACAGTCATGAAGAAAACCGTAATTATCACAATGTGCTTGTTACTGGCTGGCCCTGTTTTCGCTGACGACTTCACGAAAGAGGACACCGAGCGATGGATGGCGCAGTTTGAACAGGTTGCAGCGGAAGGCCGTCGGCTCTGGACCAGTCCGGAAATCGGAACCAACGGCGTTGCCTGCGCCCAGTGTCACCCGAACGCTGCGAATACGCATCCCGAAACCTACCCGAAGTTTCAGAAGCAGCTCGGGCGTGTTATCCAACTTTGGGAAATGATCAATTGGTGTATTCGAAATCCGCTCGAAGGAGAAGAGCTTGCCGCTGACGATCCGAGAATGATCGCCATGCAGGCCTATGTCCACAAGGAACGTCGCGGTGTCAAGTTGAATCCGGGCAAACACTAATTCGGTCGCTCAGTAATACGCGGTGCTGCGGTCCACCGTTGCGTCGGTGGATCGCAGAATTCATACTGGCCCGCCACCATATTGAGTGACCGGGAGCTACGGGAAAGATGCAAATTTCAGATCAGGGTCTGTTGAAGACTCAGGCTTATGTTGATGGTCAGTGGATCGACGCGGACAGCGGCGAGACACATCCCGTCAAGAATCCGGCGACCGGGGAGACCATTGCCGAGATTGCCAAATGTGGTACAGCCGAGACCCGACGTGCCATTGAGGCAGCCGAAGTAGCTCAGAGAAGCTGGCGACAAACAACGGCCAAAGAGCGGGCGGCGATTCTTCGCAAATGGTTCAACCTGATGATGGAGGCGCAGGAAGATCTCGCGCAGATTATGACGGCGGAGCAGGGCAAGCCGCTGGCAGAGTCGCGCGGCGAGATCGCGTACGGCGCAAGCTACATCGAGTGGTTTGCCGAGGAAGGCAAGCGCGTATATGGCGACACGATTCCACAGCCGTCGAACGACAAGCGCATCGTCGTCATTAAACAACCGGTCGGCGTAGTTGCCTGTATCACACCATGGAACTTTCCGAATGCAATGCTGACACGCAAGATTGCACCGGCGTTGGCGGCGGGTTGCACGGTTGTCTGCAAACCAGCAAACGAAACACCATTGTCCGCGTTTGCATTTGTCGAGCTGGCCGAGCGCGCGGGTGTCCCCCCAGGCGTCATCAATGTTCTGGGCGGAGTGACACGAGAAATCGGCGCAGAGATGACCAGCAACCCCATCGTGCGCAAACTGACGTTCACGGGTTCCACTCAGGTTGGCAAGATGCTGATCGAGCAATGCGCCGGTACGGTGAAGCGCACCTCGATGGAGCTCGGCGGCAACGCGCCGTTCATTGTGTTCGACGACGCGGTTCTCGACGAGGCCGTCAAGGGCGCAATCATTTGCAAGTTTCGCAATGCGGGACAGACTTGCGTTTGTGCAAACCGCATCCTCGTACAAGAGGGTGTCTACGACGAGTTCGCCGAAAAGCTCATGGTCGCCATGACCGATTTAAAGCTAGGCAACGGTTTTGACGACAATGTCAATGTTGGCCCACTCATTAATGAAGGTGCGGCAAACGATGTTCTCGAGTTCGTCAACGACGCCGTAGCGAAAGGCGCAAACGTCATTGCAGGAGGCGGTCGTTCCGATCTCGGTTCCTGTTTCATCGAACCGACCCTGCTGACCAACGTCAGCGACGATATGCGTGTGTTTCGCGAGGAGATATTTGGACCGGTCGCGCCGCTCTTCAAGTTCGAAACAGAAGAAGAAGCGATCGCAATGGCCAATGACACGGAATTTGGCCTCGCATGCTACTTCTACTCGCGCGATGTCGGCCGCATTTGGCGTGTCGGCGAAGGTCTTGAATATGGCATCGTCGGCATTAACGAGGGCATCATTTCGAACGAGATGGCACCGTTCGGCGGTGTGAAAGAGTCCGGCCAGGGCCGGGAAGGTTCGAAGTACGGCCTCGATGACTATCTCGAGATCAAGTACATGTGCGTCGGCGGCATCGACAAGTAGGGCCAGCCACGGTATGTCACTGTCTCCATAGTACGAATTCGGGCCCGGCAAGGTGGGGGTCCGATTCTGGCTAGTTCGTGCCGTCCTGCGGCGTATACTAGCCGCATGCAACAGCACGAGATCTACGAACGGGCGCGCCTGTCACGGGACGCGCGATTTGACGGCCAGTTCTTTGTCGGTGTGAAAACCACCGGCATTTACTGCCGCCCGATTTGCCCGGCCGTGGCCCCGAAATCCGAGAACGTCACGTTTTATCCGAGTTCGGCCGCAGCGTGCGAGGCCGGATTCCGGCCCTGCCTGCGATGCCGGCCTGAGTGCGCACCCGGCACGCCTGCATGGAGCGGAACGTCGACAACTGTGCGCAGAGGTCTGCGTCTGATTTCAGGTGGCGCGTTGGATGATGGCTCAATAGAGCAGCTTGCGGAACGGCTCGGTGTCACAAGCCGGCACCTGCGTCGTTTGTTTACGCAGCACCTCGGCGCATCGCCACTTGCCGTTGCGCATACACAGCGTTTGCATTTCGCAAAGCGCCTGATTGACCAGACAAATCTGCCGTTGAGTCATGTTGCAACGGCCGCGGGCTATGGCAGCGTGCGACGATTCAACGACACGTTCAAAAAAACCTACGGTCGATCGCCTCGCGACCTGCGCCGTCGTCGAGAAGAGTCGTTTGATCGTGATAGCGCATTAAGCGTGCGCCTGCCCTACCGACGGCCATTCGATTGGCCTGCCATGCTCGAGTTTCTGCGCGGCAGGGCCACGCCTGGCGTTGAGCAGGTCATTGACGGCAGCTATCTGCGCACCGTGCTGATCGACGATCATCCCGGCGTTATTGAATGCCGCCACGACGAGGCTGATGGCAGCATCTGTTTGTCGCTGCACGGCATCGCAACGCCCGGCATGTTTCAGGTTGTGCAGCGCGTGCGCGAGATGCTGGATCTCGATGCGCCACTTGCCGATATTGCGGACACCCTTGCTACCGACAAGCAGCTCGACAAGTTATTGCAGCAAAACGCGGGTATTCGCGTACCGGGTGCCTGGGATGGCTTCGAGTTGACTGTCCGGGCGATTCTCGGCCAGCAAGTATCGGTAAAAGCCGCTACGACGCTGGTCGGTCGTGTTGCCCAGCGCTACGGCAAGCCCGTCGATCTTCCTGCATCCTTGGCCGGCCGTGCAGACGGGATGAGCCTGGTCCGCGTGTTTCCGTCACCGCAAGAACTCGCGCGTGCGCGCTGCAATGACATGGGTCTCGTAAAGAGTCGGGCCGACACGATCAGACGGGTCTCTAGCGCCGTAATTCATGGCGACATCAACTTCGACAGCGCACAAGACCCGGACGAGTTTTGCAAAAAACTGATGTCGATTCGTGGCATAGGCGAATGGACCGCGCAGTACGTTGCAATGCGGGCGCTGAAATATCCCGACGCGTTTCCGGCGTCGGATCTCGGGCTCCTGAAAGCTATGCAGGGTGTCGGGAAGATCAACGCCGCCGAATTAACCCGCCGCGCGGAGTCATGGCGACCATGGCGCGCGTACGCGGCACTGTTGTTGTGGAGTTCTTTGTCTGGCTCCGGAGGATGAATGATGTACTACTGTTACCTGAATACGCCTGTTGGCGACCTGTTGTTGGCTGGTGATGATAAAGCGCTGAGCCTGGTCGGATTCCCGAAAGGCAAGATGCGCCATGACCCGGACCCGGACTGGATCTATAACGAAAAGCCGTTTGCAGCAGCTCGCGAGCAACTGGAAGAGTACTTTGCCGGCAATCGCAAGGATTTCGACTTGCCGCTCAATTTATCCGGCACAGAGTTTCAGGTGCGCGTGCTCGAGGAACTGCAGCGCATTCCGTACGGTGAGACGACATCGTACGGCGACATTGCCAGACGGATCGGCAGACCAAAAGCGATGCGCGCGGTCGGCGCGGCAAACGGCCGCAACCCGATACCGATCATTATTCCCTGCCATCGGGTAATCGGCAGCAGCGGTGACCTGACCGGCTTCGGCGGTGGATTGGACACCAAGGAAGCGCTGCTGCGGCTCGAGGCTGAGCACTGTGAATTGATGAAGGCAACATGATCGCGACCGGGATATTCCTCACCTTCATGGCTCGCTGCACTGCGCTTTACTTCCGGTGACTACGTGCCCTCGGGGTAGAAACACCCCGGTCGCGATCATGTTGCGGCGTCTATAACTTTCTTCCTTCGAGCGCGCGAACGATTGCTGACGGTTGCACGCCTTCGAGAAGCCGGTCGTCGCTCTGCAGTGCCGTAAACGACGAGTCCAGTGGCAGCACGCCGGCCCAGATCGGGATGTCGTAGTCCTCGTCCTCGTCATCGGGCATGCCGGTCGCGATTTTCGCCGAGGCAGATTCGATATCGACAGCGATAACGCCGGTCATCTTGATTTCTTTTTCCAGTGGGTCACGAAGCTCATCCCAACGGCCGGGCATTGTGTGTTCGCTGATTACGCGCATGCCGTGGACCTTGCCATCACGGTCGTCAATTAGCCTCGGCGTTCCGAATACTGTTGCAGAGCGGTAATTCATCGATGAGTTGAAAGCCGAGCGCGCGAACACGATACCGTCGACCAGAGTGACATTGAGACACATGCAATCGGTCTGTTCCAGTAAGCGGATGACCCTGGCTTTCCGCGCGCCATGCAAATAGATTGTTTCGCTTTCGCGACCGAAAATCATCGGTACCACAACAGGCTGGCCGTCCTGCACAAAACCAACACTGGCAACAATTGCCGAGTCGAGGACAGCATGTATGGCCTGCTTGTCGTAGCGTGCCTTTTCCTTGAGCTGGCGGACCTTATTCTGCTTTGAAACTGGATACTCGTTTGTCATTGATCGAGTCCTACAGGAATCGCGGTGCCAGCGTAAGCGCCGCAATTGAGACGAGGAAAATACCAATGATGTTGAGTGCCATGCCGGCCCTTGCCATCTTTGGAATCGT
>JAOTYE010000012.1 GCA_029862045.1 Gammaproteobacteria bacterium
GCCGCTCGGCTCATCGATGACAACAACGGCCGCGAGGCGCGGATCGCTCGCCGGCGCCAACCCGGCAAAGATCGAGATGTACTTGTCCTCAGAGTAGCCGCCCGCCGCAAACTTCCAGGCAGTGCCTGTCTTGCCAGCGATGCGGTAACCCGTCACAGCCGCTTTCGTGCCCGTGCCGCCTGGCCGGACGACCTCCTCGAGCATGCGACGCACTGCTGCTGCCGCGTCGTGTGACAGGATGCGATCGGCGTCGCCTGGCGTGTCCAGTGCGACGAGGGAAATGGGCCGTAACACGCCATTACTGCCAAGTACCGAGTAAGCCTGCGCCAATTGCAACGGTGTTACCGAGACACCGTAGCCGTAAGCCAGCGTCGCCTGACTGATCGGCCGCCAGTGGTTGTAATGGGTCAGCAGGCCGGCCGACTCACCCGGGAATCCGCTGGACGTCAGCGACCCCAGGCCGAACCGAGTCATGGTGCTCCACAGCTGATCGGGCTCCAGAGTCATCGCAAGTTTCGTCACACCGACATTGCTCGAGCGCGCGAGAATTGTTGTCAGGCTGATACGACCCAGGTTGCGGCTGTCCTGGATCGTCTTTGGGCCGACGACGACCGAGCCCGGTGCCGTATCGATGATACTGCTCGGTCGATACTGGCCACTTTCGAGCGCTGCCGCGACGATGAGCGGCTTGATACTCGAACCCGGCTCAAAGATATCGGTGATCGCTCGATTGCGATAACGTTCGGCCGAGTACTGTGAACGGTCGTTTGGGTTGTAGGTTGGTTGATTGACGATTGCGAGCGCTTCGCCGGTTTGAATGTCGAGTACGACGATCGATCCGGATTCCGCGCTGTGTGACTGAATCGCCGCTTTTAGCGTCCGATAGGCCAGGTACTGGATCCTCAGATCGATACTCGTGCGAAGGTCCTTGCCGTGATGCGGCGGTCGAATACTCTCCACATTCTCGACCGAGCGTCCAAGACGGTCTTTCAGGACACGCTTTGCGCCCGACTCACCCGCCAGCCAGTGATTGAACGCGAGTTCCAACCCTTCCTGACCTTCATCGTCGATATTCGTAAAGCCAACCAGATGGCCCACAACTTCGCCGGCCGGATAGTAACGGCGATATTCACGCTGCACATTGACGCCGGGTAGCTTCAAGGCGAGCACTTCCCGCGCCTGCTCAGGGCTGAGATGACGTTTCAGATACAGGAACTCTTTGTCCATGCTGCGCGTAACCCGGCGCATCAACTGCTGCGACTCGATGCCGAGTATTCGAGCGAGCTTCGGCACGCTATCGACAGCCGGTGCCAGTTCCTTCGGGTTTGCCCAGACACTGTCAACCGGAGTACTGATCGCCAAGGGTTCGCCGTTGCGGTCCGTAATCATGCCGCGGTGCGCCGAGATTTTCTCGGTGCGAAGATGCCGCGTATCAGCTTGCTGATTCAGGAAATCTTTGTTGAGTACTTGCAGGTACACCGCACGTGCGACGAGTGACGACGCGACAAGAGCAAAAACGACTCCTACCAATGTCGCTCTGCCGACAATTCGTCTTGCAGTTTGCTGTTTTGTCTCGGCGCCGCGTGTCATGGATGTTCAATTACGAAAACTTCAGTTGCTTCGGGTCGCACCAGAGACAGGTCGTCTGTAGCGACCTGTTCGATGCGGGCATGTGTGGCCCAGGTGCTCTGCTCAATCTGCAATTGGCCCCACTCGATGTTCAGTTCGTCGCGTTCTTGCGTAAGTGCCTCGTGCTCCACGAACAACTTGCGTGACTCATGCTTTGTGTAAACCAACGCCATTGCACTTGTTACGCACACAATGGCGAACACCAACACGAGCATGAACGGTTGCCGCGATTGCATCACGTGCGCTCCGCAATTCGAAGATGCGCGCTGCGCGCTCGCACATTCGCGGCGATTTCCTCGGCCGTCGCCACGATCGCCTTGCCGATCGGCTTCAGCTTTGGTCGGAATTGTTCGGGCACATCCGGCATGCCGCGATACGGCTCAGCCTCGCGCGATGCGTCGCGAATGAAGCGTTTGACGATGCGGTCCTCAAGTGAGTGAAAGCTGATGACGCAAAGACGGCCGCCTTTTGCGAGCAGGTCGAGCGATTGTACGAGCGCCGCTTCGAGCTGCTCGAGCTCACCGTTAATGAAGATGCGTATCGCCTGAAAAGTCTTCGTCGCAGGATGTTTTCTTTGTCGGTGCGCCGGAACGACCGACACGACAATGTCAGCCAGCTGCCGGGTGGTCTCTATAGCGCGGCTGTCGCGAGTCGCAACGATCTCACGTGCAATGCGCGTCGCATGACGCTCGTCGCCAAATTGCCTGATCACGCGCCTCAATTCTCGCTCTTCCACGGAGTGAAGGTACTCGGCGGCAGAGACGCCTGAATCCGGGTCCATGCGCATGTCCAGTGGTCCGTCGCGAAGAAAGCTGAAGCCTCGCTCGCCTGCATCCAGTTGCGGTGACGAGACTCCGAGGTCAAAGAGCAAGCCATCGACCCGGCCTGTGAGGCCTTTCTCGCCAATGCATGTTGCCAAGTTCGCAAAATCGCCTCTCATCAGTGTAAAGCGTGAATCATTTGTCAGTTCCGGCGCTGCTGATGCAATCGCTTGCGGGTCACGATCAATAGCGATCAACCGACCGTCCGCATTCATTTGCTTCAAGATGGCGCTACTGTGACCCCCGCGTCCGAATGTCCCGTCGACGTACAAACCGTCTTGTTTTATGTTCAGTCCCTCGAGGACTGGCCCCAGCAGCACCGGCACATGCGCGTCGCTGCTCATGAGATGAACGCTGACCTAGAACGAGATTGACTCGAGATCGGACGGCAACTCGCCGTCGTAGTCCTCGCTGAGCCATGCATCCCGTTTTTCGATCCAGGTTTCTTCATCCCAAAGTTCAAATTTATTACCCTGCCCAATCAAAACCGCCTGCTTCGCAAGCCCGGCGAAATCCCGCAGCTCCTGTGACACCAGAATTCGGCCACTTGCATCCATGTCGACTTCGGTCGCATAACCGACCATGATTCGAACGATGCGCCGCGCGACCTTGTGCATGCTGGGCAGGCGCACGAGCTTGCGTTCGAGTTCTTCCCAATCCGGTAATGGGTAAATCAGCAGGCAGTGATCCCTGTCGACCGTCATGACGATTTCGCCATCACAACGGCTGGCCAGCCGCTCCCGATACCGGGTCGGTATTGCCATACGCCCTTTGGCGTCCAAACTGACTTTAGTGGCCCCTCGAAACACAACGCTGCGGACGGCCCCGGCTCCGCTCTTCTGGCGCGAATCCCGGGCTGCTTGCCCATTCCCTCCCACTTTTATCCACTTTTATCCACTATACGGTCGGGGCGTTGGGAGCGTCAACAAGCCCTGGCAATTAGTTGTTGTTGTACAGGGACTTAGGGGCTTTTAGGTGGCCCAATTCGGGCAAATTGTGGCAGCTCTGGCGCGAGGGAAATCATAAACTTAGCGTGGAATCCTCGACAAGACCTGAAAATCGGGTCGGGAAACGGC
Source organism: Gammaproteobacteria bacterium (assembly GCA_029862045.1). Lineage (GTDB taxonomy): Bacteria > Pseudomonadota > Gammaproteobacteria > Steroidobacterales > Woeseiaceae > UBA1847. Next base: position 3,527 of record JAOTYE010000012.1, read on the forward strand.
GACAGTGCCTGGTTTCGAGTGATTGCGATCCTGATTTGCGCAGCGAGGGCGTATTGTCCCGTATATACTTACGATAAGTCAATAAGTACTTGATTTTTAAGTATTTTAAACAAAGGCGAGAAAGTAGGAGCCGGCAATAAGCCGGGTTCTGTCATGGACAACCATTCATCTGGGACAGCCGTCGCCGACTGCCTCTAGCAACCTACCCGGGAGTCCGCTCGGAACCGGCGGCGCGCCAAGGCGCTACTCCCCTATTTGGTCTTGCTCCAGGCGGGGTTTACCGTGCCGCGAACTGTTGCCAGTCGCGCGGTGCGCTCTTACCGCACCTTTTCACCCTTACCGGCAAAGCCGGCGGTATATTTTCTGTGGCACTTTCCGTGGGCTCACGCCCCCCAGGCGTTACCTGGCGCCTCGTCCGAAGGAGCCCGGACTTTCCTCCGCAAGCCAGAGGCTTACAGCGATTGTCTGGCCGACTCCTGCTTTCTCGGACCGCGGATTCTACTGGAAATTAGCGGCAGCTGCTGGGCAAACGCGACCCTTGGGTCAGGGGTTTTTCAATTTAAGCAGACGCTGATATAGATCATTGCGCTTTTCACCGGTCGCCCGGGCAATAGCCTGGGCGACCTCTTTGTCGGGCAACTTGCCAGATAGCTCAACAAGCAGGGAATCAAGATCGAACGAGGACGCCTTCGTCTCCAATGAGCCGCCGACAACGATTACAAATTCGCCCTTTTTGATTATCGAACCATCAAGAAGCTGAGCGTGTATCTCACCCAGCATTCCGTAGACGCACTGCTCATGCATCTTCGTCAGTTCGCGACCGAGAAAAGCAATGCGATCTGTGCCAAAAATCTCCGAGAGTGCTCCAAGCGCTCCTTCGATTCGGTGCACGGACTCGTAAAAAACCATCGTCCGCGCCTCGTCCCTCAGGCTAGTCAAGACGTCGAAGCGTGCTTTCTTTTTCGCTGGCAGGAAGCCTTCAAAACAGAATCTGTCTGTAGCCAATCCGGCCACCGAAAGCGCGGCGGTTAATGCGCTGGCCCCAGGGATGGGCGAGACAGGCACGCCGCGTTGATGTGCAGTCTTGACGAGGCGGTAGCCCGGATCACTCACCAGCGGAGTGCCCGCATCGCTTACCAGCGCGACGGACTGACCCGCAAGAATCATGTCGATGACCTTGTCAGCCAGCTCTGCCTCATTGTGATCGTGCAGCGCCAAAAGCCGTGTTTTGATGCCGAAATGCGATAGCAATCGCCCAGTGTGCCGGGTATCCTCGGCGGCAATGAGATCCATTGCTGCGAGCGTCTGGCGTGCTCGCGGCGTCAGGTCATCCAGGTTGCCGATCGGCGTTGCCACGACGAATAGTGTGCCGCTCATTGAGCACCTTAATCCTTGGAAATGCTTAGGCGTATGACGAAAACTCCGAGACATCCTGCCCGCGAAAGAAGCCCCGTGGCAAGCCTTGTTGCGCTGCTACTGCTGACTTTGACACTGAGCGCCTGCGAATCCACCGGGTTCAGCGCTTTTGGTGGCAAGCCTGGCGAGAGTCGCGCCGAACGACTGGCCCGTAACGGCGAATATGACGACGCGGCTCGGATCTATATTGGCTTGGCCACGGACGCTGTGGGAAGCGAGCGAGACAGGCTCACGCTGCTAGCTGTCGAACAGTGGCTTGACGCGGGTGACGCGGCGCGTGCCCGCAATGCATTTCGTGATGTTGCAAGGCCGAGCAGTACCGAATTGCGCTGGCTGTGGAACACGAACTCGGCTGGACTATCCCTTTACGGCGGCGAAGCCGATGCAGCTCTCAGCATTCTCGAAGCAATGAGTCGAGAATCGCTGACGAAGCGGCACCGTCTTCGCGTCGAGGCGTTGCGTGCCGATGCCTGGATTCAAAAAGGCGATCCGATACGCGCTATCGAGTTGATGACGCAACGTGAATCGTGGCTGCAAGACAGGCGCAGCATTGAGCAGAATCGATGGCGTCTCTGGCAGGGATTGCTCGTGAGCGATCCAACTCTGCTCCGCGCAAGCGCCCAATTGGCTTTGGATCCGGACGTCAAAGCCTGGCTTGAACTCGGATCACTTGCGGCGTCGACAGGGCAACAGGGGATCGGCTGGGTCAACGGCGCTGTGCGCTGGCGTGAGGCGAATACTTTTCATCCGGCAATGGCGATCGTCGGCAGACTGGAGCTACCCGACGAGTTGAGCCTCGACTATCCACGCCGGATTGCCTTGCTGCTACCACTGGCCGGTCGTACCGCACCCGCCGGAAATGCGATACAGAACGGGTTCTTTGGCGCGTATTTTTCGACCATCACGGCACTCGATGAACAGCAAGCCGTTCGCGTGTATGACGTCAACAACGAAGGTGGCGCCAGTGCCGCTTACACAACAGCGGTTGCCGAAGGTGCCGAGTTTGTCATCGGTCCGTTACTTAGAAGCAACGTAATCGAACTCGCCAACGATATTCTGGTCCCGGTACCTGTTCTCACCCTGAATTACCTGCCGGATGACACGCTCGCCCCACCGGGTCTGTTTCAGTTCGCTTTGGCACCCGAAGACGAAGCCCGTTCTGGCGCAGAACGCGCGCTGGCGGACGGTCATACTCGAGCGGTTGCGCTGGTACCTAACAACGACTGGGGCCGTCGTGTGCTATCGAGCTTCTCCACCGAATTCGAGACGCTTGGCGGAACCCTGCTCGATTACCGGACCTACACGCCCGGCATTCAGGATTTCTCCGACACCATTGAAGACCTCATGGCCTTGTCGGGAAGTGTTCGTCGTTATCAACGCCTGCGTGCCAATATCGGCGGACCGTTGCAGTTCGACCCGCGTCGACGTCAGGACAGTGAGTTCATCTTTCTTGCGGCCGACGCACCAGCCGGCCGACTTTTGAAATCTCAGCTCAAGTTTCATTATTCGGGCGACCTGCCTGTCTATTCAACGTCGTCGATTTACGCGATGGACGGGCGTTCGAATTCAGATCTGAATGGCATCATGTTCACGGATACTCCATGGATTGTCGCGCCGCAAAGCTGGATTGAAAACCTGCCGCCGCTGTACGGCGAATACTGGCCAGAGCAACGTCGACTCGGTCGGCTACATGCCATGGGCTATGACGCGTATCAGCTGATCGCCGCGTTGTTCGCCGCTCAAACCGGTCCGATGCAGGAGATCGACGGCGCCACCGGCAAGTTATATCTCGATCACGACGGTCGTGTGCGTCGGCGCCTGGCATGGGCGCAGTTCCAAAGTGGTGAGCCTGTTCCCTTACCCGAGATCGAAGTTAAGGGCGGACCAATCCAGGACATCAGCGATGATCCGGAACTGCTGATGCCGGACGCCGCCGACGACGAATCGTGGTACGACGCGACACGCGATCTGTAGGCTTTGACGCCGAGCGGCTTGCCGATCGATTTCTGCAAGGTAACGGTCTGACTGAGGTCGCACGAAACTTCCGCTGCCGTCTTGGTGAAATCGACCTGATTATGAACGATAACGGTTGCCTCGTATTCGTCGAGGTTCGTTTTCGAAGTAGCAATCGTTTCTCGCGGGCGCGCCTGTCCGTCGACATTCACAAGCAGCGCAAGATCATCCGGACTGCAGCACTGTTCATCGGCAAGCACGCACGGTACGCGAACAGCGTGGTGCGCTTCGATGTTGTGGCGATCGATGCCGATGATCACGGCGAACAGTCGATTGAATGGCTACAAGATGCATTCCGGCCGTCCGATTCAAGACTGTAGGGTCGCGACCAGGACACTGGTCATCGGAAGTAAAGCGCAGCGTAGCGAGCCATGACGATGACCAGTGTCCTGGTCGTGACTTTACTTGACGACTTTTAGGTGCGGACGAGAACGAGTTGATTCGACGTCTTCGTCGCGGATCTTTTGCTCCCGGGTATCCGAATCGTGCGAGAAAATCATTCCCTGTCCGGTTTCACGCGCATATATTCCAAGGACCGATTTCATCGGCACCCAGACGTCGAACGGCACGCCCGAGAAGCGCGCGCGGAAGCTCACGGCATCGTTGGTCAGTTTCAGATTGTGCGCGGCCGTCTCGCTGATGTTCAGGATAATCTTGCCGTCTTTGACGTGCTCCTGCGGCACGTTAACGCCGTCCACCGACGCATCGACGACAATATGTGGCGTGTGGCCATTGTCGCCCATCCATTCGTGCATCGCGCGAATGAGGTACGGTCTTTTTGAACGGCTTGGGTTACTCAATGTATTCGTGTTCTACAATCATTCTCACGACGCCAAGCTTACCATTTTTTCCGTTTTCTGCAGGGAAAGTGACATAACTCGGCGCTCACAGCTTGTGGGCGGGATACTGCTCAGCGGAAGTAGAGCGCAGCGCAGCGAGCCATGCAGCTGAGCAGTATCCCGGCCGCGAGCTGCAGAGGTCTGATTAAAGCCGCATTTCCTGCTCGAGCTCAGTCAGGCCCTGCTGGAACGAACGCCGCGCGAATACGCGTTTCATATACTCTTCGATCGGTTCCGCCTGGTTGCCCAGTTCGATGCCATACACTGGCAGGCGCCAGAGGATCGGCGCAATGCTCGCATCAACGAGTGAGAATTCTTCGCTGAGAAAATACGGCCGAGCGCCGAACAATTCGGTGCTCTGCAGAATGCTTTCTCGCAAGAGCTTGCGTGACTTTGTGCTAAGCCGGCCATCACCACTGACTTCGGCCTCTTCTGCCAGCGAATACCAATCCGTCTCGATACGGAACAACGCCAGACGGAATTGTGCTCGCATTACCGGGTCAACTGGCATGAGCGGTGGGTGTGGGAATCGTTCGTCGAGATACTCGATGATGACGCGTGAGTCGTATAGCGTCAGATCACGATCGACCAGGGTTGGAACCGTGTGGTAGGGATTCAGATCCATGAGGTCCTCAGGCAAGTCGTTGCCCAGGACACTCGAAATCTCGATATTGATGTTCTTCTCAGCAAGGACCAGGCGTGCCCGATGACTGTGAATGTCAGTCGGGCGCGAAAACAGGGTCATTACGGAGCGTCTATTGGCGATTACTGCCATCAGTTGACGTCCTTCCAGATTTGTTTTTTGAGCATGGCGGCGATGACCAGGAACACGATCAGATACATGAGAACCCAGACACCGAGCTTGCGGCGCTCGGACCGGATCGGCTCGGCTATATACGCAAGGAAGTTCACGGTGTCGCGAACGAACTCATCGTAATCCTCAGCATCCAACATGCCTGTCGTGACTTGCTCCATGCCGTCAAACTCGTGCGCCGTACCGCCGTCGGCAGTGTGCTCCGAGAAAACCGCATTTTGGAAGCCCTGCAATTCCCACAGCACGTGCGGCATGCTCGTGCCCTCGAGAACCAGATTATCGACACCAGTCGGACTATCAGGGTCCAGGTAGAACCCTTTGAGGAAATTGTAAATGTAGTCAGAACCCTTGGCCCGCGCCATCAGGGACAGGTCGGGAGGCGCGGTGCCATACCACCGTGCCGCATCGTCGGCCGGCATCGACGCCTGAATCGTATCAAACGTCTTCTCGGCGTTGAACATCAGATTGTCGACAAGCTGTTCTTCAGACAGTTCGAGGTATTTGCCGATCGTGTTGTAGCGCACGTACTGCGCCGAATGACAACCCGAACAATAGTTCATGAAGTTTCTCGCGCCGCGCTGCAATGACGAGATGTTTCCCGGATCGATATTCGCGGGTTGCAGCTCAGCGCCACTACCCGAAGCGAATCCCTCGGCGGCAACAAACAACACAGCGACGGCCGCGACTCTCCGGAGCACCTTTAACCTATCCATGATAGACCACCCTGTCCGGCACGGGCTTCGTCTTGTCGATCGTCGTGTAATACGGCATCAACAGGAAAAATGCGAAGTAGATGGCCGAGAAGATGCGCGCTGCAAGCACGTAGATATCCTCCGCCGGCATGGTGCCCAGCCAACCGAGCACCAGGAAAGTCACCACAAATATTGCCAACGCCGACTTGTATATCCAACCGCGATAACGGATTGATTTGACCCGCGCCCGGTCGAGCCAGGGCAGGAACACCGGCAGCAAGACGGCAAGCACAAACAGTATGAAGCCCCAAAGTTTGTCCGGGACCGCACGCAGAATTGCGTAGAACGGTGTGAAGTACCAGACCGGCGCTATGTGTTCAGGCGTTGCCGTCAGATTTGCCGGCTCGAAGTTCGCATGCTCGAGGAAGTAGCCGCCCATATCCGGCGCGAAGAACACGACCGACGAAAAAATCATCAGGAAGACGATGATTCCAACGAGGTCCTTGCTCGTGTGATACGGGTGGAATGCGATGCCATCAAGCGGGACCCCATCAGCGCCCTTTTGCTCTTTGAGCTCGACACCATCCGGGTTGTTCGACCCCACTTCGTGCAGCGCGACAATGTGTACAAACACCAGACCAATCAACGCCAGCGGCAGTACGATGACGTGTAATGCGAAAAACCGGTTTAGCGTAATGTCCGAAATCGAGTAGTCACCGCGAATGATCTCAACAAGGCCTTCACCGATGCCCGGAATCGCACCGAACAGCGAGATGATCACCTGCGCACCCCAGTACGACATCTGGCCCCAAGGCAGCAGATAGCCCGCGAAGCCTTCGGCCATCAGCACGAAGAAAATCATCATGCCGATGATCCAGATCAACTCGCGTGGTTTCTTGTACGAGCCGTAGAGCATGGCGCGGAACATGTGCAGGTAGACAACGATGAAGAAGAACGATGCGCCTGTGGAATGCATGTAGCGAATGAGCCAGCCCCATTCTACATCGCGCATGATGTACTCGACCGACGCAAACGCCTCAGCGGCCGCCGGCTTGTAATTCATCGTCAGAAATATGCCGGTGACTAGCTGGATCGCCAATACGACAAATGCCAGGACGCCGAAGATATACCACCAGTTAAAGTTCTTGGAGGCGTAGTACTCGGTGGCGTGATATTTCATCGTCTCCGTAAACGGGAAACGATCATCGATCCACTTCATGAATCCGCCCTGAGGCTTGCCGACCTCTGCTTCGATTCTCGCCATTACGCTGCTCCTGTGTCCTGACCGATCAGGATCAGGTCATCCCTGACGAACCGGTGTGGTGGTACACGCAGATTCGTCGGCGCAGGGACACCTTTATAAACACGCCCTGCGAGGTCGAACTTCGAACCGTGGCAAGGGCAGAAAAAGCCACCACCCCAGTTCTCGGCCGGCCGCACCTCGAAATCCTCGAGCGGCGCACAACCCAGATGCGTGCACGAACCTTCGACGACCAGGAATTCCGGATTGACCGATCGGGTTTCGTTGGCCGTGTAATCCGGCTGTTGCTCGATCACTTCGGAATCGGGATCCCTGAGATCAGCAAGGCTCTCGGGCAAACGAGCCAGCATTTCCTCGCTGCGTCGCAACACGAAAACCAGCCTGCCGCGCCACAGGACGCGGATCATCTCGCCCGGTTGCAGCGAGCCGATTGGTACTTCGACGGGCGCTCCCAGCGCCTGCGCTCTCGCGCTCGGTTTCAAGGAAGACAGAAACGGAATCGCAGCAAAGCCGACACCGACAACACCGGTGACAGCGGTAGCTACGGTCAGAAAATGACGTCTGTTGCGATCGATGCGATCAACGTCGTCTTCGTTCATCAGGCACTCCCATACGCCCGGCTGAAAAAGGGATTGCTGTGGGGCCTCTTTGTCAGCTCGTTTTTATGATTGGTATCGATACTGGTGGATTTGCAGCAGATCCGGTTTGGCGTCAGGATGACGTCTGGTCCGGGCCTTGGTGCGAAACAGCGCGCATTATACACGCGGCACGTCGAAGTTGGCTAGCCGAGCGGCCTTTATCTTTGATTCTAAAGGGAATTTAGTTTGGCCAGTTTGAAATCAGCATTGCTGTTCGTCCTGCAATCGATCGTCGTTGGTTTGGCGGTCGCGTTTCTGGTTGTGCTCGTCCGACCTGACCTGTTGCCGGTGATTGGCACTGTCGGCAGCGGCGCACCGGCCAGCTATGCTGATGCCGTCGACATCAGTGCGCCGGCCGTCGCCAATGTCTATACAAAGCGGCTCGTTGACTACAGCCCTTCGCCCGATGAGAGAACACGGTTTCGGGTCGAGACGAGCTTCGGCTCGGCAGTCGTAATCGATCCTGATGGCTACCTGGTCACGAACTACCATGTGGTAGCGGAAGCAGCCGAGATTCGTGTGCAGCTGTCGGATGGCCGTCTCGCCAGCCCTGAACTCGTCGGCGTCGATGCCGAGACCGATCTTGCTCTGCTAAAAGTAGATCTTGGAACCTTGCCGGCAATTTTGCTCGGTAACTCCGGACAACTGCGTATTGGCGACGTGGTGCTGGCGATCGGCAATCCCTACGGACTCACAAAGTCCGTGACGCAGGGCATCGTCAGCGCCACCGGGCGTGGCCTTTTGAACCTGACAACCTTCGAGAATTTCATCCAGACCGACGCGGCAATTAACGCCGGTAACTCCGGTGGTGCATTGATCAATGTCAGTGGTGAGCTTGTGGGTATCAATACTGCTGTGTTGGCGCAGGATTCCGGAACTGAGGGAATAGGCTTTGCCATTCCCGTCGATCTTGTGCGCGGCGTGGTGGCAGAAATCAAGAAGCACGGACGAGTTATTCGCGGTTGGATGGGGCTCGAGCCGGATGACCTGACGAGTGCTGAAAGAACGGCGATGGGTATCGAAGGGAATGTCGGTATTTTGTTGAGCGACGTTTACGAGGGCGGCCCAGCGTCCATGGCCAATCTGCAACGCGGCGATGTCATCATCTCAATAAACGGCGATCCGATTTTCTCCCAGCGGCAGGCGCGATTGCTGGTGGCCGGTTCGAACCCCGGTGACGAGGTCGAACTGGTCGGCATTCGGGATGGCGAGCGATTCACGACGACGGTTGTTGCGGCCGAAAGGCCTGGCTCTCCGGACTAGCAGGGCCGCGCGCGGCCTGCTACAGGTTCGGGACGCGGCGTATGGTCGCGCCGAGCTGACGCAGTTTTTCCTCAATACGCTCGTAGCCTCGATCAACGTGGTAGATGCGATCGACGAGCGTTTCGCCCTCCGCGGCAAGACCCGCAAGCACGAGGCTGGCCGATGCGCGCAAGTCGGTAGCCATGACCGGCGCCGCAGTGAGTCGCTCGACCCCGGTACAAATCGCCGTATGGCCTTCGAGCTGAATGTCAGCACCCATGCGCTGCAATTCGAGCACGTGTTGGAAGCGGTTCTCGAACACCGTCTCTGTAATGGTGCCGATGCCGTCGGCGACGGCATTCAGCGCGCAAAATTGAGCCTGCATGTCGGTCGGAAATGCCGGGTACGGCGCGGTGCGTATGTCGACCGAATGCGGTCGTTTGCCCTGCATGTCGATCTCGATCCAGGTCGGGCCGGAAGTGATGTCTGCACCGGCTTCCGCTAACTTGATCAGCACGGCCTCCAATGTTTCTGGCGCCGTATTCGTGACCTTGATGTGACCACCGGTCATTGCAGCAGCAACAAGATAGGTTCCTGTCTCAATACGATCGGGTAGCACCGAGTAGTCTGTCCCCCCGAGGTTCTCGACACCCTGAACGGTGATCGTTCCGGTTCCGGATCCTTCGATGTTCGCGCCCATGCCGATCAGGAAGTTCGCGAGATCCGTCACTTCAGGTTCGCGCGCGGCATTTTCGAGCACGGTCTCACCGTCGGCGAGGACGGCAGCCATGAGCAGGTTCTCCGTCCCGGTCACGGTCACGGTATCAAAGACAATGTGTGCTCCTTTGAGCCGGTCAGCCCGCGCCTTGATGAATCCGTTTTCGACAATGACCTCGGCGCCCATGGCTTGCAGACCTGCCACGTGAAGATTGACCGGCCGAGCGCCAATCGCACAACCACCGGGCAATGACACATCTGCCTCGCCGAAGCGCGCCACGAGCGGGCCGAGCACCAGAATCGATGCACGCATTGTCTTAACAAGTTCGTAAGGCGCCTCCCTTCGACTGACATCACTTGCATCGACCTCGACATTCAATTGTTCGTCGATCGTGATCTGCACGCCCATCATCTGCAGCAGCGCGATCGTCGTCGTCACGTCTTTGAGGTGTGGCACATTGCGCACGATCACTGGTTCGGTCGCCAGCAAAGTTCCGGCAAGAATCGGCAGCGCGGCGTTCTTCGCGCCCGATATTGCAACTTTGCCTGACAGGCGGGTACCGCCTTCGATGAGTAATCTGTCCAAGCTAATCTACCCGTTTGCCTGTGATTGCCACTCGTCCGGAGTCAAAGCCCGGATGGAGAGCGCGTGAATCTCATTGCCTACCAGTGCGCCAAGGCACTGATACACCAACTGGTGGCGCGCCAATCGACGCTTACCCTCGAATTCTCTCGCGATTACAAGCGCCTCGAAATGCGCGTTATCGTCGCTGAAGACTTTGACGGTCGCATTATCAAATCCGGCTGCGATCAGATCGCTTACCTCGATTGGGTCCATGGCTGTCAGATGTTACGTTAAGCTCTGGGGCGCGAAGTGTACCGGGAATGCTCAAGGCTTCCCAACGCCTGGCGCTGATTGTGTATGATAGCCGCCCCGAGAGGGCTCACAAAACAACTCCTATGCTTGGCAATATCCTCGAAGTCATTGCCGGCCTTGTGCTCCTGATCTGGGGCGCTGACCGGTTCGTCCATGGGGCCGCCGCAACGGCGCGCAACCTCGGCATTGCGCCGTTATTGATTGGCCTGACTGTCGTGGCATTCGCGACCTCCGCGCCGGAGATCATGGTTTCAGCGGACGCGGCGCTGCGTGGCGCACCGGGGCTGGCATTCGGCAACGCGATTGGATCGAATATCGTCAATATCGGTCTGGTGCTGGGTTGCGTTGCCATCATTCGCCCGATCGAACTTCGCTCGGCAACGCTGCGACGCGAGATGCCGGCATTGCTCGCAGTCACTCTGCTAACGGTCTCGCTGTTCCTCGACTCCTACTTAAGTCGCATCGATGGGGTCGTGATGCTGACGGGACTCGTGATCGTCATGATCTGGTTGGCTCGCCTTGGCATGCGTACCGCGCCGAGCGACCCCATCAAGGCCGATTTTGAAGCGGAAATCCCGACAGACGTCACGATGCGAATGGCCATTATCTGGTTATTGATTGGTCTCGCCGCTCTGCTCGTCGGCGCGCATCTGCTCGTCGATGCCTCAATCGAGATGGCAGTTTACCTCGGCGTCAGCGAAGTTGTGATCGGCATACTGTTCATTGCATTAGGCACGAGTCTGCCTGAACTCGCGGTGTCCCTGGTTAGCGCCTTGAAAGGCGAATACGGTCTCGCCATTGGCAATATCGTCGGCTCGAATATTTTCAATCTGCTCGCCGTTATCGGCGTCGCTGCGACAATCGCGCCTACCGCCATGGCACCTTCGGTGCTGTCCCTGCATATTTTCGTCATGGTCGCCTTCACCCTCGTACTATTCGCAATGACTTATGATTACGACGGCAAGAGCGAGCTGTCCAGAATCGAGGGTATCGCTTTATTGCTTGCTTTTATCGCATACGACACCTACGTGGTCCTGCAAAACGTTAGAATGCATGCATGATGAAAACTGAGGCCTTGAATTGCCGCAGAACCTGACATCCGACGAATTGCTCGCACTGGCCGCCGAGGTGCTCGAAATCGAGTCACGCGCGGTCGAATCACTGCGCGCCCGGCTCGACGAAAATTTTGTCGCTGCCTGTCAGCTCTTCCTGGATACACCGGGTCGCATCGTCGTGACGGGAATGGGCAAGTCCGGCCATATCGGTAGCAAGATCGCTGCAACACTGGCGAGTACGGGCACGCCCGCCTTTTTCATGCATCCAGGCGAAGCAAGCCATGGCGACCTTGGCATGATCACTGGCCAGGACGTGCTGCTAACCGTGTCGTATTCCGGAGAGACTGAGGAAGTCCTCACGATCCTGCCGCTGGTGAAGCGCATGGGCGCAAAGCTCCTGTCGCTGACGGGCAATCCAAAATCGACACTGGCGACGGCGGCGGACGTGCACCTCGACGTTAGTGTGTCCGAAGAAGCCTGTCCCCTGAACCTCGCACCCACTGCCAGCACGACTGCAACACTGGCGATGGGCGATGCGCTGGCTGTGGCGCTACTCAAGATTCGCGGCTTCACGGCCGAGGACTTTGCGATGTCTCACCCCAGCGGCAGTCTTGGCAAGCGATTGCTACTGCGGGTTGCTGATGTCATGCACACAGACGATGCCGTGCCACAGGTCGCACCCGACGTCCGGCTCAAGGATGGACTGATAGAGATGACCCAAAAGGGTCTGGGTATGACAGCGATCGTTGACGCGCAGAACCACATTCTCGGTATTTTCACGGATGGCGATTTGCGCCGGGCTCTCGATGCCGGGGTCGACGTGCACGAAACAGCGATGAGCGAGATCATGCATAAGGAATGCAAGACGACATTGAGTGATATGTTGGCAGCCGAAGTCGTGCATCTGATGGAAGAAAACAAGATCACATCACTGCTGGTGGCAGATGAAGAGAATCGGCTTGTCGGCGCGCTGAATATTCACGACCTTTTTCGCGCGGGCATTATGTGACCAATACAGCCGCAAAAGGTACGGTGACTCAAATTCGCCTGGTTGCATTCGACGTCGACGGCGTATTCACCGATGGACGATTCTACCTGTCAGATGACGGTATCGAATCCAAAGCATTCAATACGCAAGATGGTTTCGGCATTCGCCGTCTGATTGACGCTGGCATCGAGGTCGCCGTCATCAGCGGCCGGCGCTCGGGTGCCGTTGAACGCCGCATGGCAGAACTTGGCGTGCCGCATGTCATCCAGGGCTGCAAAGACAAAGTTGCCGTGCTCGGCGAACTGACGGCGAAGCTCGGTATTTCGGCAGCCGAGTGCGCGTATGTCGGTGACGACATTCCGGATTTGCCGCTCCTGCAAATGGTCGGCCTGCCGATAGCCGTGGCAAATGCAGTGCATGCGGTGCACGAACAATGTGACCATACGACGTTAGCTGAAGGTGGCTTCGGTGCGGTACGCGAAGTCTGCGATCTGGTTCTGGCTGCACGTGAAGATACGGACTAGATGATCAGTCCGCGAAATTTCGCCGCTCTTGCCATACTGACAGCCGGTGCAATGGCAAGTTGGTATCTGGCACGTTCCAACCGGGGCGATGACGCAGACACACGACCATTTGACACTACTCAACGCGGCTATTATTTGAAGTCCGCACGAATTCTCGGCACCGGGCCCGATGGTGCGCTCTTGTATGAAATACAGGCCGAGCGTGCTGAACAACAGGACGATGATCGAGTTTCCTTTACGGAGGTTCGCATCGATTATTCACCGCAAAGCGAGGTACCGTGGTCCGTTAACGCAGATTCCGCGACGCTCCATCAGCACGAGCAGCGCGTGCTGCTCCGTGGCCATGTCCGGGCGGTCAGCAGCGAGGGTTTCTCCGGCAACGACACGGAAATTCGCACACAGTATCTCGAGCTCGATCCCGAGAACTATGTCGCCGAAACCAATGAGCGCGTGCAGATTCGAATAGGCGCCCGCAGCCTGACTGCGACTGGCATGCTAGCATCGCTCAAGGAAAACCGTGTGGAATTAAAATCGAACGTCAGCGGCAAGTTTGCCCCGTGACAGCGATGGTGAATTCGATGCTTGCTCGTAGTCTCGCGATACTCGTATTGTTGCCTTGCCTGGCATTCGCACAGGGCGGTGATCTCAGGCTGCCGATTTCGCTCGATGCCGATTCGACAGACTATGACGGCAAGAGCTCCATGTTGATGTTTCGCGGCCTTCGACTATCGCAAGGAACCACCAACATCGAAGCTGACATTGGCCGCGCAAGCAAACTCGATTTTCAGGACAGTGTCTGGCACTTCACTGGCAACGTCATCATTGACGTTGACGCGGGTCATATCGAATGTGAGTCAGCAGAGCTGACATTCACGGATACTCAGCTGCGATTTGCTGCAATTCAGGGCACCCCTGCTACGTTCGAGCTGCGACGTCCCGACAGCGACGAAATTACTCACGCGCAGGCCGGCAGACTGCAATACGACCTTGATGCCGGTGTCGTCGAATTCTCTGAGGAAGCGATCATCACCGAGGGCGGTAATCAGATTTCGTCGAGCTTCCTCGTATACAACCTCAAGGAACAACGCATCAAGGCCCAGTCCGCAGCAGACAGCGACGAAAAGGTGAAGATTACGGTTATACCTGGAGCATCGACCGCCGTTGACGATGATGATGCCGCGGCCGAAGAGGATGCGAGCGCTGCGGAAGAGGTTCCATGAGCATCCTCAGTGCCCAGGATATCTCGAAGAGCTTCAAACTCCGCAAAGTCGTCAAAAACCTGTCACTGGAAATAAGAAGCGGCGAAGTCGTCGGTTTACTTGGCCCAAATGGCGCAGGCAAGACCACAGCGTTTTACATGATCGTCGGTCTGATCTCGGCCGACAGCGGCACGATACTGCTTGACGGACAGGACCTGACCGCGCAACCAATGCACCGACGGGCGAAACTCGGTCTCGGTTACCTGCCACAGGAAGCATCGATTTTTCGCAAGCTGACCGTTGAACAGAATGTCCTTGCGATTCTCGAGCACCGTGACGATCTCAACCTGGCCGGTCGCGAAGAGGAGCTTGAAACCCTGCTTGACGAACTGCATGTAGGTCATGTCCGGACCAGCCTCGGTATCAGCCTGTCCGGCGGCGAGCGACGTCGCGTCGAGATTGCCCGGGCGCTGGCCGCAAACCCGTTATTCGTTTTGCTGGACGAACCATTCGCTGGTGTCGATCCGATTTCGGTGCTCGATATTCAACGAATTATCAAGCACTTGTGTGAGCGCGATATTGGTGTGTTAATCACTGACCATAATGTCCGCGAAACACTCGGAATTTGCGGCAGAGCCTATATACTCAGTGATGGCAGCTTGATCGCGTCGGGCTCACCAGAAGAGATTCTGGAGAATCACCACGTCCGAGAAGTGTATCTCGGACAGGAGTTTAAACTCTGAGGCAAACTGATCACAATCTAACCGTCAAGCGGAGGCTAGCCTCTCCCGCACACGTCATTACATGCTAAAACCGTCGCTACAACTAAAACTCGGACAAACGCTGACGATGACGCCGCAGCTGCAGCAAGCCATCAGGCTTTTGCAGCTGCCGGTTCTGGATCTGAATGCACAGATTCAGGATGCCCTCGAAGAAAACATCATGCTCGAGATGGAGGACCTGCCCGACGTTCCACAAACCAATGCAGAAACCACCGCTGAAGTTGAAACCATAAAGGCTGAGGACAGTTGGCAGGAGCGCTCTGCCGGGCAAATTCAGGATGGCGGATGGAATGGCGAAGGCCGACCGATCACGGAGTTCGCCGACGAGTCCGGCCAGACATTGCGGGAACATCTGCTTTGGCAGCTCGAGATGGAGCACTTCTCGCCGCGACAAGTCGTCATTGGTGAGGCGATTGTCGATTCGATAAACGACGACGGTTACCTGACAGCCGATCTTGACGAAATTTCGGCAAGCCTCGACAAAGAATCCGAGGTTACGCTTGCGGAAATCGAGGAAACGCTCGAAAAGGTGCAGTGCCTGGATCCTGTCGGTGTCGGCGCCCGCTCGCTTTCCGAATGCATCATCCTGCAGTTGCATCAGCTCGATGCTTCGACGCCCGGGCTATCGCTGGCGATCGATCTTGCGGATCGCCATCTTGACCTGGTTGCGAGCCGTGACTACGGCGAATTGCGACGCAGTTTGCGAACCTCCGACGAGGATTTGCATGACGCGGTGGCACTCGTCAAGAGCTGTCACCCTAAACCCGGACTCGCCGTCAGCCCGGCCGCCGCCGAATACGTTATTCCCGACGTATTCGTACGCAAGATCGACAATCGGTGGCAGGTTGAGATCAGCCCAACCGGCGTGCCACGACTCTCGGTCAATCAACAATACGCACGCCTGCTGCGCGGCAGCGGTGATCACGCGGTGCTGCGCTCACAACTGCAGGAGGCCCGCTGGCTGATTCGCAGTCTCGAAATTCGCAATGAAACGGTTATGAAGGTAGCGACCTGCATCGTGTCCCGGCAGATCGAGTTTCTTGAGCACGGTGACGAATCGATGAAGCCGATGGTCCTCAGGGATGTTGCTGAAGAAATCGGCATGCACGAATCGACAATTTCTCGTGTCACGACCAACAAGTACATGCACACGCCGCGTGGCGTTTTCGAATTTAAGTACTTTTTCTCGTCTCACCTTTCGTCCGCCGACGGCGAAGACCAGTCATCCACGTCAGT
This sequence comes from Gammaproteobacteria bacterium, assembly GCA_029862045.1. Classification (GTDB taxonomy): domain Bacteria; phylum Pseudomonadota; class Gammaproteobacteria; order Steroidobacterales; family Woeseiaceae; genus UBA1847. The sequence goes on from JAOTYE010000012.1 coordinate 19,820, forward strand.
ACGCGCGAAGATTCGCAAGCTGATCGGCGCCGAAAACCCGGCCAAGCCTCTGAGTGACAGCAAGATCGCCAATGTGCTTGCCGAAGAAGGGATTTCAGTTGCGAGGCGAACCGTTGCGAAGTACCGTGAGTCAATGAATATCACATCGTCGAGCGAGCGCAGGCAACGCCCGGCGTGAGCGCGCAATATCGATACGGATGAAACGAATATACGTATCAAACGCTACAGAAGGAGGTTTACGGCACTGCTAATCTGAACCCGTTAAGACTGTGCGAGCTAGCTGACTATTTTCGCGGGGGAGCGATAGAGCAAAGCACGTACGACATCAGAAGTATGGGAGAAAACTATGCAATTGAACGTTTCAGGCCATCACGTCGAGGTAACCGCTTCCCTCAGAGGTTATGTCGAGTCCAAGATTGACAAGGTCGCACGTCACTTTGATCTGGTATCTGACATCAACTGTATCCTCACTGTCGAGAAGCTGCGGCACAAAGCAGAAGCTACAGTCAAAGTGAATGGCGGTACGATTTACGCTGATGCAATCGAAGAAGACATGTATGCAGCGATCGATGGCCTGGTAGACAAGCTCGATCGGCGGGTAAGAAAGTACAAAGAAAAACTCGTCGACCACCGCGCCAGAGACGCGCAAAAGGGAAATTTCGGCTAAGACCGTATTCGGCCCGTGCGGCTGAGCAGTCGCACGGGCGTGCCGGCTATCCATTCAGCTCAATCCAATGTTGCTCGAAGAAATCATCAAGCCCGACAGTGTCTTGTGCAATGCACATGCTCGCAGCAAGAAACATTGCCTCGAAATATTGAGTCAGCTGCTCGTGCGCTCCCATCCCCACATCGCCAGCGAGGATATTTTTGGGGGCCTGATCGAACGCGAACGCCTGGGCTGCACGAGCCTGGATCAAGGCGTCGCATTCCCGCATTGTCGCGTCGACGGTCTCGACTCGAGCGTCGGCGCACTCATCGGACTCAGTGAGGCAGTGGAATTTGATTCGCCGGACGGCGAGGCAGTTGACCTCGTCTTCGGCCTCATGGTGCCTGCTGAGCTGGGCGACGAGGATCACGCCAATATTTCCGGCATCGCGGACCTGCTCGACGATCGGGAATTGCGCTCCAAACTGCGGGATGCTAACTCGAGTAACGAACTCTATGAGGCATTGTGCGCCTAGTTATCGTCAGCGGACTGTCGGGATCCGGCAAGTCCATTGCTTTGCACGTTCTTGAAGACATCGGCTATTACTGCATAGACAATATGCCGGCCGGGCTCCTCAAATCAGTCATAGATGAGGTCACTTCCGGGGACGGCAAAGCAACGAACCTTCTCGCTGTCGGCGTTGATGCACGAAATCGCCGCCAGGACCTCGAAGCATTGCCGCAGCTGATCGGGGAACTTCGCCAGCAGGGCGTTCAAACGGACTTGCTTTTCCTTCAATCCAGCGACGACGTATTGCTCAAGCGTTATAGCGAAACTCGTCGGCGACATCCCCTTGCCGGGCATGGCACGGCATTGCGTGCCGCGATCGAAAACGAACGCGAGATGCTCTCGGTTATTCTCAATTCCGCCGATCTGATTATCGACACCTCACGCACAAGTATCTACGAACTGGCTGATACGATTCGCGAGCGCATCGATCGACGTAAAACCGGTGCACTTTCGGTACTGATCGAGTCATTCGGTTTCAAAAACGGCATTCCAGCGGACGCCGACTTCGTATTCGATTTGCGCTGCTTGCCGAACCCGTATTGGACTGTGGAACTAAGGGGGCTGACTGGCCGTGATCAGGAGGTCGCCGGATTTCTCGACGCTCAGCCGGCGTTCGTCGCAATGTACGAGGATATCTTCAGGTTTCTGAAACGCTGGATTCCTGAATACGACGCCGTGCACCGAGGCTATCTGACCGTCGCGATCGGTTGCACAGGCGGCCAGCACCGCTCCGTGTACATGACCGAAAAACTCGCCACCGCGCTACGCGAAATTCACGACCCTGTCCTTACCCGCCACAACGAAATTACGACGCATCCGATAAGCAAGACGTAGGACTGCGTCCGGCGCATTGCCCATCTTCATGGCTCGGTTGATCGGCAACATCCTGTTGCCGACCCTACGGGCGCACTACGTGCGTCCAAAATCGCTCCCGGCGATATTGTCGCTGCGCTTTACTTCCGATGGACAACGCCCCGGCCACAGTCTTGCCGTGCGTGTGGCGGTTAAGACCGGTAAACTCCGGCTACCTTTCTGAGGCGGCACCCATGGAAGCGAGAGAGCACACTCAGGCCACCTTGCGACTGCTGCGCGAAAAACTCGACAGCGGCGGCATGCGTTCTGCGCGCCTGATGATTCACAGCCTGCATCCGGCTGAGATCGCGCGCCTGCTCGAATCCCTGCCGCTTCGCGAGCGCGCCGTACTCTGGGAAATGGTCGATTCCGAGGACGAAGGCGATGTGCTCGTCGAGGTCTCCGACGAGGTGCGCGATGGCCTGATCAAGGGCATGAAGACCGAGCAACTCATCGCGGCCACAGAGGGCATGGAGCTCGACGATCTCGCCGACCTGCTGATCGATCTGCCGGAAACTGTTACTCAGAAAGTTCTGCAGTCCCTCGATGACCAGGATGAGGAACGGTTGCGGCAGGTACTTGCCTACGACGAGGACAGCGCCGGTGGCCTGATGAACGTCGACGTCGTGACGGTTCGTCCCGATGTCACACTCGAAGTCGTTTGTCGTTACCTGCGCGCACGTGGCGAAATGCCCGACGGCACGGATTCTATTTTTGTCGTCAATCGGGACGACGAATTTGTCGGCTCGTTGTTTTTGTCGCGGTTGTTGACACATGACGACGAAACCCTCGTCTCCGCGGTCATGTCCACTGATATTCTGCCCATCCCGGCGCACACCCCGTCGACCGAGGTGGTTTGGGAATTTGAGCATCGGGATTTACTGTCTGCCCCCGTTGTCGATGATGACTATCGGGTTGTTGGACGCATCACGGTCGACGATGTCGTTGATGTGATCCGTGACGAGGCCGAGCACTCGCTAATGAGTGCAGCGGGACTCGATGAAGAAGACGACATGTTTGCGCCAGTGTTCAAGAGTGCGACCCGCAGAGCGCTGTGGCTCGGCGTGAACCTCTGCACTGCGTTTCTCGCCGCCGCCGTCGTCGACATTTTTCAGACCACTATCGACAAGATCGTCCTGCTTGCCGTTCTAATGCCGGTCGTGCCAAGCATGGGCGGCGTGGCGGGTAGCCAGTCGTTAACCATCATCACCCGGGCCATTGCGCTCGGTCAGATCGATCGCACCAACGCGCGTCGAATCCTGCGCAAGGAACTCCTGGTAGGGCTGCTGAACGGCCTCGGCTGGGCGGTCGTCGTCGCCGTATTTACGTTTTTGTGGTTCGGCGACTGGCATATTGGGGGCGTTATCGGGGCCGCAATGATCATCAATCTGTTTATCGCGGCATTTGCCGGCTTCGCGATTCCGCTCACACTGAAGCGCATGCGGATCGATCCTGCCCTGGCTGGCGGCGTTGTATTGACGACAGTAACCGACGTAATAGGTTACATGGCGTTCCTCGGATTGGGTGCCGCATTTCTCTTGTAGGTCACGCTAGTCTGAGTGGAATGCGCTCAGATCCTTCTTGATCCAACTCGGTGCAAACAGTCGCGGTACGTCAGCGCCGGTGACGAAGTCGAGTAGTTCGTCTTTGACTTTCATTGCGTCCTGATAGCCGAGCTCAATCAACTCCTGCGTGTATTCCCGCTCAAACATGAGGAAACTCAGGAGGCGGTTCTCGCTCGGGCCCCGACCACCGATCCCGCGCAAAAGACCGCGAATCGCGAAGGGCAATTCGCGTCGATGCGTGTGAGCAATGACGCGAAGATCTTTGCTGGGCACGATAAGCATCGTGTCAATCGGGCGCATGCGTCGCAGTGTTCCTGTGCGATGGTCCGGATTCACCGCATCAATCAGCTGATTGATGCGCGTCATGCGCTCAAGGTCAGAGTAGAGCCCGTCCATGAACAAGGTATCGAGCATATAACCAGCAATCTGAGCAAAACTCGGATGCGCCTGTGGCTGCCCCGGATCCGGTACTTTGTCGGCGGTCTCGTCGCGTATTCCAACTACAAGAATGCGGTCAGCCCCCAAATGGATGGCAGGGCTTAACGGAGTTGCCTGGCGCATGGCGCCGTCGCCGAAATACCCGCCGTCGAGCTGCACGGGCGGGAAGATCATCGGTACTGCAATGCTCGCCATCAGGTGATCGAGGTGCAGATCGCCGCGTATGCCGACGCGCCGCGTGCGCGACCATCCGCCGCGACCCTGCGCTGCCTGAAAAAAAGACGTCGACCGGGCTGACGCATAACTCGCGGCAGTTACAGCGACGGCATCGAGATAGCCGTTCTCGATTGCGTCCTGAATCCTCGGGAAACGGACATTGCGGCTGAGTAACGCACGCAACGGAGAATTGTCGAGCAAGGACTTTGGCGTGCCGACAAGAAACCCGCCAAGCACGATCGCCGCGAGCCAATGCAGGCTGCTTTTGAGCATGGTCAGGTTGCCGGTGCGAAAGACCTGTTCGCTGCGGAAATTGGCCCACACCCGATCGAGTTCAGCGACAGCGACTCGAAAGCGCCGCGCCTTGCTGGCCAGCACGACCGAGTTTATCGCCCCTGCCGACGTGCCACTGATCACGGCAAAGGGATTGGGACTGCCTTTTGGCACGAGCTCGGCCAGCGCTTTGAGCACTCCGACCTGAAATGCGCCGCGCGCGCCGCCGCCCGGCAGGACGAGAGCTGTCTTATGTTCTGCCGACTCAGTACTTCTCATATCGTCACGAACTGTCAAATTCCGCCCGATTCAGACCGAATGGTATTATAGTGCCCACCGGAGGATGTAGCTTGATGAAACGAACACCTGTGATTCTGTTGTCTTTGCTCGCGCTTAGCTTGTCGGCCATGGCGTCCGAACTGTTTACTGTCGGGCAGCCCGCGCCTGAATTCGAACTCTATGATCAAAATGGCCAGCTGCATGCGCTCGAAGACTATCGCGATCAGTGGGTTGTGCTCTACTTCTACCCAAAAGACGAGACCCCGGGCTGTACAACCGAGGCCTGCGAGTTTCGCGACAATATTTTCGCCTTCAGGAAAATCAATGCCCAGATCCTCGGTGTAAGCCTCGATGACGTGGAGTCGCACCGGAAGTTCTCTGAGAATCATGGCCTGCCGTTTCCACTGCTCGCCGACTCGAATGGCAAAGCGGCCGGTGCTTACGGCGTAAAAACCAGGATGTTTGGCATGACCGTCGCCAAGCGACAGACTTTCCTGATTGGTCCGGACGGCACAATTGCCAAGCATTACGAGAAGGTCAAACCCGCCGACCACTCCGCACAGGTATTGGCTGACCTCAAAGAGCTCGGCGCAACCAGCCTGGACTAGTGAAGCCCCTTGATGCCGTCGTCAAGCCCGGCGAGGGTTAACGGGTACATTCGGTCGTCCATCAATTCACGCGTCAGTTTGACGGACGGGGTGTAGTCCCAGCGGTTCTGCGGCTCCGGATTAAGCCATATCGCCTTGGGAAAGGTGTTCAGTAGTCGCTTGATCCACACTGCTCCGGGCTCTTCATTCCAGTGCTCGACGCTGCCGCCAGCGTACACAATCTCGTAAGGGCTCATCGTCGCGTCACCGACGAAAACCAGTTTATAGTCGGAGCCGTATTTGTGCGTGATATCAACGGTTGGTACGCGCTCGGCATGGCGACGACGATTATCCTTCCACATGCTCTCGTAGATGAAGTTGTGAAAGTAGAAATATTCGAGATGCTTGAATTCACTGCGTGACGCGGAGAACAGTTCCTCGCAGACGCGCACGTGATCGTCCATCGAGCCGCCAATATCCAGGCAAAGCAGGACCTTCACCGCATTGTGACGCTCGGGAACCATGCGGATATCCAAAAGACCTGCATTTCTCGCCGTCTTGTCGATCGTGTCTTCGAGATCGAGTTGATCAGCAGCGCCTTCACGAGCGAATTTTCGTAACCGCCGCAACGCGATCTTGATATTGCGTGTACCGAGTTCAACAGAATCGTCGAGATTGCGGTATTCGCGCCGGTCCCAGACCTTGGCGGCACTTCGATTGCGCGAGCTCTGCTGGCCGATTCGTACGCCTTCAGGGTTGTAACCGTAAGCACCGAACGGCGACGTGCCGGCCGTGCCGATCCATTTATTGCCACCTTCGTGCCGCTCACTCTGCTCTTCGAGGCGCTGCTGCAAGGCCTGCATCAGTTCCTCGAAACCACCAAGCGCCTCGATTTGCGCGCGCTCTTCGTCGCTCAGCATGAGCTCGGCCTGCCGTCTCAACCACTCATCGGGAATGTCGGCCATCAGATCGGCAAATGAGTCCTCCACACCATTGAAATACGACGCGAAGATGCGGTCGAAGCGGTCAAGTTTCGATTCGTCTTTTACAAGGCACGAGCGCGACAAGTAATAAAAGTCATCAACACTCTGTCCTGCCACGCCTTTTTGCATCGCTTCGAGGAGCGTAAGCAACTCGGTAATCGACGTTTTCATACCGCCGTCGCGCAGGAGATAGAAAAATGGGATTAGCATGACACGCTACTACGGGTTCGAGCCTGCCCTTCTATCCAGGAAGACAAGCTGTTCAAACAAGTGCACATCCTGCTCGTTTTTCAGCAGGGCGCCGTAAAGTGGCGGTATCGCCGTGCGCGAGTCCTTTGCCCTGAGAGCTTCCGGTGGAATGTCTTCAGCCAGCAACAACTTGATCCAGTCGAGCAATTCTGAGGTCGACGGCTTCTTCTTTAGGCCTGGAACGTCGCGGACTTTATAGAAAGCATTGAGCGCTTCGCCCAGAAGGTCTTTCTTCAATTTCGGGAAATGCACGTCTACGATCCGCTGCATCGTTTCCTTGTCTGGAAACTTGATGTAGTGGAAGAAACAGCGCCGCAGAAATGCATCGGGCAGTTCTTTCTCGTTGTTACTCGTGATGACGATGACCGGGCGATGGACGGCCTTGATGAGTCGCTTTGTTTCATACACATAGAACTCCATGCGATCGAGTTCCCGCAACAAGTCATTCGGGAATTCGATGTCGGCCTTGTCCACTTCGTCAATAAGCAATACAGGCTGCTCGCCTGACTCGAATGCCTCCCAGACCTTGCCGCGCACAATGTAATTCGAAATGTCGTGCACCCGGTCATCGCCAAGTTGCGAATCACGCAAGCGGGCAACCGCATCGTATTCGTACAGTCCTTGCTGCGCTTTGGTGGTCGACTTGATATGCCACTCATAAAGCGGCTTGCCGAGTGAGTTCGCGACTTCGATCGCCAGCTGGGTCTTACCTGTGCCGGGCTCACCTTTGACCAATATCGGCCTCTCGAGCGTCACAGCTGCGTTGACGGCCATCATGAGGTCGTCTGTCGCGACGTAGGTACTGGTTCCGGTGAATTTGCTGTTAGCCATGTTCTCGTCCGCTTATCGCAGTGCAATGATTATCTTACCGGAAAATCGTTGCTGGGCCTCAGTCCGTGGCCGGCAGCAAGGTCAGCTTATGTCGTGTCTCACCCGGCAAAAACGGACTGGATCGACCGTGCACCCAGTCATCATGACCACGGCGATAAAAATCCGACAATGGGTGGCCGCTTTGCCCGGTCGGCATGTGCATCAGACTGTTCGCTTCATCGCCCGGGGACACCGAAAAATGTTGCGAGGCGCCGAAATTCGGTGTCTGCGCTTTTGGCAGATCGGCGTCGCCAGCCAACGGTTCGCGCGGCATATCCAGATATTTGGCGAGCATCGGCACGGCACGGCTGAGCGGATGCTCGATCAGCGCCGTGTTGCGCTCGCCCCAGCTTCGATCGGCAAGCGGGCCATCGTAATTGTCGTCGAAGTAGCGGATGTTCTCTCGCACCGCCTCGACCATGAACTCCTGCCAGCTATCGTAGTCAGCCGGCAAGAAGTGCTCGGGCCGCTCGGTTACGAGAGACCAGAGCGACGCTTCGAACTGGTTACTGATGCGCAATTTCACCTCATCAACGTATTCCTCTCGCACCGGTGTCATTAGCGCATGGAAGACTCGCGCCTGAACCTCGAGTCGGAACGCACGCACCAGGCGGTAGCCGACCGATTCGGGCACTGCGCGCGGAATCCAGTCTTCGACAAGGCGCCGGTACTCCGCAAGTCGTTCATCGCCAGCCGTCGTCTCCGCATCCAGCACATCGAGCAACAGGTCGCGCCAGCGGGTCAGGAAGAGCGCTCGATCGTCGATTTGAATAGCCAGCATGTCGGTCGGCGCGAATGTGTCTTGCTCGAACAATGCGTCACGAATCTGCAGTGCCCTGGCGCCAAATTCATAGCCACTGTCGCCGATGACATCCAGCGCCTCCCCGTCGGCGACGCGCGCGTTGGCCGACCATATGCGCCCACTTGCGGGATTGACGATGCGAGGGTAATGCTTCGCATCGACCCAGCCGGTCCAGCCCGCCGATTCGCTCCAGTCCGCTGGACGCAGCGGATCAAAATCAGACCGTAGCGGAATCTTTCCGGTTATCGTCCATGCGATGTTGCCGACCGAATCGCCGGTTACAAAATTCTGCGGCGGTATACCCATCCCATTCGCGATATCGAGCGCCGCAAATACCGAATCTGCATTCTCCAGATCGATGATTTGCAGATTGATGGCATCGCTTTCGTGTGCAATCCAGCTAACTGCGATTTCACCCGCGGGGTAATCGGCACCCTCGTCTACCGGCCCCCAGATCGTCTCGCGAATTGTGACGTCGACCGGATCCGCTCCCTTGACGTTGATGCGCTCCCGATGTTCGGCAAAGGCAACATCGCCTGTTGGCGTTTTGTAAGTTCCTGGTTCCGCTCCCGGACGCAGAATCACGGCGTCTGACCAGTCTCCGTAACTGTTGGTGTAGCCCCAGGCGACTTTCGTATTGCTGCCCGCAACAACGAACGGTGTCCCGGGCAAGGTAACGCCAGTAACATCTCGTGGCCTGTCGCCGTCTACAACGAGCCGGGCCTGATAATAGATATTCGGCGCCTGCAGTCCGAGATGCATGTCGTTTGATACGATAGCGCGCCCCGTACTCGTCAGCGCACCGCTTACCGCCCAGTTATTGCTGCCATTGAGCATTCGCTTGCCGCGCTCTTGTGACGGTGGGGCGGTATCCGGTATGTCTCTGATCGACACGACATCGGCAGCCGGCACAGGCGCAACACCACGCGCCTCGCCCATTAACGGTGCATCCCACGGCGTGCCCTGCGGGTACATCCAGGCATACAAGTCCTGCGGCAGGAGGCGATGCGCGAGTCCACGTTGCACGTCTCCGGTGGCGCGCTCGTCGTTGAGATTAATGAACATCGTAAATACGACCAGCACCGAATCCTCGGGCAACCAGGGTTCCGGCTCGACACGCAGCAGGTAGTACTCGAATGGTTTCGCGGAGAGACTGGCAACGCCCGCATTGACCCCTTCTGCGTAGCGCTCGACCAGCGCTGCCTCGGATTCCGGCAACTTGGCCAGCCCCGCTTGCGCGCGGCTGCGGAAGCGATGAAAGCGAAAGCGCTTATCAGCATCGATCGTCAAGCCGCCAAATAGCTCCGACAATTCGCCCGCCGAGTGACGACGTATCAGGTCCATCTGAAAAAAGCGGTCCTGCCCGTGTGCAAAACCGGTAGCGAACGCAAGATCCCCACGGGTGCTCGCGGTAATCGTCGGGATTCCTTCGCCATCCCTTTCGATCGTCACGCCTGCGGAGAGCCCATCGAGCGTAAGCTCACCTTCGATGTCCGGCAGACTGGCGCGAAGCGTAAGCCATGCGAGCCCAATGACGAGAGCCGCCGCAACAACGATACCTCCGGCGAGGCGTAAGAACCATCGTTGCATAGTCCGCTACTCGGAGTCCTTGACCTCGAGAATCATCATCGAATTGGTGCTGCCGGAAACACCTTGCAGGTCGCCCTTTGTGAATATGACGAGGTCGTCAACTTCTACCAGCTTATTGCTCAACAGCGTCTTGAAAATATCGGCATACAATCGCTCGCGATCCGAGCCCTCAATTTCGAACGCCACCGGGTAAACGCCGCGATACAGCGCGACGCGACGACTCGTCGCGGCATACGGTGTAAACGCGTAGATCGGAATATCGGAGCGAATTCGCGACATCCACCTTGTCGTGGAACCGGATTCCGTTAATGCAATGATGGCCTTGACGGCCAGATGATTGGCGGTGTACATCACCGCCATAGCGATCGCTTCGTCGACCCCCTCGAAGTAGTCGCCCAACCGATGCCGCGTACTGCCATGCGGCAATGGGTACTTCTCGGCTCCGGTGCAGACCTCGTCCATCGCCCGTATCGCTTTGACCGGATATTTACCGACAGCCGTCTCGCCAGACAGCATCACAGCGTCCGTGCCATCCATCACAGCATTGGAAACATCCGACACTTCCGCACGCGTTGGAATCGGATGTTGAATCATCGATTCCATCATCTGCGTCGCCGTAATTACGATTTTGCTACCCTTGCGGGTCTTGCGGATCAGGCTTTTTTGTATGCCGGTCAGCTCGGCATAGCCCATTTCCACGCCAAGATCGCCGCGCGCCACCATGATCACATCGGCAGCATCGACGATCGAGTCCATGTCCAATACAGCTTCGGTACGCTCGATCTTGGCGACGATCAGTCCTTTTCCGCCCGCTTCTTCAAACAAGCGGCGCGCTTCAATTACGTCAGCTCCGCTACGAACAAAAGAAACAGCGAGAAAATCCATTTCGAGTTCGGCCGCCAGCTTGATGTTTTCCCGGTCAATGTCCGTCAGTGCCGTGGCGGAAAGGCCACCGCCCTTTTTGTTGATCCCTTTGTGATCTGAAATGATGCCGCCGGTGATGACCGTGGTATGAATTCGCGTGCCCTCGACGCGTTGGACTTCGAGCGCGATCATGCCGTCGTTCAACAACAGAATGTCGCCGGCAACGACGTCTTGATGCAGAGAATCAAGCGCAACGCCGACACCCTCCTCGGTTCCGTCTTCGTAGCCCAGGGTGCTGTCGAGATAGAATGCCGCACCATCGGACAACTCGACGCTGTGCTCCTTGAAGCGCCTGACGCGAATTTTCGGACCCTGCAGGTCGCCCATCAAGCCCACATCGCGGCCACATTCTTTGGCAACCGAACGCAATTTTTCGGCGCGACGGCGATGCTCTTCGGCATCACCATGGGAAAAATTGAGCCGCGCGACATCAAGGCCAGCCCTGATCATGCGGCGTAGTACTTTCTCCACATCGGTTGCCGGGCCAAGTGTCGCGACTATCTTTGTCCGTCTTTGCATGGCGGCGATTATTGCACAGGCGGAAAGATATCGCTGTCATGACCTCAGGAAGGTAGCTTCAAGTTGCCACATATAGACGATATGCTGCCCGCACCAACCCTGAGTCTCTGTTTTTGATTATGGATCGACGTCGTTTCCTGCATCTTCTGGCGATTGCTGCGTCAAGCCCGGCGCTGTCGGTAACCTGTCGCGCTGACGACCCGAAGATCGGTCCGCTGCGTCCGGATCCCGATCAAATCCTGGACCTGCCGGAGGGCTATCAGTACAAAACGGTATCGCGGGCCGGCGACATGATGAGCGATGGTTTTCGCGTACCGAATGCTCACGACGGCATGGCTGCTTTTCCTGCCGACAACGGTTGCATTATTCTGGTTTGCAACCATGAGATTCAGCCCGCCTTCTTTAAACGTGGCGCGTTCGGCGATTCGTATGCAACGCTCCCGCAAGCCGTTAAAGACAATATTTACGATCAAGGTGGTGGCAGGACGCCTGGCGTCGGCGGCACGACCACAACCGTGTACAACCCGCAGACCGGCCAGACTGAGAAACAACACCTGAGCCTCGCCGGCACCGAACTCAACTGCGCGGGCGGGCCGACGCCCTGGGGCAGCTGGTTGAGCTGCGAAGAGTGTTTTGAGTTACCTGGCACGGGCTGGAGCGCGGGACAGATCGTGCGGCGGGAACAACCCCATGGCTACGTTTTTGAAGTTCCCGCGCACCACGATGGCCTGGTCGAACCGGTCCCGATCAAGGCAATGGGCAGATTCGAACATGAAGCGGCGGCCGTCCATGCGTCAACAGGCATCGTCTACATGACCGAGGACCGGCACCATTCCTTGTTCTATCGCTACATCCCCAACGTTCCCGGCAAGCTTCACGAGGGCGGCAAGTTGCAGGCGCTTGCGATTGATAAACAGCCATCGTTCATGACGCATAACTGGTCGCGCGAACCGCAGATGATTCCTGGTGAGTCAATGGCAAGCGGATGGCTCGACCTCGACGATGTCGAGCCACTAAAGAACGACTTGCGTCTGCGCGGAGCGACGATGGGTGCTGCAACGTTTGCCCGCGGCGAAGGGCTGTGCGTGGCCGGTGACGAATTCGTGTTTACGTGCACGATCGGTGGTCCGGCACGCCTTGGCCAGATCTTCTCGTACCGGCCGAGCCCACAGGAAGGACGGCCTGGAGAACGTAGCGCCCCGGGACAGTTGAAATTAATCGCCGAGGCCTCACACGAATCAATATTGCGCAATGCCGATAACCTGACGATGGCGCCGTGGGGTGACCTGATCGTTTGTGAAGACACGTCGAGCAATTGTGGCCTGGTCGGAATTCGACCTGACGGCAGTCAATACCAGTTGGCAGATAATGCCCACACGACATCCGAACTCGCTGGCGTATGCTTCTCGCCGGACGGCAAGACGCTGTTCGTTAATATTCAGTATCCGGGCATGACCGTGGCGATAACCGGACCGTTTCCTGCCTGAACCAACAGGGCCTGCGGGCGGGATGTTTATCGACTGAAGTAAAGCGCAGCGCAGCGAGCCATGAGGGAGATAAATGTCACGGTCGCAGGACCTGTTGGGCAGCACGTCGTTCCAGTATTTCCACAGCCGGTAGAGTTTTGCCTTCGACGAACTCCAGGAACGCACCGCCGCCAGTTGAGATGTAGGAAATCCGATCGGCGACGCCGTATTTATCGATGGCGGCGAGCGTGTCACCGCCGCCTGCTACTGAAAATGCCCCACTCTCGGCGATGGCCTCGGCGAGCGCTTTGGTTCCGCCGCCGAACGCATCGAACTCGAACACACCGACCGGGCCATTCCAGATGATCGTGCCCGCACTCTTGAGGATCTCGGCAAAGCGCCGCGCTGTCTCGGGGCCAATATCGAGAATCAATTCATCATCCGCGACTGCGTCGACAGTCTTCGTCACTGGCGCAGCATCGGCGGAGAAATCCGTTGCCACAACCACGTCGGTCGGCACCGGAATATCGGCACGATCCTCTTCATCGGCAGCCAGCTCGCGTGCTGTATCCAACATATCGGATTCATAGAGTGACTTGCCGACATTGTTACCGGCCGCCGCGATAAACGTGTTCGCGATGCCGCCACCGACAATCAGGCTGTCGACCAGTCCGGCCAGCGCGCCGAGAACAGTCAGCTTGGTGGACACTTTGGAACCGCCCACGATTGCAACGAACGGGCGAGCGGGATCCGTCAGCGCCTTGCCGAGTGCGTCGAGTTCTGCCACGAGCAAAGGTCCGGCGCAGGCAACTGGCGCATACTCTGCGACACCGTAGGTACTGGCCTGCGCTCGATGCGCCGTGCCAAAGGCGTCCATGACAAAGACATCACAAAGCGCGGCCATTTTTCGTGCCAGCGATTCGTCAGAGGATTTCTCACCCGCGAGAAAACGGACGTTTTCGAGCAGCACGACATTGCCCGGCTCGACGTCGACGCCGTCAATCCAGTCGCTAACCAGGGGCACGTCGATGCCAGGCATCTTTGAGAGATGATCGGCGACCGGCCGCAGAGAATACTGACCGTCCGGCTCACCTTCGGTTGGTCTGCCGAGATGCGACATGAGCATAACGGCAGCATTCGCCTCGAGCGCCGCCCGAATCGTCGGCAGCGCTGCCTGGATCCGCGCATCACTGGTCACGACCCCGTCGGAAACGGGCACGTTCAGGTCCTCACGAATCAGGACCCGCTTGCCCGACAGGTCAACGTCGGCCATTCGAATGACAGGCATAACGATGTCGCTGGTCTCGGCGGATTATTTCGCGTTGTACAGCGCGATCGTCGTGTCAAGCATGCGATTCGAGAAGCCCCATTCGTTGTCATACCAGGCGCAGACCTTGACGAGTGTGCCCTCCATAACCTTCGTCAGCCCGGCGTCGTAGGTCGAGGATGCCGGGTCATGATTGAAGTCGATCGAGACAAGCGGTTCATCGTTGTAGGCCAACACACCTTTGAGTTCGCCTTCGCTGGCGTCCTTCATAATCGCATTTATCTCGTCAATACTGGTCTCGCGCTCCGCAACAAAGGTCAGGTCGACCGCCGACACATTGATCGTCGGTACACGCATCGAGAAACCGTCGAGACGGCCGTTCAGCTCGGGCAGCACCAGGCCAACGGCCGCGGCCGCACCGGTCTTGGTCGGGATTTGCGACATCGTCGCCGAACGTGCACGGCGCAGGTCACTGTGGAAGACGTCAGTCAGCACCTGATCGTTCGTGTAGGCGTGAATCGTTGTCATGATGCCGTGCTTGACACCAATCACTTCGTGCAAGGGCTTGACGAGTGGCGCAAGGCAGTTCGTCGTGCAGGACGCGTTGGAGATGATCGTGTCGCTCGCTTTCAGAACGTCATGATTGACACCGTAGACGATCGTCGCGTCGATATCCTTGCCACCTGGTGCCGAGATGATGACTTTTTTCGCGCCCGCCTCGATATGCTTGCCGGCTGTTTCACGGGTACGGAAAAACCCGGTGCACTCGAGTACCACCTCCACACCAAGCTCGGCCCAGGGCAGTTTCGCCGGGTCTCGTTCCGCCAGGACCCGAATACGATCGCCGTTGACGACCATGTAATCACCATCGACCTCGATGGTTCCCGGAAACCGCCCATGCGCCGTGTCGCGACGCGTCAGATGCGCATTCGTATTCGCGTCGCCCAGATCATTTACGGCAACAACCTCGATTTCCGAACGCATACCGCCTTCGTACAGCGCTCGCACCATGTTGCGACCTATCCGGCCGTAGCCGTTAATACCAACCTTGATCGTCATTACTATCTCCTGAATTAGAGTGTTTCTTTGGCAATCGCCACGACGTTGTCCGTCGAGAAGCCAAAGTGTGCAAAAAGTTCGCCCGCAGGCGCGGACTCGCCGAAGCGATTCAAACCGATAACGCGACCTTGCGGTCCGACATAACGCCACCAACCCTCGGTGACACCTGCCTCAATGGCAACGCGCGCCGTTAGTGCGCCTGGCAGCACCTGTTCACGATAAGCCTCGTCCTGCGCATCAAAAAGATCGGTGCACGGCATCGAGACGACGCGTGCGTTGATGCCATCAGCGGCCAACACATCGGCTGCCGAGACAGCCAGCGCAACCTCGGAACCGGTCGCGATAAGAATAAGGTCAGGCGAACCGTCGCCGTCCCGCAACACGTATCCACCACGCGCGATCGCCGCAATCTGCTCCGCACTGCGAGTCTGATGCGGCAACCCCTGACGTGTTAGCACCAGACTGGTTGGGCCGTCGCGGCGCTCGATGGCGTCACGCCATGCCACAGCCGTCTCGACAGTATCGCAGGTTCGCCAGACACGCATGTTCGGCATGATTCTGAGCGATGCCGTGTGTTCCACAGGTTGGTGGGTCGGTCCGTCTTCGCCGAGACCGATCGAATCGTGCGTGTACACGAAAATATTTTGCGCTTTCATCAACGCAGCCATGCGCAGCGCATTGCGCGCGTAATCCGAAAACGTCAGGAATGTCCCCGAGTACGGAATAACGCCGCCGTGCAGGGACATGCCATTGCACATCGCTGCCATGCCAAACTCACGAACACCGAAGTAAATGTAGTTACCCGATGCGTCCGCAGCCGTAATCGTGGTCGAGCCGGCATGTTTGGTCAGATTCGAACCGGTCAGATCCGCCGAACCACCGGCAAGTTCAGGCAGTGCGGGCGCGAATGCGTTGAGCGCAACCAGCGATGCCTTGCGCGTGGCCATGTTCTCACCGGCCGCGTCGATCTTGGCAATCGCCTGGTCTGCGAACTCGTCCCAGTTGTCCGGCAGTGCACGGTTCATGCGGCGCATGAATTCTGCCGCCAAATCCGGATATTTCGCCTCGTAAGCCGCAAATACGTTGCGCCACTCGTGTTCCAGTGACGCGCCGCGAGTCTTGCCATCCCAGGCCGCAGCTATTTCTGCCGGTATTTCAAACGGCGCTGCATCCCAGCCCAGTTCCTTGCGGGCAGCGGCTATTTCTTCGTCACCGAGTGGTGCACCGTGAGTGGACGCAGTGCCTTGCTTGTTGGGTGCGCCGAAGCCGATGACTGTCTTGCAACAAATCAGAGACGGCCGATCCGTCGCCGCCAGCGCCTTATCGATTGCCGCAGCTATTGCAGCGCTGTCGTGTCCATCGACGCCAGCAATCACCTGCCAGCCATAGGCCTCAAATCGTTGCTTCGTGTTGTCGGTAAACCAGCCGCCGACTTCACCATCGATCGAGATGTTGTTGTCGTCGTAGACCGCGATGAGCTTGCCGAGCTTCAAGGTGCCAGCCAGCGAACACGCTTCGTGGGAGATGCCTTCCATCAGGCAACCATCGCCAAGGAACACCCAGGTCTTGTGGTCGACGATGTCCAGCCCTGGTTGATTGAACTGGGCTGCGAGCATTTTCTCGGTCAGCGCCATGCCAACCGCATTGGTGATGCCCTGCCCCAACGGCCCGGTCGTCGTCTCAATCGACAGATCGGGCTCGTATTCGGGGTGCCCGGCCGTCCGCGAGCCAAGTTGGCGGAAGTTTCGGAGCTCGTCGATCGACAGGTCGTAGCCAGTCAGGTGCAACAGGCTGTAAAGCAGCATCGAGGCGTGGCCATTCGACAACACAAAGCGGTCGCGGTCGACCCAATGCGCATTGCCCGGGTTATGTTGCAGATAGTCATTCCATAGCACTTCGGCAATGTCGGCCATGCCCATCGGTGCCCCGGGGTGACCCGAGTTGGCGGCCTGTACCGCGTCCATGGATAGCGCCCTTACGGCGTTCGCGAGATCTCGCCGCGCAGGCTGCCCGGCCGGCTGTGCTTGTTGTGACATTTCGTCTTTCTTATAGCGGCCCTGATGGCCTTATGGTGAATCGGAAGGGAATGTGCGTCTGCGAGCGGCGCATTTTCGCGGTTTTGCTGCCAAGCCGCAAGCGAATGCCGATATTATCGGCGCCGCGGATCTCCGGATATCCGTGCTTGTCACAGTTTGAGTCCCGGCACAGTGCGGATGGTGCCGGAGTCCAGCATTGCGGTACAATCCCCCGCTTGTTTAAGCCAGCACATTGAGAAGCTATGAGTGATGCATTCCTGTTTACCTCGGAGTCGGTTTCCGAGGGACACCCGGACAAGGTCGCCGATCAGATTTCCGACGCGATCCTCGACGCGATCCTGAAAGAAGATACGCAGGCGCGCGTCGCTTGCGAGACGATGGTTAAGACCGGCATGGCAATTGTCGCGGGCGAGGTGACTACATCGGCCTGGGTCGACCTGGAAGAAGTCGTGCGCGGCACGATCATTGGCATTGGCTACACGGATTCCACCATGGGATTCGACGGCCATTCCTGTTCGGTACTGAACGCGATCGGCAAACAGTCGCCTGACATTGCGCAGGGCGTTGACCGGGAAGATGCCAGGAAACAGGGCGCTGGTGATCAGGGCCTGATGTTCGGTTACGCGACCAACGAGACCGACGTATTGATGCCGGCACCGATCACTTTCGCACATCGTCTCGTGCAACGGCAGGCTGAAGTCAGGAAAAAAGGCATCCTGCCGTTTCTTCGTCCGGATGCAAAAAGCCAGGTGACATTTGTCTACAAGGATCACAAACCCGTAGCGATCGATGCCGTCGTTTTGTCGTCGCAGCACAGCGCTGACGTCGAGATGCACCACCTCGAAGAAGGCATCATGGAAGAGATCATCAAACCCGTATTGCCGGCCGAGTGGGTCAGCAAAGACACCAAATACCATATTAATCCGACAGGACGTTTCGAGATCGGCGGGCCGATGGGCGACTGCGGCCTGACCGGACGCAAGATTATCGTCGATACCTACGGTGGCTCCGCTCGCCATGGTGGCGGCGCTTTTTCCGGCAAGGATCCGTCGAAAGTCGATCGATCCGCCGCCTATGCGTGCCGATACGTCGCGAAGAACATCGTCGCTGCCGGCCTGGCCGATCGATGCGAGATTCAAGTGTCCTACGCAATCGGTGTGGCCGAACCAACGTCCATCAGCGTAGAGACTTTTGGCACCGGCAAGATCTCCGATGCCCGCATGACGGATCTGATCCGTAACAACTTTGATTTGACGCCATACGGCATATTGCAAATGCTCGATTTACTGCGCCCGATTTACCAACAGACTGCCGCTTACGGGCATTTCGGCCGCGAGGACCTCGATGTGAGCTGGGAAAAAACCGACAAGGCAGAAGCCCTTGCCGGCGCTGCCGCAGCCTGAACTGATTGCTAACCAGGAGAACACCATGAGCAGCGAACCCGTTGCCATTCAGCAGAACGATTACAAGGTTGCCGATCTCTCGCTGGCCGACTGGGGCCGTAAGGAAATCGCCATCGCCGAGACCGAAATGCCCGGGCTCATGGCATTGCGCGAAGAATACGCAGGCCAGAAACCCCTCGACGGCGTTCGCCTTGCAGGTTGCCTGCACATGACGATCCAAACGGCGGTCCTGATCGAAACGCTCAGAGAACTGGGCGCTGATATCCGCTGGTCGTCCTGCAACATCTTTTCGACGCAAGATCACGCTGCCGCCGCGGTCGCCGAGTCGGGTGTTCCGGTGTTCGCCTGGAAGGGTGAATCCGAGGAAGAATACTGGTGGTGTGTCGAACAGACGATTAACGGGCCCGACGGCTGGACACCGAATATGCTCCTCGACGACGGCGGCGACCTGACACTCGTCATGCACGAAAAGCACGCGGACATCATGAAAGATGTGAAAGGACTCTCGGAAGAAACGACGACTGGAGTCAAGCGACTTTATGACATGATGCAGGACGGATCGCTGCTCTGCCCTGCCTTCAACGTCAACGATTCGGTCACCAAGTCCAAATTCGACAACTTGTATGGTTGTCGTGAATCGCTTGTTGATGGTATCAAGCGCGCCACTGACGTCATGGTGGCCGGCAAGGTCGCGATCGTTCTTGGCTACGGCGACGTCGGCAAGGGCTGTGCACAATCATTGCGCGGACTCGGCGCAACGGTGTGGGTTACGGAGATCGATCCGATCAACGCGCTGCAAGCGACAATGGAAGGTTATCGCGTCGTTCGGTTCGACGAAGTTTGTGATCAGGCGGACATCGTCGTCACGGCGACCGGTAACTACCATGTCGTCACCGGACCGCAGATTGAGCGCATGAAGAATCAGGCGATCGTCTGCAACATCGGTCACTTCGACGACGAGATTGATGTTGCCTACCTGAAGAAATTCGAGTGGGAGAACATCAAGCCGCAGGTCGACCATGTGATATTCCCGGACGGCAAGCGCATCATACTGCTGGCCGAAGGCCGCCTCGTGAACCTCGGTTGCGCTACAGGTCACCCCAGCTTTGTAATGTCGAACTCCTTTACCAATCAGGTTCTCGCGCAGATAGAGCTTTGGCAGAACAACGACGATTACGCGAAAGAGGTCTATGTATTGCCGAAGCACCTTGACGAAAAGGTCGCGCGCCTGCATCTTGACCGAATCGGCGCAAAGATTACTGAACTGACTGATGCACAGGCCGAATACATCGGTGTTCCCAAAGAAGGTCCGTACAAGCCGGAGTACTACAGATACTGATAACGCACGAGGTCCGCGCAAATCCAAGACGCACCTGATGCACTGAGGATTCTGCATCTTACAGATCCTCATCTGTTCGCCGACACCGGGGGAGATCTGCGCGGCACCGTAACCTATTCGTCACTGTTGGCGGTACTGAACCATTATCGTGCAAGCAGCTGGAGCGCCGACCTGGTGGTCGTTACCGGCGACTTGATCCAGGATGACAGCGCCGGGGCCTACAAGCACTTCTGCGATTTGCTCGGCGCGCTTGGACTGCCCGTGCATTGTGTGCCTGGAAATCACGATATCCGGGCACTCATGCGTGAGGCACTGGCCGATCCCCCTTTTCACTATTGTGAATCGGTGCAAGCCGGCACCTGGCTCATCACAGGCATCGACAGCTGCGTCACAGGACAGGCTGGCGGTGACCTGGACGAGTCGGAGCTTGCGCGCCTTGACGCGACGATCGCCGGCTCGAACGAGCCGAATGTCATGGTCTGTTTGCATCATCCGCCCGTGCCGATGGGCAGCAAATGGCTGGACACTGTCGGCCTCGACAATGGCGCTGAGTTTCTGCATCGAGTCGCCGCGTCGGGGAAAGTACGGCTTGCGATCTTCGGCCACGTGCATCAGCCTTACGACGCCGATCACGGTGGTGTCAGGATCATCGGCACGCCCTCGACATGCCGACAGTTTGCTCGCGGCAGCGACGAATTTGCGGTCGACGATACCCCTCCTGCCTATCGTCGCATCAGCTTGCATGCGGACGGCTCTTTCGAACACGAACTTATCTGGTTAGAGAAATAGAGAATTCCGCATGAGTCATTTTTCGGATGCACAAGACGTCATCGCTGGTGGCGTCAATTCACCGGTTCGCGCTTTCGCAGGCGTGGGGGGTGAGCCGATATTTTTCAGGAGCGCCAAAGGCGCCTGGCTCGAGAGCGAGGATGGCAATCGATTTATCGATTACATCGGCTCCTGGGGCCCGATGATTCTCGGCCACGGCCATCCAGCCGTCATCAATGCTGTTGTCGAGACAGCGAAGAGCGGCCTGAGCTTCGGCGCGCCTTGCGTCCTCGAAACGCGTATCGCCGAGAAGATCCGCGAGCTTGTGCCGTCGATCGAGCGAGTGCGAATGGTCAGCTCCGGTACTGAAGCGACGATGAGCGCGATCCGTCTCGCCCGCGGCCACACGGGTCGCGACAAGATCATCAAGTTCGAAGGCTGTTATCACGGTCACTCGGACTCATTGCTGATCAAAGCAGGTTCGGGTGCGCTGACCCTGGGCGTGCCGAGTTCACCTGGCGTGCCGGCGGTGCTTGCAGAACACACAATCACCCTGGCGTACAACGATGCCGATGCTGTCCGAACGGCGTTCGGTGAATTTGGGGATGACATCGCCTGCGTCATCGTCGAACCGATTGCCGGCAACATGAACATGGTGCCGCCGGTACCCGGCTTTCTCGAAACGTTGCGCGAACAATGCACGGCATCGGGCGCCGTACTCATACTTGACGAAGTGATGACAGGATTTCGTGTCGCCAAAGGCGGCGCTCAGGCCCTTTTCGGCATCGAACCCGACCTTACGACACTCGGCAAGATCGTCGGCGGCGGCATGCCTGCTGCCGCATTCGGCGGCCGTAAGGACATCATGGCGAGCATCGCCCCGGACGGACCTGTCTACCAGGCCGGCACATTGTCGGGTAACCCTGTCGCGATGGCGGCCGGGTTAGCCACCCTCGAGCAGATTGACCAACCGGGCTTTTACGAGGCGCTGAGCGAGCACACGCAACAGCTTGCAGAGGGCTTCAAGGCAGCAGCGGATGCGGCCGGAGTGCCGCTCGCAACTGAGTATGCCGGCGGCATGTTCGGCTTTGTATTCACGGCTGAAACTCCGGTACGACGATTTGACCAGGTTGCCGCTGCGAATATCGATCGGTTCAAGTCATTCTTTCACGGCATGTTGAAAGCGGGCATTTATCTCGCACCATCCGCCTTTGAGGCCGGGTTTGTGTCCGCCGCACACGGCGACGCCGAGATCGACAAGACACTGGACGCCGCGCGCAAAGTCATGGCAAATCTGTAACAGCCCAGCCGCGGCTTGAGTCGAGCAACTCCTGCACGATTTGCAGTCTCTGTTCGGGATCGCCGCTCTCGAGGCACTGTTGTTTCTGCTCGAGATCCAGCGGCAGTATCTCGACAAACCGGCTCGTTACCCAGGCTGCGTCGTCCATATGCCGCTCCAGGGATTCCCAAAGCAGGCCGAGGTCATCGAGTACACCAGCGAGTATCGCCGGCAAAGCCCGATATTCCTCTGGCAATGGGACCGTGGGTTCAGCATCCAAGATCTCGACGTTGCCGACATTCAAGCCGCTCGACTCGCGGTGACTCGAGAGAACCCGAAAACGCTGTTCGCCGATTGCGGTGACGCCGAGCAGGCCATCGTTGCCCTGATACCAGTCGATAATTCGCGCCAGTGTGCCGACCGCATGCGTCGTGGCCGGTCCGGTTTCTCCACCCTCACGAATCAACAGCACGCCAAACGGCGCATCATTCTTCACGCAGTTACTGATCATGTCCAGGTAGCGCGGCTCGAATATCCGCAGGGGCAATGGTCCGCCCGGGAATAGTACGGTGTTGAGAGGAAACAGGGGAACTTGCACGACCCACTCTAAGTTAACGTCTTCTCTAGTAAGTATAGACGTGCTGAAACATTCAGCTGCGGCGAGTCCTCTGCAGCACGGCCGTAAGCGTCTGGCGCGCCGACCCAAACCCGCCATTGCTCATGAAAATCACCTGATCACCCGACAGAACTTTGGCTGACATGTCAGATACCAGCTTGTCATAGTCGCCGAACAGGCGCAGTCGATCGCCCAGCGGGGCAAGGGACGACTCGAATTCACCGCTCATGTCAGATGGCCGATACATCCAGACGATATCGGCTTCCCCGAGGGACGCGGCCAAGGTGTCGTTATGTACGCCAAGCTTCATCGTGTTGGAACGAGGTTCTATTGCAACGACGATGCGCTGGCCGGGATATCGTCGCTTCATTGCGGCGATCGTGCGCCGGATCGCCGTGGGGTGATGGGCGAAGTCATCGTATATCGCGATATTGCCGACGGTCGCCGTGCGCTCCATGCGTCGCTTGACACCTTCAAAGCGTGACAGCGCGTCGAGCGATTGCTCAAGCGTCACATCGGCGGACTGCGCGGCAGCCACGGCGGCAAGCGCGTTTTCGAGGTTGTGTCGGCCACCGAGCTTCCAGCGTGTTTCGCCAGACAGGCCGCCTGGGGTCTTTATGCCAATACGGCGCTCGGCCGCATCCATGAATTTCGCGGTCCAGTCTG
Source organism: Gammaproteobacteria bacterium (assembly GCA_029862045.1). Taxonomy (GTDB): domain Bacteria; phylum Pseudomonadota; class Gammaproteobacteria; order Steroidobacterales; family Woeseiaceae; genus UBA1847. The sequence goes on from JAOTYE010000012.1 coordinate 43,082, forward strand.
CCTTGTTATCAGATGCGAAAGTTTCGACAGGCGTCCAGCAGCCTGACTTGATTAGCTCGCTGAGGTTCTCGTCTGCTGCATTCATGATGATGCGGCCACTCGAAGGCACGGTCCGCAGCAATTGATGAAACTGCCACTGAATCGCGTCGAGATCCTTGAAGATGTCAGCGTGATCGAATTCGAGGTTGTTGAGCACGAGTGTGCGTGGCCCGTAGTGCACGAACTTCGCACGTTTATCGAAGAACGCCGTATCGTACTCATCCGCCTCGACGACAAAGTATTTTGACTTGCCGAGACTCGCCGACATACCGAAGTTGGTTGGTATACCACCGATCAGAAAACCCGGCGCGTGACCTGCATCCTGCAGGATCCAGGCCAGCATGCTGGCAGCCGTCGTTTTGCCATGCGTGCCAGCAACAGCCAGCACGTGTCGGTCACGAAGCACGTTGTCCGCGAGCCACCGCGGACCTGACGTATAAGGGATGCCGCGATCGAGCATGGCCTCCACGACCTCGCTGCCGCGGCTCATCACGTTGCCGACGACAACACAGTCTGGTTTCGCGTCGAGCTGCTTGGCGTCGAAGCCCTCGTGGATTTCAACACCAAGGTCTTTGAGCTGGGTACTCATCGGGGGATAGACGGCACTGTCGCAGCCGGTAACGTCTACACCTGCCGCACGCGCGAGCGCTGCCACACCTCCCATGAAGGTCCCGCAGATTCCGAGGATGTGTATGTGCATGTGGCGTCTCAGGGCGTTGTCGTTACGACGCTGTAAATAACGTATTGCAAGGCAAACACAGCGATGGCGATCAGAATGCCAATGTACCAGTGTCGATCTATGGCGCGAGCAATGATATGACCTTCGACGGGCACGGACCATAGCAGGATGAGATTCGCTACCAGTCCCGTTGGCACCTCACCGAGGAACGGCAGAAATAGAACATATTCGGCGACAAACGCCAGCGAAATCAGCGCGCCGCAGCCGATAATCGCCGAGACGGTCTGCAACAGTCGTGAGGGCCGTCCACTGACGACAACCAACGCTGCGTAACAGAGAACACCGATCGTCCCGCTGAAGAGCCCCAGGAAGAAATCGGTCTCGTCGAATTGGCCGATCAGTGCGAGCGCGGCCAACGCGGAAAATAACCATAGCGCCAGAACAAGTGCGAACAAGAACCACGATCGCGGTATGTCTTCGGGTCCTTTGCGAAGCAGTACGATATGAAACAGCGTTCTGATGAGTGGCAGCACTTTGGGGAACATCCCTGGTTCGGAAGCGCAATCATCGCATGTTAACCTGCGGATTCGAAACCAGCCGCCGGCGAGCCAATGCCCGAATATATCCTGGTCGATCGACCCGACTCGATACAAGCCAAACTCGAACGACATGATTCCATCGGCGTCGACACGGAGTTCATGCGAGAGAAGACGTTCTTTGCAGAATTGTGTCTTGTGCAGCTCGCAACAGGCGAAGATATTTACTGTGTTGACCCGCTGACCGGCAATGACATGGATGCGTTCTGGGACAGCCTGATGGCAAGACAGTGGATCGTGCATTCCGGACGTCAGGATATAGAGGTCGTTTATCAGACGGCGCAGCAAATGCCGGCAAACCTGTTTGACACGCAAATAGCAGCCGGACTGCTGGGTTATGCGCCACAACTCGGTTACGCGAGCCTGGTGAAGGAACTCTTTGATGTCGACATCGCGAAATCCCATACGCGTGCCGACTGGTCGCGGCGTCCGTTGTCCAATGCCTATCTTCACTATGCAGCCGAAGACGTTGAGTACCTGCTGCCTGGCTACGAGCTGCTTGCAGAGCGACTGGACAGCAGTGGCCGGCTCGCCTGGGCCAAAGAGGATTCGGCACAACTGCTCAACCCTGCTCTCTACGACATTGAGCCGCGTCTGGCCATCGATCGAATGAAAGGCGCGAGAAACCTGCATGGCAAGCGCAGAGCAGCCGCTGCACGGCTTGCCGCATGGCGGGAATCTGAGGCATTGCGTGCAAACCGTCCACGGCAATGGATTGCGAAAGACAGTGCTCTGCTCGAAGTCGCGGCCTGCCTTCCAGCCAGCATCGACGAATTGAACAGAATTGACGGCTTGCCTGCCGGACTGATTCGGCGCTCGGGCACAAACGTCATCGCAGCGATAAAGGCTTCACTGTCCGATGAAAACGATTACGCCCCGCCGCCACCGCCCAATGAATCGCAGAAGGCGTTATTGAAAGCGATGCAAAAGCACGTAGCCGCCTGTGCTGAGGAGTTGCGCCTGGCCGCAGAAACCGTCGCATCGAAACGTGACTTGAGCGCCATCATTTTCGGCGGAGATCGGGAATCCAAAGTGCTTACCGGCTGGCGCCGCGAAGTCGTCGGAGATCGTTTGCTCGAACTTTTGTAAGCGCCCGCTACGCCACCGTTTCGAGCAGCCGCGCGTAAACGTCGTCAATGGAACCATCGGCATCGACCGTCTTCAGGCGATCACGCTTGCGGTAATAGTCAACGAGCGGCTCAGTCTGCGTTTGATACACCTCGAGACGGTTTGCGATCGTCTCTTCATTGTCATCTTCGCGCTGAATCAATTCGCCGCCGGCATTCGTGCACTCGTCCAGCTCCTCCTGCGCGGAGAAGTAGACATTGAGCAGCTTACCCGTCAAAGAACAGGTCCGACGACCCGTCAGGCGCTTCATCAATACGTCAAAATCGACATCCATGAAAAGCGCTGCATCAAGCGGCGTGCCGAGCTCATCGAGCAGCTCCTCGAGATCGAGGGCCTGCTGTTTCGTGCGCGGAAAACCGTCAAGAATGAACCCGTCCGCGGCGTCGGGTTGCAACAGACGTTCGCTGATGATGCCGAGCACGATGTCGTCGGAGACGAGATTGCCGGTATCCATGATTGCTTTCGCTTTCTGACCAAATCTCGTACCGCCTGCAACCGCCTCACGCAACATATCGCCCGTCGAGATTTGTGGAATATTTCTGTCGGCCATCAATTTCTTGGCCTGCGTGCCCTTGCCGGATCCGGGCGCGCCGAGCAATACAATGCGCATCATTTTTTCTCTTTTGTCTTTAGTTGTTTTTGGCTAGCCGCTCTTGCACATTTCGGCGCTCTGCGACACCAGGTCATCCTGACCAAAATCAGCTTGCAGGTCAAACAGTGCTATTCTCGCACGCTTTCAGCCACAGACACTTCGGGGAATTCTGAACATGTCAGCCAGAAACGCGTTTTACGCCCAATCGGGTGGCGTCACCGCCGTCATTAACACAACCGCCTGCGGCGTCATCGAGACAGCTCGAAAACATCGCAACAAAATCGCCAATGTGTATGCAGGCCGCAACGGCATTATCGGCGCCCTGACCGAAGACATGATCGACACTAACCGGGAAAGCGCGCGAACGATCGCAGCACTCAGGCACACACCGGGCGGCGCCTTCGGCTCGGCTCGATACAAACTCAAGAGCCTGGAGCAGAACCAGGCCGAGTATGAGCGGCTGATTGAAGTATTTCGTGCTCATGATATTGGCTACTTCTTCTATAACGGCGGTAACGACTCAATGGACACGGCTCACAAGGTATCGCTGATCAGCAAGAAGATGGGCTTCCCGGTTACGTGCCTGGGCATACCGAAAACCGTCGACAACGACCTGCCTGTCACCGATAACTGCCCGGGTTTCGGCTCGGTCGCCAAGTACGTTGCCGTATCGACGATGGAGGCGGCCCTTGACGTGTTATCGATGGCGAAGACCTCGACCAAGGTCTTCGTACTCGAAGTGATGGGACGTCACGCCGGCTGGATTGCTGCGGCCGGAGGGTTGGCTGGAAGCAAGCCGGAAGACGCACCACACATCATCCTGTTTCCGGAGATACCGTTTAAGCAACGCGCTTTCCTCAAGCGCGTTCGCGAGTGCGTTACCAAGTACGACTACTGCGTCATCGTAGTCAGCGAGGGCGCAAGCTATGCGAACGGCAAATTCCTCGCCGAGGCCGGTACGCGCGACGCTTTTGGACATGCACAGCTCGGCGGCGTCGCCCCGGTGGTCGCCCAAATGGTGCGTGACAATCTCGGTTTCAAGTACCACTACGCCGTCGCCGACTATCTGCAGCGCTCCGCCCGGCATATCGCGGCAGCTGTCGATGTCGAACAGGCCTACGCCGTCGGCAAGTCGGCGGTGCAGTTCGCGCTGCAGGGCAAAACGGCCGTGATGCCGGTTATCAAGCGCGTGTCGGATAAACCGTATCGCTGGCGCATCGAATCCGCCCCGCTGGCACGAATCGCGAACAAGGAAAAAATGCTACCCCGACGCTTCATTACCAAGGATGGTTTCGGCATCACCGCCGCCGGCCGGCGATATCTCGAACCACTGATCCGGGGAGAAGATTATCCTCCATATATCAATGGCTTACCGAAATACGTCTCGCTCAGGAAGGTCGCTGTCAAGCCGCGGCTAAAGACGAAATTTGTGGTATGATGCGCGCCCGGCCCAGCCGGGAATAATAATCCTTTTGGGGACAATCAAAACGAATGCAGCCCGGATGTCGGCAGTCATGCCGGCGTAGGCGATTGTGTTCGATCTGCAAGCTTTACGTCAGGAGATTTCTAATGTCTAACGAGTTGGCCCTGTGGCTCTCGATCGGTTCCGGCGCTCTCGCCATACTCTTCGGAATTATTTCGACGCAGTGGATTCTCAAGCAACCTGCCGGCAACACCCGTATGCAGGAAATCGCCGCAGCGATTCAGGAAGGCGCCAACGCGTATATGAATCGTCAGTACTTCACGATCAGCATGGTCGGCGTCGCCTTGTTCTTCGTCCTCGGCATTGCCCTCGACTGGGCGACCGCGATCGGCTTCGCGATCGGTGCAATTTTTTCGGGGCTGGCCGGCTACATCGGCATGTACGTCTCGGTTCGCGCCAACGTTCGCACAGCCGAAGCAGCGAGAAAGGGTGTCAACCCGGCTTTGAATATTGCGTTTCGCGGCGGCGCCATTACCGGCATGCTCGTCGTTGGTCTTGGCCTCCTGGGTGTCGCGGGCTATTTCCTCATATTATTGAATACAGGCGCCACGACGGACGAGGCCGTTCACGCACTCATCGGGCTGGCTTTCGGTGGCTCCTTGATTTCGATCTTTGCTCGACTGGGCGGCGGTATTTTCACCAAAGGCGCTGACGTTGGCGCCGACCTCGTGGGCAAGGTCGAGGCCGGTATCCCCGAAGACGATCCCCGTAACCCGGGCGTCATCGCCGACAACGTGGGCGACAACGTCGGTGACTGTGCCGGCATGGCAGCCGACCTGTTCGAGACCTACGCTGTGACCATCATCGCGACGATGTTGCTCGGCGGGCTTGTTGCCACGAATTACGGCGCTGAGGCAATCGTCTACCCTCTCGTTCTCGGCGCGGTTTCGATCGTGGCGTCGATCGCCGGCACATTCTTCGTCAAGACATCCGAGGGTGGCAAGATCATGGGCGCGTTGTACCGCGGTCTGATCGTTGCCGGTGTTCTCGCCGCCGTCGCGTTTTACCCGATTACCCACATGATGTTGGGTGACAGCGGCAACGCTATGAGCATTTACTATTCGGCGCTGATCGGGCTCGGCCTCACGGCGGCGATGGTCGTTATTACCGAGTACTACACGGGCACCGACTTCAAGCCGGTCAAAACGATCGCCGAAGCGTCGCTGACGGGCGATGCGACCAACATCATTGCCGGCCTCGGGATTTCGATGAAGGCTACTGCACTGCCCGTCATAGCGGTTTGCCTTAGCATCTGGGGTACGTTCGCGCTGGCGCCGGAGGGCGACAACCTCGCGGGCCTGTACAACATCGCGATCGCTGCGACGACGATGCTGTCGATGACCGGCGTCATCGTCGCGCTGGATGCGTTCGGACCGATTACCGATAATGCAGGCGGCATCGCCGAGATGGCGGACCTCCCACCCGACGTTCGCAACATCACGGACCAGCTCGACGCGGTTGGCAACACGACCAAGGCCGTGACCAAGGGCTACGCTATTGGCTCGGCCGGCCTCGCTGCCCTCGTGCTGTTCGCGGACTACACCAATGCGCTGGACGCGGCGTCGATCGATGCGACTTTCCATCTCGACGACCACCTCGTCATCATCGGCCTGTTCATCGGCGGCCTCGTGCCATTCCTGTTCGGTTCGATGGCGATGGAGGCCGTCGGCCGAGCTGCCGGCGCTGTCGTGAAGGAGGTTCGCCGTCAATTCAGGGAAATCGACGGCATCATGGAAGGCACCGGCAAACCCGACTACAGTCGCGCCGTCGATCTGCTGACCAAGGCTGCTATCAAAGAAATGATCGTGCCCAGCCTGTTGCCGATCGGCGTACCGTTGCTTGTAGGCCTGCTGCTGGGACCGAAAGCCCTTGGCGGCCTGTTACTCGGCACGATTATTACGGGCCTGTTCCTTGCGATCTCAATGACAGCAGGTGGTGGTGCCTGGGACAACGCCAAGAAGTACATCGAGGATGGTAACTTCGGCGGCAAGGGCTCTGATGCTCACAAAGCTGCGGTCACGGGCGACACGGTGGGCGATCCGTACAAGGATACGGCTGGACCTGCGATCAACCCGTTGATCAAGATCATCAACATAGTGGCGTTGCTGATGGTGCCATTGCTGTAGAGACAAAGGCAGCGGGCGGGACACCTGTCATCTTCATGGCTCGCTGCGCTGCGCTTTACTTCCGCTGACAGGTGTCCCGCCCACTGCCCATTCGATTCGTGGCTAGCATCAACGCTACGGGTTGAGGGTTCGGAAGGTACCGGTCGTCGCGCTGCCGAGCATCGTTGGCGACTCGATGAAGTGGCCCTGCGCAAAGTCGACACCGTTATCACGTAGCCAGTCGAAGTCCTCCTGGTTTTCGACCTGCTCGGCGACGATACGAAATTGCATCGTACGGGCCAGCTTGATCATTGCCGCAACCATTTCCTGGTTGACCTCGTCGGACCGCAGGTTACGCGTATAGGTACCATCGATCTTGAGATAGTCGATCGGCAGATGTTTGAGGCTTGAAAAAGAGCCAAGCCCGCTGCCAAAGTCGTCGAGCGAAAATTCGCAGCCGATGCCGTGCAGGACCTCGATAAAGCGCTGCGCCTGCTGCACATTGGACAGAATCGCGGTCTCCGTAACTTCGAAACAAATGGCAGAGGGCGCGACACCGGTACGATCGAGTGCGTCGACAACGAAACCGAGAAATGACTCGTCCCCCAATGTCTGCCCGGACAGGTTGATTGCGCAGCTGCGGCCGCTCGAGATCTTGATTTCTCCACCGGATAAAGCCATGAGCGATGCGTTAACCACCCAACGATCAATTCGAGGCATGAGCTGATATCGCTCTGCGGGACGTAGGAAATCGGCCGTGTTAGCGGTGCGGCCGTGGCCATCCGGTAGCCGGATTAGCACCTCAACCGATGGGCCGGATTCGACGCCGCCGCTCATCGCAATAATCGGCTGCACGGCGAGTTCGAACTTGTCTTCATGCAGCGCCGTTTGCAGTTGTCGCAGCCACTGTATGTCACCGCGCTCTCTCGCGATGGCTTCATCGCGCGCCGAGTAAACATGTACTTTGCCCTTGCCCTGTTGCTTCGCGACGTAACACGCAGAATCTGCGGCACTCATAATATCCTGTAATGTTCCGCTGGCATGGCTGATCTCCACCAGACCGATGGAAATCCCGATATTGAAGATTTTGTCTTTCCAGACGAAGCGGTAATCGGCAACCGCATTACAGATGTCGGTCGCGATCTGTCGCGCCTTTTCGATCGGGCAACCAATCAATAATGCGCCGAATTCGTCACCGCCAAGTCTGCCCACAAAATCAGAGTCTCGTACCTGCTCCCTGATAAGGCTCGCAACCTCGCGCAGCATGTTGTCACCGGCGAGGTGACCGCAGCTATCGTTGACAGCCTTGAAGCGATCGAGGTCCATGTAGAACAGCATATGCATCGCTTCTTCCGAATGCGCAGCGTCCCTCGCTTCGTCCAGCTGGCGTTCAAACTCGGGACGGTTTATGAGGCCGGTCAACGGATCGTGAGTAGCCTGATAGCTCATCTTGCGCGTCAGGCCACGAAGTTCGCCCACATCGTGGAACACAACAACCGTTCCCGAAATACTGCTGCCCGAACCACGTATTGGCGAGGCCGATATTTCAACTGAGTGCTCCTGCTCTCCGTCCGAGCTGACCATGACGGCACGCCTGCCCATGTTCACGCGCCGCCGCATTGCCAGGCAGCGTTCAACCGGATCTCCAAGCGGCCGCCGGTCTGCGTCATCGATGAGCGTAAACAGCTCGCCGATCTTGTGGCCCGCGGCATCGTCACGATTTGTGCCGATCGAGGATTCGGCCGCGAGGTTCATGTAGTCGATTCGCCCGTCGTTATCCGTCGTTATCACGCCCTCGGCGATCGATTCCAGCGTGTACTGTGCCTGACGCTTGCTGCGGCTCAACGACACTTCGAGGCTCTTGCGATGACTGACATCTCGCGCAACGGTCAGAATCGCGGGGCGGCCATGAAATTCGATATTTGAGCTTTGCGCCTCAACCCACAGACCGGCTTCATTGCCGTTGATCAGCTGAATTTCCAGACGCTCCATCGCGTTCTCGCCGGCAAGACGCTTGGTCATCGCGTTGCGAAACAGCGCGCGATACGCGGGCTTTACGAGATCGGCGACGTCTCTGCCGATCAACTGCGTGGAATCGAGTCCAATCAGACTGGCTGCTGACTCATTGGCAAGCAAGATCTTCTCGCTGTGGACGATCACGATTTCTGGCAGCGTCTTGGCAAAGTCCGTGAAGAGTCGATCGCGGTTTTGAATTTTTTCATCGCGTTCGCCCAGCGCGTCGAACAGTCGGTTGATCGTGCTTGCGAGCCGCGCGGACTCGGGTTCCCGGGGGACCGTCAGTCGGCGACCGACCGACGCATCAGCCGACGCCGCCAGCATCTCACGGTTCAGCGTCGCCATACGGCGCGTCGCGTGCTTTCTACCGAGCCATAGAACAATGCTGACGGTAACGGCCAGCAGCAGTAAACCCGAGAGAACAATGATGATAGACAGGGACGGCATTCAGCACCCAATATCCGGCGTCTGGCGGCCGCGTGCAAGCGGCTCTCGTTGCCAATTAGTCGGATGCCGTATGGAAATCATTTGTTATTATTATCAGCTGGACATCTATCTCCATTAGCGGAGATTTGAGGGTCAAGAGAAGCTCGAGACCTAAGCACTGTAAGCATATCCCAGCAGCCTGGGCGGACCGCGGCGATTCACCATAATTCGGCAACCGTCGTCATCAGGTACGTGAGGCGCATGCGTAACGGTACACAGACACACGAGTTTTTGCCTTTATATTCAATCAGTAAGGATTGCAGGACGATGAATACCGATTTTGCGCGCCAACAGATGGTCGAGCAGCAGGTCCGCGCGTGGGATGTGCTCAATGCCGACATTCTCGCGGTGTTGAAAAACGTGCCGCGTGAGCAATTTGTTCCGGCAGGTTTCGAGACATTGGCTTTCGCCGATACTGAAATTCCGATTGGTCACGGGCAAATGATGATGACGCCGACCCTTGAAGGACGTGTCTTGCAGGCGCTTGAGCTCAGCTCGACCGACAGTGTGCTCGAAATCGGCACTGGTACCGGATTTCTTGCGGCATGTCTTGCGCGGCTTGTTAAATCAGTAACCAGCCTCGACATTCACGAGAGTTTTCTCAAGTCAGCAAGCACTAACCTCGAAGGCTCGGGCATTAACAATGTCGAACTGGCCGCGATGGACGCGACGCAGGCATTGCCCGACGAGCAGTTTGACGCCATCGCGATTACCGGCTCGATCCAGAATTTCGATCCGCGCTTCGTTATGGCGCTCAAACCCGAGGGGCGTTTGTTCGTTGTCGTTGGAGACGCACCGGCGATGGATGCGCGCCTGATACGGCGGATATCTGAGACCGAATGGCGGACCGAGAGCCTGTTTGAGACCGAGTTGATTCCGCTCGTGCATGGCAGCCTGCCGCCACAGTTTTTATTTTGAGATGAAACCACTTAAGCTGTTGTTGCATCTAAGAAATGTATTCCAGTCATAGCTGGTTTAGTGATATAGTTGACCATAACACTTCAAGCCTGCCCTTGGCCGTCCAATCTGCGGAACGCAAAAAAATGAAAAAAACTTTTGGTTTCAATACGTTAATTGTCTTTCTCGCGACACTCGCGGTACCGGGTATTGGGCACGCCGCATCACTGCTCGAGGTCTACCAGCAGGCCCTGCAGGGTGATCCGAGAATTCACGAGGCCGAGGCGCGCCGCTTGGCCGCACTCGAAGCCGAGCCGCAGGCGCGTGGCGTTCTTCTGCCACAGCTCGATTTCTTCGGCAGTTGGACAGACAGGGAGGACTCGTTCTCGCAAACCCAGGAATTCCCAACGGGTCTCCAAGAGTTCAGTACGGATCGAGAGGACGAAGAAACTTTCTGGCGATTCCAACTCCGCCAAACGCTGTTCCGCTGGGACCAGATTGTGGATCTTCGCCGCGCCGATAAAACTGTCGCGAAGGCAGAGGCAGATCGCGAAGCCGCGCAGCAGGATCTGGTGGTTCGGGTGGGTCAAACCTACTTCGACGTACTCGGGGCCGAGGACCGCCTGACTTCGTTACATGCGAACAGACAGGCGATCGCACGGCAACTCGAGCAAGCGAAGCAACGTTTCGAGGTGGGCCTGATCGCGATTACCGATGTACAGGAATCTCAAGCCGCTTATGACCAGGCCGTTGCTGACGAGATCGGGGCAAAACGCAGCCTCGCCACAGCGCGCGAATTCCTGCGTGAAATCACGGGGGAATACGTTGGTTCTTTATCGGCTCCCGGCGATGAATTCCCGATGCGGACGCCGACTCCCGCAAGCGAGAAAGACTGGGTGGACCTGGCCTTGGGTCAAAATCTCGTACTCGTTTCTAGCCGACTCGATGAGAAACTCGCGAGAGACGAAATCTCTTATCGTAGGAACGGCCATTACCCGACGATAGAACTGGTGGCAGAAACATTTGAACAGGACACGACTCGCGACCTCAGATCGGACCTCGCAATTGACCCAACCGTATTTGTAAATGCGGACAGTAATTTCAAACGGGACAACAGCATCGGAATTGAGTTCCGTTTGCCGCTGTTTGCAGGAGGGGCCACCTCGTCCCGCGTACGCGAAGCCGTGTATCTGCACCGTGCCGCGCGCGAACAACTGCAACGCGTAACTCGCGAGACCGAACGGCAAACGCGCGATGCGTACCTCGGCGTCTTGTCCGAGATGAGTCGTGTTGAGGCACTGGAGCAGGCCGTAAAATCGAGCCGCACTGCACTCGAGGCCACCCAGGCCGGTTTTGATGTCGGCACGCGAACGATTGTCGACGTGCTGGATTCACAATTCGCGTTGTACCGCGCGATTACTAACTTTTATCAGGCCCGCTATGACTACCTGATGAATGTACTGCGACTCAAGCAGGCGGCCGGCAATTTGCAGATCCAGGACCTCGAAGAAATCGATAAATGGCTCATAGAGCGCAAGACACCCGAAGAGGTCTTCGCTGAAGAAGCGGCCGCTTCATCCAGCTAGAGACCGGCCCTCGACTGGTCATCTTCGCCGAGCAGCGGCTCGAGGAGACCGAGCAGTTTGCTCAGCGCGCCACGGTTACGTTGCACTATTTTCTGCGCCTTGTGGCCGCATTCGATGGCTTTGTCCGGGTCTGCGAGAAGCTCATCCACCGCAGCCGCGAGCTCCATCGCGGCGACCACGATTTGGCACGCACCGAGCTCGATAAACATGTCGGCAATATCCTGCGCATTGTAGACGTGGGGACCACTTATGAGCGGCAGACCCAGGGCCGCCGGCTCAAGCAGATTATGGCCGCCAATCGGCACCAGGCTACCGCCAACGAATGCGATGTCGCTCGCTGCATAGAGAAGCGGCAACTCACCCATAGTATCGCCGAGAAACACCTTTGTTGATGCTTCGCATGCCCGCTGCTCGGTCCTCGCGATAAATTCCAATTGCTGTTTCCCGATCAGGTCCCCAACTGCCGCAAAACGCTCCGGATGGCGCGGCACAAGTACGAGCAGCAGATCAGGGTGTTTCTTCAGCAGTTCCTTATGCGTGGCGAGTATTTGCTGCTCTTCCTGGTCATGGGTGCTCGCCGCGATCCAGACGGGGCGATCGCCGAACGTTCGCTGACGAAATTCCCTGCCTTGCTGCGCAAGATCGGGTGGCAGCTCGATGTCGAACTTGATATTGCCCGTCACCCACGTACGCGCCGGTTTGGCACCGAGCGAACGAAACCGTTCCGCATCGGCTTCGCTTTGTGCGGCAATGATGATGCCGTACGACAGAGTGTCGCGAAACAGTGGCAGGAACCGCCGGTATGTATTGACAGAACGCGGCGATATCCTGGCGCTTACGAGAACCAGGGGAATGTCCCGTACGCCACAGCCGTGATACAGGTTGGGCCAGATTTCCGTCTCCATGATCAGCGCCAGTTCCGGCTTCACCGACGCGAAGAAGCGATCCACAGCGATGGGCATTTCAAACGGGATGTAGCAATGGCTAACCGTGTCCCCGAACACTGCCCTGACACGCGCGGCACCGGTCGGCGTCACAGTCGATATCAGCATGTTGTGGTCGGGGAAGCGTTTGCGTATCGCGCGAATCAGCGGCAAGGCGGCCTGCACCTCACCGACCGACACAGCATGAATCCAGATGCACCTATCGAGTTGTGGATAGCCAAGGCCGAAACGCTGTCCGACCCGGTCTTTGTAACTCTTGTTTATGACACCGCGGAACAGCCAATAGGCAGCGACCGGAATCTGTAACAGGTAGCTCAGCAGGCTGTATAGGAGGCGCACTAGTGCGTCCAGGCTAGCGGCAGAGGCTCCGGGTTACCCGCACTTGGAGTCGCCACACGAGAGGCAGGTCATGCAACCGTCCATCATGATCACGGCGGTCGTATTGCATTTGCTGCAAAGCTGAGCACCCTCGGGATAATCGCTTTCCGAGAACGCATCCTGTTGCTTGCGGCCTTCTTCGAACTCGGCGCGTTTTTCGGCAATAAGTTGCTTTTGACCCTCGTCGAGCTCAGGTGCGGCCAGCATACCGATCGAAATCAGGTGCTTTTCGACGATGTAGCCGAGCTCAGCGATGATAGACGGCATGAACTTGCCGCCGGCCTGCCAGTAACCGCCGCGTGGATCGAAAACTGCTTTCAACTCATCGACGAGAAACGCAACGTCACCACCCTTACGAAACACAGCAGAAATAATACGGGTCAGTGCGACAATCCACTGATAGTGGTCGAGGTTCTTCGAATTGATGAAGATTTCGAAAGGCCGGCGTTTTTCGTGCTCGGTACCTTGATTCAGCACAATGTCGTTGATCGTAACGTACATTGCGTGATCGGAGATTGGCGTTTTGACCTTGAACGTTGAGCCTACAAGAACTTCAGGTCTCTCGAGCTTCTCGTGCATGCGAATGACTTCGGCACGATTTCCTCCGCCACCCTCACGCTTGAACTCCCGCCGTGCTGCCTTTTCTTCGGCTTCCGTTTGTCCCACACCGTAGCCAACAATTTTCTTGTCTATCTTGATCATATTTTACTCAAAATTTCCCGTAGTACCCTTCTTTCAGAGCATCGAACAGATTGGCAGCTGTATGCACCTCGCCGTCATACTCGATTTCCTCATCACCTCTTAGCTCGACAGTCGAACCGTCATCGAGCTCAAATGTATAAACCGTATTCTTGAGGTCTTTCTCTTTGACCAATACGCCCTGGAACGCCTCAGGATTGAAGCGGAATGTCGTACATCCCTTGAGACCCTGCTTGTAGGCATACAAATAAATGTCTTTGAAATCCTCGTACGGATAATCGGTTGGCACATTCGCCGTCTTCGAAATCGACGAATCGATCCATTTCTGCGCCGCGGCCTGTATATCGACATGCGCGGCAGGCGACACGTCCTCCGCCGTAATGAAATAGTCCGGCAGGCTATTTGCCGTCTTGTCATCCGCGGCCGCATTGGGCATGGCTTGCTTGTCCACCATTTCGCGATACGCGAGCAACTCGAAAGAATAGACGTCGACCTTTTCCTTGGTCTTCTTGCCTTGTCGAATCACATTGCGGAAATAGTGGTGCGCGAAACTCGGTTCAATACCATTGCTCGCATTATTTGCGAACGACAGGGAAATCGTACCGGTCGGCGCAATGGAGCTGTGATGAGTAAACCGGGCCCCGGTTTCGGCCAGCTTATCAACGAGCTCAGGCGCCTGCGCCGCTACTCTCTGCATGTAACGGCTGTAGCGTGCGTGCAGGATGCGGCCCGGTACCTTATCACCCGCTTGATACCCATCCGCCAGCATTTCAGGACGTTTCCTGAGCATCTCTTCGGTAACCTCGAATTGCTCAGTCATGATCGGTGCCGGGCCCTTCTCCGTTGCGAGTTCCAGGGCTTCTTCCCAGCCCGCAAGTGCCAGTTGTCGTGCTACTTCCGCGGTGAATTCGACGGCCTTTTCGTCGCCGTACTTCATGCGCAACATCGTGATCGTGGAGCCCAGGCCGAGAAAGCCCATGCCATGGCGGCGCTTTCTCTGAATCTCGTTACGCTGCTGCGGCAACGGCAGACCGTTGATTTCGACCACGTTGTCGAGCATCCGCGTGAACACCTTGACGACTTTGCGGAACGCCGCCCAGTCGAAGCGTGCCTCTTCAGTAAACGGATCGACGACGAAACGCGTCAGGTTGACCGAGCCCAACAGGCACGAGCCATAGGGAGGTAGCGGCTGTTCACCACACGGATTGGTTGCACGAATGTTCTCGTCAAACCAGTTGTTGTTCATCTCGTTGACCTTATCGATCAACACAAACCCCGGCTCCGCGAAGTCGTAGGTCGAGGCCATGATCAGATCCCAGACACGCCTCGCCGGGAACACCTTATAGATCTTGCAGGCCACCAGCCCGCGCGCGTCGCTCACATAGTTGCCTGGCTCGGGCCATTCGCGCCAGACGAACTGGGCGCTGTCATTGAGGTCGAGCTCTTCGTCATCCACTTCTTTTTGTGTGACAGGAAACGCAAGGCTCCAGTCGTCCTCATTGATAACGGCCTGCATGAATTCGTCAGTGACCAGCAATGACAGATTGAACTGCCGCAAGCGACCGGCTTCTCGCTTGGCTCGGATGAACTCCATGATGTCCGGATGACCAACATCGAAGGTGCCCATTTGCGCACCGCGACGTCCGCCAGCGGAGGACACGGTGAAACACATCTTGTCGTAAATATCCATAAACGACAGTGGACCCGATGTATACGCACCGGCGCCCGACACGTACGCCCCTTTCGGTCGCAGTGTCGAAAACTCGTAGCCAATACCGCAACCGGCTTTCAGCGTCAGCCCGGCCTCGTGCACTTTGTTGAGAATGTTGTCCATCGAATCGCCAACCGTGCCGGAAACCGTGCAGTTGATCGTCGATGTGGCGGGTTTGTGCTCCCGCGCGCCAGCATTCGACATGATGCGCCCGGCAGGAATAGCGCCGCCCCGCAATGCCCAAAGAAATTCCTTATAAAACTCGTCGCGCTTGGATTCGACTTCGACACTCGCCAGTGCGCGCGCAACACGTTTGTACGTGTCGTCTATCGTCTCGTCGATCTTGTTACCGTCTTTGGCTGTCAGTCGATATTTCGCATCCCAGATATCGAGCGACGCTGCCTGAAATTCTATGTCGGTGACCGTGTGCGCATCCAGATGAACGGCAGACTTCATTGCCTTGTTTTCTCCCCTTTCTCCCTGCGGAGACCCCGAATAAACCTCCCTGCGGAGACCCCGAATTCTTGTGTCGAACTACTTTCCAACCACTTTTAGCGGAGGAACAGCGACCCGCCCACCGCGCGTGCTTCTCCACACGGCGAGTGCCAGAATTGGCCTCTTTTCCCTTGCTAATTGGACACAAGATGTTGTGTCCGAACGCTCACAAGATTATGCCCGTAGGGGTCGACTGTCAAGGTTTGGTGGGAAATATCTCGAAAGAGTTTTATCTTATTCTTTCAATAAGTTACAAATCTTTCTGCAGTAAGTCCTTTAAATACTTAGGAAAAAAAACAGCACTTTTATGAAACTTCACATCCACTACATATAGTGGCATTAAGTGAAACGCATAATACGCTTAAAAAAAGACCATAAGCGGTCATCGAAATCGTTTTTTCTTCCTTGAATTGCGCTTTGACGCCCCTATTTCAGCCGGCAACAACGATTTGATGAGAGCTTTTTTCGAGCTCCGTCCGTTACTTGTCAGGAGAAAATGATGAATCTTGTACGTTTTGACCCTTGGTCGATTGCCGACCTCATGCAGCGCGATTTCAATCGCTTCCCCGCGCGTCGTTTACTTGGTGATGACGCCGAATCCCACGTCGCCGACTGGGCTCCGGCCGTCGATATCATCGAACAGAAAGATCGTTTCGTACTGCGCGCTGACGTGCCCGGCGTCGAGCCGGCCGACATCGAAGTCAGCATGGATAACGGTGTACTCAGCGTGTCTGGCGAGCGCCGCGCTGAGTCCCACGACGACATCGATGGCCTGCAACGCTTTGAGCGCGTGACGGGTCGCTTTTATCGCCGTTTCGCTTTACCTGAAACAGCAGAACCTGAAGGTATCACGGCAAAAAGCGCCAACGGCATCCTCGAAGTCGCCGTGCCGAAGCTGCCGGAAGTTCAGGCACGACGGATCACAGTCGAGGCCGCCTAGGCTGCACGAGGCGCCCGATTGCAACGCTTTGTTGCAGTCGGGCATCTTGCCTGTGCGGCCCCTGAAAGTTGCTCAATGCAACGGAACTTTTGACTGCTTCGCGGTGTCGACCGCATTAGCCTTATAATCAACAGGCTCCGCTCACCGAGGCCCCTGATGAAAACGAGAACCCGATTCATTTGCGCCAGTTTGCTGCTAATCCTGTCGGCAGCCGGATCAGCCGCCCTGCCATTGGCCGTGGACGGAGAGGCCGTACCCAGCCTCGCACCACTCGTCGAGAGAGCAGCGCCAGCTGTCGTCAATATTCGAGTCAACCAAACCATCACCGGCAACTCGCCGTTCGGTGATGATGCCTTTCGCCGCTTCTTCGGCTTCCCTGACGGACCTGGAGGTTCCCGCGAAGTCGCCAGTGCCGGATCGGGAGTCATTATCGATGCCGAGCGGGGTTACATTCTGACGAACCACCATGTGGTCGAGAATGCCGATGAGATTCAGATCTCACTGATCAGCGGCGAGATTCACGACGCCGAGGTTATAGGCTCTGACGCAGCCACCGATATCGCACTGCTCAAGGTTGACGCAGATGATCTCGTGGAAATGCCAATCGGCGATTCAGAAGTCGTTCGCGTCGGTGATTTTGTGCTCGCGATCGGCAATCCGTTCGGCCTGGGCCACACCGTAACATCGGGAATCGTCAGCGCACTCGGCCGGACAGGAATCAGTCGTAACGGCTATGAGGATTTTATCCAAACCGACGCATCGATTAATCCGGGCAATTCCGGTGGTGCGCTCGTCAACATGCGCGGCGAACTCGTAGGCATCAATTCCGCGATCATCAGTCGCTCCGGCGGCAATGTCGGTATCGGATTTGCGGTACCGACCGAAATCGCAAGTTCCATCATGCGCCAGATCCTGGATTTCGGCGAAGTACGTCGCGGCCTGTTGGGTGTCACGATTCAACCCATCGATGCCGAGGTCGCCGCAGCGCTCAATGCAACCGTTGATCGTGGTGCATTGATTACCGAGATTGTGCCGGGATCTGCAGCCGAAGAGTCCGGCTTGCAAGTCGATGACATCATCGTCGGTGTCAATAACGAGGTGATCACAAACGCCTCTGAGTTGCGGAACACGATCGGCCTCATGGGGTCTGGTGAAGATGTCCGCATCGAGTACATTCGCGATGGCGATACGCGATCCACAATCGCGAAGCTCGGCCAACAGCAAATCGTGCGCAGTACTGGTACCGAAATTCACCCGGGGCTCGCGGGCGCCCAATTCGCCTCTGCAACGACAACTAGCAGCGGTGGCGTCGAAGTTACTGACGTTGAATCGGGCAGCCCGGCCGCGCAACGTGGTTTACGCGCTGGTGATGTCATCACCGCCGTCAATCGTCGAGCGGTACGCAACCTGCAGCAGCTAACCGAGATCGCCAGTGCCAACAGAATCCTGTTTCTGCTCGTACAGCGCGGCAATCGGGCCATCATGTTGCAGATTCGCTAATACGACCGGCTGATGTAGACTCGGACTAGAGTATGCAACCAGCCCGAGTCGCAGTCCGATATCTTTGCAGTGGCCTATTCGCGCTACTTTGCTGCGCATTCTTGTCGCCAGCCGCCAGCAGCACCGAAATCGAGCAGCAGCGCGAGCTTTTTCTGCAGGTTTATGCGTCCGTCGAGCGTGGCAGCTGGGATGCCGTCAACGCCCTCGCGCCCGATCAGCACGAACGACTGCAAGACTACGTGCTTTGGCCGGATCTTCGTGCGGCCTGGTTCAGGGCCAACATCGACAAAGCCGATGATGTCGAGATAGACGCGTTTCTCAATCAGTACGGAGTGCTGAAGCCGGCTCGCGATCTGCGTTATCAACACGCATTGCATTTGGCAAAGATCGGCGACCTCAGCGGATTTCTGGCCATATACCAACAGTTCTATCAGGGCCTCGAGATTGCCAGGCTCGACTGCCTGGCACTGCGTGCCGAGATCGCTGCCGGGCGCGGACAGCGTGTGGTGAATCGTGCCGTCGATCTCTGGACGGTCGGCGCAAGCCAGGTCGATGAATGTGACCCGGTATTCGAGCACCTGGTTACAGAAAACCACCTCAGCCCGAGCAACTACATTGAGCGTTTTGACCTCGCAGTTGAGGCACGCGAATTCTCGATGGCTCAATGGCTCGGCAAGTCAATCGATCAACGACATATCGACATCGCCGGCCAGTGGCTCAATGCACAGAGAAATCCCGAGTCCTTCGTCCGCAATGACAAGAACCGGATCAACGACGCAACGACTCGCGAACAACTTATCTATGCGATCGAGCGCCTCACGTATGACGACCCGGAACTTGCTTTGGAGCTATGGAAAGACATTTCCAAGGGCCGTCGTTTTTCCGCGGTACAGGAATATCGAACCGCGCGGCACATTGCGCTGTGGATAGCGCGCGATCGATTGCCGGGAGCTTACGAGCAACTGACCGGCCTGCCAGTCGCCGCGCAGAATGATGAAGTACTGCGTTGGCGCGCACGTACCAGTCTTCGGGACGGCAATTGGCCGAATCTGCTCACCGATATCAGCCTGATGTCGAACAAGGAGCGCCGTGAGGAAGAATGGCGATACTGGCGTGGCGTCGCACTACAACGCAGCGGCAACAAACCCGAGGCCGAACAAGCGTTCCGCGACCTTGCGTCAGAACGGAGCTACTACGGCTTTCTGGCGGCTGACGAGCTCGGCCAGCCGTATGCGTTTGACAGCAGCCGATTCACTGCAGATGAAGTGCTCATCGCACAGCTCGCAGCACGCCCTGAGCTTGTCCGCGCGCGTGAACTATTCCTCGTTGGCCTCGAAGGCCGCGGCCGGTCCGAGTGGGATGCCGTAATTCGCAATATCGAGCGCGAGCAGAAGATGCAGGCTGCGATCCTCGCACATCGTTGGGGATGGCATTCCAGGGCGATCGCGGCAGCGGCAAGTGTCGGCGAGTACGACGACCTGTCGCTGCGTTATCCGTTGCCGTACGACAGTACCTTTCGGCAGTACGCCGAGGACGCGAGCATTTCACCCACCTGGGCGTATGGCGTCGCAAGGAGTGAGAGCCTGTTCATGCGCGACGTGCGCTCACGCGCCGGTGCCATCGGTTTGATGCAGCTGATGCCGACTACCGGTCGTAATGTGGCCAAAGAAATTCAACTGCCCTATTCCGGTCTCGACACGTTAACTGACCCCGACAGCAATATTCGACTGGGCACGACGTATCTCGGGCAGATGGCGGAGCGCTACGGCGGCAATCAGGTGCTCGCGACCGCAGCCTATAACGCAGGCCCGCATCGAGTCGACGCATGGCTGCCCGAGAAAGGAACCATCGACGCACGCGTCTGGATCGAGAACATTCCGTTCAATGAAACACGTGGCTACGTGCGGCGCGTGCTGGCGGCCGATACGATCTTCCATTGGCGCATGACCGGCGAGACGCGGCGCTTGTCAGACGAATTATTGCTCGTACGCGCCGAATCCCAAACCCAACAACTAGCCAACAGATAACCACATATGCCCGCCCCAGCGGGCGAGACGTTTGTCATCGGAAGTAAAGCGCAGCGTAGCGAGCCATGAAGATGACGAACGTGTCGCCCGCTTGGGCAAGCTCCTACGGCTTTTCTGACAGCTTCTTTGCGGCGCCATAGAAACAGTCGAGGTCGTCATTGCAATCTGCAAGCAACTTGCGAAATTCGGGGAGGCGAGCATCGTACAGAGTCATTGATGCGAGCCGCGCATTGTTAAGCCCATCGCTCAGCCATTCCGGCCTCTCACGACCCGACACGTCGAGTTCCCGATTCAAATCGTCGCTCAATCGCTTGAGCCGCGCTTGTTTTCGTGACCGCATCGCATCGCTGCCAATTGACGATGAGTAGATTTCCTCGAGCTCCGTACGCGCCAGCGCAACGAGATTCATGAGCTGCTGACGGAGCTCGCGCCGTTCGCGATACGCCTCGAACTCGTCTTCGATCCTCCGGCTGTTTAACCAACGCTCGACGCCGATTTCTTCGACAGCGCTCGCAAAGGATTCGTTAAATCCTGTATCGCCTTTGACATAGAGCTTCTGATGAGCCAATTCGTGAAACAACACGGCGATCAAATCAACGTCCTCCCAACGCATCATGGTATTGAGGACCGGATCGCTGAATTTCCCGAGCGTCGAATACGCTGCAACCCCGCCAACGGCAACATCATGACCTTTGTCTTTCAGCTTTGCCGCCTCACGCCGGGCCGCGGCCTCTGAAAAATATCCGCGATAATTCACGCAGCCAGCGACCGGAAAACACCAGTGCTTCGGTTCGAGCGAAAACTCGGGCGCGGCGAAGACATTCCAGACGACGTAGTCGCGTTCGATATCAGCATAGCTACGATAGCTGTCATTGTCGGGCAACAGCAGTTCGTCAATTGAAAACTGCCTGGCGTCCCTGACCAGCTGCAAACGTTCGACAAGATCGGACGGCGTATCACTCGCAGCGATGACCTGATCGATGGGCTCGCGCTTGTGCATTACATCAAGCTGGCCACGCACTGCCTGTGTGTAGTAGCAGCCGGAAAGAGAAACGATGGACCCAACCACGATGGCGACCCGAATGAGCCTTTGATCGAACAGCGGAATCATTCCGGCCCTCGTTTGCTAGAATCGCCCGATGCAAGTGTACCTCGTCGGTGGTGCTGTTCGTGATGAGCAGCTTGGTCTTCCCGTCAAAGAGCGGGACTGGTGTGTCGTGGGTGCGACCCCGGACGACCTTATCGATGACGGGTACAAACAGGTCGGCAAGGACTTTCCGGTATTCCTGCACCCCGCAACGGGAGAGGAATACGCGCTGGCGCGAACCGAAAGAAAGACCGCCGCCGGATATCACGGTTTTGCCTTCGACACGTCAGCCGATGTCACGATCGAGGATGATCTGAGCCGCCGTGATCTGACGATCAATGCTCTGGCCAGGGATGCTGATGGCCAGCTCATTGACCCATTCGGTGGCCTGGAGGATATCGAAAAGCGCCTGATCCGGCACGTGTCTGCAGCTTTCGTCGAAGATCCCGTGCGCATACTTCGTGCCGCCAAGTTCGCCGCCAGATTTGCTGATTTGGGCTTTCGAATCGCGCCCGAGACTCGCGACCTGATGCGGCAGATGGTCGCCGACGGTGAGGCCGATGCGCTGGTACCCGATCGCGTCTGGAAGGAAACCGAAACGGCGCTCGCCGGGCCCGATCCGCGCCTCTATTTCGAAGCATTACGCTCCTGCGGCGCTTTGCAGCTTGTTTTCCCCGAAGTTGACGCGCTATTCGGCATTCCACAACCCGCAAAGTGGCACCCCGAGATCGATACAGGCGTGCACACGATGATGGTTATCGACGAGTCTGAAAAACTCAGCGACGACGTTGAGGTGCGTTTTGCGGCGCTCGTGCACGACCTCGGCAAGGCGACGACGAACCCGGCCGACCTGCCAGCTCACCCGGGTCATGAGCAGCGCGGCAATAAGCTGATCAGAAAAATGGCGCAGCGTCTGTCCGTGCCACGTGCGTGCCGCGACCTCGGGTTGATCGTGGCGGAGTACCACACGCACTGCCATCGCGCCTTCGAATTGAAGGACGCGACTATTCTCAAGGTTCTGGAGAAGACTGACGCATTTCGGCGCCCGGATCGATTCGAGCAATTTCTGCTCGCCTGCGAAGCCGATGCGAGAGGGCGGACCGGATTCGAGAATCGCGACTATGCACAGGCCGCACATCTGCGAGCCGCTTTCGCCGCCGCGTCAGCGGTCGATGCGGGCAGTATTGCCGGTGAAAACGAAGCGTCGCAGATTCCAGAGGCGATCAGGAAAGCACGCGAACACGCTGTGCGACAGGCGCGAACGACGAATCAGTCGGCACCGTAGAAGTAAAGATACAGCGAGAAAAACGTTACGTCGCCGTATAAGTCCGAGTCGTCATAACCCAGACTGAATTCGATGTCGCTCTTATCAGCCATGGGCATCAGGTATCGCAGCGTCACCGAATTCGTGCGTGATCCGGCAATGACGTCCTCCCAGGTCGCGACATCGATTTCCCAGCGCTTGAGCCCCTGATCGATGCCGAGGGAGACACTGGCGCGGTGATCAACCAACGTATTGATCAGACTAAGGCGCGATACGGTCACGAGACTGGCTGCATCGACGTTTTCCACCGGGCGAAACGGCACGCTGTAATCGTATTTTTTTCCCGCCAACCGCAAACTCGTGCTTTCGCTCATCTTGAATCGCGCCGACACGCCAATGCCGTCGGCATCGAACATCAGTTCGCGACTCGTCACCAGGTCGATGCTTGGAATGATAAAGT
Source organism: Gammaproteobacteria bacterium (assembly GCA_029862045.1). Classification (GTDB taxonomy): domain Bacteria; phylum Pseudomonadota; class Gammaproteobacteria; order Steroidobacterales; family Woeseiaceae; genus UBA1847. The sequence goes on from JAOTYE010000012.1 coordinate 66,194, forward strand.
CGAAATCACGAAATTCGTATTCGGCCGCAAGCGTAACAGCCTCGTTGCGCCAGTAGATGGATGCGCGCCAGTCGTTTGACTCCAGAACGTCAGAATCGCCCCAGTAGGCTGCGCCGATTCGGATACCGACCGGATCGAAATAATGGTCGAGTTCGACGTCAGCATAGAGCGCTTCGAGCTCCCGGCCACGCGCTAATTCGACCGAACTTTTGGCGACACCGGCTGACACCCAGGTATTTTCGGCGAGACCGAAACCGCCAACCGCGGAGGCACTGATGCCGTCTTCGTTGTCGCTTTCGACGCCGCCGCCAATCATGAAGCCATCGCCGGCGGCGAGCGCATTGCCGGCAATGAATATCAGCGCTATGAACTTATATGACGACATAGAGAATCACCGCAGCCAGAGCGAGGCGGTAGATTGCGAACGGCATTAGGCCAATTCGGCTGATGAACCGCATGAAAAAGTCGATGCTCAGATAAGCAACGATACCGGAAATCAACACGCCAATGGCAAGCTGGCCCCAGGCGACAGGCGTATCCGAACTGAGGAGCCCGAGAAGTGAAAAACCTGTTGCCAACAGGATGACCGGAACCGCCAGCAAGAATGAGAAGCGCGCAGCGTCCTGGCGTTCGAACCCAAGCGCCATCGCGGCGGTAATCGTTATGCCTGAACGCGATGTACCCGGCACGAGCGCGAGGGCCTGTGCGATACCAATGATCAGCGCGTCTTTTATTCGCACACTGGAAATGTCTCGCGTACGCCGGCCAAACCGATCGGCGAGCGCCATTAGAACTGCATAGCCCGACAAGGTGAACAGGACGACTGTCGGACTGCGCAAATTCGCCTCGATCCATCCGGCAAGCGCCAGGCCGGCCAACGCCGCCGGTATCGTGCCAAGGGCTATACCTAACGCCATGCGCGCTTCGATTGTCTTAGCCTTCCCGCCGAGCACCTCAAATCCGCCGCGCAGCAAAGCCTGGATGTCCTTACGAAAAAAGAGCAAGACGGCAATGAGTGAACCGAAATGCACGGCGACGTCGAATGCGAGGCCCTGATCAGTCCAGCCAAAAAATACAGGTACGAGTACGAGGTGACCCGAACTCGAAATTGGTAAGAACTCGGTTAGGCCCTGGACGATCGCGAGGACAACGACCTGCAATCCGGTCACGATATGCCTCGTCTGTCTACTCTGCTGTTCATAGCGACGTCGTCCTGTCGGCAAGATTGAACGCCGTTGGAGTCGTGTTCGTCCCGCGGCTCAGGCCGAGGCACTTGAAGGTCTCACCCATTTCTCCGGGCAGAGTAAGTAATTTAACCTGCCCCGACAATTTGAGTTGTGCGTCGATCGGCAGTTCGGCGAAATCGGCCAGCTGCTGATCAAGACCGCCGCCGATCAGGAATTGCGCTTGCGTGACGAACCCCGCGACATCGAGCCCGCAATCGACGGCGGCCTCGGCCACGGCGGAAAAATCGACCCAGGACGTCAGATCCTGGATGCCGGGCAGAATCAGCGGATCGTTGTGCGCGCGGTGCCGGAAGTGACACCGCAACCAACCGCCATGCCGTTCATCGGCATAGTACTCGCGCCGACTGACACCGTAGTCGAACAGGAATGCCACGCCACAACGCAGGGCTCGAGCAATATCGCCCACCCATTGCGGCGCCGCTGTGCAGACCTCCGACACATAGCCTGCCGGCAGCTGCCGTCCCAGATCTCGCTCAATCGAGGCGACTGCGGCGACAAGACTGTCCGGTGCATCTCCTTCCACCTCTACGAGCGACCCATCATCGACGGCGACACATAATTGGGCGATGCGGTCGCTGCGACGAACGAAGCGTTCGACCGGCAATGCGTCGAGAACCTCGTTCGCAACGATGATGCCGACGTGTTCGCCGGGCAGCCGATCCAACCACGACACGTAGTCGATGAGATCGGGTATTTCTCTATTGAGGAACGACTCCTGGCGCTCGCGAAGATCGGCGGACACTTCGAGAATCCGGTAGCCTCCTTGCGGCAGCGCGTCCAGTTCGGCAAGCATCGTCAGAGTATCGGCCGCGAGCTTGCCGCTGCCCGCGCCGAATTCCAGTATTGATGGTGATTCGAACCCGGCGAGAACTGCGGCACATTGGCGAGCGAACACGTAACCGAATATCGATGATGTTTCGGGTGCCGTAATGAAATCGCCCGCTGCGCCGAATTTAGTGGTTCCGGCGCTGTAATACCCCAGTCCCGGCGCATACAGAGCATGTTGCATATACTCGGCGAAACTGATTTTGCCACCCGCGGCGGCGATTTGCTGGCGCAGATAATCGGCAACGCGCGCGCTATGCGCCGCGCTTGCGGCATCCGGTTGCGGAAGCGACGAGTGTTGCTCGTGTTGCATAAGTCCTGCAGAGTCTTTCAGAATGCTGCCTTTATAGCGCGAATTGAAACGAAGGGTCGCCGATGTCATCGCAAAATAGTCTCAACGGCAAGGTCGCACTGATCACGGGAGCCGCCAGACGTGTCGGCGCTGTGATCGCCGCCCGATTGCATCAGAGCGGTGCCGATGTCGCCATCCATTATCGCGGCTCCGCCGACGCGGCGGCGGCGCTCGTGCAGGAACTCAATGCGCAGCGCCCCGACTCAGCTGCCGCCTTCAAGGCTGATCTCATCGATACATCGAGCATACCTGCGCTGGTCGCCGACATTGTGCATTGGCGAGGCCGGCTCGACGTCTTGATCAACAACGCGTCGAGCTTCTATCCGACGCCTCCCGGAGAAATCACCGAGGCGCATTGGGACGATTTGATCGGCAGCAATCTCAAAGCGCCGCTGTTTCTGTCCCAGGCGGCACTGCCCGAGCTACGCAAGACCAAAGGCGTAATCATCAATATTGTTGATATCCATGCGCAGCGACCGCTGAAGAACCACACCGTTTATGGCCCGGCCAAAGCAGCCCTCGCAATGTTGACGCGGTCACTCGCAAAAGATCTGGCTCCCGACGTGCGCGTGAACGGCGTATCGCCAGGCGCAATCCTCTGGCCCGAGGACGGCATGGGCGAAGAAACCCGGGAGTCTATCCTCAAGCAGATTCCGCTCCAGCGCGCCGGCGATCCCAACGATATTGCAGGGTGCGTTCTCTACCTCGTGCGCGATGCGACCTACGTGACCGGACAAATCATCGCGGTCGACGGCGGTCGCAGTATCGGCTGGTAATCAGAACGCGCCGGCGAATTCCCGCCACGGCGGGCCACGGCGATCCGGCTGCGGATAATCTTGCGGGAGGACGCGCTGCGCCGGAGCGCCAGGCAAGGAGATGACCGGGCAAGCGCCCGTGTCGAGATATCCGAGCGCCGCCACCATGTTCGGGTCGGTCGGAGCACCGATCGCCACATTCAGATCATCAGCGGCCGCACAGTCGACCGGAAGTCCGCCAAAGTAATCGCCGAAGTCAACGGCATTGACGAGCTTGAATGCCGTTGGTCGCAAAATCTTCTCGCAAAACTCGAATCCGACCTGACCGACCGGCTTGCCGAAGGTCCTGTCACCCACGATGACGACCTCAACGTGAGGATCCATGCTATTGGTTACGAGCTCACTGGCCGACGCGGTCCCTTGTGTCGCGATGACGACGAGACGCGACAGGCTTACCGAGTTGCCGAGACGCTCAAAAAACTCCTCCGAGTTATTTCCGGCTGCCCGATCGTTATTGAAAAGGGTCTTCGAGAACGTCAGATTCTCGGCAACTTCCCCACCGAAAAAGTCGCCCAGCAGGTTCGCGGTGCTTACGAGGCCACCGCCGTTGTAACGCAGGTCGATAATCACGTCGTTGACGCCATTCGCGTTGAAGGCAGCAAAAACCGTGTCGAACGCCGGGTCGGCTGTACTGATGAAGGTCGTTAACTCCACGTAGCCAACCATGCGGCCACCGCCGGCGTCGATGACCCGCCACTGCGGGATCGGATTGATCGTCACGATGTCTTTCGCGATCGTCGCCATCAATTCGGTAACTCCATCTGTCTCCAGCATCCTGAAATCGAGCGGTGTCGTATCGAACGCCGCAGCAAAGCCTTCAGCAGCCTCGATTTCAGCAACCGTGCGACCATTTAGCTCGAGGAATCGCTGCCCACGGGCAAGCCCCCCCATGTCTGCGGGACTGCCACCGAAAACGCGCGTAATGCGAAAGTCATCGGCTGCCAGTTGTCGCCAGCTGAAGCCAAACCCCTCGAATTTGCCCTCGCCGAAGAATTGCGCATCGGCTTCTGCCGAGTTGATGAAGCTGAACTTGTCGATGGGTTGCCCGCTACCGTCATCGGGACTGAACGTCGTCAGAAAGGCCAGCAAGGCCTCCGGTGTTGCGTAGTCACCGACATCGACATTGTTCGGCAACAGGTCATTCCAGAGATACCATTCCTGCATCGCAAGAAGTACGAAGTTCTTTTGCCCGGTATTCGAGCAATTGACGTTGTTTTGGCCGCCACCGTCTGACGAACTGCAGCCAGTCAGAATTGCAGCGATCAGAATGAACAGTATCTTGCGCATTGTTTCTCCCGCAGGCCGGGCAGTCAGCCGCTTATGGCGCCGATGTTAGCGGATACCCGGGATGCCCGGCATTGCATTGGTTCCCACTTTGACCGCACGAAGCGAGTAAATGCTCACGCTTTTTACAAAATAACGCTGACAGGCACCAAAGGATGACTCTCTTTGTCAAATGCCTGCCAGTGTTCCGACAGCGTACGACGGGTCACGGGGTGCACAAGGACGGGAGCCAGCTCGGCGATGGGGCGAAGAACGAAGCTGTACTCGAGAATATCCGCTCGCGGCAAGCGCACGGGCGGCTCATCCAGAATGAGGTCGTCATAAAGCAAGAGGTCGATGTCGAGCGGTCGAGACGAGAAACTCGGCCCGCGGCGCTGCCGCCCCACCATCTCGTGAATCGCCTCGATTTGTTGGTGAATGTCAGCTGGACTCTCGTTCGACTGCAAGCCGACGACCAGATTCAGGAAATCGTCACCCTCGAAGCCGACCGCGGCGCTTTGATACGTATCAGACAACTCAAGTTCACCGAATCGCCGGCGCAGCTCGGTCACCCCAAGCTGAAGGTTTTCCGCGGCATTGATGTTGCTACCGAGCCCGAGATAAACGGCTGCCACGGCGCTCAGCTCGAGTCAGGTCGTGTGCCACGTTCGATAAGCACGCCAACATCGCGCGCGCCTCTGATCGCGCCGGGTTTGTTGACCTTGACCCGGACCCAGGACACCTCGAATTCGTCGCGGATAATTTCCGCAATCCTCTCAGCGAGCGTCTCGACGAGCTGAAAGCTGGAATCGGCGACGAACTGCTGTACACGTTTCGCGACAAGCTTGTAATTTAGCGTGTCCTCGACGCTGTCGGTCCCGGCAGCCTTGCAAATGTCCGCTGCCATGTCGAGGTCGATCGCGACAGTCTGGCGGATCTTGCGCTCCCACTCCCAGATACCAATGACCGTATCTACTTTCAGGTCGTGCAGAAAAATGATGTCCATTTGGCCTCGATCTTGCGATGTGGGTCAGGTGCCCGGTGGCGACAGCGTAGCAAGCGACCAGCGCGCCTGCGCGCGGATTTCGGCGGCCTCATGCGCATCGGCAAGCCGCAACGCACCAGCCACAGCAATCATCGCGCCATTGTCGGTGCAATACGCCAACCGCGGGTAGTAAACCTGCCCCGCAAAGCGATCGGCGACCTCCTTGCGCAGCAGCTTGTTCGCGCCGACGCCGCCGGCGACGACAATACGCTCGAGCTCCTGCCGCGCCGCGGCCTGCAGCGCACGGCCGACAAGCGTGTCGACCGCGGCGCGCTGGAACGAGGCCGCGATATCCGCTCGACAGGCAGCAAACGTCCCATTTTCCCTGGTCTTCCTGACCTCGAGCATCACGGCCGTCTTCAGACCGCTGAAGCTGAAGTCGAGCCCGGGGCGATGCAGCATTGGCCGCGGCAACGCAAAAGCAGCATCGTCACCGTCCTGGGCAAGCGCAGCGAGCGCTGGCCCACCGGGATAGCCGAGGTCCAGTAATTTGGCCGTCTTGTCGAACGCCTCGCCGGCAGCGTCATCCAGCGTTGTTCCCAATACGTCGTAGTCACCCAGCCCATGGACGGCGATCAGCATCGTATGCCCGCCCGACACGAGCAAGGCAAGGAACGGATACTGCGGCGGATCGTCCTCGAGCATCGGCGCAAGCAGGTGCCCTTCCATATGGTGCACCGGGATGACCGGGCAACCCCAGGCCAGGCCCAGACCGTTCGCCATACCACTACCAACCATGAGCGCCCCGACGAGGCCCGGCCCCGCCGTATAAGCGATGGCGTCCGGTTTATCGATGCCCGCCTCGCCCAGGACCTGTGTGATGAGCGGCAAGAGACAACGAATATGGTCGCGCGAGGCGATCTCGGGCACGACCCCACCGTACATGGCGTGCAGGTCGACCTGGCTATGCAGCGCATCGGCAATGAGCCCGCGTTCGGTGCTGTAGACCGCGACGCCGGTCTCGTCACAGCTCGTTTCGATGCCGAGGACATTCATAGGCGGCGGATGATACTGCAGATCAAATGGGGACATTCCTGATTTCTTGGAATAAATCAGGAATGTCCCCATTTGCGCAGAGGAGCCCAGGGGCTTGGAATTGGCCTGCATCTATCGTTATAATGAGCGGCTCAGCCCCGGCCTTGTGCCGGGTTTATTTGTATTTGGACAGAAGACCTTAATTCGTATGCCCAGTGTTCGCATAAAAGAAAACGAGTATTTCGATGCCGCCTTGCGCCGCTTCAAGCGCGCTTGTGAAAAGGCTGGCGTCCTGACGGAATTGCGCCGTCGTGAGTTTTACGAGAAGCCGACGCAGGAGCGCAAGCGCAAGAAAGCCGCTGCGGTCAAACGGCACCTGAAACGTATTTCTCGCGAAGAATCCAAGCGCAAACGCCTCTACTAAGCTGCGCTGTGCGTTCTTAGCTCCGTGCTTGCGGAGCCGCCGCCATGCCCCTGAAAGACCAAATCACAGACGACATGAAGTCCGCCATGAAGGCCGGTGACAAAGACCGCCTCAAAGTGGTGCGGCTGATGCTGGCTGCCATCAAGCAGGTTGAGGTCGACAAACGCATCGAACTCGACGATGCGGCCGTGCTGTCGATACTCGACAAGATGGTCAAGCAGCGTCGGGATTCCGTCGAGCAGTTTCAAAAAGGCGGCCGGGACGACCTGGCCAATATCGAGTTGGCCGAGATTACCGTTCTCGAAGGCTACCTGCCGGAGCAACTCAGCGATGCCGAACTCGACGCGATGATCGACGACGCGATCAGCTCATCCGGGGCCGACAGCATTCGTGACATGGGTAAGGTGATGGGTCAGATCAAATCCAAAGCAGCTGGCCGGGCCGATATGGGTGCCGTGGGCGCCAAGGTAAAAGCGCGTCTCGGCTAAGAAGTGTGCTTGACTGGCGCATTGCGCCGAATCGACTATGCTAGTCGCAATAACAACAATAACGAAAGACCCGTTGTTCGGGAGTTGCCGTTTAATTCATTATGGCCGGATTGATTCCTCAGGATTTTATTGATGATCTGATCGCTCGCGCGGACATCGTCGAGGTTATCGGCCGCCGACTGCAACTCAAGAAAGCCGGGCGTGAATTCAAAGCCTGCTGTCCGTTCCATGATGAAAAGACACCGTCGTTTACGGTAAGCCCGGGTAAGGGGTTTTACCATTGCTTCGGCTGTGGCGCGCACGGCACGGCAATCGGCTTCCTCATGGAATACGACCACATGAGTTTCGTTGAAGCCATCGAGAATCTCGCAAGCCTGATGGGTGTCGACGTGCCGCGGGACGAGAGCGATCGCCCTGCGCGGCGTTACGATGAGCTGTTTTCGCTGATGACCAGCGTCGAACAGCACTGGCAAGGCTGCCTGCGCGACAACACGGTTGCCGTTGAGTATCTGCAGCGGCGCGGCATCGATGGCGCGACGGCAAAACGCTTCGGCATCGGCTATGCGCCTGATAGCTGGAGCGATGTGCTCGACAAGTTTGGTAAAACCCCTCAGGCGGCAGAACGACTGCTCGCGACGGGGCTGGTCATTCGGAAAGACAATGGCAAACACTACGATCGGTTTCGTGATCGCATCATGTTTCCGATTCGGAACACGCGTGGTCGCACCATTGGCTTTGGCGGGCGCGCGCTCGGCGACGGCGAACCAAAATATCTGAACTCGCCCGAGACCGTGTTATTTCACAAAGGCCGTGAACTTTATGGCTTGTACGAGGCGCGCCAGGCGCTGCGGCAGATTGAGCGACTGGTCGTGGTCGAGGGCTATATGGACGTCGTCGCACTGGCCCGGCATGGGATCGATTTCTCGATTGCCACGCTCGGCACCGCCACAACAGCCGACCACCTCAACGTTCTTTTTCGGCTGACGGAAAACGTGATCTTCAGTTTCGACGGGGACCGTGCCGGGAAGGCCGCAGCCTGGCGCGCGCTCGAAAACGCGTTGCCGCAGGTCCGCGAAGGCCGGCAAATACGCTTCGTCTTTCTTCCCGATGGACACGATCCGGATTCCTTCGTCAACGAGCACGGAGCCGATGCCTTTATGACGGCACTGGATAATGGCGTTGCGTTATCGGACTTCCTGATCGGCGAACTTGCAAGCCAGGTGGATATGACAACGGTCGACGGCAAAGCACGACTCGCGGAACTCGCGAAGCCGATGATTCACAAAATTCCGCAAGGCGTCTACCGCGAGCTGCTCATCGACAGCCTGGCCGACAAGGTCGGCCTGACCGGAGCAAGACTCGAGAAGATGCTCGGTCAGGCTGCAGCAGCAAGCGGCGAATCAGGTGCCCGCCGGAGTCCGGCAGACCGTCGCCGTCGCGGCATGATCGGGGCCGGCAGGCCATCGGTCGTGCGACGCGCGATTACGCTGTTGCTCAACCACCCGGCGGCAGCCGACAAGCTCGACATCGAGAAACTGGCTGGCCTTAACCGCCCCGGCGTCGATCTTTTGCGCGACCTGATTGAAACCGTGCAGCAGGAACCCAATATCACCATGGCTGGATTGCTCGAGCGCTGGCGGCACAATGATGCAGGCCGTCACCTGGGCAAACTCGCGGCGAATGAGGTGCCGCACGAAGAAGATTTTGACGCGGCGGCCGAGCTCGAAGCCTGCGTGGAGCAACTGGCGCTCGCAGGGCGCCGGGAGCGAATCGATTTTTTGATTGAAAAACAGAAGCTTAGCTCGCTGTCCGATGATGAGAAAAGCGAACTTAGGCAATTGCACTAAGATCCTGGATCGTTGGGAATTTCTAGCTTGGGCTCTGTCAAAATAGTATAATTACTCGTTTGCATCTTTTACATGGAGGACGTTCCGTCTTGAGCGAGAAACGTGCAGTGATTGGCGGCAATAAACAAGCCCAACAGCTCAAAGATCTGATTGCCCGCGGCAAGGAACAGGGTTTTTTGACGTATGCAGAGGTCAATGATCACCTGCCGAACGACATTGTCGATCCGGAGCAGATCGAAGACATCGTCAACATGATCAATGACATGGGTATTACGGTGCATGAGAAGGCCCCGGACGCCGAGTCGATTCTGTTGTCGGATGCCGCGGTATCCAATGACGACGATGCGGCTGAGGAAGCGGAAGCTGCTCTGGCCAGTGTCGATGCGGAGTTTGGGCGCACGACCGATCCCGTGCGCATGTACATGCGTGAAATGGGTACTGTCGAACTCCTGACGCGTCAGGGCGAGATCGAGATCGCCAAGCGTATCGAAGACGGCCTCAACCAGGTCAAGTACCACATGGCGCATTTCCCGCCGACGATCGACAGGCTGCTCCGTGTGGCCGACGCGGTCGCGGCTGAGGAAACGCGGATGCAGGACTTTATCGTCGGCTTTATCGATCCGAACGCGCCGGATGAGATTAAGCCGCCTGCCCCGAAAACCGATGATGACGACGATGACGAAGTTATCGATACCGGACCTGACCCGGATGAGGTCAAGGCCCGCGTCAAGGTTATTCGCCGTCTGTATAAGCGGACGTTGACCAACATCGAGAAGTACGGCCTCAAGGACAAGAAGACCGTGAAGGCGCAGGCTGACAACGCCGACCAACTCATGGAACTCAAGCTGGCGCCGAAGCTGTTTGACTTGCTGGTCAGAAACCTGCGCGGTATCGTCGCGATCATCCGCAGCCAGGAACGACTGATCATGCAGATCTGCGTGCGCGACGCAAGAATGCCGCGCAAGGACTTCCTGTCGAGTTTCCCGAAAAGCGAAACAGATCTTGCCTGGATCGACAAACACATTCGTGCCAAGCGCAAACATTCTTCTACGCTGGCGAAACTCAAAGACGACATCTTGCGCGCGCAACGCAAGCTGATTGGTGTTGAGGACGCGACGCGCCTCAAGATTTCTGAAATCAAAGAGATCAATCGCCAGATGTCGATCGGCGAAGCGAAGGCACGCCGGGCGAAGAAGGAAATGGTTGAGGCCAACCTGCGGCTCGTCATCTCGATTGCCAAGAAGTACACAAATCGCGGCCTGCAGTTCCTCGACCTGATTCAGGAAGGCAACATTGGCCTGATGAAGGCCGTCGACAAGTTCGAGTACCGTCGCGGCTACAAATTCTCGACCTATGCGACATGGTGGATCCGCCAGGCAATCACACGTTCGATCGCTGACCAGGCGCGCACCATTCGTATTCCGGTGCACATGATCGAGACGATCAACAAGCTCAACCGTATCTCGCGGCAGATGCTGCAGGAGATGGGTCGTGAACCGTTGCCCGACGAGCTGGCCGAGCGCATGGACATGCCCGAGGACAAGGTCCGCAAGGTATTGAAGATCGCGAAAGAGCCGATTTCGATGGAGACGCCCATCGGCGACGATGAGGATTCACACCTCGGCGATTTCATCGAGGACCAGACCGTGCATTCGCCGGTCGAGTCAGCCACATCGTCGGGCCTTAAGGAAACGACGCATAATGTGCTGGCAGGCCTGACGCCGCGCGAGGCCAAAGTCCTGCGCATGCGTTTCGGCATCGATATGAATACCGATCACACGCTCGAAGAGGTCGGCAAGCAGTTCGACGTCACGCGCGAGCGTATTCGTCAGATCGAGGCGAAGGCGCTGCGTAAGCTGCGTCATCCGACGCGTTCGGATCAGCTGCGCAGCTTTCTCATAGAAGACTAATTGCAACGGGCATTCTGTTAGAATGCCGCTCCCACACAGTGGGCCTGTAGCGGGGTCGCGTAGCGACACGGTTTGAGCAGTGCGGCCCAAAGGGCCGCTGTCGTAACCAGCCGGCCAAAAAGTGAATACTGACAATTAGGGCCTGTAGCTCAGTTGGTTAGAGCAGGGGACTCATAATCCCTTGGTCGTAGGTTCGAGTCCTACCGGGCCCACCATTCTTCTGCTGGTCATTTCAAGCACCCTATGTCCGCTTGATTTGACCAATGCTCTACTCGCAGTTCTGTGACCCAGTTCCCTGCTCATTCAGAGGCAGGAAAATCCTAAAGAATTACCGGATCAAGTCGATATCAACCGGGTGTAGTCGGGATTTTCAGTCGCCCGACAGGCACTTTTTTGGGTAGCGGTGCGAGAAAACCATTGTTGAAAGCAGACCGGATCGGGCTCGTCATTGTCTTCGCCTCACTGTCGGCAATCGCGGCTATTGCCTACATGGTGTTTCAATACCAGCACGCAGATCGCCTGGACGACATACGCGGACAGGGCGTTAGCCTCGTGCGCGCCCTGTCCGGCGTGCCGTATGACCAGCTCGTTCCTGGCGGCGAACAGCAGGGATTCTTGCAGGTGCTGCGACACGGCGCCAAAGACAACGACTTCGCTTATGTCAGCATCGTCGATCGCACCGGACGTACTATTAACGAAGTAGTCGCGAACGGGCTGATCGTCCCTGCGATCGAAATTCCGTCCGAGCCGTCAGCGTGGCTGGGTGAAGCCCAACTCGAACTACCCCCCGATGGCCGCAAGATCATCGAATTCCACGCCCCGCTACTCGCCGCCGGAGACCTGCAGGGCTTCGTTCGATTGGGCTACCGGTATCCGGCATTTGGCCTGGCCATGAGTCAGCTGCCGTTCTTCGCGGCAGTTTCACTCCCTGTTTTTCTGTTGGTCCCATTGTTTTACGTTCTTTTGCGGCGCGAGATTCGACCCATCCGTGACGCAAGCAACGAAATCAACCGCTTGATCGACGGTGAGAGTTATCGTCGACTTGAGATCGCGGCAACCGGCGAACTCGGCGATTTCATGCAGCGCTTTAATCGCTTCGTCGAACTGGCCGGATCACGTATTGAAGGGCTGGAACAGGATCAAAAACGACTGATAACGTCCACCAAGCTCCTGACGTATCGCAAGAACCGTGTCGAAACGGTTCTTGAGACGTTGCCCGAGGCCGTTCTTATCCTCGATGAAAGCGGCGCAATCACGTTCGCCAATCAGAAGCTCGCTGCGCTATTCGGCGTGTCAACCGAGGTGATACTCGCGCAATCGCCGCAACAGTGGTGTGACAACGCGGATATTCTCCAGTTGCTTGCCAAACACAAGGCAGACGGCAAGGGACGGAATTTCACCGACACGATCCGCTTTAATCTCAGTACGTCCGGGCAGCAGACCATCGTGACGAAGACTTATCCGCTGTTCGCGCCGAACAAGCCATCGGCGGCAATGGGCACGCTGATTATATTTCGCGACGAAACACAAGAAGCGCTCGCGCGCCGGGCACGCGGCGACTTTGTTGCCCATCTCTCGCACGAACTCAAGTCGCCGCTTAACGTACTGGCGATGTACAGCGAATCACTGCTCGGCGAAGCCGGCAAGACGGAAGAGTTCCGTATCGAAGCGGCGAACGTCATCGCGGACGAAGTTGACCGGCTCAGCACCCTGATCAACGGCCTTCTCAGCATGACTCAGATCGAAAGCGGCAGCCTGACCCCGGACCGCAGTATCGTGAAACTGCGCGACGTTGCCAGTGCGGCATTTGAGGAGGCAAAGCACTCTGCCTCTGACAAAGACTACACGTTCGAGTTTGATGCGCCGAAGGAGATGAATCCGGTGCACGTCGACAAGGACCTCATTCGCATCGCGATCACCAATCTCCTGAGCAACGCAGTCAAGTACAACCGTGACGGCGGCGAGGTTCGGCTGACAATCGAGGAGACGGAAGACGCGGTGCAGGTTCGGGTCGCCGACTCTGGCATCGGGGTTAGCGAAGACGAAACAGCCAAGATTTTCGACAAGTTCTATCGATCAACTGACGAACGTGTGCAGTCGATCAGCGGACACGGCCTGGGCCTCGCACTGACGAAGCAGATTATCGAGCTGCACCATGGATCCCTGTCGCTCAATCACGAGCGGGCGGAGGGTGCTGAATTCATCATCAATCTATGGAAGGAGACGACTGCGGTTAAGCAGGCGATATAGCAATGAAACGAATTTTTATAGTCGATGACCAGCCGCCAGTCATACGCGTCCTGCGGCTCGGTTTTGAAGAGGCCGGGTACGAGGTCGATTCCGCCAACAACGGCTCGGAATGTCTCCTGAAATTGTGTGACGGGCAGCCGGACTTCCTGGTGACCGATATCGATATGCCGCGCATGAGTGGCAAAGAACTTTGTTTGGCTATCGAGAAGCAGTTTCCGAACAGGTCCTTTCCGATCGTCGTCCTTACCTCCAGAACCGAGCTCGAACACCGCGAATGGACAAGCGAAATCAAAAACCTGTCGTTCATGGAAAAGCCGGTCAGCATTCGACGCCTGGTATCGATCGTCAACCGCGCACTGAATGGTGGCGAGCAACAAACCGGAACCTGAGATGAAGAAGAGTCTCTTGCAGTCATTGTCGATGACCAAGTATGAGCGGCTGCTGCCGCGCATTTTTCCGGGCGCCGACAGACTCGAAATTCGCGACCGCCAAGGCCAGCTGATCTGGCAACTCTGCGCCACAGCGGCCGACGAGCGCGACCCCGGAGCGCCGATCGACGATGAACCTGTTGCCGCCTGGTCAGACTTCGGCCCCGGCGTCGAGCGTCGTCAACTACCGAACGGTCAAATGGAGTTTCGCGCAGCGGTGCAGTCACGCGAATTTAGGAAGCTCGGCTACCTGATCGCCGGTTACGACACGCAACCCAGCGTGCCGATGTCGACCGCGCCCGATTCGTTGCGCCGTGCGTTCGCCGACGCATTGGCATTCCTCCAGGAGGAGCTCGAGCTGCAGTTGGAATGCAATCAGCTCGCAGTGGAACTGACCGAACGTTATGAGGAACTGAACCTCGTTTACTCGACGCAGGATCAGGTCGAATACCTGGAGGAGGGTCAGGAAGCGCTGGTCCGCCTCGTGAGCAACTGCGCGGATTATCTTGACGTCGGCCTTGCAGCACTCGTATGCCGAGAGCGTAACCTTGTCCTGCATAGCGTCAACACCGGCCATGCACCTGTGGACACCGAGGCCCTGCTCGAACTCCTGAGCGGGAAATTTTACGATCGGGTCGAGTCCCAGATTCAGAGCCTCGTTCTCAATGAATCGGATGACGTTGAACGCCAGCGATTATTCGCAGGGCGCGAAGAAAACGTGCTCGCCAACCCTATTGTCGACAACCATGGCACCGCCATAGGCCTGATCGCCGTTGTCGCCCATAAACGCAAGCACACTTTTTCCAATGGCGATCGTAATCTTCTCGAGGTCATGGCCAAGAAGGCGTCGCGAATCATTCACACGCACCATGATTCGCTGACCGGCCTGATGAATCGCAGTGGATTCGAGCCCACGCTGGTCGCAGCGCTTGCAACCGCGCGCGCCAAGAACACGCAGCACTGTCTGTTGCACATCAATATCGATCAGCTGCATGTAGTCAATGATCTGATGGGGCATCAGGAAGGCGACGCCCTGATACGGCGCGTTGCCAAATTGTTACGCGCCAGGCTTCGGGACAGCGACTATTTGGCCCGTCTCGGTGGCGACGAATTTGCGGTGCTGCTCGCCAATTGCGACGTAGATCAGGGTCACAGCATTGCTGACAAAATCCGTTCTGCGCTGCGTGAATTGACGGTCGTATCAGCCAATCGTCAACTGGATGTATCAGCGAGCATCGGCGTTGCGACGATAAACCCTGAAACGGAAGGAATCGTCGGCGTCATGGCGTCCGCAGAGATCGCCTGCAAATCGGCGAAAGACGGAGGTCGTGACAGAATTGAGGTGTTCGAAGAGGACAACACGGAACTCGTGAGACGCAGCGAAGAGGTCGAATGGGTTGGCCGCGTTCATGAGGCGTTGCGCGAGGACCAGTTTGTTCTTCATTGTCAGCCCGTAATGCCACTGGCCAATGCCGATCAGCCTCCGCATTTCGAATTTCTGGTGCGCATGCTTGACGGAGACGGCGAGATATTGTCCCCTGCGCTGTTTCTGCCGGCAGCTGAACGCTATCAGTTGATGCCGTTACTGGACCGCTGGGTCGTGCACGACGCGTTGCAAAAACTCGGCGCATGCTGGCAATCAATAGCGTCCAGCGGGGCGGTATTTTGTATCAACCTGTCCGGACAATCGTTGACGAATAAGGGATTTCTGGCATTTATTGCGGACGAGCTCGCCGCTACCGGTGTTCCACCAAACAACGTCTGCTTTGAGATTACCGAAACAGCGGCGATCTCCAACATCGACGAAGCAACCATTTTCATGGGAGCACTGCAAAATATCGGCTGTCGTTTTGCACTCGACGATTTTGGTGCGGGCCTGAGCTCTTTCGGCTATCTCAGGATGCTGCCCGTCGACTACCTGAAAATCGACGGTAGTTTCGTGCTTGAGGTAACCAGCGATAAGATCTCGCGCTCCATGGTCGACGCAATTTGTCAGATCGGCAAGACCATGGGTTTGTCAATGGTCGCCGAGTACGTCGTCGACGAGGCGACGGTAGAAGTGCTGCGGAAAATTGGCGTTGACTATGTGCAGGGTTTCCACATTGGTAAGCCCGTACCGTTCGACGAGATTGCGAATCGCTTGCAGGGCGACGTCACTGTCGCGTCGGCATGAACGAGCCAGCCGACTCTAAGGCTGGGTCAATAACCCGGGTACGCATTGGCGTCGCGACACACGTAACGCCCAAATCGTCGTTGACCGGCAATGAAGCTTTGCAAGACCTGCTGCTTGTCATCGATGACTGCATCGACGGCGGCGAAATCAAGATCATTATCGACTTCGCGGCTGTACAGGTCATCGACGGACTCGCCATCTCGGCCCTCATGGACCTGCAGGACCGACTGATCAAGCTCGGCGGCTGGGTCAAGATTTCGGGCCATAACAGCATTATCGCCGAGGTCGCAGAAATCACCGGTCTGTCGGACTACGTCACATTTTTGAATAGTGAGGGTGAACGCGATCACAGGCGAACCGACGAAATCAGTTTCGGCCCGGGTGCACGATTAGGCGACATCCTGGTAGCGCGCAAGCTGATCACCGAAGCCAAGATCAAGGAGGCGCTCAAACTGCAGGAACGGCTTGGCAAGCGCATGGGCCAGATCATCATCGACAAAGGCTGGGTCGCCGAGAACGATGTGCTGCGCGCCCTTGGCGAGCAGCTGAGCGTGCCGTTCGTGAGGGTACGGCCGGGACTTTTCGACCCGGCGGCAGTTTCGCTCCTGGAACGCAACGTTGCGCGGCGTCTTTGCGTCATGCCGCTGTTCCGCGTTCGCAGCTCCCTGTTTCTCGCAACGGCGAAGCCGCAGGATATGCCGACGTTCGAGGAAGTTTCCGAGCGCCTGCAGTGTGTCGTCAGGCCCGTGTTGGCCCGCAAGGAAGATATTTTCAAGCTCCTCAACGAGTCGGCCGAAATTGACGATTTGCAATTCGATATGGTCGGTGATGTCGACGAGGACTTCGCCGTCATCGAAAATCTGCAGGTCGACGATTATTCTGCGATCGACGAGGTCGCAGCCGGCAGCCCCGTCGTCAACCTTGTCAATTCAATCATTCAGCGCGCCGTTCGCGACGGCGCAAGTGACATTCACCTCGAGCCATTCCGCACGCACTCGCGCATCCGCTTTCGCATCGACGGCCTGTTGTACGAATTTACAGCGCCGCGCGTCGAACTGCATCCGGCACTGGTATCGCGGCTGAAGGTCATGGCGAATCTCGATATCGCCGAGCGACGCATGCCGCAGGATGGGCGCATCCAGGTACAGACCCAGGGCCGGTCGGTGGACCTGCGCTTCAGTTCCTTACCCGGACTGTACGGCGAGAAGGTCGTACTGCGTATTCTCGACAAGAACCAGGCGATCCTCGACGTCAACAAGCTCAACATGAGTGCCGCGAACCTCGAGATTTTCAAGGGGCTTCTCGACGCCAATCACGGCCTGATTCTCGTGACCGGCCCGACGGGCAGCGGTAAGACAACCAGCCTCTATGCGGCACTCAACTACATCAAGAGCATCGAAAAGAACCTCGTAACGATCGAAGATCCGGTTGAGTACCAACTGGATATCATCAATCAGAATGAGGTTCGAGAAGCCATCGGTCTGTCGTTTGCCAAGATTCTCAAGCACGTGTTGCGCCAGGACCCGGACATCGTCATGGTGGGCGAGATTCGCGAACGCGAAACCGCCGAGATTGCGGTACAGGCCGCATTGACGGGCCATCTTGTGCTGTCGACGCTGCATACGAATGACGCGGTCGGTGCCGTCACGCGGCTGATCGATATGGGCGTCGAGCCGTACTTGTTGTCGTCCGCACTGCTTGGCGTCGTCGGTCAGCGTCTCGTCAGGACGACATGCCCGAGCTGCCGGTCCGATTTCCTCGCGCCAAAGGAGCTTATCGAGCAATTCGGCTGGCAGGATCAGGGTGACGTCAAGCTGACCCGTGGTAAAGGCTGCGAGGAGTGCTACGACTCCGGCTACAAGGGCCGCATGGGCATTCATGAAATGCTAAGAACCGACCCGGACCTGCAGAAGCTGATCATCTCGAGTCCAAGCCGCGATGAATTGACCGACTACCTCGCCGGCCGCAACTTCCACAACCTGTTCATGGACGGCCTCGCCCGCGTACTCGAGCGGCGCACGACGATCGAAGAAGTCTCACGTGTGACGAGCATTTAGGGTCGCGAAGATGGCATTGCAAATCGAAACAAACCCGGTTAAGGAAACCTCGGAGAGAAAGGCGGGTAGCAGTAAACAGTTCAGCCTCCGCGGATTTTCAAAAGCGCCTGGAACTAACGATCGCATGTTTTTTTCCGAGCAGCTGGCGTTGTTGCTGGAGACAGGTGAAAGCCTTTATGGCGCACTGACAACGATCGTCAAGCAAACCGAGAATCCGCAAATGCGCAGCGTCATTGAGCAGGTGGCGCAGGATGTCAGTGAAGGCCAGTCATTTGGTTTCGCGCTGGCAAAACACGACACCGTGTTCTCCTCCACCTACGTCAATCTGATCGGCGCGAGCGAGGCCGGTGGATTCATGCACGAGGTCTTGCTGCAATTGCTCGACATGGATAAGAAGCGCGAGGAGCTTCGCAACACGCTCGTCTCCGCGGCAACCTACCCGGCCTTCCTGATTGTATTTTCGCTGGCCGTGGTCGTTTTTGTGCTTGTCGTCGTGTTTCCCAAGTTCGGATCAATGTTCGCATCGATCTATGACCAGCTGCCCGTGACGACGAAAGCGCTCATGGCAATTAGCGACTTTATGCGGCAATACTGGTGGCTCCTGATTGCGGGAATTGCCGGCGCTGCCGTTGCGCTGCGGCAGTGGCTTGCAAGTGATAGCGGCCGGGCGCGCATTGACTACTTACAACTGCACGTACCGCGTGTTCGGGATATTTTTACCCAGATTTATCTCGTGCAGGCCTTACAGGTGCTCAGCATGTCGCTGGTTAACGGGGTATCGGTCATGGATAGCCTCGACGCGTGCCGGGACGTCGTGAAGAATTCGGTGTTCAGAGATCTGATCACGAATATCGAGGCGAAAGTGCAGTCCGGCGCCGGCGTTGCCGCAGGCTTTGCCGACGCCGACTTCTTGCCCGACCTCGCAAAACACATGATTGCGACAGGCGAGCAAACCGGGAACCTTGGCAAGGTCATGGGACGTATCGCCGACTACTATGAAACCCAACTGACCAAGAAGCTCGACACACTGTCGAAGCTCGCCGAACCGATCATGCTATTGGTCATGGGCGTCGTCGTCGGCGTGCTCGTCAGCTCCCTGATTCTGCCAATTTTCAAGCTCTCGCACGCCGTGTCTTAGGATAATCGGGCTACAGAAAAGGCGAAAAACGTGACCGGATCGCTACAGTATTTGGGCTCCTGGTCGATATCATTGCAGTAGTGGACAAAATATTTTATTAACGGAGTTAAACTTATGATTTCGCGGGAAAAATATCCAGCCCAGAGTGGCTTTACTCTGGTTGAGTTGTTGATCGTCGTGATCATTTTGGCGATTCTTGCGGCCATTATTATCCCGCAGTTCACCGCTGCCACGGACGATGCAACCCAGTCAGCCTATGACACCAATATTGCCAACATTCGCTCTGCGATCGACCTGTATCGGCAGCAGCATCAGGAGTATCCGGGTGCCGTGGTCTCAACAGGCGCAGGTTGCCCTGCCGGCTCCACGAACGTTGTGGGCGCCGTTGGCGAAGCGGCACTTCTCGCGCAGCTCAGGAACTACACCAACGCCGCGGGAGTAGCTTGCACGGGCACGGATGCGACGTTCCGGTACGGTCCGTATCTCAAGGACGACCTGCCGGTAAACCCGCTCGGCGCCGTTCCAAACAACACCGTAACCGTAGTCACGACTGGCATTCTTGGGCTGGCCAGCGCCGGCACGGACGGCTGGCGTTTTGACTCGGTCACCGGTGAGTTCATCGGCGACGAGTAGCGCATAGAAAACAATGGGGACATTCCTGATTTAAGGTTTCAGTACATTAAATGAGGAATGTCCCCTTTTTCGTGGAGACGGCGCGATGAGAGGACGAGAGCAACGAGGCTATACCCTGGTCGAACTCGTCATCGTGGTGACCGTTTTGGGAGTTATCGCAGCGATTGCTGTTCCCAGCCTTTCTTCAAGTTCAGACAAGCAACTCGACCTGGCCGCACAGGAGTTTGCCGCCGCGATGCGCTTTGCGCGCAGCGAATCGATTCGCACTGGCGAGCCGCACGGCTTTCGCCAGCAATCGGGCGCGAAACGTATTCGTGTCTTTCATCTGGACACTAGCACCAGCCCAGGGACGCTCGTATACGACGTTTATCATCCCGTTGACAAGCAGCTTTACGACATCGATCTCAACCTCGAATCACTCGCCGCAGCAGATTCGTTGAACCGTACCGCGATATTTCGAGGCGCATGCAACCAGCAGGGCAACATCTATTTCGACGCCAGCGGTACGCCCTGGTGCGCCGATCCGGAGACGGTCTTGCTCGACACGTTTGAAGTCGACCTGGTTCTTGGCTCATCCCGTCGAACGGTCGCTCTCGACGATATCACCGGCAGGGTGACGGTCCGATGAATCGCCATCGACAGGAACACGGTCTGACGCTCGTCGAGGTTCTCGTGACCATCGTCCTGCTGACCATCGTCCTGGTTCCCGCTATGCGCGCTTTGCAGACAGGTGTCGTTGGAGCCGGCGTCCACGGTGACGTTTCGTCCAGTCACTATCGATTAACGTCGCGCCTCGAAGAACTGCTAGCCGAGCCGTTTGCAGATTTATCAGACGCAGCGATTGCGGCAGGGGCACCGACGACCGCTACAACTTATTCTGAAGCGGCAGGTCCGCCTGGCCGCCTGCTCGTCTACCTGTCTCTTTACGACGGCGACAACACTGATGCCGACGATAATCCGTTTACAGGAACCGATCCCGATCTTTTGTGGATTCGCGTCGAAATCGAAGACAGCGTACACACTCTGCAGACGATCAGAGCCAGCGGGTACTAGCGATGACGAGGTCCTGTCAAACATCGCGCGGCTTCACCCTGATGGAGTTACTGATCGCACTGGCACTGGCCGGGCTGATTCTCGCGGCCACGAGCGGCCTCGTCAATAACGCCGTGGGGACTGACGCCGTTGTCGAGGAGCGCAACCAGCTGCTGCGCGACGCAAGATTCGCGCTGGACAGGATGGTGCGGGCAGTTGGAGAAACGCGCCAGTTGATCCTGCCAATGCCTGACAAGCTGGATACTGACTGGCGCGAAAACGTGCGCGAGGAAACCGTGCCCGCTTCGCCACCGGAAGGCAGCAGTACAAAAGCAACCGCGGTGCTCACTGTTTCGTTAGGCGCGTCGGTGGATCTCGACGCTGATGGATTCCCAGATGCCGACAATGATGGTGATGGGCGCATCGACGAGGACTACCCTGCGGACATTGCTTACGACTTCAATCCCGGCATCCACCTGATCGACGACGGCGGTGACGGGTATGTGGACAATAGTGTTTCTGATAACGACGACGACGAGCGCTTCAATACGGCTGACGAGGACCCGATCAACGGGCTCGATGACGAAGCTGACGGCCTTATCGACGAAGATCCCGGTGCCGACATGAACGGCGATGGCGCTCCGGGACTCGCGGGCGTCGACGATGATAGCGATGGCCAGATCGACGAAGGTAGTGCCGACGACGACGACGAAGACGGCAGCGTCGATGAAGACTGGCTGGATGCCGTCGTTTTCCATTTGCAGGGAGATTCGCTGGTCGAAAGGCACCCGGTCCCATGGGATGAAACCGCGAATGGTTTTGTCAGCGGACGCGATTTTATCGAATCGGTAATCGCGGAAAACGTCACACGATTCCGCATTGAGCGCCCCGTGGCCGGCAGCCCTGACGAGCAGATCGTTGACCTTACGCTCGAACTTACGGGCCCAACCGGTAGTGTTGTCAGCCTGAACGCGCGGGTTCGCGTAGGCGGTGCGTTGTGAAGCGACGACCAAAAACGGGACTGTCCCCAAAGGGGACCGTCCCTTCGCTCAAATCTCAACGCGGCTACCTGCTTATCACCGTAGTGGTAATGCTGTTCCTGGTCGCATCTATTGCGATGCTGCTCAACTACGACTCATCGATCAGCGCGAACACATCAACTGGCGAGCTTGAATCCGCGCGCGCTGACTATGTAACAGAAGCAGCAATGCAACATGCGCTATGGCAGTCCGCGAACAACGCCTGCATGGGAGGCGTAACAATACCGGCAACGGCACTTGGGTCTGATAGTTACACTGCAGCGATCACAGGCGCCGCTGCGGGCACAGCCTACACATTGGCTGCCGACCAGGACGCCTGGATTCGTAACGATGATGTGACGAAGAACAATGGCACGACTGCCGACCAGCACCTCAGATTCGAGACCGGAAAAGTCGAGCAGGCGTTAACCCGTTTCGACCTCTCTTCCCTGCCCGCCGACGCACAAATCAACTCGGCAACTGCCTGGTTCTATATCACGTCCTCAGGTCCGGGCGGTGGCGCACATCCCGAAGGCCCGCTGACAGTGCACCGCGTGACCGCCGACTGGACGGAGCTGGGCGCTACCTGGGAAACCATGAATGGCAATTTCGAAAGCTCGAAACTGGCCACGATCCCCGCGCAACCTGTCGATGCTGTCTGGGTATCGATAAACCTGACTGCGCAAGTGCAGGCCTGGGTCAACGGCCAACCCAACTACGGCGTCCTGATGGCCTCGGAATCCGAGGGCGTGCATGGCAAGTATTCGAGCCGCGAAGACGGTGGCAACGCACCCCGTCTCGAGGTCGTCGTCGGCAGCGGGACGGCGTCGCCCGTGAACATACAGGCAACCGGCACACTCGCTAACGGCAATACGCGCTCCTTAACGCGGATTGCCAACCTCGCCTACCAGCCTCCGAACATAGTGACACTGCAACTCGGCACCGACCCCGGCGCAGACGCGATGCTCGACAGTTTCTATCCCCGCAATTACGGCGGACGCGACTTCGTCCAGTTGAATGAGGACACGGGAAACTGGGTACAGCGGCCGGTACTCAGATTCGATCTGGGCGGCGTTCCCGCGCAGGCTGCGGTGCTCTCGGCGCAGCTGGAGCTGGGACTGCGGAGCCTCAATATGCCGGGCACGGCCACAGTCCATCGGGTGACCAGCAGCTGGGTGGAAGGCACCAAAAGCGGTACGGGTACGGCGGATGGCGCCACGTGGGCAACTTTCGATGGAACCAACAACTGGACCACGGCGGGCGGTGACTTCAACGCAGCCGCGGTCGCGGAGACCGCCATCAACGGCGGAGAAACCTGGGTCAGCTGGGAGATCGGTCCGCTGGTGGAGCAATGGCTGGCCGGCGAGCCCAACGATGGCCTGCTGATCAAGGGCGATGCGGCGCTAAGACAGGCTGAATTCTACACCAAGGAAGAGGCTGACCCCACGCTGCGCCCCAAGCTGACGATCACCTACGCCTGCGAGTGCGGCAGCGCCTGCATGGCGCCAAATGGCTCGGGTAACGTGCTGCTGGTTGTTGCAGATCCAGCGGCCATGCTAAGCGTTGAGACTTACAAGAAGAATTTGATCGAATCCTGGGGCTACACGGTCACGCTGATTGATGATAACGCGACACAACCAGTCTTCAATACAGATATGGCAGCGAACGATGTCGTTTATGTTTCCGCTTCGGTTAGCTCGGGTACAATCGGCGGCAAACTTGACAATGCGACCATCGGTATCGTCAACGAGGAAGGTGCGATCGACGATAACCTGGGCTTCTCAACAGCACAGGTAATCCCGGTACCGGTAGGCGACAGCCTCGACGTCACCGATAACAGTCACTACATCACCCAAATGTTCCCTGCGGGGCCGTTGCAAATCTACACTGCCGATATGGGCGGCCATGCGCTTTCCGGCACCCTGGCCGCAGGCCTGCAGGTCCTGGCCAACTGGGGGGCGGACCCGGGGCTCGCAGTGATAGATACTGGCGCGGTGCTAGGCGGCAGCAAAGCGGGCGAAAACGCATCAGGCCGCCGAGTACTGGTACCGTTCGGGCAGGACAATACTCACGACTGGTCCAAGCTCAACAATAACGGCCAACTCATCATGCAGCGCGCCCTGCAATGGGGCACCGGTAACGTCGGCCCGGGCGGCGGGTATAACGTCCTTCTGATTGTCGGCAATGACACAACATTGGCCAGCAAAGACGTCGGTTACAAGGCCCTGATGGAGTCCTGGGGGCATACCGTCGCCGTGCTTGACGACGGCGCCAGCCAGGCCAATTACGACACGGCGATGGCTGCGGCCGACGTGATCTACGCGTCCGGATCGGCCGTGGGCAGCAGCATGCTGGACAAGGCCACGTACACCACGAAAGGGATGGTCAACGAAGTGAACGGCAAGATCGACAACTTCGGTTTCTCCAGCAGTACCAGCGCGACCACCAACTTCGATACCTTCTCCACGACCAATGCGGCGCACTACATCACCGAACCATTTACGGGTAGCGCAGTGACGGTCTTCGCGTCATCCCTGACCAACCCGATACCGGGCGGTACGTTGGCGCCGGATCTGCAGAACGTGGGTGAGGTCAGCGGCACCCCGTCTCTCGTGACGCTGGATGCCGGAGCGACGGGATGGAACGGCAACCCGGTACCGGCACGCAGGGCGCATCTGCCGTTCACCTCCGCAGAAACGACTGACATGACTGCGGATGGCAAGATCATTCTGCAGCGTGCACTCGAGTGGGCCGCTGGAGCCGGCATCGGTGGCGGCCTGTCGGGGACTTTCCTGGATGAATTCAATGCAATCGCCTTTAACGGCAATGACGGCTCTCTCGACTGGAGTAATGACTGGCAGGAGACCGGAGAGAGCGACGGACCAGGTAGCGGTGACTTCAGCGTAATCAATAATTCCTGGTGCGCAACGGGTAACTGTTTGCAGATTAGGGAAGACCGCGCTTCGACTCGCCGACTGAGCCGCGAAGCAGATCTGACCGGCGCGGCTTTGGCAACGCTGAGCCTCGACTACCGACGGCGCCACGTTTCAAGCCCGATCGGCGGCACGATTACGCTCGAGATCTCGGATAACGGCGGTGCGAGCTTCACGCCTCTGAAGGTCTACCAGATGGACACACAGGATTCTGCTCAGCAAGCTGACAGCTTCGACATCAGTCCATACATTGCATCGAACACACAGATTCGTTTCAGCACCAGCAATGTGTTGTACGAAACGGTCCTGTATGTTGACAACGTGCTAATCGACACTACCGGTGGTGGTGGCGGTGGCGGTGGCGGTGGTGGCGGCGGTGGCGCCCCGGCGGAGTACGTCGACAACTTCGATGCTACTGTCTACAACGGTAGCGATGGCGTCACCGACTGGTCTGGGGATCCGTGGCAAGAGATGACGGAATCCGACGGCCCCGCCTCCGGAAAACTGTTCATAGGGAGCGATCCGGTCGTCGCCCAAACTGCGAGTGAGCGGCTCGTTGTCGATTCGCGATTCACGGAGATGAAGCGACCCGTCGATCTCTCAGGCTTCTCGAGCGCTTATCTGAGTTTCCTTTACCGCCGTGACGGATACCCCACACCCAGCGACCATTTCTCTGTGTATGTGTCCGACAGCGGCGGTAGCGGTTGGCTCGAGCTCGATCGCATATTCGGGATCGCGAATGATCCTGTCTACCGACCGGCGGTATATGATATTTCCGCCTATGCCAATTCGAACACAGAGATACTGATTGCAACCGGCGGCATCAACAACATGCAGACGCTGTACGTCGACAACGTGCGCGTAGCGAGTACGCCGCTCGCCGGCTGCGCAGGGGTATTCGCAGATGAATTCAACGAGCGGAGCTTCGCCAATAACAACGGTACGCTGAACTGGGCAGGCGACTGGACCGAGATCAAGGAAAGCAATGGACCAACTCAGGGCGACATCCAGGTTCGTTCGGAAATCAACAATTACCAGCTTCGCGTCAGGGACGACGGTTACGGATTGTGGCGCGCGGCCGACTTGTCCGGCGCCTCTCAGGCAACATTGTCGCTCGACTACAAGCGCAAGAATCTCGACTCCAGCAGCGACTACGTCACCGTCGACGTCTCTTCAGACGGTGGCGACACGTGGACAGAACTCGACCGCTTCGCGGGTAGCGGGGACGATAATCTCTATCAGTACCGCTACTACGACATCACCGCTCACGCGACGGCAAACACCCGAATCCGCTTCCTCGGGTCTCCCACGCTTGGTGGAACGGACGAGGTCTGGTTCGACGATATCGAGATCGTCTGCACCCCTTAGGATTAATGGGGACATTCCTGATTTAGCGCATTAATTCGTTAACTTAACCAAACAGGGAACATCCTGCTTGTTCCAGGAAAGGAAACCAAATGTCTAAATATCATCAAATGGAGATTACGACGATGGAAGATCAAAGAACTTGTAATCGTTGCGGGAGCACGCGGTTTTCCGAAGGCTCGATACAATCAACTGGCAAGATGTACTTTCGGCTTAGAGAAACGAAGTTCTTTGCCGCCAAAACTGCGGATCTTGAAGTCAACGGAAGCCTTTGCCTCGAGTGTGGCTCGATTGACCTGATTGGTGACGTCGAGAAAGCGCGCTCCTTGCTGAAGACTGCTTAGACTGAATGGCTTAATGGGGACATTCCTGATTTTGTCATTGATGTCAGGAGTGTCCGCAAGTTCGCATATGGCTACAAATGGCTGAGAATCGAAATTAGTTGTAGCAATCGTCGTCATGCCACTCTGGATGAATGAAAGCGCGAGCGGTCCTGCGAATGTCGCAGGATGATGGTTGGACAGAGGTTGCTCGCCGCGGAAGCCACCGGCAGCTTCGGCACGCGAGCAAATCAGGCCGCGTGACCGTGGCAGGAAAGCCTTCTGATGACTTGGCGCCCGGCACTCTGAACAGTATCCTGAAGCTGGCGGACCTTAAGAATGAGTGAAATTCCCATGCGATACGCGATTGTCATTGAGGATGCGGGCCGAAATTATTCGGCATATGTGCCAGATTTGCCAGGATGCATCGCTACCGGATCTACTGTTGCGAAGACCGAACGAGCGATTCGCGAGGCGATCGGGATGCATCTTGAAGGATTGCGAGCTGAAGAACTACCGATTCCCCCAGCATCCAGTCGGGTCCACTAAGTTGAGGTTGCCGCCTGACAGGTCACTGCTCTGACGCCTAATGGGGACATTCCTGATTAATTCGTAATTCAGGAATGTCCCCGTTAACGTTCAGCAGAAACTTCAGTTTAACCCCGGTTACAATAAGAAGCTTCGATTCCACCGCGGTTACAACCCATGATTAATACGGATGTCGTCATTGTCGGCGCAGGTCCATGCGGCCTGTTCCAGGTTTTTGAACTGGGTCTTCTCGGCCTGAAAGCGGAGATTGTCGACTCGATTCGTCAGCCCGGCGGACAGTGCACAGAGCTGTATCCCGACAAGCCGATCTACGACATCCCCGCCATTCCGGTGTGTACCGGCGAGGAGCTGACACAGCTGCTGATGAAGCAGATCGAACCGTTCAAGTGCGGTATGCACCTTGGGGAAGAGGTCACCACCGTCGAACGGCAGGACGACGGCAGCTTTGTCGTGGGTACCAGTGCGGGCAAACAGTTTCACGCCAAGGTCGTGGTGATCGCCGGTGGCGTTGGGTCATTTCAGCCACGGCAAATCAGGGCGACCGGCGCTGAGAACTATGACGGGAGGTCGTTGCACTACCGTGTCAAGGATCCGACGATTTTCGGGGAGAAGAAACTCGTGATTCTCGGTGGCGGTGATTCTGCACTCGACTGGGTGCTCGAGCTTAACGGCAAGGCCAAACACATATCGCTGGTGCATCGCCGCGATGAATATCGCGCCGTCGATGCGTCAGTGAATAAAATGCGTGCGCTGGCAGCAGCAGGCGAGATTGACGTTTATGAAAAATCGAAAGCAGTGGAATTCATGGGCAAAGACGGCGAGCTCAGCGCGGTCAGGGTAGAAGACAAAGGGGGTGAATCGACAGAAATATCAGCCGATCATGCCCTGGTCTTTTTCGGCTTGGCACCGAAGCTTGGACCGATTGCCGAATGGGGTCTCGACATGAATCGAAAGACGATCAATGTCAGTCCCGAGACGTTTGAAACGAACGAGCCAGGCATTTATGCCGTTGGCGATATCAACTATTACCCGGGCAAGAAGAAACTGATTCTGTGCGGTTTTCATGAAGCGGCGCTGGCTGCATTTGCGATCAAGCAGCGCATAGAACCTGACAAGAAGGTGCACCTGCAATACACAACGACGAGTCCCATCATGCATGAGCGTCTCGGATTGGATGAATGAGTAATGGGGACATTCTGCTTTTTCGCGGAAAAACAGAATGTCCCCGATAGCGCCAAAAAAGCAGAATGTCCGCAAACTCACTCTCAGTCATGATCATGTCATGGCGAGAACAGCGAGAGCCTCAAAGGGAAGCATTTGCTATCACGCAATTAATCGCGGCAATGCGCGCTCTACCGTTTATCACGACTCTTCCGACTATGACTCGTTTGTTGACTTGATGATCAGGGCATCTGGTCGGATTCCAATGAGAATACTGTCTTACTGCCTGATGCCGAATCATTTTCATCTGGTTCTTTGGCCATATGGGGATGGGGACATGAGCCGCTGGATACAATGGTTGCTCACAAGTCATGTCCGCCGTTATCACCGCCTGCGAGGAACCTCCGGTCGCATCTGGCAAGGCCGGTTCAAAGCGTTTCCAATTCAACAGGATCGTCATCTTTTAGCAGTCATGCGGTATGTCGAGAGAAATCCTGTCCGGGCTAATCTTGTCGAGAGCGCTACCGACTGGCAATGGTCGAGCCTTGTTCATCAAGACAACACGATATCGCAGACCTTGCTAAGTGTGAGCCCCGTCACAAAACCGCCGGACTGGCTCCGGCTCGTGGATCACCCACAGACAGAAGATGAAATCTCGGCCCTGCGACGCTGCAGCTTCAAATGTGCGCCTTTTGGATCTGACCACTGGGTTCGCGACACGGCCGCCCAATTGGGCCTGAAAAGCAGCCTCAGAGGCCCTGGCAGGCCAAAAAAGACACATTCCTGATTTCGCAGAAACAGCCGCAATCTAGAATGTCCCCATTTCGCAAAAATCGGCCAGATATTAAAGATTTAGCCCAATCTGCCGCTTAAATAAGGGATAGCTATCACTATTTGTGCGAGACAGAATATTGGCGATTTCGACCTATTTGGCCGACGTATGGTCTGCAACTGAATTCGGCGATCCGGAGCTGTCCGGATATGCAGAAGCGCAGATGCGCAAGGACACGCAACTCGGCGTGCAGACGATGGCGGGATTGTCACTCGTCATGCAGCTATGCGTTGCTGTATTCATTCTGGCGCAAGGTCTCAGCAGTCTCTACCTCACCTCAATCCTCCTCTTCGGATTGCTATCGCTGCATGTGCTGATCTCGGCGGCATTCCTGCGCGATGTCCGCACACTGCATGTTCTCGGCATGACTCTCCTGATCATCGGCGCGTTGTCTCTCACGATTCTCGCCCACCGATCCGGCGAGCTGCACATAGGCGTAATGGCGGCTTCCGTAATGCTGTTCGTTGCGATTCCGCTCGTGCCCTGGGCACTGCGCGAAACAATCATCGTCATTGGCCTCACCTATGTGTTACTGACGTCGTCGCTCGTTGCCGTACCCGGCCGGTTCACCACTGACTCATTGTGGGCACTGCAACTGCTCGTCCTTGGCGCTGCGGTCATCGCCGTTGCCATCACGACGCGAAATACGTTTATTCGTAAACAGGACCTGCGTGCCCGCTTCGAACTCGAGAACGCGCACAGCGACATGGAATTGCTGTCGATGCAGGACCACTTGACCGGCGCATGGAATCGGCGCTTTCTGTCCGAGAAGTTTGCCGAGTTCGCCCAAAATTGTTGCGCCCAGAAGAAAGCGCTGCATGTCGCCATTCTCGACATCGACGATTTCAAGGGCATTAACGACGAGTTCGGCCATCAGTTTGGCGACAAGATCCTCATGAGCGTCGCCGATATATTTGTGCGACTGCTCGAAGGCAAAGGACGGCTGATTCGACTTGGCGGCGACGAGTTCCAGATCATTTACTGCGGCGATGGTCTCGACGGACTGATCGAAACTGCGATTGCGAAACTGCAGCAGGAGTTCACCGACGCAGGCCTTGGCAGTGATCGAGTGATTACTTTGAGCGCCGGCATCGTCACTGCAGAGCCCGGTCAGCCTGCGGATCTCGAATCGCTCTACAAGTCCGCGGATAGCGCGCTGTATCGCGAAAAGCACAACCGTCCGGCATCAAATGGAGGCGTCGGTGCCCTCGCCCGCACAGGGACGTGGAGACTATGAGCGTCGTCGCGAAAACCGCAGCATTGTTACGGCCGCGTGCGTCGAGCGTGAAGATCGGTCCAATCGGAATCGATTTCGCACTCGAGGCTATTCATCTCGTCCAGCTCGAGGCAACCGCCGGCAAACCACCCGAGGTTCGGGCGCGGGCATCGCTGCCGTTCGACGGCTCCCGTCGTAAATTACTCGAGAACCCGCATCAATTCCGGACTCTGATCAAGCGCGCGCTCAAAGCTGATCGTTTCTACGGTCGCAAGGCCGTCATCGCCATCCCGCCCGGCATGTTTCGCACTATCTCGATCAACTACCGGTCCGGGCCTGGAAGAGACCAGGAATCGGCAGCTATTCTCAAGGTCATGAAGGACCGGCTCGATGGCGATCTGGCCGACTATGTGCTCGACTATCTCCCGGTCAAGAGTCGTTCGAAGAACGATGAACGTCTCGCACTTGTCGCCGTGAGCGAGCGCCAGCCCATCGTCGATTTTCTGGAGCTTGCACGCAAGGCCCGTCTCGATGTGCAGGCGCTCGAGATCGGTCCGGTCGCGATCAGCCGCGTGGTCAGCGAGCTGGCGCTGGAAAGTGGCTCCGATAATGTTCTGGTCATCAATTCCGGCCGCAATGCGAGCTTCCTGACAGTAATCTCGGGTACCGACCTGCTGTTCGACCAGGAAGTCGCATTCGGTGAAAACAGCCTCATACGCCAGGCGGCAGAAACGCTCGACATGTCCGAGGATATGGCGCGCGACCTCATCCTGCGTGCGGGTGTCCGGTCCGGCAACCCCGGCGATGCAGTCGAGGCAACCATTGCAGAGGCCGGCCTCGTGAATACGATATCGGAGATCCTCAAGCCGCAGTTCCTCAAACTCGTCGAAGAAATCAAACGCGTTTGCCTCTACGCCGCCGCCGAAACTCGTGGCGGCGTGGTTGGTCAGGTGTACCTTCTCGGCAGCATCGCGCGCTGGCCGGGAACAGCTGACCTGCTGAGTACGCTGACGGGCACCAGCGTTGCCAAAATTCCGGACCCGCTCGCTCTGTTTCCGTCCAGTCCCGATAAGAGCCCGGCAGCCGGTACGGCGGCCCCCGAAATTGTGGTCGCGACGGGCGCCGCCCTCCGGGGGATGCAGATTCATGGCTGACATCGATCTGATTCCGAATGACTATCGCAACTGGCTCGGTCAGCGGTCGATCGTGGTCAGGTATGTCACCGTCATTGCAACGCTCAACGTATTGGTCTTTGTCGCAACTATCGGGTTCGGGCAGATGGCAGAGCGCGCACAAGCGAAGGTGATTCAACTCAAGACGGAGAACGCAATCACGCAGCAACAGCAGATTCAGTTGCAACAACTCAAGGAGCAACAGTCCGAGTACGAACGGCAGTGGACATTGTTGCGCGGCCTTCGTGCCGGTGCGGCGATTGATGACATCTTCTCGCTGATTGATCGGTCGCTGGTCGCTGGCGACCTGTGGTTTCTTGACTGGAGCTTCCGACGTGCGGGCATAACCGTCGACGGGGAGCAGCGCGGTGTGGAGACTGGTTACTTCATCATCGTCTCGGAAGAAAACGATCCCCTGGCGGATCTTGACCTCGAAGTTGAAACGCACATGACCATTCACGGCCAGGCTCGAGATCATCAGGCGCTGTCGAAGTTCGTACGTGCCCTCTTCGAGCAGCAAGACATCAAAGACGTCAACGTGCAAAAGACATCACAGACTGCCTATGCGAACGGTCATGCCGTGGACTTCGATATGACGGTCGTACTCAACAGCGCGTTCAAGGACACCTGATGCAGGAATTGTTACAAAAAATCGATCTGCGTCAGCTGCGCCTCGCATTATTCGGCATTGGCGCAATCCTGACGGTGGCGATGCTGATGGGCG
This sequence comes from Gammaproteobacteria bacterium, assembly GCA_029862045.1. GTDB lineage: Bacteria > Pseudomonadota > Gammaproteobacteria > Steroidobacterales > Woeseiaceae > UBA1847. The sequence continues at coordinate 98,387 of JAOTYE010000012.1, forward strand.
CCCTGCTACCCAAGGTCAAAACAGCCTGGGCCGCAAATCGCGACGTCAGCGTCCTCGAAGAAGCATCGCAGGACGGCGGTGAGCTTGATCGTCACCTGCAGGAACAACACGCCCGCATTGAGGACCTGAAGTTCCGTTTGCACGGGGACATGGCAAACCTGCCGGTCAGACAGGTAGAGGCCTACATCATTGGACGTCTGCAACGCGTTTCGTGGAACAACAATGTTGAACTCGTCAGTGTCGAGCCTTCGACAGGCGAACGGGTACAGATCTTCCAGGAAATTCTCTTCAACGTTCGGCTGGTAGGCCAGTATAGCGATCTTTACCGCTGGCTTTGGGAGGCGCGAAACGATCTCGGCTATCTGGTCGTCAAGGAGTACGGCCTGACGCGGCACGACAATGACGATGACGAGCCAATGTTGGTCGCGGATCTGAGCCTCGCTTCCTACAGGGCGATCCAATGATGACTCGAATGCAACAACTTGCCGTCGCAACCAGCTTCCTGCTCACGTTGTGTGTTGCCGCGGGCGCGGCGGAGCCGCCGCGGCTCACGCACAATCCGTTCACCCGGCCGCCGTCCCAGGTAACAATCCCCGACCGGCTCCTGGAGAGGCCCGATGGGTCGACGCAAGAACTGGATTTGCGGGCAACCCTGGTGGCATCGCGAGACAAGCTGGCCAATGTCGCCGGCAAGATCTTGCGTCCAGGCGACGAGGTTCATGGTTATACGCTTTTGCAGGTCTTCGAAGACCGTGCTGTTTTCACAAGAGAAGGCAACCAGCTAACGATTTACGTCAAGCCGAATCTGGAACAAGACGATGAGTAGTTTTTCAAAAAACACAATGCAACTGTTTGGTCAGTTACTGGCCCTTCTCATCCTTGTGGCGAGTTTGCCAGCCGGTGCACAGGACGTTGAGCACCGCCTCAGCATGACGATGAAAGATGCGGACCTTGCAGACGTCATGGAAATGATCTCGCGCGAACAGCGCACGAACGTTTTTGTATCGACAGACAACACCGAACCAGTCTCATTCAGCCTGTACGACATGACCTTGCCCGATGCTATCCGCGCAATTGCAAACGCCGCTGGTCTTGCGGTCGAATACTACGATGACAACTATTACATCATTGATCGCGACGAGGCCGGCAAGTACGCACCCGATGCGTTGACACGAGTCAGGAGTTTCGAACTGCAGTACGTCAAGGTCGAGGAAATGCAGGCCTTGTTGGATCCGTATCTGTCGGAGTACGGCGAAATAACTGTGTTTGCGGACCGCAACATGTTCCTTGTTGAGGATACACCCGAGTTTTTGCGGCGAATTTCTGTGCTCGCGAACGAGATCGACGTGGCGCCCACGCAAATACTCATCGAGGCAAAGATCCTTGAGATCACGCTGACCGACGAGGACTCTTACGGCCTGGACTGGAGCAAGCTCTTCGACTCCAACGACGGCACTGGCGAGTTCGGCACACAGGGTCTCAGTGATTCGACGAGCGCCGGGCTGTTTTTCGACTACGCCACACCAGACATTACCGCAACGCTCAATGCACTGACGTCACAGGGGCGGGTACGAACGTTATCGACCCCGAAACTACTCGCAGTCGAAGGCATAGAGTCTGAGGTAATTATTGGCGACCGTCGTGGCTATTCGGTCACGACAACGATTAACCAGGTCACCACCGAGAGTGTCGAGTTTCTCGAATCCGGTGTGATCTTGCGTGTTACTCCGCGCGTCGATGAAGATGGCCAGGTCATGATGGACATCAATCCTGAAGTCAGCACCGGCGTCATCGATCCAATCACCGGCATACCCTCACAAACGACCACCGAAGTTACGACCAGCATGATCGTGCCGGATGGCAGGACAGTATTCGTGGGCGGCCTTATCAAGCATCGCGTCGACGAAAGCAAACGTGGCATTCCGGTCATTAGCCGCATTCCCCTGCTTGGCCGCTTGTTTTCGAATCGTAAAAAAATCCATACCAATACCGAGACTATCGTGCTCATCACTCCGACCGTCGTCGCGACGGCAATGCCGTCGATAGACGAACGGTCAATCGACAAGATAGAGCAACTCGAACGGGATCAGAGCGAAGAGGCCGAACGCCTGGACGAAGAGATGGAGAAGTTTTTCGGCGACAAGAGTATCGCGTCGGTCTTACAAGAGGACGATCGCGAAGTAGTGGCTAACGCTACCGCCCAAAACGAACAGGTGCCAGATGCCGTGGCACCAGGGATACCAGCTGTCCAGTGCGAAGAAAATGACACCGGAAGTATAGAAAACGCCACCTGCAATTAGCCCTGCAAGGCTTCCCGACGGAAGGGCTGCAAGAAAAGAATCCGGAAAAAATACGCAGAGCCAGCCCATCATAAGATAAATAATTACCGGCACGATCCGTGCCCCGCGACGCGGCAACGTCTCCAGGATCATGCCGAATGCGGCCATACCCCAAACAGCTCCCAGCATCCACCAGCGCTGCTCTTCACTCACTGCGACCACAATAAACGGTGTGTAGGTCCCGGCGATCAAGAGGTAGATCGCCTGATGGTCGACCTTTTGCAAAACCTCTTTCGCGCCGCCCGAAACGCTGTGATACAAAGTCGATGCGAGATAGAGCAAAAACAGCGTCACGGCATAGATGGTGTAACTCACGATCTTGCTGAGTTCACCGTCGATCGTCGCCATGGTGATGAGCACCGCCCCGCCGACGAGCGCGAAGGAAGCGCCGACGAGGTGACTGATGCTGTTGAATCGTTCGCCGTAATACACTGGTGCAATTATACCTTAAAGTGCGGCTTCCTTCGTCCGCACGCGTGCATCGCGGCGGCGTTCGCCCTCATTTAACAATTTCTTGCGCAAACGAATATTCAACGGTGTGATCTCGACCAGTTCGTCGTCGTCTATGAATTCGAGCGCCTGCTCGAGCGAGTAAATCAGTGGCGGCGTGAGCTGAATATTCTCATCGGTGCCGGCCGCGCGGACGTTGGTCAGTTGTTTGCCTTTCGTCGGGTTCACTGGCAAATCATTGCCGCGCTTGTGAATGCCGACGATCATCCCTTCGTAGACCTGAACACCATGACTGATGAACAGAGCACCACGCTCCTGCAAGTTGAAGAGTGAATACCCCAGTGCTTTTCCGGCCACGTTCGAGACGAGGACACCGTTGTTGCGCTGTCCAATCTCTGCATTGACCCGCGGCGCGTACGTGTCAAACACGGAGTAGAGCAAGCCGGTTCCGGCGGTTACGGTCAGGTACTGCGTACGAAAGCCGATCAAGCCGCGCGCCGGGATTCGATACTCGAGCCGCATCCGACCGCGACCGTCTGGCGACATATTCAACAGCTCACCTTTGCGGTCCGCCAGCCGCGTCATCACCGCACCCTGATGCTCTTCCGCAAAATCGACTGTGACCAGTTCCCATGGCTCGTGTACGACGCCGTCGACTTTGCGTTCGATGACGGTCGGCCGCGAAACAGCCAGCTCATAACCCTCCCGGCGCATCGTCTCAATGAGCACAGACAGGTGCAGTTCGCCGCGCCCGGAAACACGGAACTTGTCCGGATCGCCAGTCTCCTCGACGCGCAACGCAACGTTATGTTTGAGCTCCTGATCAAGTCGCGCCTGTATCTGCCGGCTCGTCAGGTACTTGCCGTCCTGACCTGCAAAGGGTGACTTGTTGACCTGGAACGTCATGCTGATCGTCGGCTCGTCCACCTGCAGGGCCGGAAGCGCATCAGGTTCATCACGCGGACAAATCGTGTCGGAAATCTGCAGATCCTCGATGCCGCTGAAAACAACGATATCGCCGGCACCTGTTTCCTCCACCGGGATACGCTCCAGGCCACTGAATCCGTACAAATGCATCAGCCTGGCATTTTTCGTTGTGCCATCAGGCCGTGCAATCGTTATTCGCGAATTTGCCTTTGCAGTACCGCGGCTGATGCGACCAATGCCCAGCACGCCAACATACGAGTTGTAGTCCAGGCTCGACACCTGCAGCTGCAGTGGGCCGTTAACCTGCACATCGGGAGCCGGAACATGCTCGATGATTGCACCCAGCAAAGGCAACGCATCGCCGCTCCTTACTTCGGGCCCCAGGCCAGCGTAACCCTCCAGTGCCGAGGCATAAACCACCGGAAAGTCGAGTTGCGTATCGCTTGCCCCGAGGCGGTCGAACAGTTCGAAGGTCTGATCGAGTACCCAGCCGGGTCTTGCGCCATCGCGATCAATCTTGTTGATGACAACGAGCGGCGTAAATCCCTGTGCGAATGCTTTTTGGGTCACGAATCGCGTTTGCGGCATCGGGCCTTCGACGGCATCGACAAGCAACAGCACACCATCCACCATCGACAATACGCGCTCCACTTCGCCGCCGAAATCGGCGTGTCCGGGCGTATCGACTATATTGATACGCCAGCCTTGCCAGCTTATCGCGGTGTTCTTCGACAGGATCGTGATGCCGCGCTCGCGCTCAAGATCGCTCGAATCCATAACGCGCTCGGGCGCCGCCGCGCGCGCATCGAGCGTGCCGGACTGCTGCAGCAGGCGATCGACAAGCGTTGTCTTGCCGTGATCAACATGCGCGATGATCGCGATATTGCGAATTTTTTCGGTGGGAAACATGGTCGGAGTGCCGCGAAAGGTGGCGCATTATATCGGCATTATCCGCATCGCGTGCGTGTTTCGTCTCACAACTACCGAGGTCTTACTCGCTGCCCTTCTCGCGTCGCTTGCCGGCCTGGATTGACTTGTAGAGCTTGCCGGTCGAGCGATCCCGGGCGCGACGGACGGCCAGGCTCTCGGTGTTACGACGATCTTCTGACAGCAATTTGCGGTAACGCTTGAGCCGATCGGCATCGAGTTCGCCCGATTCTATTGCTGCGAGCACGGCACAGTCGGGCTCGGTCGTGTGGGTGCAGTCCGCGAACCGGCACTCCTTCGCGAGCTTCGTAACATCGTCAAAGACATCCTCAAGCGCAGCAGCGACATCGACGAGCTGCAGTTCGCGCATGCCGGGCGTGTCGATTAACCAACCGCCATCCGGCAATTGATGCATCGAACGGCCGGTCGTGGTGTGCCGACCGCGCTGATCATCGTCGCGCACATCGTGCGTATCCTGGTGTGTGCCAGCTAAGGTATTGATTATAGTAGATTTTCCGACACCTGATGAGCCGACGAGTGCCACCGTTTGACCTGCGTCGCACCATGGCCGAAGCACGGCAACCTGGGCGGCGTCTCGTGCATCCAGTGCCTCGACGAGCAAACCGGGCGACAAGCGGGAAGCCTCCGTCACGAAATCAGTTGTTGATTCGACCGTATCTGCTTTGGTGATGACAATTACCGGATACGCACCAGCATCATGCGCAACGGCAAGGTAGCGCTCAAGACGTGCAACATTGAAGTCGCGGTTAGCCGAAGTGACGATGAACAGCGTATCGACATTCGCAGCGATCAATTGGATATCACCAGACGTTCCCGCTGCACGGCGTTGAAACAAACCGAAACGGTCCAGGCGTCTGCTTACCATCGGACCATCTTCGTCAACCAGGACCCAGTCGCCGACCGTAATGCCAAGACCCGCGCGTTTCGCTGTGAGATCGATGAAGCGATGCGCACCCTGTCCTCTGACCTCAATTCGTCCGCGGTGCACAGCCAGCACGCGTGCGATCTGCAAACCCGTGTCATCCGGGTCGACGAGCTGCGCTGCGAAGTGCGGCCGCCATCCGAGAGCGGTGAGTGTGTCTTCGGTCGTCATCAGATATGCGGCTATAATGCCACGATTCCGGTCTTTCGAGATTCATCATGAATGTTGTGCTTGTCACTGGTGCGAGCTCAGGTATCGGCGCAGCGATAGCGATCGAATTTGCCGAGGCCGGCTGGTCCGCAATGGCCGCCGGTCGCAATGAAGGCCGACTCGAAGAGGTCGCGGAGGTATCGGACAACATCTCGACCTGGACCGGTGCACTCGAAGAATCCGAAGACTGCGACGAACTCGTTGCCGATACGGTCGAAGAGTTCGGCGCTATCGACTGTCTTGTCAATGCGGCCGGCGTCCTGATTCCCGGCAATGCCGAGGAACTCAGCGACGATGACTGGCGCGATACGCTGACGATCAACCTCGACGTGCCGTTCTTCATGTCGAGAGCTGCCATGCCGCACTTGATCAAGTCAGAGGGCAGTATCGTCAACATTGCATCGGTGTGGGGACTTGAGGGCGGCCAACGCGCCCTCGCTTACTGCGCGAGCAAGGGCGGGCTCATTCTGATGACGCAGGCAATGGCGCTGGATCATGCCGGCGACGGTCTGCGCATCAATGCCATCTGTCCCGGCTGCGTCGATACGCCAATGCTGGCAGGCCGCGCGGAAGATCTGGACAAGGATGTCGACACTTTTCTGGCCGAGGCGGCGGCCCGCAGCCCGAACGGCCGTATTGCCAGCCCCGAAGACATCGCCGCACTCGTGCTGTTTCTGGCGAGCGACGCGGCGCGTCACATCACCGGGACGGCCATCCCAATCGATGGCGGATTGATGGCATAAAAGCCCGTCCTGGCGACGTAAAAATGGGGACATTCCTGATTTCTCGACCGTCCCGAAATCAGGAATGTCCCCATTTTTGCTTAGCGGCGAGACAAAGCCAGGCCTACGCCTGCGGCGACGAGAAATCCACCCGTAATTCTGTTGCGCGCGCCCGAAAGGCGATCGAGCAGTTGCCGCGCGGATGAGGCACTCGCCGCCCAAATCATGTCGCCAAGCAACAAAACGGCCAGGAAAATCGCGGCGACCGTCGAGAGTTGCCCACTGGCGCTGCCGTTGTCCACGACAAATTGTGGCAGGAACGCGGCAATGAATAACAATGTCTTGGGATTGACAGCCGCTATCATGCAGCCACGCCAGAACATGGTCGGCGCCGCAGTGACTTTGCTCAGGTCATCGGCCGGCTCGTTCCAGGTGCGGATGCCCAGATAGATAAGGTAAGCAACGCCTGCCCAACGGATCCAGGTCAGTGCTTCAGCCGCCAATTCGATAATCGCCGCCATGCCGGCGACTACGGCAACAAGCTGAAGCGCATTGCCGAATGTTATGCCGAGCGCAGTCATCGCTCCCATACGAAAGCCATGGCGAATGCTGTTAGCAACGATCAGCGCCACGTTCGGCCCTGGAATCATGACCAGGATCGCGGTTGCGATAGCCAGCGTAAGCAGATTAGCCACGTCGTCTCGATTTCGCCCAGTAGCGCAACAACAGGAAGCCAAAAAGCATACCACCGAGGTGCGCGAAGTTTGCGACACCCGGCGCCCCACCACTGACACCGAGATACAACTCGAGCAGGCCGTAGAACAGGACGAAATACTTGGCTTTCATCGGGATTGGCGGAAACATCAACACGACCATGCGATTCGGAAACGTCAGTCCATAGGCCAAGAGAATGCCGAACACGCCGCCGGATGCGCCGATTGTCGGGTAAAGAGCACCCTGTGTGCCCGCAACAATCAACTGCACTATTCCAGCACCAACCACGCAGGTGAAGAAGTACGTCAGGAAACGCTTCTGACCCATCATGAGTTCAAGTTCCCTGCCAAACATCCACAAGCCGAACATGTTGAACAAGATGTGTGTCAGGTTGCCATGCAGGAAGCCGTAGGTAATGAGTTGCCAGGGCATGAACGGAGACCCGGGCACACCGGCAGGCCACAGCGCAAAATTAATGATCAGCAACCTTGGGTTGAGCTGTTGCAGCGCAAACACGACGCCGTTGATGACGAGCAGTGCAAAGATCACGTTGGGAATCGCGCTGCGGCTGCGTGGCCGCATGTTATAGATCGGTGTGTTCATCAATTACTCAGTTTTCTGGTAAACGGTTCGACCATCGAATACGGTCAAAGTTAGTTTGGCATTTGAAGTTTCCGCCAGCCGCGCAGACTTCACCATCCGCCGCCACCGCCGCCGCCACCACCACCACCGGAGAAGCCGCCGCCGCCTCCTCCTGACGACGAACCCGGCGGCGAGACGGAACTCGTTATTGCCGTGTTGAGGCTGTTCGACAGCTGGTTAGTTGCGCCACCCAGGTTCATGGTGTTAAACGAGCCGTTGTACCAGGCGGGCTGATACGTCGTGCCGTCGGTTTGGTGGACGGCCGCAAGAACAGCCGAGAATTTCTCGGCCCACAGCTGATCGACTCCGAGCGCGAGCGCAAACGGCAGGTAGGTTTCGAATAACTCGGGCGTTTTTTCGGGCGGGTTACGCAGATTCAATTCATCCCTTTCGGCGATCTCGAGATAGTCCTTGAAACCGACAATCTCGTCGAGCAGCTTGCGGCCACGCATAGTCGGACGCTTCATGATGATCGCGAAAAATACCGTCGCGACTGCCATTATTACAATGGTCAGAATCACCAGCGCCGACGGCCCGGCAAGAAGCGACACGATCGCGGTTACGATGAAGATCAGAATTGCCGGTATGTTCATCAGTCCATTCAGACGAAAGTAGCGCTGCTTATAGTCAAGCTTGAGTGATTGTTTGTGCGCGTCCTTCGCTGTACCCAGCTTCTCGTAATTCTCAGTTTCAAGAACCACGACTTTGCCGGAAGCAAACAGGCCGTCGTACAGCTCTTGTTCGCCCGCCGCCATTGGCGGCGCATTCTTACCCGGGTTCCTCTTGATCAGCGAGTATTTGTCCGGTTCGGCGCCGATGCCCAGGAATCCGTCTGCGCCTTCCTCCACGTCGATTCGCAGGTATCCTTTAACGGCCAGGTTAACGACCGCGGCTGTCATAACCTTGTCGTCGTAATACATCTGCCGGATGTAACGCAGCGACGCAGGGGAGAACCCGTCCGGCGGTTCGTAACGCGTAACCAGCACGCCCTCTTCCGGGTCCCTGCCAAAACTCAGCCAGACGGGAGTGTAATACGCCAACAGCAGCGCAAGGCCGGTTAACGCAACCAATAGATTGAAATTATCTTTGAGCAGCCAGCCAATTCGTTGCATGTCAGTCGGTTCTGCAACGGCACCCTTCGGCCAACCCACTACGATAGTGAGCCCGTTTAATGCCTGCAGTGGCCTGGTAGTTTGAAAGTAGACGCGACCGGACAGATCCACCCGCGACGTATAGTCGCGCCTGGTGTAACCATACGATCCCGTGTACGCCTCGGCCGTCAGGTCGTTTGCTGGGACATCGAAGCCGAACGCCACGGTCGCGCTCGCGTTGTCGATCGGAAACGCCCAGTTAACACCGGTTACGTTCCAGTACAGCTCATCGTGATTCTCGAAAAAGCCGAGCATGCGACTTGCCCGGTAACGGAAGGTATAGGTGTGCTCGCCCTTGTTAATGTAGCGATTCGAGCTACCGAAATAGGTGCGCTTGCCCTCGCGAATGCTCTGTGTGTGGAAATCCTCACGTGCGTTGTTGCGTAGTACCGCAAGCGGCTCGAACCCGACGACATACTGATTGCCAAGCTTGTCCTCGTATTCAGTCGGAAAATCGCGGTAAATGCCGCGGCGAATTCGGTTTCCTTCGGCACGAACGCGAATCGTCTCGGTGACCTCGATCCAGCCATCCTTCATGATCAGGATGTCGCTGTGGAAGTCGAGTATGCGCTCGTCCGCAACAGCGGAAAAAGACAACAGCAACAAACACGCTGCCAGTTTTCTCATTCGACCGATCCGAGTTTTACGAGTGGCACATTGGCGGCATCATCGGATGATTTCTGAAAGAAGCTACGGCCGTCAAAACCGAATGTGCCCGCAACAATATTGCTGGGCACCGTCTCGGTCATCGTGTTGTAGTCGCGCACTGACCCGTTGTAATACCGCCGTGCGAACTGCAGGTAGTTCTCGGTCTCTACAAGTTCGTTTTGCAGATTCAGAAAATTCTCATTGGCCTTGAGATCCGGATAATTCTCGGCGAGCGCGATCAGCCGTTGTATCCCGGTGCTTAGCTCTTCTTCAGCTTTGCCCCGCGCGTCCACATCGGTGACGCGCATTGCCTCAGCGCGCAGCTCGGTGACGGCTTCGAGCGTCGACCGCTCGTACTTGGCGTATTGATCCACCGCTGTGACGAGCCGCGGGATCAGGTCGTGACGACGCTGCAGCTGCACGTCGATATCACTCCAGGCCCCATCGACACGGTTACGACTGCGAATTAGCCGATTGTAAAGAACGACAGCAGCTGCCGCCACCGCAAGAATAAATACGAGGAGAATGTACATGGGACGCAATCGTACCACCTAGCCTGTGGGCTGGAAGGTGATCATCGGAAGTAAAGCGCAGCGACAAAATCGCCAGGAGTGATTTTGGACGCACGCAGTGCGCCCGAAGGGTCGGCAACAGGATGTTGCCGATCAACCGAGCCATGAAGATGATTACCTTCCGGCGCGCAGGCTGAGAGTCTATCGAGGGAAGCAAAGCGCAGCTACGCGAGCCATGACCGAGACAACGTGCCCTCGGGGTATAAATGTCATGCCCGCAAGCAGCCTGACTTAGTACCAGAACGAGAAGAATACCTGGACGATGTCAGCCTCAAGGTCATACAACGGTTCTTCGCCCAATAGCGCACCGGCGCTTATGTCTGAGAAATCGTGATAGTCGACTGACAGCAATGAGTACGACGCGTTGACCGTCGCTCTCTTGATGAAGCGCCACCCCTTCGTATCGCCGATAAACTCGTAGCTCCCAGCCAACTTGAGGGTATTACTGGTAAGGGGGCTGATCTCTTTATCCCGGCCGCGGAAATTCGTCGCTTCAGCCCGTGGAAATATATCGCGGTAGAAATGCGCACCGGTCTGATCGTACCAGCGATACTTTGCCGAAAACACGAACGGTCCCATTGGATGCGTGTAGGCGATCGACGCCGTATGTGATTCTATATCCCAGGTATCGGTGAAGAACCGATACTCGGCTTCAAGTGCTGCTCGATACGGCAGGAAATATTTCGCCCTCAGACCAACGGCATTACTCGTGCGTGTATTCGGGTACAGTTCCGGCTCGTAGCTGAAACCCCTGCCCGCACCAGGGTCCAGGTAACGAACCGAACGATACGGATTGTTCAGGTAACCTTCGTCGGTGATCGTCGTGAAATTCAGCGACGCGATCATATTGCGCGTCAGAATCTGCGTTACTCCGACACCATATTGTTGCCGATCAACTTCCCTTTCGAACGTTGGGTCACTCGAATTACCGACCAGGTCATCACTGAGCGCGTAGCTCAGGGTCAGCGTCGTCAGATCACCAAACATGTCCTGGCTGACAGAGAAGCTGTAAGTCTTGGCATCAAAATCGGATTCCTCACTACTAACGTAGTTGACGCTCATGGTCGTGTTGCCGCGCAAATAATCCATGCCGAGAGACCACTGCGTGCGCTCCTCGTCGTACGGGCTCGCCGTCGTGATCACGTCAATCGAAGCCGAGCTGATCATGTCGACATAGTAGTTACCGACAAATGACAGGCTCTTGCCGACTTGTTTGCGGACCAGGACCGATGGTCCATCGATCGCGACACCACCGCCGTCGTAGAGGTGGTACAGGATGTCAGACCGGTCTTCAGGCAATACACCGGCCAGTGCGCTGCCACCGGATACAAGCAGGGCCGCCGTCAGGACGAATATGCTGCGGAAGTGTTGCATTGCTCTTCAGTGGATCCTAGTTACAGCCGCAGCCGCCGCCGGCAGCACCTTCGCCACCGCGAGCACCTTCGCGCGCCTCGTAGACGTGCTGGATGTAGGCACTGGAGACCGGATCGGTATCGAGCGCCATGATCGGATCGGCGAGCCTGTCACGCTCGTAAGGCTTCACCCACGGCTCGAAATTACTGCATCCGGCCGCACCCAGGAGCACACAGGAAAACAGCAAAAATCGACCTGTTTTGTTGATTCGCATAACCATACCCCTACTTTATCTCCGCAAGACCGACTAAATCCGTGACCCCTGCCTCAGAAGAACACCGTTACGCCAACAGTTCCCTCGAGATTGTGAACCGTCTTCTCCCGGCCCAGGATGTCGTTGTCGAACAGGTGGTCCCGGAAGTCCACGTGCAAAGCGACCGAATCGGTCAGCAGGAATCTATATCCTGCGCCGAAATTCACGGTAAAACGGTCGTCGTCGGCGAAGTTCGTGGAGCCCAGCCCCGCGATCAGGTAGAAATTGAAGTTGTAAGCACGGCCTTCGCCGATGAATACCTCGCCCGGCAAAACGTTGTAACCGAGATTGAGGTTGTAGTAAGTCAGCGTGCGATCGTCGAACAATCGAGCGCCACCCGACAGGCTTTCGAAGCTCGTCAGTCCCGCTTCTGCCTGCCCGAACGTGGCTTCAACGAAGAAACCTTCGGTGACGTGGTACGCGAAACGCACGCCGTAGGTCGTGCTGCTGCCGAAGTCCTCAATGCTCATGAGACCGGCGTAAGCGCCTATCTCGAAGTCCTCGCGATCGATTGCTGGTTCCTTGATCTCGCGACGCTCTACCTCGGGGTCGATAACCTGCCCGGGCGGCTCGGACGTGGGCGGTGGCGCCTCATCGTTGCCGATGCCAAACAGGTTCTTCGTGGCTGCACAGCCCGAGACCATGACCACCAGGGTGATCAGAAAAAGAACGCGAAACCGACTTTCCATTCTTCTACTTCCTCATTCTCGTCACGGCTCGTGAAAACCACATAGCTCTTGTACTCAGCGCGTAATAAGAAGCGCCGCGTCGCATACACACGCAGGCCTGCGCCAACGTGCCCAACCTGATCGGTGCGATCGTCGCCCTGGATGATCGTCGACTTGGGCGAGGTGTGGATAACGCCAGCACCCAAGGTGAAAAACGGCGAAAACCGCCAATCCGGCCAGGTTTCATGAACGACGTTAACACTGCCCATCCAGCCGTTCGAAAAATTTCCTAAAATCTGTGAACCCCATACCTCTATGGAGACATGCGGGTTGAGCGAGTACCCACCATAGAGCGATATGACGTTCGCCCCACCAAAGTCGCCGGCCAGGATGCCGCCTTCCCATTTGGCGTTCGTGAAGTCTTCGAGGGTCGCCCGGGCAAAGTCGACCTCTGAGCCATCAGGCTTGAGCGTGAGCTCCATCTGCGCCTGATCGACCCAGCCCTCCGTGCCGTTGTCGGCTCGGACGAGGTACCAGTCAGTGCGCTGCATGACGATATCAACGGACTCGCCACGATCCACAACGTGAAAAATCGGGTAGCCGCGGCCAGGCCCCGTATGCATTTCGAGATACGGGTCAGCAACCGCCACTTTGCGAAGTACGTCGTCGGCGGCCTCTGCGTGTCCGGGAGTGAATGCCAGTAGCGCGAGGGCGATGAGGCATACGTACCAGGAAGACGAATTACTGCGGGACGTCGAAGGGATTGTTGTAGTACTGAGCTCCGACATCCAACCATTCCGCAATTAAGCGTCTCTCCGCGCCAGATAAAATGTTGTAGTGATTAACCGTAGGGTTATTAGCAGGATCTTCAAATCGCCCGAAGAAATCGCCAGACGCCCTCGCACCGGCAATGCTTGCCG
>JAOTYE010000013.1 GCA_029862045.1 Gammaproteobacteria bacterium
CAGCCGGGACAGACCAATGAGCGCTGGCTCATCATTTTCGACAACGTCGTACACACGGGCAACATGTCGTGTAACTCCGTTCTCGAACACAAGATCTGGTTCACGAACGGCTCGTCGTCCAAGATCAGGCAAAGCTGTCAGAACCTTCTCATACCCGTAGAAAAGATCGACAAGCAAAACCCGGCGGGCCAGACCACGGCCGCCATCGGCGTGCCGTTTACCTACACGCTCACGAGCCCGGTGCTGTTCGATCCGGCCACGGATACAGTTATCAATACGAGTGGCTCGGTCAACGATCTGCACGGCATCACGATCTGGGATGATCTGAACGCAACCGGCGTCGACATGACGTTCGTGGGCTACACGGCTTACTGGAAAACGAGCGGCGCGCCGATACCGCACACATTCTCCAACGTAGGCGGATTCCTGACCTTCGACAATTTCCCGATCGTCCCGGCAGGCGAGCAGTTCGTCATCGAGATCACGGTCGTGCTCGACGACACGCCAGCAAACGCGCCCGGAACGCAGTTCGTCAATACCGCCAAGTGGGACTTCGGGCGCCTCATCGACGGCGTGTTCTACGAGCCCCTCCCGGGCGAGTGGGGCATCACCGAACCGATGACGATCGCCGCGCCGCAGCTCATCGTCACGAAGACCGGCCCGGCGACCCTCGGCAGGACGCTCAACCTCGGCGAGTGGGGCGACTTCGCGGTTGACGTCCACAACACCGGACTCACCGACGCCTGGGACATCACGATTCTCGACCGGCTCCCGGACGGCCCGACGGGCGGCATGTGCGATATCGCACCCGAGATTCAAAGCGCGCAAGTTTTCATGGCCGACGGCGTTACACCGGTTCCGGGCAAGGGCCCGCTGACCGCCGGCACCGACTTTGCGGTGAGCTATGTCGGCGCACCTGCCTGCGAACTCACGCTGAACATGCTCACGCCTGCGGCTGCGATTGCTGCGGACGAGCGACTGATCGTCAACTATCGCACCCGCCTCGATGCCGACACGGACGACGGCATCACGCTCACGAATGTTGTTGGAGCGACCCTATGGTTCAACGGCGACAGCAGCAACCCCAACCGCCTGAGTTTCACGCGCACGCTGACCGATGGCACGGTCGGTATCCTCGATCACGAAGATGCCCATAGTGTGACGACGGCGCTGTTCGGCTATTTCTTCGAGAAGACCGTCGCGAATCTCACGACCGGCGTGAACCCGGCCACGATAGCTGCTCCCGGCGACACGCTGCGCTACACATTGCGCCTGCAAACCACCGATGGCCCGCTCAACAACGTCACGTTCTACGACGACCTCGGTGAGATGAATCCCACACCCGTTTTCGTGCCAGGCAGTCTGACGCTCGTTCCGGGAAGCATCCCGCCCGGCGCCGATACGTCCAACACCGATCCCAACGGCGGCACGAACGGAGCCGGCATTCTCGACGTCAGCAGCCTGAGTCTGCCCGCCGCGAGCGAGGTCTCGATCCGGTTCGACATCACGCTGGCGTCGCCGCTTGTCAATGGCACGGTCGTGACCAACCAGGCGGAACTGCTTGCGCTGATCAAGCTGGCCGATAGTGATGATCCGTATGTCAACGGTCAGTCCGATCCCAGCGTCACAGGCGACGAGGATCCGACGCGGGTACTGATCGAGGGGCCGCCACCCACGGCGCTCGCAAAAGCGAACACCCAGGCCACCGCAACGATCGGCGAGGAATTCAGCTACCTGATAACGGTGCCGTCCGCCCCGCACACGTCGCCGCTGTATGACGTGCGTATCCTGGATGATCTCGCGGCGTCTGCTGCCGACCTGGAATTCGTTGGCATCACAAAGGTCTCGACGTTCGGCGCGTGGACGCCGGTCAACACGGGAACGGCGACGAGTCTGGTCATCGAGGATCCGGTCAACGGCATCGACATCCCGATTGGCGAGCAGGCCGTTATCGAAGTCACCGTGCGGTTGGCGGACACCCCGGCGAATGTGGCGGGCCTCACGTTTACGAATACGGCCGCGTACACGTATAACCTCGTCGATACCGATGTTACGACCGTAAGGCCGGGCGATCCCGGCACGACCGGGCCGATGACGATCGTCGAGCCGGAGCTGACGCTCGAGAAGAGCGGACCGCTGCGCATGCGCGTCGGTACGCCGGACACATTCACCCTGAACGTCCACAATATCGGGGCGTCGCCTGCATACGCTACGTATCTCACGGATCTGCTGCCGAACCTCGCCCTGGGCGGCATGTGCGACGCCGCTCCTCTGGCGGTTACGGCGCAACTATTCGAGGCGGATGGCGTGACGCCGGCCGCTCCGGCGCTGATCGCAGGCACCGACTACACGGTGACATTCAACGGCGATCCGGCCTGCACGTTCACGCTCGAGATGCTCACTACAACGGCCGCAATCGGTCCGGATCAGCGGCTGATCGTCACGTACCAGGCATCGCTCGACGCGGATACGCCGGATGACACCGCGCTGACCAATATTGCAGGCGCGACTGAATGGTTCAGCCTCGATCAGACGGTACCTAACCCGCAGGCACGAACATACACGCGTGTTCTGACCGATGGCACTGTCGGCGTACTCGACCACGAAGATGCGCACACGGTCGTCGAATTCTCGCCGTTGCTGATCTTCGAGAAGACCGTGGCCAACGTCACGAGCGGGGACGATCCAGCAACGCTCGCTACACCCGGAGATACGCTGCGTTACAGCCTGCGCGTCGAAAACGCCAGCGATACACCGCTCGACAGCTTCAGCATCGTCGACGAGCTGGACGCGCTCAACGCGATGCCGATGTTCCAGGCAGGCACGCTAAACGTGGTTACGCTGCCTGCCGGCGCAGATGCGGTCAATACCGATCCGAACGGCGGCGCTGCCGGCACGGGCCTGCTCGACATTCGCGACCTGAGCCTGGGCGGTCTCGGCACAAGCGTGCTGATCGAGTTCGAGGTCGCACTGATACCCGTCATCGCCAACGGCACGTTCGTCTACAACCAGTCCGAGCTCATGTACGCCGGCAACCCGGTTGCGCTGAGTGACGATCCTTACGTTAACGGTGCGGCTGACCCGAATGTCGAAGGTGACGAGGATCCCACGCAGATACAAATCGAGTCCGCACCCGCGTTCCGCGTCGAGAAGATTTCTTCGTACATTACCGGCGACCCGAACGTACTGCTTGCCGGCGAGACGCTGCGTTACACGATCACGGTGCAAAACGTCGGCACGGATAACGCGACCAGCGCCGATATCGTCGACCTCGTGCCCGCAAACACGACCTATGTCACGGGCAGCACCACGCTGAACGGCATTGCAGTTCCGGATGCAAACGGGGGCGCCTCACCGCTGATCAATGGCATCCTGATCAACGCGCCGCAGGACGTAACGCCTGGCGTCATGAACGCGGGCATTGCCGACAACATTGCGACGATAGTTTTCGATGTCGTTGTGTATCCGGACGCGCCGGACGGCACCATAATTTCGAACCAGGCATTCGTCAGTGCGCCCGACAACGGCATTGCGGATCAGCCATCCGATGATCCGCGGACACCGCTCGCCGACGACCCGACGCGTGACGTCGTCGGCAATTTCCCGTTGTTGTTTGCGCCAAAATCTGCCGCGCTGCAGGTGGACCTCGGCTCGCCGGGCATCGTCGATCCGGGAGACACGCTGCGCTACACGATAACGATTTACAACAACGGCACGGTGCCGGCGACCGCCGTCGAACTGACCGACACGGTGCCGGCCGACACGACCTACGTCGCCAATTCGGTGACTCTGAATGGCGAGGCAGTCGGGCAGCCCGACGGCGGGGTATTCCCGCTGATCAACGGTATCCCGGTCAGCTCCGCTGACCTGACGCCGCCAGTGCCTGGTGCAGGCGAAGGGGTCCTGAATCCCGGACAGTCGGCCGTCGTCCAGTTCGACCTGCAGGTCAATGCCGCTGTACTCCCCGGAACCCTGATCACCAACCAGGCCGTCGTGTACACGGCCGAGGTGCCGAACCTGCTGACCGATGGTGACGGCAATCCGGCGACCGGGCCGGAGCCGACGGTCGTGGTCGTGGGCGATGCCCAGCAGCTTGCGATCATCAAGGACGTCGCGGTGGTCAACGGTGGGCCCGCGCTGGCTGGCGCCGAACTCGAATACGTCGTCACGGTACGGAACGTCGGTGCCGTGCCGGCCTACTTCGTCACGATTTACGACGACCTCGATGTGCCGATCCCGGGTTACCTGACCTACGTTAACCAGTCCGCGACGATGAACGGCCTGACGGACGGCGTCAGCTTTGCCGGCACGCTGATTACCGCTGACTACTTCAACGAATACGGGCCTTTGAATCCGGACGAAACGGTTACTCTGCGTTTCAGGGCGATCATCAATCCAGCGCTTCTCGTGGGCACCACCGTCACAAATACCGGGCGAGTGTCGTGGAACGACCCGCTGCAGTGGGCGGAGGCGAGCGTGTCGATCGACGTCGGTGCGATGCCGGATGCCGGCATGCTGAGCGGCAACGTCTGGCATGACGCCGACCACGACAATACGCCTGACGGCGTGGAACGGCCGCTCGAAGCCTGGACCGTGGAACTGCTCTTTAACGATCAGCCGGTTCGTTCAATGCTGACCGACGTCGACGGCAACTACCTGTTTACCGGCGTGACGCCGAACTATGTGCCCGGCGAGACGTATTCGCTGCGCTTCAGCGCGCCAGGCGCGGGCAGCCGCACTGCGCTGCTCGGTCAGACCGATTCGGACTTTACTGACGGTCAGCAGCGTATCGATGACATCGATGTTCAGGAAGGCAGTAACCTGCTGGCCCTGAACATGCCGGTCGACCCGAATGGCGTGATCTACGATTCGGTGGCGCGCTCGCCGATCGCGGGTGCGACCGTTTCGCTTGTCGACGTGCGTAACGGTTTGCCCGTGCCGAGCGGCTGCTTCGATGACCCGAACCAGCAGGACCAGGTCACTATCGCGAACGGCTACTACAAATTCGACATCAACTTCTCCGATATCGCGTGCCCGAGCAACCTGAATTACCTGATCCAGGTGGTGCCGCCGGACAGTACCTACATCGCCGGCGTATCCGAGCTTATTCCACCCACGTCGGATCAGACGACCCTGCCGTTCGACGTGCCTGCGTGTCCGGGCTCGGCGACCGATGCGGTACTCGCAACAGCGCAAACCTGCGAGGCGCAGGTGTCGGAGTTTGCACCGCCCCCATCGGTGCCGGCCAGAAGTGCGGGCACGGACTATCACTCGTTCCTGACGCTTGACAACACACAGGTGCCAGGGTCATCGCAACTGTTCAACAATCACATTCCGCTGGATCCGCGGCTGGGCGGTGCGGTCGCGATCACCAAAACGACACCTGTGATAAATGCCACACGCGGGCAGATGGTGCCGTACGTGATTACGGTCAGTAACTCGTTCGGCGTCGATCTGCAGGATGTCACGATCGTCGACCGCTTCCCGGCCGGCTTCCGTTACGTCGAGGGTTCAGCGCGCTTCGATGACGTAGAGACCGAGCCCGCGATCGTTGGCCGTGAGTTGATCTGGCCGAGTCTCTCGCTGGCGACAGATGGTCGTCATACGATCAAGCTGCTACTCGCCGTGGGCGCCGGCGTTACCGAAGGCGAATTCGTTAACAGCGCCCAGGCCGTCAGTTCGATTTCGGGCACCGCCATGTCCGAGGTGGCAGAGGCAACGGTACGTCTGGTACCGGATCCGACCTTCGATTGCACCGATGTCACGGGCAAGGTATTCGACGACACCAACCGCAACGGCTATCAGGATGGTGACGAGTCCGGCCTCGCCGGTGTGCGGGTCGTTACTGCGCGCGGCCTCACCGCGACGACGGACCCGCATGGCCGCTATCACTTCACTTGTGCGACCACGCCGAACGAAAGTCGCGGCAGCAACTTCGTCCTGAAGCTTGACGACCGCACACTGCCAAGCGGCTTCCGCGCTTCGACCAGGCCGGTGCAGGTGCAGAGGGCGACGCGTGGTAAGGCGCTGCGCATGAACTTCGGCGCGTCGATTCACCGTGTCGTCGGTCTCGATATCGCCGATGCCGTCTTCGAACCGGATTCGATTGAAATGCGCCATCAGTGGCGTCCGCGTATCGAGCTGCTGGTGCAGGAACTGCAGAAAAGTCCCGCTGTACTGCGGCTGTCGTATGTCGCTGACGTCGAGTCCGAGGCTCTCGTCGAGCAACGCCTGGACTATCTGAAAGATCAGATTATGACGGTCTGGGGGGACCTGAACTGTTGCTATGAACTCGTTATCGAACCCGAAATTTACTGGCGACTGGGGGCACCGCCGGATAAGCGAAAGGGGGCGAAGCGATGAACGCAAAATATAAGTGGGGCTTACTAACACTGTTGTGCGTGGCGTCAGTTTCGATGCCGGTCGCCGCCACGGATGTCGAGGAAGAGCCAATCGGTGAAGCCGTCGAGCGGCATCTGTCGCTTGACTCGCCGTTCGGGCAGTGGGTGCAGGACCCGGATCGCGTCGAGACCGAAATGGGCGACACCATGGAAACGCGGGAAGCGGTTACGGACGGGCTCGAGACCGTCAAGCTCAGCAACCTCGTGCCGCCGATTCGCTTCGAGTCCGGCGTTGCAAACATCCCGGACACGACGGTCGAATCACTCGGTGCAATCCTGGCGCGGATGCGCGATCGAATTAACGTGCGCCTGCACCTTATCGGTCATGCGGACAACAGGCCGCTGTCGTATAAGCTCGAGCAGATTTACGGCGATAACGCCGGGCTGTCGCGCGAGCGGGCCGGCAAGGTCGCCGAGCACTTCCAGACAAGTCTCGCCTTACCGCCCGAGGCCATATCCTATGAATGGGCAGGCGACTCCCTGCCTGTTGCGACCAACCTCACCGACGCGGGCCGCGCGCTAAACCGGCGTGTTGAAGTCGAGGTCTGGTACGACGAGGTCGTCGAGCGGGTGGCGCTGGAGGAATTCCTTGTACCGGCCGAAATCAAGCGCGTGAAAGTGTGCCGCATGGAAACGGTCTGTAAGTTGCGCTACATCGAGGGCCATGCCCATCGGGCTCGCGTGCAAAATCTGATCGCGCCACTGCATTACAGCGCAGAAGCCATCGACGTCAACGAGGATTTCATCGAGCGCGTAGGACAGGCATTCAAGAACCTCGGCGACAAACAGAACGTCGTCGTCAAATTCGTCGGTTATACGGACGATATGCCGCTGAGTGGCAGGATAGAGCGCATCTACGGTGATCATGTCGGACTGTCGAAGGCGCGAGCGCGACGTGTCGCTTTGGCGGTCCAGGACAGTCTGAACCTGCCAACCCATGCGATCGAGAGCGACGGGCGGGGTTCGACGAGGCCGCTGGCAGCAAACGAAAAAATCCAGGGTCGCGCATTGAATCGCCGCGTCGAGGTCGAATTCTGGTACGACGACCCGCTGCAGGAATTACCTGATGAACCGCAATTATGTCCCGAGGATGCCGGTGCCGTAACAGTGACCAAAATTTACGATCCGCCGTGGGGCGGCATCGCCGATATCGACTTCTTTGACGGGCAACCCGTCATACCGTCCAGCTATCCGGACAGCCTCGCCCGCGCCCTGGCAGATGTTGCTGACAAGACCAACCCGCGCCTACGCTTTGTTGGTTACACGCGCAATGAGACGCTGCCACGCCGGACAGCGGCGGTCTACGGAGACGACATCGGCCTGTCCGCTTCGCGGGCGCGTCGAGCCATGGAACTCGTTGCTCAGGACATGCAGCTCGACGCGAGTCAGATCGAGTTCGAAGGTCGCGGTTACGTGCATTCGAAGGACGTCGTCAACGCCGGCTTCATCCAGGGTGACACTTCGCACGTCGCTGTTCAGGTTGCCTATGACGAGCTGGCAGTGCTCGACGATTACGAGGGCGTCGATATCACGCGTATTACACGCGAGCTGAGCCCGGAGAATCCTCTCGGACTCAACCTGATGCGCATCACGGTCGACGGTGAGCCCATCGACGATCCAAAACGCAGCTCGTCCGACATCCAGCGCTGCACGGACGTAGCGATGAAGCGGGCCGATATTCAGTTCGGATTCGACAATCTTCGCTCGGCGCCGAGACTGAGTGTCGCCGCGGAACCGTCACGTATTACGATTTCCGAAGCGATTAGATTCAGCCCACGGATTGCACCAACCAGCTTGCGGGTTTACAAAAATGCTTCGCCGGTGAATTTCCGGATGTACACGAACTACTCGTCGTTCATCGAGCGTGCGGAAATTCGCGTTTTCGAGCCGGGCCAGTCACTGGAGTCCGAGCCGCTCGATATCATCGCCATCGATCTCGAAGGGGTCGCCACATGGGCGCCGCCGACCGATCTACTCGCGACTCCCCTAGACGAACTGGCGTACGTCTTGCGGGCTTATGGTGAGGGCGGCAACTTCGATGAAACGCGGCCGAAGCCACTGTGGTTTGTGCATGAAAGTCTCGACCAGGCCGATCGTGATGTAGCGCCCACCGAGAGTGTCCCAACGGCCGCGTTGCTCTCGGCATACGGTGAAAATACGCTGGGGCTGCACAATATCGGGCTCGGCAGCGGCACCGTGAGCGTGCGTGGCAGCGGCATAACAGAGGAACAGGAAGTCTGGGTTGCGGGACGCCCGATACCCGTCGATGCAAGCGGCAACTTCGTTACCGAAGAGATACTGCCCGAGGGCTCGCACACGGTCGAAGTGGCTGTCGTCGACGCAGAGGGCAGCGGCGAACTCTATCTGCGCGACCTCGAGTTCAAGGAGAAAGACTGGTTCTACGTAGGCGTAGCCGATCTCACGCTGTCCGAAAGTACGGTGAGTGGCCCGATCGATTTGCTGCAGGGCGAGAATTCCGTTTACGACTACGACTCGAACGTCGATGGACGGCTGGCATTCTTCGTCGACGGCAAGTTCGGTGAACACTGGAAATTAATGGCGAGCGCCGATACGCGAGAAGGGCCGCTTGAGGACATTTTCAGCAACTTCATGGACAAGTCGCCCGATTCGCTGTTCCGCCGTATCGATCCTGACTACTACTACCCGACCTTCGGCGATGACAGCACCGTCGAAGAAATGGCGCCGAGTATGGGTAAGTTCTTCGTCCGCCTGAGCAAGGGTGACGACTACGGTCAATGGGGCAATTTCAAGATCGGCTACATGAACAGCGAATTGGCGCAAGTCGACCGGGGTTTGTACGGGGCGAATCTGCATTATCAGTCCGCCGCGACAACCGAATTCGGCGATCGGCGCCTGGTCGTCGATGCTTTTGCGGCCGAGCCCGGAACAATCGCGAGCCGCGAAGAATTCCGCGGTACTGGCGGATCGCTCTACTTCCTGCAGCGTCAGGATATCCTGGCCGGATCCGAGCGCGTACGCATAGAGCTGCGGGACAAAACCTCCGGCATTGTGACCGGCGTCGTTAATTTGATGCCGGTGATGGACTACGACGTCGACTATCTGCAGGGTCGCATCGTGCTTGCAGAACCGCTCGCCTCCACTGCTGAAGACAATCTTCTGGTTCGCAGCGGCGCGATTTCCGGCGATGAGGCCTATTTGGTCGTGCGTTACGAATACACGCCGGGATTCGACGATATCGATGCGCTGGCGACGGGCGGGCAGGCGCATTACTGGTTCGGTGAGCACGTCAAACTCGGCGTGACCGCGAACGTGAATGAACAGGATGACACAGACAGCAGCCTCAACGCCGTCGACCTGACACTGCGGTGGTCTGCGGAATCCTGGCTCAAGGTTCAGCAGGCCAAGAGCGAAGGGCTCGTTTCCCTGCCACAGTTCTCCAATGATGGCGGCTTCGACTTCAACGCTTACGACCCGACGTCGTTCGTGAACGCAGAGGCGACAGCGGATCGTGCCGATATCAGTATCAGTTTCGATGACTTTGTCGACTTTACCGACGGTGAGCTGACCATGTATGTTCAGGAGGTCGAGGCCGGTTACTCCGCCCCGGGACTGACTGCGCTTGCGGATACGGAGAACTACGGCGGTACGTTCAGCCTGCCGATTGGGGAGCGCTTTTCGTTCGGCGCCAAAGTCGATAACCGAATTCAGGAGCAGGGTATCGAGATACGGGCGCAGGAATTCAATGTCGGCTATCAAATTACGGACCGCTGGAATCTGAGTGCCGGTTACCGCAAGGATGAGCGTATCGATGGCTCGGTTATCGTGCCGCTGACCCAGGAGCAGGGCGAGCGGGCAGATGCGGTATTGCAGCTTGGCTACGATGCCAACTCGAACTGGGACGCCTATCTGTTTACGCAAGATACGCTGTCGACTACGGGTGACAGGCAGGAGAACGGCCGGACCGGCGTTGGCGGATCGTATCAGATGTCCGAAAAGCTGCGCATCGAGGCCGAAGTATCCGACGGTGATCTTGGTGCGGGCGGCCGGCTTGGCACCAACTACCTGCATTCCGACCATACGAGCATGTACCTCAATTATGCGCTCGAGAACGAGCGCACCGACAACGGTTTGCCGAGCGGGCGCGGCAGCGAGGGCAATCTCGTCGCCGGCATTAAATCGCGAATTGCGGACAGCACCAGCGTATTTCTTGAAGAGCGTTATCAGCACAACGCCACGATGACCGGACTGACGCACGGGACTGGCATCAGCTTCGCGCCGTCGCAAAAATGGAATCTGGGCCTCACAACCGACATAGGGACTTTACAGGACGTGCAGACCGGCGCCGAGACAGAACGCCTGGCGGGCGGCTTCCAGCTCGGCTTCAACCTCGATAAGTTGCAGATTTCGAGTGGCATAGAGTACCGCAACGATGATACGGAGCAGCTCGATCTGGGCCGGACCGAGAGAACGACGTGGCTGTTCCGCAACAGCTTCAAGTATCAGAGTAGTCCTGCGGCGCGCTTTTTGGGCAAGCTGAATCACTCCGAGAGTGAGAGTTCGCTGGGAACCTTCTACGACGGAGGGTTCACCGAGGCCGTGATCGGCTACGCGTATCGCCCAGTCAGCCACGATCGCCTCAACGCGCTGGTCAAGTACACGTACTTCTACAACGTGCCGACGACCGACCAGATCAATCTGCAGAACATCGCTGCCGAATTCATTCAAAAGAGCCACATCGCAGCGGTCGATGTTACTTACGACATCACACCGCGGATCTCCATCGGCGGCAAGTACGCTTACCGTCTTGGTCAGGTCAGCCTGGACCGGGAGAGCCCTGAATTCTTCGACAACAATGCAAGTCTGTATGTCATCCGCAGTGATCTTCGTTTCGGCAAGAACTGGGAGTTACTCGTGGAAGGTCGCTTGCTGGATATGCCGGATCTTAGCGAGCATCGTAGCGGTGCGCTTGCGGCGGTCTCGCGGTACGTCGGAGACCATCTAAAGGTCGGCCTCGGCTACAACTTCACCGACTTCTCAGACGACCTGACGGATCTCAGTTTCGATCAACAGGGGTTCTTCCTGAATCTGACCGGATCGATGTAGGCGAAAAAGGATGGCCTCGTTTATTCTGGGTATGGCGAATACACAACCATTGCTTTCTTGCGAAGCCCGCAGGCAGCCAGGGCAGGTCTTACCTACGTCCCGAGACCGGAGTTTCGACGAGCACACTTTCTGCAAACAATAGCCGCCCCGTGCTCGCATTGTAGAACTGTACTACGACTTGCGGCTTCTCGAAGGCGACCCAACGTGAGTTCCCTTTCGTATCAGGACTATTGAACACATTGTTCATTTGCACAATTGCATAAACGGGCATGCGACGACTCTGCCGCGCCGTATCCGCAAGAAAGTGAGTCGACCATCGTACTGTGGTGTTGAGGCCTGCACTCGAATATGGACCGTTCGACGGTATGCCGGTGCCATCAAGTCGTCCGGTTGCTCGATTGAGTGATCCAATTGGGCCAACGGAAAACTCCCATATGCGCTCGCTAATCTGAATTGAGAACGCATTATGCAAATCGCCAGTAAGCAAGATCACGGTCTTGCCGCTCGATTCGAACGCCTTGAGCAACTCATCGCGTTCACGCGTGTAGCCAGTCCACGATTGATCGTCAATCCCGCTCGGTCCTTCGGACAAATGCGGTATAACAAAGCTCACCGACGAAAGTACAAAGACGACGTCCGCCTCACTTTCTTTCAAGCGTCGTAGCAGCCAATCCTTTTGGCTTTCTCCGAGCATCGTTGGTTCGTCGGAAATCAACTGCGATCGTCTCCGGCTGCGCGTGTCCAGCCCGATGAACTCTGCGTTCGCGAACTGTTGGTCAAAGAAATAATCCAGGCCACCGATCGAGTAAGAAGAGTCGCTATCGTGTGCCGGTGCAGGCTCTAACTCCAGCTGGTTATCGCCAACCACTTGTTCGATAGCGTATACCGACGCGTTTGGATCTATCGGTCCTGCTTCCTCTATGGCCGCGCTGATTTCCGAACGATTCTCCGCATCGCTATTACGGTAACCAGCATCTGGCCCGCCCCAATGCACGTGAAGTGACCGGCCTTCGTGAAGGGCAAGCTTTCTAAAGTCCGCTGCAGGGTCAGTCAATAACGCACTGCCCGCCTCAAGCTGGGTACGCCCGAACTGAATCTTGTTTATGTCGGTCGTCGGATTGCTCCAGCCAAGATAATCCCGCCACGCGCGAAGCGCGGGGTCCCGAAACAACGCGTTCCGGGCCGTGTGACCGGGAACCGTGGCGTCTTGGAAATTGTTAAGCACCTCATGGTCATCGAAGATGAAGATCGACGGAACCGTCGCATGCCAGAGTTTAAGGTCAGGATCATTGTCGTAGTACGTTTTATAATTCTGCCAGGCACCCGCGAGGCTTGGTACGATTTGAAGGAGCGGCGGCATGGCTGTACCCGGCGGTGCCGATTCGTTCAGCCACCTCGAAGGCTCAAACCGCCGATCCTGTTCGTAAATCCAGTCGCCGAGGACGACATGGAAGTCTATATTGTCGGCGGCGTCTCGAAACAAGGTGGCGTGCTGCGTGGCCCCCTGTGACATCGTCGGCGACTGCTTGGCGCAGGACATCGCAGAAAACGCGAAGTTAAAAAGCCCATCAGGATTTAATTGACCGACTTTCTGTTTGGCAGACGGCAGACTACGGAAGTGAAAAATATCGGAGTCGACGCCGGCCACCGTATCAACGGCCACCTGATAATAATAGACGGTATCGGGTAGAAGGCTTTCGAGCTTTACCCAAGCCGTGTTGTCGTGTTCGAGGACCGTTGCAACCGTTGCCGATCGCGAGTCTAACGCTCTCTCATTCGTGCCGTATCGAACGTGAAAGGCAGCTGGTTGCGCCGTTCGTGTCCAGACTCCAACGCTGCCGGCGCCGAGCCTCCCCAAAACCGGGCCGTGTGAGACGTACACCGCGACTTCGGGCTTAAGCTCGGCTGCGCTCGCAGTTGCCATCAGCAAAACGAGCGACATTAACCAGCCCGTTAACCGGCGACAGCTGCCCACTGACGAGACTCGAGACTCAGACTCCGGGATTATTCTCTCGGTTTCTGATGCCATGCAATAAGCGCCAGGAGCAATGATGCAACGTCAGAATGCATATGTCATGCCAACGAGTGCAGTCCACGAATAGATCTCGTCTGCGAGTAGCCGGCTCGATATATCCTGATATTCCTTACGAGACTCATCGTTAATGTTCTGCACCTCACCGAAGATCGACAGGCTATCGGACGCATCGAAAGTCAGCTTTAGATCGACTTGCGTGTGCTCATCCCAATAGACATCCTCCGTCACATCGCCGCCGATTCCCGCCAGATAGTCATCGCGATAGTTCGCCGCCAACCGAGCTTCGAATCGCCCAAAGGAATAGTACAGAGTCACGTTCGCTAAGGTGTCAGCCTGACCGAAAAACGTAAGGTCGTCGGACTCACGACCGAATACCTCAACGTCGGAATCGACAAACGTGAGATTCACCGAGGCGCCGAGGCCATTCGCGAACTGCTGCTCCCAGCTCAGTTCCAGGCCCAGCAAACTACCGCTGTCCGCGTTTTGGGGCTGGGATAGCGAAAGAAGATCGACTCCACGGTACGTGACGTTTTGGGTGCGTTCGGTATAGATCGGATTATCGATGTCCTTATAGAAAGCACCGATCGACAGGATCCCGGATGGTTCGAGGTAGTATTCATACGAAAAATCGAATCCCATCGACGCGTAGGGTTCCAGTTCGACGTTTCCTGTCTGGCCTGCCTCATCTTCGACTTCGAACACCGGGACGACATCTTCGAAATCGGGTCTGCCGATTGTATTGGTCCAGGCAGCACGAACGATGACATTGTCTCTCGGTCGGAAGGTTACGTGAAGACTGGGCAAATAATCTATGTAATTGGTTCGATCCTGCACGGGTACACCGGGATTCAACGGATCAAAGAAAGGGTCGTCGAAGTCGATCAGGGTCGCAATATATATGGCATCGGTATATTCGACCCGCACGCCGCCAAGGACGGTCGTGCTGCCAAAATCGACGCTGATCATGCCGTAACCCGCATACAAGTCTTCTACAATGTCGTAATCCGAAGCAATGGAAGACTCTGCCGAGCCATCGTCGTTAAATTCAAACATCGCTGGATTCGACCGAAAAAAGGCCTCGTGCCCAGCGAAATCCAGCACCGGGCCTAATTCATATCGCCCGTCGAAGAAATTACTCGGGCCAGAAGAGTACAGACCTGTGTCGGCGAGCGTAAAACTAACGGCGTCCTCATAATCTGTGTTTTCTCTGTCGCGGAACTTGTCCCGCTCGGCGTATTTGAGTCCAAACTTCAAGTAGCCGGAGCGACCGCCAAAGTCACGGTCGATTCTGAGATCGGTCTTGAACGAATTGATATCCTCTTCAATAGCGTCGGTGCGACGGCGAACTCGACGAAACGGATAGTTAGCCGGATCGTTGATTGCCGGACCGGCATCGAACTGCCAGTAATAATTTGAGACATCGACCGTGTTAGGAAACGCACCACCTCCCGAGCGATACTCCCAGTCTATGCGTAACGGAGTAATCTCTTCAGCGTGCGAAAACGTGTAGCTTGCGCCCCAGGTCATGTTATCGAAATCAAATTCGCCGCCGATGGAAATATTGTTCAGTTGCTGCGTTTGATTGTTTTGCCGGTATTCCCGTGAGGCACGGCCGTCTTCGTTTTGCACCACCGTGCTCGACAACGGAGTCTGATCCCCTCGTGCCGCATCGAAATCCAGTTGATCGCGCTGTTCCTCGTCGGTGAACTCGTTAAAAATACTTCGCAAATACCACAGTGTGGTGTCATTCGGCCGATATTCGAGATTCGCGTTAATGCCTATGCGCTCACGCTCGATGTCGTACTCGAACAGGCGTAAGTTCCCGGGTGCAAAGTCCCCCGGCTGAAACTCGGCCCAATCCAGGCCCTCGACCAGTTCGGTGTCGTAGCGCTTGATGTAATAGCTCCCGGCAAGGACCAAACCCCACTCATCGTTGGGCCCCAGCGTTGATCCCCAGGTTGCACTGGCACCGTATGGGTTGCGGCCACTCTTATCGTTGTAACCTGCACGGGCACTTATGACCCCAAACGGCTCCGGAGAATCGAAGGCGCTGCGCGTGACAACGTTGATGTTGCCGCCGATTGCGTTACCGTCGAGGTCCGGCGTTATTGCCTTGACGACTTCGACTATCGATACCAGGTCCGATGGAACGACGTCCAGCGCCACCCGCCGTCCTGATCCTTCCGGCGAACCAACGAGATTGCCGTCAATCGTTACATTGTTGAGGTCGGAATCGATCCCACGAATTACTGTATAACGACCTTCACCCTGATCAATTTCCACCGACAGGCCCGGCAATCGCTGAATGGCCTCAGCCACGTTGAAATCGGGTAGCTTGCCGACCGTATCGGCCGACACCGCATCGAGAATGCTCTCTGCCGCACGTTTGCGTTGCAGCGCCAGCAGTTGGGATAGACGAGTACCCGTGACGATGACTTCGTCGAGATACTCTGAAGTCAGAGTAATGTCCAGGGCGACCTCGCCCGTCTGGGGTACGGTGACGCTTACCGACTGTGTTTCATATCCGCCAAAGTCTGCCTTGACCGTGTACTCGCCCGCCGGCAGTCCTCTAAAGCTGTATCGTCCCCAACGATCGGTGACTGCACGTCGGTTACCCTGATCGGTAGTAACGGTCGCTCCATCCACAAATCGCTGCAGGGCTGGATCGTTGACCACGCCGACAATGTCGCCGGCGTAACTCACTCTGGGCGCCAGCACACACAAACTCGCGACGATTGCGAGGCCCAGCATCGTCGTCGAAACGACCGAATGCCCACCATTAATTTCTTTCCGAGTAATCATTTGTCGATCCCCCTGTTAAAGGTCTTCCGATATTTCGGATAGCAAACGAAGCCGATCTTCTTGACACAGCGAATGATCGATCGTGTATGGATTACGGTCTTTGCCGCGACCTCGGCAATCGCTTGAAGGCCGGCCGCCGGGTAATGAGGTAGTACAACCCTTGCGACCTTGCGATGCGTCTTAGTCATCGACGGCCTTGTCGTCTTAGTAAAGTCTGCAGTTGTTATTCGTTTTGCCATCACTGCCTTACGCCCGCCTCGGGATAAGACTTGGCGCCCGGTTCCCAGACTTTAGCGAACTATATAGATACTATAGAGAGTATCTATGACAGGTCGTACGTAATTACCACTACAAGGCCGTACCGAGATGACACCACTCATTGCCATTTCCCACTAGCGCTTGAGCGTCTCCACGTGATTCTCGTCTTGTCTCTGGTTGCGATGATCGTCTTCATCGTCGCCTCGACCACCATCGGTAAGCTTCACCCGTTTGTTGCACTGCTATTGGCCGCGTTCGGCTACGGCGTATTCACGGGCATGCCGGTCGACAAACTGCTGGGTTCAATCAATGCGGGATTCGGCGATACGATTGCTTATATCGGCATCGTCATTGTTGCCGGTTCCATCATCGGTACTTTTCTGCAGCGCTCCGGGGCCGCGGCACATTTGGCGGCGTCAGTCCTGCGCCTGGCAGGTCCCAAGCGCATTCCGATGACGATGGGATTGGTAGGCTACGTCGTCTCGATGCCGGTCTTTTGTGACGCCGCCTATATATTGCTATCCCCCATCAACCGGGCGCTGTCGTTTCGAGCCGGGGTATCGGCTGCCGGCGGTGCCGTTGCCCTGAGTCTCGGGCTGTACGCAACGCACACCATGGTGCCTCCAACTCCAGGCCCCGTCGCCGCCGCGGGTATTCTGGGTGCCGATTTGGGGCTCGTGATCGTCTGGGGCATGGTCGTGAGTATGATCGCGCTTGGCGCGGGATTGCTGTTTGCGGTTCGTTACGCCGCCCAATTCGAGCTCGCGGCTGCACCCGATACGACCTCAGAGACGGCACCAGCAGTTTCTTCCGACGGTCATTCGACACTTGGCGCTCTCTTGCCGATATTTGTGCCGATTCTGCTGATCGTCGGCAGATCCGTCGCACAACTTCCAACCTCGCCTCTCGGCACGGGCGTTGCTGTGAACTTTTTTAATGTCGCCGGTCAGCCGGCGGTTGCACTATCAATCGGTGCTTTGCTTGCTCTGTTCCTTCCGAAGTCGTTCGAACGCTCGATGCTTTCGGAGCGCGGTTGGTTTGGTGAAGCGATTCTTAATTCCGCGTTGATTATTTTAATTACTGGCGCAGGCGGCGCATTCGGCAGAGTTTTGCAAGCATCGGGCATCGCGGATGTTGTCGGCGGCGGCGCAACCCAGCTCGGGATGGGGCTGACACTGCCGTTTGTTCTGGCAGCAGCGATCAAGACGGCCCAGGGCTCATCAACGGTCGCCATCGTAACGACAGCCGGTATCGTTGCCCCGCTACTGGCATCGCTCGGCCTTGATTCGGAAACGGCCAAAGCCCTGGCCGTGGTCGCAATTGGTGCCGGTTCAATGGTGGTATCGCACGCCAACGACAGTTACTTCTGGGTGGTCACCCAGTTCTCCGGCATGAGCGTGAAGCAAGGCTATCAATTGCAATCGCTTGGTACCTTCATCCAGGGCGCAGCCGCAGCGATTGCGATCGTCGTGCTTGGCATGTTCCTCATTTGATCCCTCAGAAAAGAGGAATCAATAAAGTCATTCATCAGTCAATGTTGCTGCGCTCCCCGGCGCCTGGCCTCGAAGTCTGCCATCACCCTGGATGTGACCTCCGGGAAGTCGGACAGTATCCCGTTGACACCGGAACCGATGAGTTCCTCCAGTACCTCGCGGGGTGCGTCACCAGCCGTGGTCCAAACGGGCTTTCCCAGCTCGTGGACCTGCGTAACGATTTCCTGATCTGCCCGGATCCATTCGGGCCACAAGCGAATAATATCGATTCCGCCGGCGACAAAGTCGTCAATGTCTTCAGTCCTGCGAATGAAGCCCAGCGTCCGGATATTGGGGTTGAGTCGGCGAAACTGTCGCAGATCGTCCAGGGTTCTCACTCCGACAATGACGTCCAATACCGCGTCGTGACCCTCGGTCAATCGGACCACCTTCCTTTTGTCCAACACCGGGCTGACCTTGATGTCCAGAAGCAACTTCACACCGGTGCCCGCAACGAGATCAAGCACCTCTGCGTAGGTTGGGATCGACTCCCCGCTACCGGCATTCAGCCGTTTCAGTTCTGCGAGAGTGTAATCTGTGACCTTTCCCGTACCGTCTGTGGTGCGATCCAGGGTCTCATCGTGCAAGACGATGACCTCTCCATCGCGGGTGCCGCGTAAATCGATTTCGATAACGTCAACACCAAATGAAATTGCGCGTCGGTAGGCTGCAAGTGTGTTTTCAGCATAGCCAGGTTCGATCCCGCCCCGATGAGCAATGTTCAACACAGTCCAGTCGGGCCACTGCGAGCCCCAGGCCGTCGCCAGAAGTATGCAGCAGACCGCTCCAACACCCGCTGCCCGACGTGACGAACCGTGCAAATACCCTGTCATTGCTACTTCCTCGTCAACGATTGTTATTGGTATTGGCAATCTAGGTTACATTTCTATACTCGAGGCATCAAAGTCGTATAGGTGACAGAATAAATGAACGACATTCGTAGACTTGCGGAGAGGTGGATGAAAGATGCCGAAAATAATTCGTAGCCTGGTCAGTCCAAAAATCACCAAACGCCGCTTCATGCGGATGCTGGCCTTCGGCGGATCGCTGTTGCCGGCTCTGTCGTTGTTTTCGAGGCAATCTCACGCACAGGCAAGTCTCTCAAAGGCCCGCGTGCTTCAGGGGCCGATGCTCGGCGCCGTGACGCCAACTTCGATCCAGGTCTGGCTCAGGGTCAGTGATGAATTCCTCGTTGCCATTGCAATTAGCGAATCGCCGCAATTCGAAAAACAGCATATAACGCAACCGTTGCGTGCGCAGGTCGCAGACGATCTTGCGGTAACGATCTTTGCAAGCGATCTGAAACCAGGTACCCGGTATTTCTATCGAGTGTTCCTCGACGGAAAGCGCGGCGGCTATGCGACGGACGCCCCTGTGCACTACTTTGTAACGGCGCCCGGCCCCGGGTCTCCGGCGGCGTTCAGTGTCGCAACGGGATCTTGTGCGCGATACGCGGAAGATCCGGATCAGTTGATCTGGCGGGCCGTCGATTCAGCTAACCCCGATCTGTTCGTATGGCTTGGTGACAACATCTATGGCGACGCCGCACAAGCAACGGTCCTGAGCGAAGAATACCAACGGCAAAGAGGCGCAAGGTTATATCAGTCGATCGCGCCGCGAATACCACAGCTGGCAATCTGGGATGATCATGATTTTGGTATCAACAATGGCGATCGAACCAACCCATTCAAAGACAAGGCCCTAAGTACCTTCCGAAAATACTGGGCGAACCCGGCCTATGGGCTCGACGGCACGCCGGGCGTGTTCTTCGAGTATCAATATGGCGGCGTGGACTTCTTTTTTCTTGATGTCCGGTACTACCGCGATCCGAACGCCGCGCCCGATCGGGAAGGCAAGACGATGTTGGGCGCCGCGCAAAAACGCTGGCTAAAGGCCAGACTAAAATCCAGCAGTGCGCCATTCAAAGTCTTGCTATCAGGAAGCGGTTGGTCTGCCGCCAAGGGTCCTGGCGATGACAGCTGGGCCGCTTTCATGACGGAGCGCAACGAGCTCTTCGACTATGTTCGGGATGAAGGCATCAACGGTGTAGTTCTGGTGTCTGGCGACACACATGTCGCAGAGCTGAATGCGATACCCTGGTCCGACAAAGGTGGCTACGACTATTACGATCTGACGTCGTCACCGCTCGCGCAAGGTACATCGGATAGTTTCCTGGAACGCCGGCCCGAGGCAAGAATTCGCCAGGTGTATTTCGGCAGTGTCAACTTCGGATTACTAACCTTCGATATGAGGAGTGCCGATCCTTTGCTGGAGTACAACGTTATCAATTATCGAGGCGAGGCTGTCTGGGAGCCACTGCGGCTGCACGCGTCCGAATTGGTCAACGGAATGGCAACATGGAAGGACAATATGGACGAGTTGTCGCGGTCCCGTTACGAAAGCGCGATCAATGGTGGCGAGTACTATGAGCCGTTGCCCTATTTCCGGTGATGCGCAATTTTTCGGTATCGCCTGTTACTCATAAATGGCAGCTTGCTCTGCTATCTGTCTGCAATGGCACCATCCTCAAATCGCGGTCCATGCCAGTCTTTCTCCACGTAAGGTGACTTTGCAGCTACCGACTCGTCGAGGTCGATTCCAAGGCCGGGCTTATCTGGCAACTCTGCAAAGCCGTTCCGGTACTCCACTGCGGCGCCAAAGAACAGATCGTCCCATTTATCGCGTTCCGATCCACTGATTTCTAGTAGCGTCGCATTAGGTGTCGCCGCGCAGAAATGCAGCGATGCAAATGTACAGACCCGGCTGTTCGGATTGTGGGGCAGCACCTCTATTCTGAAGGTGTCCGCCAGCGCCGCGATTTTGCGCATTTCGGTGATACCGCCACAATGGATGGCATCAGGTTGAACGTAGTCCACCAGGTGCTCAGCACAAATCTCGCCGAATGCGTATTTCGTGAACAGACGTTCACCCGTGGCGAGCGGTACTCGTGTATGCGTTCTCAAATGCCGGAGTTCGCCGAGATCCTCTGCTTGTGTAGCCTCTTCGACAAAGTAAGGGCGATAGTCTTCCACCTGGCGACAAAACTCCACGGCGAATGCCGTCGTGGGCTTGCCGTGCAGATCGATGCAAATATCGAAATCATCTCCAACAGCCGCCCGAATGGCTCGGACACGGGCAACCGAATCCGCAAGTGCCTTGTCCTGGCGCATGACGCCGCCTTCCGGTTTATAGAAACCGCTCTTGCCAGCTGTCCAGCCTTTTTCCTTGGCGGCAAGCCACAATTCACCCATTTCATCCGGGCTGCTACCCCAACCGGGTTTTGGATAGACCCGCACTCGATCTCGCGCTTTACCGCCCAACAACTGCCAAACCGGCAATTCCAGTGCCTTGCCGAAAATATCCCACAAGGCAATATCGATGGCGCTAATCGCTGACATCATTATCGGTCCGCCCCGATAGCGAGGGCCACGAAACATGGCTTGCCAGTGACGCTCGATTTCGGCCGGATCCTGGCCAACGAGGTAGCGTTTGTGCTCCAGAATCGCGTGGCTGACTGTCAGCGCCTTTGACGGCAGCGTCGCCTCGCCAAGGCCTGTAAGTCCTTGGTTTGTATATATCTTTACAAAAACGTAATTCTCGTCGCCGCCTGCGTCCATGACAAAAGTGCGAACGTCGGTGATCTTCAGGCCGAGTTGACGGGCCTTCTCCTGCTTAGCGGCGAGCGTTACAGTCGGTATGCTGAGCACTGATGCGCCGACGGCACAGACTGCGGCGCTAACGGTTTGTCTCAGAAAGTGGCGGCGTTTCATTTTGTTGTGCCGGGTTGCATGTCTCGAATCCTGCCACAGTATCGGCAAATCATATAGGTAATGCCTTGTGGATAAACACTGCACCAAAAAAAACGGACCCGTTAACGCCCCCGCTTTCTTGACGAAGCTGGTGCTGTCGCTCTTACTTGTCGCAGGCGTGGGTGATGCGGACGAGAAACGCATCTATACCGCCAAGCTGGTAGAGCAGTTCGACGTGGGCAACGCGCGTCAAGGCGTTGCAGTTGACGCCGGCCACTTCTATGCGGTCAACAATTTCGCTATATCCAAGCACGATAAATCGACTGGTGCGGCTATCGCGCGATGGGCCGGCCGCGCCGAAGGCGAGCCGTTGATTCACCTCGATAGCTTGATGGAACTCGATGGCCGGCTTTACGCATCGCACTCGAACTATCCGGTATCGCCAATGACGAGTTCGGTGGAGATTTGGGACGCTGATACGATGTGGCATGTATCTTCACACAGTTTTGGGATCAGCCGCGGCTCACTGACCTGGTTGGATCGGCACGACGGGTTCTGGTGGGCAGCGTTCGCAAATTATGACAAGGTTCAAAATGGACAAACGGTGCCTTACGGGCACACGAACAATACTCAGGTTGTCAAACTCGATGACGACTATAGAGTATTGCAAGCGTGGACTCTGCCATTGGAGATACTCGATAGAATGCGCCCGATGAGTAATTCTGGCGGTTCCTGGGGACCGGATGGAATGTTATATCTGACCGGTCACGACCTGGGCGAAATCTACGTAATGCGAATTCCAGACGCGGGATCGACCCTGAGTTGGGTAGCAACCGTCAAAGTTCCGGTCCTTGAAGGTCAAGGTATCGCGTGGGATCGATCCATGTCCGGACGATACCTCTGGGCCATTAACAAAGGCGACCGGAAAGTGCTGAAAATAAAAATGCCGGACATCAGCCAACAATGAAACGCATCATCAGATGGTTTGCGACCGGCCCGGATAGCCCGGCAATTGGCGACCCCGATAAGATTCACGCCCTTTTCCAAAGCCGGCGCCTGCGTGTGTTCGTTTGGCTGGTCCTCGGCTACGGATTCTTTTACACCTGTCGATTAAGCCTGTCGGTCGCCAAAAAGCCGATGCTTGATGAAGGCGTCCTTTCTGTAGAGCAAATGGGCATCATCGGCTCGATGTTGCTCTTCGTCTACGCCTTCGGCAAGTTCTTCAATGGCTTCCTCGCCGATCGTGCGAACATCAGACGATTTATGTCGATCGCATTGCTGTGCTCGGCATTTGCCAACCTTTTATTTGGTTCGGTAAGCAACTTCGCTTTGTTCGCCATACTTTGGGCGTTCAACGGATGGTTTCAGTCCATCGGCTCGGCTCCCAGCGTCGTGTCAATATGCCAGTGGTTTAGTAACCGGGAACGGGGCACTCGATACGGTGTGTGGGCAGGTGCGCACAACATTGGAGAAGGGCTGACGTTTGTCGGCACGGCGCTGATCGTCAACGCCTTCGGTTGGCGCTGGGGGTTCTGGGGACCTGGTATCGTCTGCGTTATCGTTGCCGTCATTTTATACATCAACCTGGCGGACAGGCCACAGACATACGGCCTCCCGAATGTTGCGGATTACAAGAAGGACTACTCGGCCGGCAAACCTACCGAGGCATCGACTGGTTCGCTGCAGTTGCTGGTACTCAAGAGTCCGATTGTCTGGGTTCTCGGTCTAAGTAGCGCATGTATGTACATGGCTCGCTACGCGATA
This sequence comes from Gammaproteobacteria bacterium, assembly GCA_029862045.1. Lineage (GTDB taxonomy): Bacteria > Pseudomonadota > Gammaproteobacteria > Steroidobacterales > Woeseiaceae > UBA1847. Next base: position 23,627 of record JAOTYE010000013.1, read on the forward strand.
AACAGTTGGGCAATATTTTACTTACAGGAAGGCAAAGGATATGAGCTTGTCGAGGCAGCGTCAGCAATGGCAGCTTATCCAATATTCGGCTTGCTCGGCGCTGTTTTTTCCGGCTTTTTGTCTGATCGCTTCTTTGGCGCGCGACGTAACGTGCCGACCTTGTTATATGGGCTGCTCTTGATTGGTTCGATGTGTTTGTTCTATTACGCGCCACCTGGTCATATCCTGATTGACACCATTGCACTCGCGGCCTTCGGATTTGCCATTGGCGGTTTGATCGTATTTCTCGCTGGCCTCATCGCCGTTGATCTCATGCCAGTCGGCGCCGCAGGAGCTGTCAAAGGGGTCATCGGGTTGTTCTCTTATCTTGGTGCCGCATCACAAGATTGGATAAGCGGCGTATTGATCGAAAATACCAAGACCGTTGTCGATGGCGTAACAACCTACTCGTTCGATACCGCGTTTTACTTCTGGATTTCAGCATCGGTTGTTTCCATGCTGCTCGCGCTGTTCGCCTGGAACAAGAAGCCACATGAATAACCGTATTCCCCGACCATAAGAAGCGAACGGCGACATTTGTCGACCATCATTAGATCAGGTCGGCATCAGTAATAATCTCGATTAGCGATGGGCCCCGGCAGGCGAGCGCTTCAGCGAATGCCGATTCCAGTTTTTCGGCTTTAGTGACCCGAAAACCTTTGCCTCCGCACAGGTTTGCGTATGCGGCGAAACTCGGATTGTGCAGTTCTGTCTGCCATACCGGCCACTCACCCGCTCTCTGTTCTTTCGATATCTTGCCAAGCTGCGAGTTGTTGAGTAATACATGGGTAATGTCCATGTTGTATTTCACGGCAGTATTGAAGTCGCCCATATACTGGCCAAAGCCACCGTCACCACTGATGGAAATTACCTTGCGACCGCGGTATTCATCCTGATCCTGGGTCGCCGCCCACGCACCCATCGCCGCCGAAAACGCAAAACCGATCGATCCCAGGTAGCCCGACATCAGAATCCGCTGGCCCTGACTTTCAAAGTAACGGCCGAATGAGTAAGTGTTATTGCCGACGTCCACTGCAATGATGGCGTCACCGGGAACGGCCGGGCTGAGCGCAGCGAACACCGTCGCCGAGTTCAGGCCCTTGCCCTGATCATCACTGAGCCGGCTGCGTTTCTCCTCGCGCCAGATCGCCCAGCGTTCCGCGAGTTCCGGACGTTGGTCAACTGATTTGTTGGCCCCCGAGAACTGCGCTGCTATGAGCCTGGCGGTAACACCGATCTCCGCCCAAACAGGAATCGTCACGCCGTGAAACTTGCCTAGAGTCATGCGATCGAAATCAACTTGAATAATTGGGCGTTTTGGTGTGATACCTGTGTGGTTGGAGAAAGAAGAACCAAACGCCAGGATAAGGTCACACTCATTCATGAACCAACTCGCCACCGGCGTGCCCGAGCGGCCTAATACACCAGCGGCCAACGGGTGATCATCGGCGATCTGACCTTTGGCCTTGAACGTCGTTAAGACCGGTGCATTGAGGCGATCAGCCAAAGCAATGACGTCGCCCATCGAGTCTCTGGCGCCATACCCCACGATTACGATCGGACGCTTCGACTTCCTGATCAGCGACACAGTGTCTTCGAGCACGTGCTCGTCCGGAGCGATCGTCGATGCAGCAACGCGCCCATCCGGACTGCCCGCACTGGCAGATTCTTTTGCGGGCAAGGTTTGCACATCGTCGGGAAAGGTCAGGTGCGCCACATCACGCTCGACCAACGCGCTCTTACACGCAAGCGTCATAAGCTCGGCGTGTTTCGACGTGTGCAACACGGTCTGGCTGAATCGAGCGACAGGCGCGAAGGCGGCGGCGAGATCGATTTCCTGAAAGGCGCCGGGACCCAATACCTGCACATCGACCTGACCAGTCAGCGCCAGGACGGGTGCCCGGTCGACTTTCGCATCCCATAGACCTGTCATCAGGTTGGTCGCGCCGGGCCCGGCAATGGTCAGGCATGCAGCCGGCTTACCCGTCAGTTTGGCGTAACCGGAGCAGGCAAACGCCGCAGCACCCTCGTGACGAATACCATAGTAGGTCAGGCTTCCCTTCTTCTCCTGCAATCGCAGCGCATCGGCAAGACCCAGGTTCGAATGGCCAACCATGCCAAACACGGACGTCACGCCCCAGTTGGTCATGGTTTCCGCCATCACATCGGTAACGGTTGTCGCGTGGGGCGCCTCGGCTTCGAGCCCCACGTAGATGCCGTCCTCACGCACCTCGGTTGGGTATAGTGTTTGGCCGCTGTCCTCGTGCCCGCCCGGCGGACGGCCGGTCTTCGGATCGAAATCCCAGCCGTGCCATGGACAGCGCAACCAGCACTGTCCATCTTTACCAATCTCAACAGAACCCTCACCGAGCGGACCACCCTGATGCGGGCAGCGATTATCCATGGCCGTAAATTCACCGTCGATGTGGGTCAGTGCCATCGAGTGAACGCCGGCTGTCACGGTTTTTACGCGACCTGCGGGAAGCTCATCGACATCCGCAACGCGATACCAATCCAGCTGTTTGTTATTCGTCGTCATTGCCTCTGTCCTCGGTCTGAATTCGCGAGCATCTGTTCGCGCCCGGCGGACAACAGGCTGTTCCAGAGGTCCAACAGGTAGGCGTCCGGATCACTGCTTTCAATCAGCAATCGATACCGGAGCACCGCAGCGTTAAACCCTTGCGTGTGCCAACTGGCACCGGCCGGCAATCGCAGACTCGGGAAACCATCGGGAAACGGATAAGCGGTCACGTAAAAGTAGGGTTCTGGAATTCCTTCATCGCCAAACGTGAAACCGAAGTTCATTTGCTTGTCAGAATACTCTTCGTTCCGTGGGTCCTGGCCGGCAATTTTCTCGCCCGGCAACCATAACATCGACAGATCAAAATGGTGGGGCCATAGTTGGATAGGGCTCGTTTCCTCAGGTATACCGGCTCGGAACTCCGCCATCGCCGCGCTAACTGAGTTCAAAGTAAGGTGCAGGCTACGGGCGTGCTCAGCTGAGTAAGTGACCCTCGCAACTTCGTCATCACCGATGGCGTTTTCCGGGACCAGGTTTTTGCTCAATCCATTGGCAAGCAAGAAATCCTCAGCGAGCCTTGCGACTTCTGCGGCCGGCTGCCCGTGCAGCGCAGCCTCAAGATTTGCGCCGTGCGAAGTTCGACCGTGGATATTGCTTTGCCTGAGGTCCAGCTCGAGTTCAAAATCGATGTCGGCGTGAACGACGCCCGTCGTTAATCCGCTCAGTGACGGTCGCAGGCTGGCATGCCACCAATGCTTACGCTTCGGACGACATACCTTCAAGTAGTTACCCAGAATGCGCGCATAGTCGTGCAAGGCGCTACGTGTATCTGCTGTGTCTGTCTCAAGTAACTGTGGAAATCTCACCTGCGCCATCAATTCCTTCTACGCATTCATCTGTTATTTGACCCGATTCGCGTTGTTTTTGTTACCGCTGGAATTGAGGGGCCTTTGAGTGAATGGTAGCCCACCCAATAGAAACACCGTGCCAGTCGATACGACCTACTCGCTACTAGCACGGCGGACTAATCGGCACAGCCGATGACCTGCAGCGATCGATGAAGCTCAACCCGAATACGCTCGCGTTGGATAACAACGGTGTCGAGCTCTCGCCGGAATACATACACCAGGCACCGAGTCACGCGATATACGTCGGGTCAATTCTCGACTCTGAGCGGTGGATCGAGAACCGCATTGCCGGATCTGCAAGCCACCCCGAAAACGCCGTATTTATACTCGCCTGCTAACGTATCCCTGCGGATGATGACCGGTCCAATCTCTTCATCGGGTCCGTGGGAGGCATAAGGCCTGCCAACGAAGGGATCGAAAAACACCTCGTAGGCAGTTCGGCTCGCATCACTCTTCCACTTTATCGTGCTGCCGCGTTTGACACAGAATCCCGCTGGGCCGACAGAACACGCCAACACGGGAGCTGTGACGCTGGTTGGACAACCATTCGCATCGAAATTGACCGTTACCTCGTGAGTCGCGACAGTGCCGATTCTTGCAATATGTCGACCGCCAATCTGAGTCGCGCAGCCAGCGAGAAGCAGTGTGGCCATTATGGTGCCAGGCAAAAGTATCGGTGCAGTTGATTTCTTAGCGTCTTTGATTTTCATATTGTATTTCCTCGACCGGTTATTGTTATTGACTGCGTTCTCCCAGCAGCTCGCGAAACTCTGGATTGTCGATGACCGGCGCCATCCCGGCGTCGGCGAGTAGAAACTGACTCGGGTAACCGTTTTCGATCGCGCGTTTGCTTGCGCTGATCGCGCCATCGACGTCGCCAATCTTTACCGCGATAAGTGCGGCATAGTAATGAACATACATATTGTCCGGAGATAGTAGCCTCGCCTGAGCCAGATAGGAACTCGCCACATCGGGCTTATCGGTGTTTGCCAGATAGTGAGCCAGCATTGCCAACGTATAAGCGTCGTCAGAATTCAGGTCCAGAAATTCCTCGACCAGGGTGATCGCTTTTTCGTAGTTGGCCACGGCCAGGTGATCCTGCCCTGCCATAAAGCGATAGGCATCGGCGAGCGCGCCCCAAAGCTGATGGTCGTCAGGTGTTAACTCTATCGCTCGCCCATACATCGCAGCGGCCTGCTCAAAGTCCTGCAATAGAAAGCTGGCCGTGCCCAGGTTGGAGTAGGCGATAGGCGTTGGATCGATCTGTAGCGAGCGGTACCAGGCCGTTCGTGCATCTTCGAAATTGCCCGTCATGTATAAGACAGTACCGAGGCTGTTCAAGGCTCGCGGATTGCCAGGAGAGAGTTCTACGGCAGTGCGCATGTAGTCGATTGCCTCGTCAGAGCGGCCGATCCTGAACAGAAAACTGCCCATGGACATATAGCCGCGCCAAAAACCGGGTTGAATGTCGATCGCTTGCTGGTGCGCCTCGCGTGCTTCCTCGACGCGGTTCTGGATTTCGAAGGTTCTGGCCAGCCCATCATAGGCCTCGGCCGCGCCGGAATCGATGTGAATGGCACTTCGATAGTTTTGCGCGGCCCTGTCATACTGGCCGGAGAGCCGATACAAACGCCCGAGAGCGATTAATGCGGCAGGTGCGTCGGGGCTTAAAGTGAGCACGCGGTTGCAGGCCTGTTCGGCTTGCTCAAAAGCACCAATATCGGAAGTATGTTCGTAGCGTTCAAGATGGGTGTTACAAATGCCCGCGTGCGCATCCGCATAGCGCGGATCGATCTGCAGCGCCTGTTTGAAAAAACGTTCTGCGGCGTTCAGCGTCTCGTCCGAAACGGGCTGGCGTAAGTAATTTCGTCCCTGCAGGTAAGCCTCGAAAGCTTGGATCGTCTCAGTGCCTCGCTGCGCCAAGATGTTCTCCGATTGGTTGGATAACATGAGGTGCAGGGAAGTAACGACATTGCGCGCAATATCATCCTGAATCGCGAAGATGTCATCCTGTTTGCGTTCGTAGGTTTCCGACCATTTATGAAAATTGGTTTGCGCATCGATCAGCTGCGCCGTAATTCGAATCTTCTCGCCCTGTTTACGCACGCTGCCCTCAAGCACGTAACGGACGCCTAGCTGGTTAGCGATCGAAGGCATGTCGAGCGGCTTGTTCCTGAAAGAAAAAGAGGAAGTTCTCGAGGCAACCTTGAGTTCCGGCAATTTAGCCAGCAGATTCAGCAACTCCTCAGCCAGCCCGTCCGAAAAATAAGCCTGGTCACCGTTCACGCTCATATCGACAAACGGCAGAACAGCTATCGAATTATCCGCGGTCTGTGTAATAGCAGCGATGGGTTCAGACGAGGCGGTCGTTGCTGCCTGGTCAATCGCGGTCACCTCCTCCGGAACGAAGCGATCGATCGCAACGACCACAATCGCCAAGGCAGCGACAGACCCGATGAGAATATTGAGCCGCCGTCCGGTCTCGTGACTTATGGATTCATCAGGCTTGATTTCTTTTTCGAGCTTGATGCCCTCAGGCGTGATCTCGTAGACCCAGGAGAAGATCACGACCAGGGGAAAGGCGAGCAGCAGCAGCAGAAACACGAAGGATCCGGTCCAGGCCGGAACCGGCAGCACGTCAGCTAAGACGTCGGAAGCCTGCAACACAACCCAGCCGGCGATGATATACAGCACCGCCACACGGAAGATGTTGCGTCGTTTGAGTTCTGAAAAGAACGACATGTCTATTGCGTCGATCGAATTGACTCTTCAAAGCATAGCAAAAGGCAGCAGCTCCGGTGTGGCCTTTGCCCATGAAAATCAACTAATTGCGAAGGAAAAGTCAAATAGGAGCACCTGATTGACTACTACGGCTACTATTCCAACCGTTCGCGTGGCGCGAGAAGACTGGCTACAGAAGACGTTGACCCCGCCGTAATTTCGATCGTCGATGACTCGCCTGTCGATCGTTGGCGTACGGCCAGCTCGCCCGCAAATTCATGCCGCGACGCCCTCAGCTCCGCAGGGCCGGACTAATCGGCGCAGCCGATTGGACGACGAGCGCAGCGAGGTCGCCCGGAGGGTGAGCGCCGAAGGCGTGAATCAATGGAACCACCGACACGCGGATTTTCAGTCGCGAAATTCAACAACTTACCGTAACCCAAGTGCGCCTGACGTAGCGTATTACAGTGATTTTTCTTGGCGTCGGGTGCTGCTGGATTACGTTGAGAGATGAAAAACTGGCTCGACCCCTCTTCTATTTTTCTTTCGACCACTGCTGATATTGCCTCGGACTCATCGACGTCCAGCGCCTGAACGCTCTGGAAAAATTACTCTGCTCGGAAAACCCCAGCAGATAAGCAATCTGAGCCAGCGAGTATCTTTTGTCCCGCAGGTACGTCTCTGCAAGACCGCGTTGGGTACTCTCCAGCACATCCCGATAGTTCAAGCCCTCCGACTTCAGCTGGCGCTGCAGAGTGCTCATGCTTCGATTGAGACGACTGGACACGAGATCCTGATCCACCTTGCCCGACGGCAGCAGTGCAATGAGCAATCGCCGAACTTGCGACGCAACTTTCTGCGGCTCCAGCGTTTCAATATATTGCTCGGCGATTCTGTCCGTCGCTTTGGCAACGTCCGGCGCGCTGCGTGGCAATGGCTCGCGCAAAACACCTTTATCAAAGTGAATTGCTCCAACTTCGGCATCAAAGAAAATTGGCGCCCTGAGCGCTTCTCGGTAAGCCTCAGGATGCCTTGTCGCCGGACAAGCCAGCTCGACACGCAAAGGGCAAATTTCCTTCTCCGCAACTGCGCCGCACAGCGCCAGCAACGCCGTCATGCCGGCATCAATGCCCTCTTTCGGCGGTGCGTTCGCCGGGTCGGGAAAAATCGAAGCTATTGCATAGCTGTCGTCTGTTTCGGTCAGACTGACTACCGCTGATGCTGTAGACAAGACCTGCGTGTAGCGGGTAAGCCGCTGCATGGCATCGAGCAGCGTGGAACTCGCCAACCACGAATACCCGAACGCGTAAAAATGTGTCGGCTTTGCATGGCGGCCTGTCTTCAGGCCAATAGCGTCATCGCCGCACGCCTCTCTGCTGAGCTCCCATAACTTCCGCATCTTTGATAGTGGATAGCGCAGCTGAGGGGACTCGGGCGGCGTCAGCGGGATACCAGCCTGCAGATAGACAGGCTCCGGGTCGATGCCGTAGTCCTCTCTAAGCGAGGTGGCCAACAGGGCTGTCGCCGACGCCAATGTTGATGGTTCATAGAGCATATGAGCTGTATTGAACAGACTTTGACTGGTTTCGACAAGAGATAAACCGGCGCGTCGCTTACTTTGTGTCCATGAAAAGCGATAACGGCAAGATCTCCAACAACCCCGCAAAGGACGACTCGCTCGAGACCGTCGATGCTGTTGCGCGTGCCGCACATTTGTGGGTTCGCTCACTTTGTCTGAGTGAATTTCAGACAGAAGAGGAACGGCACGCAATTGCAGGCGGACTGATTACAGGCCTATGCAGACACCTCGAACTCGACGCCAGAATTCGGGAGCTGGTGTCATACGTATACACATTACTCGACGACGAAGACAAACAGGCGCTGGCTATCTCTCGCTTGATGCTGGATCAACCGATCCCGCGATCGACACGCCGCGCCTATAACAAGGGCAAAACCGAGGCTGCGGGCATCGTCGAAATGCTCGGCTATCACGACCAATACAGGACAGAGCCTACCCAGGGGTCACAGGAGTGAATACGAAAGAGCTAAACACTAACAGGCCGGTTTTGTACTGGGTAACACTCGCGATCATGTTCACGGCGTTCGCTGCGGAGGTGCTGTCATGATTCGCCTTCTCGTAATGCTGCCGCTGCTCGTCGCTTTTTCGCAGGCCCAAGCCGATACCGACGGTTCGTATCTGGACCTCTTTCAGCGGTCGGCAGTCGAGCAACGTAACTTCTATGCCTCTCTATACACCACGCACTATGCTCCTGATCCGGACCATAACAACAGTCAGCACATGCTGGGATTGGAAGTCGAATTAAAGGGAAGTCGCTTGTGGGGCTTTGCCATGTTCGACAATTCGTTTGGCCAGAAATCGCAGTATCTCTACATCGGCAAGAAATGGCGTGTTCTCGAATCCGACCGCTGGTACTTCAAGCTGACCGGTGGACTATTGCACGGTTACGAAGAACCCTACGAAGACAAGATCCCGTTGAACGGCCTGGGGATCGCGCCAGCGATCGTTCCGGCCATAGGTTACAGCTACAAGAATTTTTTTGTCGAATTCGCGCAATTGGGTTTTGCCGCCGGCATGATTAACGTGGGCAAAACGTTCTAACGGCAACGCGTTGCGATCATGTCCGAAGGATACCGGCGAAACCCGCGATACGGGTTGATACGATTCGGTCGACGACAAAGGGCAACAGTTAACAGAGGTTACAGCCGTATCATTTGTGCAACCCAGTGTTCTTGTAATTTGGTGGCCAGGGGCGGACTTGAACCCCTTGTCTTTCGCCCGAAACGCGTAATGCGTAGACTTGCCCGCCGTCCATAGCAATTTCGACAAAAGGATCTGTGTTGTCACTGCAGCGAAATTTCAATCGACAGACCATGGTCGAGCTGCTGCGGCTCGCCCTGCCGATGGTGATATCGCAGGGCACGTTCGCCGTGATGATTTTTACCGACCGTTACTTCATGTCGCAGATCGATCCTGCTCACATGGCGGCGGCACTGGGTGGCGGTGTGGCGTCGTTCTTCTCGTTTTGTTTTTTCATTGGACTGTTCTCCTATGCAAACGCGATGGCCGCACAGTACCTGGGTGCGGGCGAGCCGGAGAAATGCCCGAAAGTCGTCACCCAAGGCATGATCATGACGGTGATGAGCGCACCGTTTCTGACGTTGATTACGTTTCTGGTCGCCGGAATTTTCGAGGGCATGGGACACGAGCCGGCGCAGGTCGATCTGGAGCGAACGTACTACCTGATCCTGATGTCCGGTGTGCTTGTGACACTGGCCAAGACCTGCATCTCGTCTTACTTCGCCGGCATCGGTCGAACCCACGTCGTGATGATTTGCGACGTATTCGGTCTGGTCATCAACGTACCGCTCTGCTATGTGATGGTGTTCGGAAAACTGGGATTTCCGGCGCTCGGGATTATCGGCGCCGGCGTTTCCACCGTCGTCGCCACGGTCCTTGCCTTCGTGCTTTTTGTCGCGTTCTATTTTCGTAAGGATCACCGCGACAGATTCGGTGTGCAACGCTCGTTTTCGCTCGACCTGAAGATCCTGCGACGCTTCTGGCGGCTGGGTTTCCCCTCCGGACTGGAACTGTTCCTGAATGTGGCCGCGTTCAACCTGTTTTTGCTCATGTTCCAGTCCTATGGCGTTGCCGAGGGCGCCGCGGCCGCCATCGTCTTCAACTGGGACATTCTTTCCTTCGTTCCGATGATCGGCCTGAACGTCGGTATCATCAGCCTGATTGGCCGGTTCGTCGGCGCACGAGACATGGCGCGTGCCGACGAAGTCATGACCGCCGGGTTTGCCGTTGCGCTGGCCTATTCCGCGGTGCTCGCGACACTCTACATCATGTTTCGATATCCGCTCGTCGAGGTGTTTGCACCGCCGAGCGGTGACTTTACTGCCATCCGGGAACTGTCCGCGTTCATGATGATTGGCCTGTCCAGTTACGTGATGGCCGACGCGGTGATACTCGTAGCCGGCGGTGTCCTGCGGGGCGCCGGGGATACGCGCTGGTTAATGGTCGCCTCGGTGTCGCTGCATTGGGCGATGCTCGTCGCTCAGTTTTTTATCATTCGGGTGTTCGAGTACAGCCCCAAGGTGTCGTGGATCGCTTTTGTCGCCCTGGTTCTCGCTATCGCCCTGGTTTATGCGCTGCGCCTCAAAAGTGGTCGCTGGCGTGACCCCGAAGTGCTGGAAATGGTAATGGCCGAATGAGCGAGTCTTTGAAGATGGTGGCGAGGAGTTGAACCACCGACATTACGCGGGCTGTCGATGAAATCAGCCCAGTGGGATAATCTCAGGCATGCAGGGTTCTCAGATCGATCGTTCGAGCGATGCTATCACGACGTCGACGGTTCGATTTGGGCCGTCAGTCGCTACTATTTCCTTGCTATTATTCCAGCTCCTCACGAACCAGATCCGCCAGTTGCTGCCGGCCAAAACTTGGCAGCGGCCGGCCATTGACGAAGTAGTCTGGCGTCTTGCTGACCTTCAGGAGTATTGCGTCCTTCTTGTCTTGTTCCATTCGAAGCATGACCTCGATTGAATTCATGTCAGTCATCAGCTGATCCATATCCAGCCCCACGCTCGCGATCGCCGGTGCGATTTGATCAGGCAGGACGGTGTGGTGCTGTGTCCATTGACGTTGCGACGCCAGCAGCGCTCCCAAAGTCTCCCAGTACTTGTCTTGCTTTCGACTCGCCTCCAGAACCTTGACCGCGTAGTCAGAGCCCGCATGGAACGCGACGTGGCGAACCGACAGTCGGATCTCGCCAGGCACTTCAGCCATCCACTGCTTGACCATAGGAAAGAACAGAGCGCAGGTTTCACACGCGGGATCAAGAAACTCGACGATGTGCACCTTGGCATTCGCGTCGCCCAGCGTTGGTGAATGTTCGCTCGCGAGGGCTGCCTGGCGCGCCGTAGCCCCATCTTGCGGTGACTGGGGATCGTCGCGCTCCGTCAGGAACGTCGCTGCGACGACGGCAATCGCCAGAACTACGACGAGAAGCACGATTACTTGCTTGTTCATGCTCTTGTTACTCATGGTCACCTCTCTAGCTGTTATTTTGGATGGCTGAAAGGCGGCTAGCAAGCCAATTGCGAATTAACCAATCCACCGGCACTGGCGGGAGGAACGCAATGAGAAATATCTGGCTTCTCGTATTGGCGGTAGTCGGTTTGCACGGGAGTTGTTTATGATTATTACTAATGGCAGTCCACTTCGGATTTTCCTACCATCGAGCGCAAATGGGTAAGGGATTCACAGTTACGTTCCAAGGTGACCACATCAGGATCGATTCGGTCGCGGATTGAAGCATAGCCTATGCCAGAGCGCTCTGGACGGAGCTCGCCGAGATGTGCAAGAAGCACGATTGTTATTTCGTGCTCGGCGTGTCCAATGCGCCGGAGCCTATGCCAACCATGGACGGCTACGAGCATGCCGAGTTGTTTCTGGAGTTGGAAATAGACGGAAAATACAGGATCGCATTTGCAGAACTGAACGATGACGCAAGAGACGCAACACCCTTTGTCGAGACAGTGATGATCAATCGCGGCTTGCCCGACCGGGCCTTTTGTACCGAAGAGGAAGCCAGACAATGGCTGTTCTCGGAATCTGACCCCACGAAGGATTGATTAGAGAAGGACGAGCTATTCGCCAAGCGAATTAAGGCAGACGAATGCAAAGAGTCACCGGGGCGTCCGTTGCTCAATCTGCATTACTGTGCAGGACGATGCACAGCTAGTTCACGCAAAATTCACGCGGCCCATTCATCACCTTTGACGATCCAAAATAGTCGGGGCGTAAGCCTTACGGCGTGAAAATGTTCGCCCTGATCTCACGTGTCCAGGGAACAGGACTCAGATCCATTGGATTGGTGATTACTGCGGCGCGACCGGTACTGCTCATTGCGAACTCCAGCTCTGTGCCATCGCGCAAACCGATCGGCGTGATGACGCTCCAGGCACCAGCGAGCACATCGAAGTGGCGTGCCTTGAGCTCGCCACCCTGTATCCACACGGCGATCGCATTGCCCGCTGCGTCCTTGCCAACTCGTAATTCATCGACGTCCGAAACACCATCATCGGTGTTTATCGTTTCCACCGGGCTCCAAACGGTCAGGGTCGCATCGTAAAATGACGCCGATGCAATGCGCTGTGAATTGTCGATTGGATTTGTGGGTTGCCAGGTCGCTACTGCGTTCCCCGCTGCGTCGATGGCCACATCCGGCCACGACGTGTAGATGCTTTGAGAATAGATGGTATCCGGTGGGCCCCAGCTGTCCGTCAGCGGATCATAGCGAACCGTATCGACGGACCAGTCGGTGCTGCCGCCAATTGCGTTGCGCGTCTGTTCCCAGACAGCAACCGCAACACCGTCTGCATTCACCGCCAAGTCGACTCGCTCGGCGCTTTCCCAGTCCTGAATGCTGGCGTGGCCGACGGGTACCGCGGCCGTCCAGCCACCACCGGTGTGGCGGCTCGCATACAAGGTTGGATTGCGCGGACCTCCGGCGGTCTGTCCGGGGTCGTAAGGCTTCGTGTCCTGCAGCCAGACGATTGTGAAGTTTCCCTGTCCGTCTGCGCCGAGGGCCGGCTCCTGCACGTTGCGTATGGAGTTACTTTGTGCGGTCGCAATGCCCCAGCTCTCGCTCATGACGTCATAGCGATTGGCCCAGATGACCGCATTATCCTGAACCCAGCTTGTAACTACGTTGCCCGCGGCATCAACGGCGATGTCCATGCCGTGCATGAAGGTGAAGGTAGCGAGATCGATGCCGTCTATTTGCTGCGGCGCACCCCAGCTTCCGTTACTGTAGCGGCGAACCCAGACCGTTGCATTGAGCCAGGAATCATCGGGATTGAAGCCGCGTAGCAAGTAGCTCACGGTCACGTCGCCATTCGGCGCAACGACAGTCCTTGGGCTGAATGCCGAGGGACCCGCCAGGATCTCCGGTATTCCCCAAAGCCCGCCCGAGAAGCGGTTGACCATGACTCGAGCAGTATCCCTGTCACTACCTTCTTCGACCCAGACAGCTGCCGCTGCACCGTCATCATTGATGTCGACATCACCGACAAAGTGGTCGGTATCGAAGAAATTGAACGGTGTGTTTATCAGCTCTTGCGCGGACCATCCGGCAACCGGCGCGCTGGGAGTCGCAGAGACTTCCGCCGATGCCTGCCCTTCGCCACCTGCGTTGGCTGCAGTTACCACGAAATAGTGGGCCATACCTGCCGTCAACGACGAAAGTGTGTGCGGACTCGTTACCCCAGCTATTCGCGTACCGGTTTGCGGTGTTACACCTGTCGATGTGCTCCAGTAGAGGTTGAAACTGTCAGCGCCGTTGACCGCATTCCAGCTGAGCTGGACGCCCTGAACCAGTGGCGTTACGTTCAAGCCCGTCACTTGTTGGGGTGGCGATATTTGTGGTGTTGCTGATGCTTCTGCCGACGCTGCGCCTTCTCCCATCGTGTTTTCGGCACTGACGATGAAATAATAAGGACTGCCGTTCGTCAGGCCAGCCAGTGAGTACGGACTGGACACGCCCGCCATGCGGGTCCCGTTCTGTTTCGTTACACCGCTCGACGTGCCCCAGTACAGGTTGTAGCCAGTTGCGCCGGTGACCGAGTTCCAGCTGATATCGATAACGCCGTCGCCGGCGCTTGCGTTAACCCCGGACGGCGCGAGCGGTGGCGTGTCGTTCGTCGTTTTGGTTCCTCCGGAACCGGAGGAACCACAGGCCGCCAGCACAAGCGGCGCACAGCACAGCAACGTGAGATACAGTTTTCGATGAAGTGAATTCATGATTATCTGGCGTTCCTTCCTTCAGAACGCTGAAGGCGCATTGGGTTAGGTGTGTTCAGGCCACCGCGATAGCAACCAACCTCAAAACAGACTATCCAAATCGCGCTTCGTATGATGCGATATCAATCACAACGCCACGAAGCTCTTGTGACGCGGGTCACGTTTTCAGGGATACAGGGTCTGGAGGTTGAAAATCACCGTCCAAACGAACGGCGAAAGAAAATAGTGGCCAGGTGCGGACTAACCGGCGCAGCGGGACGACAGGCGCCGAAGGCGTGGCAGCGCAGCTGCCGTTCCATCAATCCAGCCGTACGGAATCGGGTAGCCGGCCTAATGCGACACTGACCTCACTAGCGAAACACGCGGATTTTCAGGACAGAAATAGCGCTGATTATCTAGCCGTTAGATAATCCAGTGCGGTGTATTTACGCGATTTCGATCATTCGTACCTTACGGTGAATTACCGTAGTTGATCCTGGATTCGGCACCAAAGTGGGCACTTGATCATATCTTTCGACGTCCGAAAAATGCTTGCCTATCGACGGGGATCAAACGGCTACCAATAGTGTCTGAGTACCAAACACACCCTGTTGGAGACCCAACTTCATGAGCCTCAAGACAATTGATACCTGGTCAAGACGTAGGGTCGCGTTCTCGACGCTGCTTGTCATCTTCCTCGTGGCAATCTCAGGGTTCACCGGCGCACAAGAGCAGCCAACTTTTGCTGCTACCTTGGATAATCAACTCGGGCTGACCTTCTCTCCGGATGGGAAGACAGCCTATTGGGTCGAATGGAATGGCGCCTGGGGTAGCCGCGATCGTGGTCAAAGAGGCATTTACACTGCTCGGCAGGAAAACGGGATCTGGAGTAAGCCAGAGCCTGCTCCATTTTCACAACGCTACTCAGACGAGGATCCGTTCGTTTCACCCGATGGACACTGGCTGTACTTTGTTTCCGATCGGCCGATCAACGATGCAGACGAAAAGTTCGACGCCAACATCTGGCGTTATAGCCTGGTAGAAAAAGATCGCGTGGAATACCTGTCGATTAATTCGGAGTCGGCAGAATATTCCCCGGTCATGACCTCGTCTGGCGCATTATATTTTGCGTCGGCTCGTGATGGTGGCCCCGGAGAAGGTGATATATATCGCGCGGCTCCGCAGGGAGATGAATTTGGACCAGCTGAGGTCTTGGGGCCAGCCATCAACAGCCATACCGGGGAATGGAATCTCTGGGTCTCATCCGACGAGAATGAACTGATATTCGAGGCGTCGTCTCGTCCGACCAATGTTTCAGTGTCTGGTGATCTTTATTACAGCTGGCGTACGCCAGCGGGCTGGACGGCCGCCGTACCGATTGAGGACCTGAATTCCGGTGGCAGTGACTTGATGCCGCGCCTGCACCCTGATGGTAATACCCTTTACTACACGACGGCACCGATCGGCGGGCACGCGCGAATCGCTACGACCGACTGGGGTCGATCGAGTACGCAGTTGCGTGCTGCCTATGCGCCGATACTGCTGGTTGCCAACAGAGCATCTCACGAAGTCACGTTTGTTGACCTTGCACGTGGAGAGATCGTCGCTCGAATTGCAACGGGTGAGGGGCCGCACCTGTTGTCGAATGTAAGCGATGGCCGGGTGTTGGCAACGGGATATGGGGAATTCCCGAGACCGCACGCCGAACCGATCTCCCGCCGCCCGCCGTTTGTCGAGTCGCCTAACTCACGATTGACATTGATCGACGTAATCAATCGAACAGTTCTGCTCGATCGGGTTATCGAAAATTGTGCGAAACCACACGCCAGCTGGATAGTCGCGCAGCGGGCTTATGTGACCTGCGAAACGGAGAAACGGCTGCTTGCTCTTGATCTGAAAAACGGTGAGGCAGTTGGGTTTTTCGACACTCGACAGGAAGGGTCGCACGTACTCGGTTTCGTGCCTGGGCTGAGGACACTCGCCGTTTCCAATACCGATTCGGGCTCGTTGACTTTGATCAGTATTGACAACGGAGAAACAAGAATTTTGGCTCTGGCCGACGGCAGCGAGGGTCTGCTGGTCCGCGCCGATCGAATCTGGGTTGGCAATGCTTGGGATGGATCTGTGTCAGTCGTGGATTCCCACACCGCATCGGTGGTAACGCAAATTGATTCCGTCTGCAATTTCCCGATCGCACTCAGCTCGGATCCGCAGGAACATGTGTGGGTTGCATGTTTCGGATCGGCGGAACTCGTCTCTATAAATAGTGACACGCTTGTTGTGGAGCGCCGTATCAGCCTCGACGACCAACCACTCAACCTTCTCCTGCATCCCGGTCTTGAGCTTGCTTACGTCTCCTTTCCCAGAAAAAACGCCATCGCCGAGATCGACCTGCGATCCGGTCGCGAACTGCGCCGCATTGTCGTTGGTATCGAACCCGATGGTCTGCGGTGGGCAAAACCATAGCGCTGGTACTGCTCGTTAGTATATGTTTTGGTGACCAGAGGCATTTACGCGCACTGTCAACAGTGAGGACTTTCGAATGATGCACAGGCAGTCACCGAACCTAAACGGACTTGCGATCTTCGCTGTCATTCTTCTGGTTGCGGTGGCCGCTCAGGCTAGCGCACAAGACACTCCGGAGCTCAAAGGCGACCACGCGACGATAGAAGATGCTGTGGCGATGGTCGAATCCATGGGCGGAATGGCCATCTGGAGAGACCTCGCAGCCGTACACTTCGTGCACGAATGGGACATCGTCAACCGCCCTGATCGTTACCTCGAGAATGAGATCCTCGATCTGATCGGACCGCGCTCCCACGTAACAATGGAAAGCGAGATCAATTCTCGAATGCGTGCCTATAGCCCCGAGCATCGCTACTGGAGTATCAACAACGGCGAATTCGAGTATGGCAGCGAAGAGTTACTCGAACGTGCCATGGAGCGGGCGCCCTACAGCCTGTACCGCCTGGCCAGGGCCGTGGCCCGTGGCGACAGTGACATCGTAGTTCGATTCGGAACCATCGACGGAATCTCGAACCTACCCGCGCTCGAGTTCATCGGCTCCGATGGCGCAGCCCACGGCTGGATATTGCTTAACACCAGGAAAGAGCCGACGATCTGGTCAACCACACAGTACATCTATGTGCTCGGCCCGTTGGCAGAGCACATCGAGGGCTGATGCACTGGAAATGATCAACCGTCGCGACTTCATTCAGTTAAGTGCCATCAGCAGTCTTGGGCTGGTCATCGGCATACCGAGGTTCGCACGGTCGGCCAATGCAGACGTCTTCCTGCACCGGTTGATCCACATCGGCACCGATGGCGGAATCACGCTATTCGCCCAGAACCCCGAGATGGGTCAGGGCGTGAAAACTGCACTCCCGATGATCATCGCCGAGGAACTCGATGTCGACTGGCAATCGATCAACGTAGAACAGGCTGGCTGGGACGCTGACCTGGAGAATCAGTTCTCGGGTGGAAGCCTGAGTATCCGCCTGAACTACGCGGCGATGCGACAGGCCGGTGCCAGTGCAAGAGCTATGCTGTTGGCGGCCGCCGCCAACAGGTTGGGTCGTCCCACGGCCGAACTGATGACCGACAAGAGCTTTGTCATTGACAGCGCGAGTGACACACGCCTGAGTTACGCGGAACTCGCCGAAGACGCTGCGCTGCAGCCGGTGCCCGACGAGCCCAAGCTTAAGGATGCCTCTCAATTCAAGCTGATCGGGCACTCCGTACCTGACGTTGACAGCCGGGCATTGAGTAACGGACAGCAGATCTACAGTCTCGATCTCAAGTTGCCCGACATGCTGTATGCTGTAGTGGTCCGCTGCCCGCATGGTGACGGACAGCCGACGTCGTTCGACGACAGTGACTCAAGAACCGTTCCCGGTGTCGTCGGCTTCCACATGTTGAAAAACAGAGACCACGGCGGTCGCATCATCCTGCCCAATTGCCCCAACTTCGTCTCGGGAGTCGCGGTACTCGCGACCAACACCTGGTCTGCGCTCCAAGGGGCGCGCAGGCTCAAGGTCCAGTGGCAGATGCCGGAGGCTCGCGACGACACAACCGACCTCATGCAGCGATTCGAGGCTGCGCTGGCCGAGGACGCCGAGCTCATAAGAAAGGATGGCGATCCGGCCATACCTGAGGGGGCCACGCACATCGATGCCGTGTACGAGCTGCCCTACCTCGCACACGTACCGATGGAGCCAATGAATTGCACAGCACGGGTCGACGGCGCCAAAGCTGAAGTCTGGGCACCGACGCAGAATCCGCCAATGGCAGCCGAAGCCGTTGCGAAAGTGCTCGGGATCCCACAAGAGAACGTCACGGTGCACGTGATGCGTTCCGGCGGCGCATTCGGCAGGCGCTATTATGCCGACTTCATCACCGATACGGTGCTGCTCGCCCAAGAATTTCAACGGCCCGTCAAGGTCATTTGGCCACGAGAAGACGATGTGCGCCACGACTATTTCCGTCCCGCCAATGTGCAACGCGTTCGCGCGGCCGCCAGTGACAGCCGAATCACGCACTGGCACCAGAAAGTAGCAAGCCATCCCCGTCAGATTTACCTCGAGCGCGGCGGCTCGCCTGCCGAGATCGGCAACTACGAGTTTCCAGCCGGCTTCGTACCGAACCTCCTGTTCGACTACGTCGCCGTGCCGGCGCGCATTCCGCTCGGCCAATGGCGAGCGACCGAGCATTCCGGCAACGTGTTCGTCGTGTCGAGCGCCATTGACGAACTCGCCCATGCAGCGCGCATCGACCCGCTGGCGTTATGGCTGAAGCTCGTAGGCGACGAACGGTTCGTGCAGGTACGCGAGGATTTTCGTTTCGATGCCTCGAGGCTGAAGAAGGTTGTTGAGGTCGCTGCAGAGCAATCGGGCTGGGGCACGAGATTGCCCGATGGCAAAGGTCGCGGGCTTGCAGCCAGCTACAACCAGGGCGCCTGGGTGGCCGAAGTTGCCGAGGTCACGGTCGAAAGCGACCGGCTCAGCGTGGACAGCATTACCTGCGCGATCGACTGCGGCCGGGTCATCAACCCACAGGGCGCGGTCAACCAGGTAGAAGGCGGCATCCTCGAGGGTCTGAGCGCGGCGCTTTACGGAAAGATAACTGTCAAGGACGGCATCGTGCAGGAGAGCAATTTCCACGATTACCGCTTCTGCAGAATCGATGAGATGCCGCGGATAGATGTTCACCTCATTGACAGCGACGATGCTCCCAGGGGCCTCGGCGAAGGGCCGTTGCCCCCCGTCGCTCCCGCGATTACAAACGCGATTTTCGCGGCGACGAGCAAACGGATTCGGCAGCTGCCTATAGTCTTGAGCGGGCTGGGGCGATGAGATTGTGGTGGCCCACCCAATAGCAACACCGTGCCAGCCGATACGACCTAAGCGGGACACGCGGATTTTCAGAGCGCGCGTGGAAGCGCTAAGGCCATATTTTTTGGTAAGTTACCGGGGCGTCCGTATTCCCTACTAGCCAATTCCTGCAAGACCCGCTACTTCTGCCCGACCTGTCATCAGAAGCGCATGCTCGCCGACGCGATAGAATTTTCTATCCTCCGTTAGTTTCCGAACATCACGCACAGCAGCAGGTGCCCCGGCAGCTGCAGCGCCAGTGGCACCACTGTCATCAGCAGCAGCATGTGTTGTACCGGCGTGAGGTTTGCGCCCGCAGCAATCGGTAACCGGTATACATGATTGATATTCGCTTTCGGTTTTGTCAGCCAGCGCGTCAGCAGCAGCACGAGCCATGTAATCAGCACTGCCCATGGATATACGCCGGGGTCATAACCAAGCCGCCACGGGGCCCAGACGATCACCGCCAACAACGGCACGTGGAACAGCGACACCGCGCGCAGCCACAGCGGGCTCTGTTTGTCGAACATGTAGTCAGCAAGGCCGATCACGCGCGGCAGGCGCAGCAGGCGGCCGAAGAAGCTCACGCCCCATAACATCTCTGGAACAAGCACCATGCATGCCGTGAGGCTGACGATGAACGAACTTTCCAGCCACAGGCCCGCTACGAGCGCGAGGAACGCGATGTCGGAGAACCAGAGGAAATTGGCCGGGCCGCGATGCCGCCAGTAAATAAGGACGATGACGAGCACCATCGCGGTCCACACGACTTTAAGCCATAGCGGCACGAGAGTACTTACCAGCAGTTCATCGCCCATTGGATCCCGCCTGTATTGTCACGTCGGCCTGCCGAGCAACCGCAGCTGTAAGTAATCCTGCCTCAATCTTTCAACCTCATGTTTCGTAGTAAATTAATATTACACTCGCCGTCACCTTCTAATGGTTAAAATGGGGCCACGCGCGATTACTTACACAAGTACGTCGATTGAGAACTCCAGCGGGGTAACTTCGAATGAACTCTGGCCTTTCCACCTGCTTTTCCGTTGGACTACTGTCGACTTTAGCCGTATTTACGGACGCTGCCGCCGAGATCGTAGTAGGCGACAGCCAGGTTAGCTGCGCCGAAGACCCGGCTTGTATCAATCGCCTGCATCCCGACATCCCGACGGTTGCCAACGCCGATCCTGGTGAGCGCATCGTGTTCGTCGGCCGCGATGCCTTCGACCTGACGCTCGATCCGGACAATTTTTCGAGCGCCAATGGCATCCCGCGGGAAGGATTCGGCATCGTCCACGCACTGACCGGCCCCGTTTTTATCAACGGCGCCAAAGCCGGGGACGTGCTGGCAGTGACCATCGAGGCATTCAAGCCTGCCGATGTCGGTTGGACCGAAGCCGGACCATTCGGCTTTGCCGGCGACCAATTCGGTACCGACGAGCGTTTCATCGTCTGGCGCATCAATGACGAATATGCCGTCAGCGATGCACTTCCGGGCGTGCGCATCCCGAATGCGAGTTTTCCCGGCGTCGTGACAACGCTGCCCGGAGCGGCCCTGGTCGCCGAGGTGCTGGCACGCGAGACACAGCTGCTCGAATCGGGCGGCGCCGTGATGAATCCCGACCCGGATGAGGCGGAGCCGGCGTCGGTGTGCGGAGCGGAAGGGACAAAACCGGCAGAGTGCCTGCGCACGATCCCGCCGCGGGAGCACGGCGGTAACATGGACATCCGTTACATTACTACCGGGACAACGGTCTACCTGCCTTGTTACATCGATGGCTGTGGGCTCGCGGTCGGCGACTTCCATTACGCGCAGGGTGACGGCGAGGTGGCAGGCACGGCAATCGAGATGGGCGGCAGGATGACCGTCACCACCCGTATTGTCGATGAGCCGCCCGACCTTTCCCACGGCCCCCACTACGAAGGCCCGGCATCGGTGCTCGATATACCGTCGCAACGCTTCTACGCCGTGACCGGTTTCCCGCTCAAAGAAAAAGGCAGCGTACCCGCGGACCTTGCCTACCTCGACTCCCCGAAAATCGCAGGTCTGAGCAACCTGTCGAGCGATATCAATCTCGCGGCGCGAAATGCTCTCGCGGCCATGATTGACTACATCATGTCGGAATACGGTTATGACCGGACGCAGGCCTACATGATCGCGAGCGTCGCGGTGGATATGCGTATCGGTCAACTGGTTGACGTGCCGAACGTCGGTGTGACCGCGGTACTGCCGCTGGATATATTTGTAGGGAGTGACTGACTCCTGACAATATTGCCGGCGACGGCAGTTCGAAATGGCAGGTGTCAGGTGAATGGTGGCCAGGGGCGGACTAATCGGCGCAGCTGATTGGGCTGCGCGGAGGATCCGGAGTGTATCAATTGCCTGCATCCCGACATCCCGATGGTTGCCAACGCCGATCGCGATTTGACATATCGACGTGACACCGCGACGAGATTGATGTCATCGGACACGGATCACAGTATTGGTCGACAGTGTCGTGCGAGACTTCCGTCACATTGACCCTGACACCATCATCGCGAAGTTCGCTCGCGATACCTTCATGGAGGAACGCGACGTGTCTAACGAATTCCGAAATCTGATTCTTGCAGGCATCACCCTTCTATTTGTTGCAGGCTGCGGTAGCAGCGGAGGCAACGATGGCAATCCGAATCCGCCTGTTACGGGCGAACTCGTGACGATCACCTCGGACAACGCGACCACCGTCGCCGGTATCGTTGCCCAGCAGGTTTTGGAAGACAACCTGTTCGGTGCCCTTACTACCACCGGCCTGCCGGTCATGAGCGCCGGCTCCGGCGCGGCAATTGCCCTGTCGAGCCTGTCCGCCGTGCCACTGCCGGCCGATATGCTCGCGGCACAGTCGACACTTCAGAACTGCGCTGACGAAGGCACCGTCGACGTGACAGTAAGTATTTCGAATCCGCCCACGATTTCGCGCGGCGATGAATTCGCCTTCCAGTTCGATACCTGTGACGACGGAACAGGCACCGTTCTGCATGGCCGTCTCGTCATGACCATCACCGCCTTCGAGGGCGACCCGACCGGTGAACTGTTCCTCCTCGGTATGAGCATGAAACTCAGCGCGTTTCAGGTGACACAGGACGGCAACGTCACCAGCGCGACCGGCACTATCAGCGTCGAGATCGATTCGACGATGCCGCCGATCACGACGATCACTGTATCGACGACTGCACTGACCACGACTCACAATGGCGTAACCGAGTATATGTCGAGCATGACAATCACCGTCACTACGAACGACGGCACGACCCCGGCATCGGTCGACGTCGACACGTCGTTCCGGATCTCGAGTCCGCGTCTCGGCGGCGACGTGATCGTGAGCACATCGATCAGTATGCAGAGCTCGGGTGAAGGGTATCCGTTCATGGGCGAGCTCGTGATCGAGGCGGCCGACAATACGGCAATCGTCTTTATCGCGCTCGACAACAATATGGTGCGCCTGGAAATCGACATCAATGGCGACGACGTGCCGGACGAAGTCCTCGATGTGACGTGGGTGGACCTTTTGGCGGCAGCCGACGCAGCCTGACCCGCACCGACAGCCCGCCACCGCTTTGCGCGGTGGCGGGCTGTGTTTTTTCGAGGGTCCCGATTGATCTAAGTGGGTTCATAGACGTCAGGTTTTGGCCCATGCCGCGACGACCAGAGCTCCGCAGAGCACCCGCTCATTCGGCCTCCACATCACGATTCAGCGCCCGCTTTCCAGTCATCGGAGCTCTCCGACGCGTAGAACTTCCTTTCCTTCCGTCTGTCATATCCAGGGAAGGTGTTCCGAGATGAAGATGCACGGCAATTGGCTGCTGATTGCGGTTCTCGCCGCGCTTCTGTCACTTGTCGCTTCCTGCGACAGCTCTTCGGGTTCTGGCAATTCGCGAGGCGGCGCCCCGAATTACACCCCGACCACAACAAGCGATGGCTGGCAAATCGCGACTCCCGCGGGTCAGGGCGTGGACGAAGCTGTATTGAACACGGCGTATCAAGAGGCACAGCGACTGCCAAACCTCTTCAGCCTGCTGGTAGTGAAGAACGGCTACTTGATCGCAGAGGGGTATTTCAACGGCGCGCATATGAATCAGGCGTTCGACACCGCCTCGGTCACCAAGAGCATCACATCGGCTCTGACCGGAATCGCCGTGCGAGACGGCCTTCTGACCAGCGTCGATCAAAGGATGTTCGAATTCTTCCCGGAGATCGGCTGGCAGCAGCTGGATAGCCGCAAGTCATCGATCACAATTCGCCAGATGCTGCAGATGCGTTCCGGGTATCCCTGGGAGGAGTTCGATGGTTACCTGGGTCGCTTGCTCAGCACTTCGGGGTGGATCGACTTTGCGGCGGAGTTCCCGTTGGTGGCTGATCCGGGGAGCAAGTTCGGTTATTCCAATCTGACCGCCCACCTGGTTGGCGTGATCGTAGCAAGGGCCGCGAGCGAGTCCCTTCTCGCATTCGGCGAACGCAGCTTGTTCGATCCGCTCGGCATCAGCGTGGCGTCGTGGGCGAAGGATGCACACGGGTATTACACAGGCAGCGGTGCCACGATGTTCACCGCGAGAGATATGGCCCGATTCGGGCAGCTCTATCTCGATGGCGGCGCATACGGTGGCATGCAACTCGTTCCCGCTGAGTGGGTACGGGACTCGTTCGAATCCTATTCCGGTACTACCTACAACACCGACATCCTGAATGCCATCAGCCAACTTGAGTATGGATATCTTTGGTGGTCCGGCGTTTCGGGTCCCCACCGCTTCAATTTTGCCTGGGGGCACGGCGGGCAGCTGATCTGCGTAGTCCAGGATCTCAACATGGTGATCGTCACGACCGCGACGGGGCTCGGAGGCGAGTTCGGTCAGGACGCCTGGCGCCAGGAGAGTAGCGTCCTGGAGCTGGCAGGAAGATTGATCGCGTTGCTCTAATAGAAGCACCAGGAGCTGAAACATCGAACCGTCCGGAAAAGATCGCCAAACTCACAGTCAAGCTGACCTCACTAGCGAAACACGCGGATTTTCAGTCGCGTGCCACTTCACCGGCGGCCATGTAATTCAATAAGTTACCGGGGCGTCCGTTGCTCAAATTGCATGACAATGCACAAGGGAGCATGACTGATTCACGTAAATTTCACGCGCGGCATCTACAGCCCATATAGGTCGAATACGTCGACGAAACCGTATTCTTGGCAAACGAGTCGTGCGTGCCAACCCCATCATTGGCCACAACAGCCTGAATTTCCTGATGCCGGTGTGGGTCAATCGCGAGAGCGCGCGGCGACCTGCACCTGCAGTTGGGATGGCCGCCGGCCTAGAAGCGATAGTAGACGCCGAGGCGGGTGCGCAGCCGATCGTATGCGCCGCGCGGGTCCGAAGAATCCACGCTATCTTGCCGGACTTCCGCCCTGAGCGAGAGTTGATCCGTGAACCGGTACACTCCGCCGACAGAAATTTCGAGGTCCTGGTATTCCTTTTGCGGCTGCGTCGGGTCGTCGAACGCAAACGCGTTCGGGTACTGCTGATCGCGGTAGTCGATTTCGATGCTCGCCGCGATCTTGTCCGTTAAGTCGAAATTAGTGTCCCACTCGATTCTGTCGCGCGTGTAGTCATTGTAGCCAACGAAGCCATCATCACGCCGCGTATAAGAATAGGTGAACTCGGTAACGACGCTGTCACTGAAGCGGTGCCGGATACCGAGTTTAACGACCTGATAGCGATACTCGAGCGTCGGATTATCGACGGACGCATCGCCGGTCTCATCGCGCGCGCGCCGCTCGTCAAAACTGCGATCGTGGAAACCGTAACCGACCTTAACGCGCGAATTGTTGCCGAGCGGTAATTTCAGCGCGCCCTCGAACCAGAAGTTATCCAGGTCATAAGGTGATGCTGTTGGCTCGTCCTCATAATCACGCTGCGAGAAGCCCGCGTTGAATTCGTAGCGAGTTCCGCCGAAACGGTTCTTCAGGCTGAATTCGGCGCCAACCGCGCTAAAATCAAAACGATCAGCAATACTCGCGCCGTCGTCAAAACGCTCGAGTCCATCATCGCGATCGAAATTGGTTTCCGCATGGCTGCGGAAAAATATTTCGCCGCCGAGCCGCCGCGTCCCCGACTTTCCACTATCGAGATAACGCTGCATGGCAACGGACAAGCGATGGTCTGTGATATTGGCGTTGTCTAATTCGGAGTCGGTGTAGTAGTCGCCGCGATGTTGATATGTTGCGACGAGCCTCGACAATGTCGACACAGGATTACTGAAAGCAGCCCCGATGCGAACCGGGATGTAAGCGCCCGACTGTTCCACCGGATCGACCTGTACTGCGGGGTCCTGCGACAGGTCCAGGTAGGGATCGCTCGGCGCTCGAAACGCGTTGCTGTCGTGCCCAAATCCTGCAGATAGCAAGACCTGGAACTCCGAGGGCGGTGCGCCTATGGTCACGAGCGCCTCAGTGGACATATCGCGAAGTCTCGAGCTGTCCGCTCGCTTGCGTGACTTGCGAAACCAGGACTCGGCCTCGCTGGTGTTACCTGCTTTGTTCGCCAGTACGCCGAGCTGGTAATACGAGAGCGCCGCCAGCCCCTCGTCGTTTGCAGATTGCATGAACGCGGACCTGGCCTGCGGGAATTGGCCGAGGCGGTAGTGCGCCAGGCCCATGTTGTAGAAAAGCCGCGGGCTGGTCTTTCCCTCGGACATCGCCTCGTCGTACTTGTCCAGCGCACGCCCATAGTTGCCGCTGCGAAATGCCGCATTGCCGATGTCGAATGCCGTGTCCGCAGCCTGCGTGTCGCCCATGGCGGGAGTTGCCGCCAGCAGGAGTACGATTAGAAGTCGTGCAGGTGTTCGTATGCCCATGCGTTTTCCTGTCACAAAATCTGAAAAATTAACGTTAATCAGCAAGATAGTGAATGCGCCCTATCGGAAGCGTGATATCTGTCACGAAAAAAACCTTCCCACAACTCTCGTCGGGGAAGGCCTCTTTCGATTGAACAGACTTCGCAGGTTATCAACCCTTCGTTCTAGATCGGTGCGACATCATCGTCGTCTTCCGAGTCATCCTCGGAATCCGAATCGTCAAGGTCACCGTCCGAGTCTTCGCTGTCGATGTCGTCGCTGTCCATGTCTTCACTGTCGACGTCTTCGCTGTCTACGTCTTCACTGTCTACATCTTCGCTGTCTTCCGAGTCATCCAGCTCGAGGACGCTGCCCTCTTCGTCGCTGTCAGAATCGTCAAGAACGTCAAACGAATCGACACCAAGGTCATCATCGTCTGCCCATGCCGCCGAAAACGGCGCCATCGCCAGCGCCAACACAAGCGCGGCCGCAGATAATACTGAAGTGATCTTCCATTTCATGACGTACTACTCCTTCGTTGAATGCCCAAGTTTTACTGCCGTCAAATGACCGTAACGGCAAATTCGAATGACTTTTGTTTACCCTCGTGCTCGATCTGGGCGAATACCGCACCGCCGTCGCCAGAGCGCACAATAAGCGGCAGTTTGAGGATGTTGGTGCCGGACTTGACGTTCGTCGTCCAGCGCACCGACCCGCGGCCTTCGTAGCCCACAACCTCTATACCGTCGGGCAGGCGCACGGTCAGGGTCGCGTCCTGCAGCTCGCTCTGAGAATCGAAGGTCAGTCGAAACGTCTTCTCGACATTCAGGCTGATCGCAACGCTCTCCAGTTCGGCAACAGAGTCAGGCGTCGGCAGGTCTCCCGGCAACACCAGGATAAGCCAGGCGATCACCCCCGCAGCAACGGCGCCGCCGACGCCCGCTGACGACCAGAACCAGGTTGCGTTGCGGTGTGTATTGACAACCGTCTGACCGACGACCGAATCGAGAAACCCGTCATCGGGCGGCGTTACCGGCATCGTCCGCAGTGCCTGTCTTAGCCGCTGTTTTTTCTCAAGCTGGGCCGCGCACTCGGGGCAACCCGCCGCATGCGACTCGAGTTCGCGCGCTACAGACGCCTCGAGTTCGACATCAAGATACGGATCCAGGCTTTGACGGTATTGATCGCAATTCATGATTTTCTCTGCCTCTTACTGCTCTAGACGTAATTGAGGTCCGATCGGATCCATTGCTGAGGATTTCCTGCAACCGCTCGCGCGCCCGGTGCCGCCGGGATTTCAGGGTCCCGAGCGAAACTCCTGTAATTTCAGCGATTTCCGAAAGCGTATACCCCTCGACGTCGTGCAGGCTGATGATGACCCGGTGCTTGTCGCTGAGCCGCGCCACGGCGGCCTCGATCCGCTTTATGGTAAATTCACCCTCGACCAGGTCCTCGGTGCTCGCACCTTCCGCGGGTGCGAGGTCCGGGTTTGCGGATAGCTCGGCACCGCTCACAAGACGCAGCCGGCGCGCGCAATACCGGCGCTGATCGTCGATGAACTGGTTGTAAAGGACCCGATTGAGCCAAGTCTGGGGCGCATCGATCCCGGCCAGGCGATCCACCTGGGGATAGAGTTTGAGCATCACATCCTGCACAAGATCCTGTGCGTCTTCGCGAGTGCCGGTCAACCGAAAGGCCAGCCGGTACAGGCGGTCGAGATGCGGCCGCACAAGGGCAGTGAATGCTTGCTGTTTGTTACCCGGAAATCTCCGCATACTTATTACTTGCTAGTGTCGACATGGCGCGTTCGCTTTTTTACCTTACTCTATTTCGAACGCGCGCTCGTACCCGATAAGTGTGACCGGTTGCACGCTTTTACGCATTGACTGGCGTATTTTTAACCACACAACCTGACTTTGAGGGCACGAATCTTTGCTGGCCAATCCGCACAAAGCTGTAATTCTGATCGTCTTCGCCATGATCCTTGGCGGCTATACCTTGATGGCGTTCAACTATCCGCTCGCGTACATCTGGGCCACGTATGAAGATCTCGTTGGCGAGTGGTCACAAACCTATTTCTTTTTTGCGGCCGCAATCTTGTCCGTCATCGTCGCACAGCAGAAGAGCCGGTATAGGTGGTTTTTTGCATTGCTCGCCATTGCCTGCAGCTACGTTGTCCTCGAGGAAATATCCTGGGGCCAGCGAATCTTCGGTTTCGAAACACCCGAGTTTCTCAAAGCACGCAACCTGCAGGGTGAGGCCAATCTCCATAACCTGTTTACGGGGCCGCACAAGACGTTACTCAAAGACCTCATCAGCATTGCCGTCTCGGTCAGTATCGTCGGCTTCGGCCTGTTGTACCCGTTACTATTGTCGCGCAAGTGGAAAATCGCACTCTGGGCTGACAAGCTCGGCGTCGCGGCGCCGCCGTTAGTGCTTGCCCCCTTCTTCACGGTGGCCGCCTTCTTCGAACTCAAGCCGCTCAGCTTCAATGAGGCGGAGGTTGCCGAGCTGCTCATCGCGGTCGCGCTCGCCATGTTTGCGCTGCATCAGCTACTGGTCTCTCGTCTTGGCCTTGTAACGCCAAATACGAAATGGAACCGGAACGATTCGCTGATTCTAGGAAGATGGCTCATCATCCTCTTGAGCAGTATTGTCGTTGCCGCGGCGCTGACCACGGCGGGCTTTTATTCCGTGCCAGCCAACAAAGCACGTGTGGACAATCGCATCGAAAACGGCATTGAAAAATTCGCCGGCCGATACGAACGTTACGACCGTTGCGACGTTGCAAATAAACTTTACGAAATGCTGTTGCGCAAGGAACCCGATCGCGTCTATATCCTGCGCAAACAGGCAGCATGCTACGCCGAGCTCGGCGAATCCGGCAAGTTCGAGGAAACCGTCTCGAAAGCAATCGATATCGATCTGCAGAAGTACAACGGGGAACCCTGGCGCGCTTCAGTCAATCAATCGCTCGTGCGCAGTTACCGGCTGGCGGGTGATGCCGAACGAGCCGACGCGCATCTTGCCGAGGCGTTGGACATCGGCATCTCGCGAATTATGAGCAAGCCCGACAGCGCCTCGGCCGCCTATTCATATGGCCGCACGCTGCGACTGGCCGGCCGCGATGAGGAGGCGCTCGAGCAATTTACACGTGCGTACGAGATGAAGCCCACGTCATCACGTTATCGCAGCGCATACTTTGCGGCGCGGGCCCGTCTCAACTGAGGTTGAAGCCGAAGTTTTGGCCCTCTTCGTTCTCCGGTCTGGCGCGGGCGCACCTCATACGTCTGTCGGCGCGTCCGTTGACCAATTTGCGTCACTGTGCATAACGATGCACAGCTGATTCACGCAGGATCCCCGCAGACGTTCTTTGGCTTCCGCCGGACAAACTCCACGAAACGATTGACCCAGGGGTCCGCCTCTGTGTTTCGATGGTGTACAAAACCCGCGAGAAGATTTCCAACCAGCAGGCCGTCATTATGACCATCGATACCGTTACCACGTATTACTCGATAAGCGTAATCGGGATCATCGGGCAGGTTCTCCAGGCGAGCATAATGAAATTCGTGTGCGGGAATGCCGGCGCCTGAATCGCGGGCGCTACGGGATGCCGCGGGCCACAAACTCTTTTCTGTTTCCTCTAACATCACGTAGCCCCTGCCCTGCGGGCGATCCTCGACGATGACGTCGCCCGGAGCCGCCCCGACCATGTCGAACTTCTTACTGTCCCACTGGATGCTGCGCGCCAGATACATCAGACCCCCGCACTCCGCGTACGCGGGCATGCCGGCCGCCAGAGCCTGCCGGATCTCTGTAAGCAAATTTTGATTTGCAGACAACGCCGCCAGGTGAGTCTCCGGAAAACCACCACCAATAAACAGCCCTTCTGCCTTGGGCAGTTGCAGGTCGCTGAGTGTGTCGAACGGAATAAGTTCGGCCCCGGCCCGGGCAAACGCCTCAAGGTCATCCTGATAGTAGAATCCGAAAGCGGCATCGCGCGCGATGGCGATACGCACATCGGCAACTGGCCGTATCGGTTCGGCGACCGCCGCCCGTGGCGTTTCGCCAATGTTGGCAATCTCGATCAGACGATCGACATCGACCCCGGCAGATACTGCATCAGCCAGCAGTGAAATCATCGAGTCTGCCTTCTTGTCTTCATTGGCCGGGACAAGACCGAGGTGGCGCTCGGGAATCTCCAGCACCTGGTCACGGCCGATCGCCCCGATTACTTCCACATCGGTATAACGCTCCAGTGCTGCGCGGAGCTTACCCTCATGGCGTGTGCCGCCGACCTTGTTGAGGATCACGCCACGAACATCGACGTCCCGATCGAAGTTCAGGTAACCACTAATCAGTGCTGCGATGCCCCTCGTCATGCCAGCGGTGTCGATCACCAGCACCACTGGTGCCGATAGCATTTTCACCAGTGCTGCGTTGCTGTCCGCACCTTCGACGTCAAGGCCATCGAAGAGTCCTTTGTTGCCCTCGATCAGGCTGATATCGGCCCCGGCCGATCTGCTGGTGAAACTGGCGAGAATCTCCGCATCGGACATCGTAAAGAAGTCGAGGTTGTAGCAGGCCCTGCCGGCGGCGCGAGCCAGCCACAGAGGATCGATGTAGTCCGGGCCTTTTTTGAAAGGCTGTACCGCCAGACCCCGTCTTAGCATTGCGGCCGCAAGTCCGATCGAAACCGACGTCTTGCCGGAGGACTTATGCGCGGCTGCTATGAAAAAGTGTGCCAATACAGCTTACGTCGGTTCGCGCGGCCGCTTCATTGCCGACCGGCGTGGACGCGATTTATGGCAATCGAAACAATCGATCTTCACCGCAGCGTAATCGTGACACGAGCGGCAAAAATGTTCCGGGCTGTCCGCGGTCAGCGGCCTCGCATCCGGCCCCATAACCGCATGACAGGCTACGCAATCTTTGATGCTGTGCCCCTCGCTGCGTATATCTTTCAAATCGGGTTCGTCATGCTGATGCTTTAGTACCGTCATATGGTTACGGCGCATGAACTCCGTATCGTAAACACAGCTGTCGCCTTGTCCCCTGGGAATGACAGGCATTGGCACACCTTTAGCCACGCCCTCGTCTTCCGCCGCTTCAAGCACGTCGTTCACGCCGGCCAGAGCAACCACCAATAGAACCAGAACAAGTGCGACCGCTGCAATGGAGCTGTGGCGCACGGCCATGATTTACTCTCCCAACCCCATCCGGATATACCCGGACGGACAGACATCTTCACAAATGTGACAACCGATACATTTTGTGTAGTCGGTGTCGACATATTTGCCCATGGTCGATTCCGATTTCTCGACCCGGAAAATAGCGTCCTGCGGACAATAGATGACACAGTTATCGCACTCGAAACACATGCCGCAGCTCATACAGCGGTTGGCTTCCTGCCGGGCTTCTTCCTCCGATAGACCTTGTATCCGCTCGCCGAAATAGCCCAGCACGGAGTCGGCGCCTATTTCACTTTCCTTGCGCAGGCGCCTCGCGTCGTATTTGAAATGGCCGAGAAACAACTGGTCCGACGGTACGATTTCGGCAAACGAGCGGTCCTCATAATTGTGGACTGCGAAATCGGCTTCGTCCGTTCCCCAATCCTGTACGTGTTCATATTCGCTTGGTGCGTGGTCGATTTCCCGTAACTTCTCCAGCAGGCTGAAGTGATGCACATCGACCTTGGGTCGCCGTGACGGGTCGGCACCGGTCACGAACCTGTCAATCCCCTCTGCCGCGATCGAGGCGTGGCCGATCGCGGTCGTCAGCAGATGCGGCTTTATAATGTCACCACCGACAAACAGATCGGCGTGATCCTTGACACGATAGAATCCGTCGGCATCGATCAACCCCGAACCATTATCGAGATTCTCCAGGCCGACGAGGTCACCTTGCTGGCCTATCGCCGCGACGATCAGGTCGCACTCGATTTCTATTTCGCTCCCTTCCTTGACGACCATCTTGCCAGTGCTCCAGTCGGCCTCAATGACACGCAGGGCCCTGGCGCGGCCATCGTCACCGACCACCACCGAAACAGGAGCCAGCGAGTTGCGGATTTTCACGCCTTCCTGGGTCACATGCTCGATTTCCATCTTAGTGGCCGGCATTTTGTCGAGAGGCCGCCGGTAAACGATAGTCACCTCGGCACCCTGGCGCTTGGCGACGGTCGCCACATCGTGCACCGTTTGGCCAAGAATGACGCTTTCCGGCCTGTCGTGTTCACGTTTGTGCTGGATATGCCCCAGGCGCCTGGCAACTGCGGCAACGTCCATTGCCGTATCGCCACCACCGATGACCAGCACGCGCTGGGCAGAGTGCTTTAAGCGCCCGTCATTGAATGCCTCCAGAAAGGCGATGCCGCTGATGCAGTTTGGCACGTCCCCGCCCGGCACCGGCAAGGCCGCACCGGACTGGGCGCCAACACCAATGAATACGGCATCGAATTCCGTCTGCAGGTCCTCTAGTGAAATGTCGACGCCGACTTTCGAATTCTTGCGGACTTCGACGCCGAGATCGAGAATGCGTTGGATTTCGCCATCGAGGACTTCGCGCGGCACCCGATATCCGGGAATGCCGTAACGCGTCATGCCGCCCAATTCGTCGTGAGCCTCAAAAACCGTGCAGGCATGTCCCTTGCGGCGTAACTGATAGGCGCAGGCGAGGCCGGCCACCCCACCGCCGATAATCGCGACCTTCTTCCCGGTATCTTTCCCTGCCGGTCGAAGCTGCAATCGATGTTCGAGAGCATAGTCGCCGATGAACTGCTCAACCGAATTAATGCCAACATGATCCTCGACCTCATTTCGGTTGCAACCGTCTTCACACGGCGCCGGGCATACCCTGCCCATAATGGCTGGAAACGGGTTGGCATCGGTGACGCGGCTGAACGCGTACTCCTGCCAGGGCATATCTCCTGGAGCCTTTTCTATGCCTCGCGCAATATTCAACCAGCCACGGATGTCCTCACCCGAAGGGCAACTCCCCTGGCATGGCGGCGCACGGTGAACGTATGTCGGACACTTGAACGATGCATCGGCCGTGAAAATTTGTTCCTGCCAGGGTCGATGTGCGTTGTCGCCATCTTTGTAGCGACGTCTGGTGAGAAGTTTCTCGTTCATACTCTACTCACTCTTTCGGTTTTTTCGCCGTCGTACTAGTCGGCATGATCGATCGTCTGGCCGTCAAGCACGATGGCATTCGAAACCAGCTGATGTACGCTGACGACGGCGTCCATATCGAATCCATAGGTGGGCATGACCTTCCCAAATTGCGACTTGCAGATGGCGCAGATCGCCGCCATGTGCGTGACACCATGTTCTTCTACGACTTCCTGCAGTGCCCGCATGCGTGGTGCCGCTCCCTTGGTCCTGATTTCCAACAGGTCATCTGTCAGCAGCCCGCCGCCTCCACCGCAGCAAAAGGTCTTTTCGTTGATCGTGTCGGCGGCCATGTCAACGAAGTTGTTGCAGCAGGCCCTGATGATCGCTCGCGGAATCTCGAACTGCCCGCCGGGCCTGTCACCCATGCGCGAGCCGCGTGCGACATTGCACGAATCATGATAGGTCAGCGTCATGTGATCGTTGGCAGCCTTGTCCAGCGTCAACTCGCCTTTTTCGATCAGGTCGTAGGTAAATTCACAAATGTGTTGTGGAATCGGGTAATCGGGATCCAGAAAATCGAACGGCCCGGCCAGTGTGTTGAGGAAGCTGTAGGCGACTCGCCACGCATGCCCGCACTCGCCGAAAACAATGCGCTTGACGCCCAGATCCTCGGCCGCTTTCCTGATGCGCTCCGCGACCAGCTTCATTTGCTCGTAAGAGCCAATGAACAGCCCAAAGTTCGCGGCTTCGGAGGCATATGAACTGACTGTCCAGCTGACTCCCGCCTGATGAAACACCTTGGCGTACCCGATCAGACCATCGACGTGCGGCTCCGCAAAAAAGTCGGCACTGGGGGTCACGAGCAGGATATCTGCGCCTTCCACATTGACCGGCAACCTTACCTTCACGCCGGTTTCTTCCTCGATGTCCTCTTCCAGGCCTTCCAGCGTATTGATCAGTGCCGCCTCAGGTAGCCCGAGGTTGTTGCCGATCTGGTGAACCTTGCCAATGATTTCGTTGCAGTATTTCTGACCCTTGCCGATGTGATCCATGATCTCGCGTGCGGCCATTGATATTTCGGCGGTGTCGATGCCGTAGGGACAATAAACAGAGCATCGCCGGCACTGTGAACATTGGTGGAAATAGGTGTACCAGTCATCAAGCAACTCTTCGGTCAGATCCTCGGCGCCGACCAGCCATGGCACGAGTTTGCCAGCCCATGTGAAGTTGCGACGATAGACCTTGCGCATAAGATCCTGACGCGCGACCGGCATGTTTTTTGGATCACCGCTACCGAGAAAATAATGGCACTTATCGGTGCACGCGCCACACTTCACGCAGCTGTCCATGTAAACCTGCAGCGCCCGTGACTTGCCGAGCAATTCGGAAAACTTGTCGATCGCTTTCGTTTGCCAATCGTCGACCAGTTCTCCCGGGAAACCGAGCGCTTGCTGGTGCGCCGGGGCTGCCGCATACGGCGATAAGTGTTCCATCGCTCCTCTCTTGAGCGTCGGAATCTCGATTGGCACGGTGATCGAAGGTGTGTCGTAGTCAGCCATCGGCTATTCGCCTCCAGCCTTTTGCCGACCGGCGTCCAATGCTGCGGCCCACGGCGCAAGGTGTCTTT
Source organism: Gammaproteobacteria bacterium (assembly GCA_029862045.1). Lineage (GTDB taxonomy): Bacteria > Pseudomonadota > Gammaproteobacteria > Steroidobacterales > Woeseiaceae > UBA1847. The sequence goes on from JAOTYE010000013.1 coordinate 58,581, forward strand.
TCTCGCGGGGGTTATCAGCCTGGTTGCGGCCGGGACTAAAAAACACGCCGGGGGCATGAAGCAACTTCGAAAACGGGAAGATGATCATTAATGCCAACACCAATCCCAGGTGGATCAGCAACACCGGGTCGGCGGGAATCGGTTGCCAGTCGAAATAGATCAGGCCCAGGACAAATACCTTTAATGAAATGATGTCCGTGTGCACCACGTACTTCATCATCAACCCGGTTGCGACGATCCCGATCAGCAGCAGCAACATGAGATGGTCGGATGGTCCGGAAATATAACGTATGCGTTCGACCGCGAAACGCCGCACCCAGAGTGCGGCCAGCCCGGCAAGCATCGCGAACCCGGCATACAGCCCATAAGGCTGGACCCACGTCACCCAAAACCAGACCGGCTCGGTGAAATAGCGCAGATGACGCAGCACCACCAGCAACAATGCAGCGTGGAACATCCAGCCGAACAGCCAGGTCCATTTGTTGGCCTTGAACAGACTCTCGAAGAAGACGACCTCCTTCGCCATGCGCATGACCACGCCCGATCGTGTCACGGGGGCCGGCGTCGTCGGGATTTTCAATGGGGCAGGCGTTCTGGCATAGAGCCGGATTCTGTACAGCAGGCCAATAACGAGAACCGCCGTAGCGAAGTAAGCCAGTACTGCATAGATGGTGCCAAGTACCAAGTTCTTAACCTGTCATTAAATGCAACCCGTCGGTTTAGGCAAACCGGCAATTTTGCAGGCCTGCTTGGCCGGTCCATAAGGAAACAACTCATAGAGATATTTGCTGTTCCCCTTATCCGCCCCCAGTGATTTTTTGATCGCCTTGGTCAAAACCCGGACTGCCGGGGCGATCTGGTATTCCTCATAGTAATTCCGCAGGAAGTTCACAACCTCCCAGTGGTCATCGCCCATCTCGATATCTTCTTCTGTTGCAATCTGGATCGCTAATTCCTGGCTCCAAAGGCTGATATCAGTGATATAGCCTTCCTCGTCAGTTTCGATAGTTGCACCGTCGCATTCATAAGCCATGGCTTACCTCTTACTCGTATTTGAATCCAAATCGATCACCTGGATCACGTGACACCATCGTCAGTCATTGAGCTCATAGCCATGACTGCGTGGCATCATGTTCCGCTACCATGTCGACGAATCCTTCATAGTCGACAACATCAATGCCCTCGATCAAAGGCGCGTCACTCAAGCCCCGTGCCGCAACATCAGGACCAAGAACATAAAAAGAAAAATCGCCCATCCGATCGATAATTTTTTCAGCGTGGGCGGCTTTCGCCAGCGCCGCATACACGCCGTCTTCGATCAGCAGGATCGAGCTTCCGGACTTTGCCAGGCGAAGGCAGCTATCCAGCGCATTTCTCTCGAACGGTGACTTGTTGATCAAATGCAGCATCGGACTCAAGAACTGATTACAACGTCTTGTTGCGCCATGACGTCACGCAAATCATCTGCGGCCAGGACCTCGACGGGGATCACCAGGTCGTCAGCCGTCAGACCGCGCGCAGCGAGCGATTCTTTTTCGACATAGATTTTCTCAACATCGTAATCATCAAGCGCCCCGTAGGTCTTCGAAAAATTCTTCATGCCGATGCCTGTCGTGTCCTGGTTTTTCTTCAACTGGCATACACCATCGTCCAGGAACACTACGCTGACGTCCTGATCGAATGCCGCGGCAACCAGAACGACTTCGAGACATTCGAGTGCGTAAATCGTGCCGTATGGCGCTCTGCGGTTGACGTACATGAATCGTTTGACAACCGTGAGGGCGTTCTCGTCGAGTTCATTCATTTCGCTCATACCGTTTCAGTCGCCGAACACGATGAGCCGGTCAGCCTGAATGCCCGCTTCAACGAGTTGACCAAGCCCGGAAATCCGAAACCCGTCTTCAAGAACCTCATCCTTGATGCCACGACGCAGCGCGGCGGCAACGCACACCACCAGATCGATGTCGTGTTCCTTGCCCAACTTCGCCCACAAGGAAACCAGGTTACGATCATCGGTCTGAGGCTCTGACAGCTTGTTGGAGTTGTACACTCCATCGTTGTAGAAGAACACGCGATAGATTTCATGCCCCTTGGCGAGCGCGGCCGCGGTAAAGCGATATGCACTATCCGAGGCCTGGTGCGTAAACGGGCCTTCGTTAATCAGGATTCCGAACTTCATTAGAAATGCATATGGGTCGATGCGTTCAGGCTACTGCGCGCACCGCGCCAATCGTCAATGTGGTGCCTGGTGAAGGCCAGCCCGGTCATCTCGAAAAAGCGCGGCCAGCCGATTCGATCAATCCACTCACCCACGCGCTCCCAGGCGTGCGCATCCTCCTTGTAAGCATAAAGAATCGTCTTAACGATCTCTGCCACTTCGGGCCAACGCGGCGGGTTGTTCGGCAGTCCTGCGGCAACCAGCTTGTGAAAGGTCGGCTTCGAGCGCGCATTGGAATGTTTACCACCGACCCAGATCGCCAGCTTGGTTGAATCCGGCCCGTTAATCTGCATCGGCGGGCAGGGTGGGTAACATGCACCGCAGCAAATGCATTTTTTCTCGTCGACCTCGAGGGACGGCTTGCCATTGACCATCGCCGGGCGGATCGCCGCCACCGGGCAGCGTGCCACGACCGCCGGGCGCTCGCAGACATTGGCAACAAGATCGTGGTTGATCTTGGGTGGTTTCGTGTACTGCACGTTGATTGCAATATCGCCCTGGCCACCGCAATTGATCTGGCAGCACGAGGTTGTGATGCGTACCCGGTTTGGCATTTCTTCGTGCGTGAATTCGTGGTGCAATTCATCCATCAACGCTTTGACGACACCAGATGCATCAGTGCCGGGGATGTCACAGTGCAGCCACCCCTGGGTATGGGAAATCATCGATATTGAGTTACCGGTGCCTCCGACCGGATAGCCCGCCCCGTTCAGTCGTTCGATTAGTGGTCCCGTCTTGTCCTGGGAAGTCACCATGAACTCTGCATTGCTGCGGGTTGTAAAGCGCAAGTGGCCATCGGCGAATTCATCCGCAATGTCACACAGTTCGCGGATCGTATGCACATCCATCTGGCGCTGTGTCCCGGCACGCACGGTCCATACTTCATCACCGCTCTTGGCGACATGGTGCAAGACACCCGGGCGTAGCCGATCGTGCCAGCTCCATTGCCCATAGTTTTTCTTCAGCAGCGGGTGCATTTGCGGGAACGGATCCATGACCCCGGATTCGTCCGCTCTACGAGGTTTTTCCGCCCCTTTCATCGATCGCTCCTCATGTTCGCTTCTCTCTGCCGATTGTGTATTTGCATACCTTGCTACAGATACCCCGATGGCCTACTCGACCGCAGCGCTTTTCCGTTCAAACCATTTTTGCGCTTCCTCGTCCCAGTCGTCGGTTCGCACATATGAACTGGTGCGCGGATGACTGACCATGTTGGGATCAACATCGACACCGATCCCTGCAAGGAAATTGGCAAGACCGATGCGATCGATGGTTTCACCGATACGCTCGTGTTCGAGCGCATTCTCGGCAAAGAAATCGATAACCGTTTCCGCCAGTTCATAAAACCGGTCGAAATCCTCGTCGGTCTCAAGCGGCATGAACGGAATGATGACTGTGCCCATCTGGTCACCGATTTTCAGTGCGCGCTTGCCGCCAATCAGGATGGTGGCACCGCGCTCCTTGCCAGGTGACAACGCTTTGGTCATGACGTTGATGCAATGCATGCAGCGCACGCAGCTGCTGTTGTCGATATCCAGGGTGTCGTCGTCGTTCAGGCTGAGCGCGCGTGTCGGGCAGTTAGCGACCACCGTATCGATCATCTGCTTGCGGCCTACCCTGGCCACGTGTTCTTTGACCTTCTCCTGGTCGGCCTGGATATTATCGCGCCAGATGCCTATGACCGCGAAATCCGCACGATGGATGGCGTTTACGCAGTCGTTCGGGCAGCCAGAGAACTTGAATTTGAACTTGTACGGCAATGCCGGGCGGTGCATTTCGTCGAGCAGGCCGTTAATGATCATTCGATGCGCACGCACCTCGTCATAACACGACTGCTCACAGCGGGCATGGCCGACGCAGCTCATGGCCGTCCTCAAAGCAGGCCCGGCGCCACCCATGTCCATGCCGATTTTATTCAGATCATCGAATGCCTTTTGCACATTATCGGTGCTGCACCCCTGGAACATGATGTCCCCGGACTGGCCGTGGAGTGCAATCAGGCCTGAGCCGTGTTTCTCCCAGATGTCGCACATATTGCGCAACAGCTCAGTTGAATAATGCAATCCGGCCGGGGGTTGCACACGCAGCGTGTGAAACTCTGACGAGTCGGGATAGTCCTCGGCGACCTCGGAGAACCTCGGGATAACGCCGCCACCATAGCCAAAGACGCTGACGGTGCCGCCTTTCCAGTAGCCCATGCGGGTTTCGTAGGAGTGCTCGAGCTGACCCAGAAGGTCTTTCATCATATTGGCGTACGGCTTGTCATTGTCGCTCGCCAATTGTTTGAGGCCTGAAACGAAACTCGGCCAGGGCCCGTGTTCGAGTTCATCCAGCAACGGTGTGTCGTGCGGTCTCTTCGACATAGAAATCCCCGGCTGTCGTGCGTTGCAGCATTGTACCGACCGGTGCAATTCTCAAGTAATTGCAGAAAACACCTAGTTGGCACCTCGAAACTTCCTGTGTGAGTATATTATAATATATTAATAAGGAATTTCCTGCCTCTGTTTCAGCGTAATGTTTCAATCACCATGAACCCCTATTCGACGGTGTCCGGCTCACAGTAATGTTTCTCTCCAGTGCAACGGATTATCGCGAATGGCGAGCCGCCAAATTGGCCAATTACCCCTTGCATGCGGATGAGCTGATGGTACAGATCGGTGGGTTCATCGGGCTGGATGACAACTCGGTGGCAGCCATCCGTTCGAGTTGCAAGCGGGCAAATATGGCGATCTATTCCTGCCGTGACACCGTTGTCGACCGCGCAGCGATCCTCGCGTTCGCCGCACATTTCGGCCTGCGCCGAATCGACCATCACCTGTGTGCGAATGACGACGGCGTTGCCGAGCTGACCGTCGCATCTGAGGGTGCTCGAAGTGACTATGTACCGTATTCCGACCGTAGCCTCAGCTGGCACACCGATGGCTACTACAATGAGGAGTCGAGCCGGGTGCGCGCTGTCATTCTCCACTGCGTGCAGGACGCGACAACAGGTGGAGAAACTGCCGCGCTTGACCCCGAGATCGTCTACATCAGATTGCGTGACGCAAACCCCGCGTTTATCACAGCCCTTGAGCATCCTGAGTGCATGACGATCCCGGCCAACGTCGGTAATCGGGGCGAGCTCCGGCCCGCAATCTGCGGACCGGTATTCTCGTATGACGCCTCCGACGGAGCACTGCATATGCGCTATAGCGCCCGCAAAAAAAACATTCGCTGGCGTGATGACCCGACCACCACAGCCGCTCGCGAATTCTTGTCAGAGCTTCTTGTCGACGAGAGCGGTCCTGTTCTGCGTTTCTGCCTGCAACCGGGGCAAGGACTTATTTCCAATAATGTGCTGCATAACAGGACTGCTTTCGAAGATGGGCCGTCTCGAAAACGTTTACTGTATCGCGCCCGCTTTTTCGATCGCATAAACTCCTGATTCGCAGTTTTTATCGACATCAGGCGGTGAGCTAATACGATGGAAACCATCCAGATCTTGATCAGCGACATCATCATCCAGCACCCTGAAATCAATTCGTTCGATGAGTTGCTGGCCGCGGTGCGTCACATCACCTCTGACGACGTGCTTTTTCTCGAATTTGACGTCAAGCCTGACTACCGCGACACACCGCGCGACTGGCAGTGGCAACTCGAAGGAGCTTTCGTCGGAGGCCAGCAAGGCTCTTTAAGATCGCCGCAAACATGAGATATTGATTTGGACCATCTACCCGTTTTCGTCAATGTAAAGGGACGTCGCGCTTTGGTTGTCGGTGGCGGCACGGTGGCCGCACGCAAAGCAGATCTTCTTGTGCGTGCCGGTTGCGACTTCACTGTGGTTGCCCCGACGCTGAATGATTGCATGGCCCGTCTGGTGCAGGAACACCAGATCAAACACAAGACCGGCGATCTGAGCGCAGATGACCTCAACGGTTGCGTGCTCGCCTTCGGGGCTTCTGCGGACAGCGCGACTAACCGGAAACTGCACGACCTGGGCACCGCGGCGGGAATACCGGTCAACATCAGCGACGACCCGGAACTCTGCGACTTCATCATGCCGGCAGTGGTTGACCGCTCGCCGCTTCTGATAGCGATCGCGAGCGGCGGCACCGCCCCATTGTTGACGCGCATGCTCAAAGCCCGCTTCGAGACGACCGTTCCGGCGGCATACGGTCGCCTGGCCGAGTTTGCCGGCAGCTATCGCCAGCGGGTCAAGGATTCCATTCCCAACATGACCCGGCGACGACGTTTCTGGGAAACGATGATCGCCGGACCGATCGCCGAGCACCTGTTTTCCGCCCGGGAAGATTTGGCAGCGGACCTGATGGACAGCCTGCTTGAAGAAGCCGCAATTGACGGCGGTCAGACGCCGCGGGGTGAGGTGTACCTGGTGGGCACCGGGCCGGGCGATCCGGATTTACTGACGTTCAGGGCGCTGCGCCTGATGCAGCAAGCTGATGTGGTGTTGTACGACCGGCTCATTGGCGACGGCATTCTCAATCTCGTGCGCCGGGATGCCGAACGCATCTACGTCGGAAAAATGCCGAAGGAACACACCATACCCCAGGAAGAAATCAGCAATATGCTGATTCGCCTGGCGCAGGAAGGAAAACGCGTGCTGCGCCTGAAAGGAGGCGATCCGTTCGTGTTCGGGCGTGGCGGAGAGGAAATCGAAACCCTGGCGGAAAACGGCGTTGCATTTCAGGTGATACCGGGTGTTACCGCGGCCAATGGCTGCGCGGCCTACGCGGGCATACCGCTCACCCACCGTGACCATGCCCAGGGATGCATCGTCGTCACCGGGCATGAAAAAGATGGCGAGCTGCACCTCAACTGGAACAGTCTGATCCAGCCCCACCAGACTGTTGTTATCTATATGGGACTTACGTCCCTCGCTACGATAACCCGGGGGTTCCTGGACCACGGGGCGGACCCCGCAACGCCGGCAGCTGTTATCGAAAACGGAACTCGCACAGGCCAGCGTGTGATCACCGGGACCCTGGATACCCTGCCCGACAAATCCGCCGCTGCCAAAATCGAGAGTCCCGCCCTGATCATTGTCGGCAGTGTCGTGACTCTGCAGGACAAACTTTCCTGGTTTTCCGACACGGGTGCTCCTGCAGAATAATGTTTACGGCGTACTAGTCTGGAGTACGAGTTATGAGTGACGCACTGAACTACCTGATCAAAGCCCGCCCGGAGGCGATGCAGGCCTATTTCACTTTCCTGAAAGAGAGCGGCAAACACCTCGACCCTAAAACCCGCTCGTTGATATCCGTGATCACCAAGATAGACAGCCAGACGGAACGCGGCTTGCGGCAGTATCTGCCGCGAGCTTTGCGTGACGGCGCCACGCCACACGAAATACTGGACGCCATCCTCATGGCATTTCCAACGCTGGGTCTGGCCAAAATCGTCTGGGCAATGGACATTCTCCTGGACATGGACATCCCCGAGTTTCGTGCCGAATTGCTGGGTGCCGAAGTTGAATGGCACGACCTGATCGATTGGGCGGAAGTTCGGGACGGCGAGATCACCTATGTGGAAGATTGCGACGGAAGAAGTATTTTTATCTATCGTTGCGGCGACGACTGCCGCGTATACGACAGTCGCTGCCCACATCAGGTGACTGACATCCCGCATCTGGCGTTATCAGGAATGCGCCTGACCTGTCCGAAACACGAGTGGGCCTTTGACGTTTCAACTGGCGAATGTGTGGACAAAGGCACCCGGCCGCTGCGGCAGTTCGACAGCAGGCTCCTGGCGGGCCGCCTGCAAGCCCGCTGGTGACACTGTCACACTTTAGATAAGGTCAGGATTCCGCCTGGACATCATACCTGACCTGCCCATCCGTGATTACGGGCCGGACAGCGGCGCGGCCGGACCAGCGGGCGTAAATCATGGCCACAGCACGGAACAGGATGTGCCCCATCTTGGTATAGGGCATGTAGGCCAGCAGGAAGAACACCAGCACCAGGTGTACGTAATAGATGCCATAGGCGGGGATCGCCAGGTCGAAGACCCGGAACACCTGGGACCCAAAGCCCGTTATCACGGTCATGAAGAGCACCCAAAGGAAGGTCCAGTCGAAGGCTGTAGCCTTGCCGGATTTGCCGGAGGACATCCGTCGAGCCAGCATCACCGAACAACCCAGGAAAGCAAGCGTACCGCTGACGTTCCCGAGCACCTTGACCGGATGGAAGAAGTCGTACGGGCCGACCTGTGCGTCCATGCCGAACTGGTTCATGTAGTACAGGATTCCCACCAAGGTGGTGGTGATAACAAGGCCGATAAAGCCGTACATGACCAGCGCATGGGCACCGGCCCGGCTCTTGTTGGTTGTGCATTCGAAGAAATTGCGATGCGAGAACACATCCAGCAGCGTTCCCATGATCGCGGTGGGCAGGGATTCCCCGCCCCCGGTGCGCGGATATTCCACCGCCAGGGAACGGAGGAACCCCCGGATGCTCAGCAGGACAGTGACAACGGCGAACGCGATAGCCGGCAGGAAGACGATATCGATGGCCGGCACCGGCATCATCCTGGAGAACACGATCGTGCCGGACAGGAACCCAAACGCCGAGCCGCCGACCAGCCCCAGGATCACGGCGGCGATGATGATCATTGGAATCAGGAACAGCATCCAGATGCGCGAGGGGGTCTGGGCGGCCGTGGCCAGGAAGGCGGGCCTGGCGAAATGGACGATGCTCATTGAGCGAATCACGTTCATCACATCAGCCGGCTTGGCGCCGCGCGGGCAATACGTCGAGCAATCGTTGCAATGGATGCAAAGCCAGCTGTCCAGGCTGGACACCAGCTTTTCCTTCAAGCCGAACTGGGCGTAAACCATTTCCTTGCGCGGAAAGGGAGATTCATCTGGCGTGATCGGACAGACCACCGTGCAGGTGGAGCATTGGTAGCAATACTTCAGCTCCGCGGCGCCGGAACCCAGCAGTTTTTCGACGAACTCCAGGTCGCCGTTGATGGCGACTCGCTCGTTTGCAGATTCCGTTACCGGTTGGGTCATCGTTGCCGTCATCGTTGTCCTGTCTACATTCCCTTGAACGGGTTGGGCCCGTAATCGTCGATATCCGAGGCAAAGGTCTCGATCAGCTTCGCCACCTGCTTGTAGTCGTTCATGGAAACCTCGTACTGACGGATGCGTTCGGGTTCGAGTTGTAAACGGCTTAATGTCTCCTCCACCTTGGAAAGGCGGACGTTGGCCAGTTCCGAGCCTTTCATGAAATGGCATTGATAGTCGTCGCCGTACTTGCAGCCCATAAACATGACGCCATCGAAACCCACCGAGAGCGCATCGGAAACCCACACCAGGTTGACGCCGCCCAGGCAGCGCAGGGGGATAATCCGCACATACGGGCTGTACCTGATTCGCTCCAATGCCATCATATCGAAGGCCGGCACGGTATCGTTCTCGCAGGCGAAGATCAGGATCCGTGGTTTCTCTTCAAATTCATCGGGAATCTCGATGCTCTTGATCATGTCCCCGATAATGTCAACACTGTAATCCTTGAACGAGATGATCCGCACCGGGCAGGCGCCCATGCAGACGCCGCAGCCCCGGCATCGGGCCTCTTGGATAGACGGCGTGCCGCGTTCGTCCTCCTCCAGCACGCCAAAGGGACATTCCTCGGTGCAGCGCTTGCACTGGGTACATTGATCCAGCCGGAAAACAGGGAAGGTCTCGTCACCCACCCGTGGATGCACCGTCTTGCCCTGTCGCGTCAACTCGATGGTCTGAATGGCTTTCAATGCGGCCCCCGCGGCATCCTTGCGGGAGAAGTTCATGTCCATCGGTTGATGGACGGCCCCGGCGGTGAAGATGCCCGTGCGCCGGGTCTCGTAGGGGAAGCAGATAAAGTGGGAATCCGGGAAGCCGTATTTCTGATCCGGCAGGCCGGGTCCCTGGCGGTATTGCAGGTTCAGGATGGGGTCGTCCCTGGTTGAAGCCTCGATACCGATTGCCAGCACCACGAGGTCCGCAGCGATCGCCACCTTCTCTCCCAACAGCGAGTTGTCCACATCCACGGTCACGGTTTTGTCGGGGTTTTCATGGACGCCCGATACGTCCCCCTTGGTAAGGAAAATGCCCGGGTCATTCTGCCGGGCGCGGTAAAAATTCTCGTACTGTCCCGGGGTGATCATGTCCCTGTAGATCACATAGGCTTTCTTGTCCGCGCCGGCCTCGCGTACGTATCCGGCTTGCTTGAGGCTGACCGTGCAACAGAAGGAAGAGCAATAAGGGAGATGATCGGGATCCCGGGAACCGGCGCACTGGATGAAAACCACGCTGTTGGCCTCCTGCCCGTCCTTGCGCACGATTTTGCCCGAGGCCGCCATCTGTTCGAATTCGACACTGGTGATCACGTTGTCATGGGCGATGCCCAGGTGCGTCAACCTGGAAGCATCGTAAGGCTTTCCGCCCGAGGCCAGCACCACGGCCCCGGCCCGCAGGGATTTTTCATTACCGTTATTGACGTTCAACCTGACTGAAAAATCCCCCGGCGCGCCCGCAATCGAAGCGATCGTGGAGGACATGTGCAGCGTGATCTTGGGGTGTGATTCCACCTCGCGGATCAGCTCGTCCAGGTCCGGGGACTCGGTGAGTTCGAACGGCGACCGCGAGGGTGTACGCCGGTGCAATTTCCTGGCGAAGCCGCCGAGACGATCTTCCTTTTCCACCAGGTGTACCGCGTACCCGGCCTTCGCCGACTCCAGCGCAGACGTCATGCCGGTCACGCCGCCCCCCACTACCAGCAGGGCTTCTTCCGTGTTTTGCTCGAACGGCGTGGCCAGCTGCTTCATCTGCACGGCGGTGGTGTGCATGCGGATGTAATCCGCCGCCAGCATTTGAGTATCTTCTTCCTGGTGGGGCTGGGTCCAGGAAACGTACTCCCGCAGTGGCGCTCGCTCCACCACCACCTCCTTGCCGAAATCGAAGGTGTCCTCATGGTATCGGCCGGAGCAGGCTCCCAGCACCAACCGGTCCAGGCCCTCGTTTTCCAGATCGCCCTTCAGCAGGTTGACCCCCTCCTCGCTGCACAGGATGGGGTGGGTTTTGCAAACCGGAACCCTGAACTCCTTGAGGGCGACCTGTTGAAGTTCTTCCACATTGGTGGCCTCTCCGATCTCACACCCGGAGCAAATATAAACGCCGGTTTTGTTTGCCACCGTCCTATTCTCCAACTGCGGCCTGGATGGCCTTCAATGCCACACCGGTGGCTTCCTGGATCGAAGAGTTGACGTCCACCGGTCCCTGGGCGACCCCGGCGGCGAAGATACCGGGCTGTTGCAAGTGCGCCGAGGCGAAGCCGTCTTCATCCAGATGAACGATGTCGCCGTTGATTCCCTGCGTTTTCAGGTTGGATTCCATGCCGGTTGCCAACACCACCAGATCCACTTCCACCCGGACTTTCCCACCACGGAGAATGTCCTCGGCCTCCACGATCACCCTGCCGTCCTGACCTGGTTCGACCCGGGCCACCTTGCCCTTGATGAACTCGATGTTCTTGTCTTCCCTGGTGCGCGAGTAAAAGGCTTCGAATTTTCCCGGCGTACGGATGTCGATGTAGAAAATAAAGACCCTCGCATCGGGATTGGCGGTACGGACATAGTTGGCCTGCTTGAGGGAAGCCAGGCAGCAGATGGAGGAGCAGTAGGGCAGATGGTCCTGGTCGCGGGAACCGGCGCATTGGACGAAGACCACTGTCTCCACCTTCTTGCCGTCCGAGGGCCGGTTGATTTTTCCGGCGGTAGGGCCATCCGTTGCTGCCAGCCGTTCCATCATCACGTTGCTGATCACGTTAGGCAGGGCGCCAAACTGCATCCGCTCGAGCCTGGTGGCATCGTAGGGCCGCCACCCGGTCGCCATCACAATCGAAGCCGGGTTGACCTCGAACTCGCGGGATTCCATGTTCAGGTCGATAGCGCCGTAGGGGCAGGCCGAGACACACTTGTCGCATCCGGACGGGCAATGCGCTCGCTCCACCACAAAACGGGGCGGGTAGGCCATCCGGTGGGGCAGGTGAATGGCCTTGGTGTTCCGCATCCCATAGTCATGGTCGCTGGGCACCTCCGCGGGGCAGACCGGAGTGCATTTGTCGCACATCACGCATTTGTTATTGACATAGGCAGGGGATTTCACCAATTTCACGGTGAAATTCCCGGCCTCGCCCGATATCTCGCCCACCTGCGTGTTGGTGTGCACCTGGACGCGCCGGTTGCGCCGCAACCTCTGATAATTGATCTCCACCCCACAAGTCGGCGGGCACAGTTTCGGGAAATACTGATGAAAGCCGGCGACTCGCCCACCGAGGGAAGGGCGTGTCTCGATCAGAATGACCTCGTATCCGGTCTCCGCTGCCTCCAGGGCCGTGGTGATCCCGGAGATGCCGCCACCCACGACGAGAATAAGGCCTTTGTTCTCCGCCATGTCTAGTACTCCGTCAAGGTGAATCAGGGTACTAGTTGGTGATAAGTCCGCTTGAACAAATCCCAGGAATTGGTTTCCTTGTCATACTTGGAATTGACGAAGCATTTCCAGTTTTCGTCGTCGATGGCGAGGTGATCGCCCCGGTAGTAATACCCCGGGTAGCGAGTTTCCTCGCGGAAACGGATGTGCCGTGCATGGGCTTCGCCAGCCACGATGCGATGGTAGTTCTCCCAGGCCCGCAGCAGTTCGTGCAGATTTTCCGCACACATATGCTGCGAATCCTCCTTGATCATCTCCAGGTACTTGAAGCCTTCATCCAGCATGGTGCCGCTGGTCATGTACCAGGTGCCGACCCCGCCCACGTAATCGTCCATGCACTTCTGCAAGCGCTGCTGAAGCATACTGGGGCGGATGTAGTGGGGGTTGATGTTGGCGTCGGTCGTATATTCGTTGTATTTCCCCCAGGTTTCCATGGGCATGAAGACTTCCTTTGCCAGTTCTTCATGATCCTCGGAAAACTGAGGGTCATCGTCCTTGTGGTCCAACAGGAACGACACCATGTTTTTGCCCGCAATGCGGCCTTCGCTATGGGAGCCGGAGGAAAATTTGTGGCCCGAAGCACCGACGCCGTCACCGGCGGTGAACAGGCCCTTGACGGTGGTCATCCGGTTGTATCCCCAATGGTACTCATCAGGACCAATATCTTCCGGACCGCTGACCCAGATGCCCGCACAACCGGCGTGGGACCCCAGCAGGTAAGGCTCGGAGGGCATCAGCTCAGAGGGCGTTTTTTCCGGCTCCACGTTGTTGGCAGCCCAGACCCCGGCCTGGGCGACAGTCATGTCCAGGAAGTCTTCCCAAGCTTCGGCCTCCAGGTGCTTGATCTCCTTGGGCGTCATGGTCTCGGCCAATTTCTGCATGGCCTTATCGGTGTGGATCTTGATGGGACCCTTGCCTTCCTTCATGTCCTGGATCATCAGGTGATTACGCATGCAGGTTCCCATGTTGTCCACATAGTCCCCGTACAGCTTGCGGGCCTCTTCCTTGTTGGTCACCTCATATTCCTCACCCAGGGCGTTGGTGGCCTTGGCCTTGAACAACAGGAACCAGGCCCCCACCGGACCATAACCGTCCTTGAAGCGTGTCGGCACGAAGCGGTTTTCCATCATGGTCAGTTCGGCGCCCAATTCCGCGGCCATGGCGTAGGTGGAGCCGGCATTCCAGACCGGAAACCAGGCCCGACCCTGGCCTTCCCCTGTGGCGCGGGTTTTGAAGACGTTGACCGCACCGCCGGCCGCCAGCAGGGCTGCTTTGCATTTGAACACGTAGAGTTTCTGCTCGCGCACGCTAAAGCCCACCGCACCGGCAATCCGGTCGGGGTCATTTTCGTCTTTCAGGAGCTTGACGATGAACACCCGCTCGAAGAGGTTCTGATCGACGCCGGTGGCTTTGCGGTTGTTCTCCAGGGCCAGCTTGGCGGCCTCGGCAACAACCACTTTGTAGGATTCGCCGTTGATCATGATTTGCCAACGGCCCGAGCGTACCGGCTTGCCACCATCTTCCAGGCTCGGCTCGCTGCGTTTGGCCGCCGCCCCGTCCAGGCGCCTTCCATCCTCGGTGGTTTTCCAAATGGGCAGACCCCATTCCTCGAACCTGTGTACCGAATCGTCCACGTGGCGGCCCAGGTCATAGACCAGGTCCTCCCGGGTGATGCCCATCAGATCCTGGCGGACGTAACGCACATAATCTTCCGGAGAGTTGTCACCCAAATAGGTGTTGATCGCCGACAGACCCTGCGCCACTGCGCCACTGCGGTCCGTGGCGGCTTTGTCCACCATCGTGATGCGCAGTCCCTGTGAAGTCGCCCAGCGGTCCGTTTCGAACGCAGCCCCACAACAGGCCATCCCGCCACCGATGAGAAGAATATCGGTCTCATGAACCACTATTTCAGGTTTTTCGCAGTGCTCCCAATTGTTGATTTTCGCTTCCATTTCTCTTTCCTTGAACCAAGGCTGATGCGCGTGATACCGGCCGTTCGCCAGACTTAAAGGTTGCCGGATAGAGTGGGCAACGTATCCCCGCGGGCTTGGTGTGTGAAAAATCCGGGCTCCTTGATCTTGCTCACGTCGCCTGTAGAAGAATCGGGGTAGATGTCCACCTGACCGGCGGCCACGGTTCGATTAGGAAACTTGAAGCGTTTGAGACGGCCGTTGCGGAACCTGACAGTCCACATCACCGTGTCCGAACCCATCATCGGGATGACTGAACCGCCCAAGGGTGCGAGATCGGCATAGCACCGAATTTCGATCGCCTGTTGCGGGCAGATCTTCACACAGTTATAGCATTCCCAGCACTGCTCCGGTTCCTGATTGATGCCCTTGTGGGTGTCAGATGTGAGCGCCATCAGATCGTGCGGGCAGATATACATGCAGGCGGTCTTATCCTGCCCCATGCAGCCATCGCATTTTTCGGTGATAACAAAACTAGGCATTGGACTCCCCCATTATCTTGGCAGTTGCACCGGCGTTTATTTGCATCGCTTTCAGCGCACGTCAGGCTGTTGCCGAACCCCCCTCGGCCCGAATTATTCTCCACCGAAACCTGGGTGCGTCAATGCCGGGAAGTACGTAATGAATGGGGGGCGCGGTCAGCGGCCTTGATGCATGGATAATGGCAGGCACTACAAAGCTACAATTGAGGCCAGCTCCAAGCACGAGCTCGACTGCCAACAGGCTCGGGAACTTGATGTAATGCGCGTATGGTGGCCCACCCAGTAGAAACACCGTGCCAGCCGATACGACAGAAAGGCCTGTCCTTACGCGAGGCCCTTGCGGACCTCGCCTCTTCCGGAGTCAGGGCCAGATCAACCGCTACGGCAAGCCGACGTTGGCCACCTCGCCCGCCACCACCGTCGCCGGCTTGCCGTTCGCCGGATTGAGGTTCATACCATCGTCGCAGCTAAATGCGATTTCGTAGTCGCCGCCGAGCAGGAAGCCGATCGTATAGTGATACTCGGTCATACCCATGTCGTTCATTTGCTCGTTGACGATGGCCGAGGTAAGCGAATTGGCCGCATCGAGGGCAGCGTCCATACCATCATCTTCGAAGATGAAGACCGACGGCTCGCAGCCCTCGATAACAATAGTGTCGTCCACCAGACCCGTCAGCCCACCAACCTCGACGTTGTTCACGAGACGAATCGTCGGCCGGAATATTCGGTCGGGATCGAGCCCCGCGGGATGGGCGACAGACTTCATCAGGTCTATCTCGGCCGTGAAATCAGCAGCGCCGCCCTGTGGAACGATGATGTTGCCGTGCAATTTCAGACCGCTTTCGGCGCCGCATTCATGCCTTGGAATTCAAGAACGTTGATGTTGGACGTTGCCTCCATGAACGGCTCCGCCATTATCGGTGGGCCGTCCTTGGGCTTGAGTTCGACTTCGGTGAATGCGATGCAGACCTTGGTCGCCTCGTGCATCGGATGATCGCTGATGCCCAGAGAGATCCGGCCCATCTTGTCGCCGGATCCGGACCCCGACCCGCTGCAACCGGCGGTAAATAGCAGTGCTGCAGACAGCACCGCGAGCGCGTAGCGCGCTTTCGAGACATTCATCGTGGTTCTCCTCTGACTCCGTCGGAATGTTATTTCGCTTGTTGTCGGGTAAAACGCCCGGACAGCAGTCTCAGTTGCAATGTTTTTACATAACCCGTGTACGGACAGGGATTCGTTGTTGTCGCCGATTACCGAGCGGTTCGAAGAGATGCGAACACTCTCCTTCGAACGTGGTTCACTGTTGCTGGCCATACGAAAATGGGGACAGTCCCCAATATTCGTGGTGGCCAGGGGCGGACTAATCGGCGAAGCCGATTGGACAGATGAGCAGCGCGAATCTGCCCGAAGGGTGAGCGCCGAAGGCGCGAATCAATGGACTCGCTGCGCTCGTCCTGCGGGCGCACCGTTTTTAACCATGGCTGATCAGGCAAGTATTTCTGCCGGCAGATACAAACGAAAACCGGATCTCTCGCATCTAATCCTCTAATAGCGCTAAAAATAGCGTGTCTCGTCGCGACCAGAATAAGGGGAAAGTGCTCTGACCATCGCGGACACATCCGGACAGGACATCCAGCTCGCGCCGCAGGACCCTCGCCGTAAACGATTGATTCTCGGGGGTATCGGCATCGCCGTAATCGTCGTGGTCGTGCTTGCCGCCCCGTGGGTCAACCGCTGGGCCAGTGCCACCGTGAGTGTGCCTTTCGAGCGCATCCGCACGGCTACCGTGGCGCGTGGCGACCTCGTACGAGACGTCTCGGCGCAGGGCCGCGTCGTGGCCGCAGTAAGCCCTACCCTATATGCGACCGCGTCGGGCACGATCACGCTCAACGTCGACGCGGGTGAACGGGTTGTCGCAGGACAGGTATTGGCATCGGTCGATAGCCCGGGGCTCATGAATCAACTTGAGCAGGCCGATGCGTCGCTCGCACAACGCGAACTCGAACTCGAACGGCAGCGCATCGATACGCGGCAACAGGCACTCGAGAAACGCAAAGCCGCTGACCTGGCCGAGGTCGCGGTTACTGCCGCGCGCCGCGAGAAGCGCCGCGCCGACCAGGCGAAAGAGCGCGGTGTGATCCCGCTTATCGATTATGAGAAGGCGCAGGATGACCTGCGCAATGCCGAACTCGCCTACGAGCACGCGATGGCCGATGCGGACCTGCACGACGAACGCCTGTCGTTCGAGCTGCGGGCCAGCGAGTTTGAAGTGAACACCCAGGAACTGATGGTAGAGGACCTGCGCCGGCAGGTGTATGACCTGTCGATCAAGTCGCCCGTCGACGGCATCGTCGGTGACCTGCTCGTCGACCAGAAAGGTGCGGTGTCGCGTGATACGCCGGTGATGGCCGTCGTGGACCTGACGCGTTACGAAATCGATGTGATGATTCCCGAGAGCTATGCCGACGATCTTGCAATCGGCATGGCCGCTGAAATCACGTCCGGCGGGCAGCGTTATGAAGGTCAACTCGTCGCTGTCTCGCCCGAGGTCGTCAATAACCAGGTCGCAAGCCGGGTACGTTTTGTCGGCGAAGGCCCGACAGGGCTGCGGCAGAACCAGCGCCTGACGACCCGCATCCTGCTCGCCGAACACGCCAATGTGCTCATGGTGCAACGCGGCCAATTCCTCGACAGTGGCGGTGGCCGGCTGGCCTATGTCGTCAGCGAGGACCGCGTCGCCGAGCGGCGCCGGATTGAGACCGGCGCGCGCAGCCTGGGCGCCGTCGAAATCGTTGCGGGTCTCGAACCCGGCGACATCATCGTAATTTCAAACCTTGACCCGTTCCGTGGTGCGGAAACGGTTCTACTTACCGACTGACATACCGCAGGGAGTCAACTGATGCTCAAAATGACAAACGTATCCAAGATCTATCGCACCGACACTGTCGAGACGCACGCCTTGCGGGGTTTTTCGCTGACCGTTGAGGAAGGCGAATTCGTATCGGTGACCGGCCCTTCGGGCTCGGGAAAGACGACATTCTTGAATATCGCCGGACTGCTCGAAGAACTGACGAGCGGCAACTACGAGATCGACGGCCGCGACATTTCGTCACTAAATGACAAGGAGCGCTCACGCGTTCGCAACGAGAAGATCGGTTTCATCTTCCAGAGCTTCAACCTGATCCCGGAACTGAATGTCTACGACAATGTGGATGTGCCGCTCCGCTATCGCGGCTTCGATGCCAAGGAAAGGGAGCGCCGCATCATGGGTTGCCTGGAGCGCGTGGGACTCGCGTCGCGGCCGACGCATTTCCCGGCTCAACTTTCAGGTGGTCAACAACAACGCGTCGCGATCGCCCGCGCCCTGGCCGGCGAGCCGCGATTCCTGCTGGCCGACGAACCCACCGGTAACCTCGACACACACATGGCCGACAGCGTGCTCGACCTGCTTGCCGAAATTAACGAGGCCGGCACCACGATCATTATGGTCACGCACGAACTGACGCTGGCCGATC
This sequence comes from Gammaproteobacteria bacterium, assembly GCA_029862045.1. GTDB lineage: Bacteria > Pseudomonadota > Gammaproteobacteria > Steroidobacterales > Woeseiaceae > UBA1847. The sequence goes on from JAOTYE010000013.1 coordinate 77,237, forward strand.
GTGCGAACCGTAACCTTTTTGTCCGCGACGGCCATATTCATGACGGGCCGCCGGAGTTGCACTTTGCAACTGCCGCAAACGCGTAACAGGAGATTTCAATGCTTCGTTACTACCTGAAACTCGGCGTCTTGAGCATACGGGCCAACTGGGCGCTAAGCAGTCTTATGGTGGCCGCGATCGCGATCGGCATCGGCGCCTGTATGACGATTGTCACGGTGCGCCACGTCATGGCCGACAACCCGATCGAACACAAGAATGATCGACTGTTCCACGTGCAGCTCGACAACTGGAACCCGAACGATCCCTACGACGAGCCGAACGAGCCGCCGGAGCAGGTGACCTATCTCGACTCGACGGCGCTCCTGGAAGCGGGCCGCGCGCACCGCCAGGTCATCAGTTTCAAGTCGGACCGTGTCGTGCAACCCGAGGGCGACGGCGTATTGCCTTTCCAGCAGGAAATTCGTGCAACCTCCGCCGACTTCTTTGCAATGTTCGACGTGCCGTTCAAATACGGCTCCGGCTGGGATTCCGATGCCGATCGTGCCGAGGAACGGGTGACCGTGCTGTCAGCATCGATGAACGAGCAGCTGTTCGGCGGTGAAGATTCGACGGGTCGCACGCTGATGATGAACAACGAGCAGTTCCGTGTCGTTGGCGTGCTCGACGAATGGCATCCCGTGCCGACGTTCTACGACCTGAACAACAACCCGTTCAACGGGCCGGAAGAGATTTACACACCATTCTCATTGGCTGTCACCGGCGAATGGGGCAGTTCCGGCAACAACAGCTGCTGGAAGCCGCCTGAAGAAGGCGGCTACGAGGGTTACCTCGCCTCGGAGTGCATCTGGATTCAGATGTGGGTCGAGCTCACGGACGAAGCCAACAAAGAAGTGTACGCACAGTTCCTGGATGACTACGTCATGGAGCAGAAAGAACTCGGCCGCTTCCCGCGGGAGCTGAACAATCGCCTCAGCACCCCGGCCGAATGGATGGTCAATCGCGAAGTCGTCGTCGACACGGTATCGATACTGCTGGCACTGGCGGTGTTGTTCCTCGTCGTGTGCCTGCTGAATACGATCGGCCTGCTGCTCGCCAAGGTCATTCGTCGCGGTAACGACATCAGCCTGCGACGCGCACTGGGCGCCAGCAAATCCGAGCTGTTCAAGCAGTACATCGTCGAGGCCGGCATGATCGGTATCGCCGGTGGACTCGCCGGCATCGCCATGACCTGGCTGGGTTTGCGCGGCATCGAGAACGTGTTTGCCGATTACGATTTCATCTCCTACCTGGTGACGATGGACTGGGAGATGGTCGGACTCGCGGTGCTGCTGGCGATTGTGTCTGCACTGGGCGCTGCGCTTTACCCCACCTGGCAAGCATGCCGCGTATCACCGGCCAGCACGCTGCGCATTCAGTAGACGAGATTCAGGAGAACAATGATGGATATTGGACCAATCTGGCGGGCGATGCTCCGCAACAAGTCGGGTTTCGTGCTGATTGCGCTGCAGATTGCCGTAACGCTCACAATTATCGTGAACGCATTCGGCATCATCCAGGAACGCTCGGGCAGGGTCGCTCGTGACAGCGGCATTGACGAGGCGAATACCTTCGCGTTCGCGAGCGTACTGTTTACGGACTACGAACGCGAACAACGCAAAACGTTGATCGACGAGGACCTCGACCTGATTCGCAACGTACCAGGCGTGATCAATGCCGTCGCCTCGAACTCGTTTCCGCTTCGCCAGGGTGGCTGGTCGATGGGCGTTGCGCTCGAGCCCGGCAACCAGGGACCGGAGTCAGTCGGCACCGCAATTTACTTTGTCGACGAACACGGCGCCGAGACTTTCGACGTCGACATAATTGACGGCAAGAACTTCACGCCCGGGCAGGTGGCGTGGTCAATAGAAAATGACAACACCTGGCCGGCCTACGGCATCATCACCGAAGCGCTGGGCAAGGAGATGTGGCCCGATGAAACCGGCTCCTACGTCGGCAAGACGATGTTCATCAACGACACCGATCCAGTGAACATCGTCGGCGTCGTCGACACACTGCAGGCGCCCTGGGAGAGCTGGACGGGCGTCGAACGTTCGATGCTCGTGCCGCAACGCCGGCCATCGGAGTTCGTGCGTTATATCGTCCGCGCCGAACCGGGCATGCGTGACAGGTTGATGCCTGAGATCGAGGCGATGCTCGCGGCCAGCAACAAGGACCGTATCATTCGCGACATGACGACGATGGATGAAGTGCGCAAGCTCGCGTACGTCGGTGATGCGGCGCTAATCAAGATCCTGAGTTTTGTTGTCCTGCTTCTGACTATTATCACGTCACTGGGCATTGTCGGCCTCGCCAGCTTCAACGTCAGTCGGCGCACGCGGCAGATCGGCATCCGCCGCGCACTCGGCGCGACCAAACCAGCCATCGTGCGCTACTTCCTGATCGAGAACAGCATTGTCAGCGCCATCGGGCTGGTTGTCGGTAGCGCTCTCGCAATCGGCCTGAACATCGTCATGGTAGAGGCGTTTTCGCTCGAGCCACTCGCCTGGTACGTAATCCCGGCAGGTGTGATCGCTTTATGGGCTGTCGGCCAGCTGGCAGTCGCCGACCCGGCACGACGGGCAAGTAACATTTCGCCAGCGATCGCGACGAGGTCGAGTTAAGCAACATATAAAGTGTGACGGGTTAAAAACGGGTCGCCAGGGGCAGACTAATCGGCGAAGCCGATTGGACAGATGGGCAACGCGAATCTGCCCGAAGGGTGAGCGCCGAAGGCGCGAATCAATGGACTCGCTGCGCTCGCCCTGCGGGCGCACTTCGTGCGTCTGTCGGCGCTGCGCGCCTCGGTTGAACCTCTCCGTCTCTCCTGCAAAACAATCGCTTAAGACTCACGCCTGCAAAGCATGCTCAATTAGCGGCTTGTAACGGTCGGCGAAATTCTCCAGGGCAAGGCGTACCTTCGAAAGATGCGAGTCGTTCATGGGAAGTGACAGAAACAGGTCACCACGACTACAGAGCAGCACGCCGTCGAGGAGCAGCTCCATGTGCAAGAGCGGGCGCAGGGAACGGCATCCGGTGGTGATGTCGCACGGTCTTTTCGTCGGTTCGCTCGAAAAGTGAATCGCGATCATCGAGCCCATTCCATTGGCATACATCGGCACGGCTTTCGACGCAAACATGTCGTTGAGGGAAAGCCGAAACGCCTCGGACCATTCGAAAAATTCCGCAGCACGCTGCGGCGTGTAAATCTTGCTCAACGCTGCGCATCCGGCGGCCATCGAACATACGTTGTTGTTGAAAGTGCCTGCGTGGGCGAAGCTACTGTCCAGTCTCGGGTTGTAATGCGCCATGACCTCAGAACTGCCGCCAAATGCGCCCGTCGGCAGCCCCCCACCGATGAATTTGCCCAACGTCGTCAGATCGGGGTCGATATCCAGCATTCCCTGCGTCCCCGCCGGTCCGAGGCGGGCCGTTTTGACCTCATCGAAAATAAGCAGGGCACCAATCTCTTTGGTCATTCGCCGCAGCATTTGCAGGAACTTTCGATTGCCCTGGATATTTCCGCCGGCACCCAGGATCGGCTCGATAATTACAGCAGCAAGTTCTTCGCCTTCGCTGCGGATGAGTTCGGCGGTGCCCTCGATGTCGTTGTAATCCGCAAGCACAAATTCGAACGGAACGTTAAGTTTGCAACTGCCGCCGAGAAACTTTATCACTCCGCCGTGGTAGGCATCATTGAAGGCCAGTAGTTTGTTGCGACCGGTTACGACTCGCGCCGTGGTCAATGCCATGATATTGGCTTCTGTGCCTGAATTGCAGAACCTGACCTGCTCAAGAGACGGGAAGCGCTCGCACAAAAGTCCCGCAAGCTCTCGTTCGTAAGCGGTCGGCGCGCCCATGGCGACACCGCTGTCGAGCGCTTTGTGTATCGCCGCCTTGATGATTTCATCCGAATGACCGAACAGGGCGGCGGAATACTCACCCACCATGTCGATGTACCGATGACCGTCCAGGTCCGTTAGCTCAGCCCCGTCCCCTCGGACCATCGTCAGTGGGAAAGGCTCATAATGAAGAACTGTTCGCGTATTGCCTCCGGGCAAATAGCGTGCGGCTTTTTCATCCGCGGCCTGACTCAGGGGGTTTGCAGACGCGTATCGCGAGCGAGCGTCTTCAATTGCGTGATTGAGTTCTTCCATTTTTCTTGCCTATGCCAGTGACTCAAGTACCAATGCAATACCTTGGCCAACGCCGATGCACATTGTACAAAGCGCCAGCTTGCCGCCACCCCGCTGAAGTTGATCCAGGGCCGTTATCGCGAGCCGCGCGCCACTCATTCCCAGCGGATGGCCCAGCGCGATCGCGCCGCCTCGAGCATTGATTCTCGGATCGTCATCGGCCAGCCCCAGTTGCCTGGTGCAAGCGAGTGCCTGGGCGGAAAAGGCTTCGTTGATTTCGAGTACATCAAAGTTATCCAGGCTCATGCCCAAACGATCCAGTAATTTGTTGGTTGCCGGAACCGGCCCGATGCCCATGGTCCGTGGCGGCACACCGGCAACAGCCATGCCCAGAACACGTGCCCGGGGTTCCAGGCTGTGGCGTTTGGCGCCGGCTTCCGATGCAAGCAACAAGGCCGCCGCGCCGTCGTTGATACCGGAGGCGTTGCCTGCGGTGACAGTGCCCTTAGGAAACAGTGGTTTCAGCTGTGCGAGTTTCGATAATGAAGTCTCGCGCGGATGCTCATCCGTATCGACCAGCAAAGGGTCCTTCTTGCGCTGTGGAACACTGACCGGGGTAATCTCCCCGGCAAGGCGGCCATCCTGTTGAGCTGCCGCCGCCTTCTCCTGGCTCCACAGCGCGAATTGGTCCTGGTCCTCGCGGCTGATCGATAGCTCATTGGCGAGGTTCTCCGCCGTCTGCGGCATAACATCCGTGCCGTACTGCGCTTCCATTTGTTTGTTGACGAACCGCCACCCCATGGTGGTGTCGTACATTTTCGGTGTGCGTCCGAAAGCAGTTTCGGCTTTGCCGATAACGAACGGCGAGCGCGACATACTCTCGACCCCGCCGGCGATCATCAAATCGCCCTCGCCCGACTTTATCGCGTTGGCACAACTGCCTACGGCGTTTAGCCCCGAACCGCACAAGCGGTTGATCGTGCAGGCCGGCACGTCCTGCGGCAGGCCGGCCAACAGGCTGCTCATGCGTGCAACGTTGCGATTGTCTTCACCGGCCTGGTTCGCACAACCGAGCATCACGTCATCCACGGCGGCCCAGTCGATACCCGGATTGCGTTCGATCAGTGCAGCAATCGGGATCGCACCGAGGTCGTCGGTTCGAACAGAGGAGAGGCTTCCGCCGTAACGTCCAACGGGCGTCCGGATGCCATCGATCAAGAATGCGTCGGTCATTTTTTCTGTCCTCAACTTCGCGCGGCTAGTTCGGCGGCAGTACCGGCGCACCGGTATTCTGTTGCACCTCTTCGAATGTAACGCCGGGTGCCAACTCGGCTACCCGGAACCCGTCCGGCGTGACGTCAACTACCGCGAGGTTGGTGAAGATGCGAGATACGACTCCCGGCCCTGTCAGTGGGTAGCTGCATGTTTCGACCAGCTTTGGTTCGCCAGTCTTGGTTGTGTGCTGGGTAATCACGTAAATACGTTTCACACCCTGCACCAGATCCATCGCACCGCCGACCGCCGGAATGGCGCCCGGCGCACCAGTTGACCAGTTCGCAATATCGCCGTTTGCCGCCACCTGCATGGTGCCGAGCACGCAGACATCGATATGTCCGCCACGAATCATGCTGAAGCTGTCGGCATGGTGGAAATAGGCAGCACCGGGCAACGCCGTAACGTATTTCTTACCGGCATTCATCAGGTCGAGGTCGCGTTCGGCTTCCTCGGGGGGCGGCCCCATGCCAAGCATCCCGTTCTCGGTGTGATAAATAAATTCCCGGCCTGCGGGCACAAACCGTGTGACCAGTTCTGGAATGCCTATGCCCAAGTTGACGTAAGAGCCATCGGGTATGTCCTGGGCGGCTCTTGCCGCCATTTGTTCTCGCGTCCAACCAGTGCTCATGGGTAACTCCTTCCCTCGGCAATGAGCGTGTCCTCATGGACAGGATCTGGAACTTCGACAATGCGGTTGACAAAAATGCCAGGCGTAATGACATGCTCGGGATCGATACCGCCCCGTGCCACGAATTTTTTCGTTTGGACGATGGTCGTTGTCGCCGCCATGCACATTAGCGGGCAGAAGTTGCGGGCGGTCTTGTTGAATGTGAGGTTGCCAAGCGGATCGGCGACCTCGCTTTTTATCAACGCAATATCGGCCTTGAGCCATGGTTCCAGAACGTAGGCACGACCATTGAAATCCCGTTGCTCTTTGCCTTCAGCCAGGATCGTGCCAACAGTTGTCGGCGTGTAGAAGGCCGGTATTCCCGCGCCTGCGGCACGGATGCGTTCTGCGAGTGTGCCCTGCGGCACGACCTCGAGCTCTATCCTGCCTTCCCTGTAAAGCGCCGGGAACACTTTGGATTGGCTCGACCTGGGAAAGGAACAGATCATTTTGCTGACCTGGCCGTTGCCAATCAGAGCAGCCAGCCCCACCTCGCCGTTGCCGGTATTGTTGTTAATCACGGTAAGGCCGGTTGCGCCATGATCAATCAATGCGTGAATCAGTTCGACCGGGCTGCCCGAGGCGCCGAATCCACCAATCATCACAGTAGCCCCGTCCGGTATATCGGCTACTGCAGCTGCGACCGATGGGTATTTCTTGTCAATCACGTGTTACTACTCCTGCCGTATAACGAAGGCCTACAGGAACACCCCTGTTTCCTCCCAAAGTGCCTCGATGCGGTCGATACGATTCGTCGCGATGTCCTGAAGGTCTCTTGCAACCCGCGCAACGAGCAACTCGCACATCGCTACAACGGGCACCGAACTATCAAACGGACCGATAGCGGGCACTTCGATCTGAACCCAGGTATCGGCCAACTCGACCAGAGGTGATAACGGACTATCAGTGATCGCCACGACGGTAACTCCGGCGTCGACGAAGACGTGTGCCGCGGTTGCGACTTGTTTTCTGTACCGGAAGAAGTCGAACACCACGGCAGCATCTCGCGGTCCCACATCGCTCAGGTCGGTAGCATACGAGTGTTCCTCGAGTGCGCGTACGCCTGGCCGCACCATGGACAGGCCGCTATGTAACGCGTGCGCACCGGCCTGCGAGGTTTCTCCCGACAGAATCCATACCTTCTCGGCACGTGCAACAGGTTGGGCAAGTTCCGCCAATCGATCGCCGTCCAGTGCATCGAACACGGATGAAATGGCGTCGTTAATCGCGACGCGTGCCGGTACCACCGTTTCGCCGTCGCTTCTGATCCGCTCGCTCGGGCGCGACAGGCGGTGCGACAAGTCGCGGCGGACGTGTTGTTGCAGTTCGGTGTAGCCACCGAACCCAAGCTTCGTGGCGAAGCGAACAATGGACGGCCGGCTCGTGCCCACACGGCCAGCCAGGTCGGAAACCGTGCCGAACGCCAGCAGAGTGGGCTCGGCAAGCACTGCCTCCGCGACGCGGCGCTCCGTGGGGGTCAGCTGGTTGCTGACCGCGGCGACCAGATCCAGGGTGGACGTTGTTGGGCCCCGCTTGTTCATATTGTTACATTATCACAAACTGATCGGTCAATGTGTTACATTACCCAATATTGGCAGCATCAGTTTGAGGTGTGACGTGGCGACAGCGGGCAGATACGTACCAACCGATAGGGAACAGGCTTTCCAGAGCACGATCGAGAATCCGAAATACGAGCGGGACAACATCATCGGCCTGAAACCGTTCTTCGAGGACAAGGCGCCTGATGCCATCAAGGGGTTCTACTCCAAGGATGAACTCTCGGCATTACTGGAACTCAGGGGTACGGAGCGCGATGTAGAGAATCGCATGCCGGTAAAGATGACCCGCCACTTTTTCGAGATGGCACAAGACAGCATACCGTTGCAAAACCTTGTCAAGGCCAACCCGGACGAAACACTGAACCTGGCGGGATCCGAGGATCCGGGTCACCAAATGGACTTCGCGCCCGTTGAGGGGCTGCTGCACAAATACGAAATGGGCTTGGTGTACGCTGTTTCCACCTGCTCGGCACACTGCCGCTTCTGCTACCGCGAGGAGCTGATCAGCCAGAAAGAAGTCGAACGCCAGGACGGCACGGTCGCCAAGAAAGGGCTGGCGAAAATTAAGGACGTTACCGATTACGTGCGTGCGCACAACGAAATCGTTGCGGCGAATGGAGGACTGCATCCGGAGACCGGTCGCGAAAAACTCAGGGAGGTCCTGTTGTCCGGCGGCGACCCGATGGTACTGCCCAATCGCAAGATTGGAGCGTGGATCGCAGCACTGGCCGAGGCAGGCGTAGAGTCGATTCGCCTCGGCACCAAGGAAATGTCTTTTCATCCGAAGCGTTTCGATGCGGCTTTCCTGTCGATGATGGACAACTTTCACGAGAGCTATCCGGAAGTTGGTTTCCGGTTGATGATTCACTTCAATCATCCGGACGAATTCCTGCTCAGGGGTGAGGACGGTGAGTACCTCAAGAATCCAAACGGCTCACTCAAGTGGCACGAGGACGCTCGCAAGGCTATTGAGGGCGTTACGTCTCGTGGCTGGATCAACGTCGAGAACCAGGCGCCGATCATCAAGGGAATTAACGATGACTCTGATGCGCTCAGAGTCATGCAACGCGCCCTGTACCGGGTCGGCGTTGGGAACCATTATTTCTTCTGCGGCAGGGACATTGTTGCGTACCGGCACTTCAACGTGCCGATCGAGACGGTATGGAACCTCCTCAACGAATCTCAGAAGGGACTGTCTGGCGTTGAAACACATGCGCGCCTGTCAATTACGCACTACAAGGGTAAGACCGAGGTGGCGGCTGTCACCAATCAACCAATTCCCGGTGTCCCGGGAACTGAGAACGGCGTGGTGATCTTCAAGATTCTACGCAATGCGCTGGACGCCCCGGACCGCGGAAAAGTTTGTATCGTCGGACGTAATCCGGATGCCATCTGGTTCGATGATTACGAAGACCGCGTCATCTACGACGAAGCCGGCCTGTACGACTACACGCGAGTAGACAAGAAAACGGTCGAGATCGAAAGATCTGTTGATGTGGCTATCGGAGCCTGAGATTCGAATACGCCCCTTTTCGGGACGTCCGTCGCTTATATTCGTCGACCGGCGCAGGATTCAGGCCTCGGAAATTCAAAGCCGGGCCAAATGGGGACATTCCTGATTTAACGTACTAGTACGCTTATTCGGGAATGTCCCACTCGCATTGGCTTCTTACTACCGGTGCCGGTCTGCATCGCTATGAAAGTCGCGATGGCGGTGGCGCAACTCGTGATGCATGTCTTCATGATCGTATTCGTAATAACGATCCCAGCGACCGTCGTTGTACCAGTGCCATCGCGCATGCGCATATTTCTGCCGCTTGTGCTGCTTGTGATGGCGCTTTCTGTGCTTGAGCCAGTGCCGGTAGGCGCGATCGTTGCGACGGTGATCGTAGCGCCGGCCTTCAACATTGGACTTTACCCAGGCCTGAGCGATGCGGACATCGAACTCGCGGTCATTGTGGTCGGCATTGGCTGGCGAGGCCGCGGCAGTTGCCAGGGCAGCCATCGCAATCGCTTTGATGAAATGCTTCTTCATAACCTTCTCCTTGCAGTTTCACTGTGAGCCCAGATTAGTGGAACCACAGTGAACAGAGCGTTAATCGAAACTGAATGCGACCTGAAAGGTGGCTCGTCACGCTGCAGCTTCGGCAACGTTTGTTCCGTGTCCGGAATACGGTGCAAACCATCTCACCGGAATACGCCGAAATGAAGTGGTGGCCCACCCAATAGCAACACCGTGCCAGCCGATACGACCTGCTCACTACTAGTACGGCGGACCGATTCGCGAAGCGAATCAAGACAGGCGAATGCAATGAGTCTGCCCGCAGGGCGAGAACCGGTCTCAACCGGTTCGAGTCAATCGAACGTCGTTCACTGTCGCTGGTCTTACGAAAATGGGGACAGTCCCGAAGGGACAGTCCCCTTAGAATTGTCAGCTCGTGGTATGCGGTCTGCCACCAGCAAGTCGCTGCTTGCGCAACCCCGCGCTTGAGCTAAGATGACCTACAGGCTCTAAAAGAAAAAACGCCCGCGTGTCTAGAAAAGAAACAAGACCAGGCGTCTCCTGCGTTCGGCCCAAGGGGAATAATATGTTAAATCACACTCGCATCGTCACCGCACTGCTGCTCGTGACAATCGCTGCTACGTCCATCGCCAAGCCCATAAAAGCACCGGGCTTGCATTCCGCAGTAAAGGTTATCCGGGATATTGATGGCATTCCACACATTATCGGCAACAGCGAGCACGACGTGGTATTCGTGCAGGGCTATTTGCACGCGCAGGATCGTTTTTTCCAGATGGATTTCTCGCGGCGTCAGGGAAGCGGGACACTGGCCGAGCTGCTGGGTCAACCTGCTTTGGGGAGTGACGTCCAGTTGCGCACATTCGGGCTGCGCCGTGCCGCGCAACTGTCGTTGCCGGCACTGTCGTCGCAAACCCGGGCCGGGCTACAGGCCTACGCGGATGGGGTGAATTTCTTTTTGAATACGCAGGCATTGCCGACTGAATATGGGGTGCTGGAGATCACGCAAGTTGAACCGTGGACGCCGTTGGACAGCGTCGTGGTTGGCAAGTTGATCGCGTTCGGCCTGTCATTCGACCTCGACGTAAGTACGACGCAGGCATTGGGCAGTTATCAGTTTGCCGGTGGGCTGCTCGGTTTCGACGGTAGCAAACTTTTCTTTGAGGATTTGTTCCGGACGCAGCCATTCGATCCGGCGGCGACGATTCCCGACGCGCTGGCCGCTGCTGCGCCGAGCGTGTCGGCGCGAACCCAACTTTCAGGAAATGCAAACAAGTCTGTATTGAGCGGAGCAAAATCAACTGGCGGCAAAGCTCCGATCAAGCAACTTGACCCGGCAATTGTGAGACTCGTCGACGACTACATCGCACGGGTTAAAGGAATTCCCGTGCTGGAAAACGCGCTCAGGTCGCGCGATAAGCCGCAAGGCAGCAACGAGTGGGCCGTTGCCCCGAGCCGCAGCGCAAGCGGTAAGGCGTTGCTTGCCAACGATCCGCATCTTGCGTTGAACACGCCCGCTACGTGGTATCAGAATCATCTTCGGTCCAGGCCTGCCGGCGTCGATGTGGTGGGCAGCAGCTTTGCCGGCGTGCCTTATGTCGTGCTTGGGCAGAACCGTCGCATCACCTGGGGTGCGACAGTCAATCCGATGGACGTGACCGATACGTTCCAGGAACAGGTGGTCCCTGATCCGAGTTCACCCAGTGGCCTCAGCACCGTCTATCTCGGTAGCCCGGAACCGCTCATTCCAATACCGGAGGCGTTCCGCTACAACATCGTCGGTGACGGCGTGCCGGACAACCTCGAACTGGCACCTGCGGGGGGCACAGTGGGCGGCGTGTTCATCCCGCCTGCCACGCTGATTGCACCGCGACGCAACAATGGGCCGATCATCAGTATTGATGTAGCAACAGGCTTTGCGCTCAGCGTTCAGTACACCGGTTTCGGTCCCACCCGTGAATTTGATGCGTTCCGTGCCTTCAATTTTGCGAAAGACCTCGAAGATTTCATAGGCGGCCTGCAGTTTTTTGATTTTGGCTCGCAGAACTTCTCTTACATGGACACCAACGGCAACATTGCCTATTTTACGAGCGCCGAGATGCCGATTCGCGAGGACTTGCAGGCCGGCACCATTAACGGCCTCCCACCGTATCTGATTCGCAACGGTCTCGGAGGCAACGAATGGCTGCCGGTCACGAATCCGCAACCGCATCAAGCCATGCCATTCGAGATCCTGCCGTTCGACGAGATGCCTAAACTCGTCAATCCCGTCAGCGGCTATTTCATAAACGCCAACAACGATCCCACCGGGAACACGCGGGACAACAATGCGTTTAACGAGCTGAGACCCGGCGGCGGGATTTTCTATCTTAACCCTGGATATGCGATCGGTACCCGCGCAGGTCGTATCACCCAGGCCTTCGAAGAACGGCTCGCAACGGGACCGCTGAGCGTCGATGACATGCAGGAGATCCAGGCCGACGTCGTATTGCTCGACGCGCAGGTATTTGCACCGCTGATCCTTCAGGCATACGAGAACGCGCAGTCGATCTCTGCCGACCCACTGTTGGCCGCACTCGCCTCCGATCCGCGAGTCGCCGAAGCGGTCGACCGGCTGGATACCTGGGATTACTCGACACCCACCGGCGTACCCGAGGGTTATGACGCCAGTGATACGAATGGCAATCGCGCTGCACCGTCAGCAACGGAAATCGAACACAGTATTGCCGCGACGATCTATTCAGTTTGGCGCGGCCGGATGATTGGCAACACGATCGACCAGGTGCTTGACGCAATAGGTCTGCCCCGGCCGCCGAGCAGTCTTTCTATGACCGCCTTGCGCAACCTGTTCGATCAGTACGACACGCAATTCGGTATTGGTGCATCCGGACTCAACTTCTTCAATGTGCCGGGGGTTGCCGATCCGTTAGCACGGCGTGACATCCTGGTCCTCAAGAGCGTTCAGGATGCGCTGGATCTCCTGGCCAGTCCGCAGTTTGCCGATGCGTTTGGCGGTTCGGCCGAGCAGAACGATTATCGCTGGGGCCGTCTGCATCGCATCGTACTGGATCATCCATTGGGTCCACCGTTTGATACACCGCCGGCCGGTGGAGCGTTTCCTCCATCATTCCCGGACCTTCCGGGACTGTCGGTCGACGGTGGTTTCGGTGTCGTCGATGCCTCGAGTCACTCTGCCCGCGCCGACAGCAGCAACGACTTCATGTTCGGTAGCGGTCCGTCTCGCCGGTATGTGGGTGAATCGAGCCGGGCGCCACGCGGCATCAGCGGACGCACGGTTTTGCCGGGCGGCGAGAGCGGCGTGCTTGGTAGCCCCCTGTACGCGAACATTCTTGGGCGTTGGCTGACGAATGACTATTACGATATCCGTCAACGCAATAGAGACGTAAAGCAGAGCTCAGCATCAACACAAAAATTCCTCCCGACTCGTGACGACGATGATTCTGATTCTGACTGATCGTTAACGAAAATGGGGACAGTCCCGGAGGGACAGTCCCCATTATTCGTCGACCGGCGCAGGACTCAGCCCTCGGAAATTCAAAGCCGTGTTATTTGCGATAGTCGAGCGGTGGCGGACGGTCGCCGAGTAAAGCTTCGTAGTGGAAGTTCTCGCCGAGCTTTTCCGCGTGCTCCTTGCGTGCGGCATCGCGCAATTCTTCGTTCTTGATGATCTCGATCCCCGCCAGTGCAAGCGTTTTCGCGGCGCTATTCGCCCCCTTGAAACCGATCGACATGCCGCTTGCCGCTGCGGCTTGCCAGCTGTGTCCTGACGTGCCCGGCACATATCCGGCAATTCGCACGCCGACAGTAGGAACAGCGATGGAGACGTCGCCGACATCGGTCGAGCCATAACCGAGTTTGAGTTCGTAAGGCTGAATCGTGGCCTCGGAGCCGAGTTCGTTCTCGGGCTCTGTCATTGTTGCGTAAAGCTGCTCGGCAAACGCCTGCTCCTCGGCCGTGTACTCAAGACCTCCAACGCTATGCAATTTCTCGTCCATCATCTTCGCTAATGTCTCGTTGACGAGCACCGGGTGATTGCCATGAATAATCTCCCAGTCGACCTCGGTTCCGGTACCTTGCGCAGCGGCGAGCGCGGCTTGTTCGAGCCGCATCCACAGCTCGGCTACCCTGGTTGCCTCGGGGTGGCGCAGATAATAGAAGACCTCCGCGTAATCGGGCACGACATTCGGCGCCAGTCCGCCGGCGGTTATCACGTAGTGAATCCTGGTTTCCTGCGGCACATGCTCGCGCATCAGGTTGACCATGTAGTTGAATGCCTCGACACCGTCGAGCGCCGAGCGAGCCTTCTCAGGCGCGCCCGCTGCATGGGCTGAGACACCGCGGAAGCGAAACTTTGCGGAGCGATTGGCGAGTGACGTTCGTGCGGCCGCGGAATTCTCGTCGGCGGCGTGCCAATGAAGCGCGATGTCGACGTCATCGAACAGTCCCTCGCGGACCATGTAGACCTTGCCGCTGCCGCCTTCCTCGGCGGGCGTGCCATAAAGCCGCACTGTCCCGGGCGAGCCGGTTTCATCAAGCCAGTGCTTGATCGCGATCGCCGCAGCGACTGAGCCAGCCCCGAACAGGTTATGGCCACAGGCCTGGCCGGCACTCTTGCCGGCGATCGGGCTACGCGTCGGTAACGAATCCTGGTTGATGCCGGGTAAAGCATCATATTCCGCGAGGATCGCGATGACAGGCTCGGTTTCGCCATAAGCAGCAACAAATGCGGTCGGCATACCGGCAACGCCGGGCTGCACATCGAAGCCTTCTGCAGAGAGTGTCGCTTGTAGTAACGCACTACTCTTTTCTTCCTGATAACCGACTTCGGCGTATTCCCACAGCGTTCGTGCGATTCGCGCCGTCTCGTCATACCGCGAGTCCACAAATCTCGAGATGTCAGGTTCCTGTGCGGCCACCGCGAGCGGGATCACTAAGGGTATGAGTAGCAGTGCGGTTCTTTTCATCGGGTTCTCTCCAATCGGGCTTGCCGCCGCCAGTCCAAAGTCATCACGCGAGCCGGCATCGCAGGTCAGCGATATTCGGCTGAGCGCCCCTGTGTAGTTTGGACGAATACAATCCGTTTAAGGGAATATAGACGTGTTTGGATTGACATGTCTAAGAAACCACCGACCCGCGTTCAGGAGGCAATTGCAATTTTGGGTTTGGTTGCTTGGTAGAAGTGGGCACGATTTGGACACTTCACGCTAATGTCGCCTTTATAAAACGGAAGGAACCATCGTAAGTCTTTGAAGGGAATGGTGGCCCACCCAATAGCAACACCGTACCAGCCGATACGACCTACTCACTACTAGTACGGTGGATCGATTCGCGAAGCGAATCAAGACTCGACACTACGATTGAATTTCCTGTCCTTTAGGCAGCTTCGACTGTGCGATTACGGCCGTCGTCCTTGGCTCGATAAAGTGCCTCGTCGGCCACCCGGATCAAAGCGGTTTCATCCTCAGCCGGTGTCGCAGGGAAACTGCCGAATCCCAGGCTAATCGTACAGCTAATCGTCTGACCACGATCTCGCACCGTCATCGCCTCAATTGCATGGCGTATGCGCTCGCAGACCTCAGCTGCACCTTCAGTTGACGCACCGGGCAATATGCACAGAAATTCTTCCCCACCATAGCGAACCAGTACGTCACCCTCGCGCAGATGCAGTTTGGCCTCTTTTGCAACATTCGCGAGAACCCGATCACCGATAAGATGCCCGTGTGAGTCATTGACCAACTTGAAGTGATCAATATCGAACATGATGAGGCCTAAAGGTGATTCGCTTCGCTTCGCCCGTGTAAACTCCTCGCGCAGGCGTGTAAGCCCAAAGCGTCGGTTGTAACAATTCGTCAGCGGGTCAAGCGCCGCGATACGCTGCAGATCACCGTGTTTCATAGCATTGGATAGAGCCATAACGAAGGTTCTGCCAAAGATCTGCGACATCGAACGCGAATCTCTTTCGAAAGCTGCCGATTTGGCCAGTACAACAACGCCAGTCGCCTTTGACTGGACGACCAGAGGCACGAAAGCGACCTCCCGCGGCTGAAACTCGACTAATCCAGCATTTACGGATAGCCCCTCGGGCAACTCGACATAAACAGGTTCCTGTGTTCGCAGCGCCAACCGTACCTGGTCATTCTCACATAAGCTTTCGGCTTCCACGATTCCGAAACTGGCCAGGACGGAGAGTTCTCCACCCACATCGGCCACGATGGCTCCTGCAGTGGCGCTCGTCGCTGCGATGAAACCGCTGAGCGCGCCATTACATAAGGGACCGAGCTCCAGCTGACTAGTCATGGTCTTGCTAAATTCGCCAACTCTCTCCTCAACTTCATGACTGTGCTGAAGAACGCGTATCAAGTGATTGAACGCAGAAGCGGACTCACCGATAACGTCGTCACTGTCGACCGGCAGTTGACAACTTTCCGGATCGCAGTCCGTCCAATCGCCTGTGTAGGTTGCGTTTTCAACAACCGATTCGATCATTCGCATGCCGTCGACGAGCGCGCGCAATCTCGGCATAACCACTACGCGCATCAACCGGATATTGACACCACCGACCGCAATGCCCGCAAGTAGACATACGCAGAAAAAGAACGGAGTAAGAACAATCTCGCCAGGCACACCAAAGCCAACCAACATGGGCGGAAATACCGCGCCAATTATGATTCCGACGCCAATCATCCAGATCGCGAGATCGTCAAAGACGCTTCGGGTCAGTCGCACGGGAAGGTGTTGGCCGTATCCACTAGTTTGTTTGGAGTCTGACGCGAATTGCCGCGCCTGAGGTACGACCTCAAGATGAGCAGGGCTCGTTCCGGGACTCTTGTTTGCCGGGTCAGGCTCAGAGCGAATCATTGGCTAAAATCCTCATTCAGAAACTCGACATCGCTCCAAATATAAGATGGCACATAATCGGTACAGAAGCGTGGAACCAATCGACATTTTGAATGAAAACAGTCTGTTTCAAGGTTCTGATTCAACAGAATGACCGGCTCACAGACTTCGGAGTTGCGGTAAGATTAGCCGTGCTTTAGCACGGGTTTCTTTGCACCGATCGGAGGGAACTAGCGTCATGCCGGAGGAAGTAACCTACGAACCGCATAATGCCCTGATGCGTGTCCGAGCATGGGGAGTCGACCCCATTGCGGATTGGATTGCATCAAAAAAGGAAGTTGTTCAACTTTCCGAGACACATGGAGTATTTTATCTCCTTGTTGATGCTCGAGAACTGACGACCGCTCCATCGATATTGGATATCTTCGATTTTGGTCAAGACTGGCCGGGTACGATCAAGACAGCTATTTTAGTTGGTGAAGAGACCAGCGAAGATGTCGCGTTTGTAGAAACAGTCGCGGTCAATCGGTACAAGCAAATGCAAATATTTTACGACGAGGATGAGGCCCTCCTTTGGCTTAGGGAATAGCAATACGAAGCACCATGTCCGATTGCGATTGCTCGTTGGAAATAGAATGAGTGCGATTCCGCGTAGCTCGGGCTGAGTTCCAGAGTACGCCGATGTATGACCGACCGGTTACCCGCTCAACACGGCAGCGATTAGCGCGTAGCCGAACGTGCGGACGCCTGGTTATCGGCGCGCCCCTACGAACTTACGTTCGAGTATTTGGCTGGCCAGTCCTCTGCCAGTGAATTGGCTGAGTCCGGCGAGCGAGTATTCTGCTCCGGTAATGATGGCGTCGGCCGCGAGCAGACCGCTTCTAACTGCCGGCCCGATGCCCTCGCACATGTCTCGAGTCGCGAGACCGACAGAATCACCGACGATATAGGCGTCGTTATCACTGATGACATCGACTTTACCGCGCAGATAGTAGCTGTAACCTGTGGGACGATAGTTGTCGTAACTGACAAGGTCTTTTTTCCGCAGCTTGTCCACGAATCTGCGCCAATACTCCCGAAGGTGCCCCCCCTGATGCTTTAGTTTGTCGGCCATGCCCCCCAATCCGACATTGATATGGCCATTTGCTTTGGGCACGTACCACGCGTAGCCCGGCAAGCCGTCATCGAAAAACCACAGGTGACACCTGGGGTCTTCCCAGTCATACGCGAATTCCTGTTCGTAAGTAGCTGTCTGCAGCGCGCTGCTGCGCGGATTGCGTTCGTGAAAGAATGTCCTGTAGACCGGGCAAGCTGTACCGCCGGCACCG
Organism: Gammaproteobacteria bacterium; assembly: GCA_029862045.1. Classification (GTDB taxonomy): domain Bacteria; phylum Pseudomonadota; class Gammaproteobacteria; order Steroidobacterales; family Woeseiaceae; genus UBA1847. The sequence goes on from JAOTYE010000013.1 coordinate 95,116, forward strand.
ACCAGATATCTGGCGCGGAATTCGCCATCGATAATGTAATCACCGCCATCCCGATTAATCTCTCGCACCTTGTGCTGTAGCACCCTCACGCCGGCACGGCGCAGCAAAAAGTCGTCGAATTCGAAGCGGCGAATCGAATGCTGCCGGGATTTGAGCCTAACCGTGAGCGCTTTCCAGTTGAGATGGAGTTCGTCGAAAGTCATGAGGCTGAGCGGATAATCCCGCGGATCAAGCTCGAGGTCCGATAGCGCCTCGGGCGTCACCCACCCAGCGCATAATTTTGTGCGCGGGAATGTCGCCCGATCCAGCACGATGACATCCAGGCCCGCCTCGCGAAGCTTCCAGGCGCAGGTTGAACCTGCGGGGCCACCGCCTACGACAATGGCGTCGGCCAATTGCACGTCAATGGGTCCCCGGCTCTCCCAGATACTGATAATCACGCGTCCACGGCACATTGTTGCTACCGCGTGGTGCGAATAGAACCTGATAAAGCTGCAAAGTACCGGATTGAAATCCTGCGGACGATCCAGCCAGATACAATCGCCACATGCGCGCGAATGCTTCACCGTACATTTCCGCGACTTCATCGGCTACTGTTTCGAAATTCTCCAGCCACATCGCACACGTGCGCGCATAATGCGGGCGCAGATTTTCAACATCGAGGATTGAAAGTTGCTGCGGTTCGAAGACAGCCATCATTTCGCCAAGGCTTGGAACATGTCCGCCGGGAAAGATGTGTTTGACGATCCAGGGGTCCATTCTCTGTGGATGGCTGCGACCGATCGAATGGATCAGACCAATTCCTTCGGGTTTGAGACTGCGTTTAATTAGCTCGCCCAACCTTCTGAAGTTGGTCAATCCAACGTGTTCGAGCATGCCGACCGACACAAACGCGTCGCAACGTTCGTCGATATTCCGGTAATCATCCTCAACAAATCTGACCAAATTATCGACGCCGTTGGCGGCCGCCTTTTCCCTTGCGAAAGCGACCTGTTCGCTGGAATTGTTGTAGGCGACCACGTTGACGCCGTAATGCTCTGCCATATGCAGTGCCAGCGCGCCCCAACCGCAGCCTGCCTCAATGACCTTTTGCCCGGGCCGCAATTTCAATTTGCGGCAGACATGTTCGAGCTTGGCGACCTGGGCCTCGGCCAGCGACGCGCCAGGCGTGTCGAAATACGCACAGGTATAGACCATGCGCTCGTCCAGCCACAGTTTGTAGAATTCATTGCCGAGATCGTAGTGGTGATGGACGTTTCGCCACGAACGGGCCAGCGTATTGCTGCGGATGGCGTACAGCATCGATCGGATTCTCGGACCGTAATAGCGGCCATCGCGCTGCCGCGTAATTGCTGAAGTAACCTCGTTCGCAAATGCCAGCAGATCCCCATGGATCTCGATCAGCCCCGTGCTGTAACACTCGCCAAAACCCACGGAAGGTGATCGCAGGAGTTCGAATACGGCGCGTCGCTCACAGAACTCCATGCACGCAACGGGGCGTGTCTCTGTCACCCAAAACTCATCGCCATTCCAGAGCCGAATTGAAATGCTGGGATTGCCGACACGCTTCATAATCCAGCGGACCAGGCTGCGATCAAAGGCGTGCTCAGCGAGAATGTGGCTGGTTTCGACACTCATCCTGCTCACCTCTCTGCGATTGTTTTAGCATGAGACTGGCAGTATTCATCGATGCCGGCCATTAGGAGTTTCCGAAGTCATCGCAGATTGCGCTTGGGTATCGGCTGCCGCCGACCTTATATAAGTACTTTCACGCATAGCCGTGCTCCGGGCATGCCCATAGGGATATAATTCATATCACTGGTAATTCCCGCCGACATTGAAGGATGAACGAGGGATCGCTGAAACTTGACGAAGATTCTGCCGAACCGAGTGAAGGACTGCGTATCGGGCGAGATCTGATCAACGCGACCGTGCCATTCGCGGAGGAATCGGTAAAGGTCAGTTGGTGGCACGTCGGCTCGACCTTCGCCATGCTGACAGCGGCGCTAGCCGGCGCCGGACTCGCACCTTGGTGGCCGTTGCGATTGCTGTTTTCACTGCTGGCGGCCATGTTGATGGTTCGCACCTTCATTACCTACCATGACTACATGCATCGGGCGATCCTGGTGCGATCGCGCCTCGCGTGGATCCTGTTCCGGGTCTATTCGGCCCTTGCGCTTACTCCACCGCGCTCATGGAAGAAAAGCCACAACTATCATCACGGCCACGTTGGTCAAGTGTCCTCCTCGAGCATCGGCTCTTTTCCGATCATGACCACGCGGATGTGGCATGAGGCGACGCGCGCGACGAGAAGCAGTTACCGGATAGTCCGACATCCGCTCACAGTGCTGACCGGTTACATAACGGTTTTCTTCTTCAGCATCACGTTGCTGCCGCTGCTAAGAAACCCGGCACGGCATTGGGACTCTTTGCTGGCGCTTGTCGGTCACGCGGCACTGGTCGCGGTGCTGTGGATATTCGGTGGATTCGATACCGCTTTCTTCGTCGTACTGCTGCCGATAACCATCGCCTCGGCGCTGGGCAGTTACCTGTTTTTTGCCCAGCACAGCTTTAAGCGCATGCACATATTATCGACGGAGGCGTGGACGTACTATCGGGCCGCCATGGAATCGTCAAGTTACATGCGGCTCAACAAAGTCATGCAATGGTTCACCGGTAACATCGGTTTTCACCATATCCATCACCTTAACGTACGCATACCTTTTTATCGCTTGCCCGAGGTGATGGATGCGATCCCGGAACTGCAGTCACCCGTGACGACGACACTCAGCCCGCGCGACATTCGTGACTGCTTCCGGTGTTGCCTCTGGGACGAAGATCACCAGAGAGTCGTAACGTACCGCGAGGCATCACGATTGGCAGCTGCCTGACCGCGAAGGTCAGCGCAGGTCGGATTGAATCATTCGCCGATGCGTCGCTTTTCGTTCTTCTTCGCTTTTTTCGCGGCCTTTTTCTCTTTTGCCGTCATGGCCGGTACTTTCTTGGTCTCTTTGTTGCTCTTTTGTCCTTTACTCATCACTTTTTCTCCTGCTTTGAGCTGCATTAGCGCGCCGTGTATTTTCGGCGAACAGATTTCACGACCCAGGATAACCCTGCGTAAGGCCAAGGGGGGGCGATTCTGTTGTTCTCAGAGTACAGGAGAAGGCGCGTTCGTATCGTAAATGATCAGGGAGAAAATGGGGACATTCCTGTTTCAACGTATTAATGCGTTAAATTGAGAATGTCCCCATTAATCACACTGAGGTACCACCCATGCGTTATCTAATGCCGCTTCTGATTCTCGCTGCCTGTGCAACCACCGCCCTGGCAGACGAAGGAGTGTTTACCAAGGGACCGGTTTTCACAGACCATGGCCCGGTCGCCGATGTCGATGTCGATGTCACAATGCCGATCCCACCGGGCACGGCGTTTAAGCATAGCTTCGATGTGTCCACCGCGGCACCGAAGGGGTATACGCTGAATCCGTTTTAGGAAATGGTTGGAACGGTGGCCAGGGGCGGGCCGATTCGCGAAGCGAATCAAGACAGTCGAATGCAATGAGCCTGCCCGCAGGGCGAGAACCGGTCTCAACCGGTTCGAGTCAATCGAACCGTCCGGAAAAGATCGCCAAACTCACAGTCAAGCTGACCTCACTAGCGAAACACGCGGATTTTCAGTCGGTCGAACTATTAGCCGGACTTATTGCAATCAATAGTTGACGTTTACGAAGCGTTCAATATCGCCAGAAAATGACGTTCACGAGAAAAGAGTATTCTGACCCCATTCTCTTTATTCTTTCCCTGGATGCCAGACGCGTTGCACTGTTCATATACAAATAGTCAAATGGGGTCGCCGCGCAACTGGCGTATGCCGTTCGCGCGACACCGGTGGAGGTAAGTATGGCTTCTCTTCGAACAAAGCTCGAGCGCCTGGAATCGTTACGCGAAGAGTTCGGTGCAACCGCGGCCAGCGAGAAGCTGCACCTGCTTACGGAGCTCGAGCACAAGTCGTTGGGGCGCGCCGTCGAGGTCGGACGTCTGCATGAGACATTGTGTTTCTCGCGTGCCTGGCCAGATGATCCGAAGCTGCTGGCGACTGTCAACCGGATGCTGAAGAATTTTTCCGATCGAGCAGATCTGAACAGATTTGCCGGGGCGCTGGAAGACTCTGGAATTGACGGGACCGACATCCGTTTTCGATTCTACCGGGTGACGGCGCTATGGCTGGCGCAACGTTGCGGCGATTCCTTGCACATCGATTGGGGGCAATTTGAGGCCGAGGATCGGCTTTCCAGTACGCTTGAAAGCCTGGCGCTCTTCAGTGAACGCGGCGCGTTGCAGCAATACATGTACGACGCACCGGAGTGGATCGATCGGATGCGCCGCGATGATGAAACCGATGCGGTGTTCCTGGTTCGCCTTTTTGCAGCACGAGGTGCCGCTGGGGCGGTTTTGGATAGCGTGTATGACGAGCTCGATATTCCGTTCTATTTGTCCGCATCTGCCACAACACCGACACGCACGCAGGAGTACGTCAGGCCAAAAGCTATTCAGTACCAGCGGCGCAGCATCGAGCGACATGCCATTGATCTTCGACAGGCTGCGCACAGGCGAATTCGCATCGAAAACGTGAACCGCAGGCAGGCAATGCGCTTGGTGGATCTTGCCAAGAGCGCAATGGTCGCGCGATCGCGTGACCTCGACGCCTTCGGCTACGCGAGCGCGGATGACGTGATGCGAGTGCATTGCAGACGCGGTATCCAGATCGTGCTCATCGGCATGTTGCCGGTAAAACGCTACTTGCTGGAATGCGAGTACGGGTACCTGATGCTTAGAAACGGCGTCGTCGTTGGCTACGGCACTGGCACCGGCCTGTTTGGTTCCTGCCAGATCGCATTTAACCTGTTTCCGGCCTTTCGCGGAGCCGAAACTACGGAACTGTATGCGAGCGTACTTGCAACATTTCACAGGTTGTTTGATGCCGACACGTTTTCCGTCGACAGTTACCAGATTGGCGCCGACAACGAAGAAGCGATCGATTCCGGCGCGTGGTGGTTCTATGTGCGCATGGGATTTCGTCCGTGCGATAGTGAGGCGATCAAATTGGCGAATGCGGAACTTCGAAAGGCGCAGAGGAAAGGTTATCGCAGCAGCAAAAACACGTTGCGACGCCTGGCCAATTATCCACTGTATTTTTCGCTCGCCCGCAAGAGACAGGATGTTTTGCCGATGGTGTGCACTGATTCGATCAGCCTCGGCGTGCTGGACTACGTATCGCAACGCTTTGGCTCACAACGGGAAGATGGAACACGGCGTTGTTCACAGGAATTGGCGGAGGCGCTGGGCATTGATTCAATCTCCGGCTGGACGGCCGACGAACAGCTGATGTGGCATCGTCTGAGCCCCGTCATCGCGGCAGTCGCTGATGTTAAAGAATGGCCGAAGGCCGACCGCGATGCGCTGGCCGACGTGATTCGGGCGAAAGGGGGCGTTCACGAGCAGGACTACGTGAAGTTATTTGATGCGCACAAACACCTGCGACAGACGGTTGCAGCATTTGCAGCGGCAAACGAGTAGAAATTGATAGGGGTCGAGCCGCGTCGAAGGAGCGGATTTTCAGTCGCGTGCCACTTCACCGGCGGCTATGTAATTCAATAAGTTACCGGGGCGGCCGTTGCTTTGAGTGCCTCACTATGCGGGACAGTGCATAGCTGATCCCCGCAAATCTCACGCACCAGATGTGCGAGTCAATCTGCTGCGGGCGAATCAAGTCACGAGGCCCAGAATTTCTAGACCTGTCTTGCCGCAATTGGCTAAAAAAACCAGGCAGTTGTGCCTGATCTGCGCACTGCGTTGGGATCGGAAGTGTCTCGCAGAACTCTGGAAAAGTTAGCGATTTTCACTCAGTTTCGACTTCAACATGCCGAACCATATCTTCCTGCGTAAGAAAAAGCGGCTGTCCCGCAGCACAGGATCTGTAACGAAACTATTTGTGAGCGCCTTCGGCGCCACCTGTCGCTGACATCGGCGGACGCTTCCTTGCCTCCGCCGTGCGTTACGCGCCTGGTACCAACTAATGAGATACCAGGTCCACCTGCGATATGTCAGGGACCCATCGAACCGCGCCGTCTCAGGAACACCGCGACACCGAGTAGCCACAGAAGGGTCAGACTGGCGGCGCCAGCACCGGATTCGGCGTTGTTGCTGCCTGCTTTTCCGGAAGCGGTCGACGCGGTAACAGCTTCTCTGTTGCCGTTGCCGCGATCGTCGTCGCTGTCGCCGTCGTTGTCATTGCACGGACCAAGCGTGTCGCCATGACCCAGGTGAGCCTTCACGGCCGCCACATTGACCGATATCGTGTTTTTGCCTTTGTGGCAGATTGACACCTTATCACCCGTCGGCGGTGGAACATCCGTGATAGTCGCCGTCGTGGTGGCGCTGCCCGACAGGGCTGGTGTGCCATCATCGGTCACCGTCAGGGTGATGGTGAACGTGCCCGCGGCGCCATAGGTATGTGTCGGATTTACGCCCAAGCCCGTGCTGCCATCACCGAAGTCCCACTCATAGGCGACGATGGTGCCGTCGTCCATGGAGCCTGAGCCATCGAAGGTGATGGGGTCTCCGACCTGCGCGCTGTAAGGTCCATTGGCATCGGCCGTCGGCGCTTGGTTCGCAACCTCTTCCTCGATCGTCACCGTCGAGGTCTCGCTGGCGCTCGCAGCGCAGGAGTCGGTGGCGCTAAAGGTTACGGTCGTGGTTCCCAGTGGGAAGTCAGCCGGGGCGTCATTGCTCACCGCCAGCACCCCATCCTGCGCATCGTTGGCGCTGGCCGATGCCAGGAATGCCGCAATCGCCGGATCCGTCGCCGGTACCGAGGTCGTGCCCGCCGGAACCGTAATGGTGAGCGGCGCCGGAGCAGTTACGGTCGGTGGCGTATTTGGATCAACCGCGGTCACGCTCGACGTGCCAGTCGTGGTGATCGGCGTGCCGGAAGGGTCCCCGCTGTCAGTCACCGAGAACGTCACCGTCGTGGCCGCCCCCGGGGTTACCGCGGCCGGGAAGTCTGCCGGTGCGTCATTGGTAATCGACCCGGTCAGGTCCCCGTCCTCCGCATCCGTTGCGGTCGCCCCGTTCAGGAAATCGGCGATTGCCGAATCCGTCGCCGGTATCGAAATGTCGCAAAGCCCTGCCGTGACCGTGATCGGATCGGGCGTCGTCAGCTGCGGCGCGGTATTACCGGCTTCTTCCTGGATCGTCACCGTCGAGGTGGCGGTCGAGGTCAGGCCGCAGGCGTCGGTCGCCGAGAAGGTCACCGTGGTGATGCCCAGCGGGAAATCGGCCGGGGCATCATTGCTCACCGCCAGCGGCCCATCTTCGCTGTCGTTGGCGCTGGCGTCGTCGAGGAACGCGACAATCGCCGGATCCGTGGCCGGTACCGAGGTGGTGCCCTGCGGAACCGTGATAGTGATCGGAGCCGGAGCCGTTACCACCGGCGCCGTGTTCGGCGTCTCGTTTACCGTCAACGTCGAGTCCGCCGTGCCTATGGCGCCGAGCGTATCCTCTGCCGAGAACGTCACCAGCGTATCGCCGAGCCCGAAGTCAATCGGTGCGTTGTTGCTGACGGCTAACGTTCCGTCTTCGACGTCGTCGGCCGTGGCCGAGTTCAGCCAGTTCTGAATCTCAGTATCCGACTGTGGTACCGACGTCGCACACAGCGGCGCCGTCACGGCAAGGGGTGCCGGTGCCGTAACCACGGGAACATTGTTGTCGGCAACTAATATGATCACATCGGCCGTGGCTGCACCCGAATTCCCGCAATTGTCGGTGGCCGTGAACGTCACCGGTGTCGTACCTATCGGGAACTCAGCCGGCGCATTGTTGCTGACCGGGACGCTTCCCTCTTCCGGATCGTCGGCCGTCGCCGAGGCGAGCCAGGCCGCAATCTCCGGATCGCCGGCGGGAACCGGACCGGTGCTGCCTGGTGGTAAGGTGATGGTCAGATCCGCCGGCGCCGTCACGACCGGCGCATTGGCGTCGCCGACTTGTATCGTCACCGTCGCGCGATTCGAAGGATCGATCCCATCGGTGGCGTCATAAGTGAAGCTGTCGGTCCCACAGACGTTGGCCGCCGGGGTTAAGGTGCACTGTGGCGTCGGCGTGGTGGCGGACAGGAGGCAACTCACAGTACCGCCATTGCTGCTGGCAGCGTCGAAACTGTTGACCGTCAATATATCGCCGTTGGCGTCGGTATCGTTCGCCAGCACATCGACAGCAACCGCGGTGTTGACCGGTGTAGCTGCAACAGGCACCCCTCCGGGGAGATCGTCAACAGCTACTGGCGCGGCGTTCCCTGTTCCGCAGTCCGGATCGGCGGCGTCGTAAAGATTGTCCCCGTCGTTATCGAGACCGCTCGCACTGCCAATCTGGTCATCGGCACAGGGGTTCCACGTCAGCCCAATCGTGACATAGTTAAACGGTGGGACGTTCTCGCCAGCCACTACGTCATCGGTCGGATGGCACCCAGCGCAGGTCGTCACGCCAGCCGAGGCGTGGTGCGCACGCAGACCGTCACCAATTTGGCCGTCGCTGCCATCCTCGTCACGACCGTGACAACCAACGCATGACTTTGTCAGCAAACCATTTGGGTCGCCACCAGCTGACTGATTAATGAATACTGGGCTACGAGGGCCAGGGTTGTGACACGCGTCGCAGTTACCGCCCATCCCCGGAAAGGTTTCATGGCCGTCCATCAGATCGTCGCCCCACCCCTGGTCTACCCCAAGTCTCATGTAAGGACTCGCCCGAAAATCGCCGTGGCAACCGGAGCAACCGGACCAATCTGGATTCGCGGACGCCGACGGTGCCCACAACACCGTGAGCAGTACGACAATACAGCTCACTACCAATAACTTGATCGAAGTCCTCATTGCTCTTTCCCCTGTTCCTTGCGTTTCACGCCACCAAGCCCTCTTGCGTCTCCCACGCCAAATGAAGTCACCGGCGTTGCACATTATTATTTGTCGTCTTGTCGATCTTCTTCTGCATTTGAGAAGAGAACGAGGCATTCAGTCAATTCGGATTAATACGTAGCACGTATCGATTTGATATAAGGAATCAGAATGCCATGCGGGTTGAATACAAAATCAGCAACGTCGGCACGAATGAGCCTGGTTGGCAAGTGGACTAGTTTCCCCGAATGGTTGCGGGGAATAGGCGCGCGAGTGGTGGCCAGGGGCAGACTAATCGGCGCAGCCGATTGGACGACGAGCGCAGCGAGGTCGCCCGGAGGGTGAGCGCCGAAGGCGCGAATCAATGGACTCGCTTTGCTCGCCCTTTGGGCGCACTGCGTGCGTCTGTCGCCGCTGCGCGGCTCGGTTGAACTGCCGA
>JAOTYE010000031.1 GCA_029862045.1 Gammaproteobacteria bacterium
GGGAGCAAGCTCCCATCGTTTCCGTTCGACTTGCATGTGTTAGGCATGCCGCCAGCGTTCAATCTGAGCCAGGATCAAACTCTTCAGTTTAAAGCTTTGAGCTTTATCTAAAGACGTAATCCCCAACCTCAATTACTTAAAATTAAACTTGGTTCTCACGTTGATTTTGCCTTAGCAAACTCCAACGCGAGCACCCACACAAATTATCTGAATAAATTTTTAAAGAACGATTAAAAAATGGGGACATTCCTGATTTAGCCAACCCGATTTCGCTCGATATACCGAGCTAAATCAGGAATGTCCCTATTTTTTAGTAGACCCACAATTATACAGGCCAAACGGGATCAATGAACAGCCCGGGCCTGTCTTGGTACGTCTAATTGGAGGTGACTGAAGGACACCGTACCCTCAGCGGACGGGCATTATAGCCGCGAATGGGCACCCGTCAACACTTAATCCGACTATTTGTGAGATTTACTGACCCGGCGACGGCCGTCAGGTTGTTTTCCCTTGTTTTTCAGGCACTTTGAGCCAGGCGGGATGCTATTGTCCGCTTGCTCGCCAGGCCTCGAACTCCGTCGACTGCAGCAACTGCGCGTAGGCCGGATTTTTTTGCAGAGCCTCGGGGCCCAGCTCGTAGCCGAAATCGGCTTCCAGCCTCCGTAGCGCGTCGACGCATCCGGCGAAGTCGGCCATTGCTGCGCGAGCGTTTAGCGCCGACCACCAGGCAAGCTCGAGACCGGGCTCGCGTGCGAGTGCCATCTCTGCGTACGCGGCGGCATCCTGCCCGTTACCCATGACAAGCGCTGCAGCTGAAAGACGCGCCTCCATCGCCGCATCATCGAAGTCCAGTCGATCCGACAGGCGCTGCAATGCCTGCAACGCTTTTTCGTATTCTCGTGACGGAAAGTAGTAATCGAGCAGCATCAGCGAGTACAAAGGGTCGTCAGGAAAATGCTCGGCCATGATTTGCAGGGCCGCGATCATCTGCCGGCGCTTGCGTGTTTGCTTCGCGACCTGAACTGACGTTTCAACGACGATTCGCTGACGTTGAAAACGAGGCTCCATCGCGTCGCGAATCTCGAGGTAGCGATCCAGCCGGCGATCGCGCGCAGCCTTCAACAGCTCACCAAACTGAAACAGGTCGCTTTCCCTGACGTTGCTAAAATCGAGTAACTTGCGCATAGCGGGTACGCTGGGCGCGCCCATGACCATGGACCTGCCGATACCTTCCGAAAACGTCAACCCTCTCAAGAAGTCGGTCCAGTCAACGATTTCGACACGACCGCGCTTATCCAGACGCAGGTCATACTCGTGATAATTGAACTGTTGTTTCGGCAGGTCGTATCGAACCACGGCCCTGCCTAAATCGCCACGTGATTCGACGCCGAGTAGCGTCGCTTTCATGCCTTCCTCAGGTACGACAAACGCGGACGTAATCATGCCCTCATAGGAATACTCGAGTCGTTCATTGAACCGCTTTTTGATTTTCTGATCGATGAGGCGCAGACCGAAGATTCGATCCACCATGTGGCGTTGGTCGATCGCTGCGATAAAGCTGTCGAATGACCCATAGTTAAGATCATCGACGATAGCTTCGAAGCCGGAACGAAAAGCCTCTTGCTTGGCCAACTCCGCCTTTTCTGCATCCTCGACCTCGTCAGCGTGGCTTGGCGATGACAAGCTTGTCGCGACCATGACAAGGCACAGAAGTATCTTCGGGATCTTCATGTCGGCCACCTTTACGGACCTGCGTCAGGTCAAACTAACCCGCGAAAACTTGCGCTTGCCTACCTGATAAATACAAGTGCTGCCTGCCTCGACCTCGAGGGCGCGGTCCTCAACTCTGACGCCGTCAATACGGACGGCACCCTGTTTGATCATCCTGAACGCCTCGGACGTACTATTGACAAGGCCCGCCGCTTTCAGCAAATGGGCGATGCCAAGCCGTCCGTCCTTGCTCGCCAGTGTGAGTTCGGACATCTCTTCGGGCATTGCTCCCTGCTGAAACCGCGCGACAAACTCCTCTTTGGCCGTGCTCGCAGCGCCGGCATCATGAAAGCGCGAAACAATCTCCCCGGCAAGTTCGAATTTTGCATCGCGTGGGTTCAGGCCTTCATCGATACGTTTTCTTAAGCCAGCAAGATCTTCGATTGAGCGAAAGCTCAAGAGTTCGAAGTATCGCCACATTAATTCATCCGAAATTGACATGATTTTGCCGAACATCTCGCCGGGTGCATCAGTGATCCCGACATAGTTGCCGAGCGATTTCGACATCTTCTGCACACCGTCAAGCCCTTCGAGCAAGGGCATGGTCATAACTATCTGTGGCTCCTGCCCGTAGTCCTGCTGCAACTGCCGCCCGACCAGCAAGTTGAATTTCTGATCGGTGCCGCCGAGTTCAATATCAGCTTTGAGCTCGACGGAGTCGTATCCCTGCACTATCGGGTAAAGAAACTCGTGAATCGAAATCGGCTGGCCGTTGCTATAACGCTTGTTGAAGTCATCGCGTTCGAGCATGCGGGCAACGGTGTGATGCGACGCAAGCTTGACAAGTCCCGCCGCATCCATATTGCCCATCCAGCGCGAGTTGAAATCGATACGTGTCGCTTTCTTATCGAGGATCTTGAATATTTGTGTCTCATACGTCTCGGCGTTGGCCTTGATTTCCTCCGGCGACAGCGGCGGACGCGTCGTGTTCTTTCCTGACGGATCGCCGATCATGCCTGTGAAGTCACCAATCAGGAAAACGACTTCGTGGCCGAATTCCTGAAACTGCCGCATCTTGTTAATAAGCACGGTGTGCCCGATATGCAGGTCCGGTGCCGTCGGATCGAAACCGGCTTTGACGATAAGCGGCCGATTCTTCTTGAGCTTCGCCTCAAGACCGTCTGCCGGCAGAACTTCGTCGCTACCGCGAACAAGTTCTTGCATTTGTTCTTTAATTTTTGTCATGACATCGTGTCGCGGGCTCAATCTGTCGCGGAACTGTAGCATTCTCGGCGAGCGATGAAAGCCCGTATGTGACCGTTCCAAACAAAACTGTTTAACACCATGACTTATAACACTTTTCTTTGACCTCTCCGGACCGTCGCGGTAGAGTAGCGGCATCCGAAATCGCGGGGACGCCGAGTTGCATCGTCCAGTCAGTCCACTACTACACGACTACAAACCAACGGCGGCCAAATCGTCCAGGAAATCGAAGGCTCTACTGTGGTTTGCCGTCGGACTCGGTATTCCGCTCGTTGGCATTGCCATGATCTCAATCGTCGATACACCGAGGGCAACGCCAGCAACAACGACACCGGGCATGACCGCGATGGCAGGCGCCGAAGTCGCCGCTGCAGATCTTGTCGCTGAACCAGTCATTTATACGGGTACGCCGCTGGTTTTGGCGCTGGAACCAGAATACGAAACACTGACGCTGACCATCCGGTCCGGCGACACGCTCGATCAGCTGTTTCGACAACACAAGCTGAGTATTGGTCACCTTGCAACGATTGCCCGCCTTGATGAGGCAGGCAAGCAGTTCCGCAGAATCAAACCGGGCGATGTTTTCGAAATCACCCACGATGATGGACAGCTGGTGAGCATGTATTCGTCGTTGAATCTCACCAGCGCCCTGAAGGTTGACCGGCAGGAGTCCGGGTTCACTGCGGAGATCATCGATCGGCCAATAGAGGTACGCAAAAGGCTCGCGTACGGCGTTATCGACTCTTCGTTATTCGAAAGTGCAGCTGATGCCGGACTCTCCGACAAATTGATCATGAACATCGCCGGTATCTTTGCCTGGGATGTCGACTTTGTTCTAGATATCCGAACAGGCGATGACTATTACGTACAGTGGGAGGAAATCTGGCAGGACGGCGCATTTGTTACCGATGGAGAGATCATCGCTGCCGAGTTCAATAACAATGGCAGCACACATCGTGCGATTCGCTTTGTCGATGATACCGGGCGCACAGACTACTTTACGCCCGACGGTCACAGTGTCCGCAAAGCATTCATACGGGCCCCCGTCAACTTCACGCGTATCAGCTCCAATTTCAACCCCAAGCGGCGCCATCCCATCCTGAATTCAATACGCGCCCACCGCGGCGTCGACTACGCCGCACCTCGCGGCACGCCAATAATGGCGGCTGGTGACGGCAAGGTAATCTTTCGCGGCGTGAAGAACGGCTACGGCAACGCAGTGATCCTGCAGCATGGCGGCAACATCACCACTCTTTATGCGCATATGTCGAAGTACGCAGCCAAGGCACGGATAGGACAACGGGTTCGGCAAGGACAGACCATCGGTTACGTAGGAGCTACAGGCCTCGCGACCGCGAATCATCTGCATTATGAGTACCGCCTGAACGGTGTCCACCGCAACCCGCGCACTGTCAAACTTCCGCAAGCGGATCCGATCTCTGAAGAGTATCGCGAGCGGTTTTTTACAACGGCGGCGCCGATACTCGAAGAGCTCGAGCGATTCAAGAACACCCAGTTAGCTACTGTTGCGTTCCTCGAGGATTAGCCGCTGACGACGACGGCAATGGGTGACTTCTACATCGGCCTGATATCTGGCACGAGCATAGACGGTATCGATGCGGCGCTCGTGAAGTTTGAGGAATCCTCGCTCGACATCCTGCATACACGCGAGCATTGCTACCCGGATGAACTTCGCCGGCAGTTGACGGACGCTGTGCGCGAACCGCAGCAATGTGCAATTGATGCTGTTGGACAGCTTGATCGATGGGTCGGCGAGTGCTTCCGCGACGCGGCCAACGCACTGCTCAAGGATGCCGGTGTCGATGCCGCGGCGATCGCTGCGATCGGCAGTCATGGCCAGACCTTACGGCACCGGCCCGATGCACCCCATCCGTTCACGCTGCAGATTGGCGATCCGTCAGTGATTGCCAAGGGAACCGGAATTACAACGATCGCCGACTTCCGCCGGGCGGATCTGGCCCTGGGTGGTCAGGGTGCCCCGCTTACACCGTTGTTTCACGAGTGCTTGTTCCGCCAGCCCGACTCGAATCGGGTCGTAGTCAACATCGGCGGCATTGCGAACATTACGATCTTGCGAGGCGATGAAGCGGCTACGACAGGATTCGATACCGGCCCCGGCAACACGCTGCTCGATGCGTGGACCAGCAGACATCGCGGTCAACCGTTCGACAAGGGGGGCAGCTGGGCTGCGCAAGGCAAAGTTGACAAAGACCTTTTGTCACAGCTACTCGCTGATCCGTACTTTGCTGCCAGGCCGCCAAAGAGTACGGGTTTCGAGCACTTCAATCTCGACTGGCTAGCCGCAGCCGGCATCGACGGACTGGATGCGCAGGACGTGCAGGCAACATTGAGTGCCTTGACCGCTACCAGCATAGCGGCGGCTATCCAGCACTATGCAGGCGATACATCCGCTGTATTCGTCTGCGGTGGCGGCGCACATAATGCGGACCTGATGCGAAAACTCGGTGCCGCCTTACCCGGAGTCCAAGTCAGATCGACCGAGGCAGGTGGTCTCGATCCGGATTGGGTCGAAGCTGTGGCCTTTGCCTGGCTTGCGAGAAGGACCCTGCAGAAGCTCCCGGGCAATCTCACTTCGGTTACCGGTGCAACTCGATCTGCCGTGCTCGGCGCCATCTATCCCGCAGACTGAATTGAGTACTCCGTAAAGTATTCGCAGCGTTGCCATTGTTATACTGGCCGGCCGCGAACTTGAGAGGTGACCGTGGACGCGCCAGCACTCCCATCCGCTGATTTGTACATCAATCGTGAACTCAGCCAGTTCGAGTTCAACAAGCGCGTATTGGCTCAGGCGCTGGACCCGACCGTGCCGATTCTGGAGCGGCTACGGTTTCTTTGCATCACCTGCACCAACCTCGATGAGTTCTTCGAGATTCGGGTTGCCGCGCTGAAACAGCGCATCGAGATCGGCGCACCGGCACCCGGCCCTGAGAAGCTCTCGTCGCAGCAAATTTTCGACGCTCTGCGGCACGGCATGCTCGGCATCGTTCGGCAGCAATATGAACTGCTAAACAATGTGCTATTTCCGGAAATGGCCAAAGCTGGCGTCCGCTTCGTACAGAGCGAGTACTGGAACGACGAGCAACAGGAATGGCTTACGACGTATTTCCGGGAACAGGTCGTTCCGGTATTGACGCCGCTGACCTTCGATCCGTCTCGGCCGTTTCCCCGAATTCTGAACAAGAGTCTCAATTTCATCGTGCGCCTGAAGGGTAAAGATGCTTTCGGCCGCCGCCGCCATCGGGGCATGGTGCAGGCACCGCGCTCGCTGCCGCGCATCATTCGACTACCCGAGCATCTCAGCAGCCCCGGCTGTCATGATTACGTTTTTTTATCATCGATCATTCGCGTGCATGTCGGAGAATTGTTCCCCGGACTTGATGTTGACGGCTGCTATCAATTCCGCGTCACACGCAACAGCAATCTGTACGTTGATGACGAGGAGATCAGCGATCTGGTCGATGCGCTCGAGGGCCAGCTGCAAGCCAGCCGTCACGGTGCATCGGTAAGAATCGAGGTAGGCCATCAATGTCCGCCCGACCTGCAGCAATTCCTGCTTGACCATTTCAGTCTGGACGAACACGACATGTACCTCGTCGACGGCCCGGTGAATCTGAATCGCCTGTCTACAATTTGCGAGATCGAGGACCGGCCGGAACTGAAATATCCGCCGTTCACACAAGGTCTGCCGGAAGAATTACGCGGCACCGAGAATATTTTTGAGTTGTTGTCAAAGAAAAACGTGCTGTTGCATCACCCGTACCAGTCCTTCGCGCCAACGATAGACTTCATCAGCAGCGCATCGACAGACCCTGATGTACTTGCAATCAAGATCACCCTGTACCGAACCGGCGCGGACTCGCCGATCGTCGACCACCTCGTCAATGCTGCAAGATCCGGCAAAGAGGTCACGGTCATCATCGAGCTGATGGCGCGTTTCGATGAGGCCGCAAATATCTCACTTGCCAACCGCTTGCAGGAAGCCGGCGCGGCCGTCGTATACGGGCTGGTTGGCTACAAGACGCACGCGAAAATGACTTTGGTGGTACGTCGCGAGTCTGACAAACTCGTGCGCTACGTGCACCTCGGGACCGGCAATTACCATCACGCGACGACACGCCTCTATACCGATTACGGCTATATGAGCAGCAGCCAACGTCTTGGGCAGGACGTGCACGAACTTTTCATGCAGCTGACGAGCTTGACCGGTGTCACCGATATGTCACGCATGTTGGCGGCGCCGTTCAATCTCTACTCATCGTTGCTCGAGAAGATCGAACGTGAAGCGGAAAACGCACGCGCTGGCAAAGATGCACGCATTATTGCCAAGATCAATTCCTTGAACGCGCCCGGCGTCATCGACGCGCTTTACGCGGCATCACAGGCTGGCGTGAAAATCGACCTGATCGTGCGTGGCATCTGTTCACTTCGCCCTAATGTGCCGGGGCTGTCCGAGAACATCCACGTTCGCTCGATCGTTGGCCGTTTTCTCGAGCACTCACGCGTCTATTATTTCCTCAATGACGGCGAGGAAGAATTCTATTGCGCAAGCGCGGACTGGATGGAAAGAAACCTTCTGCGTCGTAACGAGTCCTGTTTCGAAATTCGCCAGAAGGCCATGAAAGACCAGATTCGCAGCGACCTCGAACTATTCCTGGCCGACAACTGTCAGGCATGGGTGTTACACGGTGACGGCAGCTACGAACGACTGGCGCCGGCAAAGGGCGAGGAACGAATTTCGGCGCAGAAAATATTCACGGAAGAGTTGGCCGTCCTTACGTGAAACTCAGCTCGTAGCCAACCGCGTGAAGATAACCTTGCTCCCGCTCGAGATCAGAAACCGTCAGTGGGTTCGCTTGCAACCAGGCCGGATCGAAATGCAGCTCCAGAGAACGGTCCTTGACCGCAAGCTCTATGCCAGGAATATCAAGCTGCGACCGACTGCGGTTCAACAGCACAGCGAGCCGTAGCAGCATTGCCAGCCGCAACGCGGTTTCGCGCCATGCGCGCGGCAATTGATTATTGAAACGCGTATCGATCTCGTGCCTCTGGCTGCCAATCAGGAAAGCGAGGAAGCGTTGCTCCGCACGTGGAAATCCAGGCAGGTCCGCATGCTCCGCGACGTATGCGCCGTGTCGCTCGAAGCCGTCGTGAGATATATCCAGCCCGATTTCATGCAGCCGCGCCGACCAGTTAAGAATGCTGCTACTCATTGGCACCTCGAGCCGCCATTTTTCTACACACTGACTCAGTAACACGTCCGCCGTTGCCGTCACGCGTTTCGCTTGTGCCTGGTCGACGTTATAGCGCGCGGCCATCGCACGCACACTGCGTTCGCGTGCATCTTCGTGTTGCAAGCGACCCAGCAGGTCATAAAGCAATCCTTCGCGAAGTGCGCCATCCGAGACCTGCAACGCACTGACGCGCAAAACGCCAAGTAGCTCGGCGAGGATCGCAAGGCCGCCCGGCCAGACCTGCGCTCGTCTCTCCGACAGGCCCGGCAATGTCAGTTCCTCGATCGAGGCAAACTCGAGCACGCGCTCGATCAACTGCTCGAGCGCATCCGGTGTCAAACCCTGTGAGTCTATGATGCCCAACTCATTCGCAACACTTTCGGCTGAGCGAATGGTCCCTGATGTACCTATCGACTCGATTTCTCCGGCACCTCGGAAAAAGGCTTTGACGGGCCTGAGTTCGAGTCGTGCCGCAACCCGGACCTTGTCGAATGCTTCGCGGCTGATGCGCCCGTCAGAAAAGAAACGCTCGGTCATCGATACGCAGCCCAGATGCAAACTCTCGAGCGCGCGAGGCGCCGCGCCCTGACCAAGAATCAACTCGGTACTACCGCCACCGATGTCGAGCACGAGTCGCAAGCCTTCGCGCGGCGGCAGGCTGTGCGTCACCCCTTGATAGATTAGTCGCGCTTCCTCGATACCGGAAATGGTCTCAATCGGATGGCCCAAAGCTGATTCGGCGTCTGCGATGAAACCGGTATCTTCGCGCGCGCGCCGAATAGTACTGGTACCGGCTGCGCGCACGCTTGCCGCGTGCATGTCACGAAGCCGCTCGCCGAAGCGAGAAAGACAGTCGATCGCCCGCGCACGGGCTTCAGCTGACAGATCCCCGGTGGCAGACAGACCTTCCGCGAGCCGCACGGTTTCCCGGATGCGGTCGATGATGATGAGCTGCCCATGGCGCAGCTCGCCGACAATCATGTGAAAACTGTTGGAACCGAGATCAACGGCCGCGATGACCTCGGGAGAGGATTCAGGCCGTGAAGGACTGTCCACAACCGCAGGTTGTCGTCGCATTCGGGTTGCGGATGATGAATTGCGCACCCTGCAAGTCTTCTTTGTAGTCTATTTCCGCGCCCATCAGATACTGGACGCTCATCGGATCAATAACAAGCGTGACGCCCTGATTGACGACCTCGCTGTCACCATCTTCGATGTTTTCGTCGAACGTGAAGCCGTACTGAAAACCCGAGCAGCCGCCGCCCGAAATGAAGACCCTGAGCTTGAGCTCCGGGTTTTGTTCCTCTTTGATCAGTTCGCCAACCTTGCTCGCCGCTGCGTCTGTGAAGACGACTGGCGGTGGTGCCGCGTGACCAACTGTCGGTGTTTCCGTCTGCATTTCCTGATTCCTGTCCTGAACGTACTACGACTCTGCCCCAAGCGCTGCCGATTCGTCGATACGACTCGTTTGCTCGAGTAATGGTACCTGACCCTCGGGCTGATGCACGAGTTTACCGTTAATCTCGGCACCGATCGCCATCTCGATCAAATTGTAATACACATTGCCAATGACACGTGCCGTCGGCCCAAGTTCCACGCGCTGGCTGGCACACACATCTCCGCGAACGATGCCGTGTAGTACGACATAGGGTACGGTCACACCGCCTTCCACAGTGCCGTCCTCGCTGACGCTAAGCGCTGATTGGCTTTCGGGGTCCGCGCTGACATTGCCTTTAACGGTGCCATCCACGTGGCAACCGCCGTGAAACGCCAGGTCACCGTTGACCTTGGAGTTGGAGCCAACCAACGTGTCGACCACTGTGTGTCTGCGTTGCTTTCGACCAAACATGTAATCCTCCAGATCGCCCGCGCAGGCGACCAATCCATTAGCCCGGACTCGTCGTCCAGGAATAGCTTTCCTCAATACTCGTGATCGAGCGCGTCTTCGAGCGCACTTCAATCGTAATCTTTTCAGGCGTAAAACCGGCAGGAAGAACAATTTCTCTGTCAAAATCCTGAAAATAGCGAAAAGAGAACGGCCAGTTCGCACTCGCTTTCTCAGGCACTAGCTGTGAGTAACTGTAAGTCGTTGCCGTGCCACCCTGGTTACCTTCGATACTCAGACTTACGTCGCCGGCGACCTTGCGATCATGTTTCAGCGATTGCACCAATACCAGCCGGACATTGTAGGCTCGTTCTGCAGGACCGCGAGTCAGCTTCAGATCCTGCACTCGCAATCCTGCAGTACCATCGGCAGGCGATACGATGCCGCGATAAAAAGCGATAGCATTTGTCTGCTCCTGGATCTTTGCCTGCAGAGTGGTCAGGCTCGTCTCCACATCCTTGTAAGCTTCGCGATCGATATCGCGGTGCGTTTCGAGCAATGCTACTTCTTCTTTGAGCGCAGCAATGTCGTTTTCCAGGCCCCGGATACGATCTTCGTAGCCCTGGCGCTCTTTGGCTGCATCGACAATATTGTAGCTGGCCTGAATACGCCCGAATTCGAACACGAGATAAGCAACGACGGCGATCATGACAGCAAGCACCGCACGCGTCATCAGGACGCGCCCCCGGCTATGCAGCTGTAACGGTGAATGTCGGGCCACAAGAGTCAGCCTGTCAGCGAAAAGACGTTATGTTACGCGGTGGCCCGGCCACTTAGAAGGGCAGCACGTCACGATTTAGGGGCAGCGATATCCTTGTCAAATACGGCGCGCCAGCGATTTGGCCACCAGCGCGGGCGTGGCGGCAATCCTTGCGGATACACTGTCGATCCAAGTTCGTGCAACGCATGCGCATAGACGCGGCGCTTGAAGTAGATGACTTCATTCACCGGGCGCCAGTAGTCTACCCAGCGGATCCGGTCAAACTCGGGTTCTTCGCCCAGATCAAAGCGAACATTGTCGGTCGACGCGACCAGGCGAAGCATGAACCAACGCTGTTTCTGGCCAATGCACAAGGGCTGGCTATGGTGGCGAATGAACTTGTCGGGAAGACGATACCGCAACCAGTCGGCCGTCACTCCGAGCAGCTGGACGTCGGCAGGGTCAAGACCGACCTCCTCGCGCAGCTCGCGGTACATCGCCTGTTCGGGTTCCTCGCCGACCAGTACGCCGCCCTGCGGAAACTGCCAGCCCTTGCTGCCGACGCGGCCGGCCAGCATCAGCTTGCCGTCGCCGTCCGCCAGGATAATACCGACGTTGGCGCGAAACCCCTCTGCGTCAATCCAGTCGTTGCTCATTGCAACCGATACAAAAACTCTAACTGTCTTTAACTTTACACCAAATAAGGGCATTGTCGGCGACTCCAATACCACAGGGAGTCGAGTTGATCATTGGGCGCCCCGCACTGCTGTTTGCCGGACTCGTCGTCATTGCTGTCCTCGCATTGGCCGTCGCGCTTGCCTCGGGAAGTGCGGACATCAGTCTGGCCGAAACAGTCGCCGCGCTGCGCGGTACGGCGCCCGAGAATACTCGTTCACTGATCATGGACCTGCGGCTGCCGCGCGCATTAACCGCGTTTTCGGTTGGTGGACTACTCGCGGTTGCTGGCGTACTCATGCAGGTGCTACTGCGCAATCCACTTGCAGATCCTTATATTCTCGGCAGCTCGGGTGGGGCAGCAGTCGCAGCGTTGCTCGCAATGATATTCGGCCTGGGCAGCATGCTCATCGACCTCGCCGCTTTCGGCGGCGCGATGGCCGCAACGCTGCTCGTCTTTTCCATCGCGCATGGCAGCGGTAGCTGGACGCCGGCGCGACTACTGCTAACGGGAGTGGTACTGGCCGCCGGCTTCAGCGCCGCGACCACCTTACTGCTCGCGCTAAGTCCGGACCAAAACCTGCGCGGGATGCTGTTCTGGCTGATGGGCGACCTGAGTTTTGCATTTGAACCCTGGCGAACGCTGTGGCTGCTCGCGCTCCTGGTCGTCACCGGGACGCTTGCCGCACGACATCTCAACGTTCTTTCGCGCGGTGAACTTCAGGCGGCCATTGTCGGCATGCCGGTAGCCGGATTTCGCTACCTGCTCTTTGCGGCCGCATCGCTTGCGACGGCGTTGTCCGTTACCACCGTCGGTGTCATCGGTTTTATCGGACTCGTTGTGCCGCATCTCGTACGACTCGCCTCCGGCAGTGATCATCGTATTGTTCTGCCAGCCGCCGCGCTAGCTGGCGGAAGCCTGCTCGTCATCGCCGACACACTGGCGCGAACCGTGATGGCTCCGAGGCAGTTGCCTGTCGGTGCGCTTACGGCTGCGATCGGTGTACCGTTGTTTCTGATCCTGATGAGTAAAAGCCGCGACTCGCGCGAAACAGTCTAAACGACTGGGGCAGGCCTGCGCTCAAGTAGGGGTCTTCTCAATACTGGTAAGCGAATCTACGTAGCGCCACGGCTGCCGTCTGGTGCCATCATCTGGCTTTGAAGAACTATTCCTTCAGTGAGACTAATCATGACTACGTCAGCTGAATCTGCGGAGAGCCTGGATCTCTTTGTAAACGCCAAACAACAGTTCGAACAGGCCCTGACCTGGATCGACGGCATCAAGGTCGGAATCATCGACTATCTGATCAATCCGAAACGCACGATACACGTTCGCTTCCCGGTCAATATGGATGACGGGTCGATACAGACATTTCACGGATTTCGCGTCTTGCACAATCGGGTAAGAGGGCCGGGCAAGGGCGGCATCCGTTATCACCCGAACGTAAACGAAGCCGAGGTATCAGCACTCGCTGCATTCATGACGTGGAAAACCGCCGTGGTCGACATACCCTTCGGCGGCGGGAAAGGTGGTGTCGCGTGCAACCCGAAAGAACTGAGTCGCAGCGAATTGCGACGAGTTACGCGGCGATTCGTTGCAGAGCTTGGCGACAACATTGGTCCGCATACCGACATCCCGGCGCCAGATGTATATACCGACGCGCAGACCATGGCGTGGATTTACGACACCTTTGACTTGATGCATCCGGGGCAGAATAACCTTGCCGTTGTCACTGGTAAACCATTGGAAATCGGCGGCTCGGTAGGCCGCGACGAAGCGACTGCGAGAGGCAGCTTGTACGCCACGGAGCAACTCCTGAAGCGAGGGGTCGTTCCTGGCATGGAAACGCTGGATGGTGTTCGTGTTGCGGTGCAGGGATTCGGCAATGCCGGCTCGACTGCAGCCCGCCTGTTTCAGGAAGCCGGTGCCCGTATCGTTGCGGTCAGCGACTCGCGCGGAGGAATTGGTAACGACAGCGGGCTGGATTCGGAACAGGTATCGGCTCACAAGAGCAAGACCGGGAGTGTCGTCGGAATGCCGGAGTCCACTGCAATCAACAATGAGGAGTTACTGGCTTATGACTGTGACATCCTCATTCCCGCGGCGCTCGAGTGCCAGATTCGAGAGGACAACGCAGCGAAGGTCAAAGCCAGACTGATTGTGGAAGATGCCAACGGTCCATTGACGACGGTGGCGGACCGGATCGTACAAGAGAAGAACATTGTGGTATTGCCGGACATCGTTGCCAACAGTGGTGGTGTCGTCGTCAGCTATTTCGAATGGGTGCAAAACCTCGAAAACCAGCAATGGGATATCGACAAGGTCGACCGCAAACTCAAGAACAAAATGGTTCACGCGGTCGACGACACGGTCGACCGCTGGACTGCCCTCAACACGCGGCATCAAGACGGGTTCAATGGCAATCGTTTGGCCCCGACCTTGCGTGATGCGGCACTTGTTACAGCAATCGAGAGAATCGCAATTGTGGTTCTGCAGCGCGATATCTGGCCCTGAGTTCAGGCGTCGCGCCAGCACTCACCGGCGGTAGCGGGCGCGTTCCGCAAGCTTGACTGCTTCGACCTCGTGCCATGCGACCAGGCCAACGTTCTTTTGGCTGATATTTTTCGCTCCGGCCGCATCGAGCATCTCAGCATGTTTTGCCGACGCGTTTACCGGGTACGTCAGGTTCTTCGATGAGCCTGTTGCCTGCACGTCGGTAGAGAACATCCACTCAAGCAAAGCCGCCGCACCGTCGGGGTTGCGAGCATGGCGTGCGACGCCGATGCCGTCGACATCGGCATACGTCGTTGCAGGCGTCAGAACCGCAAGATCGAGATGTGCGTTATCTGTCATCGCTATCGCTAACGCGGTGCTGGACACGATACCGATGCGGCACGAACCTGCATGAATCGCAGCAATGAGTTGCGCCTCGGTGTCGAAAACCGGTAACGCCAGGTTGGCCATCCAGCCGCGGACCGCGATTTCGGCAGGGCGTACGCCCATCGTCTCGATCATCATCGCGATGACCGTTCGATTGACCGCATTCGCGGCTGACGACAGGCATACTGAAGTCGCAAAACGCGCTTCCGCCAATGCCGCGTAATCCGGCACCTCCGCACCAGTCAGGTCGGGCATGTCATGCGCGATGACTGCCGTTCGATAGCTTGTGCCAAACCACAGGTCATCGGGATCACGCGACCAGGCAGGCGATCGCTCATGGACTGCCTCCGAGAACAGGGGGCGCAGCGCGCCCTCCTCGGCTGCCCGCCATATGTCGACCACGGAACTCGTCACGAGCATGTCGGCCGGCGGGGAAATCCTGTTCTCGATCAGGTCGTCAACGATGTCCGCAGCGATGCCGCGGCGAACGATGACGAGTACGCCGCTTTCCTCGGTGTATCTCGCAAAAACGTCTCGAAGACCGGCGTCATCTTCGATTGCGGCATATACCACAACCGGCTCGTGACGCACGCCGTCGGTTACCTTATCGGAAGTTCGATCACAGGCCGCGAGGAAGAACGATCCCGATGCGATCAATACCGCGACGCCGAGTCTACGCATCGTCAACTCTCGTCGACTGCAACCTGGTCTCTGCCCCCCGATTTCGCGCGATACAATGCGACATCGGCGCGGGCGATCAGCGAGTCACCGACCGTCTTGAGATCTTCGATGTCCGGAGCGGGAGTGACGCCCGCAATGCCGATGGACGCCGTTATCGGCACCGTCTCACCACAGGGCAGATCGCAAGTGGACGCCGCTATCGCTCTGCGAATGCGTTCGGCCAGACGCACACCCGAGGCATTGTCAGTATCGGGGAGCAGAACGACGAACTCTTCTCCGCCGTAGCGCGCCGCGACGTCGCTGGCACGCACCTGAGAGTCGATGCGATTGGCAAGCTCCTGCAGCACTGCGTCACCGGCTACATGACCCCAGTTGTCATTGACGCGCTTGAAGTGGTCCACATCCAGCATAAGACAAACCAGATGACTGCCATCACGGCGCGCCCTTGCCAATTCCTCGTTGAGCCGCACCTGCAAGTAGCGGCGGTTGTGCCATCCCGTCAACACGTCAGTGAAGCCGCTGCGCAACAGGCGCTCCCGATTGACGGCATTCTCGATAGCAAAGGATGCAATCACGCCGAGGTGAGCGAGAAAATCCGCAGCGTGCCCGCGAGTAAACCTCGACACGTCTTCACTGCCGAAGTTGATACTGCCGATCAGGTTTTTGCGATGCGTCAGAGGAATCATCGCCACACTGGCGAGGCCCGCCGGTCGCGGAAATATGAGCTGGTGATCGCACGTCGCAAAGGCGCCGAGCCAGGGTTGCCTCAGGGCGACATATTGTGGCGCCAGCCCCGTCAGGGATTCGACCATCAGCAGGCCGTCGAAACCCTCAGCCGGGGTGCCTGCGGCCAGCAGCAGGTGCCGGATGTCATGGTCGGGATCGCAGAGCACCACACCGACCTGCTGCAAGGCATAACTCGCACGCAGCCCCCCCAGCATTTCCCGAAGCAAAGCCTCGAGATCTTCCGCCTGGAGCAGGCGTAACTCACGTTGCTCTGTGCGGCGCATCTTCTCTTCGTTACGCGCGACCTTTGCGGTCAGCTCATCAAGCTGATGCTCCGTCGCCTCAAGTCGGGCGTTGAGAATCTCTGCAGTCTGCATTTGCCAGGATCCCTCCGTCGGTTACTGGAGTTTTACCAGAAACGTCGCCTGACGTCGCACGAACGGTCGCCGGTTCCGCTCAGCCACGAAGCGCCATGTATTCCTTACCCTTTTTCATGAGTTCGACAAAACCGTCTTCATCGCCGCCGGCTACAACCGCGCGAATTCGGCCCGAGGCCTCGCAAAGCGCGTCGAGCGGCCCGAGGCCGAATTTGTTGAGGTGCTGAATCTCAAAATACAGATGCGGGTTGTCCTGCGCGACCGCAGCGGATACGAGCAGTTGCGAGTCGAATGTCGTCGACGACATCTGCGCGAGCTTTGGAGCTGCCTCGCCACTGTCGGCAAGTGCCGTGAAAAACGCAATATTCAACGCGTGCGACAGGCCCAATACATAGGCAATGAGTCGATCGTGATCATCCAGTCCCATGTCGATCTGTTCGACCATCGTCGAACTGAACAATTCTTTCGCATCGGCAGTCGCTTCCTTTGAGCCAACGTCACAGAAGATAAGGTGGTGTCCCGACAATAGCCGTGTGTCGGGGCCGTACATCGGATGCAGCGACGCGACGCGGCAGCCGGCCTGCTGAAGTTCCTGCAAGCCATCGATGAGCGGAGTTTTCAGAGAACCGATATCGAAGATCAGACCCTGCGGTTTGAGTACGGCAAGCTGCGCAAGAATTCGTCCGGAAACAGCAAGCGGTGCCGCAACGACAATGACATCGTAGTCAACGCCCGCATCTGTCCAATTGCTGAATCGTCCCGGTCCATCTTCGACGCCGGGATCAGCGACTGTCGTCGCGTATCCCTGTGACGCGAAGAAATCCACGAACCAGCCACCCATCTTGCCGGCGCCGCCAATAACCAGTACCCGGCGGCCATCGCCCTTGCCTTCGGCAATGACGCGGTCACGCTCCTGGCTGGCCAGCGATGAGCGGATCAGCTTGCGCAGCACGTCTTCAGCGAGATCAGGATCGATGCCGAGCTCAACCGCCTGGGCACGACCCATGTCGAGAACGTCTTTTTCACGGGCGTAATCTCGAGTTCCGGTGCCCGATGACAGCTTGTTGAGACCGATTTCGCTCACGAGACGCTGGCGTTCGGCGATCAGGTCGACAAGCTGCCTGTCGACAGCAGATAAGTCATTGCGCAGGTCGTCGAGGCTCATTGCTTTGGTCTGTTGTGTCCACAGGGGATAATGAACCCTGTTTTACAGGAGACCTGCGCGCCGGAGCAAGCTGCATCGCATTGTCCGCAGGCCGACAATCGTGCGAATATCTCCCTCCGGCATATCACAACTCATAGCGGAGCCAGATAACAATGAAGACGCGTGCTGCAGTCGCCTGGGAAGCGGGCAAACCGCTCGAAATCGAGACGATCGATCTGGATGGGCCGCAGGCCGGCGAAGTACTGCTGCGTAATGTTGCGACAGGCGTTTGTCACACGGATGCGTTCACATTGTCGGGGGACGATCCCGAAGGCATTTTCCCGTCTGTGCTTGGGCACGAGGGCGGCGCGATCGTCGAGGAGATTGGTGAAGGCGTGACCTCGGTCAAGGTTGGTGATCATGTCATTCCGCTGTACACGCCGGAATGCGGAGAATGCAATTTCTGTACCTCGGGGAAAACCAATCTGTGTCAAAAAATTCGCGTTACTCAGGGACAGGGCCTGATGCCGGATGGCACTTCGCGATTTTCTGCCAACGGCAAGACCGTATATCACTACATGGGCACGTCGACATTCAGTGAGTACACGGTGCTCCCTGAGATTTCGGTCGCAAAAATTCGCGAAGAGGCACCGCTCGAAAAAATCTGCCTGCTGGGCTGTGGCATTACGACCGGTATCGGTGCGGTTTTGAACACGGCCAAGGTCGAGCCCGGGGCGACAGTTGCCGTATTCGGTCTTGGGGGCGTCGGACTCAGTGCGATCCAGGGCGCCATGATGGCGAAAGCCGGCCGCATCATTGCAATCGATATCAACACAGACAAATTCGAGCTCGCAACTCAGTTGGGGGCAACCGATACGGTAAACCCTCAAGATCATGACGCGCCGATCCAGGACGTAATTGTCGATCTCACCGATGGCGGCGTCGACTATTCGTTCGAGTGTGTCGGCAATGTCGAGCTGATGCGCGCAGCGCTGGAATGTTGTCACAAAGGCTGGGGTGAATCGACGATCGTCGGCGTCGCCGGCGCCGGTCAGGAGATATCCACGCGTCCGTTTCAGCTCGTAACAGGCCGCGTCTGGCGTGGCACTGCGTTTGGCGGCTGTAAAGGTCGATCACAGTTACCGGGCATGGTTGACCAGTACATGGACGGTGACATCAAGATCGACGAGTTCATCACGTATACGATGCCGCTCGAGGACATCAACAAGGCGTTTGACCTCATGCACCAAGGCAAGAGCATTCGATCTGTTATTCATTTCTGATAATCCTCTCCAAGGCGACAGGACCCACCCATGACCAAGGTCGCCGTCGCAACGACGTCGCAACTTGCCGCCGATGCCGCGCGCGAGATTGCGGCCGCCGGTGGCAATGCAGTTGATTGCGCGCTCACGGCCGCCCTGTTCACAATGAATGCAGAACCCAGTGTCTGTGCACTCGCAGGCAGCGCATTCATCACTGTGTGGGGCCCGGACCATGATCCAGTGACCATCGACGGTAACGTCGCAATCCCTGGCCGTGGCCTGGACAACAAAGACAATGCAGAACGTGGCAACGGTGTGAGCAGCGTAACGCTGGACTACGGCAGTGGCGTCACGACGCTCGCGGGCCCGGGGTCAGTTGCCGTTCCGGGCTCGCTCGCAGCAGTCGAGCGGGCATGGCAATTGTTCGGCAAGGCGCGTTGGCAGGACCTGTTCGCACCGGTCATCGCGGCAACGCGCGACGGCTTCCCTTTGTCTGCGGCGTGTCACTACTACCTGGGCTACTCGGGCGAGGCTATTTACAGTCGCAGCGACGATGGGTTTTTTGCGCTGCACCACAGCGATCGAACACAACGCGATATCGGCAGCCGGATTATCGTGCCGCATCTCGCCGACACGTTATCCGCGATTGCTGATGAAGGTGCGCGGCTCTTCTACGAAGGCGAACTGGCGAAGACAATGACAAGTCATGTCTTGGATGGTGGTGGCAGCCTGACGATGCAGGACCTGAAGGACTTCGAAGCTATCGAGCGGCCATCCCTGACTGTTGACGTTGGAAAATGGACAATCGCAAGCACCCCGCCCCCGGCCGTCGGCGGCACCGTCCTGGCCGCGATGTTGCTTGCCTGCGCCGACCTGCCTAATAACGAGTGGACAACCGACGCGCTGTCGCAATTGATAAACGTGCAGCGTGCTGCGCTTGACTACCGCAAGCGGCATCTCGACCTTACCGATGATGTCGGTGCCGAAGCCGCAAAGCTGCTTGAGTCGTCACGTAGCGGACAGTTACTCAGTGAATGGACGTCTGCATCAACCGTGCACACATCTGCCGTGGATGGCAATGGCATCGCCTGCGCCGTTACCGCATCATCGGGCTATGGCTCCGGCGAGATGCCGGCCGCTACAGGGTTATGGCTCAACAATTGTCTGGGTGAGCTCGAACTCAATCGCCGCGGGCTGGCTGCGAGTCCGCCCGGCGCGCGTCTGCCATCAAACATGGCGCCGAGTATCGCGCGCCGCAAAGGCAGAGTGCTCGCAGCCGGTTCGCCTGGCGCCGATCGTATTACAACGGCCCTGCATCAGTTCTTCGTCAACATTCTGCAGATGGAAATGCCGCTCGAACAAGCCATCGCACATCCGCGCTTGCATGTCGACACGATTGGCGAAGCGGAGCGCCTGATGGCAGAGCCAGGACTCGATTTGCCTGCTGTCGACATGCCCGTTAGCGTGTCTCCGGAACTCAATATGTACTTCGGCGGCGTTGGTGCGACACTGGTTGACAGAAAAAACGGATTTCAGGTCGCATCGGACCCACGACGCGAAGGCGGTACCATGATATGCGATACCTGAACATGCCGGACAACCGGAGGCTGGCGTGACCGACCCATGCTCGGCGACAAGGCTCCCTACAGAGCTGCCATCGAACCCGATGGATTGGGCGAAAGCCTGGCTCGATGAGGCTTTCGAGAAGGGTGTGCAGCGCAACCCCCATACGATGACCGCGGTGACTGTCGATGAAACCGGTCAGCCCACCGGACGCATGGTGCTGTGTAAGGAATTCGTCGTCGATCCCGGCTATCTTGTGTTTTATACGAACTACAAGTCGGACAAGGTGCGGCATCTGAATCACAACAACAAGATCGCGCTCGTATTTCACTGGGACTCCTTTGGACGGCAAGTGCGTTTGGAAGGCGAAGCGATTCGATCGCCGGCCGACGAAAGCGATGCGTATTTCGCGACCCGCGACTGGGCCAGTCAGCTCGGAGCGTGGGGTTCGGACCAAAGCTCGCCTCTCGAATCCCGGTCCGCACTCATTGCTCAAGTCGGCAAGCGCGCCATGAAACTCGGCGTTGGTGCAGCCAGGAATTGGAAATCCATCGCGGTCGCCGATCGCCCGGTGATTCCACGGCCGCCGCATTGGGGCGGCATTCGTGTTTGGCCGCGGCGCATTGAGTTATGGATCGAGGGTACCGATCGAATTCACGATCGTGCTCGTTGGGACCGGTCGCTGGTGCGCAGCGATGACGACACATATACGGCCGGTGAATGGACAGGCACGCGGTTACAGCCTTGAGAATCCACCGAGATCGATGACCAGCTGGTTACCTGAGCGGCATGTTCATTGCCCATTTTGCGGTGAGTCGATCACACTCGTTGTCGACCCGTCGTCAGGCTCGCAATCCTACATCGAAGATTGCCATGTTTGTTGCCAGCCCATGCAAGTCACGGTTGAGGTTGAAGGTGGCGAGCTACAGTCCGTGCGAGTGGATCGCTGAATGAGGCGCGTCAAACTCCTGGTTTTGTTGTTAGTCGCGGCTGGCCCGGCAAGCGCGCAGATCACGCTGACCAGAGGAACTAACTTCTCCGTTGATGTTGCGGAAGATGCTCAGCTCGCGATCGATTTGCTCGGAAAAATCTGGATCGTTCCACCTTCAGGCGGAACAGCAGAGGCCATCACGGACGGCCTTTCCCCCGCACGACGACCGCGTTGGTCGCCTGATGCGTCGGCGATCGTCTATCAGGCGCGGCAGGGCAACCAGGAACAACTTTGCTTGTATCGATTTCAAGACGGTACGGCTAGCAACATCAGTGATGGCCAGTTTTTCGATCAGCACCCGACCTGGCATCCCGATGGCGAACGAATATTGTATGCCTCAGACCGCAGGAACTCCGGCTTCGACCTGTGGGAACTCGACCTGGCAACCGGCCTTACTTGGCGCATCAGCAGTCTTGCCGGCGACGAAACCGAACCGGCATGGTCGGCCGACGGGCGAGACCTTGTTTACATTCACCGCCAGGGCAATCAATGGTCATTGATGCTGCGCCGTCGCGGCCAGCCCGATCAGGTGCTTGTGACATCGTCCGCACGCTTGTACGCCCCGTCATGGCGGCCCGACGGGAGTCTCGTTACCTTCCTGCGGCAACGCGACGACGGCTTGTCAATTGATATGGCAATCCTGTCCGACCCCGTACTCGTTCGACCGCTGATCACCGGTGAGGACTTTTTTGTTGCACCCGTCGCCTGGCCCGATCGCCATCAGATGCTGTACGCGGCCAACGGACTTATTCGCAGCCGCCTGTTCAACTCCTGGTCGTCGTCGACGATTCCATTTCGAGCAACGGTGTATCGCGAAGAACCGCCGCAACGTGAGGCCACTCGTCAACGCAAACTCCCCGTCATAGACGAACCTCCCGGTCAGCTGGTGATCCGCACAGCGCGCTTGTTTGACGGTATTGGCGATGCTTACCGCGAAGGCCTGGATATCGTCATCGAGGGAAGTCGAATTAGCGCGCTTGAAGAACGGCGCGACAGGCCCGGAGCAATCATCGTCGAGTTGGGTGACCTTACTGCGTTGCCCGGTTTCATCGACAGCCATGCATCGTTACCGACCGACTTGAATGAATCGCTTGGGCCTGCACTGTTGGCGTTTGGTGTTACTACCATCGTCGTCGATCATGCCCGCGCCGGCGAACTCAATCAGCGCTGGTCCGGCAAAGACATGCCCGGGCCGCGAGTGTTGGGCGATGACTGGCAACTGCAACTCAATTCGATATCGACGGCAATGCTCGGCGCCGAATCGACGCCCACATCTCCAGGCGGCATTCGTTATGAGGACGCGCAAATAGCCCATGGCGTTGACGCCACAACAATCCTGTCGGGACTGGCAGATTCCCGAACTCGCGGTTTGCCCGCGCTGCTCGAATCACGTCAGGCCGGTTTGCTCAGATCTTATCCGACCGCCATCCGCCGATTCACGGAGAAACCCCGATTGGAGGCACGCTCGTCGTCCATCGTGCTTGGCAGCAGCGCGAACGGCTTCGCCCCCGGCGTTGCGCTGCATGCCGAATTACGCGCGTTGTCCGAAGCCGGACTGGGTGAGGACTATGTGCTGCGGGCCGCCGGCGTCAACGCCGCGAACGCGCTTGGGCTTGGTCTGCAGGTCGGCCGAATCGCAACTGGCAGTAGCGCTGACCTCGTGCTGATCGACGGCGACCCGTTACGCGACATTGAGGATTCGCTGAAAATTGTGGGGGTCGTCCGAAATGGCCGGTTTTTCAGTGCCATTGGCCTGATCGAACGGGCCGAGCAGTCAGGGTCTGTCGAATAATTTGACAAAATAGTCCCAAACTCGGGCGAATTACTGCAAGACGAGAATATTAAACATAATACTGCTGTCAGATTCGACCATATGCGGTGTTTGCTCAGCCGTGTCCCGGGAACATTCCCTTTGTTTTTCGCAAAGTTATGCCGAGTTGTTTCAGGATCAGGTGACGTACGACAAGACAATAATGTCGGTTATCTTTACAAAAGCACTGCAATCGCTGTTGCCGCCAAGCTGTACCAGTCGCTAAATACCTGAATTCCCAATCGATCCAGCGATGTTGGCACAGCTCTTGCTTTTAAAACCCTGCCCAAGCGAAGTGTAACTGCAATCGGTATCACAAACGGCTACAAACCGGATTTAGACGCCAGAAGAACAATAACTATAAAAACAATAAGATCCAGATCCAATAATAATAATGTTCTTGTAACCGGTTACCGAATTCGCAGTTACCTCTTTTGATAAAACGAAAGAGAAATTAGCCCCGCCGCTCACGCCGCGGGGCTTTTTATTGCTGGGCTATTTGCGGCCGAACGAGGTTCATATTCGACCCGCAGCTCTGCAGCAGATCAGATCGCCTGCTCTGGCGTTTCAGGAAACCGGAGCAGTCGCAGGTTGACGGGAATCACACTGTGAGCGGCGCATCGCCGTAAATCACGATTTCTGCGAACTGGTCTGCTGCCGTCTGGCACAAAAACTGGCTAAATCGGCAATCTGCACCAGGCAACGACTACCAATGCCATGTTCAAAGCCATTCGTATTTCCGTTCTGCTATTCATACTGTTCTTCGTAGCCCTCAATACGTGGCTGAGTCAGGCGCGCAGCACGGACTGGAACAACAGCCTCTGGGTTAAAATCTACCCGATCAATGCTGATGGCAGTGACGCGAGCACCGATTATATCCTGGGTCTCGAGAGCGACGATTTCGCCGGTATCGAACAGTTCATCGCCCGGGAGACCGAACGGTATGGCAAATCTGTGAGCCGGCCCCTGCGGATGGAACTCGGGCGGCCGATCAACGAGCAACCGCCCACGATCGAGCCGGGCGCGAGTGGTCTCGACATCATGCTCTGGTCGCTAAAATTACGCTGGTGGTCGTCAAACACGGCAGGAAAACAGGACTCGGTTGATCCGGACGTACGTATGTTCGTTCGCTATCACAGTCCGGACCACACCCTTGTGCTCGAGAACTCGGTCGGCATGCAGAAGGGCATGGTCGGCATCGTCAATGCATACGGCAGTCGACGCCACACGGGCAGCAATAATGTCGTTATCGCGCACGAGTTCTTGCACACGCTTGGCGCGACGGACAAGTACGACCCGGCGAACGGGCAGCCGCTGGCACCAGACGGTCTCGCCGAGCCAGACCGCAAACCACTATATCCGCAACGCTATGCCGAAATAATGGGTGGACGTATCGCACGCGCCGAAGATGACGCGGTCATACCGAAGAACCTCAAGTGGGTCACCATCGGCCCGAAGACTGCAAGCGAGATTCGTCTTATCGACTAGTCTGGGCTACGCTGGATGGATGGCCCCGGATCAACATGCACTCCTTTCCTGTAAAGACATTCGCGTCAGTGTGCCGGGTCGACTGCTCGTCGATGAACTCGATCTTGCGCTGCGTCATGGCGAACTTATAGCGGTTCTTGGCCAGAATGGAGCAGGCAAATCGCTGACGTTGATGACACTGGCGGGATTGCGCCAACCTGATACCGGGCGCGTGTCACTTCGCGACGCAGACATTCACAAAAGCCAGCGACAAACGACCGCGCAGCAGCTCGCGCTGTTGCCACAGGTCATCGATGATATTTTTCCGGCAACGGTGCTCGACACCGTGCTCATCGGGCGCCATCCGCACATTGGTCGTTTTCGCTGGGAGTCAACCGAAGACTACGCCATTGCCAACGGAGCCCTACAGACTATGGGCCTCGACGGACTGTCGGCGCGGGATGTTTTGACGCTATCGGGCGGCGAGCGGCGCCGGCTTGCGATCGCACAAGTACTGACCCAAACACCGGATGTGTATCTGCTCGATGAACCGACCAATCACCTGGATCCGCAGCATCAACTCGATACGCTGCGGGTTTTTCGGCGCGCTGCCGATGCGGGTGCGGGCGTAATCGCGAGCTTTCATGATGTAAACCTGGCGGTACGATTCGCGGATCGCTGTTTGCTGCTTTTTGGCGATGGGCGTTGGGAACTCGGCGAAAGTGAAACTGTTTTGACCGAGTCGAAGCTCAGTCAGTTGTTTGCAACGCAGATGGAAGGCGTAAGTTGGCGCTCGCACAGGCTATTCGTCCCGACGTCAGACCACCCAACCCTTTAGCCGTTCCAGGTAGTCATCGTGCAGCACCGCATTCGTCGCAAGCACAGACCGTGTTTCGAGTCCGATCGTTTTGCCATTGAGATCAGTGAAAGCGCCACCCGCCTCGACAACGATAATCGACAATGCCGCAATATCGAGAATATTGACGTCGGATTCGATAACCGCCTCGATCTTGCCCGATGCAAGCAGATGATAATGGTAGAAATCGCCGTAACCGCGTATCCGATCCGCGCGCGAGACGATTTCACCGAGCTTGCCCCAGCCCGCGCTCATTGCCAGTGACCTGAGATTGCCCGTCGATACAGCGGCCCGATCGACATCGTCGATATCACTGACCGACATTCGTTGTCCATTGAGCCACGCACCCCGGCCTTTTTCGGCCCAGGCAAGCTCATCCATCATCGTTCCACTCGAAACACCGAGGACAATCTGACCCGCGTGCATGAGCGCAATCTGTGTCGAGAAAAACGGGTACTGCCGCACGAAGCCTTTGGTACCGTCGATCGGATCGACCAGCCAGAGATACTCGGCATCATCACGCGTGCGGCCTGTTTCTTCGCCATAAAATCCGTGTTCGGGAAATCGCCCGAGAATGATCTCGCGGATCTTCTGCTCGCACTCGACATCGGCTTGCGTAACGGGCGTCAGATCGTCTTTTGTCGTTACGGTGAAATTGCCAGCGTAGTAATTGCGGCTTATTCCGGCTGCTGCGTGCGCAGCCTCCAGTGCAGTGCGCAGGTGCTCTGACGAGTCGTCGTCGTCGTAGGTTTCCACACTCATCCTTGTCCATCACACATTGCGATCGGCGCAACTATGGCGGCTCGCTGCCAAAGAAACAAGCCAGCCATGCATCGCTTGACAGTGCCAGGCCACCTCCCTATCGTACGACGCACGCTAGGTGAACCCGATTAGGCACAATCGGGTGAACGGGAAGCCGGTGCAGCATGATCGCTCATGCTCAATCCGGCGCTGCCCCCGCAACGGTGATCGAGTTAACCCGTAGCCGCTGGTTCGAAGCATTCGAATCAGAGCCACTGCGAACCGGTTCAAGAGGTTCTCGGGAAGGCGCTACGGCGAGGATTGTTATCCGCTCGTCAGCCCGGAGACCGGCCTCGTGTACCACGAACGGCGCGGCGGGCGCAGGTTCGGGCGTGCAGCGAAAGCCGTCCTTACACTCTCTCCGCAGCGTGACATTCACGAACGACATCGCGTGCGGGCGGCACGCACTGGAGAGGCACAATGCGAATCAAACAGTTTGCAGCGGCAGCATTTTTCTTGTTGTTCGTCATCGACACCGTCTCTGCTGCAGACTCTGCGACGGGCGATACCCTCATCGTCACGGCGACCCGCACAGAAATCCCGTTGCATGACGCCATTGTCCCGGTCACCGTAATCACCCGCGAAGACATCGAAATGTCTCTCGCAACGGACCTTGCCGAATTGCTGCGTTTTGAGGCCGGCATCGATATCGGCCGAAACGGCGGGCCCGGACAGTCGACCTCGATTTTCTTGCGGGGAACTGAAAGCAATCACACGCTCGTGCTGCTTGACGGTGTGCGCATCAACCCGGGCACGTTGGGGGGCGCCGCTATCCAGCACATCGCACCCGAGATTATCGAACGCGTCGAAATCGTCAAAGGTACACGCTCCGCATTGTTCGGCACGGATGCAATCGGCGGCGTAATCAATATCATCACGCGCCGTGCGAACGATGCCTATCTCGAAAGCAGCCTTGGCGCCGGAAGTTTCGACACGCGGTCA
>JAOTYE010000014.1 GCA_029862045.1 Gammaproteobacteria bacterium
CGCAATCGTCGTCGGACATACAGTAATGCCGACGACGATTGCGAGCGGACTTTCGTACTCACAGGGAGCGATGCCATTGCCGAGTTCGAAGCAGGCTGGCAGCGGAGCCGTGCGCGAGTCGCTGGCGGGCTATCACGCCTTGTCAGGCGCTGCAGCTGCCACCGCTCTCGACGTCAGTGCAGATCAGGCGCAGGTGCCGCCACTTGGATTCGCGGTCGCGCAACTCGCTGGCGTCTACATTCTTGCGCAAAACCAAGAAGGCCTGGTCGTCGTCGACATGCATGCTGCGCATGAGCGCATCGTGTACGAGAAACTGAAACGCGGCTTCGACAACGCGGCCGTTGTGCGCCAACCGCTGCTTGTGCCCGCGACGGTGGCGGTAGCTCAAAGCGAGGCCGAGCTCGTCGAGCAAATGACTGACGTGCTTGAGAAACTCGGCCTGGTTATTGATCGCTCCGGACCGACGAGTCTCGTCATTCGGGAAGTGCCGGCGTTGCTCAGGAATGCCGACGCCGAGGCTCTGCTACGTGATGTATTGTCGGATTTTTCACAGGCCGGACAAAGCAATCGTATCGAGAACGCGTGTCATGACTACCTCGCGACGATGGCATGCCATCATTCCGTACGTGCGAATCGATTGCTGACGCTCGACGAGATGAATGCGTTGCTGCGGGAGATGGAGCACACCGAGCGTGCTGATCAGTGTAACCACGGCCGACCGACGTGGACGGCGATCACCATGGCTGAGCTGGACCGTCTGTTTCTGCGCGGCCGCTAGCAGCATCGCGTCATGAAGACCGCAATCTGCCTGATGGGCCCCACTGCGTCGGGCAAGACCGACGTTGCGGTCAGTCTGTGCAAACGATTTCCGTTCGACATCATCAGTGTCGATTCGGCACTCGTCTACCGTGGCATGGACATTGGCACGGCGAAGCCGGACGCGGCGACATTGCACCGCACGCCGCACCGGCTGATCGATATTCGTGATCCGGAAGAAAGTTACTCCGCCGGCGAATTTGTGCGCGATGCGCGTGCCGAAATGGACGCGATATTCGCCCAGGGTCAGGTGCCGCTGCTGGTTGGCGGGACCATGATGTACTTCCGCGCGCTGACGGCCGGCATCGCAGATTTACCATCGGCCAGTGCCGAAATTCGCGCAATAATTGATGCCGAAGCGGAGCAATCGGGATGGCTCGCGATGCATGAGCGGCTCCGCGCGGTCGATCCTGTCGCGGCGAAACGTGTCAAACCGAACGATCGGCAGCGCATTCAGCGTGGTCTCGAGGTGTATTTATCGAGCGGAAAACCGCTCAGCGAATGGCAGAAAGTCGGGCCTGGAGCATCGGTTGACGACGTCCGATTCGTCAAAATCGCACTGCAGCCAGCGACCCGGAGGATACTGCATGAGCGCATCGAAATGCGACTAAACCTGATGTTAAACAATGGCTTCGTTGAGGAAGTGAAGGAACTGTATGAGCGCAAGGGGCTGACACCACAGCATTCTTCGATGCGCTCCGTGGGTTATCGGCAATTGTGGCAGTACCTGGACGGAGAGTGCACCCTCGACGAGGCAGCCGCGCGAGCGCTTGCAGCCACCCGACAGCTCGCAAAGCGGCAGATTACCTGGCTCAGAAGCGAACAGGAGCTGCAGTCGTTCGATCCACTTGAAGCTGACAAGATCGACGCCATATCAGCGTCTCTGATAGAATTTTTGGACGCTTAGGCTGAACTCGCGCGGGCAACCGGCGCCACCGGAATGCGATGTTCAAAAAATACCAAGAATAAGGAGACCCAAATATGGCTAAGGGGCAAACATTGCAAGATCCCTTCCTCAATATACTGCGCAAAGAAAAGGTCCCGGTTTCGATTTACCTCGTAAACGGTATCAAGCTGCAAGGTCAGGTAGATTCATTTGATCAGTTTGTTGTGCTTCTCAAGAACAGCGTCAATCAGATGGTGTACAAACATGCGATCTCGACGGTTGTACCATCGCGCAATGTTCGCCTTCCGTTGCCGGACGACGAAGCAGGAGACGATTAGCTTGAATCCCATATCGCCGCGGGAGTTCATATTTGTTTGAACGACCGCAAAGCGGCGAACGTGCAATCCTCCTCCATGCGGGCCCCGACGGCGCGCCGGATGACTCCGAACGCGAAGAGGTCCAAGAGCTGGCTCGATCGGCAGGGGCGCTTATTGTCGATGAAATCGTCAGCAACAGACGCCGGCCCGGCCCAAGATATTTCATCGGCAAAGGCAAGCTCGACGAACTCGCCAATAGCGTCGCACAGCATGGTGCGGACCTGGTCATTTCATCGGCTGCGCTATCCCCGAGCCAGGAGCGCAATCTCGAGCGGGAACTGAAATGCCGCGTGCTGGATCGTGCGGGACTGATTCTCGATATCTTCGCGCAGCGAGCCCGCAGCTTCGAAGGCAAGTTGCAGGTAGAACTCGCGCAGCTTCGACACCTGTCAACGCGGCTCGTCCGTGGCTGGACTCACCTGGAGCGTCAGAAGGGCGGCATCGGCCTGCGCGGCCCGGGCGAGACGCAGCTCGAGACCGACCGCCGACTAATCGGCGCGAGGATCAAGCAGTTGCACTCACGACTCGAGCATGTTGATGCGCGACGCACGATGAACCGGCAGAACCGGGTGCGTGCCGAAGTGCCTACTGTTGCGCTTGTCGGGTACACCAACGCCGGCAAGTCCACGCTGTTCAATGCGCTGACCGATGCAAGCGTTTATGTCGAGGATCAGTTATTTGCCACGCTGGATCCAACCGTCCGACGCCTGGAGCTACCGAACGGTCGTGAAGTTGTTCTGGCGGACACGGTCGGGTTCGTGCGCGATCTGCCACATGAACTGATCGCCGCATTCCGCTCAACGCTGCAGGAGGCGCGTGAGGCTGATCTGATCCTGCACCTGATCGATGCGAGCGATGGCAATCGATGGCAGCGCGTTCGTCAGGTCAACGCAGTCCTGAAGCAACTCGACGCGGATCGTGTGCCACAGATCCGGGTGTACAATAAGATTGATAAACTGGATCGGAAACCGCGAGTCACCAACAATCGGGCCGGCGAGGGCCGGGCGGTGTGGCTTTCCGCAGCTACCGGAGAAGGCACTCCGATGCTGCTCGAAGCGATCGGTGCTCGCCTGCGACGCAAGACACTGCATGGCGTAATACGTTTACAGCCGACACAAGGGCGACAGCGCGCAAAACTTTTCGAGATTGGTGCTGTCCTCAAAGAAGAGGCGTGCGATGATGGCGGCTGGACACTGGAATTGAAGATGCCCGAGAGGGATTTGCGGCGCTTTTTGAAGCGCGAAAACCTGTCGGCTGACCTATTGGAGCCAATGCCGGTACCAGCACCGGCGACGGCAGGAACCTGGAAGTAAAGACGAATATGGCTTGGAATGATTCGGGAAACGGTAAGGATCCCTGGAAAAGAGACGGCGAGGAGCCGACCGATCTGGACGAGATCGTGCGGAATTGGCAAAAACGCTTCAGCAGAATTCTTGGCGGTGGCGGCGGTCGTGGTGCCGGCGGCTCTGGCGGTGGTTATTTTCTCATCGTGCTGCTGCTTATTGCGTGGGGCGTGACGGGGTTTTACCGCGTCGATGAGGCAGAGCGCGGCGTCGAGCAACGCTTCGGTGCCTATACCGTCACCACAGTGCCAGGATTGCATTGGCATATTCCGTATCCTGTCGAGGTTGTCGACAAGGTCAATATCCAGGAAGTACGTGATTCGAAGTTTCGAACGGAGATGCTGACGACGGACCAGGCATACGTATATATCGATATGACCGTGCAGTATCGGCGTTCTGATCCGGTTAAGTACCTGTTTGAAGTCGAGGATCCCGAGACGATACTTGGCAACATCACTGAGAGCGCATTGCGTGGTGTGGTGGGCACGAGTTCCCTTGAATTGCTAATCGGTGAACGCCGTGAACAAATCACGTCGCGCACGATGGAAGAGTTGCAACAGACACTCGAAGAATACGGCGCCGGTATCACGGTAACTTCGATCAACCTGGAGACGGTTGACTACCCGGCATCGGTTCAGGAAGCGGTCGACGACACTCAGAAAGCGCTCAATGATGCGCGCCGTTACCAACTCGAAGCGGAAACATTCGCGAATGACATCGTTCCGCGGGCGCGTGGTACAGGCGAGCGTGCCCTGCAGGATGCCGAGGCTTATCGACAGAAGGTCATAGCGGATGCCGAAGGTCGATCGTCCCGATTCCTCGCTTTGCTGGCGGAATACCAGCGCGCGCCGCGGGTCACGCGGGATC
Organism: Gammaproteobacteria bacterium; assembly: GCA_029862045.1. Lineage (GTDB taxonomy): Bacteria > Pseudomonadota > Gammaproteobacteria > Steroidobacterales > Woeseiaceae > UBA1847. The sequence continues at coordinate 4,290 of JAOTYE010000014.1, forward strand.
GCTTGTATATTGAGGCGATCGAGGAGGTTTACCGCAATTCGAACAAAGTTATTGTCGATTCAGATAGCAGTGGCAACCTGATGTACTTGCCGCTGGACCAGTTGGCCAAGCAAGGCTCTGGCATTTCGGGCTCCACAGGTCAGGGTCGATCCGCGACTGCCCCGGTGCGAACCACTGCTGCAGACGAAGAGGCTACATCGGAAGCAAGCCGCGAGCGGAGGGTTCGCGAATGAGCAATAGTCGTTTTATGGTTGTCGTTTTGATTGGTGTTGGCCTGGTGGGTCTTGGGCTCTCTGCCTTCACCGTCAATGAACGTGAATTGGCCATCAAGTTGCAGGTAGGCCAGGTTGTGCGTTCGGGCTACGAACCTGGCATTCATTTTAAAATTCCGGTCTATCAGACGGTACGTAAATTCCCCAGTCGTATTCTCAAGATCGACGATGAGCCGCAACGCGTTTTCACGCTGGAGCGCACGGCCATGCAGGTTGATTACTTCGTGCAGTGGCGCATCGTAGACGACGTTTCATTCTATACGTCGACCGGTGGTTCGCAGTTCATTGCAATTGACCGACTTCGGGAAATCGTCAGGAACTCGGTCGTGACCGAGTTCGGCAAGCGCACGGTACAGGAGTCTATCTCCGTCGAGCGCGAAGCGCTGATGCGTGACATGCTGTCGACTGCGGCCGTAACAGCGCAAGGGCTTGGCATTGAGCTCGTCGATTTCCGCGTCAAGCAAGTGGAGTTTGTCGATGAGGCCCGTGCGTCTGTATACAACCGAATGCGTGAGGAACGCGCCCGTGTTGCATCCAATACTCGTGCGGAGGGTCGTGAGGCGGAAGCATTGATTCGTTCAACGGCCGAGAAAGATCGCACGGTCATCCACGCCGAGGCAAACCGTAAAGCGCAAATCATTCGTGGTGAGGGTGATGCGAAAGCAGCTGAAATCTACGCCAACGCATATAACCAGGATCCCGAGTTTTTTGCGTTCTATCGAAGCATTGACGCCTACCGGAATTCGATGGGCCAGGGCGGCGACATCCTCGTACTCGATCCGGACAACGAGTTTTTCAGGTATTTGAATGACTCACAAGGCGGCCAGTAGCAAAGATCCTGAGCTGAGGCGGGAGAATGTACTGGACGGAGATCCTGACGGCCGTAGCGTTGCTGATGATCATCGAAGGCATGCTGCCCTTTGTCGGTCCCGATCGATACAAACAACTGGTGGCGCAAATTGCGCGGCTAAGTGACAATCAGCTGCGTATGTTCGGCCTGAGTGCAATGATTGCGGGACTGCTGTTGCTGTTTTTCGTCCGCAGCTGACAATCGGAAGGACCATGGGTAAAAACGTCGTTGTCATCGGCACCCAGTGGGGTGACGAAGGCAAAGGAAAGATTGTGGATCTGCTCACGGATCGCGCCGCCGCAGTGGTGCGATTCCAGGGTGGTCACAACGCAGGTCATACGCTCGTTATTGACGGCGAGAAGACTGTTTTGCACCTGATCCCTTCCGGGATTCTTCGCGACGGCGTCGACTGCCTGATTGGCAACGGCGTTGTGTTGTCACTCGAGGCGCTTGTCGCCGAGGCAAATGCGCTCGTTGCCAACGGCGTGCCGGTATTCGAGAGACTCAAAATCAGCCCGAATTGCCCGCTGATCCTGCCATCGCACGCGGCGCTCGATCTTGCGCGTGAGAAGGCGAAGGGAGCTGCCGCCATCGGCACGACCGGTCGCGGCATCGGACCAGCTTACGAAGACAAGGTGGCGCGACGCGCGCTCAAAGTGTCCGATCTGTTCGTGAGAGAGAACTTCGCATCGAAACTCGGCGAGGTCCTCGATTTTCATAACTTTCTCTTGAAGAATTATTTTCGCGCCGAACCGGTGGACTTCGCGAAGACGCTGGATGACGCGCTCGAGGCGGCTGAAGTCCTTGCACCGATTACCGTTGATGTCACTCAGGTGCTGCAGGACCTGGCAGACTCCGGAAAGAGTATTTTGTTCGAAGGTGCTCAGGGGACCATGCTCGATATCGATCATGGCACCTACCCGTTCGTGACTTCATCGAACACAGTCGCCGCTGCCGCAAGCACCGGTACCGGAATCGGGCCGCGCAATCTTGATTACATACTCGGTATCGTTAAAGCGTACACGACGCGCGTTGGGGCAGGGCCATTTCCAACAGAATTGTTCGACGAATTCGGCAAACATCTCGCGAGCGTTGGCGCCGAGTTTGGCGCGACGACCGGCAGGCCTCGTCGTTGTGGCTGGTTTGATGCGGTCGCGTTACGCCGCTCGATTGTCAATAGCAGCGTCTCCGGGCTTTGTGTCACCAAACTCGATGTTCTCGACGATCTCGAGACGATTCAAATCTGTGTTGGTTATCAGATTGACGGCGCGCCGATTGCCGGGGTGCCCGTGGTCGTCGACCGCTTTGCGGAGTGTGTGCCCGAGTACGAAGAATGGGCCGGCTGGCAGGAATCAACGGTCGGCGTGACGCGCTTCGAGGACCTGCCGGCAAATGCGCGCGACTATCTTGCCCGAATCGAAGCGCTTGCCGGGGTACCCGTCGATATCATCTCAACGGGTCCGGATCGCGAGCAGACGATCATCAAGCAACATCCGTTTGAGTAGCAGTGCCAAGAGCATAGCCAACATCATTAGCCCGAACGAACCGCCGCCGCTACCCGACGATTTACCACCGACCTTCGCGATGGTCACCGATGTGGTCGAGGTATCGTTGAGACCGCTCGGATCGGACACGGCCAACTCGAAACGCAGGATTGTGTCGGATGAGACGTTTGGCGCCGTGAATGTCGCGATCGCGGAGTTGGCGTTGTTTAAAGTCACCCCGTTGCCAGTAACTTGCGTCCACTGATACGTCAGAGTGTCGCCCTCGGGGTCATTCGACTGACTGCCATCCAGTGTGACCATGGAGCCCGGCGCAACGGTCTGGCTCATGCCGGCAACTGAATTCGGCCTGCTGCTGACGCCGGTACCGTCGACGATATTGATGCGCAATGTTGAGTTGGTACCAACACTCGCACCCACAGCATTGCTCAACGAGAATTCGACAAACTCGGCGGCCTCGCCACTGCCGTCATCGCTGATCGAGAATTCTATCCATTTCGGGTCGGCGTCACCGTCGGCCCAGTTTATCGTCCCATCTGTAGTGCCTTGAAAATCCACGCCTGCGTCTGCGTCACCGCCACTCATGGCGTAGTCGACGCTGACTGCACCTGCAGCACTTCCACCGCGTTCGAAAACCGCGATCGCGGTCGCGAACCCACGTTCGGCAATGGTGATCGTGTCCTGGCTGAATTCGACGACCTGCGTCGCGCCTGGCTCGCTGATGTAAATGCTCGCAATATTGCCCGGTGCGAGTGTCGCGCCGCCAGCCGGGGCGGCCAGCTTGATCAGCAAGCGTTCCATGCCTTCTGCGGTAGCGTCATTCAGGAGGTTCAGGCTGATTATCTTGTCTGTCGCATCTGCATCGCCCCAGTCCATAACGCCGCTAGCGGCCAGTACGTCAGCGCTACCGCCAGTCGCTGGCACGATTTCGTAGCCGACGCTGACCGCCCCCGTCGAGCCACCGCTCCTGCTTACCGCTATTTGTATCGACGCGCCCTCGACGCCGCCGTAGGAGCGCGCTGACATCGCCAGTGTGCCTTCGGCAACATCGAGCGTTCGATCGGCCGCCATGTAGAAACCGCTGCCGATATCGCTGATGGCGATGTTGCCGCTATGGAAAAATGGATAAACGCCCCATGCGCCAACAAAGCTGCTGCCATCGGAAGCAGGGTAGGTGTCAAGTCGTCCGGCCGATACGGGATTTGCCGGATTGGTGATATCAAGAACGGTCAGCCCGCGACTGTAGTTCGACATGTAGTAGCGGTTGCCGCGAACAAAGCCGTTGTGATCGATTGCCCTTGTCGGGCCAACCCAGTTGCCGGCGGAGACGGGTGCGGTCAGGTCGGCCAGCGAATAGACGCGCAACGTGGTATTTAGTCCGAAGTCGCGCTCGTCGAGCTCGTCATGGACGTACAGGTACTGCTTGTCCTCTGACCACCAACCGGAGTGTACGTAGGCGACGTTTGGGTAGTTCGTCCGGCTGAGCCGAACCGGATTCGTCGTGTCCGTAATGTCCCAAACGTCAAACGTCAGTTCATTGAAGTCGAACAGAAGTTCACAGTAAGTGGTTGCGTTGACGCATTGCGTGTCCTTACGGCCATCCGTAATGATCATTGAGGCCGCGTCGTGCATGTAGTCACTCCGGCCGGAGCCCGGCATGACTTCGAAAGACGGGGCTCCTGGATTGCCAACTGAATAAGCCCGATACGGACCGGAACTCAAATTGGAACCGGCGATTACCAAAGTTGGCACACTGCCGGTTAGCGACAGGCCGGTTCCGAAGTCCGTATTCGTGGCATAGATGTTATGCGCGGCAAAAAAATCACTCGGGTAGTTCAGGCGCTCGACGCTGTGTGGAAGTCCGCTCAGGTCGATGACGAACAACCCGTCGCTCGAGCCGTCGGTCGTGACATACGCGTGCGCGTTCCAGCGACCCGTCGTGGAATTCCAGAACTGATAGACCTTGATGTCACGCCAGACCGTGCTCTGGCCATCGATGAAACCAATCTCTCGAGGATTCTCAGCGTCGGTCACGTCGAAAACAGCTGTCCCGTTTTCGAACCCGACGATTGCGTACTCGCGATTTGTGTTCAGGTCGACAAATCCCCAGACATCCGCGGAATTGCCCGGGTTGCGGCTGATATCACCGGAACCCACATGAGAGAGCAGGTCCACGTTGTTGCACGGCATGCCATTGACCGAACCGCCCGTGCAGGGTGTCGCCGCCATGCTGGATTTGAGGTTGTCGTGGATCGTCAGCAGCTTCTCGGTTTGCGTGGCAAGCTCGCGGTCAATCCCTTTGCGATCGACGACAACGTGAAAGCCGCGCCGGCTCATGGTTTCAGCGTAAGCGGTCGGGACGCCGGTCAGTATCGTTGCCGCAGGAGAGGGCGTGGCAAAGCCGGTGTCCGGATCATAGCCGCCGCGGATATTGATGTCGCCGCCGACCAGCTGATACAGGTCCTCGGCATTTGTGATATCGAAAGAACCGCTGGCGACACGAATCTGTCCGCCCTTACCGATCCAGCGCAATGCATAAGCGATCGTCTGGCAAGGTGCCGCTGCATCCTGGCAACGTCCGGAATCAACACCCTCGGGCGCCACGAACAGCGGCTTCTCACGGTCACCGTGAGCGAATGCGTTGCCGGCCACGAGCGCGGTTAGCAAGAGCAAGAGTGTAGTTACGTATCTATATGGCAAGTTCAGGATCCACTGCGATCTGTACAGCATAGCAACGCGCCGCCTTTGCAAGGCCGGGTTTGCGACATAAGCATTGTGTGCGATTCTACACTGAGACCCGCTTCACACATCAGGATCCGACAAAAGAGTGACAACCCGCAATCTCCTGTTCAAGGCCGGTCCCGGTGCTTTTGACACGATTCGGCGCGACGGGTTCGCGATCGAGTGCATAGGCACGATTGCGGGCGCATCAGGCGGCGCGAAATGGCTTGTCCTGAGTCAACTGGATCGTGCAATCCTGGCGAATATTGTGCCCCGACTCGAGGGCCCCGTTCATTTTATCGCCTCGTCGATCGGTGCCTGGCGATTCGCGTGCTACGCGCAGGCGGATCCGCTCGCGGCGATTGAACGCTTCGAAGATGCGTACATCGAGCAAAGCTACAGTGAGAAACCTGACGTTCATGAAATCACGGCGAAGAGTCGAGAGATCCTGAGCATCTCGCTTGGCGAGTGTGGTGTGAGGGAGATTCTCGAGCACCCCGTATTTCGCACTCACATCATGACGGTTCGTGCGCGGCACGTTGCAGCGTCGGAGCGGCGGCTATTGCTGACCGCAAGCCTGTTCGCGGCAGCGAGCCTTAATGCAATAAGTCGTCGCACGCTTGCATTGTTCTTCGAACGAGCACTGTTTTTCGATCCGCGCGACATACCGCCGTTCTTTGATTTGAGTGAGTTCGCGATGCAGCGCGTACAACTTGACACTGGCAATCTCGAAGATGTGATCGCTGCTACAGGTTCGATCCCGCTGGTATTGTCTGGCGTGCGCGACATCAGTGGTGCAGCTCCGGGCGTCTACCGCGACGGGGGCGTGATCGACTATCACCTGGACTTACCGCAAAGCGGTGCTGATCGAATCACGCTGTACCCGCACTTTTTCGATCGCATCGTACCTGGATGGTTCGACAAAAAGCTGAGCTGGCGACGACCGGACCCGGCCCATGTCGATCGCACCTTGCTCGTATGCCCATCCGCAGAGTTTGTTTCGCGTTTGCCGAATGGGAAGATCCCTGACCGGACCGACTTCGTAAACTACACGCCCGGTGAACGTATCCGTGTCTGGCGCACAGCTGTGGCCGCCTGCGAAGCGCTTGCAGATGAACTCAATGATGTGATCGAAAAAGGCGAACTCGAAGCTCGCCTGACTCCGCTTTGAAGCGTCCCGGCGTTAGCTGGGCGGGTTTTGCGTATCGTCCACAAGGCTGCAACGCGATGTCAGCAGCTTGTGCAGGGCGTCAACATCCTCATTCATCAGATAATCGGCCTGGTCCTTCCAGCCACGTAGCATCGGCAAGCTCCGATCGTTGACGAGCAAATGCTCGTCGCTGGGCTGGCCAGTAACCTGCCAGCCGGGAACCGCGATGACGGAACGAACGCGCACGCGATGATCGAGCATGCGCCGAAACTCTCGCTCCAGTGCGGCGGTCTTCTTGGCAGTGGCAACGATCGAGCGAATCTTGCCGGCAGGCTCAAACAGGAGCGTATTGTTATCAAGCTGAACATTGCCGTTCTTTGCCGGACGTCGCGCAAAAACATTGACGGCATATGCGCCATTCTGTCCGATAATAATGTGGTCGATAATCCCTGCCGACGTCTCGACATCGTGATAGACGCGACCAAACCCGGCGGCGATACGTTGCAGTTGGTGGCCGATGGCGATATTTGCATCGCGCAGCAGCCTGATCCGGTGCCGCGTCAGGATCGTCTGCACGAGACGGAACAGGACCAGCAATCCGCCAGCAAGAAGGACGATCAGGAACAGATAGAGTTGCCACAACGGGTAGCCAATATAAAGGCGCTCTGCCTCCAGGACGTACGCGGCGACAAATAGAACAACGAAGACCAGCCCGGCGCTTAGGTAGGTGGATTGCGTACTCGTAAGGCGGTCAAACTCATCGCGGAAGCGTTGCGCGGCTTCGCGCATGATGCTGTCAGCGAAACTCGGATGCGAGCTCACCGAGCGGGATATGATTTGCCAGGATTTCGCGATCAGGACGAAGACGATTGTACTAGCCAACGCGACCGTAGCCGCGCCACTGAAACCCTCGATGTCCATCTCAAGTACCTGCTGACCGCCGTATACATCAGGGTATCCGGGGACTGACATTGCCACTGTGACACAGATCACATTGGACATGGTCCGAATGCGCTCCAACACACACTTTTCAGCGCTGATTCAGGTTGGTTGCGGTATCACTACTGCAAACTCTAGACAGAATTGACGGAGGGATTCGTAATGAACAGCAAATGGGCAAATATCTCAGTAGCACTGCTTGTTGTCGGACTTAGTGGTTGCGCATCGATGAATGCTGATGAGTGTGCGACCAGCGACTGGACAGCAGTGGGCTACGAGGACGGTTCACGCGGGTATACGACAGAGCGCTTCGGCAGCCATCGTAAGGCGTGCGCGAAACACGGTATAACTGCCGACTTCCAGGCATATCAGCGGGGTCGGGATCAGGGTCTGGTAGAGTTTTGCCAGCCGGGTCGAGGATTTAACTTCGGCGCGAACGGCGGTCACTACAATGGTGTCTGTGCCGCTGACATGGAGCCAGAGTTCCTTGAGGCATACCGTGCCGGCCATAAGCTGTACTCGCTGCGAGCGAATGTCAGTTCGGCCAACTCACAGATTTACGCAAGAGAGGCCGAACTGGAGGCTGCGGAGAACCGCATCACTGCCGCCGAGTTGGCCTTAATTAGCGAGCAAACGACGACTGACGAACGCATTGCGTTACTCGTTGAGTTGAAAGACCTGTCCGAGAGGACCGGGCAGCTCGAATCAGAGATCAAACAATTGATCGCCGACCGGGCTCGTTATGAGCAGGATCTGCAGTACTACGAGCAGACTGTAGCCGCCTACGGTTACTAGGCTCTCAATGCAGTAAATGCCCGGACGACGAGGACCTCAGTAGAGGTCTTCGTCGATCTCGGCGCGGCGATCTTTGTTGCTACGTTGTTCCTTCTCGTAGCTGCCCGTGCCGCCACCAAGTCCCGATGGGCCAAACGGGCTGCGCCGGTCCTTATCGGAACGACGGTCCTTATGATGGACAAAGCGGCAGTTGCACTCCAAATTATCGCACTCCGCGAGTGGCAGTTTCGGTGCCGCGGTAGAGAGAAACCGTCGACCCTTCATTTCCCTCGCTGCATCGCAGGCGCTGCCTGAAAATTTGATCGAAACCGCGTGATAGACCGAAGTCGAACTCCCGGCACGCACTTCGGGTTTGGAATCATCTGACCGTGACGCCTGTCGGCGACGGAGGAATAGCCAGACGACAAGGAGCAAAACGACGGCCAGCGCCATTAATGGCAAATTCATACCCCCCCCCTTTGTCCAATAACTGCGTGGAGCGCGCAGGACTCTTGCAGCGGGCTTAGAGCACCTTCGCACGCTTCAGGCGGAAATCAATACGCAATTGTCTCTATAATTCCTTACTGGTTTATTACCGAGTGCAACGATGCGTGTCAACGGCAAACTAATGGACTTTTTGACCGGCTATGCCGCGTCGCATCAGCACCCGCTCAACATCTTCGTCCATATGATCGGCATACCGACCATCATGCTCGGTGTTCTCATTCCCCTGACCTGGGTAGGCGTCGACATCGCGGGGTATGCGTTCAATCTGGCCCATGTCGCGATGATCGGTTTTTTTCTGTTCTATCTCACGCTCGACAAGCTATTCGCGACTGTCTTTCTGGTTTTTGCATTAATCGTCGCGCAGCTCGCCGGATACATCGGCGAACAACCGATGGCAACAGCTGGCACGATCGCAGCAGTCGCTTTCTTTGGCGGCTATGCTGCGCAATTCATCGGCCACGCCGTTGAAAAATCGATGCCGGTACTGGTCAAACACCCGATTCAGGCAAACCTCGCGGCGCCATTCTTCACGGTCGTCGAGATGTTCAAAATTCTGGGATTGCGTGATGATCTGTTTAACGAGGTTCAGCGCCAGATTGAGAGCCAACGCAAAATCGAAACGACCTGATAATATTTTGTAAGACCCGGCATTCAAGAACCCGGGCCGATAAGCTGATGAAGAACAACTACAAGCCAGCAAGGCGGGCTTAAGGACTGGTCGAATGGCGGCAAATACACTGCAGCGGCTCCTGGGCAAGGGTTTCTCGATTGCTGCCTGCGTCGGGCTCGTGATCGGCCTGGGAATTCTTCGCACTCCCGGCGAAATCGCGACCACAGTCAGTGAGCCGGTTCCCTACATGGCGCTATGGATTTGTTGTGGCTTGTTTGTGCTGCTCAGTCTGCTGGTGGTTGCAGAACTCATAGCGATGACGCCACGTTCCGGGGGCATCTACGCGATGGTAGCCCATGCCTATGGGCCGTATCCGGGATTCCTGATCGGTTGGACAGATTGGGTTTCCTCCTGTGCCTCCATATCGCTGAAGGCCGTTGTACTGCTCGAGTACGTCTCCATTCTGGCGCCATCCATGTCGGCGTATCAGACCGCTGGCGCGGTAATCGTCACTAGTTGCTTTGCATTTTTGCAGTTGGGCGGAGCGCGACTGGGCGCCGGCATCCAGAGTATTGCTTCCAGCGGCTTTGGTCTGATCATGATCGGGCTGGCGATTGCATTGTTTTATGGCTTTCTGTCGAACGGCGGAACCGTCGCCGCACCGCCGGATCTTGTGCGGGTCGGGTCTCCCGGCATAGCGGCATTTGGATTGGTCGTTGCTGCCGTCGTTTTTACTTACGACGGATGGTATGCGGCGAGCTACTTCAGCGGGGAAGTCAAATCAGGGGGGAGAGCCGTCGCTATCGGAAGCTTGCAGGGCGCTCTGATCGTCTTCGCGCTCTATGTGCTGCTTAATCTCGCGATCGTGCTGAGCGTGCCATTGGCAGCGCTGGTCGGCCACGATCTGGCACTGGCGGGCGCCCTCGACCTGGTATTCGGCGCAGGGGCAGGAACTGTGATCGTCATTGCGGCCATTTTTATCCTGCTGGCGCATCAGAATCTGCAATACATGATTGCGTCGCGAATCCTGTACTCACTGTCCGCCGATGGGCTGGGCAGTCGTCGTGCAACCTCGGTCAATGACAGAGGGACTCCGGCCGGCGCAGTTATCTTCACATGGGTGGCAACAAGCATCCTGATAGTGGCCGGCAAGTTCGAATTCCTCTTAAACCTTGTCGCGATACTCTTCATGGCCATGTACGTCGGGCTGATCGTCGGCGTATTCCGTTTGCGCCGCCAGGAGCCTGATGCAGAGCGGCCGTTCCGTGCCTGGGGTTTTCCTGCTACAGGGGTCATCTGTGCCATAGGCTGGACGGCGGTTGCTGTCTTCGTCGCCGTTACGAATCCAATGTCGGCGTTGTCCGGTGTCGTCCTGACACTGATCTCGGCCCCTGTCTATCTCTGGCTGAAGCGCCGCCGGCATCTTGGCGGCGCTGCGCTGCAAGGCTGATACCTCCGCAGAATCGCGCGACGCGGGTTGCTAGTTTCCACGATGGCGGTGGCGGCCTGCCGAGCCTTAAATGGACCGGTCAAATTCGAGAAAAGAATCCATCTGTATTTTGGAGGCAGAACGATGTTGGATAAGAAACTAGACCTGGCCGGGCCGGGAATCAGTACCTACGAAAAGGTCGATGAGATCCTTCCCCTGGATTACGAGTCACTGCTGGGGAAAAAACGGACGCAAAAGGCCATTTACGATGTGAAGGAATACATCGAGAAAGGGCTTGCCAGGGAATTGAACCTGATGCTTGTGCAGGTGCCGTTGATTGTCGAAGTTTCCTCCGGCATGAACGACATGCTCGATAGAGACGGTTCAAGGACACCGGTCGAGTTCCATTGCGGTCTTGGAATCGATGAGCCCGTCCACGCATCCATCGTGCAGGCGGCCACCAAGTGGAAGCGGTGGGCTCTGCAGCAATTCGAGTGCGATGTCGGCGAGGGCATTAACACGGACATGAGGGCCGTCAGAAAGGATTACTTTCTTGATCACGACCACAGTTCCTATGTTGATCAATGGGACTGGGAGCAGGTAATAACCGCCGAGGACAGGAATCTCGCGTACCTGACTCAGGTCGTCAAGAAGATATGGAAGGTCATCACGGGCGCCGAGAAGATGGTCATGGAGAAGTATCCCGAGCTCCAGGACCCCAGGTTCCCGCCGCTTCCGGCAGAGCTACATTTCATCCATGCCGAGGAGATCCTGGCCAAGTATCCGGACCTCCCCAGGAAAGACCGGGAAACAGAGATCATCAAGGAATACGGCGCCGTATTTATCTATGGTATTGGCTGGGTTCTGGAGGACGGCTACCCGCATGAGATGCGGGCCGCGGACTATGATGACTGGGTCACGCCCAGCATCGAGAAGGACGGCAAGCTGATGCACGGTCTGAACGGCGATATCCTCGTCTATAACCACGTGACCAAGAGACGGCACGAACTGACCTCAATGGGTATCAGGGTCACGCCCGAGACACTCGAGGAGCAGATGAAGATTGCCGGCAGGGAGGACGAACTTTCTCAGCCGTATCATCAGATGATCCTGAACGACGAAATCCCACTGTCCATTGGTGGCGGTATCGGTCAGTCGAGAACCCAGATGTTGCTTCTCAGAAAAGCGCATCTCGGTGAGGTGAGCACTACTGTGTGGCCGAAACAGCTCCACGAGGTCTGCGAAAAGCACAATATCTTCGTTCTCAAGTAAACATCGATAATGTGATAAATGAGATTGGTCCTTGGCCCTCTGTTCCAGGGACCGATCTTTAAAACACGTGCTTGCGATCCATACCAGTCACTCGGACCCCCTTGGTTGAGTCGCTGAACGGAGCTGTAGCCAGAGCCAGACACTTGCGCCAGCGATAAAGGTCGAACTCACCAGACCGGGGAAGTACTCACCCGCGGTGATGGCCAGGAGCGGATGCGCGATGCCGTTGACCATCCCGGCGATTGCGAGGAACCAGGCAGCGAAGAACGCGGCTTCCCGCGCCGACCGCAGTCCCGGAACCGAGGCGACCCAGATCCCGAGCCACATCAGGTTGAAGACGACGAAGTAGGAGAACGGCATACCTGGTAGGCCGAGCAGAGCCCCTAAGCGCTCGTGGAAGCCGGTCATCGCCTCCTCGGCGAAGTGGATGCCCTGAATCACGAGAGCAAGAGCGAGCGCACGTGCGGCGCCGAGTCGCTCTTGCACTCTCTCGGGAGATGACCGACGAGTCACGGCGAGACGCAGGGCGGCCAGTGCTGCCAGACCCAGAACGATGATGCTCGGGAGTAGGCCCTGCAACGTCTCCTCCTGCTTCGTCTGTCGTGTACCTGGTGACCGTGGCACCGTTCAAGGAGCCATGTCAACTTGCGCCATTGCACCGAAGGCATGATTCGGATATCGGCGCCATCCCCATAGGTCCCCACCCGGCCAGCATTAACCCGGATTTCAACTAAACTGAGACAGTTACTACAGGAGAACAAGATGAAAAACACACTCTCTGTTCTGTTCTGTTCTGTTCTGTTCGCCGGCGTCTTGTTGATTGCTTACATCAGCCCGGCCCGCGCGGACTCCCTTGTCCAACTCTGGACTTGTGAACTCAACGACGGCAAGACCCGGGCCGAGTTGATGGAGGTCTCTGTCGCCTGGATGAACGCCGTAAAGTCGATGGACGGTGCCAAAGATTTCGAAGCTTATCTTGAGTACCCTGTTGCTGCGGACGACCTGGACGTATTCACGTTCGTGCTGATTGCCGACAGCGCGACGAACTGGGGCACATTTGAGGATGCTTACGAGGGCTCGCCGGCCGCCAAGGCTGATGAGGCCTGGGGTGAGGTTGCGGATTGCTCGGCTAGCTCCCTCTGGAACTCAATGAAGATCGAGTAGCCGTCGAAATCGCACGCGATTTCATTAATAGGGTCTGGCAATACAAGACGGTCGGGTAGTTGGACCACCCGACCGTCTTCATTCGATGGTTGCCTCAGAGTTGCTGTCAATAGACGTCGTAGCTTCTTCGGCCAACGTTGGTTGAACAATCCAGAAATCTCGCCCATAGCTTCGACGCGACGGAATCCGGGTCTGCCAGGTCATCGCGCCACTGATCCCATGCTTTGCCGAAGGCTGCTGCGTTATCGGACCTTCCTACCCAGTACAGAGAGATCAGGTTATTGCTTTGAATCGGCATAAAAACCTCACTCTTGTAGCCATTTTTCGCGCCCCACTGCGCGTTAAAGTCATCCTTGATCGCCACGTACGTAGGCATGCTGCAGCCTTCATTCAGTTTGACCTCAATGACATCTATATGGTCTGCAAAAGCACCGATGGGCAGGACCATCAAGATTACGAACAGAATTTTTTTCATTGTTGTCTCCCAGTATTGTTTGCCTATTCGGACTCATGCCGGCGACCCCATTATAGCCGCTGATCAGGAGATTCAGGCGACCCGGTCTCGGGGACCAAAGTGATCGCCGGAGGCTAAAGGACCCATTCGCTGATTCTGCTATTACGTACTTCCCAGAATTGACGCGTATCCCCTGGGCGCATAGATATAGGATATTAGGGACGCAGGCAAACCTGGCAACAGGCGTTGGGAGAGAGCTATGAGTGAGACAAGAATTGGCACGGTGACCCACTATTACAATCACCTACACGTGGCAGGTGTGACGATCACAGACGGCGAGCTACACAATGGCGACATGATTCACGTCAAGGGCCACACCTCAGACTTCGAGCAAAAAGTTGACTCGATGCAGATCGACCATAAGCCGATAGAAGTCGCCAAGCCAGGTGACCAGATCGGGCTGACAGTGATTGAGCACGCCCGGGAACACGATCAGGTCTATATGGTGACCTAGGTTCGACCCAAAGCTGACCGGAACAAACACGTGCTGGACGCACAAATCGAGAAGAACCGGGTTGCAGATATTTACCGGCGGATCGCACCGTCCTATGACCTGTGGGCCCGGTTGACGGAAAGCAAAGCCCGGGATCGTTGTCTGGAGTTAGCAGCCATCCAGGATGGTGAGGACGTGCTCGAGGTAGCGGTAGGAACCGGTCTGGCGTTTGCGAGGATATTGGCAGCAAATCCATCGGGCCGAAACGAAGGCATCGATCTGACCGAGGCGATGCTGCGCCGCGCTGACAGCAAGGCAGCCAAATCAGGATCGAACAACTATCGCCTAAAGGTTGGCGACGCCTACGATCTGGATTTTCCCGATGACAGTTTCGACGTTCTCATCAATAACTACATGTTCGATTTGCTGCCGCAGCAAGATTTCCTCACCGTTCTTGCGGAGTTCAAGAGAGTGCTGCGCCCGGGCGGGCGGCTGGCGATGGTCAACATGACTAGAGGCGAGCGTTGGTACAACGGGATCTGGGAGCGAATCTACCGAATCAATCCCGCATTGCTCGGCGGATGTCGCGGTGTGTCGCTACTCCCGCAAATAGAGGCGAGTGGATTTAGGCAAACCAGGCGCGAGTACATCAGTCAGTTGACCTTTCCATCAGAGATCGTCTGCGCAATAGTCGCCTGATGTGTGACCTGAATTTCGGCTCTAAGATTGTGCAGCAGTGATTAGCCGCCTCTGTCCCTAAGCGGACAGAGGTCTCACCGAACTTGCCCAACAAAAAAGACCTAATAGGGGCCTTCTCTGGATGGTGCCCAGGGCGAGACTCGAACTCGCACATCCGTAAGGACACGGCGACCTGAACGCCGCGCGTCTACCAATTCCGCCACCTGGGCTTTTGGGCGTTTCTACCTGCGAGAAACGCGTACAATCGCAGCTCTCGCAAGGGGGCGCACTCTACTGAAAGCGAGTGTGGCCTGTCAATTCAGAACTACCAGCGGAGCAACATCGCTTGCCCAGAAAGAAATCAAAAAAGACTGCCGGTCGTAAGGGCAAGCCCTACAAGCACCCGATTCCCACACGTAATGAGTTGCTAGAGTTTCTAGAAAAATCTGGCAATCCATTGAAACTCAATAAGATTACCTCTGAATTTTCTCTTAAAGGGCAACGCATGCAGGGCTTGCTCGTGGACCAGCTCTACAAGATGGTCAGAGCTGGCCAAATCATCGAAAACCGCCGCGGCGAATACTGTTTGACCGCGAAACTCGATCTCATCACCGGGAAAGTCAGCGGTCATCAGGACGGTTTTGGATTCGTTGTTCGCGATGATGGCGGTGACGACGTGTATTTGTCGGCACGTGAGATGCGGCCGTTGTTCGATGGCGACCGGGTCGCCATCAAGATTATCGGTAAGGACCGGCGCGGCAAACCAGAGGGCGATCTTGTCGAGGTTCTTGAGCGCGGCGTTCGCGAAGTCGCCGGGCAGTTTATTCGTGAGCGCGGCATTGGTCTCGTTATTCCTGACAATTCGAAGATCGCACACCGCATTTTGATTGCGAAAGGCGAATCCGGCAAGGCGAAACCCGGACAAATTGTGGTCGCGGAAATTCTCGACTATCCCAGCCAGATCGAGCAGGCGACAGGCCGGGTCGTACGTGTTATCGGGGATCCGCAACAAAAGGGCATCGCAACTGACATCGCAATCCAGTCTCATGCCATCCCGACCGAATGGCCAAAGGCGGTTCGCGAGGAGATCAGAAAATTCGGCAAGACCGTGCCGTCAGATGCGACAAAGGGGCGCGTCGATCTCCGGAATACGAATCTCGTCACGATTGACGGCGCGGATGCGCGTGATTTCGATGATGCTGTCTATTGCGAGCCGTCCGGGAATGGCTGGCGATTGCTGGTGGCGATTGCCGATGTTGCCCACTATGTCGAAGTCGGCTCGGCGCTCGATCAACAGGCGACAACGCGCGGCACGTCGGTGTACTTCCCGGACCGGGTTGTCCCGATGCTGCCGGAAGTACTGTCGAATGGCCTGTGCTCGCTGAATCCAAAAGTTGACCGTTTGTGCATGGTCTGTGACATGCGCATCAGCCCCGAAGGCAAGGTCACCAAATCCACGTTCGTCGAGGCCGTGATGAAATCGTCGGCACGACTGACCTACAGTCAAGTCAGTGACTTCCTGACGGGAACATCGAACAGGGATATTCCGCAGGCGCTGCATTCTGCGCTGCGTAATCTGCACGATCTCTATAAAGCCTTCGCGAAAGCACGACAGCGCCGTGGTGCAATCGAGCTTGATATACCCGGCACACGATTTGAGCTTGGCAAGGGTGGCGAGATTGAGGCTATCAAGGTCGTCGAGCGTAATGACGCGCACCGTCTGATCGAAGAATGCATGATCGCCGCGAACGTTCAGGCGGCCAAATTTCTGCGCCGGCAACGCATTGCAGGACTGTATCGGGTGCACCCGAAGCCAGACCCGGATCGATTCGACGAGCTGCGCCAGTATCTGTTGACGCTGGGGTTCAAGGTCCCGCACCCGGAACACGTTGAACCCAGGCAATTCAATCAACTGCTGAGCCAGGCTAAAGGGCGAGCCGACAGCGCATCAATATCGATGGCGATGTTGCGATCACTGACTCATGCCGAATATACACCGACCAATATCGGTCATTTCGGCTTGTCGCTTGACGCCTATGCGCACTTCACGTCCCCGATCCGTCGCTACCCGGACTTGCTCGTGCATCGTGCGATCCGGCACATCATCCGTGGCGGCAAGCCGGGGCGTTACCATTACAATTCCGGCGCCATGGAGCGACTCGGCGCTATTACCTCTGCACATGAGCGACGCGCGGAAGAGGCAACTCGTGATGTTGAGGCCTGGCTAAAATGCGAGTACATGGAAGGGCGGGTTGGCGACGAATTCGACGGCGTTATAACGGGCGTTACGAACTTCGGCTTGTTTGTGCAAATCACCGAACTTCTGATCGACGGACTCGTGCACGTTACGAGCCTCGCGAATGACTACTATCACTATGAGTCCGGTTCGCAACAGCTTGTCGGTGAACGATCGGGCAAGACGTATCGATTGGGCGAGACGATGTGCGTGAAAGTGCAGCGCGTCGATATGGAAACGCGGCGAATCGACTTTCGACCGGTTGAAGATGGCAAATCAATACGCGGCCGGCCTAAGAGGAACACGAGGCGGGGCCGCAAATGAGTAAATCGCAGTACGTCACAGGCCTCAGGGCTGTCGAACAGCTGATGGCAACGAAGAAATCCGACGTGCGTCGGGTGTATGCCGAGTATCAGACGGCGAATCCGCGTGTTGAGGCGCTTATTGCCCAGGCGAACAACCTGGGCATCGAGGTACAGGCGGCCAATCGGGCGCGATTGAAACAGATCGGTGGTGAGGTCCGCCATCAAGGCATAGTCGCCGAGGTCCGACGGAGTACGAATCTTGATGAGGCCGGCTTGCGAAGCCTGGTCGAGGAGCGGCTGCAGGATAGCGAGAAGAGTCCGTTATTGTTGCTGTTGCTCGATGGCGTGCAGGATCCACATAACCTCGGTGCCTGCATGCGCACCGCAGATGCCACGGGCGTCGATGCCATCATCGCGCCGCGGCATGGAGCTGCAGGCCTGACCTCTACCGTCAGCAAGGTGGCCGCGGGCGCCGCCGAGCACGTGCCATTCGCCGCAGTGGGGAATCTGGCCAGAGTCCTTGGGTGGCTGACAGATTACGGCGTCTTCATAGTGGGTACGAGCGATGCGGGCGCTGCGAGCCTCTACGACACAGATCTTGACCGGCCACTGGCCCTCGTCATGGGCCGCGAGCACACAGGACTCGGCAAGCGCATCGAGGGTCTTTGCGACGAGCTGATCAGCCTGCCCATGCAGGGCGCCGTATCCAGCCTCAATGTGTCGGTTGCTACAGGTATTTGTCTTTACGAGGTCCTCCGCCAGCGGCAGAGAGGCAGCCGCCCGGATAGCTGAGAATCAAGCGCTTTCGGCTTGCGTCGCGCCTTGCCGTTGGGTAGGATTCGCGTCCCTGCCAAGAAGGGCGGGGCGGTCGCAAGACTGTAACCTCTTGCCACACCGGAAAGCCGGGTGGCTGTAATCCGTAAGGGTACTTTGCTTTTGCACCAGAGTATCCGGCGGGATTTCAACCAAAAGGGAAAACAATGAGACACTACGAAATCGTGTTTCTGGTCCATCCAGACCAGAGCGAGCAGGTACCTGCCATGGTGGAACGCTACCAAGGCATTGTTACCGCTTCCGGCGGTGCGGTTCATCGCACCGAAGACTGGGGTCGCCGTCAGCTGGCCCATCCGATCAACAAGGTTCACAAGGCGCACTACGTTCTATTCAACGTCGAGTGCGGACAGGCCGTTCTTGACGAGATCAAGGGCGCGTTTCGCTTCAATGATGCGGTCTTGCGCCACCTTGTGATTGCGCGCAAGGAAGCCATCGCCGAGGCGTCACCGATGGCTGTCGCGGTTGCCGAAGAAAAGGCCAAGGAAAAGGAAGCGCAGCAGCGTCGCGAGTCGAAGGCAGTCGCTGAGGCGGCAATGCGGAAAGACAAAGTTGATGCCGCCGATGCGGGCGATACAGACGAAATGGTTGACGGGCCTGCAGAGGCTGAAGCTGCAGCAGAACCGGTCGCAGCTGAAAAAGCAGCAGAACCGGCCCCGGCCGAAGAAGTTAAGGAGCCAGTTCCGGTTGATGATGCCGATGCCGGCAATGTAGACGATAGCGGTGAAGACGTGGCTCTCGAGCCCGTTGAAAAGAGCGCCTGAGGAGAACTGATATGAGTAGATATTCGCGCAGGCGTAAGTATTGCCGGTTTACTGCCGAAGGCATTGAGGAGATCGATTACAAGGATCTCAACTTGCTCAAGGCCTATGTTACTGAGACGGGCAAGATCGTTCCGAGTCGGATTACGGGTACGAAATCGCACTACCAGCGTCAGCTGGCGACAGCGGTCAAGCGCGCTCGGTATCTGGCATTGTTGCCCTATACGGATCGGCACTAAGTCGATTCCTGAGAATTACTAGTGCAAGCGCTGGCCGCGTGGTTGGTTGCCCGGCCGCAAAATGCCGTACTCGCACTGGCGGCAACGTTGTTGTTGCCGGTGTTGCAGGTAATCAGCGGCATCATCATGGTACTGCTGGTGCTTGCGCAAGGCGCTCGTCTGGCGGTAATTGAAGGTGTAATCGCGGCCGCGTTGCTGGCGTCGATTGCCCTGGTTGCGGGCGTGCCGGTTCCGCAGATATTCGGCAGCGTTTTGACCACGTGGGTGCCTGCCGTGATGCTTGCTGGCGTGTTGCAGGTGACGCGGTCACTGACGCTGACGCTGCAGGTGTCGGTGCTTGTGGCGGCGCTGATGATGCTCGGGTTTCACGTCGTCGTTAGTGACATAGTGGCGTTTTGGGAGCCGGTCACGACGTACATGTTGGAATGGGCTCGTGAGAGTAAGCTGCATGAGCAGGCGCAACTCATGGAGTCGGATCCGGCGATGACGGCGAACATGGTGACGATCGCTATGTTGCTGTCGAGCTGGATGTTGTACGTGTTGTACTTGTTGTTTGGATACCGTGTCTTTACACAGGTGTCGGATGAAACCGGAAAATATGGCCGGTTTTGTGATTTGAATTTTGGTCGCGTGCTTGCGTTGATAATGGCTCTTGCGTCGTTGTCGGCCGTTGCAAGCGGGGTGACCGTGTTACAAAACATTGCGTTTGTGTTGTTCGCGGTGTTCTGGATACAGGGACTTGCTGTCGTGCATTGGATGCATACGGAAGGACAGTTGCCGCTATTTGTGGTGATCGTTACGTATGTGTTGTTGCCGATCTTGCATGTGTTCCTGATTTTGGCGTTGGCGGTTTTAGGATATACGGACGCATGGTTTGGATACCGCCGCCGCGCAGCAAGACAACAATAGAGTTAAGGATTTGAAATGAATGTCATTCTTTTGGACAACGTCGAAAACCTCGGCAGTATCGGTGACCTCGTCAAGGTCAAGCCTGGTTACGGCCGGAATTTTCTGATTCCGCATGGCAAGGCGGCGCTCGCAACGCCTGAGAACATGAAGGCGATCGAGGCTCGTCGCGCCGAGCTCGAATCAGCTGCGGCCGGAGAAATGGCGGCAGCAAAATCTCGCTTCGAAGCGATCAATGGTACGGAACTCGTAATTACCGCGAACGCCGGTACCGAGGACAAGTTGTTCGGCTCAGTGGGTCCGATCGATATCGTTGACGCATTCGAGAAGATCCAGATTCAGGTTGAGCGTAGCGAGGTACGCATGCCGGACGGTCCGATTCACGAACTGGGTGAGTTTCCGGTCGGTGTTCACCTGCATAGTGAAATCAACGCAGAAATTGTCGTACGAGTCGTCACGGCTGAGTGAGCAGCAACCCATCCCTTTGCGCGCTGCGTTACCCCAACTGTGTTAACTTGTAGACGAGGAAAACCTGCCCGGAGAAGCTGAGAATGGTTCGAGCATTGGATGACGGTGTCCCAACCGGAGGCGGTGAGCAGCGCCTGAAGGTGCCGCCGCATTCGATCGAAGCCGAGCAGTCCCTGCTGGGCGGACTCATGCTCGATCACCAATCCTGGGACAAGATCGCCGATGTCGTTTCGGCGCAGGATTTTTACCGCAAAGATCATCGACTGATCTTCGCAGCCATCGCCGGCCTCGCCGATGAAGCTAATCCATGCGATGTCGTAACGGTCTCCGAGTTCCTCGACAATCGCGGTGAGCTAGAGCAGGCGGGCGGCCTAGAGTACCTGGCGTCTTTGGCAAACGAAACACCGGGTGCAGCCAATGCGCGCTCCTATGCAAAGATCCTGCGCGAGCGCTCGATGCTGCGCTTGTTGATAAGTGCGGGCAACGAAATCAGTGGTGCTGCGTTTGGCACCGATGGTCGCAGCGCTTCCGAAATCGTCGATGAAGCCGAACGCCTCGTATTCGAGATCGCTGAGTCGGGATCTCGGGGACGCTCGGGCTTCAAGGCGCTGAAACAGATTCTGCCGGAGGCTGTCGATCGAATTGATGTTCTGCATCAGTCGGAAGGTGACATCACCGGTATTCCGACCGGCTACAACGAGTTCGACAAATTGACCGCAGGATTGCAACCCGGTGAATTGGTCGTCATCGCAGGCCGCCCGTCAATGGGCAAGACCACACTGGCTCTGAACATCGCCGAGAATGCAGCAATCGGTTCACAAGTGCCGACGGCGATTTTCTCGATGGAAATGCCGTCACAGCAACTCGCGTTTCGCATGATTTCCTCGCTCGGCCGAGTGGACCAGACGCACCTGCGGACAGGCCGTTTTCCTGACGAGGACTGGTCGCGCATCAACACTGCTGTGCAGTTGATGTCGGAGGCGCCAATTTTTATTGACGATTCCCCCGGCCTGTCGCCCACGGAAATTCGTGCGCGCTCTCGTCGTTTGCAACGGGAACACGGGCTCGGGCTGATCGTGGTCGATTACCTCCAGCTGATGGCGGTACCCGGCAGCAAGGAAAACCGTGCCACCGAGATCTCGGAAATTTCGCGTTCCCTCAAAGCGCTTGCGAAGGAGCTCTCGCTACCCGTTATCGCATTGTCGCAGCTCAATCGAAGTGTCGAGCAGCGAACGGACAAACGACCTGTTATGTCCGATCTGCGTGAGTCCGGAGCGATCGAGCAAGACGCGGACCTGATCGTCTTTATCTACCGCGAAGAGGTTTACAACCAGGACACGCCGCGCAAAGGTATTGCCGATATCGCGATCGCCAAGCAACGCAACGGTCCCATCGGCGATTTCCCGCTGACCTTTGTCGGGCGCTACACGAAATTCGAGAACTGGGTGCCCGATTCATACGCGGAAGAGGCGTATCCGTGACGTTTGGGGCGCGAGCACTAATCCGGCTCGGAGCGCTTCGACAAAACCTAAGTGTCATTCGTGCCACCGCTCCAGGCGCCAAAGTTATGGCAGTCATCAAGGCTAATGCCTACGGGCATGGCATGGTGACAGTGGCCAGGAATCTTGACGACGCCGATGCGTTTGCCGTAGCGCGCCTTCCCGAAGCCATAAGCCTGCATGAGGCAGGCATTGACAAGCCGATCGTCTTGTTGGCGGGTGTAATGACCTCAAGCGAACTCACCGAAGCGATGCTGCGCAACCTTGAAATCGTTGTGCATTGCGCCGAACAAATCGAGCTGCTCGAAGCGGCAGGGACGGGCGGGGCCACGGTATGGCTGAAGTTCGATACCGGAATGAACCGTCTTGGGTTTCCTCCTGAGAAAGCGGATACGCTGATCGACCGGCTGCGGGCTTGTAAAGCCGTCGGTGAGCTGCGCCTGATGTCGCACCTTGCGAGCGCGGATGAGCCCGACAATGCGATGACCAAGTATCAATTCGAGCTATTTCAGTCCGTCGTCGACGGGTTTGACGGTGCAGTGAGCATCGCCAATACGCCCGGCACGTTAGGCTGGACGCAGATAACAGATGCGCAGAAGATTCTCGGATTCGAGGGTGAACACTGGATTCGACCTGGTTTGGCGCTGTTCGGAATCTCGCCATTCGCGGGGCGTAACGGAGCGGACCTGGGACTGTCACCGGTCATGCAGTTCGAAGCCCGACTCATCGCGGTCAAACCACTGCACGAGGGCGCTCGCGTCGGCTACAGAGGCCGGTATCAAAGCGAGGATGACAGTGTGCTTGGGATAATATCCGCCGGTTATGGGGACGGTTATACGCGGCACTTCAGAACGGGTACGCCAGTATTGATTGACGGACGCCGCGTACCACTAATCGGCAATGTGTCTATGGACATGATCGCAGTCGATCTGGGCGCGGATGCCTGCGACAAAGTTGGCGACATTGTGACGCTCTGGGGTCCGGAGTTGCCGGTCGAAGAGGTTGCGCCGTGGGCCGATGCGATCCCGTACGAACTCGTCTGCGGCGTGATGAACCGCGAAGCGTCAGAAATCATTGACTGACTATCGTAGGAGCCCGCCTACCCCTGGGGCACGTAGCCAGCGGGCGAGCTCCTGGAGAGTGTCGTTTACGACGCGAAGAATCCCATCTTCACACCAGCCAGCTGCACGACGTCGTTGTCGGTCAGCTTCCTCGCCTGTGCACCAATCGGTTGGCCATTGACCAACGGAAAGTCGTCTTCTTTGCCGGATTCGACATGCACGATGTAATAGCCTTCGGCACGACGCGTTATCGCGGCGACCTGCACACCAGGCCGACCGAGTGTTGTTAGCGCTTTCGTGAGCTCGAGTTCGCGGCCGGCAAATGCACCGCTCAAAACCTGCAGCTTGGCCAGTGGTAACGCATTCGGTGCGGAACTCGGATCGATACCGGCATGTGTTTCGGAGTGCCTCATGGGTTCGGGTTTCTGCACGACGGGCTCGGCTTTCGGCTCGTCCATAAGAGGCCCGGCTTCTTCCGGGTCCAGCTTGACGCCAGCGGCAGCTTCTTCCGGGTCCAACTTGACGGCGGCTGCAGCTTCATCCGCAGCCTGTTCCGCTTTGGCGAGTTGCTCGGCGTTCTGCTGACCGGCAGGAATGACCATAGTCTTCTCAAACTCGTCCTGCTCGGTTTCCGTTGTCTGCTGGTCCGAGAAGCGCAGCTGATGATGGCCAATCGTAATGACATCACCATGCTGCAAGGCGTGCTTCTTGATCAGCTTGCCGTTGACGTAGGTTCCGTTGGTACTGTTCAAATCCTCCAAAAAGGAGTCATTGAGAATATTGATGATCAGGGAGTGGTGCCCACTGACGGCGGGGTTGTCGATGCGTACATCGTTATCGGGAAGGCGCCCGATCGTGTAGCGCTCCTTCGTCATGTTGTATTCAGCCAGAACCTGGTTGTCCAGGCTAAGAATTAACCGTGCCATGTCACCGTTCCCAGTGAGATAAAATCAACAAAACAGGGAGTCATTCGACACACGAAATAGCTAACTGCCCGGCAGCCGCATCGCTCCAATATCCAACAATCTCCTAACCCCTGCACCCTTATGAGCGGAACAAGTTGGCAAGCTTGGCTAACAGGCCTTTCCTGGCCGCGAACGGACTAATGACCTGCGCCAACTGTACCGATATATTATCGCGTCCGCCCTGGTCATTTGCCAATTCAATC
This sequence comes from Gammaproteobacteria bacterium, assembly GCA_029862045.1. Classification (GTDB taxonomy): domain Bacteria; phylum Pseudomonadota; class Gammaproteobacteria; order Steroidobacterales; family Woeseiaceae; genus UBA1847. Next base: position 28,579 of record JAOTYE010000014.1, read on the forward strand.
AATTGCTTACCAACGATATCAAGACTAGCATTAAAAGTACTGATAGTTAAGTGAATATCTTCATCTTCAACCATGTCCGGTAATCCGTCCGAGCACAGCAGGTAGATGTCACCCGGCAGCACTTCATACTCGTGCACCTCAACCTCGACCGTAGGCTCCACGCCGAGCGCCCGGGTTACGTAATTTCGATTGGTCGAGCGCTGCGCTTCCTCGGCCGAGTAGAAGCCGCGATCGACGAGTTCCTGTAACAGCGAGTGGTCCAGGGTCATTTGGTCGAAGACGCCGCCACGAAGCCGATAGGCTCTCGAGTCGCCAACGTGGGCGATCGAGATCTTGTTGTCGTAGAACATGCTAGCGACGATGGTCGTGCCCATACCCTCGCAATGGGTCTGACTCTGAGCGGTTTGGAAGATGATCTTGTTGGCGCGATAAACTGCATCTCTGAGTACGATCGACTGCCGCATGAGACCGCTATGCGGGTCGACCTCGTCACGATTCTCGCGACCCGCGCCTTCGGTGGCGAGTTCTGAAACGATCTGAACAGCAATACCGCTGGCGACCTCGCCCGCGTTGTAGCCGCCCATGCCGTCGGCGAGCACCATTAGGCCGATATCCGGATCTGAGCCGATTGCGTCCTCGTTGTGATCACGGACACGTCCGGTGTCGGTGATTTCAGCGAAGTCTATTTTCCCCTTCAGGTTCATCTATGTGCTACCAATCTGCTTCTGTCAGCCTACGAATATCTGGCACAGTTGCGTAACGCGATCGCCATTTCGGCACCGCAGGAAAACCGGTCCTGAGGACGTTTGGCCAGTGCCTTGGCCAAAACGGTGTCCACACTGGGCGGTATTCCGGCTCTCCGCTGGGAAATGGGTGCCGGGTCGTCCGTGGTGATCTTCGTCATTAGCACCGCGATGTTCGTTGCCTTGAACGGTACTTCTCCAGCCAAAAGCTCGTACAGGGTAACACCAAGCGAAAACAAGTCCGAGTGGCCCGTGAGTTTCTCCGCGCCGAGCTGTTCGGGGGACATGTACATTGGCGTGCCAAGAACAATGCCCGTTTTCGTACTGTTGTTGTCGGTCATTCGTGCGACTCCAAAGTCCGTGATCTTAAGTGAGCCCTCTTTCGGGTTGTACATGAGGTTGGCGGGCTTGATGTCACGGTGGATGACGCCCTGATTATGAGCGTAGTCCAATGCGTCGGCTGTCGATGCACATAGTTCAAGGGCACGCTTGGGCGCCAGTAGCTTCGTCGGATCCGTGAATTTCTTCAGCGGAGTTCCCGGTACATATTCCATCGCAATATAGGCAAGGCCCTTATCCTCGCCGGCGTCGAACACGGTGATGATATTGGGGTGTGCCAGGCGTCCGGCGGATTCGGCCTCGCGATAAAAGCGCATTCTGGCTTCCTTGAGTTCCTCGTCCTCGAACTCCTTCTCGATCGCGATCACTTTTAATGCAACGGGCCGGTTGATACGCGGATCTTTGGCCAGGTAAACCGCACCCATCGCACCGCGCCCGATTCGGCGCTCAATAACATATCGACCGAGACGCTGTGGACCAGCACTCGTGTCCTGACCGCTCGAGGTGCCGGCAAGAGGCGTGCCGTGCGTGCGCTTCATCCATTCGAGCACAGCTTCTGCGCGTTCTGGTTTCGCCTGGTCCTCAAAAGCGAGCGACAGTTTGTACATGACCGTGGCGACCGTCTCCGACGGTTGACAGCGTCGAAACTCGGCGAACGCAGGTTCCAGACGACCCGCCGCGAGAAAATCATTGCCTTTCTTGAATGCGTCCGTCAGCTCTTTCTTCTCATCGCCGGCCAGCCAGATACTCAGTAGTCCGGCACCGGCGAAAATCAGGATTGGCCTGCCAAGGTCAATTCGTACATGAAGCACGTACAAGAGCAGAGTCTCCAGCAACAGCAGCATGACAATCGCGGTTCCGGCGAGCACGACGATGTCCTTGCGAGAGCGGTCCGGCATGAATAAGACCGCGACGATGGCGAGCAGCGCAGGCGCGAGCCATTGCATCGCTGCGACCCACGAGGGCGCGATAATCGTTCGATCCTGTTCCACATCGGCAAGCAGTGCTGCCGTCACCTCCGAAATCGTTACAAACTGACCCGACGGGAGCATCGCGGCCGCACCAACGAGCGCCGGTGATGAGTCTAGAAATATCGTGGCACCAACAAGCGATGACTTATCGGTCTTTTCGTTCAGGAGATCGTCGACTTTGACGCGATCCAGTACCTCGTAGTTCGACACATAGATGGCGTCCTCTTCGCTCGACATGCGGTGACCTGTGCCGGCAACTTCGTTGTCAAAGGCGACTGCCAGCGGCAACGAAGGTGACATGACGCCATCATTGAGTTGCCACAATTCCGAGCGACGTAAGATACCATCGCTGTCAGTGCGAATTTCGACGAAACCGTCGCGAGTGGCCAGGTCCGAAAAGCGATGTCGTGTCGGTGCATAAACTGGCACGTTGGCATTCATCGCAACAGCCCATCCCGGCAGATTCTCGCTGTCGGCGATTTCCGGCGGCTCCGTCATGATGATGCGCTTGACCTTGCTTTGGCCCAATACCGCCATGATTTGTCCATAGGTGTCGACGATGTCGTTCCTGTCCGTCTTGGAGGGGTCGATACTGATGATGACCGCGTTGTCCAGCGGCTTGTTTGGCAGGTACGACGCGAGTTGGTCGTACAGCACGCGATCGGCCGCCACGAACCACTGTGCCATTGGGCCATAGACAAGCAGCAACAGCACGCTGACAAAACTCAACGCGATCAGGCGGTTACGCTTTTGTTTTTGTTGCGATATCAACGCAAATAAATCCCTTTTCGAGGCCGAAAGTATAGGAAAAGGCGTGCCTTGTTAATGAGATAGGGTTGGCATTTTTATGTAATAAACAGGCCTGAAACCTTTGCTATCATTGGCGTTCGGGCCACCCGCAATGTGACGTAGGTCCGAAAAACCACCGTCACAATTATTCTCGCTCCTAAAAGATTAGAAAAATCAAATAGTTATAGATGGCTAAAGCAAAAACGGCATATGTCTGCAAGGAGTGTGGCGCGCACAGCGTCAAGTGGGCGGGGCAGTGCCCCGATTGCGCGGCGTGGAACACATTGACTCAGACGCGGATCGCGGCGTCGAGGCCGGCACGTGAATCGAGCCCGGCCCCGGCAAGCCTCGACTCGCTGCCCGAAGATCTGGCCCACCGACACACGTCCGGGTTCGGCGAATTCGATCGTGTGCTGGGCGGCGGACTGGTCCCTGGCGCGGTTGTATTGCTTGGCGGTGACCCGGGCGTCGGAAAGTCGACCTTGTTGCAACAGGTGTCTGCGAACCTATCGGGTGAACTGGCGGTCTTTTATGCGACCGGTGAGGAATCGCTGCGCCAGATCGGGCAACGATCACAGCGGTTGGGATTGTCTTCTTCCGACCTGAAGTTACTCGCGGACACTTCGCTTGAGCATGTGCTCGAGCAGTGCGCGAGTTGTGGTGCGCAAGTCCTGGTCATTGATTCGATCCAGACGATGGCAAGTATGAACCTGCCGTCCGCTCCTGGATCCGTTGCCCAGCTGCGCGAATGCGTTGGTCGTGTAGTGCAATATGCGAAACAGACAGAGGTGTCGGTTTTTGTTATTGGTCACGTAACCAAAGAGGGTGCGATTGCCGGGCCACGGGTCGTCGAGCACATGGTGGACACGGTACTGTATTTCGAGAGTGATCCGGCCAGTCGCTACACGTTAATTCGGTCGGTAAAAAATCGCTTTGGTGCGAGCGGTGAAATGGGCGTCTTCGCGATGACCGAGACAGGGTTTCGGCAAGTCAGTAATCCTTCGGCGATCTTCCTGTCACGTGATTCGGTCGCGGAGCCGGGAAGCGTTGTGACGGTAGCGTGGGAAGGTAGCCGAGCACTGCTCGTCGAGATTCAGGCGCTTGTTGCCGATGGCAGTACCGCCCATCCCAAACGGTTGGCTACAGGCATCGATCAAAATCGTTTGGCCCTGCTGCTTGCGGTGTTGCAGCGTCACGGCGGTCTTTCGCTCGGCCCGGAAGACGTATTCGTGAATGTGGTTGGAGGTCTTCGCATAACTGAGACGGCAGTCGATCTGCCCGCGCTGTTGGCGATTGTTTCGAGTTTTCGTGATCGACCCTGTCTCGAGCGTCTCGTCAGTTTCGGCGAGATCGGGCTGGCAGGGGAGATCAGGCCGGTGCGCTTTGGCGAAGAGCGCATAGCCGCGGCCGCGAAACAAGGCTTTACCCACGCACTGGTTCCGCGGGCTAACGTGCCGAAGAAGATACCGGAAGGAATACAAGTTATGGGTGTAAGGCGCGTCAGCGACGCGCTTGACAGGGCGTTCTAGGCGGCGGTTTCTGTTTCGTCAATCCGCTGTCCGATTCGAACCGTGCGGATACGATTGTCGTCTGTCTCGACAATTTCGATCGGATAGCCGTTGATCTTCAGGCAGGTCGTCGGTTCGGGAATCGTCTCCAGTAATTCCAGAATCAAGCCGTTCAGCGTTTTCGGACCGTCGGTCGGCAGTCCCCAGTTTTGTGATCGATTGAGTTCACGAATATTTGCGGCGCCGTTGACGAGCCAGTTGTTAGCTCCCTCTCTGATAACGTCGTCGTCCTCGTCGGCCGGGTCAGTCGTGAATTCGCCGACGATTTCCTCGAGGATATCTTCCAGAGTGACGATGCCCTGAATGTCACCGTATTCGTCAACGACCAGAGCAACGCGTTTTCGGCGACGCTGGAACTGGACGAGCTGCGTGCTGAGCGGCGTGCCTTCAGGGACGAAGTAAGGTTCTTCCAACAATTCGATCAGTGCATCCCGTTCGAACGAGCGCTGCGCCAGATTTGCGAGCCGCCGCATGTGCAGAATGCCAATCACTTTGTCGATATTGTCGCGATAAACCGGTAACCGTGTGTGTTGGCTTTCGGTGATGATGCGCTCGATGTCTTCGGCGTCGTCATCAAGATCGATGCCAACAATTTCGTTGTGCGGCACCATAACGTCGTCGACCGTGACCTTCTCCAGGTCGAGGATGCTGATGAGCATCTGTCGGTATCGGTTCGAAATGCGGCTCCCGGCTTCGTGGACAATCGTACGTAATTCTTCACGCGTCAACGCATGCAAATTAGCGTCACTGTCACGGACCCCCAACACATACAGAACCCCGTTGGAGGCGAAATTAATCAGCCACACCAGTGGATAGGTGATCTTGAGTAACGGGTAGTAGATGATGGCTGCCGGAAAGGCCAGGCGCTCGGGGTGGAGCGCGGCCAAGGTCTTCGGCGCGGCCTCGGAGAATATCAGCACTACCAGGGTCAGAATCAAGGTGCCCAGTGCAACGGCCGGCTGTCCACCGATCTTCAATGCGATGATCGCGACCAGTGAGGCAGCCGAGAAATTGACGAGGTTGTTGCCAAGCAGAATCAGACCGATCAGTCGATCCGGCCGTTGCAGCAGTCGCTCAGCGAGTTTGGCGCCGCGATGACCCTCGCGCGCTTTATGGCGAAGTTGGTAGCGGTTCAGGCTCATGAGTGCCGTTTCCGAGCCCGAGAAGAACGCGGAAAGTACGAGTAATGTGACGAGCAGCCCGATCAAGGCTGCTAGGGGAACGTCATCGCCCAAAGAAAGGCCACCTCCTATAGAACCCTTACCCGCTCACTTCAGCAGGACCCATGCAGGCTGTCAAGAAATCACGTCTCAGATTGGGCGCCGCAATCAGCTCCAGGATCGGTTGAGCACTTCCTCGAGAACATAGCGGCTGCCGAAATAGGCCAGGCACAGAAAAGCGAAGCCCCACAGGTAGAGATACACGGCACGTTTGCCGCGCCAGCCGGCAAATACACGACCGGCAACCAGGACGCCAAACAACAACAAGGCCAACAGCGAAAAAGCCGTTTTATGTACCAGATGTTGGGCAAACAGATTCTCGACAAACGCGAACCCCGACAATACGGCGAGCAGCAGGCCGGAAAATCCCGCCGCAGCGACGCCGAACAGCATTTTCTCGGTCGTCTCCAGTGGCGCGAACAGATAATTTGCTGATGACAATTTGCCCGCTCGCAGCCGGCGATTCTGGATCAGTGCGAATACTGCAACAATGGCCCCGGCAGTGAGCAGTCCGTAAGCGAACATTGCGATCAGGATATGCGCCTGCATTTGCCAGGAGAGATCCAGAACCGTTTCGATTTTCGGTTGCATGTCTATTGGAATCGTCGCGACCGCGGCAAGAAGCAGCAAACCCGCTGTCATGCCGCGAAGCGTGGGTTCCAGAGCTCCGAGCAGCCCGATCAACGCGAGTTGCAGCCCAATGAGCGATACGGCACCGGCAAGTGACACGCTCAAGCCGCTTACTTTGTTGATTTCGACGTACAGACCCTGTCCGTGCAGCATTAGTCCGGCCACCGAAAACCCAACGGCAGCGACGAGTAAAGGCTGTGTCCAGGCGGCGTAGCGCGGCAAGCGTGACAGCGCGAAAGCGACGGCTGCCAACAGGTACAGCAAAAGAATTGTGATTTGAGACACAGAAACCGGCCGGTGCTTCACCTAACGTTTCGCTAACGGAATCATCCCACAGGGTGAAGTTCAATAGTACCCCAACATTATGCGTATACGAATACTGGGTTGTAGTGGTGGTATCGGCGCGGGCTCGCGCACGTCGGCAATGCTGGTCGATAACGATGTCCTGATAGATGCCGGAACTGGCATCGGCGACCTTGCGCTCGAAGAAATCGACCCGATTCGTCATGTATTCCTGACTCACGCGCATCTCGACCACATTGCTGGTCTGCCGATGCTTGCGGACAGTGTTTTCGACGAAAACTTCACAGAACCGCTGACCGTTTATGCACGCGAAGAGACTTTACGCGCGATCCAGGACCACCTGTTCAATGGGGTCATCTGGCCCGACTTTGCCAAGCTGCCTTCTGCGGAGAATCCGATGCTTCGCTACAAGGTCTGCAGTCCGGGTGACACGATCACGATCAAGCACCGGGAGTTCTACGCAGTCGATGTCATGCACACAGTACCGACGCTCGGCTTTACTGTGCAGAATTCTGGCGGTGCGTTTGCGGTCAGCGGCGACACGAAAACCAATGAAACACTGTGGCCCGTTCTCAATGCCTGTGAAGACCTCAAGGTGCTGGTCATAGAAGTGTCTTTTCCTGACGAGATGGAACGACTTGCGACTGAGTCCGGTCACTATTGTCCGCGCACGCTGACACGCGATCTCGAGCGGCTTCGGCATGCGCCGGAGATCTGGCTAACGGGCATGAAACCGGGCGAAGAAGAGAGAATCCTCGAGCAGGTCATCAAGGCCGCACCGGCGAAAAATATTCAAATGTTGTCACGCGGGACGGTTCTAACAGTTTAGAATCCCCGCATGTTCGACAACCTCAGCAGTAGGCTCTCCGAGGCAGCGCGCGGCCTCAGCGGCAAAGGCCGCATCACGGAAAGCAATATCAAGGACACGTTGCGTCAGGTTCGCCTTGCGTTGCTGGAGGCCGACGTCGCGCTGCCCGTCGTCAAGTCGTTTATCGACCGCGTTCGCGACCAGGCGGTTGGCGAGGACGTAACCAAGAGCCTGACTCCCGGACAGGCGTTCGTGAAGATCATCCATGCCGAGTTGGTACGAATTCTCGGCGATACGCATGCACCGCTGGACTTCAAAGCCCAGCCGCCGGTTGTCGTTGTGCTGGCGGGTTTGCAGGGTGCGGGTAAGACGACGACCGCGGCAAAACTCGCGAAGAGGCTGATCGACAAAGAGAAGAAGCGGGTGATGCTGGTCAGTACCGACGTATATCGTCCGGCAGCTATTTTGCAGCTGCAAACCCTGGCCGCTGAAGTTGGTGCGTTGCATTGCCCGAGTAGCACTGACGACAAGCCCGTCGATATCGTTGATCGCGCTCTTGACGACGCGCGGCGATCACATGCCGATGTGCTGATTATCGACACGGCGGGTCGACTGCATGTCGACGAAGACATGATGCAGGAAGTTGTTGCCGTACACGCGAAGTCCGGTGCTAACGAAACGCTGTTTATTGTTGACAGCATGGCAGGGCAAGACGCCGTGAACGCTGCCACCGTATTTGATCGAAGTTTGCCACTGACAGGTGTGGTGCTGACAAAGGCTGATGGTGACGCCAAGGGTGGCGTTGCCTTGTCGGTACGCGAAGTGATCGGCAAGCCAATACGCTTTCTCGGTGTGGGTGAGAAGGTCGACGCACTCGAAGCATTCCACCCGGATCGTATGGCGTCGCGCATTCTGGGTATGGGTGACGTGCTGTCGCTGGTCGAGGATATCGAAGACAAAGTCAGCAAGGAAAAAACCGAAAAACTTGCGAAGAAACTAAAAAAAGGCCGTGGCTTCGACCTGTCGGATCTGAAGGACCAGCTCGAACAGATGTCGAATATGGGGGGTATGGCAGCAATGCTCGAGAAGCTGCCGATGCCGGGCAACGTCAACCCGGCGGCGCTCAAGGATAGCGCCAATGAACAGCAACTCAGGCGCCAGGTTGCGATCATTAATTCGATGACGCCGGGGGAGCGACGCTTTCCGAAAACCATCAATGGCTCGCGAAAAAAACGCATAGCCGCTGGCTCGGGGCTGCAGGTTCAGGACGTCAATCGCCTGCTCAAGCAGTTCACCCAGATGGAGAAAATGATGCGAAAAATGTCCCGCGGCGGCATGAAAAAGATGATGCGCGGCATGCCACGCGGCGGCATGCCGCCCGGAATGCGCTAAGCTACGGAAATTACTCGAATTATTCGTCGCGAAAACGCTTCACATTTGGGGTGAAACCGGTACAATGCGCAACCTACTCGGGACGGCCCGGGCTAAGGCATGTCTGCCTGTCACGCAATTAACGGAAAAATAATGGTTAGTATTCGTCTTTCTCGCGCTGGCGCGAAAAAACGTCCTTTTTATCACCTGGTGGTCACCGACAGCCGCAATCGTCGGGACGGCCGGTATATTGAACGTGTTGGTTTCTTCAATCCGGTGGGTAAGGAGCATGAGGAGAATCTGCGTATCGATGTCGAACGCGTGGATTACTGGATAAGTCAGGGCGCACAGCCGTCCGACCGTGTCGCCTCATTGTTGAAGTCGCATAGCAAGGCTCAGGCCAGCAACTGATAGAAGAACGGGAACAGCCGGTACTGCTGGGCCGTATATCCGGCCTGTTCGGAGTCAAGGGGTGGCTTAAGGTGTTTTCTTACACCCAGCCACGCGAAGCGATCCTCGACTATGATTGCTGGCTCCTGAAACGGAAAGGAGAGTGGCAAGCCGCCTCGGTATGTGAGGGCAAACGCCACGGCAAGGCGGTCATCGCACACCTGGATGGAGTGGATGATCGTGATCAGGCGGTGGAACTGGTTGGATGCGACATAGCCATCGGGCGCGACGACTTGCCCGATGCCGAGGATGGCTCGTATTACTGGGCAGACCTCGAAGGGATGCGGGTCGTGCATCGCGACGGTACCGAACTCGGTCGGGTTGCGTATTTGATGGCAACCGGTGCCAATGATGTGTTGGTTACCGAAGGAGAGCGAGAACGGTTGATTCCGTTCATCGCAGAAAAAGTGATTCTCGACGTTGATTTCGCAAAGGGAGTAATCAGCGTCGATTGGGAGTGGGACTGACACCATGCGTATCGCCGTTGTCAGCTTGTTCCCGGAATTGGTAGGTCAGGTAGGCGAGTACGGCGTCGTCGGGCGCGCGGTGGAACGGCAGCTTTTGTCGCTCAATTGCGAGAATCCCCGCGACTTTGCCGAAGACGCCCACCGCACGGTCGACGACCGGCCTTATGGGGGTGGCCCCGGCATGGTTCTGAAATACGAGCCAACCGCAAAGGCCATACGCCAGGCGAAAGACAGCGTGCCTGAGGGCAGTCCGGTCATTTGCCTGTCGCCACAGGGCAAGGTGTTCGATCAGGCAACTGCCAGGCGCTTGTCGGACCTGCAGGGTTTTGTCCTGCTGGCCGGTCGCTACGAAGGCATCGACGAGCGGTTGATCGAGAATGAAGTGGATGAGGAGTTGTCACTCGGTGACTTCGTCTTGTCCGGAGGCGAGATCGCTGCGATGGCGGTGATCGATGCCGTAGCGCGGTTGTTACCGGGTGTGCTCGGTGACGAAGAGTCGGCAACACAGGACTCCTTTATGGACGGCCTGCTCGACCACCCGCACTACACGCGTCCGGAGAGTGTTGCCGGGCAGCGTGTGCCGGCGGTGTTGTTGTCCGGAGATCACGCGCGAATAGCACGCTGGCGCTACAAGCAGGCGTTGGGACGGAGCTTTTTGCGCCGGCCTGACTTGGTAGCAGAATTGAAATTGAATCAGGAGCAACGCAAGTTGCTCGATGAGTTTTTGAAGGAGCAGGGCTAGCCGTCATTGTGGCCCGGGTGCAGAGACATGAGCAAAATAATTGAAGCGATCGAACAGGAACAAATGGACAAGGAGATTCCCGCGTTTTCTCCGGGAGATACGATCGTTGTTCAGGTAAAGGTCAAAGAGGGCGAGCGCGAGCGTTTGCAGGCCTTCGAAGGCGTTGTTATCGCAAAGCGTAACCGCGGCCTCAATTCTTCGTTCACGGTGCGGAAGATTTCGCACGGCGAGGGTGTCGAACGTGTATTCCAGACCTACAGCCCGGTTGTCAGCTCTATCAAGGTGAAGCGTCGCGGCGATGTCCGTCGCGCCAAGCTGTACTATCTTCGTGGGCGCACTGGCAAGGCCGCGCGGATCAAGGAAAAAATCTAGCGCAACGTCGGTCGCGGAGCGCAATTATGGGATACTCCGCCTGAACTATCGCTCCCAAGGCAGGTCTTTCGTGGCATGAGACCTATTCTGCAAGAATCCCGATTTGCGACCCTGCTGGTACTTCTCGCAGTAACGACAGTGAGCGGCTGTGCCTCGCTGATATCCAATGCGGCCAGCGGGCTCGCTGATGATCTTTCGAGCGCGATCCTGAATCAGGATGACCCGGAAACCGTGCGTGCCGGCATGCCTTCGTACATGTTGCTCATGGACAGTTTCGTCGAGGGCAACCCTGATGATCCGGCAATGCTCGGCGCCGCCGCAAATCTCTACGCATCCTATGGTGCCATTTTTGCTGACGACGATGCGAGGGCATCGCGGTTAACCGCCCGCGCCCGCGATTATGCTTTGCGTGGCATCTGTGCTTCCTACGCTGCTGCTTGCGATTGGCGTGAAATGAACTACGAAGATTTCGTCGGAACCCTCGATGGCCTCACCGAACGGCATGCTGAAGCTGTGTACTCTTACAGCTTCGCAACGCTTGCGTATCTGCAAGCACATAGTTCCGACTGGAACGCGCGTGCAGAATTGCCACAGGCCGAAGCCCTGGTAAAGCGTTATCTGGAAATTGCTGGAGATTCCTCGGAAAGTGCGGCGCACATGTACCTCGGGATAATCCTGACGATCCTGCCACCGGCTCTCGGCGGTAAGCCCGAAGAAGCACGGATTCATTTCGAAAAAGCAATCACGGCGTCGGCGGGTCGCGATCTCAGCGCCAAAATCGAATTTGCGAAAGGTTATGCGAAGAAGCTGTACGAAAGGGAATTGCACGATCAACTCGTCAACGAAGTGCTTGAGGCCAGTCCATATGCGGATGGCTTGACGTTAACTAACGTTCTTGCACAGGAAGAGGCCTTGCGGTTGCGAGCTGAAGCTGATGATTACTTCTGATCTGAAAGGTATTTCGATGAAGAAACTGACTTTTGTTTTTCTGGCATTGCTGTTTAGTGGTCTGACGAATGCGGCCGTCTTGAAAATTGCCACGGTTGCCCCCGAAGGGTCCGACTGGATGGAAGCAATGCGGGCGGGTGCAAAGGAAATTCAGGAACGCACCGAGGGTCGAGTGCAGATAAAATACTACGGCGGTGGTGTCATGGGCAACGACACCAAGGTACTCGGCAAAATACGTATCGGCAATCTGCACGGCGGGGCATTTATACCGTCGGCTCTGCAGAAGGTTTATCCCGAAATCAGTCTGTATGGCCTGCCGCTGACCTTCGATTCCGAGGACGAAGCAGCCTACGTACGAGAGCGCCTTGATCAAACGATCAAAGAGGGCCTTGAAAGAAAAGGATTCGTGAGTTTTGGATTTGCGGCCACGGGTTTTGCTGTCATCATGTCGAACGAACCCGTCAAGGGACTTGACGATCTGAGGGGTAAACGCGTCTGGGTGCCTGAAGGTGACACGATAAGCTACGCTTCGATGGAAGCTTTGTCATTATCGCCAGTCACGTTGCCGCTCACTGATGTCTTGACAGGCCTGCAGACAGGATTGATCGATATCGTTGCGATGTCGCCCATCGGTGCTTTGGTGCTGCAATGGCATACCAAGGTCAAGTTCGTTACCGACATGCCGCTTGTATACACGATGGGCTTCATGGCGGTCGACAAGAAAGCGTTCAACAAGATCGGTGCCAAAGATCAGGCCGTCATTCGTGATGTGATGACGAAAACCTATGCCGTGTTTGACGAAAAGAACCTGGTCGATAACAAAGCGGCGCTGGATGCACTATTGAACACGGGTATAAAGAGTATCGTTCCTGATGAGAATGAAAAAGCGAACATACGCAAACTCTTGTCGCAATCGAATCGCAGCCTGGCGCAGCAGGGTGAATACTCCCTGGATCTTTATGACGAGATGATGGGCTATGTGCAGGAATTCCGCGTCGGTGTTGAAGGCGCTGCTGGCAACTGAGGGTGGCATCCGGTCTTACTGCCTTGTTGTCCAGGCTCGACCAGTTCGGTCGGCTGCTTGAAAACATTGCTCTTGTCACGATGTTGACAAGCATGATCGTGCTCGCGGTCCTTCAGATCGTGCTGCGTGAGGTCTTTGGTACAGGCATTATCTGGGCTGATGAGTTGCTCAAGCTCATGGTGCTGTGGCTGGCCATGGTCGGATCGATCGCGGCTTGTCGCGACGATCGCCACATTCGTATTGATGTTCTGTCGCACTTGCTACCAGATTGGCTCGTAAGATTTACGCGCGTGCTCGTCGATGTTTTCGCTGCAATTGTCTGCGCTACCATCGCCTGGCAGGCATGGCGATATCTGCAACTTGAAATCGAATTCGAAGACCAGGTTCTGGTCGATACGCCGGCTTGGATCGCACATATCGTCGTACCGCTGGCATTTGCTCTGGTGAGCTATCGTTTCGTCATACTGGCCGCCAAAAGAATTTCCATCATGGCAGGCAGTGTCGATGAGGATACGACACAATGATTGCCGTAAGCGTCATTCTGATCTTGCTGGCTGTACTGGGCGCGCCATTGTTCGCGGTCATTGCCACAAGTGCGATGCTCGGTTTTCAGCGAGACGAGACCGACCTGATGAACATGGCACTCGAGATTCAGAGTATTGCGGATCTGCCATTTCTCGCTGCGATTCCTCTGTTCACATTTGCCGGTTATGTACTCAGCGAGAGCGATGCACCCAAACGTCTCGTTCGACTGACCGGAGCAATGCTGGGTTGGTTGCCCGGCGGTCTCGCGCTAGTGGCCCTTGCAGCTTGTGCGTTCTTTACGGCGTTTACCGGTGCGTCTGGCGTCACGATTATTGCCCTGGGTGCGATCCTGTATCCGGCACTTAAACACGATGGCTATCCCGACAAATTCAATCTCGGGCTCGTCACTTCGTCAGGCAGTCTCGGACTGTTGTTTGCGCCATCGTTACCACTGATTCTCTATGGTGTGATTGCCGAAGTCTCGATCGATAGTCTTTTCCTGGCCGGCATCCTGCCGGGCATGGTTATGCTTGTGATGCTCTCGGCCTGGAGTCTTTGGGTCAATCGCAGCAATCGCAAACCGCTGTCCAATTTCTCCTGGCGGGAAACGGGGGCTGCAATCAGGGAATCGATCTGGGAAATTCCGTTGCCGATTGTCGTCCTTGGCGGTATCTACTCCGGTTTCCTGGCGGTTTCAGAGGCGGCGGCCGTTACGGCGCTTTACGTACTCATCGTCGAAGTTGTCATACACCGGGAAATCCCGCTCTCCGATCTGCCCAGGATCATGCGTGCATCGATGGTGCTGGTTGGCGGAATCCTGATCATTCTCGGCGTGTCTCTGGCGTCTACGAACTACATGATCAGTGCCGGTATTCCGCAGATGTTGCTCGAATACGTTGCGAGCCTCGTTTCGAGCCCGGTCTCATTCCTCATTCTGCTGCTGATATTCCTCCTGATTCTTGGCGCGATTCTCGATATCTTCTCCGCCATCGTGCTCGTCGTGCCGCTGATTCTGCCTATTGCAGCCGAATACGGTGTTCACGAGGTCCACCTTGGCATAGTATTTCTGGCAGCGATGCAGTTGGGATATATGACGCCACCAGTTGGTCTAAACTTGTTTATCGCAAGTTATCGATTTGAAAAACCGATCATGCATGTCTATTCGGCCACGTTTCCGTTTCTGATTATCCTGACGCTGTCGGTCATATTGATTACGTTTTGGCCGGATTTGTCCCTTTGGTTAGTGCCGGACCCGTAACCCTGTGAGGTGAGTCGTGAGAGCAAGTGCAGGTATTCTTCTATTCTTGGGTTTTCTGACCGCGCAATCGAGTGGGGCCGAACCCGTGGATCTCGACGATATCGAGTTGCCGCCAGGCTTTAAAATCGAGATCTATGCCAATGTTCCGAATGCCCGCTCTCTTGCGTTGGCTGACCACGATGTGGTTTTCGTTTCGAATCGTCGTAAAAGTTCCGTTTATGCCGTTGTTCCGGCTGGCGAAGCTAACCCGCAGGTGCTTGAGATAGCCACTGGCCTCAAGACACCGAACGGTATCGCATTTTTCAATGGCGACCTTTATATCGCCGAGGTCGGCCGGATTTTGCGCCTGAATGACGTTGAGAGCCAACTGAATATTAGGCCGGTTCCGGAAGTGCTGGACATAGAATTGCCCGGTGAAACCCATCACGGCTGGCGATACATCGGCATCGGACCGGATTATAAGCTCTATGTCGCCATTGGAGCCCCGTGCAACATATGCGATCGGGGTGCAGAAGGCTTCGCGCAGATTATTCGCATGAATCTGGATGGGTCAGGAAGAGAGATCTATGCTGAGGGTATCCGCAACTCGGTTGGCTTCACCTGGCATCCCGACACCGGGGAACTCTGGTTTACCGACAACGGCCGCGACATGATGGGCGACGATATTCCGCCGGACGAATTGAATCGTGCCCCGGCAAAGGGATTGCATTTCGGCTATCCGTACTGTCACGCAGGTGATATTCCGGATCCGGAGTTTGGTGAAGGCAAGGAATGCGACGATTTCACGGCGCCGGCACAGAAACTCGGCCCGCATGTCGCGGCATTGGGTGTGAAGTTCTACACCGGCGAGATGTTCCCACCCGAATATCACGGACAGATATTTGTGGCCGAGCACGGTTCCTGGAATCGCTCAAAGAAAATTGGCTATCGGATTAGCCTCGTGCGTCTTGAAAACGGTGCGCCGGTTTCCTACGAAGTGTTCGCCGAGGGCTGGATGCGGAAAGAAAAAGTGTCGGGCCGACCCGTAGATTTGCTCGTACTGGCTGACGGATCGATGCTCGTGAGCGACGACTACGGCGGCAAGATCTACAGAATCAGTTACGAGAAGTGAGGCATACGTGAGTATGAGAGGTTCGATCGTCAGGTTTTTTTCTGCGGTATGGAGCGGTGCGGACGGCGTGCGCAAAGTATTGCACCTCATACTATTGTTAGTCATTTTCATGGTTTTTTTCGGTGCGATGTCGGATGTGCCAAGGGGACTGCCCGACAAAGCGGCATTGGTTATCCAGCCAGTTGGGTTCCTGGTTGAACAAATCGAAGGTGATCCGTTTGAGCGTGCCATCGCCGAGTTGGCGGGCGATGGCAAACCGCAAACGCTTGTGCAGGACATTGTCGACGCGTTGGCGCACGCGAAAGATGATGACCGTATCGAAGTGGTTTACCTCGAACTGAGCAGCGTGCTCGGCGCCGGGCTCAGCAAACTGCAACAGGTCGCGGCAGCGATTGAGGATTTCAAGTCGTCGGGAAAGAAGGTTATCGCAAGTGCGGACTATCTGAGTCAACAAGCTTATTACCTCGCGGCACATGCGGATGAAGTCTATTTGCATCCTGAGGGATTTCTGATCATGCAGGGTTTCGGCCGCTTCCGGACCTACTACAAAGACGCAATTGATTTGCTGCGAATCGACTGGAACGTGTTCCGTGTTGGTACACACAAGTCCTTTGTCGAGCCATACACGCGTATGGATATGTCCGATGAAGATCGCGAATCGACGATGCGGTTCATCGATCAGCTCTGGAGCCTTTATCAGCTCGATGTGGAAACTGCCAGGGATCTCGAAGAAGGGGCAATCGATGCGTTTGCCCAGAACTATCTTGAAAATGTTCGGGCGACCAGTGGTGATATCGCTCTGGCTGCGAGGGATCATGGTCTGGTCGATGAACTTCTGACCCGAACCGAGATTCGAGATCTTCTGATCGATCACGTCGGGGAGAATCCTGACAAAACGGATACGTTTAATTCAGCAGGGATGTACGAGTATCTCGAGCAGATACGTATGCTCTCGGGCGGTAAGGTCAAGTCCGAGAATGTCGGGGTGATCGTCGCAGTCGGAGACATTCTTCCCGGCTTCCAGCCGCCGGGAACGATCGGCGCTGATTCCATGGCGGCGCTGCTTCGCGAGGCGCGTAATGACGAGTCGGTCAAAGCTGTTGTGCTCAGAGTCGACAGCGGCGGTGGCAGCGCCTTTGCGTCCGAGATTATCGTGGATGAAATCAAAGCCATGCGCGATGCGGGCAAACCTGTTGTCGCATCCATGGGTGGCGTCGCCGCGTCTGGCGGTTACCTGATTTCGATGGATGCAGATCGGATCTTCGCGAGCCCGTCCACAATTACCGGCTCCATCGGCATATTCGGAATGTTTCCCACCTATCAGCGCACGCTCGATGCGGTAGGTGTCGCGACGGACGGTGTCGGTACGACGCCATTGTCGGGTTTATTCCGCCCTGATCGCGCCATGTCGGAGCAAGCAAAGCAGCTCTTTCAGCTTTTCATTGACGATGGCTATGACGATTTCATCAGTAGTGTTGCTTCGAGCCGGGAGATGGACAAGAGTTTCGTCGACAGGATTGGCCAGGGGCAGGTGTGGACCGGTCTCGACGCATTGAACAATGGTCTCGTCGATGAACTCGGAGATCTTGACGATGCAATCGCCTCAGCTGCGGAGTTCGCAGACCTTGCCGAAGGGGAATACGGCATCAAGAAAATCCGGCAGGAATTGTCAGCGACCGAACAATTATTGGTCGATTTGCTCGGCGTTGCCGCAAGATCCGGTTTGGACCTGACGCACTGGACAAGACAGCCCTCGATAATGCGAGAGATCGCAGAACAAGCGAGCGAAAAGACGAGAGCGTTACTACGTTTTAATGATCCCAAAGGCGTCTATAAGCACTGTCTGTGCGACATCGATATGTAGGAGCCCTCCCTATCGGTAGACTCCTGGCCGTGGGCAGGATGCTGTTCATCGGAAGTAAAGCGCAGCGACAAAATCGCCAAGAGCGATTTTGGACGCACGCAGTGCGCCCGAAGGGTCGGCAACAGGATGTTGCCGATCAACCGAGCCATGAAGATGAACAGCGTCCAGGTCGCGGCCCAGGTTGCTCCTGTAGGCAGGCTTCTACGCCCAGTTCAGTATGACTTTGCCGCTCTGCCCTGATGCCATGAGTTCGAACGCTGGCTGATAGTCGTCGATATCGAAGTGATGCGTGATGATCGGACCGATATTGAGACCGCTCTGCAGCATGCTCGACATCTTATACCAGGTTTCGAACATCTCGCGGCCGTAAATACCCTTTAGGATCAGGCCTTTAAATATGACATGAGTCCAATCGATGCTCATGTCATTGGGCGGTATACCGAGTATCGCCACCTTGCCGCCGTGGTGCATCGTCCGCAGCAGGTCGCGAAACGCTCCTGGATTGCCAGACATTTCCATGCCAACGTCGAAGCCTTCTTCCATGCCAAGCTCACGCATCGTGTCATCGATCGACTCGTGCGTGACATTCAGCGCCCGCGATGCGCCCATCTCGTTGGCGAGTCCCAGCCTGTAGTCGTTGACGTCTGTGATGACGATGTGTCGTGCGCCGGCGTACCGTGCGATCGCGACGGCCATGATGCCGATGGGACCGGCTCCGGTGATCAAGACATCTTCACCAACCAGATCAAAAGACAATGCAGTGTGAGTCGCATTGCCCAGAGGATCGAGGATCGATGCCATGTCGTCGCTAATTGTGATCGGCAACTTGAACACGTTGAAGGCGGGCACCGACAGGTACTCAGCAAATGCACCAGGCCGATTGACACCCACTCCGGTCGTATTCATGCAGAGATGGCGGCGCCCGGCGCGGCAATTGCGACATACGCCGCAGGTAATATGACCTTCTGCTGAGACACGGTCGCCAATCTCGAATCCCTTTACCTCGCTGCCGCACTCGACGATTTCGCCACAAAATTCATGGCCGATCGCGAGCGGCACCGGGATAGTCGCTCGTGCCCAGTCGTCCCACTGGAAAATATGTATGTCAGTACCACAGATAGCTGTGCGCCGGACTTTGATCAGGACATCGTTGTGGCCAACGCTGGGCTTGGCGATATCTTCCATCCAAATGCCGTGTTCTGACTTAGATTTCACCAATGCTTTCATCAGCTTATAACCCCTAGTTCAAGTCCAACCTCAGTAAATGCCGCGACCGCCTGGTCGAGCTGCTCGCGCGTTAGCCCTGCGGACATTTGGGTGCGTATGCGTGCCTGGCCCTGTGGCACAACCGGGAACGAAAAGCCGATCACGTAGATACCGCGCTCGAGCAGTTTGTCGGCCATTGTCGTCGCCAGTTTGGCGTCCCCGAGCATGACAGGGATGATCGGATGCTCGCCGGGTTTCAGGTCGAAGCCCCTGGTGGTCATCTCGCTGCGGAAATAGGCGGCGTTCTCGTGCAGGCTCTCGCGCAACGAGTTGTCCTTTTCGAGCAGGTCGAGTACAGCGATCGACGAGGCGGCGATTGTGGGCGCTACCGAGTTGGAGAACAGATACGGCCGCGAACGCTGCCGCAGCCATCCCACGATTTCCTTGCGGCCAGACGTAAACCCTCCCGATGCACCACCGAGCGCTTTGCCAAGTGTGCCCGTGATGATGTCGATGCGGCCCGTCACGCCCCTGTACTCATGCGTACCGCGGCCGGTGTCTCCAAGAAACCCCGTTGCGTGGCAGTCGTCGATCATTGTCAGCGCATCGTGCTCGTCCGCCAGATCGCAAATCGCATTGAGGTTAGCAATGGTGCCGTCCATCGAAAACACACCGTCGGTCACGATCAGCTTCGCGTTGGCATCGCTGGCAGCCTCGAGCTGCGACTGCAGATCCTGCATGTCGTTGTGCTGATAGCGAAATCGCTGCGTTTTCGACAGGCGGATGCCGTCGATGATGCTGGCGTGATTCAGGGCATCGGAGATGACGGCGTCCTCGCTGCCGAGGATCGTCTCGAACAAGCCGCCATTGGCGTCAAAGCACGACGGATAAAGGATCGTGTCCTCAGTACCGAGGAATTCGCTTATTCGCTGCTCGAGTTCCTTGTGCAGCGTCTGCGTGCCGCAGATGAAGCGCACCGAGGCCATGCCGTAGCCATACTCGTCGAGCGCCTTATGCGCGGCGGCGATGACCGCCGGGTGATTGGCCAGACCAAGGTAGTTATTGGCACACAGGTTGAGTACGTGTTGCACATTGCCGTTGGTACGGACATCGATAGCCGCCTGCTGCGGGCCCGCAATCAGGCGTTCGGTTTTGAAGAGCCCCTGCGATTTCAGCGCGTCGGTTTGTTCTGCGAGGGACTGGAGAAATGTGGTGGCCACGGGACGAATCTCACGGGTTCGAAAAGAGGCAGATTATACCAAGGCACCCGCATGGAAATAGCCGTGTCGAGGTTGAAGTGAATACCCTATAATCGCCGCCCTATGCGATTTACCGATCAGACAGCAGCGCGGCCAGAGGCCATCCCGCGACTCAATGACCTCTATCTGGCGGATGAAGAAGCGCTCATCAGGGAATTGACCGATGCGGCGGACCCGGGCGACAGCGCCCGAGAAAAAATTCAGGGTACGGCGGCACAACTCGTGCTTGCAGTTCGCCGCAACAAGGCGAAAGACGGCGGTATCGATGCGTTTCTGCAGCAGTACGACCTGTCCTCCGAAGAAGGCGTGCTGCTCATGTGCATCGCCGAGGCGCTGCTCCGTATTCCGGATGCGGACACAGCCGACAAGCTGATTGCCGACAAGATCACATCGGCACAGTGGAAGGATCATGTCGGCGAGAGCGATTCCTTGTTCGTCAATGCCTCGACCTGGGGCTTGATGCTAACCGGTCAGTTACTGCAGCTCGATGCCGTTGCGATAAAGAATCCGGCGCAGGTGCTTGGCAAGCTTGCGAGTCGAGCCGGTGAGCCGGTCGTAAGAACCGCGATGCGCCAGGCAATGCGCATCATGGGCCATCAGTTCGTCATGGGCCGCAGCATCGACGAGGCGCTACAGCGCTCAGTCAAGAAAAAGAACAAGCCGTACCGATATTCGTTCGACATGCTCGGTGAAGCTGCACTGACGGACGCTGATGCCAGCCGGTATTTCGACGCGTATCACGACGCTATCGGGCGTATCGGCGCCGGGCCACAGGGGCCCGCAAGCGATATCTTCTCCGCGGCGAGTATTTCGGTGAAGTTGTCGGCTCTGCACCCACGGTACTCGTACATGCAGCATGATCGCGTGATGTCCGAGCTGGTGCCGCACGTGACCGAACTTGCGCTGCACGCCAAAGCGTCCGGAATTGCTCTGACGATCGATGCCGAAGAAGCTGAGCGCCTGGAGATTTCTCTGCAGGTTTTCGAGCGCGTGTACCGGGAGACCGCGTTAAATGACTACGAGGGTCTGGGGCTCGCCGTACAAACGTATCAGCGGCGTGCACGCGACGTAGTCGGATTCCTGTCTGACCTCGCCGCTGGAGTCGGGCGCCGTATACCGGTTCGGCTCGTTAAGGGCGCGTACTGGGACACCGAGATTAAACTCGCGCAGGAGCAAGGACTGCCGAGCTATCCCGTGTTCACGCGCAAGGCGCATACGGATGTGTCGTATCTGGCGTGCGTTCGCCAGGCTTTGTCGGCAGAGAAGGCGCTGTACCCACAATTCGCGACCCACAATGCACACACACTCGCGAGTGTGCTGCATTACGCCGGCTCGCGTCGCGACTTCGAGTTTCAACGATTGCACGGCATGGGCGAGGAGCTCTATGCCGAGATAATCGATCCCGACAAGTTCTCGCGGCCGTGTCGCGTATACGCGCCCGTAGGGAGCCACGAGGACTTGTTGCCGTACCTGGTTCGTCGCTTGCTGGAGAACGGTGCGAATACGTCATTCGTGAATCGCATTGTCGATGCAGCGATCGATGTCAAAGACATCGTCGCTGATCCGTTGCTGGCTGCACGTGACAACGACTTCACCCCACATCCAGGCATCGTTACACCCGGCAATTTGTTCGGCAATGAGCGCAGTAATTCGCAAGGCATCAACCTGCCGGACCACAACGTCAGAGTGCCACTACTCGCCAACATGCAGGCCGCGATGGACAAGCCGCATGCCGCCCACCCGATCGTTGGCGGTAAGGCGATGCGAGGTAGCGAACAGGCGTCCGTAAACCCGGCGGACACGGAGCAGATTGTTGGCGTGTGCCGGCTCGCCGGTCCGGAACATGTCGATACCGCGCTGGACCAGGCCGTAGCCGGGCAGGCTGCCTGGGATCACACGCCGGCTGCTGATCGTGCTGCGATTCTGAATCGTGCAGGCGATTTGTTTGAGCAACACACGGCCGAACTTCTGGCGCTATGTATCGCCGAAGCCGGCAAGACGCTTCCCGATGCTATCTCCGAATTACGTGAAGCCATTGATTTCCTCCGTTATTACGCGGTACAGGCGACCAGGCTCTTTGGCGAACCCAGCCGGCTACCCGGACCAACGGGGGAGCGCAATACGCTGGGCATGCGAGGCAGGGGAGTATTCGTTTGCATCAGTCCCTGGAATTTCCCGCTTGCGATTTTCACCGGACAGGTTGCCGCCGCGCTTGCTGCAGGCAACGCTGTTCTGGCCAAACCGGCCGAACAAACGCCGCTGGTCGCGTTTCGCGCGATCGAGCTGTTACTGGAGGCTGGTATTCCGCCATCCGTTTTGCATTTCCTGCCGGGCGACGGGGCATCAGTTGGTGGCCGAGCGGTGGCCGACAAGCGCGTCGCGGGCGTGGCATTTACCGGCTCAACCGAAACCGCACGCCAGATCAACAAGACACTGGCCGATCGCGATGGTCCAATCGCCACGCTGATTGCTGAGACAGGTGGGCAAAATGCGATGTTTGTTGACAGTTCGGCACTGCCCGAACAGGTTGTTCTTGACAGCGTGTACTCCGCATTTAATAGCGCAGGGCAACGCTGTTCGGCATTGCGCCTGCTGTGCCTGCAGAAGGAGATCGCACCGCGAGTCATCGAAATGCTGGTCGGACACATGGAAGAACTCGAGATCGGTGATCCGTCGCTGTTGTCGACGGATGTCGGACCTGCCATAGATGCAGACGCACGCGCGTTACTCGACACGCACGTCGAGAAGATGAACGCAGTCGCGACGATCGTGCATCGCAGTACACTGCCCGAAGCAACGTCGCGCGGCACGTTCTTCGCGCCGACTCTGATCGAGATCGAGAGTGTGGGTACGCTGCAACGGGAAGTGTTCGGTCCGGTCCTGCACGTGCTTCGCTACCGCGGCAAGGACCTGGAAGCGATGATCGATGCGGTGAATGCGACGGGCTATGGCCTGACTATGGGTCTGCACAGTCGTATTGACTCGCGGGCGCGTCACATCGCGGAGCGTTCCGGTGCTGGCAATATTTACATCAACCGCAACATGATCGGTGCTGTCGTCGGCGTACAGCCATTTGGCGGTCGCGGATTGTCCGGCACAGGTCCCAAAGCAGGCGGGCCGCACTACTTGCCACGTTTTGGCACAGAGTTCACGGTCAGCAACAATATTTCGGCAGTGGGTGGCAACGCCAGTCTGCTGTCGCTCGAGTTGGACTGATTATGGCCGCAGTCAGTATCTTCGATATCTTCAAGGTTGGAATCGGCCCATCCAGTTCACACACGGTTGGCCCGATGAAAGCGGCGCTCGCATTCGTGCAACAACTCGAGCCGATCGCCGGCCAAGTCGAGTCGATCGAGGTGACGTTATACGGCTCGCTCGCCTATACCGGTAAAGGCCATGGTACCGATTCAGCGGTCGTGCTTGGCCTGATGGGTCTGCAACCCGAAACGATTGACCCTGACGCCGTCGAAGTCTTGCTTCGTGCCGTGCACGCGCAAAAGAAGCTGACTGTGCCGGCGGTTGGCGAGATCGCATTTGATCCGGGCAGCGATTTGCGATTCGAGTTCGGTGACGAATTACCGCGACATACCAACGGCATGCGTTTCGTTGCGCGTTCGGCGTCGCAAGAGACGCTGGCCGACGAAAAATACTACTCGCTCGGCGGAGGCTTTATCGCACGTAATGACGATCCCGAACCAACAGAGCAGGACGGCGAACCACCGTTCCTGTTCGACAGCGGCGATTCGTTGCTCGATATCGCCGCCAAGAACAAGCTGAGTATTGCAGAGCTCGTGTACACGAACGAGCGCCACTGGCGCAGCGCGGACGAGATCGAAAAGCGCATAGCGGCCATCTGGGAAGCGATGCAGGCCTGCATCGAACGGGGGCTTAGAAGCGACGGAGTTCTGCCCGGCAATTTGTCTGTCCTGAGGCGTGCGGCAAAGCTGCACCGTCGTCTGTCAGAACGCGCCGAGCCATCAGGTCTTGATGCAATGGAATGGGTTAATGCGTTCGCAATCGCGGTCAATGAAGAGAATGCCGCGGGTGGTCGCGTCGTAACATCCCCAACCAACGGCGCGGCGGGCATCATCCCGGCCGTGTTGATGTACTACGTGCGGTTCGTTCCCGATGCCTCGGAGGAAGGCATCAGTACCTTTCTGCTGACCGCTGGTGCAATCGGCATTCTCTATAAAGTTAACGCGTCGATATCAGGCGCCGAAATGGGTTGTCAGGGTGAGGTCGGAGTGGCTTGTTCGATGGCTGCAGCCGGGCTTGCCGCGGCGTTCGGCGGATCCAACGACCATATTGAGGAAGCGGCAGAAATAGGCATGGAGCACAACCTCGGCCTGACCTGCGACCCGATTGGCGGGCTCGTGCAGGTCCCCTGCATCGAGAGAAACGCGATGGGTGCGGTCAAGGCAATCAACGCGGCGAGGCTTGCAATGCACGGTGATGGTACGCACATCGTGTCGCTGGATCAGGTGATCGAGACAATGCGGCAAACCGGGCTCGACATGTCATCGCATTACAAAGAGACGTCGCGGGGCGGTCTTGCGGTCAACGTTCCGGAGTGTTGAGCTAGTACTATCTTATGGACGTGCCCGATTTATTCCGCTTTGGTGAGTCGGGCTTCTATTGCTGCTTCTTTGGATAGTCGTAGATGACCAGCTCCGCCTGCGGCCGGTCGTACAGCATCCAGTCATTGCAATCCAGATTCACTGACACAAGACCGGCAGTGGGCAGGTTATTCGTGATGCCTGGCACGAGGTAGTTTGCGAAGTCGGTCAGCCCGGGATTGTGTGCAAACAGCATCAGGTTATTGAATCCGGCGTCCTGAGTCGCGACGACGTCCAGGAAGTTGTCGAGTGAGGCCAGATAAAGACCGTCCTCGCGCTGCAGGAACTCGATCGGATAATTCAGTGCCTTCGCAAAGATCTTCGCGGTGGTCCAAGCGCGCACCGCGGGACTGCTGATGATTTGCGAAGGTCGCAGGCCTGCCGCGGCGGCTCGCTTGCCCATTACGGGCGCATCGCGCTCGCCGCGCTTGTTAAGCGGCCGCTCGCGATCGCTGAGACCACTGTCTTTCCAGCTGGACTTGGCGTGGCGAACGAGAGTCAAGGTCTTCATCGAACAGGAATCTAACTCGGTAGAGTCCTGCAGTCTACATCAGTCCTGTCTGCAACCGGGCCTCGTCAGACATCATGCCCTGATTCCACGGTGGGTCGAATACCAGTTGTACACGAACATCCGAGACCGTCGGGATGATCGCGATTTTCTCCTGGGCGTCCTGCACGAGAATCTCGCCCATACCGCAACCGGGTGCGGTCAAAGTCATGTCGACGTCAACTGACCGATCGCCGTTGCCAAGCGGCGAGACGTCGCAGCGGTAGATCAGTCCGAGGTCGACGATGTTTACCGGTATCTCCGGGTCATAGCAGGTCTTCAGCTGCTGCCAGATCACCGCCTCGATATCGGCATCCGACGCATTCTCGGGAATTTCTGGCGGCGGCACTGGCTCCTTGCCCAGCGCATCGGCGTCGATGCCGGCCACACGAAACAGATTGCCTTCGACATACACGGTAAAACTGCCGCCGAGCGCCTGTGTGATAAATCCGCTCGTTCCCTCTCGCAACAGCAACTCCTCGCCGGCGGGAATGATGACAGCCCTAACATCGCGGGAGAGAGAAAATGGTTCGTTAGTATGGCCAAACATTGCGGCTCACTCCGTTGAGATCGGTGTGGACTGGCCGTGTATGGCCGAATTCAGGGCGTGCCAGGCCAGTGTTGCGCATTTGACACGTGACGGGAACTCTCTGACACCATCGAGCGCTTTTATCTTGCCGAGATCAATTGCGGCATCAAGTTCACGATCTGTGTCCGACCCTGTCAGACGTCCCGTGACAATTGCGAAACTGTCGAGCGCTTGCGTTACTGTCAGACCGATGATCATGTCGGTCAATAAGGACGCGGACGCGACTGAGATTGCGCATCCGGATCCTTCGAAACTCGCTGCCGCAATTTTTTCATCCGCATCAAGTCGCACAAATAGCCGCAATTTGTCGCCACACAACGGGTTGATGCCCTCTGCCGTATGCGTCGCGTCATCGAGTTTGCCAAAGTGCCGTGGACTGCGTGCATGATCCAGGATCAGTTCGCGATATAAATCGCGCAGGTCGTCACCACTGTGAATGTCGACGGCGTTCATCCGAAGATGTGCCTCGCCTTGGCAATGGCCTCGATCAGCCGATCGACGTCTTCGATGTTGTTGTACAACGCCAGTGACGCGCGCGCTGTCCCCGCCACCCCGTAAAAGTCCATAACCGGCATTGCGCAATGATGCCCGGTTCGAATCGCTACGCCCTGATGATCCAGGATCGTGCCGAGGTCGTGCGGATGTATGTCGTCGACCAGGAACGACTGCACACTGGCTTTTTCCGTGGCTGTGCCGATTAGACGCATGCCGTCTATTCCCTCGAGTCTTCGTGTCATGTACTCGAGAAGTTGCTGTTCGTGCTGCGCAATGCGCGTCATGCCGACCGATCGCAGGTAGTCGACAGCAGCGCCGAGGCCGACCACACCGGAAATATTCGGCGTGCCCGCCTCGAATTTGTAGGGCAGGTCGTTATACGTGGTGCCGTCGAACGACACTTCGAGGATCATATCGCCGCCGCCTTGATACGGTGGCATGGCGTCAAGCACAGCTTCTCTGCCGAACAACACACCGACGCCAGTCGGGCCGAACATTTTGTGCGCCGAGAACGCATAAAAGTCGCAACCGAGATCCTGAACATCGACCGGCATGTGCGGGACACTCTGTGCGCCGTCCAAAAGCACCGCAATGTTGCGTGACTTCGCCTTGGCAATGATATCTTTAACCGGATTGATCGTTCCGAGCGCGTTCGAAACATGTGCGATCGCAACGATACGAACGTCATCGGTCAGCAGCTGGTCGAATGCCTCGGTTCGGAGTTCGCCGCTTTTATTAATCGGTGCGACGACGAGTTCCGCTCCGGTCTGCTCACACAAGAGCTGCCACGGGACAATGTTCGAGTGATGCTCGAGGTGGGTAATCAGAATCTTGTCACCCGCCGCAAGTCGCGGACGACAGAAGCTCTGTGCGACGAGATTTATCGATTCGGTCGTACCGCTCGTCAACACGATCTCACTGCGCTTTGCCGCGTTGATAAAGGACTGGATCTTGTCTCGAGCGCCTTCGTAGGCCTCGGTGGCGCGGTAGCTCAGGGTGTGCACGCCGCGATGCACATTGGCATGGTCATGGCGCTGGTAATAGGCAACTGCGTCAATGACCGTCGACGGTTGCTGCGCCGATGCCGCATTGTCGAGATAGACCAGCGGATGCGAACTGATGTCTTGGTGCAGAGCAGGGAAGTCGGGCCGGCATTCTGTATCGAGTCGGACGTCACTTTTTTTCAGTTGCGTCATGCCTCGACTCCCTGCATCAGGCCACTGAGTCGCTCAGCGATCTTTGTCGTGAGCATTTCGTGTATCGAGTCAATCGGTGATTTGCTGACGATCGCCTGGGCGAAAGCGCGTGTGAGTATTTGCTTGGCCTCGTGTTCGTTCAGTCCACGCGTGCGCAGATAAAACAGCGCGGTCTCATCGAGTTGGCCGACCGTTGTACCGTGACTGCACTTGACGTCATCGGCGTAAATCTCGAGTTCAGGTTTGGCATCGATCTCGGCTTTGTCCGACAGCAACAGGTTGTGATTAGCCTGTTCCGCATCCGTACCATCGGCTCCGTCATGGACTATCGCTTTGCCATTCCATACGCCGCGGGCGTGACCGGTCATGATGCCGCGATATTCCTGGTGCGAGATGCCAGGACCAACGCGATGGTCGGCGCGTGTGTGATTATCGATATGTTGCTGGCCTCCGGCGAGATACAGGCCATCAAAAGCTGCGGTTGCGCCAGGATGCGCGATGTCGACAGTCAGGTCATTGCGCACCAATCGTCCACCGAAGTCGAAGGCGCAGTGATTGAACCGGCTGTCGCGCCCGAGGCCCACCGTCAGCCGGTTGGTTTGATTGTGACTGCGGTCCCTTTCCTGGATACGAACGTAATCCGCGTGGGAGTTGTCGCCGAGTTTGAGGTTGCTGACCGAGTTCGCGTAGTGATCTGCCGAACCCGATGATGCGTGATACTCGATAAAACTCGCAGTGCTACTCGCTGCCAACTCAATCTCGATACGCGTCTGCGACATGCCTGGCGAGGTTGTCGCGTCATCGACCAACAAGATGCCAATAGGCCGGGTCAGTGCAGCATCCGCAGCAACGTGAATGCGCAGGCCGTCGTACAGTAACGCCGCATTAAGATCGCTTAACGGCGTGCTGAATTCCATCTCGCCGTCAGCCTCGCTAAGTCGCGTGACGCTGATACCGGTCTGACCGAGACCGGCAATCGACTCTTGGTCAATGATGCCGTTCGACATGACCAGCCAATCCGCTTCGATCGAATCTCGGATGCTGTTGACGAGGTCGCCGGTTGCCTGTGACGTGGGTTGATCCCACTGGCCATCCAGGAACTGATTGCCGATGTCCACGATTTTTGTGAGATCGGTGTACTTCCAGTCTTCGTGGCGAGTTGTCGGTAGACCGTGTTTGTGCAAATGATCGAGCGCAGCGCGGCGAGTTACTGCCAGACCATCGTCGGGCAGCTTTTCGACCGAAGCAAGCAGCGCATCATATGAAAGTGTGGCGGGCTTCATCCGTTGGCTGCCTCACGTACCCAGTCGTAGCCTTTTTCTTCGAGCTGCAGTGCCAGCGACTTGTCTCCCGAGCGCGCAATTCTGCCTTGAGACAGGACATGCACATGATCCGGTTCAACGTAGTCGAGCAGACGCTGATAATGCGTCACGAGAACGATTGCCCTGTCCGCAGAGCGCAGCGCATTAACGCCTTTGGCAACAGCGCGCAGCGCGTCGATATCGAGGCCCGAATCGGTCTCGTCGAGAATCGCAAGCTTTGGCTCGAGCATCGCCATCTGCAGAATCTCATTGCGCTTCTTTTCACCGCCAGAGAATCCCTCGTTGACACCGCGATTCAGTAACTTCGGATCCATGTCGAGCAGGGCCATCTTTTCTTTCGCGAGTTTCAGGAACTCGAACGCATCGATCTCGGCCAGGCCCTCATGCTTACGCCTCGCGTTGACCGCAGCTTTAAGCAAGTAGGCGTTGTTCACGCCGGGTATTTCGACCGGGTACTGGAAGCCGAGAAATATTCCCTCGCGCGCGCGTTCCTCGGGTTCCAGATCGAGAAGGTTCTCGCCCATGTAAGTCACAGTACCCGATGAGACTTCGTAGTCAGCATGGCCGGCGATAACCTGCGCAAGCGTGCTCTTGCCGGACCCGTTCGGACCCATAATGGCGTGAACTTCGCCGGCGCTTACGTTGAGAGACAGGCCGCGCAGGATTTCAGTGCCGCCTATCGAGGCTTTGAGATCGTTGATTTCGAGCATCGCTAATTCCTGAGTTATTCCCTAGCCGACGGCACCTTCGAGGCTGACGTTCAGAAGCGCCTGCGCCTCAACCGCGAATTCCATCGGTAATTCCTTGAAGACTTCCTTGCAGAAGCCGTTGACAATCATGTTGACGGCATCTTCTTCCGAGATGCCGCGTTGCCGGCAGTAGAACAGCTGGTTGGCCGATATTTTCGACGTTGTCGCTTCATGTTCGACTTTCGCGCCGGGATTCTTGATTTCCATGTACGGAAACGTATGTGCGCCACACTCTTTGCCAATCAGGAGTGAGTCGCACTGCGTGTGATTGCGCGCGCCATCGGCCTGCGGCATGACACGCACCAGACCACGGTAGGCGTTCTGCGCGTGGCCGGCGGAAATGCCTTTCGAGACAATCGTACTGCTCGTATTGCGGCCAATATGGATCATCTTGGTGCCCGTATCCGCCTGTTGGTAATTGTTCGCCACTGCGACGGAGTAAAACTCGCCCACAGAGTTGTCGCCACGCAGGATGCAACTCGGGTACTTCCAGGTAATCGCCGAACCCGTTTCCACCTGGGTCCAGGAAATTTTGGAGTTCGCACCACGGCAGTCGCCGCGTTTCGTAACGAAGTTGTAGATACCGCCTTTGCCGTTCTCGTCGCCCGGATACCAGTTCTGTACGGTTGAATACTTGATCTCGGCATCGCCGAGCGCTACGAGTTCGACGACGGCAGCGTGCAACTGGTTTTCATCGCGCATCGGTGCGGTGCAGCCCTCGAGATAGCTGACGTGGCTGCCTTCGTCGGCGATGATCAGGGTGCGTTCGAACTGGCCCGTGTTTGCGGCATTGATGCGGAAATAGGTTGACAGTTCCATCGGGCAACGCACGCCTTTCGGTATATAAACGAATGATCCGTCGCTGAATACGGCCGAGTTCAGCGACGCATAGAAATTATCGCGCTGCGGTACGACACTGCCCAGGTATTTCCGGACCAGTTCAGGATGATTCTCCACCGCCTCGGAAAACGGGCAAAAGATGACGCCCGCCTCGGACAGCTTTTTCTTGAACGTCGTTGCGACCGAGACGCTGTCGAATACCGCATCGACGGCGACGCCGGCCAGCCTTGCCCGTTCGTGTAACGGAATGCCGAGTTTGTCGTAGGTTTCGAGAAGTTTTGGATCGACGTCGTCGAGGCTCTTGGGTCTGTCATCGTCCGACATCGGTGCGGAGAAGTACGAAATCGCTTCGAAGTCGATGGGCGGGTAGTGCACATGCGCCCATGTTGGCTCCTGCATTTGCCGCCACTGGCGATACGCGCGCAGTCGCCACTCGAGCATGAATTCGGGTTCGTTTTTGCGCGCCGAGATCGCTCGGACGACGTCTTCGTCGAGACCGGGCGGCATTGTGTCAGCAGCGATGTCGGTGACAAAGCCGTGCTCGTAACGCCGATTGACGAGACTCTCGAGTTTGTCGGATTCAGTCGTCATTACCTAGTTCTTCTTTTCCACGGAGATCGGCATGCCGGCAAAGCGGAAACTCGGTACCGGGCTGTTCGCACGCAACAGGTCAATCAGGGTGATTTCCTCGAGCGCACGCCGAATAGCGATATTGATTCGCTGCCAGGAACTGCCCACATTGCATACACTTTCGTAGTCACAATGGCTGTCGGAGGCGCTGCATTCGGTGATCGACACCGGACCTTCGAGCGCATCGATGACATTTGCGGCACTGATCTCTCGCGGCGCGCGAGCGAGTCGATAGCCACCGTTGGCGCCACGTGTCGACGTCACAAGCTCCGCTCGAGCCAGCGATTTGAGCAGCTTGCTGACCGTCGGGACGCCAATTCCGGTCGCCGCCGCGACATCCGCCGCACTGCATATAACGCCGGAATCGCCGGCCAGGTGGGCGAGCACTACGGTTCCGTAGTCGGTCAGTTTGCTGATTCTGAGCACGGCGGTTCTCCGCGTCGCGATTGATAAAGGACCATTTTAGTCCTATTTAATGCCGCACGCTATAGACAGGCTCATTTTTTGCTATGCTACGCGCGCTTCGGCGGCCCCAATCCGGCCACCATCCCAAGACCATCCGTTACCTGGAGAAAACCGCATGAACCTTAAGGAGTTGAACTCAGTCGCACTGGCCATGACCGGCAACGGCAAGGGCATTTTGGCGGCCGATGAAAGTTCACCAACGATCAAGAAGCGATTCGACACGATTGATACCGAATCGACCGAAGAAAACCGCAGGCGCTATCGCGAGATGATCATCACCGCAGCCGGTGCCGAGGACTATATCGGTGGTGTGATCATGTTCGATGAGACCATTCGACAAGCAACGAGCGACGGCGTGCCATTCGCGAAATACATGAGCGATCGTGGCATGGTTCCGGGTATCAAGGTTGATACCGGCGCGAAGCCGCTGGCCGGTTTTCCGGGTGAGGTCGTGACCGAGGGCCTCGACGGGCTGCGTGATCGCCTCGCCGAGTACTACGAACTCGGCGCGAGATTCGCAAAGTGGCGTGCCGTGATCAATATCGGTGACGACATTCCTTCCGATTTCTGCCTGCAGGCTAACGCGCATGCGCTCGCCCGTTACGCCGCCCTCTGTCAGGAGGCGCAGATCGTGCCGATCGTCGAGCCAGAAGTGCTGATGGACGGCGCGCACAGTATCGGCCGCTGCGAAGACGTGACCAACGCCGCCCTCGACGCGCTGTTTGGGCAGCTTGCAGCACACCGGGTCGCACTCGAGGGCCTGGTACTCAAGCCTAATATGGTGATTTCGGGTAGCGATGCGCAGGATCGGGCCAGCCCGACCGAGGTCGCCGAAGCGACATTACGTTCACTCAAGGCACACGTTCCGGCAGAAGTTCCCGGAATTGCGTTCCTTTCCGGCGGTCAAACGGCAGAAGAGGCAACCGAGCACCTGGGTCTGATGAACCAGATGGGTCCGTTGCCGTGGGAGCTGTCGTTTTCATATGGCCGTGCGCTGCAGGCACCAGCCCTCGATGCGTGGCGTGGCAAGGAAGAGAACTACGGCGCGGGCCAGGCGGCACTGTACAAGCGTGCGAAATTGAACAGCCTGGCGCATTTCGGTAAGTACGAGACGTCAATGGAGTCAGAAGCTGCCTGACAATCTCATCGAAGTTCGCGACGTCGACTTCTCGCGTGGCGATCGTCCGATATTCAGCAACCTGAATCTGACGATCGCTCGCGGGAACGTGACCGCGATCATGGGTCCGAGCGGGACCGGCAAGACCACGTTGTTGCAACTCATCACGCGGCAGCTGGCCCCCGATAGCGGCCAGATTCTTGTCGATGGCGTCGATATTTCGACGCTGAGTCAGTCGGAGCTGTACAAGATGCGGCAACGGTTTGGTGTGCTGTTTCAAAACGGCGCGTTGTTGACAGACATGAGCGTTTTTGAAAACGTCGCGTTCCCGATTCGCGAGCATACGCGCTTACCCGACAGCTTGATTCGCCACGTTGTACTGACCAAATTGCATGCGGTCGGTCTGCGCGGTGCTGCTGAACTCATGCCGGCACAATTGTCCGGTGGCATGGCACGCCGTGTCGCTCTTGCGCGAGCGATCGCGATGGATCCGGACGTATTGCTTTACGACGAGCCGTTCGTCGGTCTCGACCCGATTTCAATGGGCGTCATCGTCAAGCTGGTTGGGCAAATTAGTGACGCACTGGACATTACGAGCGTTGTCGTTAGCCATGATGTCCATGACGTCGTGGCCGTGGCCGACTACAGCTACGTGATATCGGATGGTCAGGTTGCAGCCGCGGGCACACCGGAAGAACTCAACAACTCGTCGTCCGAGGTCGTGAAACAGTTCATGCACGGCCTGCCTGACGGTCCGGTCGGGTTTCATTACGATGCGCCGGACTACGCAAAACAGCTGCTTGGCGAGAGCCCGGACTAAGTCGTATGTTGCGGGACATCTGGGCAACATTCATCGGCTTCCTGCATGGGTTCGGTGCGATGTGCCTGTTCTTCCTGCGGCTGTTGCAGTACACACCGTCAGTCCTCTACAAGCGCTTTTCGCTCGTCGCCTACCAGGTCTACAACGCAGGCGCATTGTCAATCGTCATTATTATGGTCTGCGGCCTGTTCGTCGGTGGTGTGCTGGGCTTGCAAGCCTATTCGAACCTCGAACGCTTCAATGCCGAGGATACAACCGGAATTTTTGCCGGTTTTGCTCTTATCAAGGAAATCGGCCCGGTCATAACGGCGTTGCTGTTCGCAGGCCGTGCCGGCACTGCGCTCGCGTCCGAAATTGGACTGATGAAAGCAACGGATCAATTATCCGCAATGGAAATGATGGCGGTCGATCCGCTGCGCTATGTTGCCGTGCCGCGGTTTCTTGGTGGCGTCATATCGATGCCGTTGCTCGTTGCCGTTTTTACCGCGATTGGGCTGCTTGGGTCGCACCTCGTAGCCGTCGAATTGCTTGGCGTCGATGTTGGTGCCTATTGGCAGCAGTTACAGAACGCCCTGGACATGGAAGATGTCATGGAAGGCATCTACAAAAGTATTGTTTTTGGGGTGATCGCGAGCTTGCTCGCGGTTTGGGAAGGTTATAATTCAGTACCAACGGCAGAGGGTGTTGGCAGGGCGACAACACGTACTGTTGTGATCACGGCAATCGCAGTCCTGGTATTCGATTTCATGATCACGGCATGGGTACTTTGAGGTAACACGATGAAGCAGACACGCACAATTGAACTTGGCACGGGTCTTTTTGCCCTGCTGGGAATCGGCGCGTTATTTTTCCTGACCACGCAAACGACGGGCAACAATGACTTCGACGCTGCAGAGACATTCCAAGTGGAGGCGCGCTTCGACAACGTTGGCAGCCTGAAGAAACGTGCGCCCGTGTCCATGTCCGGCGTCACCATCGGTCGCGTCACCAACATCCGGTTTGATCCGGTCGCGTTGGAAGCGGTCGTCACTTTTGTCATCGACAGCCGCTACGATGAAATTCCGGATGACTCTGACGCAAGTATCCTGACGGCTGGTTTGCTCGGCAGTCAGTACATCGGGCTGCAACCCGGTGGTTCGCCCGTGTATCTGGAGGAGGGCAGTGAAATCTATTTCACGCAATCGGCGGTCATACTCGAAAACCTCGTCGGCAAGTTTTTGCTGCGCGGCGGATCGGACGATGACGGCGACGATGGCGATGAGTAAGTTCACGAGAGGCTGACACTATGAAACGATTGGCAATGATCGTAATGCTTGCGTCCTTGACGTTGACGTCGGCCGACGCCCTGACGGCCGCGCCGGATGAACTCATCCGGGAAGCTGTTGATCTGCTCGAGGAGGGCCTCGATGGCCGGCGGGAAGAACTCGCCGCGGATAAGGACGCGCTCTATGATTTTATCGATGGCATCCTGTTGCCGAGATTTGAGCGCCAATTCGCCGCCATGTCCGTGTTGGGCAAGCACTGGAAAACCGCGAGCGAGCAGCAGAGGAACCGCTTTATCGCGGCGTTTTACATCACGCTTGTGAAGCGCTATGCCGAGGGTATCCTGGAGTTTGATACCAACAGGATTGAGATCCTGCCGTTCCGGGGCAAGGCCAATGGAAGATATTCGACGGTTAAAACGAATGTCAGGCTTGACGATGGCACGAAAGTACCGGTCCATTATGATCTGGTCATGAAAAAAGACGCATGGCGGATGTATAACGTGAAGATAGAGGGAGTGTCGTACGTTCATAACTTCCGCACGGAACTCGATGCGGAGATCAAGAAGTTCAGCCTCGATGCCGTCATCGAGCGCCTTGAAGGTGAAGCGGGCATCGTCGCCGATGAGTGATTTTGAGCTCAAGGATCTGGGCGGAGGCCGATTCGAGTTGAGCGGTGAAATGTCATTCGATACGGTCGATCGCATTCTGCGCGCCAGCGAGGGGCAGTTCAATCGGCACGACAACCTCGAGGTGGATTTCTCACGCGTTCACGATGCGGATTCGGCCGGGCTTGCCCTGCTGCTCGAATGGAAGTCGCGGGCGCATCAGCGCTCGGCGCAGATTCATTTCACGGCATTACCGCAGAGCATGCTCGCAATTGCTCAGACGACCGAAGTTCAACACTTGCTCTGACGTCTTCTTACTCACCTTCGTCGAAGAAGTCGTCAAACATCTCGTCCTCGAAAAACTCCTCATCCTCTGGCGGTTCGCCATCGTAGATTCGGAACGTACGGTTTTGCCGGAATGCCTCACGGATGGTGACATACGGGTCCTGGGAGTCATCCAGAACCGAATCTGCGGCAAGCAATCGATAGCGGAGGTCGATTAGCCTGAGCCCCCAGACCTTGCTGCGTACCGAAGAGTTGTCGTAGTACGTCCAGATGTCCGTGTAGTAATCAACAGGCAGCGCGAATGCGTCCGATGCCATGTTCGGCCCCCAGAACGGCATAACGATATACGGCCCGTCCGGGACGCCCCACACTGCGAGTGTCTCCGCAAAATTCTCATCGTAGCGTTCCAGTCCACCGGCACCTGCAACATCGAAAAAGCCGCCAAGGCCGAGCGTGCTGTTGAACAGAAAACGACCGAGTTCGCTAAACCCGTGTTTCGGTTTGCCCTGCAGGAAATTATTCAGTGCCGAACTCGGGGTTCTGAGGTTGCTAAAGAAGTTCGAAATGCTGCGTCGCACGGGCGAGGGCACAACTTTCTTGTAGCCCTTGGCGAGCGGCTTCAGAGCAACCTTATCCAGGACCGTATTGAAGCCATGGATCTTGCGGTTCAGCGGCTCGAGAGGGTCGTACTCGACATACGGCGAGTCCTCGTCCGAAGGGTCTATCGTCGCACACGCGGTGATCTGGCTCATGCCAAGGAGTATCAACACGAGCGCGGGAATCCGTCGCAAGAAAGCGAGCTCCGAAGAATAAGCGACGATCATTAGTTGCCGATTCTCGCCGAGATGCCAACCGGATGGGCTCTTTGCAATTGCTTGAGCTGTTCTTCGGTCATGAATTCGCGGATGAAATCGATTCGGGCCTCGAATCGAATGCGTTGAATTTCCTGCAGCTCGGGCAATGTCAGCGCGCGACGCAGAAAAGTAATGCCGCCTATCAGGTCGCCCGTCATCAGTCGATACTCTGACAGGTAGTAATACGCTTCGGCATCATCACCGGCCTCGCTTGCGGCCCGCGCGATCAGGCGTACCTGCTCGGGAGTCGGTGGCACGTTGTTCATCAGGTCAAGCAGCATTGTGTGCGCCTGTTCGGCTTTGCCCAACTGCAGCAGCATCTCGCCGTAGTGAATGACCAGCGGCACGTTGCGTGGAAACAGTTCGAGCGCGCGATCGAATATTGCCTGGCCCGAAGCATATTGTTCAAGTGCAAGCTGTGTCTGGCCAAGCCCGATGTAGTAGGCAATGACTTTCTGGTCCTTCTCGGCGAGGTCATCAAATATCCGGCTCGCCTCGAGATGCCGGCCGGCGCGTTGGTAGGCCACCGCACGGCCGTAGCGTTCAATGTCGGTCTGATTCGCGTAGTCGCGCCGTTCGAAGTAGTTAACGGCTCGCTCAGCCGTTTCGAAGCTCTCGACACGCAAGCGCGCCTGGGCGAGGCCATAGTTTGTGGTATCGGTGCTCTGTATACGGGGGTACTCCTGAGCACGGCCGCGGGCCTCGGCGATACGGGCGGTTGAAACCGGGTGTGTGCGCAGGAACTCCGGCAGCCGCGTGTCTGGCGCTCCAAGTTGTTGCCGCGACATGACTTCGAAAAACGAAACCATGCCGTGCGGGTCGAATCCGGCTTCGGCCAATGCGCCGATGCCGATTCTGTCTGCCTCATACTCGTTGCTGCGCGTAAAGTTGATCTGTTGTTGTGCCGCGGTGCCTTGTGCAATCGCCATTGCACCCTGCACGGCATCACCACCACCGCCTGCCGCGCCCAGGATCATTGCTCCGAGCATCAGGGCCGTTGACAGAATGCTCTGACGCTGGCTGGCATGGACCGCGCGTGCGATATGCCGCTGCGTGACGTGCGCGACCTCATGCGCAAGCACGCCGGCCAGTTCGTCCTCATTTCGGGTTGCGTCAATCAACCCGGTGTGAATACCGATGTAGCCACCCGGCAGCGCGAACGCGTTGATGCGCGGATCATCGACAACGAAAAAAGTGAAGTTGTGATCGCCTTCGTTGGTCTGCGCAGCAATGCGGTGACCGATTTCGTTGATGTACTCGGTGATCTGCGGATCTTCGACGACCTGACCGCTGCGGCGAATATCGCGCATGATCGCACGCCCGATCTGCGCCTCTGTCGATTTGTTCAGAATCGCGTCGGCGGGGCTGCCCATATCGGGTATCTGTATGTCATCGGCGCCCGCGGCACTCGTAAATACGAGCGCCGTGATGGAAATGAGCAGCAGGGCACGTTTGAGAAAGGCGTTGATCAACAGCAAGTACTCAAGTGGCTTTGTTACTAATGTCGGACCGGGGCGGCAAGCGTCTGTTCCCTATGATAACGGCTCTCCACGCCGAG
This sequence comes from Gammaproteobacteria bacterium, assembly GCA_029862045.1. Taxonomy (GTDB): domain Bacteria; phylum Pseudomonadota; class Gammaproteobacteria; order Steroidobacterales; family Woeseiaceae; genus UBA1847. The sequence continues at coordinate 66,500 of JAOTYE010000014.1, forward strand.
TGGATGACCGGGCCCAGGGGATTTGTCGTCTTGTTGACATAAACCTATGAAAAACAGCGATTTATAGCCTACAGTTTCTTGACCGCGTCGAGAACTTCGGCGGCATGTCCCTTGACCTTGACCTTGCGCCACTCGCCGCGAAGCTTGCCGGCCGCGTCGATCAGGAATGTGCTGCGAACGACGCCCATGAACTTGCGCCCATACAGCGTCTTTTCATGAATGACGTCGAATTTCTTGCAGAGTTTCTCGTCGGGATCCGAAAGCAGGTCAAACGGGAATTCTTGCTTGGCCTTAAATTTCTCATGCGACGCCAGGCTATCTCTCGACGCACCGAGGATGACCGTCTTCTGGCGCCGAAATTTGGCGTGCAGTTCTTTGAAGTCGAGGCCTTCCTGTGTGCAGCCGGGCGTGCTGTCTTTGGGGTAGAAGTACAGGACGACGTTCTGGCCGCGTAAGTCCCGCAGCCGAATTTTCTGCCCACCGGTTGCATCGCAGCCGAAATCGGCAACGACGCGGTTCATCACAGGTCCGCTCAATTGGATCTCCCTTGTTGTAGTCAGGCTTTGACGGGCTCAAGTATCGCATCGAGATTGAGGCGATCACACAGTTCGAGGAATTCGTCGCGTAGTTGAGCGATTTGCACCGATGATGGAATATTGACCGCCATTTGCACGGCGAACATCGGTGCGCCTGTGTGCGCCGCGGCATAACTTCGCGTCGCAACATCGGCGATTTCAACATCGTGTGATGCAAAGAAGTTCGCGAGCCCGAAGACGATACCCTCCTGATCGAGACTGACGACGTCGACGGCATAAGGCATGCGGTCCACTTTCGTGTCACGCTCGGCGGTTTTGCGAATCGCGAACGTCAGATTGTCGCCTTCGCCGAGCTTTTCGAGGTCGCGCTCGAGCTTGGTCAGGGTGTGCCAGTTGCCCGAGACGAGCATAAGCATCGCGAACTCGCTGCCGAGTGTCGTCATGCGGCTTTCTTCAATGTTGCCGCCGCACCCAAGAATAACTTTGGTGATGTCCTGCACGACGCCGGTGCGGTCTGTCCCAATTGCTGATAAAACAATAAGTTGTGTCATTTATTTAGAAAAAACCTAGGTACAGTCAGATGTGCCTTGCCAGCACCGGACATCAACAGTAACATCGCCGCCTCATTGATGGCGAGGGCAAGCTGTGTTCGAGGGTTCTCTGGTCGCGTTGGTAACACCATTCGACTCCAATAATCGGGTCGATTATGCATCACTCAAGGGTCTGATCGACTTTCATGCCAGTGCGGGAAGCAACGGCCTCGTGATTGCAGGTACGACCGGTGAGGCCGCGACGCTCAACAGGGAGGAGCATGCCGAGCTCATCGCGCGCGCCGTTGAGATCGTCGATGGGCGCCTGCCTGTAATCGCCGGGACGGGATCTAACTCAACCCGGCAGACGATAAATATGTCTCTGGAGGTCGGTGAGTTGGGCATTGATGCCTATCTTGTCGTCGTGCCGTATTACAACAAGCCGGTGCAGGAAGGCATGATCCAGCATTTCACGGCGATTGCGGATGCGGTGGACAAGCCGATGATGATGTACAACGTGCCGGGGCGGACGGTTGCGGACATGCAGGCGGACACTGTTGCGCGCCTCGCACAGCACGACAACATCTTCGGCATCAAGGAAGCGACCGGTGATATCGAGCGCCTGAAGCAGATCAAGGCGCTGGTTGACGACGACTTCATGCTCTACAGCGGTGATGACTTCACGGCTTTGGAGTTTCTCGAGAACGGTGGTCACGGCATCGTCACGGTAAGTGGCAACGTTGTGCCGGCAGCCATTGTCACGCTGTGTAAACTGGTTGCAGCAGGGGAGCATGCCGAGGCGAAGGCTCTGGACGCCTCTTTGCAGCCACTGAACGATGCGCTATTCGTTGAGTCGAATCCGATACCGGTCAAATGGGCCCTTAATCAGATGGGATTGATACGACCGAGCCTGCGTTTGCCGCTAACCGAATTCGCGAAGCAATATCACGATCAGATGCGTGCCGCGCTGGCTATCGCAGGCGTGAATCTGGAGAATGCGGCGTGATGCTCGCGCGAATTATTGTTTTTGCTGTTATCGCTGGTCTTGCGGCCTGCGGTGGTACACCAGACCTGACCTGCGACGAAGGTAACTACAAGAGTGCCGTGCGGGGCCCGCAGGTCGACGCGCCGGATGATCTGGACGACCTTGATCCGCTTAGGGCGATGCCGCTTCCCACAGCCTCGCCACAGGAACCACGGCCAGAGGGTTCCCCGTGTCTCGATATGCCACCTGTGGTCCTTGGCACCGGCTAGTCTCGTCGCAGCGGCGCCCGCGCATTAGAATCTGAATTCCGGAGAGATGGCTGAGTGGTTTAAGGTGCTCGCCTGGAAAGCGAGTGTACGGTGATACCGTACCGAGGGTTCGAATCCCTCTCTCTCCGCCAGTAAATCAAAAAGGGGCCCACAGGGCCTCTTTTTGATTGACCAGTAGAGGGATTAGGATGAGAACCCTGTTCGACCAACCGGCCTGAGCCGGTTGGCGAGGCAGCGCCGCAGGCGCAACTCAATCCCTCTCTCTCCGCCAATCAGATCGCCAAGCTCGGGGTTTTCGCTTCAGCAGGTGGACCAGGCTTTGTTGCCAAATGTGACTCCGGTCTCAGCTTCGCCGGTTGCGAGTGACGAATAATGACAGCCGGTTATTTGGCAGGTTCGCATTGTGCGACTTTGCCGAACGTAGCTACCTTGAAATTTTCAGGATTTGAAAGGCGCTGCGACAGGGAGGTCGTGAGATGAAAGCAGAAGACGATATACATTCCAGTGCGTGGCGCATTGCGTTAATTGCTGCCACGCTGATGGTTAGTGGCTGCGACTCGGTCAACGAAGCCATCAACAGAGGTGGCCCGGACACGTACTACTATGTCTCACTTGGCACGTCGTTGTCGGTCGGTGTGCAACCCAATGGCAGTGGCATACCGCTTCCGACGGACGACGGTTATGCGGACCAGCTTTTCGACCGCATCAGGCCTGCATTCGAAGCCGGGTCGGATCGCGAACTGAACCTCATCAGGCTCGGCTGCCCGGGGGAGACTCTGGACGATTTCGTCAACGGCATAAGCTGTCCATATCTCGCAGGATCTCAGCTCGCTGCCGCGATCGACTTCCTGAATGACAATAGCGGCAAGGTCCATTTGGTGACTATTGACATGGGCGGCAACGATTTTCGTAACGCTGATTGCATGGACGCAACAGACCCCGTTGACTGTGCCACCACCGTGTCCACGCAGATTGCTATGGATTTGGCCATTGTGCTGGCAGCCTTACGCGATGCCGCCGGCCCCGACACGACCATCGTCGGCATGAACTACTACAATCCCTACCTGTCGTCCTGGTTGGAGGATGCTGCCGGCCAGACGCTGGCCACGCAATCGGCCCTGGCTGTCAGTGTTCTGACGGGCTTTCTGGACACGACTTACGCCACCGCAGGAGTCCCTGTGGCTGATGTGGCTGCTGCGTTCGAGTCAGACGACTTCACCCTTGTGGATTCGCCACTGCCGGCGCCAAATGACGTAGGTCAGCTGCCGGTTAACGTCGTGAACATCTGCCAGTTCACGTACCAGTGCGATCCCGATCCGGTAGGACCTGATATTCACGCCAATACTGCCGGATACAGCCTTATCGCGAACACCATTGAGGACCTATTGCCCTGAAAATCCGTGTTGGCTGAATCCGGCGGAGCATCCTCCGCAGAGGACTCGTCACACCGCCAGTCAATCAAGAACAGGTCCTCGTGGCCTGTTTTTGATTGACAAGTAAGGGATCAGGGATGAGAACCCTGTTCGACCAACCGGCCTGAGCCGGTTGGCGAGGCAGCGCCGCAGGCGCAACTCAATCCCTCTCTCTCCGCCAGACAAACAAAATGGGGACATTCCTGATTTCTACGAATTCAGGAATGTCCCCATTTTGCTATCCGCCACAAATTGAATGGCCCCATCTGGAACCTCTCGCAATTTTCAAGCGGGCGTTGGCCTACCGACCGCGCCAGTAAAATCCGAGCCCGATGGCAACGAACAGCAATGTCGATGCGGCGATTTTGATAACGAAAAGCGCTGGGCTGCTCGTTCCTGCGGGCGGGATAAACGCCAGAATAATTGACAACATCGTCGCCGCAAATCCCAGTCCACCAAATAACCAGGGCCCCAAACTGCCCAGTGGCACGAGAGTCACGCCCTCGTGATTGCCGTTTGCGCGTCTGCGAAGTACCGGTAGAGCTACAAACATGTACAGGAACGGGATTAGGTAAAGGATGATCGACAGGTCCAAGAGAATGATATACGCCTCCTGGATCGTGGCCCCGGCTGATACCGTCAGGATGATCAGCGAAACCACGATGCCCTGCGTAAGCAGTGACACGTGTGGCGTGCCATAGCGCGGATGCGTCTTGCCGAGCGCAGGCGGCAGGTAGCGGTCGATGCCAATGACATAGGGTATGCGGGCAACGCCGGTTACCCAGGCACCGAGACCGCCAGTCGAAGCAATGACGAGTAACAGCCCACCGAGTGCGCCAAGCCAGGGCAGCGATATGCGCTCGCCGATCGCTGCAAACGCCTGCGGGATGCCCGTGATGACGTTCACCTGGCCTTCGGGCACAGCCACCATGACCAGACTCGTGCCCACGATATAGATAAATGCGATGACAATACCGGAGATGACAATCGCGCGGGGAATCGTTCGCTTCGGCTCTCTGATTTCACCGGCCATCGCCGGCGCCAGTTCCATGCCGGCGAACGCAAACGTCATGGTCGCGAAGAATGTCAATGTCGTGAAGTTACCAGCGTCGGGTATCAAGGACGCCGCCGTAAATTGCGTCGCGCTACCGTGTGCCGTCCAGGCCCAGGTGCCGGTGACGGCAAGCACGATAAATACGGCAATTGCAGCGAAGGCACCGACGCTGGCGATCCACTTGCCGCGCTCGACACCGATAATGTTGACGCCGATTAGCAGCCAGATCAACACTAACGAGAACACGGTGTTGTACCAACTGCTGTCGCCCAGCTGCAGCCAGCGTTCACCGCCGATGAACAAAAACGCGCCGGCAAGAAACAGCAACAGGCTCGGAAAATAGAACACGTTGTTGACCCAGTATGCCCAGCCCGAAACGAAGCCATGAAATTCGCCGAATGCCGATTTGCTCCAAAGATAGATGCCGCCCTCGCCGGGCTGCCGGGAACTCAGTTCGGTGACGGTCAGGGCGCTCGGAATAAAAAACACAAGCACCGCAATGACCCAGAGCGCGAGGCTCGACGGACCCATCTGTGCCGCCGTCGACAGCCAGCGCACGCCGAGTACGGCGGCAATATTGATCAAGACGATGTCGCGGACACCAAGCGCTCGATGCAGGTGTCCGCTCTTGGCTTGTCTCTCCGAGTTGTCTGACAACGCTCGCGCCTCGGTATTGTTATGGACCGACGAGGCATCAGTATAGCTCCCGTCGGCTACTCTTACGATTGCGGCTATGGAACTGAAAAAATCGCCAAAAGTCGCAGGCGCATAGTCCGCACAGGACTCTCTCCACCGCCAGATTGATCCGGGGTCATTGATGCATTAACCCCGGGAAACCATTACTATTCAGCAATGTAATCGGTTATGGGGGAATGCCATGTTTAGGAAATCCGAAGTCAACAGGGCCGTGTGCCTGGCGTTGGCGACATCCGCAGGTTTGGCCTCGGCGCCGGTTATGGCCGAGTTTGAGGAAATCGTCGTAACGGCCACCAAACGAGCGACAGATCTTCAGGACACCCCGATTGCGATACAAGCGCTGGGCGAAGAGAAGCTCGATGAACTCAATATCGCGAATTTCGACGACTATATTCGTTATCTACCCAATGTGAATTCGGCGGGCCGCGGTCCTGGTCAGTCATCGGTATTCATTCGCGGCATGGCCACCGACTCGTCGGACCAGACCTCCGTCGAAATTGGCGCACCGGTACCCAACGTCGCGTTGTATCTCGACGAGCAGCCGGTCAGCTCGGGTGGGCGAAATCTTGACCTGTACACAGCTGATATTGCCCGGGTGGAAGTATTGCCGGGCCCCCAGGGCACCCTGTTCGGCGCCAGTTCACAGGCGGGCACGGTCCGCCTGATCACCAATAAGCCCGTCTACAACGAGTTCCAGGCGGGATTCGACGCGAGTTATTCAACTACTAGCGGGGGTGACGACAGCAATAGCGTCGAAGCTTTCGTTAACATTCCGGTTATCGATGACAAGTTCGCCATCCGTGCCGTGTTCTATAGCGCGGTCGAAGGCGGCTACATCGACAACGTCTTCGGCGAAAATGCGTACGAACCGACTGATGTGGGTTATCCGGCCGGGTCGCCGAATACGGTCGTCAATAATATCGCTTTTGTTGAGGATGACTTTAACGACGCGGTGTATCGTGGTGCGCGTGTCAGCGCAAAGATTGCGCTCAGCGACGATTGGGAGGTCATCCCGCAGTTCATGACTCAGGCGCTGGATGTCGACGGCGTCTTCGATCATTCGCCGCCGTCCATTGCCGACCTGGATCCCGAATCGGCAGGCAGTCGCGTGGTCGGTGATCTCAAGGTGCAGCGCTTCTTCCCCGATTTTCTGGACGATGAATTCAACCAGTTCTCGCTGACCGTGAACGGTCGGCTGGGCGCGCTGGATCTCGTCTATGCGGGTTCGTTCCTCGATCGCGAAGTCAACAACAGCTTCGACTACAGCGGCTATACGCAAGTTGGTGACTTCGGTGCCTATTACATCTGTGACTACGCCAATTACGCCGCGTACGGTTTTTACGGAACGTGCGGCGACCCGACACAAGGCATGATCGCGAATATCGAGAACGAGCGGACCACGCACGAATTCCGCCTGTCGTATGACGAGGGCGAAATGTTCGCATTCGTTGCCGGCGTGTTCTTGGACGACATTGAGGCCAAGGTCGATACCAACTTCTATGTCGCAGGGTCTGTCGGGGCTTTCGCGCCCAATACGCCACATTCGCAATCCACGGTGTTTAACCCCAATCCTCGTGCCGAGGGCATCACGTTCATGAATGATGCGATTCGCGACGAGGAGCAGATCGCCTTTTTCGGTGAGGTCACGTTCAACGTCACTGATTCGCTTGCGCTGACCGTCGGCGCGCGAAACTACGACATCGAGACGAGTCTGGTGGGCTCGTCGAACTTTGCCACACTTTGTCCAGCCGCCCCGGCCCCGTGCACTGCAGCCGATGACGGTGACGGCGGAGTTAGTTATGACGTGGAATTTGCGAACGATCTGCCGCTCAAGGAAGACGACACGATATTCAAGGGCAGCGTTTCCTTCGCGCCTAACGATGACTTGCTGTTTTTTGGGACCTATTCGGAGGGTTTTCGCCCCGGTGGGTTCAACCGCAGTGATAATCCGCTAGTGCCGAAGACTTATGTCAGTGACGAGGTGACCAATCTCGAGTTCGGCTGGAAAACCACAATGGCGAACGGCACGGTTCGCTTTAATGGTTCTATCTATCAGATCGATTGGGATAATGTGCAAATCGGCGTTACGGATTTCAATATCGGCGTCCTCACGTTCGTGCTGAATGCTGCCGATGCCGAGATCCAGGGCTTTGAGGGTGACCTGACCTGGCTGCCGAATGACAATCTGACGCTGGCCGCAGTGTGGTCATACAATTCGACCGAAATGGTGAAGGTTCCGCCCAATATATCGAACCTGGCTCCTGAAGGATCCGATCTGGCGCTGGCGCCGGAATTCCAGTACAACCTCAGCGCACGCTACCATTGGGAAGTGGGCGACAAGAACGCGCATGCGCAATTGGTGCTCGCCCACACCGACGAGCAGTTCAGTTCCATCGTCACCGCCAATCGTTTCGAGCAGGGTTCTTACGACACGCTGGATGGCGCGATCGGTGTCAGCGCGGACAACTGGGGCATCGAATTATTCGCGGAGAACCTTACCGATGAGCGCGCGGAGTTGTTCATCAATTCTCTGGACACGGACTTGCGGATAACGACGAATCGACCACGAACGTGGGGCGTGCGTGTTTCCTATGATTTCTAGTGCCTGACGGCGCGATGAGCGCGCAGCAGCTGCTGCAGGACGGGAAACTTCAGGAAGCGCTCAAGGCAGCGCGTCAAGAGCTCGTCGACAATCCACAGGATGTCGACGTGCTTTACTGCATGGCCGTTTCGCAGCGTTATCTTGGCCAGCAGTATGAGGCGCTGCAAACCCTCGAACAACTCAATGCCGTAGCCCCGAATTACGCCAGATCCTTTCAGGAAGCCGGCCATAACTACAAGAAACTCGGCGATCTGGACAATGCCTGCCAGGCATACAAGCGCGCGGTCGAACTCAATCGTGCGCTGATCGCATCGTGGCGGGAGCTGGCCACGATTCATCAGCAGCAGAATGCTCCCCGGAAGTCCGTGGCAGCGAAAGCGGAATTCGAACGCCTGTCGAAACTGCCGCCGGAGCTGGTCACCGTCACGAGCCTCATGGAGGAAAACAAGCTGTACCGGGCGGAGAAACTCTGCCGGGATTTCCTGCAAAAGACGCCGCATCACATCGAGGCAATGCGGCTACTCGCGTTACTGGGCATGAAACTTCTTGTCTATGATGACGCCGAGTTCCTGCTCGAGAGCTGCGTCGAACTCGAACCCGATTACTGGCTCGCCAGGCTGGACTATGTGACCGTCCTGCAAAAACGCCAGAAGTTCGAGAAGGCGCTCGAACAAGCCGTCATTCTCAGGGACACGTTTCCCGGCAACTATGTGTTTGATCTGACCTTCGCGAATCAAAGCGTCGCCATCGGTAACTTTGATGCGGCCCTTGAGGTCTATGACAGAGTCATTGAGGCACACCCTGAATTCGCGCAAACCTTCCTGGCCCGTGGCCACGCACTTAAAACGGTCGGACGCGTCGAGGACGGCATAGATTCGTATCGCGGTGCGTATCGCGTGAGAAAAGATTTCGGGGATGCTTATTGGAGCCTGGCCAATCTGAAAACGTATCGGTTCACAGACGAAGAAATCGCGCAAATGCGCACTCAGATCGAGCGAGCGGAAACGGCCATCGACGATAAATATCACCTGTGTTTCGCGCTTGGAAAAGCGCTCGAGGATCGCAAGCAATACGAGGAGTCGTTCGCTTTCTATGAGCAGGGCAACGAACTCAGAAAGAGTGGCTTGCGCTACGACCCGGAGCGGCTCGAACTCGCGATGCAGCGCCAGGCGGAGTTTTGCACCGAGGCATTGTTTCGCGACAAGGCCGGTTTTGGCGGCGACTATTCGGATCCGATATTTGTGGTTGGGCTGCCGCGCGCAGGTTCCACATTGCTTGAGCAGATTCTGGCGTCGCACTCGCAGATCGACGGCACGATGGAGTTACCGAACATCATCGCGACCGCTCACCGCCTGAACGGCCGACGTGCGGTGACCGAAGAGGCGAATTACCCGAAAATTCTGATCGACCTGAACGATGAGCATTTCAGGAAATTGGCCGACGCTTATATCGAAGACACCGCGATACATCGCAAGGGTGCGCCGAAATTCATCGACAAGATGCCGAATAATTTCATGCATGTCGGCCTGATCCACCTGATGTTCCCCAATGCCAAAGTCATCGATGCGCGGCGGCACCCGATGGCGTGTTGTTTCAGTGGTTTCAAGCAGCTATTTGCCGACGGTCAGGAATTCACCTACGGACTGGACGATATTGCTCGCTACTACAAGTCCTACGTCAAGCTCATGGAACATTGGGACGAGGTCCTACCGGGAAAGGTATTGCGCGTGCACTATGAACATGTCGTCGCCGACGCGGAGCGCCAGGTAAGACGCATGCTCGACTATCTGGATGTGCCTTTCGAAGAGGCATGCCTCAACTTCCACCAGACCGATCGTTCGGTACGAACACCGAGTTCCGAGCAGGTAAGGCAGCCGATTTACAAAGGAGCGCTCGAGCAGTGGCGAAACTTCGAGCCATACCTCGATGCCATCAAGACAGGATTGGCAACTGAGATTGCGAACTACCCAATCTAGCCCTTAGCAAGAAGCTACAAAGTTGCTAATCGACCCTTTGGTGATTTCAAGCAGAAATGTCGTGAACCTGCATCGACTCGATTTGCACAGGCTCTTCAGACGCTTCCACTTCGGCCTCTTCACCCATGTCGATTCGTCCAACAAATCTGGCGCCGTCCTCCATGACAATACGACCACAGAAAATGTCGCCTTCGACATCAGCGCCACTGGCCAGCGAGACGACCCCTTCACTATGGATGTCGCCGACTAGCTTACCTTCAACGATCACGGAGCTGGCGTGGATGTCCGCCTTTACCCGTCCCTGTTTGCCAATCGTGAGGTGCTTCTTGTGATGTGCGATCGTGCCCTCGATGCGGCCTTCGATCACCAGATCTTCGTCCGCCGACAACTCACCCTTGAACACGAGTGTGGGTCCGATGACCGATACGTTCTTGGAGCGAATCGGGCGCGTCTGTCCAATTTTTGGAGGCGACGCCAAATCCGAGTCGTAATCATCATCAGTCTTTTTGAACATTGCCATTTTTACCTCCACGGGCAGAAGCCAGAACACGCCAAGTGCATACGCCCGAATAGTACTCCAGATCTTGCGCACGGGCCAAATGTGACGCGCCACACTGTGACGTGGGTACCAAATCGGTATCGTAGCTCGTTCGTCAACCTCATTTTGGACGAGACTAATGCTGCGAATAGTTGTTCTGGCGCTGTCTTTGCTGATCTGCGCCTGCACGTCTGTCAAAGTGCAACCAGTGGACGCCTCCATGCCGCTTCTTCACGTCTGTATCCAACGAAATACGGCAGTCCAGGTCGGTGATTTTCTACAGGTATTGGAAGACGGATTCGAGCGCCATGGGATCGGCACTGAGATATACAACGGCAATCGGCCGCGGCGATGTGAATATGTATTGACGTACACCGCGCTGCGCTCATGGGATATGAAGCCGTACCTGAGTCATGCAGAACTGCGTTTGCTACGAGCTGGACAGCAGGTCGCCTCTGCTGACTACCATCTTCGGGGCAAGGGTGGCTTCTCGTTGACGAAATGGGCCGGCACCAAGTCCAAGATGGATCCGGTCATCGACGAGCTACTTGCGGGAACTTAGTCCTTCCCTGGCGCTATCGTCGCCTTTCCTCCATCGGCCGATCTGGATTTTCAACAGGTGTAAGACGTTGTTCGTCGTCCAGTACAACACCATGCCAGCCGGAAACGTATAGAAGAGCAGGAAAAATGCGACGGCCATCAGGTACAGACGCAAGCGCTGCTTGCGCAGCAACTCTGGCGTCAGCGACGGCTCCATCTGAATCCACGACGTAAACAACGTAACCCCGGTCATCAGGAACGGGAGCAGATTCAGATAAGCACCGAAAAACGGCAGCTCCCATGGCAGCGGAAGTGCGCGGTCTGGTTTCGCCAGATCCTGAGTCCATAAAAAGGATGTGTCGTTAAGCAAAAAACCTTCACCGAGCACATCGAACGCGGCAATAAAAATGGGAATCTGAATCAGAAAACCCGCCAGGCTTTTTACCGCATACATGGGATTAACATTGTGTTCGCGATACACCGCGAGAATACGAGTATGCGCGTCTTCTCCTTTGTATTGCCGCTTGATCGCGTCGATCGGCGGCTGCAATATCGCGGCAGTCTTGTTGACCGAATCCTGCCACCGGTCGGCAACCAGCGTCAGCGGTGACATCAGGATCTTGACGCAGACAGACAGCAGAATAATCGCCAGACCGACGTTACCGACCAAAGATTGCACGCTGGTCAATAGCCAGGACATGCCGAAACAAAGCGCCCGCAGCCACTCCCACAACGCTGCGTACATCATGCCGCTTAGCTTCGAGTCCACCGCCGACAGGCCATTCGATTCGATGGGACCGGCATAGAGTTCGAGCTGCATACGAGAAACGTCCCGGCGGGGCATGACGATCAGGCGTGGCAGGTTTTCCTGTCCGGTATCGACCTGGATGTTGAGAGTCGCAGCCTCGGATCTGAGCAAGCCAGTCCAGAAGCGGTTGCGGACGCCGAACCAGTCCCCGGGAACCAGGCTTCGCTCGGCGGAAATTTCTGCAGAACTCTCCAATTTTTGTTGGCCGTCCGCATCCACTGCGATGGCCAGGACCTTGCCATACAAGGCACCGAACCCGGGCAGCGGTTCCGGTACGAAACTGGCTTCTCCGGATAGCTCGAGACTAGCGCCGGCAGGGATGTCGAGATCGAGGCGCACGGTATTGTGGGCGGAGGCGTCACCCGGGTCCGTCAGGAAATAGTGATGCGTCAGAATTCGACCATCGATAGCTTCACGTGAAGTCATCGTGCGGCGTATGCCATCACCTAAGTCCTCGCCGACGACATCGTAGTGCAGCGACGTCAGCCTTGATGTCAATTCGATGTCACCCGGTACGAGCCACCGCAGACGAACGTCATTACCGAGAAATTGCGGCAGGCCGCCAACGGAATTGATCGCAATACCTGATGTCGCGGTGCCCAGGGAACTGGACAATTGCTGCGCGGATCCGATTGCCGAAAATGCAATCAGAAAAGCTATTGCAACCGTGCGCAGCCCACGCATCATTCCAGGAACCTGCTTTGCGCTTCCATTGCTTCCCTGATCAAGGCGGGGTTCAGATCGGAATCACTGACGGGGCGATAATCGCGATCACGAACCTCAAAAAATCCGCCGGGATGTGAAATGATAACTTGATCGGGTTCGATGATCGCATGCGAGTTGTAACTGCCGGCAATCATCCATGGCCACGATTCTCCGGAAAACAGGTTCTGACCCACACTGTATTCGCGTGGTGGATTGTGGCACTCGAACACTTCCTGCAACAGCGTAACGGGCAGGTCATGACTGGCAGTCCGATGCGAAAATTCCGTCGACTCTCTTCCCGGCCAGACGATCATCATTGTCGACAGCAACTGCGCATTGCTGAAAGCATTCCCGTGGCCGATATAGCCAAGTCCGTTGTCATCGTATTCACTGCCATGGTCGCTGGTGACAATAACGATCGTGTTGTCTGTCAGTGACTGGCTTTCCAACGAATCCAGAACGCGGCCAAACTCGTGATCCACCATCTGCAGCGCCTGCCGATAGCGGAGCCAGGCGTCCCTGGTCTCGGGGTTATTTATGAAGCGGCGCTCCACCTCCAGCAAATCGCCTTCCTCGATCGGTTCCTCACTGGCCTTTTGATTCTTTGGCGGATCGTACTGCAGGTAAGCAAAAATCGGCTGATCGGTCGTACGCCTGGACAACCAGTCCAACCAGTCATCGGTGGCCTTTACATTTTGCTCCAACAGGCTCATGTCCGCGCCTTTGCCCGGCAGACCCGGCCACGCAACGAACGCGGTGCGATCAAGCGACGCCGGACGGCCGAATCCAGCTGCGCTGAACAAGGCCATCTGATAATTGTTACGCCGGACCTGATCCATCAACACCGGCGGACGTTGCAACGCATAGATGCTCTGCCAATAAGTGCTCGGCAAGCCATAGAATAATGAGAACAACCCCATCCGGGTGGAGTTTCCGCCGCTGTAGTGTTGCCGAAAGCGAGACGCGTGTTGGCTGAATGCTGCCAGGTTCGGCAACAGTTTCGGATGCACGACGTCGGGGCGCAGCGCGTCGATCATGACGATCAGAATATTTGGCAGTGACTCTGTCTTGGCCCGACAGTTAATGCGATTCAGTGGGTAACGAAGCTCACTGTCGCTCGTCCCGAGGCTGTGGTTCAACAAGCGCCGTTTCTGCACCAGATCCGGATCCACGAGTTCCAGGTCGGCGAGAATCCGTTTCGCCTTCATCGGACGATAAAGGGGCATGTATCGCGTAAACCGGGTTACCGGAATGTGCCCAACCGCATCGGCCCAAATGTGAATTGACTGGCTGACGAGCAAGCAAGCGATCAGACCAATGGCGATCCAACGGCCACCGATTTGTTGCGATCCGGCAGTCAGCCAGTTGCGGACTTGTCCGGCCAACACGCTTTGGAAAGCGAGAGCAATAATGAAAAAGACGCCTGCGAACGCCAACGTATGCCACGCCAATATCTCCAGTGTCAGCCAGGTCAGGTGATATCGGTTCTGAGCGAACACATTGGTATCGAGAATCAGCAGGCTGACGCTGAAACTCATCGCTATGACCGCGACCGTAATAACGGGGCGGCGCATCGGCAGGACCAGCAATAGCGGGATCACAAGCAGAACCAGCGGCAAGTAGGCCAGAAAAGCCGCATGCGCGATGAACGCCAGCAGCACGTAGATATTGCCGGTCACATCGCTGGAAAACGGGTAGTCCCACAAGTAGCGTGAGGCGATTAGCAGATTAATAGCCACGTTGGCAACACCGAACCAGCCGGTCCAGCGCAGCAGTTGTCGCCGGGAAGGCGGCTCAAGCACCATCGGCGACTTCGTTCGCTATCCGAGCCACGGCAATCGCGCCGGCTGTCGCGCTGCAACCGAGGTTGCACACGGATTCCTGGCGCAACGAACGCACCTGTTCGCGAAATTGTTGCGGATCGACGAGCAATTCCCGGATTACAGCAGGCGCCGTGGCGATTTTTTCCGGCGCCAGTACAACGCCGATCGATTCTCGAATGCGCGATTCAAATGGCTCGATTCCGAGTTCGCGATACGTCGCGTTGCGCGATTTCGGCGGCACGTCAATATAGAGAACCGGCTTCTCCAACCCCAGGCCATAGTCGATGCCAGCGCCGGACCAATCGGTGATCATTACGTGCGAATCGTACAACGAGTCGCTTTCGCCCATTTGTTCGACGAGCGTAAACTGTGCGTGATCGCCGAATCGAGCGACGATGCGGTCGATGACGTCCGGTGTATTCCACCGTGTCTGAAAATGTGGTCTGAGCGTGAGTTGAAATCCGGCGTCGAGCAGGATACCGGTCAGATTTTCGCCGTACAGGTTCAGGATTGACTGGTCGCCCCAGGAAGGCGCGAGCAAGACGTGAATATTCTGCCCGTCAGGTTCTGGAGGTTCTCTGCGCTCGTCGATCAGTTGCTCCAGACGGGCGTAGCCGTGCTCGACCAGCTGCTTCGGCTGCAGATTGTGCAGCGACTCACGCTTGCGGATTTCTTTTTCATGGTGCGGTCCCGCGCACAGGATCGTATCGTAGTGATCGTAGGAGTCTGCGCGGTCGGCCATGTGCGTGCTGACCATTGAATGGAACATATGGATGTAGTGCACTGGATGCACTGAGCGCTTCAGGTCGAGATTGTCGAGGTCCAACAGTTGGGTCAGCATGACGTCGGCTTGCAGCGTTTGAAAGAAGATGATCCGGAATAGACCCGTACCGATATAGAACGGAAGGATCGATGCACTGTCCTGTGTCAGGCCGGGATCCGTCTCATCGGAGGAGACATAACAAACCACCTTACCAAGCACATCCGTTAAATGTCGGATCAACTTTTCGTGGTGGTGCCAGTCCTGGCTACTTTCCGAGTAAATGACGATGTGGCGGCATGCATCCGGGAGCCGCTTGAACGCGCGCAAAGCGCGCCAGCATCGAAAGAAACGCCGGAATTCGCTCAACTGTCTGGGTAGCTATCCGCTTTGGGGGATGATCGCTCGCTGAGAGCGGCGTCGGATTGATCGAGTTCGTCCTTGCGAACGAAGGACCTGAGCTTGTACCAAAAAGTCTTGATCACCAATGAGGCAGTCGCAAGCAGCCCGACGATGGCCGAAATCGCCATGCTGGCGGTACTCGGATCAAGATACGCGTGTGCCGGCGCAGCTGCCGTCAGCAAAGCCAACGCAACCGTTGCAGGCTGCCAGATTCGTTTGTGAGACATAATTCCTGATTCTTAGTTATTGATTCGTAATGCTTATTTGATGCTTCTGGGCCCCATAAGTTTACAACATTTGCGATTATTTTTCGCTAGCCGCATTGGCTCTGCGCTGAATCTCGGGATAGACGGTATCTCGCGCGCGCCGCAGGTGCTCCGGGTCATCGATCTCGGACCAGGCGAGGTCCGGCACGAGTGGGCAGGCGATCTTCCGCTCCGCGGCCGCGGCGACGAGACAATCTGTCTCATAGTCGTAGTGTAACGAGTTGGCGAACGCACGTTCGGCAACACCTAGCATGATCTGGAATAGCGGTGACGAGATCTTGGAGATGCCGACGAGTTCCCCGGCTATTTCCTGTTCGCCGCCGAGCGAATCGGCATCCTTCGACATCCCGACCAGATTGTCGCCCTGCGTGGATACCCACACCTCGTCGCCCGCACCGGTCGGGCCGGACAGCAGGATGGCATCGTCCGCGGGGTGCTCCAGTAGCTCGGTCAGCGCCCGGGGCTCATAGATCAGGTCCGATTCGAGCAACAAGAACGCGTCGCTCAACGCGTGTCTGGCGCAATACAGCGAATACATACTTCCGGACTCCGCATAACGCGAATTATGCACGGTGTGCAGCACTACGCCGTCGCCGACCTCGAGTGACTCGTAGTGCCCCGCCTGATGTCCCGTCACGATCACGATGTTCCGGATTTGCACCCGGGCCAGGGATTGTATGGATTCCTCGATGATCGGCCGGTCACCAAAACGCAAGAAACCTTTTGGGCGATCGGCGAACTCGTCGCCCAGGCGCGTGCCCACTCCGGCCGCAAGAATGACAGCGGTATGAATCATCGGGCTCTCGAAATCGCCGACTGCAACGCCGAACACAACGCGTCCAGATCAGCCCGCCGAATGTCGCCCATGTAAGCCAGACGAAAGATCTGCTCGGCCAGTTCACCCTGGCCGGCATAAATCACGAAGCCCTGCGCTTTCAGGTCATCGTGAAGCGTCGCGTAAGACAGGTTCGCGGGCAAGAGATACGACCGCAGAACGCAAGAATACTCACTGTCGTTCAATAAACTCTTTACATCGTGCGAACCCAGTTCTTTATGTATCGTTGCAGCGCGTTGCAGATAGGTCTCGCGCCGCGCCTGCCAGCCGCCGGCTTCCTGCAACTCGGCGATCGCCTCGCGCAACGCAAACGCGACCTGGACCGACTGCGTAAATGGCGAAAATCCGTCTCCGTGCTGCCCGGCATAATAGCCATACAGGTCCAGATAAACGCTGCCAACCTGGGGCCGCGGCCGTTCCCAGATCGCCTGCCGTCCGATAACGAAAGACAGACCCGGTACGCCGTGCAAGCATTTGTTTGCTGTGCCTGCCACGGCATCGAGATTCCAGCCGACGGGATCAATTCGCTCCGCGCCAAAACTGCTGACCCCGTCAAGCAGCATTGGCAAATTTCGATCGCGGCACAATGCGCCCAGGGCATCAATGTCGTTCAGGCGCCCGGTCGTGGTTTCATGGTGAACGGTCGCGACATGCGTGATGTCCGGATGCTCATCCAGCATGAGGAGCACCGCGTCCATGTCGAGCGGCGAGGTCCACGGCAACTGCAGCAATTCATGGGGCTTCCTGTACGCCGCAAGTATCCGCGCCATGCGCTCGCCGTAAACGCCGTTCGCAACGACGAGCGTGCTGCCGTCGGCAGGTGCGAAGCTCGCCAGCATCGCCTCGACGGCACTGGTCCCGGAGCCGGTCATCGTGACGGCCGCGAACTCATCGCGCATCTCCGGGTAGATGCCAACCAGTTCCGCATTGATCTCGCGCGTCAGTTCGGCAAACTCCGGCTCCCGGTGACACCAGTCGCCCGATGTCAGCGCGCCCCGGACTCGCTCCGACAGCGTTACCGGGCCCGGGTTGAGCAGGATCATTCTAGTGTCCAATGGTTTCGCGTCCGTCTGGCAGCAGGTGCGCACGCAGCCGCGCGGCGACCGCAGCGGGTGTAATCGACGGGCGCGGCAACTCCGGAACGCCGGCCAGTATGGGCGCGTGCACGAACGTCAATTCGGTCGCGGGCCGCTCGAGAATGGCTGCCAGTTCAGCTGGCTGCGAGACCCTCTCAATCCGGGTGTAACCGCACGCGGCTGCGAGCCCGCCGAAATCGATCGATCGGGAAACCGTTGCTTGTCCGCCAGTGGATTCATGCAACCCATTGTCGAGCAGGACATGCACCAGATTCCCGGGCTTCTCATAGCCCACCGTCGCGAGCGCGCCCAAACGCATCAGCGCGGCGCCATCCCCGTCCAACACGACGATCCTGCGCTCGGGCCGGGCTACCGCGAGTCCGAGGCCGACACTTACCGCGCAACCCATGGAGCCAACCATGTAGAACTGATTCAGGTGATCGCCTGTCGCATAGAGTTCCCGCCCGGTGTACCCGGTCGTGGCCACGAGCACATCGTCGTCCGTCGTTGCCGCCTGAACTGCACGCAGCATATCGCCGCGCTGTGCCTCGGGTTCCGTGGCAACGGGATTTGCGTGCGACACGATCGCGTGAATATCCGGCTGCGCCTGCAGGTCCGACTTCGCGACGCTGCCCTTGCGCATGACCAGCGCATAAGGCCGGTTTTCCTGTTCCATATGGCCCAGCGCCCTGGATAGCACGAGCTCGATTTCGTCCGCAGATTGCGGAAAAAACTCCCAGGAGATACCCATCAGCTCCAGCAGCTCGGTCGTGATTGCTCCCATCAACTCATGCTGCGGTTCGTCGGCCGGTCCGCCAGGCTCGCCGCGCAACGTGACGATCAACAACAGCGGAATCTTGAAGATATGCGTCAGCGAGGTCAGCGGGCTGACCGCATTTCCGAGCCCGGAGTTTTGAAACATCACCACGCTACGTACGCCGCCAAGTTCGGCGCCGACGGCTACGGCAACGGCGTCACCCTCGTTGGCCGCACCGATATAGCGCAGCTGGCTGGAATCGATGACGGTATTGATGAATGGCTTCAGATACGAACACGGAACGCCGGTATACAGTTCGAAGCCGTGCTGCCGTGCCGATTCAATAAAGTGTTCGGCAACGATCACGTGAAATTGCTCGCGGCCAGAATGTCACTCACGCTGTCGACGTCGAGCCAGTGCCCGGTGGTGTAGACGACCCGCACACGCTGGCCGCGCCGGACCAACTCATTGAGCAATGCATACAACTTGGCGTCGCGGCTGTCGGGCCCGACCGAGAGTTCTGTAACAACATCGCGAAATACCGGCAATCCGGCTTTGGAGACTTTCAAAAGCCCCGTCCATTCGCCGTGCCGCTGCTTGTCCGCAATCGTTTCCCCGGCCTGCTCGAGATAGACGTCGCGATAGAAATCATTGCGGGAGTGGGATTCCGTACAGTGCACGTAATCTGCCGCACGCCCGAGATTCACAGAGTCCTGCCAATTGGTGTCTACGACGATTACGAAATCGTCGTCCGGCTCTGCAATGATGTCGAGAATGTAGCGCTTGAATATCACGTCGCCGAAGGACACATACAAATCGTTGCCATCGCTCGTGTCGGCCTCGAGCGCGCGCGCCAACGAAAGCAATTCACCCGTGTCGGCATAGTCCGGATTGTCGATATAGTTGAGTGCCGGCAGATTAACCGTATCCGGCAGATAACCGCGGACGACCGTAATATTTTTTATTCCGGCACTGTTGTAAGCGCCGACGATATGACCGAGGAGGGGTTGCCCGCGCACCTCGACCATCGTCTTCGGCCGGTCTGCCGTCAAGTCGCCCAGCGCCGTGCCGCGCGAGGCGGCCAGGATGATGGCATGGGCTTCCTCATTCTTGCTCGGCAGGTAGCGTTCCTCAGCTTCCTGCAACTCAGAAGCCTCCTGTAGCCGAAAAATCTCCTTTACCGGCGCGATGTCGTCTTCGATTGACAGCAGGTTTTGATCACGGGCAAGTGTCGTGGCGCAATCCTGCATGGTGGTCAGGGCCGCGCGCAACAAGTGGTTCGCCCAGATCACGATTGAGAAACCGGCTTCACGAAACACCTCTGTCGGCGTCGCGTAGTACTTTGTCGGCACGATCACAACGGGGGACCGGTCACCCCATTCCTTTTTGAACGCGAGTATCTCGGTTGGCGTTGTCAGCGCACTGTGAATCAGGATGCCGTCGGATCCCGCTTCGTGATACGCCTCGGCACGGCGTAGTGCCTCACCGAGCCCCCACCCGGCGATAAACGCCTCGACCCGCGTGATGATCGCGAACTCATCGTCAGACTGAGCGTCTTTGCCGGCCTTGATGCGGCTGCAGAATTCATCAATCTCGGCGAGCTGTTGTTTGTTGCCGTCAATGAAACTATTGGTCTTCGGATAGAGTTTGTCCTCGATACAGACGGCTGCGATGCCGCGCTGCTCGAGCTTGCTAACGAGCCGCCGCACATTATTAAAGTTGCCGTAACCCGTGTCGCCGTCCAGCAGGATCGGTATTGACGTCGCGTCCGCCATGAACTCGAGCATCTCGAGCACCTGTGTCCAGCTGGCCTCGTTGCTGTCGCGGACCCCGTACTGCGCGGACATGCAAAGGCCGCCGGCCCACAGTCCCTTGAAACCGGCCTGTTCGCCGACTTTGGCACTGATGCCGTTGTGCGCATCGATCAGAAAATCGAGCTCGTTACCGTCGAGCAGGCGGCGAAATTGCGTGGTTTTCTTAGTCAAGGTACCGGCATTCCTCAATAATTGGTGCTCCCGTCAATCGGGAGCCGGGAGTATGGAGCAATCTACGGCAATGTCACTCTGATTTGTAGTTGCTCAGATACTCCTAGATGTCGTAACTCGGGAACCGTATACTTCTCCGCTAGAATCTCTCGACAATTCAATGTGTTGGTTAGCGCTCGAAGCCAGACCCAAAGCGCGCGCGCAGCATCAATCGGACTCCGATATGTCAGCATTAATTGACGGTTTCCTTGGAATTTTTTACCGCGTCGCGGCAAGCGGTGCCTTGCCGGCCGCGTGGTTTCGCAGGGCCAATCCGGCGACGGTCGAAAAGTCCAAACGCACCGGCAAGCTGAGCCTGGAAATCGTCTGTCATTGCTGGCGATATGGGCATTATCTGACCTACCAATTGAGTTCGCTCGTCAATCATCGGACCGATAAGCTGGATATCACGATGACGGTGTATCACGCGGCAGGAGATGAAGCGGTTACGCGCGTACTGGATTTCTTTCAGGACATCGATGTACCGGGTGTTACCTGGAACTGGCAGGTCCTGCCCAAAGAACGGCTGTTTCGGCGTAGTATTGGCCGCAATATTGCGGCGAAATCGACGACCGCGGATTGGATCTGGTTTACGGATTGCGACATTATTTTCCACGAGAACTGCCTGGATACATTGGCTGATGAATTGCAGGGTCGTGACGATCCGCTGGTGTTTCCGAGATTCGGATTGGGGACGACGCTACTCGAAGAGGATGATGAGATTCTGACCAAGGGGCGCGAAGGACCAGCGATACTCGAAATTCCGTTGCGAGACTTCGTGCCTTACCTCGGCGAGCGCAGCAAGGCCAAAGGGCCCTATCAAATCACGCACGGTGATGTCGCCCGCGCGTGTGGCTATTGCGACTCCATCGGGCTCTATCAAAAACCGTCAGAACGCTGGCGCAAGACCTATGAAGACCGCGCTTATCGGTGGCTAATGGGGACACATGGAACAGCGCTGGATGTTCCCGGAGCGTGTCAGATTCGCCACGTCGTCAAAGGTCGCTACAAGAAAGATTCATTTGTTTCCACGATACGCGCGAACATCCGCAAGACCCAAAGCCGGCTCGGCTAAACCGACGGCGGCAGATTCGTAGTGTAGAATTCCGCTTTCAGTCATCTCGGGAGGGCGCCGATCATGCTGCAAGAATACAACTCAGAACGACTCGCGACAGTGCCACCCGATGAAATTGGCGATGCGCTGGAGAAGGGCAATATCGTCAAGTTTCCGACCTGTCCCGTCGAACTACCGACGGCGGCTGAACTGGAGACCCTGCGAACAACATTGCCGCAGCAGCTCAAACTTAAAAACGTTAGCTACCATCCTGAGGCGGACCGCGTGACCGGGCTTGATGATCAATCGTCGATCGCCGACCTGGCTTACGAAGTACTCACGAATCATCGCACGCGAGTCACGGAATTCCTGAATACTGTGATGCCGTCGCTGTCGACAAACATGCGCGTGGGAACGTGCAGCTTTCGGCCGCTCGAAGAGAAGGGCCGCAATCTCAAGCCCCATGCCAGTAATGAACTCGTCCACATCGATGCTGGCGCGTACGGCGCCACCAATGGCGATCGTATTTTGCGATTCTTCGTCAACGTCAATCCCGAAGCAGACCGGGTCTGGAAAAGCAAAGGTGCGTTTCCCGCTTTGTTTGAGAAGTACGGTCATGAGGCCGGTATGTACGAGGACCTTACCCCTTCACTTGAGCGTGGTTTGTCGGGGAAGGCAAGAACATCTTTCCTGAACGGCCTTGCGAAAATCGGTCTGCCGTTGGCGCCAATGCTGGACAGCAGTCCCTACGACAGAGTGATGCGCAAATTCCATAATTACATGAAAGATACACCGGCGTTTCAACAAACGGATGAAAGCGTTCAGACGTTCAACTTCGAACCGTACTCTGCGTGGATGGTGCTAACGGACATGGTCAGTCACGCGTCCTATTCCGGACAACACGCGCTCGTGTATACAGGCCTTATTTCGTTACAGAACTGTCGGCTACCGGAACTCGCGCCGTTCAATATTTTGCGGGCTGCGGCTTAAGTTGGTATGAGCGAACTTGATGATCTGTTAGGGCAGCGCAAGCAAAAGCGAGACGAACTAAGACTGCAAATGAACCTGGCATCCAAGGATAACTAGCAGGAATCTTTTCTTGGCGATTGCGGATATGCAGGAAAACAACAAGTGGGGCTTTGTCAATTCCCTGATACTGCATACGAGGCCCGTTCTCGTTCCTGCGAAGGCCTTGCGGTTCACACATACGTTCGGCCTCGGTGGCATGTCCCTGGTTCTCTTTCTGATGCTGATAAGTACCGGGCTCCTGATGATTTTTGTTTACGAACCGTCCCCGGAACGCGCCTACGAATCCATCCTGTTCATGCAACAGGAAATGCTGTTCGGCCGACTCATACGCGGTGTGCATTACTGGAGCGCTAACCTGCTTATCGCGGTGGCGGTGTTGCACATGCTGCGGGTCTTTCTAACCGGAGCGTTCCACGCTCCCCGGCGAGCCAATTGGATAATTGGCCTGGGCCTGTTGTTTTTGATCATGGTGTCTGGTTTTACCGGTTACCTGTTGGCGTGGGATCAGATTTCCTACTGGGCGATCACGATCTGCACCGAGATGCTGGGATATATGCCGGGTATTGGCCAGACGCTACAGCGCGTGATTCTCGGCGGAGCGGAAATCGGTCCGGCTACAGTGATCAACTTTTATGCTCTGCATACCATTGTCGTTCCATTGCTGCTGGTTGCGCTAATGACATGGCACTTCTGGCGTGTTCGTCTGGCAGGCGGTGTGGTTGTCCCGCGGGATACTGAAGAAAACGCCCAGGCAGGCACGGACTATGTGCCGTATATTCCCAACCTGCTGCTCCGAGAGATAGCGGTGGGTTTGATGCTGATTGCTTTCGTACTCGTTATTGCTATTTTCTTCGAGGCACCGTTGGGCGAACCTGCCAATCCCGGCTTGAGTCCGAATCCGGCCAAGGCGCCGTGGTACTTCGTCGGCCTGCAGGAGTTACTACTGCATTTTCATCCTCTGTTTGCCGTCTTTATCATTCCCCTGGTAGTCGTGATCGCTGTTGTTCGGGTTGCCTATCTGCGCTATGACGCTGATCTTTCGGGGAACTGGTTCCTGACGCCGAAAGGACGACGCATGGCAGCCGTTGCCGCTACTACGGCTCTGCTGCTTACGCCGTTGTGGATATTGCTGGATGAATATGCCGTCGGACCGGTTGGCTGGTTCAGCAGTACTGCGCCGGTGATCAGCAATGGTCTATTACCCTGCACGGCTCTCGCGGTCGGAGTTGTAGCGTTTTACATGCTGATCAGGAAACAATTCAATGCGTCGAAAAACGAAACGGTGCAGGCACTGTTTGTGTTGCTCGTCGTTGGCTTTACGGTCCTCACCGTGACGGGCGTATGGTTTCGTGGTGCGGGTATGGCATTGGTGTGGCCATGGCAGACATAGACAAACGGCGCCGCAGCTTTATGTCCCGGATAGCGGCGCTACTCGGTGGCCTGGCAATATTTGAAGCAGGCTGGATCAGCGCAACTTTCCTCGGGCCACGCCGGAGCCGGGTATCGTTGGAGGAAGGGCTCGGATTTCAGGTCGCCGGTCCGGTTGAGCGCTTCGAGCCGGGCAGCGTTACCGCATTTCGCGATGGTCATTTCTACCTGGTGCGCCTGGACGACGGCGGCTTCCTGGCGCTGCACCGCAAGTGTACGCACCTCGGCTGCACCGTACCCTGGATAGCGGATGAGCAGAGATTCACGTGCCCCTGCCATGCTTCGGCATTCGACATACGAGGCGATGTGCTCAGTGCACCAGCAGCACGGGCCCTCGAGCTGTTTGCCGTGCGCATCGACAATGGAATCGTAAAAGTCGATACGAACAAACTACTTCGCCGCGCTTCGTTCGAATCGCATCAGGTAACCCGGGTCTGATCTTGCGATGAATGACGACGGCATGCGCGGCTGGAGGCTTGCGGCACTTATCGCTCTGGGCGTGATCGTCCTTTCCATTCCACTCTACGTCGTCAGGGAAATGCAGCGAGATACTGCAGATAGTCCACCTGGCACGTCAGCTGCGAGCTTTGTAGGCCGGGACCAGTGCATTGATTGCCACGATGTGGCGTACGACCAATGGCTCGGCTCGGATCACGATAATGCCATGGACCTCGCCAACGAACAGACGGTCCTGGGCGACTTCGACGACGCCGAATTCGAACACGACGGAGTGATCTCCCGCTTTTACAAAAAAGACGATGGATATTTCATTTTCACCGAAGGCCCCGCGGGTGAGATGGCCGAATTCGAAGTGCGTTATACGTTCGGAATCGAGCCGTTGCAACAGTACCTGGTCCCTTTTCCGGGAGGACGATTGCAGGCGCTGTCCGTTGCCTGGGACACAGAAGAGCAACGCTGGTTCGATCTCTACCCGGACGCGACATTTTCGGCGGACGATTGGCTGCACTGGACCCGCAACGGGCAGAATTGGAATGGCATGTGCGCCGAGTGTCATTCGACGGATCTGCAAAAGAACTACGACGCGGAAACCAAAACATTCAACACTATCTGGTCGGAAGTGGATGTCAGTTGCGAGGCCTGCCATGGCCCGGGTTCCCGGCATGTGGCGTGGGCCGAAATCGATCCGATGGCGCGCCCGGAAGTCGAGGATTATGACCTGGTTGTCCATTCGAGCGGTATGGACAATCGCCAGCAAGTAGAAATGTGTGCGCCTTGTCATTCACGCCGCAGCGAGATTGGCGACTACGACCACGGCCAGGTAAATCTGCTCGAAAATCTGGTGCCTTCGCTGTTATTGGAAGGCGTTTATCACGCGGACGGGCAGATTCTCGAGGAGGACTATGTCTGGGGCTCTTTCGTGCAGAGCAAGATGTACCAGAATGGGGTGCGCTGCAGTGACTGCCACGACGTGCACAGCCTGGCGTTACACAAGGAAGGTAATGAACTGTGTCTGCAATGCCATCAGGCGGATACTTACGACGCCTACGAGCACCACTTCCACAAAAAAATCTACGAGGGGCAGCCCAGCGACGGTGCCTTGTGCGTCAAATGCCACATGCCCGAGCAGCCCTTTATGGTGATCGATGACCGGGCGGACCACAGTCTTCGTGTGCCGCGGCCGGACCTGAGTCTGGAGACTGGCGTTCCGAACTCCTGCAGCCAGAGTGGCTGCCACGATGACCAAACCGTGGAATGGTCTGCGGACGCGTACACGGAATGGTACGGAAAAGCCCGCAAACCCCACTTCGGGACTATCCTCGCCGCTGCCCGCGCCGGTGAGCCGGGTGCCGAAGACGGTCTGCACTCGTTGGTGGAAGACGCGCTTAAACCGGCGATCGTGCGCGCAACCGCCTTGAACGCATTGCAAGCCTACCCGAGTGAGCAGACAAGCAAAGTCATGCAGCGTGCGTTGAATGATGAGGAGGCGCTGATGCGCCACACTGCGGTCGAAGGCGTCATGGCTGAGACTCCGGAAGCGCTAGTCGAATTGCTCGCACCGCTGCTGTTTGACTCTGTTCGAGCGGTTCGGATCAGGACTGCCTCACGCCTCGCTGGCGTAGGCCGGGAATATTTCAAAGCCTATCAACGGGAAGCCTTCGATAAAGAGCTGGCGGAATACATCGGAGCGATGGAGGCTTCGCTTGATTTCGCTGCTGCCGGCATGAATTTGGGCAATCTTTACAATACGCAGGGCGAGACGGCTACGGCCGAACGCTATTATCGCGCGGCCCTCGATGTTGACAGCCTGTTCTTCCCGGCCAAGATGAATCTTGCCATGCTGCTAAGCCAGCAAGGGAAGAACGACGAAACCGAGCAATTGCTGCGAGAGGTATTGGCAGCTTATCCCGATCAGCACGAGGCATCTTACTCACTCGCGCTTCTGCTGGTTGGATTGAATCGTAGCGAGGAAGCGTTGCCATTTCTGGCCCGGGCTTCAGACGGCATACCGCAACGCCCAAGAGTGCACTATAACTACGGCTTGCTGCTGGCACAGCTAGGTAGAGATGCAGAGGCCGAAACCGCGTTACTGAAAGCTCTTGCTTTGGAGCCACAAAGCTTTGATTTCCTGTTCGCTCTAATCGACTTCTATTACAAGCGTGGCCACCTGAACGAGGCACTGGAACTCGCTGAACGGATGATCACTGCCCACCCGCAAAACCGGCTCGGCCACGATATCAAGGCAGCCATCGAGGGCCGATAGGGGTACTATCCAGTCAGTCTTCTGTTGACAGTATCTTCGGAACCATCAGATGAGAATCGTAGTTTCCTCCGAAGTGAACTACATGGCTGCCATGATTGCATGACACATCTTTTCTGTAGGGCGGAGAAGGAATGATCTCGTTAGAAGCGATGATTAGCTGCAGGGTTTCCCCGACCGAAAAGACGGTGCTGCTGGGATACAGCTCGATTTCGACGGACACGATCTCACCAGCTTTCAACTTCAGCTCCGAAGTCCCTAGTTGTACTGGATGCCACTCGGTCGATTCAACAGGGTCAAGTTCGCGTCTGGAGACTCTGCAATCACCTCGTGTGACCATATCCCTCGTATTTCCGACTGAACCGTTGAAGTGAACAGCATTTCCATCGCGATCGAGCTTATTGACAGCAATAAACATGGCCATATCGTCCGGTGATATTTCTCCTGCTTTTCCGGGACGGGCTTCCACCCAAGCCCTCAACTTCATGTAACCGCTTAACTCCGTGTCTTCGGTAAACGTGAAATTGAATAGTGCGTTTCCGTTCTTTGCCTGGTACACCACCTGCATTGGTCGTTCCGGTTTTTCAAATGCGAGGGACTGTGGTTGACCACTTAAATAGAGTTTTCTGTACTGGGTACGGGCCAGCGGCCATTCATGTTCATATCGAACTTCGTGAATCTCTTCAATGCTGGATCGCACTTCCAGTCGCACCGGGGGCGTGTCTAAGAAACCACTGGACGTATCATCTTTTAAGAAACAATCCATGAAGTCCTTGGTCATCTTTTGCACCTCAGGCGAATAGTACGAAACCCACTTGCCAGTGCGATGCGTGTATACCCATTTATTTTTCGACTTAGCCTGCTCGAAAGCCCGAAAAGAACCCATAGTATGTAACCCATGGTCAGAGAACGAGGCACAAACAAGCATGGGAACGGCAATCTCTTCTAACTTGGCTGCTTTTGCTTTCCAATAATCATCGTAAAATGGATGGTTCTTCAAATAGTCCGTAGGGATACTCCCATCGGATTCCACGAAGTCTTCTTCCGTGCCATTAATGCTCGGTTTCACTTCCGTAGCCCACCAAAAGGTGGGAAAACCAACATCCGATAGCCCGCCAAAGGCGAATATGTCGCGATACGGATCCGTCAGCCCTTCCCAGGGAGAAATGCAGCACAAGGAAGGCGGTGGTCCCCCGTAGGCCTGGCAAGCCGCCACGTGGTATTGGGAAATGGCCAGGAAGCTCACGCCATTGAGCCCCACCTTACCGCTACACCAGGGGCGTTTTGCTATCCACTCAATGGCCTCGTAGTAACATTTCCCCTGATGCTCGGAGAAGGCGGAGGGGGGACCCTCACTATTGGCGTAACCGGGCAGATTCATATTGACGATGGCATATCCGGCAGGTATCCAAAAATTAGGATCAGGCGATTCCCAGCTTGTCAGTTTGGAAAAAACCGGCTTTCCTCCGGTCTGAGGAATCAGACGATATTGTTGAGGTGGACCTCCCAACGGCGTTTTCTTAAGCGCAGGCGTAAGGTGATTGTTATAAGGATGGGCACACATAACCACCGGCACTTTTTCGTCCTTATTCGCCGCCTTTTTTGAACGGAAAATGTTTGCGGTCACAGAAAACCCTTCACTCATGGGAATTCTTACGTCATATTCACACAAAATATCCGGGTCTGGTTCGGTAAGCTCAGCCTGAGGATTAAAAAGCTGGCCACTCTTAATAGCGTTGCCCACCAGTGGACCGATGGCTTGTAATGTTCGACCCAGGTTTATGATTTTTTCTTTCATGAATACAGACTCCGGTCAGTTCGCCGTGTGCTGACAAGCATCAACTACTTTTTTCTGGCGTTTCTTCGGATCATTGACGATCTCGTAGAAATCCCGCAGGTACCTGAGCGCTGCTTTGTTTGGAGACGGGCCGTCGTGTCCGCCGTCAAAGAAGCCTTCGATCGCAGCGCGACTATCGTTGAAACCTGCAATCGTCGAATCAAGTTGATCGTTGCTGCTGCAAAAGCCGCGATACAGTCGTTGACGAACCGACTTGATCGGCAATAAGTCGCTGGGCGTCGCGTAACGCGTGTTAATGATACCCGCCTGATCAAAATCGTACGGTAGTATCACCCAGCCGTTGTTCGAGTCGGGTGGCGCGATAACTTTGCCGTTGTGACAGCATTCTTCATTAGCCGGTCCCTTGCGAACCGACCAATCTGTGTTGCCGATCATGAACTGAAACAGCGCGTATATGCTGAGCTGGTAGGTGTCAAGCTGGGAGGCTTTGACAGAATCGACCTTGATCGTCTTCATACCTAACCGCGCTGCCGCTCTCTCAGCTGATTCGATAACGAATGCCGAATGCAGCTCATCTGGTTCACCGCCGCTCGATTTGCGATAGGTAATCTCAAGCTTGCGTACACGGAACGAATATTCGGAAAGAATATTGTGAATCTTGTAGACCATGAACTCCTGGTTCAGATAACGCCGATAAGCTGCAGACTTACGACATTGAGTAACAATCTTGAGTTTGTTTTGTTCGGCAAACAGCGTCGATGCAACTTGTTTCCGTTTCAAGTTGATACTGAGTGGCGGAAGCGAGCAAAGCTCGAGGCGTGAGTTTCCGCGAGTAGAAACGGCGACATCGAGTACCATGTCGGTTCCGTCATTACTCGTGTATCGCAACAGACCAGCAACGGTCGGTTTGTCTTGCGGTGGTGGCAACTGATTCCTGGGTGGCAGTTCGAGGATCAGCGCGAGCGACTCATCCGATTGGAATAACGGGTCATCCGCAGCAAGCGCGCTGAACGTAAAACCTGAAAGCAGGATTACGGCGGCCAGGTTCAGATTGGTTTTCAGCACGGCACTCTCCGGTTAGGGGCAGTCGCAAAACCAGTCCTAAAACGTACGGCCGACGTAGAAGTAAAGCGCCGTTTGACCGTCTTCAGTCAGTCCGACAGCCGTATAGATTGGGCCCAAGATAGTGTCCACACCGATGAAGACGCTGCCGGCGAAGATGGAACTATCCAAACTAATGTCAGAATTGTCTTGCCACGTATTTCCCAGCTCAGCAGTCGCTCCGATGTAGGTGGGTAAGAACGCGATATCTCCAAGACGCCGGTAATACGCCAGTGTCGCAATGCCGGTGTGCTGCCCGCTCAGTTCGTCGGGATTCAGTCCCGACAAGTTTAGAAAACCGCCGAGACGAAACAGGCGTTCGATGGGCGCTTGCCCGCTGAATGTCGTACCGTAGCGGATGCCTGCAAGCAAAGTGTGTCGACCCCAGGATTTCGCCCCCGAAAATCCAATCATTAGCTGATCAAATTCAACATCTGTACCCAATGACTCGCGCCCGCCAGTCCATCCAATGGAAGCAAATACGCCGCGCCTGGGAAAATTCCGGTTATCCAATCGGTCAACGGTCATGTCCACGAATGCTTCACCCAAGTCAAAATCCTGTTCGGGTGCCGGCTCGCCGATGCGCACATCTTTATTGCCCGACAAATATCGTGCACCAATCCGCAGCCCTCCCCAATTTCCAAATTCGCGTCCGACCGCGAGTTCGCCACCGGCTGAAAACACCGATATAGTCCCGATCGCATCTCCTGACTGGAATTCGGTGAAGTCGGTGTTACCAACGAGCAGCTTCGGCGCAACGAAGTACCGATAATCGCGCCCAAACGGTTGGTGAAACGTGCTTGAGAGGCTGGTTTCATCTCCGAGCGTGAGAGTATTCCGCCATTCTCCGCCAGCAGCGTTCATCGCCGTGCTCAGGTGACTGACTGATACGTTTATGAGATTTTCGCCGCCAGCTTGTGAGGCAACGTTCAAGCCGAACTGCAGGTATTTTGGTCCCCAGTCGCGTTCCACGGCAGTTACTTTAATGCCTGTTTGATCGCCATCTTCCACAAGTTGATAGCCGACTTTTTGAAAAATCTGAGTGCCGTATATTCGGGCTATGCCCAACTCCAGCTTTTCTACGTCGAGGGGTTGACCGAGCGGCATTTCTTCGACGCGACTGGTAACAAAATCGTTGGATAATGCCGATTGGTTATCCCATCTGACGAATTCGATTATCGGCCGCCTCGATAGCGGATCAAGCTCGGCCCTGAGGCTTTCGGTGTCGGCTGAATCTGACAGCGTCAGCTCCTGCAGCCTGCCCAGGTTTTCAAGAGCGGCTTGCCGGCCCGTAGGTACAGCTTCTCTTATCCGATCAAAATCTGCGGTCGCAATGTCACCGAGGTCCGGCTCGATGAAGACATCAGTTTCAGTCAAAGTGGCGATTTCTAATTGCACATTCCGGCGTGTCAAAAAACCGCTCAGTTGCTCTGTTACAGATAACACTGACCCAATCTCGTCCCGAGATTTAAGCGGCGTACTGATATCCACTGCAATGATGACATCCGCGCCCATCTCTCTGACAACTGAAATTGGCAGGTTCGCCGCGATACCTCCGTCAACCAACATACGACCGTCGATTAGTACCGGTGCCATTGCAGCTGCTATAGACATGCTTGCACGGATCGCGGTTGCCAGACTGCCGCTGCCGAGAACGACCTGCTCACCAGTGACGATATCAGCGGCAACTGACCGAAATGGTATTGCCAGTTTGTCAAAGTCATCTATCAGGGCTACCGGCAGTGTCAATTTGCTGAGGACAAGATCGATCTTCTGTCCCTGAACGAGACCCAGGGGCATCTCTATCTTTCCATCGTTAAATCCGAGCGCTCGCTTGATGAGGAAAGCATCGTCATCGCGTTTGCGGCGAAACGTCTTGTCAGCCCGATACGTGCTGTCATCAAACACGTCATCCCAGTCGATTTCATCTATCGCCTGCTCAATTTCCTCGAGCGACATGCCCGATGCGTACAGGCCACCAATAATGGCGCCCATACTTGTACCAGCGATGCAGTCGATAGGAACTTTTTGTTCGTGCAACACACGGATCACACCAATGTGTGCTGCTCCTCTGGCGCCACCACCACTTAAAGCGAGCCCGATGCGCGGCCGGGACTTGGACTCACCCTGGGCTGTAGGGCCACAATCCGCAAGAGCTGTAAGCGGAGATATCAAGAGAAAAGCAATAGCGGCGACCGAAAGCCGGCGTCGAATTTTGCATAACAAAATCTGACGTGCGATCTGGATTGGAAAGATGTTGATGGCGTTCTTCATTTGTGTATTGCCGTTCATTACGTCGATCAAAACCGATACTTCGCACCAATTTGTAATTGTCGGGCCGTACCGTCAGAGCCGTCTTTGTTTTCGCGCTGACCCCAGAGAAATTCTGCTCCGACATCAACCCGCGTTACGGGTGACCAAAGCAAATTGATGATTGCGCGGTCCGTTGTTGCGTATGCTAAATCGTCTTGAAAGTCCAGGTTTTCAACATCGACCCAGCTATAAGTCAATGTCGAGCGCAATGATTCTCGCCACCAGTGTTGATACGCCACATAGCCGCTAAAGATTCTTAGGGTTTCAAGTTCGCCAGTTAGCGGATTGAACTCGGCATCTTGTCCGCCCACTTCCTGAAGGTCGTTTATGTAGCGGCCAATGCCATCGCCGTAGTTAAGTTGAAACAGGATATTGTCTCGCTCATTCGAATATCCCAAACCGACCTTGCCACTCACCGAAAGGCCCCAGCCGCGCGTCGAGTCGGCTACTGAAGTGTCGAGATCCCATTTCGCCTCGATCTGCCGCAGCAGAAAGCTTGTCTTGACATGCCATTTGTCGGACCAGTTACGTCGCACGCTGGCGACGAAATCAGGATACTGGCTGACACCCTGACCGCCCGTAACATCCGGTGCCGGATCCTCAAGCCCGATCAGAAGATCCAGGTCGCGGCCGAATTTTGGAAAATAGCGAAGTTGTGTTTGGCGTACCTGAATTCTGCCGTTGATCCCTTCGAAATCTATTTCTTCTGGCGTAGCCCGGTTATCAACCATGGTCGACCATGTCTTGCCCGCCAGAATTTGCCTGAACTGTCCAAAAGCATGCCGCAATCGATACGTGTCGCCGTTGCCTGCGAAATCTCCTTCAACAAAGGCCCGCAGCGGTCCGTAGCTGGTCGAATCCCGTACCTCGATTCCCAAACGCGACTGGCGTGCCGACACTTTGACCTCGCTGTCGTTGAAATCGGCATTCGAGTCCCCAACCGGTATGAGTCCGGCCACGAATCGATCATCTGACCCAAGCGGGTCCAATGTGTAGGTCCCGCTCATCTTTACGAAGCCGCCGATCTTTATTGCCGCATCACTGTCCGGGATCGGTATGGACCCCGTGAAGTCGTCTCCAAAGCTGGTTGACTCTGGCTGTGCCGCTGCCAGTTCATCAAGACCCATCGATTGTTGGGGTTGCGCCGCATTCTCCTGACTGGGACCCGCTGTCTGACTTGTGGCCAATCGGTCAAGCTGTACCTGAACGGACTGGAGCAGGGCGCGTTGTTTTGCAATTTCTTCTTGCTGAGTGTCAATCAGTTCTTGTTGTGCAGATAGCTGCAAATTCTGCTCTGCGAGTATTTCCCGCAACGCT
>JAOTYE010000015.1 GCA_029862045.1 Gammaproteobacteria bacterium
ATCAACACCAACGTAGCTAAGCTTCATGAGTGGACTCCTTCTCTCATTGCGACTCGAGCCGAATCTCAAGTCTGGGCACAGTGATGCCGAAAAAGAGAGCAGGAGTCCATCCCATTGCTTCTGGCCGTTAGCTGCCCTTCGATTTTCCAGATATTGAGCTGATCGAATGACCGCTTTGAATGAAAGCGGTCATTCAAATGTCTATTCCTGTAGCGTTGAATCGAGAAGCCGCTTCAGGCGCACCATGAGATAGCCATGTGCAGCTGACGCTATCTGTCCGCCGGGTATTGCTTTGCAAGTGCGTGCAGGCGTTGCATGCGGTCCGAGCAGGCACGGCGTGCTGCATTCAGGTCGATCTCCTCATCCTCGAACCGGCGTTGCCGATGGAAGTATTCCGCCGGATCGGACCCGTCAGGCTCAACATTGATCTTGTAGGAGGCGCCGTCGTAAACCTCGTAGAGCGGGAACAAACCGCTCGCCACCGCCAGACGAACCAGTTCGACGGAGTCACCCGGGTCTGATTTCCAGCCGGTTGGGCAGGGCGAGTGCAGCAACAGAAAGCGCATTCCCGTAGTGGAAAGCGCGGTTGATATCTTGTTAGCGAAGTCGTCCGGATGAGCGATAGACAGGGTCGCCGCATAGGGAATCCGATGGGCAGCCATGATCGACATGATGTCTTTCTTGTCTTCGATTTTGCCCCGCGGCGTGGTCGACGTTCGAGCACCGGCAGGTGTTGCCGAAGAGCGTTGTCCGCCAGTGTTGCCGTAAATCTCGTTGTCGTAACAGATGTAAATGATGTTCTCGTTGCGCTCTGCAGCCGCCGACAGCGTCGCAAGGCCGATGTCATAAGTGCCACCGTCGCCCGCCCAACAAATGACCTGGCCCGGTTCGGCGTTGAGGTCACGAATAGTCGCTACGCCCGACGCAACGGCCGACGACGATGCGAACGTGGTCGCAATTGTCGGCACGCCGTAGCTCGTCGTCGGAAATGCGCCCGCCGTCACGATACCGCAGCAGGCAGGGATTACGAGCGTACAGGTGTCGCCGGCATCGGCGAGCGCGCGACCCAACATGGTCAGGCCAACGCTCATCCCGCAGCCGCCGCAATTGGTGTTACCGGGACGGAGCAGACACTCCTCGGAGCACGGAATCGTCGGACGATTCTGAAGGCGGCCAGGCACCGCGGTCGCAGTCATTGCAAGGTCTCCCTTCCGGTCTCGATGCCCATCCATACCGGATCGCCGGCCTCGGCCCGCGCTGTGAGGTCGGCCAGAATCTCGTCGATTACGGCCGGTGTGACGTCGCCGCCGCACAATCCCGTTAGGTAGTTCTGAATTAGTACGTCGTCGCGATGACCCTGAAAGGCGGCGCGGGTGTCCTGCCAGAATATGCCGCCGGCGCCGGCCGCGTAGTTGCGGTCCAGCACCGCCACGCGTGTCGCGGACTGGCAAGCCTCGCGCAATGCCACGTCGGGAAACGGCCGGAACATTTTCAGTTTCACGAGGCCGATTTTCTCGCCCGCCTCGCGTCGCCGCCGCACGACTTCGCGCGCCGTCGTCGCCATCGTGCCGCTCGCGACGATGACCAGGTCGGCGTCGTCGGTGCCAAACCTCTGGATCACATCGCCGGGATCGCGGCCGAAGATGTCTGTGAAACTCTCCCGGCATTCCTGGTAGACATCGGGTACGCGCTTCATTGCCTCGTCGATCTCCAGGCGCATCGACAGGCCTTCATGCGGCCAGGCGAGTCCGCCGAGCGTGCGCGCCTCGTCATAGTGCATGCGATGCGGCAGGTCGAGGTCCGGCAGGAAGCGATCGACGTCGGTCTGTTCCGGGAGCGCGGTCTCGGTCTGCGTATGCGAAACGATGAACGCGTCCATACACGTCAACACCGGCAACAGAATGCGCTGATCCTCCGCCAGCCGAAAGGCGAGCAGTGTGGTATCCAGCACCTCCTGATTGTCCTCACAATAAAACTGCAGCCAGGCAAAGTCCCTGAGCATCAGCGTGTCACCCTGATCCGCCCAGATATTCCATGGCGGGCCCAGGGTACGATTGACCGCGACCATCACGATCGGCAGCCGGTAATAACCAGCCACCATGAAGTTCTCCGCCATGTAGGCCAGGCCATTCGCCGAGCTTGCGGTGAAGGCTCGCGCGCCGCTCATGGATGCACCCATGGACACGGCTATCGCGCTGTGTTCGCTTTCCACCGGCACGACTCGCCCCTTGCTGAACGGGAACTTGGCCACGTACTCCACGATCTCGGTCTGCGGCGTGATCGGGTAGATTCCACACGCGACGCCCCGGGCCGTTCGATTGGCCTCGCCCGCGACGCTCAAAGCGTAGCCGGCGGCATGGTTTCCAGTTATGACCTGTACAGGCATGGTTGCTCTGACTCCCGGCTATAGATGACTCATGAAAATGACGCTGCGCGGGCACTCTGTCACGCATACGCCGCAACCCTTGCAATACGCATAGTCGAATTCGAGATGGTGACCCACTCGTTTCAATACGCCTTCCGGACAATACGTGCAGCAAAGGTCACACTCGTTGCAGACACCGCAGGACAGACAGCGAGCAGCCTCGCTTGCGTCTTCGAGACCCATGTGCACTTCGTCGAAAGTCGAGCGTCGCGCAGCCATGCTGAGTGAATCGCCTTCGGCTGTGGGTTGACGCTCGAACAGATGCAACTTCAATGCATCGGCACGGATGACCTCGTCACTCCAGACATCGACGTCGCGCAGCGCGTCGGCATGCTCGGAGATACGCACTTGCGCTCCGCTCAGCACGTTGTGAATGTGCACGGCCGCGCGCCGGCCACTGCCAATCGCACCGGCCACGGTCCCGTCGCGCGTGGCGAGATCACCGATAGCGAACAATGGTGTCTCCAGCAGGCCGAGGAGCTGAGAGTTCTCTCTGACCTCTGTGCCGTCCGGAAACACCGACACGTCCGGCGACTGGCCGAGTGCGAGGATGACCCGGTTGCAGGCCAGTTCGAAATCCGAGCCTGGAATTTCTATCGGTGCACGACGTCCCGACTCGTCCGGCTCGCCGAGTTCCATGCGTCGGCAGGTCAGTCGATAGCGTCGCCGGACGCCGTCGCCCGGCGCTTCGTGCAAAGCAACGGGTTGGGTGAGCATTTCGATGCAGACGCCTTCCTCTGCTGCCTCGTGGATTTCTTCGCGGATGGCGGGCATCTCCTGACGGCTGCGCCGGTACACCACGCGTACGCTCCTGGCACCCAGGCGCAACGCCGAGCGGGCAGAATCCATCGCCGTGTTACCGCCACCGATTACGACAACGGCCTCGCCATCCACCCGCGCATCTCCCCGATGCACATGATCGAGAAAATCGATGCCCTGGACCACGGCCTCGGTGCCGTCCATGCCCAGTTGCAGATCGCGCTGTTCCTGGAGCCCGGTGGCAACAAGCACCGCATCGTGATCACGCGCCAACTCAAGCAGTGCTTGTCGATCAATTTGGTGGTCTGTCTCAACGGCTACACCTAGACCGAGTATGCGGTCAATCTCACGTGCAACCACGTCCTCGGGCAGTCGAAATTCGGGAATCCCGGATCGGAGCAGTCCGCCGACTTCGGGTCCGGACTCGACCACTTTGACGCGGTAGCCGAAGCGCGCGAGATGATAAGCGGCCGTCAGGCCGGCGGGTCCCGAGCCGACGATCGCGATTCGTTCGTCGCGTTCCGCGAGCGGTTCAGTAGTCACCTGGCCATGATCGCCGGCATAGCGCTCCATCTGGCGCACATTGACCGCGCCGTCGACCTCGATGCGGTTACAGGCCTCCATGCAAGGGGCGGGGCAGGCTCGGCCGCAGATCGACGGGAACGGAGTAGTGCGCAACAGGATCTCCAGCGCTTCGTCGGGTTCGTCGTGAGCCAGAGCGTTGAGGAATCCCTGCACGTTGTTTCCTGCCGGGCAGATGTGATTGCAGGGTGGAATCATCTGCCGGCGTTGTGGTTGCTCGGTGGCCCATTGGCCCGTTTTGAGCGCCGGCAGCGACGCGCCGGCACCTTCGAGGATGCTGGGCCCACGTCGTTCGTCCGCCGGTGCCGCTAATCCTCCAGGAGGGCCGACGTCGTGCGGCGATTCAAGGAGCCGCAGCTCCTCGTAGGCACGGGTAGCGGCAGTCAGGTTCGGACCTTTGAAGCCCAGATGCTCGAGCGCAGCGCACACCTCATGGAGCGGAAATGCGAGCATCCGGCCCACCGCCCCGGCGAGCGCAGTATTGACGATAGGTACGCTACGCGTACCCAGGTTGTTGTCGCGGGCAATAGCGGTCGCATCCACCGTTGCGAGACGGTTACGGGCAAACTGGCTGGCAAATTCCTCTGGCGGCTGCGGCGAGTTGATCAGGAGCCAGCCGCCGGCTTTCAGCCCTGCTACGATCGCTGCTCCGACCAGGGTCGGATCCAGCACGATAACGTGGTCCGGCTCGTAGATCAGATTGCGATTGCTGATGGGTTCTTCGGAGTAGCGGCAGAATGCCTGGATTGGCGCGCCTGAGCGCTCGGCCGCATACAGGCCGAACGCCTGTACCGACAGACCTTGCAGAAATCGCGATGTGGCGATCAGCTTCGCCAGGGTCACACCACCCTGGCCGCCACGGCCATGTATTCGGATCTCAATCATTGCACCGTTCCGCGGGCGACTTTCTCACCGCGGTTACTCCAATGAATGCTCGCACAAGGAGTGCTTAATCAGCTCTGAATATACAGTTTCCCGGCGGTTACCCGAATAAGTAGATTCCGTCCGGAGCCGGTGATGAAAAGGGCGCCCTGACTGATGGCCGGGCGCGCGTTCATCCAGTTAGTGTAAATACGGCAACGGCACGTGTTGCAGCGCGACGCCATTGACCGTCAAACCCGCTGCGGCTTTGTCGATCGGGACAATGGCGAGAATGTCGTCGCCGATCGCATTAAGCACTTCACCGACATCGCGTTCGCCAGCCGAGACTTTGTCACCTGGTGCGACGGGGCTGGCGCTTTCAAATCGGTGCAAGCGGCGCTTCGTCGCACCCCGAAAATGGGTGCGGGATACGATCTCCTGTCCCGGGTAGCAGCCCTTGTCGACGCTGACCGCATCGAGCAGATCGAGGTTCAGCATGTGCGGCGTGAATTGCTCGGATTGAGGCTGCAGAATCTCCGGAATACCGGCGCACAGATTGTCGAGCCGCCATTCGTCATACGTGCTTTTCATATCGAGCTGCTCTGCCGTCGCCACTTCGATCGCAAACCCGACCTTGGCCCGAAAGCGAAACATCGTCAGCCGCTTCACGACCTCGTCGGCCAGCTCAGTTGGCAATGTCAGCGAAAGGCCTCCTTCAATGCCGGTTACTCGAAACAGGCAAATCACCCGGCCTTTCGGGTTGCACCAAGCTGAAAGGATCGGTTCAGTTGATCCTACGCGATCTTGTTGATCAGGGTGACGGCGGGAAAGTTGGGTATTGCCGCCGAACCGGCTTAGGTCAGCCGCCAGTTGCGCCTGTAGAAAGTCGAACGCATCGTCGCCGATGACGTTGATCGTTGAGTACGGTAGGTCTGACATCTTGTTGGAATTCTATCCTGTTACGCTCAGGTACATGTCGCTCATGCAGGTCCATGCCGTGTCTGGCATACTGCCGCCATGCCAACAGACGACGCAGACAATAAGGCCGCTTCGGGCGATACCAGGCCGGTGACGGCGACGCGTGACGCCGACACTAACAAGCAGGAAAACGCCGCGCCACCAACGGAGATTGGTGGTCGAAAGGGCCCGGATCCGACGCGCTACGGCGATTGGGAGAAAGCCGGTCGTTGCATCGATTTCTAGGTATATAAGTATTGAAATAACAAAAACTTATGAGCAATACTGAAAGACCTTTATCACCTCATTTATCGATCTATCGCTGGCCGATTACGATGACATTGTCGATCCTGCACCGGGCGACCGGTGTGGCGATGTCGATTGGCTTGATCGTATTGGCGGCGTGGCTCGCGAATGCGGCAGCGGGACCTGAGGCATACGATCGGTTTGCGGCAATGATGGCGACGCCGATCGGACGCGTCGTGTTGATCGGCTGGAGCTTCTCGTTCTCTTACCACCTGGCAAACGGCATTCGTCATCTCGTCTGGGACACCGGACGTGGATTTGAGAAGCGTCAGGCAAATGCCTCCGCCTGGTTCGTATTGATCGTGGCGATTGTCGTGACAGGCGCATTCTGGATGGTCCTGGCATGAGCCTCCGGGCGCCGCTCGGTCGGGTACTCGGCCTTGGGACTGCGAAGGATGGCACGGACCACTGGTGGGGGCAGCGCATATCGGCCGTAGCTCTGGTATTGCTCGGACTGTGGTTTGCGGTATCGCTGGTCGTTCTTCCCAGCCTGGAACATCACATTGCAGTTGAGTTTATCGGTACACCGCTTAACAGTGTGCTGCTGTCGTTGCTGTGCGTGACGACGGCTTATCATTCCTATCTGGGTGTGCAGGTCGTTGTCGAAGATTACGTACACGCTGCGGGACTCAGGATCACGTCCCTGATCCTGTCGCGCTTTGCCCATGTGTTCGTGGCAGTCGTGTCGGTATATGCCATTTTGAAGATCGGTCTGGCCGCATGAGCGACTACGAATTCATCGATCACAGCTACGACGTCGTGGTTATCGGTGCCGGTGGCGCCGGTCTCCGCGCCACGTTTGGCCTGGCGCAGGCCGGTTTCAAAACGGCCTGCGTAAGCAAAGTATTCCCGACTCGTAGTCATACGGTCGCGGCGCAGGGTGGCATCAGTGCCGCACTGGGCAACATGGGCGAGGACGACTGGCGCTGGCACATGTACGACACAGTCAAGGGCTCCGACTGGCTCGGCGACCAGGACGCGATCGAGTATATGTGCAAGGAAGCGCCCGACGCTGTTATCGAACTCGAGCATTATGGCGTGCCGTTTTCGCGTACTGAAGAGGGCAAGATTTATCAGCGCCCCTTCGGCGGCATGACCACTCGGTTCGGCAAGGGTACGGCGCAACGAACCTGCGCGGCGGCCGATCGAACCGGACATGCGATGTTGCACACTTTGTACCAGCAGTCGCTGAAACACGATGCCGAGTTCTATATCGAATACTTCGCGGTGGACCTGATCATGGAGGATGGCGCCTGCCGCGGCATTGTCGCGGTCGACCTCGCTACCGGGCGCTTGCATCGTTTCCGCTCGCAGCAGGTCATTCTCGCCACGGGCGGCTACGGCCGGGCCTATTTCTCCTGCACGTCGGCGCATACGTGTACAGGCGATGGCAGCGCTATGGTGCTGCGCGCCGGATTGCCGGTACAGGACATGGAGTTCGTGCAGTTCCACCCGACCGGTATCTATGGTGCGGGAATGCTGATTACCGAAGGCGTACGTGGCGAGGGCGGCTACCTGACGAACTCGGATGGCGAGCGTTTTATGGAACGCTATGCGCCCAATGCGAAGGACCTCGCGTCACGTGATGTCGTTAGCCGGTCAATGACCGTTGAGATTCGTGAAGGCCGTGGAGTCGGTGGCGAACAGGATCACATTCACCTGCATCTCGAACACCTGGGTCCGGATGTCATTGAAGAACGCCTGCCAGGCATTGCCGAGTCGGCGAGGATCTTTGCCGGTGTCGATGTTACGAAGGAACCCATTCCGGTATTGCCAACTGTGCACTACAACATGGGCGGCGTGCCGGCGAACTTCAACGGCCAGGTCATCACGAGCAAGGACGGTGATCCCGAGTCAGTCGTACCGGGCCTGATGGCCGTTGGCGAAGCCGCATGCGTATCAGTGCACGGTGCCAACAGACTTGGCTCGAATTCCTTGCTCGATCTGGTGGTCTTTGGCCGCGCAGCAGCACATTTCTGTGCTGCAACGATGACACCGGGCGCACGGCATAAGGCGCTCGCGGCTGAGGCAGGACAGGACAGCGTTGAACGCATTGACAGGCTGCGCAATGCGAATGGCAGTCGACCGACGGCCGAGATTCGACTCGAAATGCAGAAGATCATGCAGAGTCACGCTGCGGTCTTCCGCACAGGCGAGACTCTTCAGGAGGGCGCCGATCTCCTCAAGAAAACATTTGCGACCTTAAGCGACATCAAAGTCACGGATCGGTCGCTGATCTGGAACACTGATCTCGTTGAGACGATGGAACTCGAGAATCTGATGCTCAATGCAACCGCAACGATACAATCAGCTGCGAACCGTCTCGAGAGCCGCGGCGCACACGCTCGCGAAGACTACGCAGAACGCGACGATGAGAACTGGATGAAGCATACGCTGGCCTGGGTAGACGATAACGGTCAGGTCGAATTCAGGTACAGGCCGGTTCATCAGGAAACGCTGACGGACGAGGTCGACCCGATCCCGCCGAAGACTCGGGTTTACTAGGTTAGTGGTCGCAATGAACCAATTCCACCCCAGGTTTGGATCTGCTAGAGGTACCTGTCGCAGTGAATCAATTCCACCGCAAGTCAGAGTCTGTTAGGGGTACCTGTCGCAATGAATCAATTCCACCGCAAGTCAGAGTCTGCTAGGGGTACGTGAGTTGGCTGAATTCAGACTTCCACCGAACTCCAGAATAAAGAAGGGCAAGCACTTCGATGCGTCGCATGGTGCAGCGAATGTGCGCCGCTTCGCCGTGTACCGTTACGATCCGGACAGTGGCGAGAATCCGCGTGTCGATACCTACGAGGTCGATCTCGATAGTTGCGGCACGATGGTTCTGGACGCGCTGATCAAGATCAAGAACGAGGTCGATCCGACGCTGACGTTTCGTCGCTCGTGCCGCGAAGGAATCTGCGGTTCGTGCGCAATGAACATCGACGGTGGCAATACGCTGGCCTGTACGCGCTCGATCGACAGCGTCAAGGGTGTTGTCAAAATCTATCCGTTGCCGCACATGCCGGTCGTCAAAGATCTTGTGCCTGACCTGACAAATTTTTACGCGCAGTACGCGTCGATCAAACCATGGTTGCAGACCCGCACGCCGCCACCGCCGGATCAGGAGCGTCTGCAAAGCAAAGAAGACCAGGAACTGATCAACGAACCTGCCGCGTGCATCCTGTGCGCTTGCTGTTCGACGAGTTGTCCGAGCTACTGGTGGAACAGCGATCGTTATTTGGGCCCGGCCGCGTTGCTCGCCGCGTATCGCTGGCTCGTGGACAGCCGTGATGAGGCAACCGGAGAGCGCCTGGATGAACTTGAGGATCCGTTCCGCTTATACCGCTGTCACACGATCATGAATTGCACACAAACCTGCCCGAAAGATCTGAACCCAGCCCAGGCGATCGCCGAGACCAAGAAGATGTTGGCCGAACGCCGTTATTAACGGCATGCAGTCCTCCAAACTCAGGTGGCAATGCCGGTCACACTGGCAAACATATGCAACAGTCCAGACTTAAGTGGCAATGCAGACGAGGCATGCGTGAGCTTGACGAGCTATTGCTCGCTTATCTCGAGCATCGCTACACAGACGCGCCCGCAGCGGATAAGAAGGCATTCTGCTCGCTTTTGCAGCTTTCCGATCCGGAACTCATGGGTTACCTGTTGCAAAGGGAGCAGCCAGCAGCCGAACTAGCCCGTGTCATCGCACACATACTCGACCGAACTCAGACCTGAGCCCCTGCTGCGCTGCGTTGTCATCATTGCCGGAGTGGCGGCGACCGTGCTCGGTGTCACGATGATTCTGGCTTTGTCGGTTCCTATCGCCTGGCGTGCCGCCGCCGCGGTCGTCTGGCTGCTCATGAATACCCGCGAACTGCTCGTAATTACCAACGGGTATAAGCGATGTCAGCGCATACGCATGGAACACGATGGCGAGCTTGCAGTCCTGGCGCCGGATGGTTGTTGGATTGGGGCAACA
The DNA here is from genome assembly GCA_029862045.1 of Gammaproteobacteria bacterium. Taxonomy (GTDB): domain Bacteria; phylum Pseudomonadota; class Gammaproteobacteria; order Steroidobacterales; family Woeseiaceae; genus UBA1847. Next base: position 9,870 of record JAOTYE010000015.1, read on the forward strand.
CTTCTTGCGGGTAGCGTCGTCTTGTCCAGATTTGCATGGCTCCGATTCGAGTCCGATGATGGGCAACGATTTGCCGAGTTGATGCGCGAAAAAAGGCAAAAAAACAAGGACTGGCGCCGCCTGCAGGTGATCTGGCGGCACTTGGGAGCAGGGGGGTGAAGCTGCTAACATGCCCCGGCCGCGAACTGAGTCACATTATGCGCATGATAAGGGTTGTTTTTCGAGAACTTTCAATGGCCGGGCCGGTCTATCCGGGTGTCGAGCCGTTGCGTCTCACAAACACTGGGACACAACCGCATGTCGAATGAATCGACAGACAAGGAACTGGTCAAGCGGGTGCAGAAGGGCGATAAGGGCGCGTTTGATCTATTGGTGCTCAAATACGAGCAGAAGATCGTCAATCTGGTAATGCGATATGTGCGTGACCCGGAGCAGGCGCTGGACATCAGCCAGGAGGCCTTCATCAAGGCGTACCGGGCGCTGCCACGTTTTCGCGGCGACAGTGCGTTTTACACCTGGCTTTACCGGATCGCTGTGAATACCGCAAAGAATTACCTTGCGGCACAGCGTCGGCGGCCGATGGACATTGAGCTCGACTTGCAGGACCCGGAACAGTATGGGTTGCATGCCAAGCTGAAGGAGACGGATACCCCGGAAGGAGTAACGCTCAGTCACGAATTACAGGAAACACTGGAACGTGCCATCGAAGCACTGCCAGATGATCTAAGAACGGCGATTATCTTGCGTGAGTTGGATGGTATGAGTTATGAAGAGATTGCGCAGACGATGGATTGTCCCGTTGGTACCGTGCGATCGAGGATTTTCAGGGCCCGCGACGCGATTGGCAAAAAAGTCGGGACTCTGGTGCGATAAATGGGCGGGGACCTATGAACGATGCAATAAAAACTCAAATTTCGGCATTCGTCGACGGTGAATTGCCGCAGAACGAAGCTGAGCTACTGTTGCGCAGACTGTGTCAGGACCGGGAACTCCGGCAGCAGGCTGCCGAATACCTGGCAATGGGCCGGGTTATGCGCGGCGAACGCCGTGTTGCCGGTATGGACAGGCTGCGCGAGCGCATATCGGCGGTTCTCGATGACAAATCACTGCAGGAAGAGTTTGCAGTTGCCGAGTCGGGCGCGCCGCGGTATTTGCGGCCAGTGGCGGGCGCCGCCATTGCTGCCACCGTTGCGCTGGCCGCGGTTATTGGTTTGCAGCAGATGTATGCCGTACCCGACGTAGATCCGGTGCCGGGTAATGAGACGATCGCTGCATCCGTCGACGGCAGCGCCTACACGGTGCCCGTTCAGGACGATGATCAGCTGCGCGATTATTATTTACGCCACAGCGCAACGTCGTCCTATTTCGGCGCAAACAGCATTAATGCACGGCTTGTCACGCTGCAGCTTAGAGAGGGCGTGATCATCGATGCCGAAGATTCAGAAGCGCCTGTTGATGAGGATGAGGCCGCATCGACCGACACCGTAGACGCACAAACGCCGTAATCACGATGACCACGCGACGACGACATCTGACCGCAACTGCCTGTGTTGCGCTTGGCAGCCTGTTTGTGGGCGTTCCTGACGCATCAGCTCAGGACGTCGGGCCGCGCGACTGGCTCAACAAGATGGCAAGCGCCGTACAGTCAACGAATTACGAGGGCACCGTGATTCGCCTCCAGAACGGCAAGGTCGAGGCGCTCAAAGTTGCGCATATGAACTCGGACGGCGTCATTCGCGAGAAGGTGCTTGTTCAGGAAGGCAACGGTCTGGAAATCATCCGCAATGGCAACGAAGTGCAATGCATCTTGCCGGATAAGAAATCTGTACTCGTCGAAGAATGGAATGATCAAAGCACGTTGTTTTCGACACTTCCTTCGAGCGATATTCGCTTTGGCAGTGAGTACGATGTATCCATCGTGCGCCAGGAGCGGGTTGCCGGCCGCAAGGCCATAATGTTGGCGATACGGCCGCATGATGATTACCGTTACGGTCATCGTATCTGGCTCGATATTGCCACCGGCTTTCCACTCCAGACCAAACTGATCGGTGATAATGGCGAGGCTATCGAACAGGTAAAATTCGCGGACATCAGCATTGACAAGGAAATTCATGCCAGCGCGCTGGCGCCGTCAATCAGCACCGAGAATTTCCGCTGGATCACGCAGCCACGGCGTTCGATCGTACTTGCTGTTGACAGTGTCTGGGGCGCCGCCAATTTGCCAAAAGGCTTTCGTGTCGTATCTACCCATGAAGAAGAATTGCCCAGCAGGGAAGCGTCGGTCACGCACATTCTGTATAGCGACGGGCTCGCTAATGTGTCAGTGTTCATCGAGCCAGCAAGCGGCAATAAGATCGCGCGTCGTTCACGTGTCGGCGCATCAAATTCCTACAGCATCGAGATTGGCGGCTATCAGATAACCGCCGTTGGTGAGGTGCCGGCCGCGACGTTGGAGCAGATCGCGACCTCCATGAATCCCAACTAGTTCGTCGATGGACAACCCCAAAGGAAGAGTTGTGTCGCTCGTTGACAGTGCCGATGGTGTGCGCGCGATCGTCAATGTTGATGTTGCTGCTGCCTGTCCGCGTTGTGCCGCAGGCAAGGGTTGTGGGGCAGGTCTTCTCACCGGCTCTGGCGGCGATCGGCAGGTCGAGGCAACGATTCCTTCAGGGCTGGACATCGCCGAGAATGACGTCGTCGAAATCTCGCTCGCGCCCGATAATCTGTTGCGCGCTGCGGTAATCGTTTACGGCCTGCCGATGCTCGGCGCCGTAGCGGCTGCCGCTATTGCTTATGTTTTTTCGCTTGGTGACGCAGCTGCAGCAGTCGCTGCGCTATCTGGTCTGGGATTGGGTTTCGCTGTCAGCCGCTGGCGCCTGCGGCGCACAGCCTGTTTGCGCCGTTTCATACCATCGGTGGAGCGCCTTAGTTGAAATCCCTTGAGATTTACAGCCGCCAGGGGTGCCATCTTTGCGAGACAATGATCGACGAACTGCTACCGCTCGTACGTGGCCGGTTTGAGATCGTCGTCCACGATATTGACACCCGGGAGGACTGGAAAAGGAAATACGACACCCGTATTCCAGTCCTCGAATATGACGGCGAGCTCGTCTGCCAGTATCATCTCGATCGCGAAGCGCTCACACGGATATTGAGCAGCACCCCAAATGAACCGAATTCGTAACTTCTCGATCATTGCTCACATAGACCACGGCAAGTCCACGCTTGCTGATCGGTTCATTCAGTTGTGTGGCGGTCTTGCCGATCGGGAGATGGCCGAACAGGTTCTGGACTCGATGGATCTCGAGCGCGAGCGCGGGATTACGATCAAGGCACAAAGCGTATCGCTAAACTACGAAGCGAAAGATGGCGAGGTGTATGAGCTTAATTTCATCGATACGCCGGGCCACGTCGACTTCTCCTATGAGGTATCGCGTTCGTTAGCCGCTTGCGAAGGGGCGCTGTTGGTCGTCGACGCGGCGCAGGGCGTTGAAGCCCAAAGCGTCGCAAACTGCAACACGGCGATCGATCAGGGGCTCGAAGTATTGGCGGTCCTGAACAAAATCGACCTGCCCGCGGCTGAGCCGGATCGAGTCAAGGCAGAGATAGAAGACATCATCGGTGTCGATGCGCAGGACGCCGTTGAGGTCAGTGCCAAGACTGGCGATGGTGTGCCGGAGTTACTCGAGGCGCTCGTCGACAAGATTCCGCCGCCCGAAGGCGTTGCGGACGGCGCATTGCAGGCGTTGATTATTGACTCATGGTTCGACAACTATGTGGGCGTGGTTTCACTCGTGCGTGTCGTCAACGGCAGCTTGCCGAAACGCAGCAAGATCACGGTCATGTCAACAGGTGACTCCTATGTCGTCGATCGAGTCGGCTGTTTTACGCCGAAAATGCAGGATCGCGATGCGCTACAGACCGGCCAGGTCGGATTCGTAATCGCAGGCATCAAAGACATTTACGGTGCGCCGGTCGGCGATACACTGACCCTGACGCGTCAGCCTTGTGAACAGCCGTTGCCCGGGTTCAAGCAGGTACAGCCAAAGGTGTTCGCCGGGCTGTTTCCGATTCAATCGGATGACTACGAGAATTTTCGAGAGGCGCTAAAAAAGTTACGCCTCAACGACGCGGCGCTGCATTTCGAGCCCGAGACATCTGCTGCCCTCGGGTTTGGTTTTCGTTGTGGTTTCCTCGGCATGTTGCACATGGAAATCGTACAGGAACGCCTTGAACGCGAATACGATCTTGAATTGATTACGACGGCACCCACCGTAATCTTCGAAGTCGTCGATAACACGGGCAAGGTTTTTTATGTCGACAATCCGTCGAAGTTGCCGCCTGCTAACGAAATCAGTGAGCTTCGCGAACCAATAATTACGGCGAACATACTCGTCCCGGAGAAGCACGTTGGCGCGGTTATCAAACTGTGTATCGAGAAGCGCGGGGTGCAGAAGCATATTCGTTACCTTGGAAGTCAGGTATCGGTCGAGTACGAGATGCCGCTCGCGGAAGTCGTGCTCGATTTTTTCGATAAGCTGAAGTCGGTTAGTCGTGGCTACGCCTCATTCGATTACCATTTTGAGCGTTTCGAGCCAGCGCAATTGGTACGCCTCGACTTACTGATCAACAAGGAGCGCGTCGACGCGTTATCGATTATCATTCATCGAGCAAAAGCACAGTTGCGCGGACGCGATCTCGTTGAGCGGATGCGGAAGATAATTCCACGGCAAATGTTCGATGTTGCGATTCAATCGGCGATTGGCAGTCAGATTATTTCCAGAAGCACGGTCAAGGCCCTGCGCAAGAACGTCACGGCGAAATGCTACGGTGGTGACGTGTCTCGCAAGCGCAAGCTCCTGGAGAAGCAAAAAGCCGGCAAGCGCCGTATGAAACAGGTAGGATCCGTTGAAATTCCGCAGGAAGCGTTTCTCGCCGTTCTGCGCGTCGATAAGTGAGACCGTTGTTTTGAGTATTAATCTGGCACTAATTCTGACCGTCCTGACACTGATAACCGGCATGGTTGTCGCACTCGACAAGTTCGTATGGGGACGAGACGGGGAAGAACGTGATGGATCCGTCGCGCTGCAAACACTGGTCGAGTATTCGCGGTCGTTTTTTCCGGTACTTCTATTCGTACTGGTCATCCGTTCGTTCGTGTTTGAACCATTTCGAATTCCGTCGGGTTCGATGATGCCGACGTTGTTGCAGGGCGATTTCATTTTCGTCAAGAAGTATGCCTACGGACTCCGATTGCCTGTGACGGAAGCCAAGGTGATCGAAACGGGCGAGCCATCGCGTGGCGATGTCGTCGTGTTTCGGCTGCCGTCCGATCCAGGCATCAACTACATCAAGCGCGTCGTCGGATTGCCTGGCGATGAGGTCACCTATGAACGCCACCGACTCATCATCAATGGTGAACAGGTCGATCTTGAGCAACATGCTGATGCAACGCCGACGTATCCGCGTTTTGTCGAGCAGCTCGGCGAGCGCCAACATGAAATCCTGATCGCGAATTCAGGCTACATGGTCCGGGATGGTGTCTACCGCGTACCTGAGGGACACTATTTCGTGATGGGCGACAATCGCGATAACAGTCGTGACAGCCGCTTTATTGGCGCGATTCCTGAAACGCACCTTGTCGGCGAAGCGGTCCGCATCTGGATGCACATAGACGGCCTGTCCTGGCCGCGCTGGGACCGCGTCGGCAACAAGATTCAATAATGTGGTGCAAGTCACTGAATTGGCCGCTAAAATTGCGTTAAATTTGGTTTAGATCTGAGCTAGATGACGCGCTCGTATTAGGGTGCAGAGGTTTCGTTATGACCCTCACAAAACGATCACGATACGGAATCGCCAGGCGCCAGGCCGGTGTAACGACGCTAGGGTTAATCGTCCTCGCGCTGTTTCTCGGCTTGTTTGCATTCGGAGCGCTGCGCCTGACGCCGGTGTATCTCAATTACATGAAGGTCATCGGGGTCGTCGAGGGCGTACGTGAGGAGTTCGACGGCCAGAAGCCGACTCGGGCAGTTATCCGCAGCTCAATCTCGCGGCGGTTCGATGTCGAAAGTGTCGGTATCATCACGTATCGGGATGTCACGGTAACGGCGGTTGATGGTGGTTTCGAAGTTGCGGCAGTCTACGACCATTCGGTTCCATTCATTGGCAACATTTCGTTTACTGTGCACTTCAACAAGACCGCTCTCGTGCGCCGATAACGCCGCGGTAGCCGCGACGCGTTGAGCGCGAGACAATACTAACGAGCGATAGTGTTAAAAAAAGCCGAGACCTGGCTCAGGAAATCGCTGGATTACCAATTCAACGATGTGCGATTGCTTGAGCAGTCACTGACTCATCGCAGCGCGCCCGGGGACAACAACGAACGTCTCGAATTTCTCGGCGATGCGGTGCTCGATTTTGTTATTTCCGAAGTCGTCTTTCGGGTGCACCCTTTTGCACCCGAGGGTGACCTGAGCCGGCTGCGGGCGTCACTGGTCAAGGATACGACGTTGGCGGAACTTGCGGCCGATCTTGGGCTTGGCGAACACTTGATTCTTGGCAGCGGTGAGCGCAAGACCGGCGGTCATCGCCGTGAATCTATTCTTGCCGATGCCCTGGAGGCCATATTCGGTGCCGTGTATCTTGATGCAGGATTTGACGCGGCAAGCAAGGTCGTCGAGCGCGCGTTCGGCGAACGTTTGCAGGTATTTCCCACTGTCGATGAGCTTCGAGATCCGAAAACTCACTTACAGGAATGGTTGCAGGCGCGGCAGCTGGGCTTACCGGTCTACGAGCTTGTCAAGGTGACAGGCCAGGCGCATCGTCAAAAATTCGAGGTATGTTGCAGCGTCAATGGACTGGAGACAACAACAAGCGGCAGTGGCACAAGTCGTAGAAATGCCGAGCAAGACTCGGCGGCAAGCATGCTCGCACAGCTCAGCGAGAGCAGTGTCGAATGAGTGACATGCGTTGTGGTTTCGTCGCCGTGGTAGGCCGCCCAAACGTCGGCAAATCGACATTGATCAATGCGATCATGGGAACGAAGATCAGCATTGTTACGGCGAAGCCACAGACAACACGGCATCGTATCCTCGCCGTTTACACAGAAGACAACGTGCAGATCGTCTTTGTTGATACGCCGGGCCTGCATCGCAAAGCCGGCAAAGCAATGAATCGCATGATGAATCGAACGGCCGCCAACGCGTTGGCCGACGCAGATCTTGTGCTGTTTGTCACTGAAGCGGGCCGCTGGACGGATGAGGATGGCGATGTACTACGGCGATTGGAATCAATTTCGGCACCGGTGATCGCGGCACTGAATAAAGCCGATCTCGTGCAGCCGAAAGAAAAACTACTTGAGGCACTGGCCGCAACTGCCGATCGGCACGAGTTTGTCGATATTCTGCCGGTGTCGGCCAAAAAGCACGACAATCTCGACATCCTATTGACTCTGATTCCGAACTACTTGCCCGAGTCGCCAGCGTTGTTTCCGGAGGACATGCGAACCGATCGCAGCACGGAATTTCAGGCCGCCGAAATCATACGCGAGAAACTGACCTTGTCGCTGCATCAGGAACTGCCATACGGCCTGACTGTGCAGATCGAGCGCTTCGAGACTGATGAAAAACGAATTACGATTAATGCCGTCATCTGGGTTGAACGAGATTCGCAAAAGGGCATGGTCGTCGGCAAGGGCGGTAGCGTTCTGAAACGTGTTGGCAGAGCTGCGCGGCTGGATCTCAAAGAGCAATTCAGGTGTCCGGTGCACCTCGAGCTTTGGGTCAAGGTCAAAGACAACTGGGCGGACAGTGAGAAGGACTTGCTCAGTCTCGGCTATGAGTCGCCATAGCCGCCGCGCGATACGACGATGACGACGCAAAGGCGAGTACAACAGCAAGCCGCTTTCATTCTCCATCATCGACCATTTCGCGACTCGAGTCAGATCCTGGACGTAATCAGCCGCGACCACGGCAAGCTGGCGCTTGTGGCAAGGGGCAGTCGCGGTGCACGCTCTCGCCTGAAAGGCATACTGCGGCCATTCATGCCGTTGTCGGTGTCGTGGGTAATCAAATCTGACCTCGGCACGTTGACCGGCGCAGAGGTCCGAGGCGCTCCACTGCGCCTGTCAGGTGATGCCTTGCTATCAGGGTATTACGTGAATGAACTGATATTGCATCTTCTGCATCGCCACGACCCGCAACCGGAAATATTCGATACCTACGGCCATACGATCCGGGCATTGGCAGCCGCGGGTAACGATGTCACACCCAGTCTGCGGCAGTTTGAAGTCGAGCTACTGCGCCAGGTCGGATACGCGCTCAATCTCGACCATGAATACGGTTCACATGTGGCACTCGATGCGCAGCAACATTACGAATACCGGCTTGAGCAGGGTCCGGTCGCGGTCAGCCGTACTGATGGGCCACTGGTGTTCACCGGGGCGGTGCTGGCCGCGATCGGCGAGCAGCGCTTTGATCAGCCCGATGTCCTGCGCGCGGCCAACCGATTATTGCGCGAAGTCATCGCATTTCATCTTGGCGGTAAGGAGCTCAAGAGCCGCAAGGTGCTCGTCGATATTCATCGGGTTAGAATTGACGACTCGAAATAAGAGGCACAGCGAGTGAGCGACAAAAATCCACTGCACCTGGGCGTCAACATCGACCACGTGGCAACCCTGCGTCAGGCGAGAGGTACACCCTATCCCCGGCCGGTTGAAGCTGCGGTTATGGCTGAGCAAGCAGGGGCAGACAGCATCACAGTTCACCTGCGCGAAGATCGTCGCCATATTCAGGATTATGATCTGGTCGCAATACAGGAGGTCATGCGCACGCATATGAATCTGGAGATGGCCGTGACTGAGGAAATGCTTGGAATTGCCGGGAAGATCCGGCCATCCGATTGCTGCCTTGTTCCCGAGAGTCGCGAGGAACTCACGACCGAAGGCGGGCTCGACGTCATTAGTCAACAGGACAAGGTGCGCGACGCCTGCTCAAGACTCGCCGCGATGGAGATCCGCGTATCACTTTTTATCGATCCGGACCCCGCGCAACTGGATGCGGCGGTCGCAGCAGGCGCGCCGGTCGTTGAGTTGCACACGGGCAGCTATGCCGATGCGGAAGGCGATGAGCAATGCAAGGAACTCAGGCGTGTCGTCGCGGCGGCCGAACATGCTCATAACATCGGCTTGACCGTAAATGCCGGGCACGGGCTCCACTACGGTAACGTCGCGGCAATCGCAAAGATCGATCCAATCGTCGAACTCAACATTGGCCACGCTATCATTTCGCGCGCCGTTTTTGACGGCTTGTCGACTGCTGTCAGCGACATGAAAAATCGGATGATCGAGGCCCGCTCCGGGTGAGCTGCCGATGATATTCGGTGTCGGGACCGACATCGTCGAGCTATCGCGCGTCCAGGCGACATACGACAGATTCGGCGAACATTTTGTGCGCCGCATACTCATGGACGAGGAGCTCGAGCTGTTCCGCAAGACGAAGTGGCCAGTACGATTTCTCGCGATGCGATTTGCGGGCAAAGAAGCAGCTGCCAAGGCAATGGGCACTGGGTTTCAGCATGGTATCTGGGTCCGCGACGTTGGCATTACGAACAATGACCGGGGTCGTCCCCTGATTATCTGGTCCGAGCGTGGCCGCAAAGTGTGTAATGCGCTTGGAATCGGTAATGGTCATGTCAGCCTGACCGACGACGCAGGCCTTATTATGGCGTTTGCTGTTGTCGAAACTGCTGCGTGATGCTGATGCAACGACACAGGTAGATGAGAGATGCATTGTTTTTCGTTTGATATAGAGACCGTCCCCGACGTCGAATTCGGGCGTCGCATGTGGCATCTCGAGGGTGTGTCCGATGAAGACGTCGCCACAGCTATGACGTTCAAGCAGTTGCAGAAGACGGGGCGGGACTTCCTGCCATTGCACCAACACCGCATCGTCGCGATATCAGTCGCGTTGCGCACCGGCGATACATTTCGTGTGTGGAGTCTCGGTGACGAGGATGCAGCGGAAGCAGAATTGGTGCGCCGTTTCTTCGACGGGATTGACCGCTATACGCCGGACCTTGTCTCCTGGAACGGTGGTGGCTTCGATCTGCCCGTATTGCACTATCGGGCGCTCAAGCACGGCGTCCAGGCGCGACGCTATTGGGAAAGCGGTAATTCGGACCGTGACTTCAAGTGGAATAATTACCTGAGCCGCTTTCATTCGCGGCATACCGATCTCATGGACGTACTTGCGGCGTATCAGCCGCGCGCCAGTGCGAGCCTCGATCAAGCCGCAGTTCTGCTGGGATTCCCAGGCAAGCTCGGCATGCGTGGCGACCAGGTGTGGGGCAAGTTCATGGAGGGCGGTATTCGCGAGATTCGCGACTACTGCGAGACCGATGTTCTCAATACCTGGCTCGTCTTCCTGCGCTTCGAATTGATGCGCGGCAATCTCGACCAGGCCGATCTCGCACGCGAATACGAGCTCGTCCGCAGCACCCTGCAATCGATGGATCGGCCGCACCTCAACGAGTTTCTTGACGCCTGGGACCACTGATGGCCCGACGTCGCCGCCGCGAGCCGGAAACTGCGCGAATCGAGTCCTTCAGTCACGATGGTCGAGGCATCGTTGCAGGAGGCGGCAAGAAAGTGTTTGTCGCGGGGGCGCTCGAAGGCGAAGAAGTCCGTTTTCAGCGCCGTAAATCGCGGCGCAACTTCGATGAAGCGGAATTGCTCGAGGTCCTCGAGGCCTCGCCGGAGCGAATCGACGCGCGCTGCGAGGCATTTGGCCGCTGCGGCGGGTGTGCGCTACAGCATGTTTCGGCTGAACAGCAACGGCAGATCAAGGCGCAGACCTTACAGGACAACCTGCTGCGGATCGGGCAAGTCACGCCCGACCGCTGGCTCGATCCGATCGTCGGTCCGATCTGGAATTATCGGCGCCGTGCGAGATTGGGGGTAAAAGACGTCTATGCGAAAGACCGGGTACTGGTCGGGTTCCGCGAGCGTCACGCGCCGTACATCACGGATATGCATCGTTGCGAAATACTGGCCGAGCCTGTCGATAGCATGATCGATCCATTGAGCGATTTGATTGGCGAATTGTCGATAAAAGCACGACTGCCGCAAATAGAAATCGCCGTGGCCGACAACGCCATTGCGCTCGTATTTCGCGTCCTGGATACGCCATCTGCAGCGGACGAAGCGTTGCTAAGGGGGTTCGGGGAAGAACACGGTCTACGCATCTATTTGCAGCCGGGAGGCCCCGATTCTGTTGTGCTGTTGTATCCTGAATCGCCGCCGGACTCGCTGTACTACGACCTGCCTGAATTCGACGTGCGCATCGCGTTCGATGCGGTCGGTTTCGTTCAGGTCAACAGCGACATCAACCGTAGCATGGTGAGTCACGCTGTTGAGTTGTTGGATCCTGGTTCCGATGACCGCGTGCTGGATCTCTACTGTGGGATCGGCAATTTCTCGCTACCGCTCGGGCGGCGTGCTGACACAGTGCTCGGTGTCGAAGGTGAGGCAATGCTGGTCAAGGCGGCAAGCGACAACGCTACGCTCAATGGCGCAGACAACGTGTCTTTTCGCCAGGCAGACCTGAGTGCCATCGACGGCTCGGAGCGCTGGCTGCGCGACGGTTGGGATTGCGTTCTGCTGGATCCGGCACGCAGCGGGGCGCAGGAGATTGTGAATCATATTGATACCATCGGACCGAGGCGGATTGTGTACGTCTCCTGCCATCCCGGAACGCTGGCGCGCGATGCCGGCACATTGGTCAATGAAAAGGGTTACCAGTGCGAGGCTGCGGGTATTATTGACATGTTTCCACATACGGCACATATCGAGTCGATTGCGGTATTCAATAAGTAACAATATTTCAATTGGTTATGAAGTTTATCTAGAATTATTATATGTCTCTCGGACCAGTGATGCTTGATGTTGACGGGGTCACGCTGACGCCAGCGGACCGCGAATTGCTACGCGAGCCGGCCGTCGGCGGTGTCATTCTGTTCACTCGCAACTACGAGTCGCCGGATCAGATCGCGGATCTGGTTGCCGAAATACGCGCGCTGCGTAGCCCGCCGTTGCTCGTCGCGGTGGATCACGAGGGTGGTCGAGTGCAGCGATTTCGTGATGGGTACAGCGCGATTCCGGCGATGCGTCATCTCGGCCTCGAATTCGACACAGACCCCGACGCGGCGACGACCCTGGCGCGTCAGGCAGGTTGGCTCATTGCATCCGAGCTCAGGGCTGCCGGCATTGATCTGTGCTTTGCGCCATGTCTGGATCTTGACTGGGGCGTCAGTGAGGTTATCGGCGATCGCGCATTTCACAAAGATCCCGATAGTGTCGGTGAATTGGCGGCGGCGTTCTCGCGCGGATTACGCAGTGCGGGCATGGCGGCCGTCGCCAAGCACTTTCCGGGGCATGGCGCCGTCGTTGCGGACTCGCATCTGCAGTTGCCAGTGGATCGTAGAGAATACGGCGACGTCCTGGACGACATGCGGCCCTATGAAAAGTTGGTCAGCAATGGGCAGATCGCGGGCGTGATGCTTGCACACGTCGTGTATCGGGAGATGGACGAGATGCCTGCCGGCTTTTCTGAGTTTTGGATTGAACGCGAACTGCGCGGGCGCCTGGGTTTTGGGGGTGCCGTGTTTTGCGATGATTTGAGCATGCAGGCGACAAAGGCCTACGGATCCATGCGTCGAAGGGCAAGACGGGCTCTGATCGCGGGTTGCGATATGGTGCTTATCTGCAACGATCGCCGTCGCGCAGAGCAGGCCGTGCAGGCTCTCGCTGATTACTCGAATCCACTCTCACTGGTCAGGCTCGCGCGGCTCCATGGCACGGGTCATGTCTTGCGAGAGTCATTGCGTGCGAGCGAGTTGTGGCAGCAGGCAAATGCCGCCCTGGCGCGCTGGACCGAACGGCCGCAATTGCAGCTCGATGCGTGAACTCGACGGCAACTATGCCTGCCTGTCTCTGCTCGTGAATTGTGCTGCCGGGCGTGGTGAAAAGCCCATACACGAACCCGTCGAATCCAGTACCCTGACGGCGAGAATGCAAGCCAGGCAGGTGCTCAAGCAGTTTTTCAGGCCGCGTTGATGTCCATTAATCGAAAAATCCTCGAGCAGGTCATCGAGTCATCGGCGGAGCCGCTCGTCATTGTACGTGTGGATCATCCCGACTGGCCTGTCGAACTCAGCAACGCGGCGTTCAAAGCGATTGGTGGCGAGGACACGAGCAAGAAGCCGTTTGCCGACGTCATCGAGCAACTTGTTGGACGTGAGCTTGCGCTTGAGATTTCCGAATCCGTGCGCTCGCAACAGGAGACCAGCTTTCCCGTGGAAATCGGCGGCCGTGAATTTTTGCTGGCGCTGAAACCATTGGCGCTGCCGAGTGAGTCCGATGCCCGCTTCTATGTCGCGTTCTGGCGTGGAGGCGCCGGTAATGGTGCCGTCGCCGGCAGCGATATGCACCATGCCCTGCTCAATGCGAAGCGGCGCATTCGTGACCTGTCGCGAGACGATCCGGTTACCGGTCTGCTGAATGGCAGGGCGTTTCGTGAAGTCCTCGAACACGATTGGGCGGTCGCAGCAAGGGAAAAAAGCACGCTCGCGCTCGTCGTCTTCACACTCGATGATTTCGACGCTTACATCGACGTGTTCGGCCGACATGCATCGGATTCATGTTTGCGTCGTGTCGGTCAGGCAATTCGTCGTTGCCTGCGGCGGGCAAGCGATGTCGTCGGACGGCTGGATGGGGCCGAGCTGATCGTATTGTCACACGCGTCCGATGAGGACGGTGTGCGGGAGTTTGCGACGAGGATATCCGCGGCGGTTCGTGAACTGGGCCTGCATCACCCGCGCTCGACAGCGTCAAAATTCGTTACCGTGTCGTTTCGCGTTGCCGTCGGGAATTCGGCAGTAGAAAAACGCCCGGCAAGAGTATTCATGAACGACCTATTGTCGCGCGCGGCTGAGTAGCTGCTGCGCTATATCATCTTTCTCCGCATCCTCGTCGTCTTCTTCCTCGACACGGGTGATTTTCGCCAGGACGCCAAACTTCGGATGGTCGAAGTAGCGTATTTCACCATTCTTGACTATGCGGTTTTCCTGAATGCGAAAGCGCACTCGCTGCGACTGCTGTGCAAAGCCATCGTCGTTCTGCAGTCGTGCATCGCCGAAGTCATAGGCAGGGTCACTACTGTAGATTGGCGTATTGATTGCGGCTGACCCACCGGAGGTTTCTGGCCCATCGAGTGCAAGATCGACAACGAGGTGCAAGTAACGGCTCAAATACAATGTGAAGGTGCCGTCAAGGCCCGCCGGTGGTTTGCCGAGGATGCGTAGCTCGATTGGCGGCGTTTGTTCCTGCGGGTAGGTTGGCTGTGTCCATCCGAAGTGCATGATCGTTTCGTACACATCGAGCAACGCGAATTGCCTGGCGGCTTTGTCGAGCGTGAAGTCTTCCTTGTCGAGCAAGACGAGTTCAAGTTCCCTGATGATTGATTCGGTATCTTCTTTGGCCATGACTTCGTCAGGCTTTATGTCTGTCTCATCCTCATCGAGCAGGGAGTTTTTTGCAACCGGAGCCTCGTCGGGAAGAAAGATTTCGGTGCCGACGGAGACATTCTCCTCGTAAGAGAAGATGATAATTTCGACCGTGTACTGACGTACGACTTCTTCCAGCTCCTCGAGAAACTCATCCTGAGCAGCGGCTGACGCGAAGCACAAGGCGGTGATCAGGAGTGTAGCAATTTTTTTCATGACGCTACTCTTTGCAGTGCTCACAGTTATCCCGCCATCGCCGTCGTTTCTTTGACCGCAAGTTGATTGAGTAGTTTCTCGACCGTGTCGAAACGGATATCGAGATTACTCAGGTCCTGGCGAAATTGCAGTCGATGCGAGCCCTGTAATTTGTAAATTAGGCTGTCATTTTGCACTAATTGCACGAGCGCGACAGGATCAATATGGCTTTGTTGTCCGAACAGGAGGTAGCCACCGCCGGCCGCAGCGTCGATCTTCTCGATGCCCAATGCCGTTGCGGTCTGCTTGATTGCGGCCATTCGTAGCAGGTTCCTGGCGGCGACCGGCAACAGGCCGAAACGGTCGATCAGCTCCACCTGCAGTTCGCGCAGATCCTCCGGTGACCCGGCCGCCGATATACGCTTGTAGAGAATCAGCCGTAAATGCACGTCCGGCACGTAGTCATCCGGCAGCAATGCCGGCACGTGCAGGTTGATGTCGACGCCGGCATCGAGCGGTCCCTCCAGGTTCGGTTCATGTCCTGCCCGTAATGACTCAACCGCACGACCGAGTAACTCGGTATAGAGCGAAAAACCGATCTCCTGGATCTGTCCGCTTTGCGTGTCGCCGAGTAGTTCGCCGGCGCCGCGAATCTCGAGATCGTGGGTGGCAAGCGTGAATCCGGAGCCGAGATCTTCCAGCGAGTCGATGGCTTCGAGCCGCTTGACGGCGTCTGCGGTCATCGCAGCCTTCGGTGGCGCCACGAGATACGCGTAGGCGCGGTGGTGAGAGCGGCCGACCCTGCCGCGCAGCTGATGCAGTTGCGCCAGCCCGAAACGATCGGCACGGTTGATTACGATCGTGTTCGCGGTTGGGACGTCGAGGCCGCTTTCGACGATCGTTGTGCACAACAGAATGTTGAAGCGGCGGTGATAGAAGTCGAACATGACCTGCTCGAGTTCACGTTCAGGCATCTGACCATGGCCGACACGAATCTTGGCCTCGGGCACGAGTTCTGCCAGGCGCTCTGCGATTCTGCCGATATCCTCGACCCGGTTGTGAATGAAGTACACCTGTCCGCCACGCTTGATCTCCCGCAGGCATGCCTCGCGAACCAGGACGTCATTCCACTCGGTGACGAAGGTCTTTACGGCGAGTCGCTCTGCGGGCGGCGTCGTGATCAACGACATGTCGCGTATACCGCCGAGCGCCATGTTCAATGTTCGCGGTATCGGCGTTGCAGTGAGCGTCAGCACGTCGATCTCACTGCGCAAGGACTTGATCGCCTCTTTGTGTCGCACGCCGAAGCGATGTTCTTCGTCGATGATAACGAGGCCGATATCCTTGATGTCTTTGGTATGTTGCAACAGGCGGTGCGTGCCAATCACGATATCCACGGTGCCCGTCCGCAGGCCCGCGACGATCGACTTCATGATTTTCGGTGACTGAAAACGCGACAGTACCTCGACGCGAACCGGCCATTCCGCGAAGCGGTCCCGGAAATTCTGTCCGTGCTGCTGCGCAAGCAATGTGGTTGGCACGAGAATCGCAACCTGTTTGCCGCCATGCACGGCGGCGAACGAAGCGCGTAACGCGACTTCGGTCTTGCCAAAACCGACATCGCCACAAACGATGCGGTCCATTGCTTTGTGGGACGACAGGTCCTCGAGAACTTCGTTTATGGTCCGTGCCTGGTCATCCGTAGCCTCGAACGGGAAACCATCTTCGAATGCTCGATAATCAGTCTCAGGCCAGCTGAAGCTGTGTCCTGGGCGCGCCGCACGGCGGGCGTAAACGTCGAGCAGTTCCGCGGCGACGTCGCGAATCTTGCGGATCGCGCGCCCGCGTGCTTTGGCCCACTGATCGCTGCCCAGCCGGTGCAGCGGCGCGTGGTCGGCCGACGCACCGGTGTAGCGAGAGATCAATTCGAGTGCGTGTACGGGAACGTACAGCTTGTCACCGTCGGCATACTCGAGTTCAAGAAACTCCGCCGTGATGCCGCCGGTCTCAAGTGTCGTCAGACCCAGGTAGCGGCCGACGCCGTATTCGGCATGCACGACCGGGGAGCCTTGCTCAAGGTCGTTGAGTTGACGAATGATAGTCTCGGGATCGCGCTCGATACGATGGCGCCGGCTCTTGTGCCGCACGCGTTCACCGAACAGCTGCTGCTCACTGATAATCGCAACGCCTGCGTCGGGCAGCAGAACGCCGTTCTCGAGTGGTGCAATGGCGACACCAATACGATATTCACCGCTCGCAAACGCGGCCCAATCGTCAACGCGAGTCAGGTCCAGGCCGCGCCCGGCGAGCAATTCGTATATCTGTTCGCGACGGCCGGCTGAATCGCTGGTGAAAAGCACGCGTCCTGCAAAGTTCTCAAGGAACTGCATCAGTGCGCCGGCTGCATCTTCATACCGTGCCTCGATTTTCAGGGCGGGAGGCAGTCGCGTCGGCAGGTTGTGGTTGTCCCGATGCGCCGCAAGCGACTGTGCCGAAAAACGTACCTGCCGTAAGCCCCACAGCTCCGTCAGCATCGTTTCAGGCGTATTGAAAGTCTCGTTTGCCGACAGGATCGGTCTCTCGGGATCGAGCCGGCAGAGCTCGAAGCGTTCCTCCACCTCAGCCCATGACAGTTGCAGTAAAGTCTCGAGAGAGTGCGGCGCGAGCAACGCACAGCCTTCAGGAAGGTAGTCGATCAGATTTGCTGTTGCTGTAAAGAACAGCGGCAGGTAATACTCGATGCCGCCGTGTGCGATGCCGTCGGACACATCGCGATACACACGTGAGCGCCCCGGTTGACCTTCGAATCGCTCGCGGTAGCGCTCGCGAAACGCCCGGATGGAATCGGCATCCAGCGGTACCTCCCGGGCCGGCAGAATATCGATGGCGTCGATGATCTCCCCTGACAGCTGAGATTCGGGCGAGAAGAAACGCAGTGTTTCGATGTCATCATCGAAGAAATCGATACGAATGGGCTGCGCCGATCCCATCGGAAATACATCAATCAGCGAACCGCGGACGGCGAATTCGCCGTGCTCGCCGACCTGCGGCACGCGCAGGTAGCCCGCTGCCGACAGCGAGTCGATGAACGCCTCTCTCGGCAGCGTCTGGCCGGCCCGCAAAGACAGCGAACCGGCTGCGACATAGTCGACCGGAGGCAGTCGTTGCAGCAGCACCGGAGCCGAGGCGACGACAATGCCGGAGCGCATGTCCTTTAGCGTTGCAAGCGCAGACAGCCTTGCGGAAACAATATCCTGGTGTGGTGAGAAGCTGTCCCAGGGCAGGGTTTCCCACTCGACGAAGTGCCGTACATCAATATTGTCTGCCGCGAAGAAACGTATCTCGGCTTCGAGCTGATCAGCCTGCCGTGGATCGTCGGCGAGAACCAGCAAAGGGACGTCGATTTTGTCTGCGAGTTCGGCGGCCGCCAGCGCGATGCTGGCACCAATCAGACGACCCCAGCCGCAACTGTGCCCGGGCTGCGGCAGCTGCAGCGAAGCGGGAATGAGGAGAGGTTCGTGCACGATGGGGACAGTTTACTGAATTGCCGGGCAAATCATCGGGCTTGCAGTCAATTAAGTAAACCGTCCCGGTTTCGCACGCAATAAAAAACGCCCGGGCAGTTTCCTGCCCGGGCGCTTCAGATGTTCTTTAGCTTGCTGTTTTGCGCTTAACGACGGCGTGAATGACGCGGTCATACTCGAAGAAGACGACGAAATTCGTGTATTCCCATCGCGAGATAGGTGGGTCGCCAACAGCCGCGTCTTTCGATTGGGGAGCGCCGAACTTCGACTCGACACTCGCCGCGGTCATACCGCGAGTCGGGCGGCCCGAGTTGGATTCCGGTGCCATACCTTCCATATCCAGCGTTTCGGCAGTACTGATGCCGAAAGCACCGAAAAACAGGGCGAAAACAGTCAATATTCGCAGCTTGGCCATCGCAGCTTCTCCTTCAATTGTTTGCGACTATATCACTCTAAGTCATGCCAAAAAACAATTGATATCAAAGGATTTTAGACTTCTCCGAAATCTGTGAATCACGTCACGATTTTGGACGAATTCACCTGTTGGAGCCCGCCCCAGCGGGCGACCAGATCAAAAAGGCCGCGACCGGGACATTCGTCATCTTCATGGCTCGGTCCGATAGCTTGCTGATGTGCCATCTGAATCTCAGCAGCCTGTTGACTACGCTGCGCTTTACTTGCGATGACGAACGTCCCACCCACGGCCGCAGGGTGTTCGAACATGACCCGCCGGGGCGGGTTCCGACAGGCGCTCCAACTATCGGATGTGGTTTAATGCGTGGCGATGATCAACCCCGTCGAACTGTTTATCGGGCTTCGCTACCTCCGGGCGAAGCGCCGCACCCGATTTGTGTCTTTTATCACGCTGATTTCGCTGCTCGGCATCGCGTTGGGTGTCGCCGCGCTGATCGTGATTCTGTCTGTCATGAACGGCTTTGAAGGTGAGTTGCGTGCGCGGCTGCTGAGCATGTCCGCCCATGGCTATGTCACGGGTCCGAATCGTGTTACCGAGGACTGGCGTGAACTCGTTCGTGAAGTATCAGCCGAACCCGGCATCGCGGCGGCGGCGCCGTTTGTTCAGCTCGAGGGAATGATTCAGTCCGGTCGGGACCTCAAGGCGGTGCTGGTGCACGGCGTTGATCCAGAGTACGAGCAAGCCCTGTCAGGATCGATGATGAATTTGATCGAGGGTGAACTCCGCGTCCTGCAAGCCGACAGTCGCAGCATCATCCTGGGGCGATTGTTAGCGCTCGATCTTGGCGCACGAATCGGCGACGGGGTTGTATTGCTGATTCCGCGGCCGGTCGGTGATGGCACATTACAGCCCGTGTTGGAACGATTTGTGCTTCGTGGTGTGTTTGAAGCGGGTCTGCAGGATCATGACGGCCTGCTTGCGCTCGTCAATGCGCGAGATGCTGCCGGCGTCCTGGCAATCGCGGATGAAATGACGGCCGTGAGGTTTCGGGCCGACGATGTCATGGCTGCGCCGGCTATTGCGCAGCGTTTGAGTGATCGTCTTGGCGACGATGTCATAACGAGCGACTGGACTATCGAGAATGCCAGCTATTTTCGAGCGATTCGGCTCGAGAAAATGATGATGTCGCTAATTCTATCGCTGATTATTGGCGTCGCGGCATTCAATATCGTTGCCAGCCTGGTCATGGTCGTGACAGACAAGACCAATGACATAGCGGTGCTTCGCACGCTGGGCATGAAATCAGGCGGCGTGGTGCGTGTCTTTTTCGTGCAAGGTGCGGTAATCGGCTGGGCCGGAGTTTTTATCGGTGTTCTTCTCGGCGTCGTTGTTGCGATCAATGTGCCGGTTATCGTTCCGGTTCTCGAGCAAATGCTCGGCTTTCAGATCATGCCGGGCGACGTTTACTACGTGACCCGGATTCCCTCCGAACTCGAAACAGCAGACGTCGTTACGATCGCGATCTCGGCGTTTGTGCTGACGTCACTGGCGACGCTCTATCCGGCTCGAAGAGCTGCGCTGGTCAAGCCAGCCGTTGCATTGCGCTACGAGTAGACAAATGAGTCGACATTTCGAATTCTGGATCGGCAATCGCTATGTGCGCTCGCGCAGCAGCAATCGATTCGTGTCCCTGATTTCCGCAATTTCGATGCTCGGCATTGCGATAGCCGTCTCGGTCCTGATCCTCGTGCTTTCGGTAGTGAACGGTTTCGAGCGTGAGCTGCAGGATCGCCTGCTTGCCATGACGGCGCACGCAAGTATCGAGGACATCGACGGCAGCATGAGCGATTGGGAAGCGCTGTCGGCGGTCGCCGTGGACAACTCGCGAGTCAGGGCAGCGGCGCCATTTATCGATGGTCAGGCATTGCTCGTGTTCGGTGAGCAATTGAGTGGCGCCGGGCTTCGCGGTATCGATCCGGCCGCCGAAGACGCGGTCTCGGGCGTCGGTAGTACGATGCTGCAAGGCGAACTTGGCAGTTTGCGGGCGGGCGCGTTTAACGTCGTTCTGGGTGTTGAGCTTGCCGATGCACTCCAGGTTGGTATCGGCGACAAAGTAACCGTGACGCTTGCAGAAGGAATCGTGACACCCGCTGGGGTTGTGCCACGTACCAAGCGCTTTACCGTCAGTGGCTTGTACCGTGTTGGTATGTACGAATTCGATCGCCGGCTGGGGTTCATTAATCTTGCAGATGCACAAAAACTGTACCGTAAGAAAGATGCTGTGACCGGCGTCCGTCTTGCCGTTACAGAAATCTTCGAAGCATCTGCAATCGTTCGCGAGGTTGCACTCGAGCACGGCGAAGTCGTGCTTGTAAGCGATTGGACGCGGCGCCATGTCAATTTCTTCCGCTCGATTCAGATAACCAAGTCGATTCTGTTTGTCATCCTGTTACTCGTTATCGCGGTTGCGGCGTTTAACATCGTGTCGACGCTTGTCATGGTGGTCAAGGACAAACAGGCGGACATCGCGATACTGAGAACTATCGGTGCGCGTCCAGCCAGCATCCTTAAGATTTTTGTTACGCAGGGTAGCGTGATTGGCATCGTCGGTACCGTTGCCGGTATTGTGTTTGGTATTCTGCTCGCCTTGAACCTGGAGACGATTGTGGTGAGCCTCGAAGCCGCGTTCGGCATCAAGTTTCTTGCGGCCGATGTGTATTTCATCAGTGATCTTCCGGCCGAACTTCGTGTGGCGGACGTGGCGGTGATTGCATCGATCGCGTTGGTACTGAGTTTGGTATCCACTGTTTACCCGGCTTGGGTTGCCGCACGAACAGCACCTGCAGAGGCATTGCGATATGACTGATCAGGAACGCATGGTCTTGCAATGTCGCGGGGTAGTGCGCCGATTCAGCGAGGGCGACTCGGTACTCGAAGTATTGAGTGGTGTCGACCTCGAAGTGCGTGCGGCAGAACGCGTTGCCATTATCGGCGTATCGGGATCCGGTAAAACGACACTCCTGCAGATCATGGGTGGTCTGGATGATCCGGACGAAGGCGAGGTGTTCGTCGATGGCCGGGCGATGCACGGCAGCAACGAATTATCGAAAGGTGAGCTGCGTAATCGTTACATCGGATTCGTCTATCAGTTTCACCACCTGTTGCCCGAATTCAGCGCCGAAGAAAACGTCGCAATGCCGTTGCTGATTCGGCGCGAATCGAAACCGGCAGCGCTCGACAAAGCGAGGGACCTGCTGGCACGTGTGGGACTTGGCGAACGGCTTACTCATAAGCCGGGGGAGCTCTCAGGCGGCGAAAGACAACGGGCCGCCGTTGCTCGCGCGCTGATCACTCGCCCGCAACTCGTGCTGGCCGACGAACCGACCGGCAACCTCGACGCCGGCAACGGCGAACATGTGCTGAACTTGATGCTCGAACTCAATCAGGAGTTACAAACCAGCCTGGTAATCGTCACGCACGATCATTCGATCGCGGCGCGTATGGACAGGATGCTGGTGCTGGAGAATGGCCGGCTAAGGCCCTACGAGCGCTGATTGCGCTTTTTCGTCTTGTAATCGTGGACCGAGTATCGCCACAACGCATCAAGCGTCACATAGCCGATCAGTGCGGCAGTCGAACCGATCAGCAAGCAGCCGAGCAGTAACGGCTGCCAAATGGATGTGAATACGGTCGTCACCCAGTCGATGGAAAGTTCAACACTGAACGGTCCCGGCTCGATCGAAAGCAGAAATGCACCAAGCCGGTACGCAGAATAAAACAGTGGGCCGACCGTCAGCGGATTCACGACGAATGTCGTCAATGTAGCCACCGGTATATTGATGCGCAGTGCGAGGGCGGCGAGCGCTGCGAGCACAAAATGTATCGGAACCGGCAAGAATGCGATGAACAGGCCCAGTGAGAACGCCGGTACAATCGTTTTGCGACGAATACCCCACAATCGCTGATCATGAAGCAGGTGTTGAAACGGTGACATGAACCACTTGCGGCTCACTTCATGGCGTTTGAACCCAAACTTCCTAAAAAACCGCCTTGGCATTCTTGGCTCGTTCCATTTCGATAGAGGTTGATGGACTAAATACAGAGGGACCGTGATGATTCGAGCCTGCCTGTTCCTTCTGGCAGGCGTTTACGCGCTGCAGCTTAGCAGCTTTGACTTTGATTCCGACCTGATTGCGACCGCAATGGTTGCATTATTTGTTGCTCTGGTTGTGGGAAAGACCCGACTCGTGTTGCTCCTCATTGCAGGCGTGGCGATATTTACGCTGGCCGCACTCGAGATCTTTAACTCGCGAATTGCACCGCAATTTGTTGGCGACAGCATCGTCACGCAGGTCAGGATCGTCGATTTTCCGAAATCCAACCTGACAAATGTCAGTCTTGTGGCCGAGACCATCGGTAATACACGCCTGCCGCGGCGCATACGGGTGAGCTGGTACAAGCCGCCCGTGCCAGTTCGCTTTGGTGACATCTGGCAATTCGAGCTGCGGCTGCGCCGACCGCGCGGCAGCATTAACCCGGGTGGTTTCGACTACGAGGCGTGGCTACTGCGTGAACGGATTGGCGCCATTGGCTACGTCGTCGATGGTCGCCGTAATCAGCTATTGCGCTCAGGCGAATTGCACATGACGGAGAGAGTGCGGCTGCACGTTGTTAACCGCGTGATACGACTCATTCCTGAAACTGAACATGCCGCCGTTCTTGCTGCGATATCAGTCGGCGCAAGACACCTCGTCACACCGCAGCAGTGGCAGCGATATGCACGCACAGGCACGAGTCACCTCATGGCGATCTCCGGCCTGCATGTGGGAATGGCGGCGGCGGGCGGCTATTTCCTTGCAGCCATTCTCGGCGGCTTATCGCGGTGGCGTCGCAACCAGCATCTAGCTGCAACGATGTCCGCTCTTTTCGTCGCTGCATGTTACGAAGTGTTCTCGGGTCTCGGGATTCCGGCGCAAAGGGCGAGTCTGATGATAGCCCTGCTGGCGACCGCTGTGCTCGCCGGGCGACAAGTGCGGCCATTGAGCATTATCGCGACGGCCTGCGTGGTCGTCGTCCTGTTGTCACCCCTTGCTACGATGACGCCCGGTTTTAAGCTCTCGTTCTCCGCGGTGCTTATACTCATCTGGCTCGCGCGACGATATCCGGGACGAAACGACAGACGCCGAATGCTGCGGCCGCTCACTGCGATTCGGCAACTCGGCGCCGTGCAACTGGCGTTGTTGCTTGGCTTGCTACCGCTAACCGTGCTGCTATTCAGTCGTATTGCCTTTGCAGCACCGCTCGTAAACCTGATCGCCGTGCCGATCTTCAGTTTTGTTACCGTACCTTTCACGCTTGCAGGTCTGTTGCTTGACGGTGCTCTTCAGGCCGCAGGTGATCGCGCATTGCTGGCCGCGGCGTTCAGCTTGAAGATCATAGAATCCTTGATAGTCGCGGTGGCCGATCTGCCGTGGGCGAGCCTCACGACTACCGAAATCTCACACCGGGCATGGTTGTACCTTGTCATGCCGCTGGCCTGGGTCGTCTTCCCGCCGGGGTGGCCAGGGCGGACCGTCGCGTTCGTCGCAGTGGTGGCGCTCGTGCTGTATCAGCCGCCGCGACCCCCTGCAGGATGTGCCGATATCGACACGCTCGATGTCGGTCAGGGCCTTTCAATCGTTGTCACGACCCGCAAGCATGTTGTGGTCTACGACGCAGGCCCGGCATTTCGCAGCGGCGGCAGTGCCGCGGCAACTGTTGTCCTGCCGTTCCTTGCCAACCGCGGCATCGATCGCGTTGACAAGCTTGTTGTCTCGCACGCAGATCTCGATCACGCCGGGGGCATTGCGGCTATTGTTGCCAATGTCGAGGTCCTCGACATGCGCGTTGGAGAGCCTTTGGCCGGCCTGGTGTCGTCTGCAGTTCGTTGTCTCGCAGGCGAAAGGTGGCGTTATGACGGCGTGGAGTTTTACTTCGTCCACCCGGCGGCGCCCGTGCAGCACGACGGCAACGACGCATCCTGCGTGCTCATGATTCAAACGGGCGATCGCCGCGCACTGCTCACCGGTGACATCGAGCGGCCGGTCGAAAATGAACTCGTTCGCAGCGGCGCCGTCCGCGACGTCGACGCGGTCATCGTTCCGCATCACGGCAGCCGAACGTCATCCAGTCTGCCTTTCGTGCACGCGTTACGCCCATCGGTGGCGATTGTCTCAGCCAGCTACGGCAACCGCTGGGGGTTCCCCAAGGACGATGTGGTTGAGCGCTGGCACGCAGCAGGGGCGCAAGTACTTGTGACATCCACGTCGGGCGCAATCGGTATGCGCCTGTGCGAGGAGGGCGGAGTGGTGTCGCTGGTCCAACACCGGACCCAGCAGCGTCGAATCTGGCATGAATAAACTGTATATTCCATTTTTCCTCTGAGTCGGGTTGTATGGTTGAGATAGTTAAATCTGGCGGCTGGTTGATGGCGCCCATCATCCTCTGCGCAATCATCGCAATGGGGATCATTCTCGAGCGATTCTGGACGCTGCGGCAAAAGCGCGTCATCCCCGAAGACCTGACCAGCAAGGTGTGGGGCTGGGTCAAGAAAGACCAGCTCGATCAGAAGCAGATTCAGAGCCTGCATCAGGGGTCGGCGCTCGGACAGATCCTCGCGGCCGGGCTGATCAATCGCGATCGCGAACGCACGGTAATGAAGGACAGCATCGAGGACACGGGCCGACACGTCGTGCATGAACTCGAGCGCTACCTCGAAACGCTCGGCACCATCGCCGCGGTGTCACCATTGCTGGGGCTTCTTGGCACGGTAATCGGCATGGTCAAGGTCTTTACGGCGATTACGACACACGGTGTCGGCAATCCAACGGTGCTTGCGGGCGGCATCGCAGAAGCGCTGATAACGACGGCGGCCGGCCTTACCGTCGCTATTCCTGCTTTGATCGGTTTTCGGTATTACCGCAATCGAGTCGATACACTGGTCGTCGATATGGAAAAGGAAGCGATCAAGCTCGTCGAGGCACTGCACCGGCGTCAGGAAAAGGGTAACGGATGAGACTCAGCCTGCGGCCCAGGACTCAGCCTGAGGTTAATCTGACGTCGCTGATCGATGTCGTGTTGTTGTTGCTGATATTTTTTATGGTGTCGACGAGCTTCGTCAAGCAATCGCAGATCTCTATCAGCTTGCCGCAGGCCGATAGTGCAGCGATCGTCGAGGAAGTGCCGCAGCAGATCGACATCATGATCACCGAGACGGGCACCTTCCTTGTCAATGGTCGCGAACTCATCAATAGCCGCGTGGAGACGATACGTAACGCCCTGCAAAAGATTTCGGGCGGCAACAATACGCTGCCGCTGACGATAAGTGCAGACGCTAACGCCAAACACCAGGACGTTGTAACAGCCATGGATGTGGCCGGTCGGCTCGGATTCAAGAAGATCAGCATTGCGACGGTCAACGATCCGGCGTCCGAGTAGGATCGGCTGAGGTCGTGCAATACCGTGACTAATCGAATCGATCCCAGAGCCCGCATCATCTATCGACGACTGTGGCGCTATGTCGTGCCTTACAAGCTGGTCGCAGTGGTCGCGGTGGTTGGAATGGCGTCGACGGCGCTCATCGAGGCGAGTCTGGTGTATCTGCTCGAGCCGTTGATGGACGAAGCACTCGTCGCGCAGAATCTCGAAACCGTACGCTGGATGCCGATCGCATTTATCGCGATTTTTGTTGCACGCGGCGTTTCGGGGTTCGCCACAGAGCTGTCACTGGGCTGGATCGGCCGCAATGTAATCAGCTCGTTGCGTCGCGACGTATTTCGCAAATTCCTCACGCTGCCCGCCCGCTTCTTCGAATCGCACAGCACCGGACCACTATTGTCGCGCCTGACCTATAACGTCGAAATGGTCGCCGAATCTGTGACCAACGTTGTCACAATTGCCGTACGCGACGTCCTGACCGTCATCGCCGCATTTTCCGTCATGCTGTTACAGAGTCCGAAACTGACACAGTTTGTCGCCATTCTGATCCCCATCATCGCGTTGCTCGTACGTGTTATGGGTATCGCGTTTCGTCGCTACAGCGGCCGCATCCAGGACTCAGTTGGCGAAGTCACCCAGGTTACCGAGGAAATCGTCACAGGCAATCGTGTCGTAAAGATTTTCGGTGGCTACGAGTACGAGAAAGATCGCCTCGATGAAGTCGATGAACGCAACAAGGGCCAGAACCTGAAACTGATTCGGGTGCGCTCGATGGGGGTTGCCGTTACGCAATCAATTTTCGGATTGGGCATGGCCGGCGTGATTTATATGGCGGGTCGGGAATCGGTTGCAGGCAATCTGAGTCCGGGCGAGTTCATCTCGTTTTTCAGCGCAATGATGCTAATGCTGCAGCCGGTGAGGCGCATCACCAACGTCAACGCGACATTGCAACGCGGCGTTGCCGCAGCCGACAGCCTGTTCTCGGTGATGGATGAACCGGAGGAAATCGACACTGGTACTGAAACGATCGGCCGCGCTAGAGGAATTGTCGAGTTTCGTAACGTCAGTTTTTCCTATGGGCATGACACCGAAACGGTGCTCGAAGATATTTCGGTTACTGTGGAACCCGGACATACACTGGCAATTGTCGGCCAGTCAGGCGGCGGCAAATCGACGCTCGTCGGCTTGTTGCCACGCTTCTACGACGTTGACGACGGTGAGATCCTGCTTGATGGCAAACCAATTCGTGACTACACGCTGAAGAGCTTGCGCGACAACATCAGTCTCGTTAGTCAGGATGTCATTCTGTTCGATGACACGATCGCAAATAATCTCGCCTACGGCGAACTGCGACAGCATTCAACAGAAGAACTGATGCAAGCTGCGGAAGCGGCGCACGTGCTCGATTTTACGAACGATATGCCGGACGGCCTCGAGACCATGGTTGGCGATCGAGGCGTGTTGCTGTCGGGTGGACAGCGGCAACGCATTGCGATCGGTCGTGCGCTCCTGAAAAACGCACCCGTATTGATTCTCGACGAGGCGACATCATCTCTTGATACACGATCCGAGCGCCGTATTCAGGAGGCATTGAACGAATTGATGAAAAACCGAACAACACTCGTCATTGCACACCGCTTATCGACGGTCGAACGCGCCGATCACATTATCGTTTTGGACAGTGGTCGTATTGTTGAAGCCGGCTCTCACCAGGAGTTGCTTGCGCGGGACGGCCAGTATGCGGCTCTTTACCATATGCAGTTCACCGAGGAGTAGTGGCGGGCACAATGTACAAATGGTTGCATCGCGTGTGGTACGAAGGGGCGTCGTCCTATCAGATGTTACTTCCGCTCAGCGGTTTATATTGGCTTCTGATTACGTTGCGGCGCTGCATGTTCCGTTTCGGGTTGCTCGGCCGCTATCGCGCTACCGTACCGGTCGTCGTGGTCGGGAATATCACGGCGGGGGGCACCGGCAAGACGCCGGTTACGATTTGGCTGTCCCGCGAATTTCGGGAGCGGGGATTCTCGCCCGGCATCGTCAGTCGCGGCTACGGTGGAAGCAGGTCAACCACGTCGATGCGCGTGGATTCGGCCAGCGATCCCAACGTCGTTGGTGACGAGCCGGTTCTGCTGGCAAAGAAAACCGGATGTCCCGTTGTCGTTGATGCCGATCGTTCCAGGGCGGCGCAAATGCTCGTCGACGACGGCGTGAACGTGATCATTGCGGACGACGGGCTGCAGCATTATCGGCTGGAGCGGAGCTACGAGATCTGTGTGATCGACGGGTCGCGTGGACTGGGCAATCGCTTATTACTGCCGGCCGGTCCGCTGCGGGAAACGATCGATCGTCTCGGTCAAGTGGATCAGGTGCTGATCAATGGGCGAACGAGCGAAAAAAGCGCGGAACTGACGGTGGTTGAGCAGAATGCGATTGAATTCGAATTGATTGCCGAGGAGGTCACTCGACTCAATGGTTCGCTGACGCGGCCGATTGCGCGCTTCGCCGGCACCACCGTACATGGCGTTGCGGCGATCGGCAATCCAGTGCGGTTTTTCGATTTGCTGCGCACGCACGGAATTCAGGTTATTGAACATGCATTACGCGATCATGCGAAGCTCGACGTCAGGGATCTGAGTTTTGGTGACGACTTCGAGATACTGATGACGGAAAAAGATGCTGTCAAACTCAAAGGTACGACTTCGGACAAGTACTGGACCGTGCCGGTAGAAATGAAAATCGATCCTGTTGTGGCGGGGCCCTGGCTGGAGCAGATCGAGTCACGCTTACGTAGCGAACTGGAAATTCAATGAGCGATTTTGTCGTCGTCGTACCGTCACGCTATGCGTCAATTCGCTTGCCGGGAAAGCCGCTGCGCGAGATCAACGGCAAGCCCATGCTCGAGCACGTGTTTGAGCGCGGCACCGAGAGCAATGCGAGTGAAGTTGTTATTGCCACCGATGATGAGCGCATTGCCGAGGCTGCTGAAGGATTTGGCGCACGCGTTTGCATGACGGGCAATCAGCACCGATCCGGCACCGAGCGTATCGCCGAGGTCTGCGATCTGTTGGATTGGGGTGACGATAAAATCGTCGTAAATCTCCAGGGTGACGAACCCACGATGCCCGCGGCACTGATAAACCAATGCGCCGCATCGCTTGATGACAGTACAGCGGATATCGCGACGCTTGCATCGCCGATCGCATCACAGCAGGATTTCGAGAACCCGAATGTTGTCAAAGTCATTGTTGACGATAACAGCAACGCAATCTATTTCAGCCGTACGGCGATTCCCTACCCAAGAGACAGCGAACGACAATCCGAGGCGCGGTGTGCAGCTTTGCATCATCATGGCATCTACGCTTATCGATGCGGGGTGTTGCGACGACTCGTCGCCGCGGAGCCGTCGCGACTCGAAGTATGCGAACAACTTGAGCAATTGCGCGCGCTGTCGCTCGGCATGACGATTCGAGTGGCCGTGCCATCGAATCGGCCCGGGGCAGGCGTTGACACGGAGCAGGATCTCGCTGTGGCCGCCGCGGAGCTGGCGCAATAACCCCGAGATACGCGACACCAAAGGGCGGCTTCGAGGTCCGATACTTTGGTTTTGAGGTTCTTCGGGATATAGTTTCACGCATGCGCAGGCTTTTCGGAAATGCGTGGCCGTTCGCCAATGCAGCGCTGATCTTCTTGCTGATCACGGCGCAGACCGGTGCGATCGCGCATTCTTACGAGCACGAATTGGGCATAGCGCAAGATACGACTTGTGCATCTTGCGCAACGGCCAGTCAAATTGCTGCTGGCTGCATTGACACCGGTGTCGTGCAGGACATCAAACGATTTATCTCTGGTCACGACGTTGGCCCGTATATGCCAGGCAATTCAAATTGCGCGCTGACAGTTCGACAACGCGGTCCCCCGCAGTCACTCTGACGTTTTTCTGAACGACCAAGCAACGGATTGCATCACTGGCGCGGGCTAGGTGGTCCTCGTCGCACGACGGCAGCTGGAGAGAACTTCACTTGCCGGCAGCAGAACAGAGTAAATGACAATGAAATTCAAGTCCGTAATCGCCTTACTATTCATCGTTGGCGCCTACGCGCCAGTTGCATACGCAGAAAATCTCGCAGTTGAAGTCGCAGAGCTTCGGGCTCTGCTGATGGAGACGCGGCGCGATTATGAAGATCGGATAAGCGATCTGGAAACCAGGCTCGCCAGTGCTGAGCAACTGGCGAGCGGCGCAAAACGCGACGCAAGCGAAGCATTCGAGATTGCCGAGCAGACCGCGATTGACCAGTCGTCTAGTACTTCCGCGGCGAACACATTTAATCCAGCGCTTGGCGCGGTGCTCTCCGGTCGTTATGGGAGCGTCGACGAGGCGTGGGAGGAAATTCCGGGATTCCAGCCGGCTGGAGAAATCGGTACAGGCGAATCCGGTTTCGCGCTCGGCGAGGCCGAAATCAATCTAAAGGCGAACGTTGATGACAGGTTTTTCGGCAACCTGACGTTCGCAATTGCTGACGAAGAGGGTGAGGTTGAAGTCGAGCTGGAGGAGGCCTGGCTGCAAACCGCCGGACTACCCGCGGGAATTACCGTGACCGGCGGCCGCTTGTTCTCGGCGACAGGCTACATCAACGGCTTTCATCGGCACACGGACGATTTCGCTGATCGACCGCTACCGTATCAGGCGTTTTTCGGCGGTCAATACGTTGTCGATGGACTGCAAGCCCGCTGGATCGCACCAACTCCACTCTTGTTCGAGTTAGGTGCCGAGCTGAACTGGGGCAGCGGCTTTCCGGCCGCCGGTGAAGCTGATTCCTCGCCCGGAGCATATACGTTATTCGCCAAACTCGGTGGTGACGTCGGCGTGAGCCACAGTTGGCAACTCGGTATCTCGTGGCTGAGTGCCGATGCGCTTGAGCGCGGCGATACCGCGACGTTTAGCGGCGATAGTGAGCTGGCGGTAGCCGACTTTGTCTGGAAGTGGGCGCCGCATGGGAATTCAGTGCAACGAAATCTCAAGCTGCAAGGCGAGTACTTCAGCCGCTCGGAATCCGGTGTTTTTGACGGTTTGGTGTACGACGGTGATCAGACGGGTTGGTATTTGCAGGGGGTATGGCAATTTACGCCCCGGTGGCGGCTCGGATTGCGGCACGATGTTGTCGATGCGGATAACGGACCGTTACTCGTCGGCACACAACTGGAGGACCCTGGGCGCAGTTCGAGCCGCGACAGCCTGATGCTTGACTGGTCGCCGAGCGAGTTCAGCCGATTGCGTCTGCAATACACGAATGACCAGGTGCTTGCCGATACCGGTCAGCAGTGGTTGTTGCAGTACATCATGAGTCTCGGTGCCCACGGTGCCCACGCTTTCTAGAGGATTCCGCATGAAATCGGTAGCAACGCTAATCTTGTTGATTGTTACGCCGGTATCGGCCAGCGCAATCGACATCTTTGCCTGTGAGCCTGAGTGGGGTTCGCTGGCGACGGAACTGGCAGGCGACAAAGCGAATGTCACTGTTGCAACAACGGCGTTTCAGGACCCACATCGCCTGCAGGCGAAACCAAGCCTGATCGCTGCGATTCGCCGCGCAAATATGGTGATTTGCACTGGTGCGGATCTGGAAATAGGCTGGCTGCCGCTACTGCTGCGACGTGCCGGCAACTCAAGCATTCAGGCTGGTAATCCGGGCCACTTCATGGCGGCGGACTATGTGCGTAAGCTCGAAGTGCCAAAGATCATCGATCGATCGCAAGGCGATATTCATCCGCAGGGCAATCCACACGTACATCTTGACCCGAGAAATATCCGCCGTATTGGTATTGCTCTCGGCGACCGGCTTCGCGAAATAGATCCCGCGAACGCTGCGTACTATGATTCGCGGCTCGCCGATTTTCAAAGTCGTTGGAATGAATCAATTGACGTCTGGGAGCAAAACTCGGCGGATCTTGCCGGCATCCGCCTGGCGTCGAATCATCGCAGCTTCAGCTATTTCGCGGCGTGGCTTGATCTGAATATCGTCGCGACACTCGAACCGAAACCGGGCATACCCGCGAGTGGGGCGCAACTTGCCACATTGCTCGAGCAGCTTTCGTCGAATCCGCCAGCGGCTGTCATTCGAACACCGTATGCAAACGAAAGACCGTCGAAGTGGTTATCGACACAACTTAAAATTCCGGAAGTCAAGTTGCCGTATACCATCGGTGGTGCAGACAATGTCAGCGATCTGTTTGCTTTGTTCGAAGAATCAATTGCCATTCTGCGGGAGCTGGCTCAGTGACCGCCTCGGAAATCAACATCATCGTTCCTGCGTTCTTCGCCTGTCTGCTGGTGCTGAGTACGCACGTGCCACTGGGCACAGAAGTGCTGCGCCGCGGCATTATCTTCATCGATTTGGCTATTGCACAAGTCGCCGGACTCGGCGTCATTGCCGCCGATACAATGGGATGGGAGGCAGAAGGGTGGATGGTGCAATTTGCGGCCGTGACAGCCGCAATGCTGGCGGCTTTCATTTTGCATTTGACCGACAAGCGCTATCCCGAGATTCAGGAAGCCCTGATCGGTGTGGCCTTCGTGCTCGCAGCTACGGTCGGAATTTTGCTGCTGGCCGGCAATCCGCATGGCGGCGAACATCTTAAAGAGTTGCTGGTCGGACAAATCTTGTGGGTGAACTACGAGCAGCTGCTTCCTGCCGCAGTCGTTTGTGCATTGGTCTTGATGGCCTGGTACCGGATACGTGACCGACTGCAGCATTTTGGGTTTTACGCCATTTTCGCGTTTGCCGTAACGGTATCGGTACAACTTGTCGGCATCTACATGGTATTCGCATGCCTTATCATCCCGGCACTCGCAACACGGCGAATAGAGCGGCGGGGAGTCAGGATTGCGAGCGGTTACGCCGTTGGTATCGCCGGCTGTATGCTCGGCCTGATTCTGACGTTACGTGCCGATCTGCCAGCGGGCGCTGTGATCGTGATGTGTATGGCCGTCGTCGCACTGCTATTCGCGCTGCTACTCAAATTTCGTTGATCAGTACGGCGCTCTCGGTAAGTTCGTATAACAAATCGGGCCGTGGTACGTAAAAGTGAAGATACACGGTCTTAAATGAGCAGCCCCTGACTATGAACCACATCTTTTCCTGCGTAGCATTGCTGGCGCTTACGCTGGCTGGCGGCACGAGCGCTGCCAAAGAGCAGCGGCTGTTTCAGAACGATGCGCCCTTGAAAGCCGTCCTGACAGCGCCGATCACGCAGACATACGGGCAGCGGCATCAGGATGTACGCCTCTACCATCCGGGTCAGTGGACTTATATCGACAACGACGGCCAGACAAAGAGACTGGAGGTGTCCATACGTACGCGCGGGCACTTTCGTCGCGAGTACTGCGAATTGCCGCCGCTGCAACTGAATTTCAAGAAGTCCCAGGTCAAAGGAACTCTTTTTGCAGGCCAGAACAAGTTAAAAGTAGTCGCTCCGTGCAAGGACAGCGGAAGATATCAGCAATATGTCATCCTCGAATACCTGGCGTATCGAACGTTCGAAATCATCACTGATCACAGTTTTAAGACAAGGTTGGTGCGACTCAGTTATGTTGATAGCGACGAGAAGTTGGAGTCCTGGACAGATCTCGTATTTGTCATCGAGGCTGATGCCGATGTGGCAAAACGGCTGAGATTGGACAGGCTGCACCTGCCGTCCCTCAAGTACGCTCGCCTGGATCATCCACAGACCGCGTTGGTGCAGCTGTTCCAGCTGTTGATCGCCAATAACGATTTCTCGGTAATAAAAGGGTCACGCGACCAGGATTGCTGCCACAACGTTCTGGTTCTGGGGACGGAGGATGTCGACAGCGCGCGTGTTCCAGTCCCTTTCGATTTCGACATGTCCGGGATGGTAAACACTGGTTACGCGGCGCCGCCCAGCCAGCTGCCGATTAACGATGTGCGGCAGCGCTACTTTAACGGGCTTTGTCAGCCGGACGAGATTCTGGCTGAGGCGATAGCGCATGTGCAGTCGAAACGGGATGAAATTCTCGCGTTGTACGAAAACTCAGCAGAGCTCGATGCCAGGAACAAATCGAAGTCAGTGGACTACATTAAAGACTTCTTCGACATCCTGGACAGCCCGAAACGCATACAGCGTGAAATCGTTGGTCGTTGCAGGGGCAGGGGCCTGATGGAGCAGATGCTCGAGTCGTCTACAGACCCGACCTAGGATCGATCGGATCGGACTTCGCCTGCTGCTCGAGCGCTTTGGCAGCTTTTTCGCCTCTGCGGAGGATTTTTCGTCGTACGAGATATTGCGACTCCAGACCATCGCCAAATGCGCAGACCAGCACCGCCGCGTAGTTGAAAAACACCGTCAGTACAACCGCAATCTCGATCGACTTGATGCCGGCAGCGATGCCGACGCCTATCGATGCGAGAATGAACAGGGTGTCGAAGGTATCGCTGAGTGCCCTGCGAAAACGAACGCCAGCCACAATCCCGGCAAGGCTAAACGCCAGGGCCAGACTGTGTTGCACGACAGTGACGATGCCAGCCACCACGGCCGGCAATACCAGTGCCGTCGTGTCGATCGAGTGATCGTAGACACTGTCGGCGTGAATGGCTTTGTAGACCCAGGAAACCGGCAGCATTAAAACCAATGTTGATAGCATC
The DNA here is from genome assembly GCA_029862045.1 of Gammaproteobacteria bacterium. Taxonomy (GTDB): domain Bacteria; phylum Pseudomonadota; class Gammaproteobacteria; order Steroidobacterales; family Woeseiaceae; genus UBA1847. The sequence goes on from JAOTYE010000015.1 coordinate 44,699, forward strand.
GCGTAGAATAGCGCCAGTGCTCCGCGCAGCCAGGCAGGTGGACGGGCCAGTTGTGCCCGCTGGGTTTCGGTCACTATGTCTTCGAGTTCCTCGTCATCGGCGCTCAGGAAAGCTTCTTCGAGGTCGAGCGCGCTGGAACTGCCGTAATAGGCGATATCGCCGACGCCGCCCAGGGGGAGTTCGTCGACAAAGCCCGGAAATACCGCAACCGTGAGGACGAGCAATGCCGCGAGGCCAGCGTAGTAAATCGTTATTTTCGCTAGCACGTCACGCAATTTCTTGCGGTGTCCTGCAATATGGGCGCCGACTTGCGTTTTTTGGTCCATCACGCAACCTTAATCGTGGAATGCGGTCGTGGCAATCACCACACGTACGCACATTCCGCGATCCCGGCAGGCGGCGATGAATGGTATACGATGACCGCAAGTAGGCCCCTTGCGTCTCTGCATGTCGCTGGGGCCCCGCAGTTCAGGAGTTGAGGCAATGAATTCGGCCGATAGCGTCGCGCGAAAACCGATGGACCTTGCCCAGGCCGATGTGCCTCGGGGTGAGGTGCATATCGTCGCCGAGCGCTGCAAGGAATGCAGCTACTGCATCGTCTATTGCCCGGAAGACGTGCTGGTTTACACCGAGGAGACCAATGCGAAGGGTTATCACTATCCAATGATCGCAGAGGGCAAGGCCGAGGCGTGTGTGCTGTGCAAGTTCTGCGATCTGATCTGTCCCGAACTGGCCATTCATACCACCGACGCCAGCGACGAAGCACAGGGGAGCTAGGCGATGCCGCCGGAAACAGCAGCAAAGACAGTCGCACCAGAGGCGGCGCAACGTGTTTTAACGGGCAGGCGATTCATGTTGGGCGATCATGCCTGCGCCGAAGGTGCCCTGGCTGCCGGCCTCGATTTCTTCGCCGGCTACCCCATTACGCCATCGACGGAAGTCGCGGAACACCTCGCGAGCAGGCTACCGGCGGTTGGCGGCCGATTTGTGCAGATGGAAGACGAGTTGGGCAGCATCGCCGCCATTATCGGTGCTTCTGCCGCGGGCGCGCGAAGCTTCACGGCGACCTCCGGTCCTGGCTTCAGCCTGATGATGGAGAACATCGGTCTGGCAGCGATGATGGAAATCCCGTGTGTGATCGTCAACGTACAGCGCGCGTCCCCGTCCACGGGCTTGCCAACCATGGTGGGGCAGTCCGATATCCTGCAGGCTCGCTGGGGCTCGCACGGCGACTACGGCATCGTCGCCTACTGCCCTTCGTCACCGCAGGAATGTTTCGACCAGACAATAGATGCTTTCAATACGGCTGACCGCTACAGGATCCCGGTCTTTATCCTGATGGATGAGGTCGTCGGACATATGGCCGAGCGAGTGGAAATCCCCGCGGCGAACGAGATTCCCCATGTGCCGCGCAAACGACCGCGGACGAAACCCGAAGAGGGGATCTTCCTGTCTTACGCGCCAGATGAAGACCTGGTACCGCCGATCGCACACGCGGGTGAGGGCTACAAGGTCCATATGACCGGACTCACGCACGACGAACGCGGTTATCCTGAACTGACGCCGGAAACACACGACAAGCTGGTAAACAGGCTCGTGGACAAGGTCCGTCTCAACGCACTGGATATCGTGGATTTCGACGAACAGCATGTCGACGATGCGGAATGCGTCGTCATTGCATACGGCTGTACGGCGCGGTCGGCCAGCGCGGCTGTCGATCAGGCACGGGCCGAGGGTTTACGCTGCGGTTTGCTGCGGCCAAAAACGATCTGGCCGTTTCCCGAAGAACGCGTGCGGCGACTCCTGGAGATCGGCAAAATAAAGAGATTCATCGTCCCGGAGATCAACCTCGGCCAGCTGCGGCGCGAAGTCGAACGCCTGACGCAGCTGCCAACAATAGGTCTGAATCACGCCGGTGGCGCGATGCCTACTCCCAACGCGATACTGGAGATAATCAGGTCATGAGCACACCCCAACAAGACGATTTCGCCGTCGTACATCCGTTCGATCACCTGATGCGCGCCGACCGTCTACCTCATATCCTGTGCGGCGGATGTGGCATCGGCACGGTAATTCACGGCTACGTGCGTGCGGTCAGTGAATCCGGCGTCGATCCGGACCGGCATGTTTGCGTGTCCGGCATTGGCTGCAGCGGGCGGGCGGCCGGCTATGTCAATGTCGACTCGTATCACTCGACGCACGGTCGCGCGCTACCCTTCGCACTGGGCATCGCGGTCCACAATCCCGAATTGAAAGTCACGGTTATCAGTGGCGATGGCGACCTCATGGCGATAGGCGGCAATCATTTCATTCACGCCGCGCGGCGCAACGTCAATCTGAATGTCATCTGCATCAACAATTTCAACTACGGTATGACCGGCGGACAAGTGGGACCCACCACGCCGATCGGTGCGAAGGGAACAACTGCACCGCAAGGAAGTATCGAGCATCCGTTCAACCTGCCGTATCTGGCGAAAGCCTGCGGAGCCTCGTTAGTTGCGCGCTGGACGATCCTGCATGTCCGCCAGTTCACGGATGCGGTATTGCGGTCGATGGACAAGGATGGGTTCTGTTTCACGGAAGTCCTCTCGCCGTGTCCCACCAGCTTCGGGCGGCGCAATAAACTGGGCGAGGGACTCGATGAGGTCGAAATGTACCGCGAGCGCTGTCACATCGAGAACGGCGCCCAGAATCTCGAAGAGCTGGATATCGATATCGTCGATCACGAGCAGCCGATCACGGTGGGCAATTTCGTCGATATTGAACGCTCGGCTTTTCATGCATGATCAACAGCGATGCCTAAAGCGATGAATGACAGTATCGAAATTCGCCTGGGCGGCGTGGGTGGACAGGGTATCGCGCTGGCTGGCACCCTGTTGGGTAATGCGGCCGCGCTGTACGACGATAAGGAAGCCGTATTCACGCAGACCTATGGCCCGGAAGCGCGTGGTGGCGCATCCCGGGCGGACATCATTATCAGCGATAACCCGATCGCCTATCCGTTTGTTACACGCCCGCATGTTGTGGCCGTTCTGTTTCAGGAGGCATACGAGAAGTTTGGGCAAGAGCTTGCGCCGGGTGGGCTGTTGATCGTCGAAAACGATCTCGTCAACGCGCGCACAGACGATGCCGACGTGGTCAGGCTCCCTGCCGTAAAGATCGCAGAGGAGCTTGGCAATAAATTAGCCGCTAATATCGTCGTGCTCGGATATCTGATCGGCGCCACCAACGCGGTCAGCTTGCATGCGATGGAGGAAGCCATTCGCGCGACAGTCAACGCACGCCATCTGGACCTCGACATGCAGGCGCTCAATGCCGGTTTCACGCTGGCCGTCGAGGCCGGCAATGACTGACTCTATCCTTATCGTCGGTGGCGGCGTTGCAGGCCTTACAGCGGCAATTGCATGTGCCGAGGCGGGAGTGCGTGCCATCGTCGTCGAGCATGACGCCATCGTGGGCGGCAGGCTGGCCGCGGCGATGACGCAAAAATCCTCGGTCGGCGACAGCATTGACGGCGTCCCGATACCGAAACTCGACGCCTTGGCCAAAATGAGCAACATCGAGATTTTCACGTTGGCCAATTTAGAAGAGATCCAGGGCGGACCAGGCAATTTCGATATCTCCATACGCGAGCGTGCTCGATTCGTCACCGAGGACTGTACGCTCTGCAATCACTGCCGCCCCGTGTGTCCCGTCGTGCGCTCCAACGAACACGACGCTGGCCTGAGTTATCGCAAGGCAATCTACGCGCCGTTCCCGGAGACGATGCCGCCGGAGTTCGTCATCGATATTGATGCCTGTCTCAATACGCCCCCCAACTATTTGCCGTGCAATCGATGTACCGAGGTGTGTGACGACGATGCCATTCATTTTGACGTGCCGCTGGAGCGCCTGCACCAACGAAAGGTCGGCGCAGTTGTTCTTGCAGCAGGGTTTGAAACTGCGACCGACAGCGGCGCCAGCCATCGCGGCTATGGTGAATACCCCGATGTTGTGACGACAGCGGAAATGGAACGGCTGCTCACGGCGCCCGGGCCGACCGGCGGTTTCGCCGCCAGGCCTTCCGACGAAGAATATGCGAATAGCATCCTTTTCATACTCGATGAACTGACGCCGTTTGCGGTACACATTGTGGCCAGCCAGATTGGTCGGCTGATCGCGCAGGATGTCACCAAGATTGCGCTGCTGGTGACGAATCAGCCCGGCAACGGCGAACAAGGCAGTTTGCTACAGGGATTTCCCGAGGGCCTGACGGTTAACTACGGATTGCTGCAGAAAGTCGAAGCCAGGGCAGACAACAAGATCACGGTGACCTATGCGGACTTTTCCAGTAGCCGGATACCGGAGGAGCAATACGACCTGGTGGTATTGAATTCGATTGTCAGTCCGGCATCGGGGCTCGACGGGCTCGCGCAGGTGATCGGTTGCGAGCTCGCCGATAATGGCTACGTCTCCAGGCCGGACTCCGATAACTCCTGCGCAACGAGCCGTCCAGGTATTTACGCAGCAGGCGGCGCCGCTGGAGCGACGATCCTCGGCACAGCCGTAGCGGAGGCAGAGGTAGCAGCATCGGCCGCACTGGCGCACCTCGACCCGCGATTGCTGGGTGATGGGCATGCGGCCGCAGGGGACAGTGAGGCGGGCCTGGAGGCGGCGGTTGCATCGCAAGAAGAACTTCGTGCCCGGATCGAGCGTGCCTTGTTTGCGATGCTCGAGAGCGGCGAGTGAGAGAATCCGTCCTTTTGGAGTGCTTGCGGGCCTGACTGGCGCCAGCATTTTTTGGCCAAACGGAGGTATCATCACCGCATAACAGAGGGAATCACATGTTGCCGCATCAAGACGTCGTTGCCGAGATCCTGGAGCTGCCCGATGGGCCGCAGATCGGCGCATTCTTCGACTTCGACGGGACCGTAATATCCGGTTACTCCGCATTCGCATTCATTGAGGAACAGATCAGGCGTGGCCACTTGTCGCCGCGCGAACTTGTCGAGCTATTCGGGGCGATGGCCAGTTTTGGCATGGGCAATATGGGTTTCTCGGCCATGATGCTCGCAACGACACAGTTCTTGCGCGGCATTCGCGAAGACAGCTATGCGGCCTTCGGTCAGGAGTTGTTCGAATCGCATATCGCGCGCTCAATCTATCCGGAATCGCGAGCGTTGGTGCATGCGCATATTCGCAAAGGCCACACGGTCGCGATCATTTCGTCGGCGACGCCATACCAGGTTGAGCCGGCCGCGCGTGACCTCGATATTGAGCACGTACTCTGCACGCGACTCCAGGTCGAGAAAGGGATGTTCACTGGCGCCGTTGTGCGACCAACGTGTTTCGGCCCGGGCAAGGTTACGGCCGCCGAGTCACTCGTTGATCAGTTCGGGGTCGATCTTGGGCAGAGTTTTTTTTATTCTGACAGTGACGATGATATTCAGCTGCTTGAGCGTGTCGGTAATCCAAGGCCCCTGAATCCAAACAATAAGCTGCTTGCGATCGCCGAACGGCGTGGCTGGCCCGTGCGCAAGTTTGGCAGCCGCGGTGAAACGCATATTTCAGACTGGATTCGTTCACTGATGATGCCGGTAAGTCTGGTCGGATCGTTCATCGCCGGTTTGCCGATATGGGCACTGACGGGCTCCAGACGCGAAGCGCTGAATTTCTCCGTGTCGCTTTTTGCGGACACGGCGAGCGCACTAATCGGACTGCATCTGAAAATCAAAGGCGAACATCACCTGTGGTCACATCGACCCGCCGTGTTCATATTCAATCACCAGAGCAACGTCGATCTCGTCATTGTGGCCCGCTTGTTACGTCGCGACATCACCGGTGTTGGTAAGCGCGAAATTCGGGACATGCCGATCGTCGGACGCATCATGGAAGCGGCGGGTGTTGTACTGATCGATCGCAGGAACACGGCGAACGCAATTGAGGCGATGACGCCGCTTGTCGACGCGATGCGTGTCGAGGGCAAGTCCGTTTGCCTGTCGCCCGAAGGCACCCGTGCGATCACGCCCAAGCTTGCACGGTTCAAGAAAGGTGCGTTCCACCTGGCGATGCAGGCTGGCGTGCCCATCGTACCGATTGTGATTCATAACTCAGGCGATGTGCAGCCCAAGGGCGATATCCTCTATCACCCGGGAACTGTCGAGATCGAGGTCTTGCCACCGGTTGATACCAGCAACTGGTCACTCAGTAAGATCGAAGACCACGTTACCGAGGTAAGGAACATGTATCTTCAGGCGCTGGACCAGGACGAGGCTCCAAAAGTCGTCGAAATAACAAAGAAGAGACCGGCCGCCAAGTCGAAACCGCGAGCGAAGCGAAAAACGCAGCGGGTTTCGCCCACCAACGATTCCGCGCTGAGTTCGGAGTAGCTGCAAATGCAACAACTAAGTCCGCAGGACGCTCAGTTCCTCTACATGGAGTCGGACGACAGCCTGACGCACGTGACGTCGATCGTGATTCTTGATCCGACGACAGTCCCCGGCGGCAAAGCCGTGCGTTTCAAGGAAATATTGGCGCACGTCGAAGGCCGCATTCACATGAGCCCGCTGTTTCGGCGCCGGCTTGTCCGTGTGCCACTCGAACTCGACTTTCCCTACTGGGTTGATGACGAGAAATTCGACCTCGAGTATCACGTTAAGCACGGCCGTTTGCCGGAGCCGGGAGACTGGCGTCAGTTCTGTATCCATATGGCACGCTATCACTCGCGCCCGCTGGACATGAACAGACCCCTGTGGGAAATGTACGTCGTCGAAGGCCTGGACAATGTCGGCTGGTTGCCGAAAGGCAGCTACGCGCTTGCGACCAAGATTCATCATGCCGCCGTCGATGGTTCGTCGATTATCGGTTTTGCCAATGCAATGGCTGACATCGATAACAAAGGTACACCTGCGGTGCCGCTCAATAACGCGAAGCTCAATCGCAACCCGCAACCGAGCCTGCTGGATATGGCCGTCCGTGCAACCTGGCATACAATTCGTTCACCAATAGGCATGATTGACGGCGTCATGCGCGCCGCACCAGGTCTGTACAAATTGGCGCAGGGTGCCTTGAGATCGAAAGGCGAAGAAAAGTACCGTGTGCCAGAAACTCGTTTCAATTGCCCGGCGTCTCCGCACAAAATGTTCGACGCGACTTCTTTTCCTCTGCAAGATCTAAAAGGCATACGTAAGGCCGTGCCGGGCAGCACGATAAACGATGTCGTGCTGGCCGTTTGTAGCGGCGGATTGCGTCAGTATCTTACGCGGCACGACGAGTTACCCGACGACTCTCTGGTCGCGTGGGTACCGATTAACGCGCGCCCGACAGGCGCCGTGGACAGCGACCGTCCGGGCAATAACCTTACGTCGATGACCACACCCATTTTCACCGACGTGGAGGATCCGATTGAGCGCTTGCGTTACATACATCGCGCGACGCAGCGAAGCAAGCAGACTAAAGCCGGCGTGTCCGCTCGTCTGATGACGGATCTCAGCAAACACGCGCCGGCTGCTACGCAGGTCATGGCCGGCCGACTTGTGCTTAATGCGGGACTTGCGGCGCGCATGTGCAACCTGTTCATCTCCAATGTGCCGGGGCCACAGGTGCCTCTGTATATGAACGGTGCCCGACAAGTCGCGACCTACGGACTGGCGCCATTGGTCGAAGGCATGGGTCTGTTTATTGCAACGCCGAGTTATAACGGGCAGATCACGTTTGCCGTTACGTCCACACGAGACGCCATGCCTGATATCCGGCTTTTCGTGACCTGTTTAGAGAAAGCGATGGCCGAATTGAAGCGTGCAGCGAAACCGATCAGGCAGCGCGATGCCGGTTGAGGTAGTCGAGGTGTGCTGACGCAGACTCGGCAGGACATTCCAGCATAGGTACGTGCCCTGCGTCTTCGAACACGACGCAGTGGTTGACTGGAATTTTGTCTTGCATTGTTGTCGTACAACTGATGTCGATCACCCGGTCATGACGACCCCATATGATGAGGGTCGGGGCAGAAATCTGGTGCAGCTGATCGTCTAACGGCCGGATTTCCATGTCCTCAAAAAGTGTCCAGAAGATTGGCTCCAGAAAATCCTTCTGGGCGATTGCCTGTTTGCCAACTTCCCGCTTGATAATCGCGGGCAGGGATATCGGCTTAAATGCCACAAACTTCATCAGCGTCTCAAACTCGTCGAGTGTCGAAACAACCAGCACGTTCTCGCCACGAGCGGCGGCCAGTTCGACCTCGCTCTTGTTCAGGCTGCGGACGCCAGCATTGTTCAATAGTGCGATCGTAATAACATTCGACGCGTGCGCAAGCGCGTACTTGAGGGCGAGAAAACCACCCATCGAGTTGCCTGCGATGTGAAATCTGTCGATGCGCATCGCCTGCACGAAGCTGTGTAAACGTTCAGCCTGGGCGTCCATCCCATAGTCAGCGCCGGGATCTTTGGCGTTTTCCCCGAAGCCGGGCAGGTCCGGGATGATCACCCGATATGCACGGCGCAGGAAGCGCGCATAGAGCGGCCAATTATCCTTGTCACCACCGAAACCGTGCAGGAGAATTACGACGTCGCCGAACTTGGGGCCGCCTTCGAGATAGGGCCAGGTAACGCCGGCGATATCAATAGAGCGGGCTTTGAAACCTGCAAACCCTCGCAAGCCATGCAACAACATCGTCGCGAGGTGTTTGGGAAAGACAAAATACGCGATCAGAACGGCAACGAGCAGGCCGATTGCCAACAGCACGATTGCGGAGGTCATTGTGTCAGCTCGCGTGGCGCCTCATGCTGCCGCTTATCCGTGGCAGTCGGTGGTCCAACTCTCCGAGGATTTGCTCGAGCTTGCGACTGATTTTGGTCTGGACGCGGATTTGTTCTATCTTCGGCCAGGTGGCTTTTTCGCCCATGGCGATCAGATCGATGACTTCCTCAACCGAGCGATGGGCAAGCCACCTAAGCGGATTGAAGAACCGTTGATCCGGCAGGATATTGATGTCGCCAACATAGTCCTGATTGATAATGCCCAATGCCACGTTAGTTAAACGGCCGACCACCGGATTCAATGCCAGCGGCTTTTCCAGCAGCGCCGCACCGGCGTTGATCCACTCCCGTGCCGTTTCTTTGGTAGCGTGTTTTACAGTCGACAATACGCTCTTCTCGCCCTCGCTATCATTCACGAACGGAAACACGTGCGGATTGACCTGACTCACAATAAAGTGATTAACGCCGTAGACACGTGCCAGCCGCTTTGTGGGCAAGTCGTCGCTCAGCGAACCGTCAACCCATTTCCGTGCGGGCAAATACGCCTGCCTTTTGCCTTGATCATTTTTCGCAGCGAGCGCGACCGGTGGAAAAAATCCGGGAATCGCTGCAGAGGCCATGACGGCTTCGCGAACGTAAACAGTGGGCGTTGTGATTGCGTTGAGCAAACGGGATGTCTGGTGCTTTTCGGCAGCCGCTATTGAGACATTGAGGTGCCGGCCTGTGCGTTCAAATGCTTCCAGAAATGTCAGATCCGGAATCAGTCGCTCGAGTACCTCCTGGATGTCCTCGGCCTTTGCGATATCCGGTTTGAATGCCGAGAGATGCCTGAGTATTCCCTCATCCCTTTCGATTTCGTGTACCAAATTCTCGGGCTCAAAGATCCTCTCCAGGCCTTTGTCGGCGTGCGTGCTGACAAGACTGCCGACAATCGCGCCGCCACTGCTGCCGGACAGAATCCCCGGCAGCAGATTGAGTTGCCAAAGTGCCTTGGCAACGCCCACATGGAAAAATAGCAATGTGCCGGCACCGCTCATCATCAGTGCCGAGCAGCCGTTACAGTGCTGCGCGCGGCGGAAAAAATCCAGGCGTTCAGCAAATGGAATGTCGTCCGCATCCGCACTCGCGAGCAGCTCAAGTGCCCCGGCTACTTCGTCGACATAGTCAACAATTAACTTTTTGGTGCCGAATTTTGCTTTGCTATGGAGTCGGGCGTGCCCCATGCCAGCGATGTTGCCGTGGATACCTTCGTTAAGCGCGAATAGAATTCCGGCATGGTCACCCTTGGCCCTGAGCCTGCGCAGCTTCCTGAGCCGCTGACGAATGGACGCGTAATCGAAATGTTTCGATTCGTCCGATTTTTTCCATTCCGCGACACCAGTCTCTTTGTCATGCGCAATCGCGGCATCCTTCCACTCTTCGTAACTCGTGGCGGCATCCATGTCTGCTTGCAAACGCTTGGCAACTGAGAAAATCATATTGATTGCACGTGCAGCTGTCGTTCGTTGCAGCCTACACCCAAACTGTAATGGGGGCGAGGTGTTGTTTTTAAAAGGATTAGGTCATTGACGCCTCCTGCTCTCGTCGCGTCGGCGGTGTATCGCCCCAGGCATCGGCGAACCTCATTAACTGACATAATGTGACGTTACACGGCATGCTGAACAACGTATTTCGTGGCATTCGCAGGCGGTTGCCCGGACCCGCAAGAAGCAGGCTTTATGCGCCTGATATTGTCTGTAGAATTACGCGCCTGACGGCCGTCAGGTGCTGCGCAAACCGGGCATTTATCGACGCAAACCGGACGAAACAAAAGACATGAGAAAAGAACTGTAAATGACTGAAATAAATGAAACAATATCCGTCTTATTTGTCTGCATGGGCAACATCTGCCGATCGCCAACGGCTGAAGGCGTGTTTCGACATTTCGTGCGTGAGGCCGGGCTTGCTGAGCGAGTTGAAGTCGACTCGGCGGGCACACATGCATACCACGTGAACGAGCCACCTGACAGGCGTGCTCAGGTAGCGGCACAGCGCCGTGGTTTTTCCATGTCCGATATTCGTGCGCGGCGCGTGCAGTCAAGTGACTTCGAACGGTTCGACTACATCATCGCGATGGACCGCGATAATCTCGCGTTGCTGACCGATGAAGCTGACACAGCACATCACAGCAAGATTCGTTTGTTTCTTGAATTCTCGTCCGGGCACGAGGACGAAGTGCCCGATCCCTACTACGGCGGTGCCGCGGGTTTTGAACGGGTACTTGACCTGGTTGAGGAAGCGTCTCGAGGATTACTCGAGACGCTGCAGAAATCCTAGTCGCTCGGCGGGTTGTCCGAATCCCACGGTAACAAGCGTCCCTCAGGTTTAGGCTGCGGTTTGGGTTCGACTGTCACCTCAGCTTTCGGTTCAGGTTTGGCCTCCGGCTTCGGTGCCGGCTTGGCCTCCGGTTTCGGTTCCGGCCTGGATTCCGCCCTTGCTGCCGCTACCACTTCAGCAGGCTTCGGTGTCGCGATTGCTTCGCGCTTGGGTTCCGTCTTGGGTTTCGATTCCGTCTTTGGCTCCGTTGAACCGTTACCCGATGACGCTGGCGCTTCTTTCCTGCGCGCTTGCGCCGCTTGCGGCTCTGCAACCGCCGTCAGATTTGGTGAGGCCTGATCCACGGCCACTGCTTTCTTTGGCCTTGTCACCGCATCCTCCGCACGCTCTGCATCGGTGCGCGCTTTGGGTGGTCCGCTGTCGGCCGGTTTCTCTTGCCTGGCCGCCGCCGCCGGTGCAGCAGCCGATTGCGCTTGCTTGGCGGCAACGGGCTTGACGACCGGCATGTCAGAATCTGGTTTGCTAACCGCTTGTTGCGCTTGTTGCTCTTGTTGCCCTTGTTGCTTCGGGCCGGCTGACTCTTCTGCGGGGCTCACCGGTTTTTCCGCGGCATTTTCGACCGCTTGCGTAGCGTCCTGCGCCGGCCGTTCGCCGCTGCGCCGACGGCGACGCCCGCCGCGACTGCGCCGGCTACGTGACGGCTTGCGCTCGTCACTACGCGCATCATCACGCTTCTCCTGAGTTGCCTCTTTGGGCTGTGGAGCTTGATTGCCGGTGCTCTCTTTTTTCCTGCGGGGCTGATCTTTTGCGGCGGTTTTTCTTGTCGCAGTCTTCTTGGTTGCGGTCTTCTTGGTTGTGGACTTCTTGGTCGTGGACTTCTTGGTCGCGGTCTTCTTTGAGCGCTTCTTCGTGCTGCGAGTGTCATCTGCACGCTTCGTATCCGGCCGCCGACGGCTACGTTGCCCGCCACGGGAACGGCTGTCCTGGCCCGAGGTCTTGCGGCGTCTCGCCTGCGGCTTTTTCTTTGCAGGTTCTTTCTGACTGCCTGAGAACAGTCCGAACAGACCGGCCCAGAAGCCCTTGTCCGTTGATTTGCGCTTTGGAGCTTGTGTCGAGGGCTTCATCACTGCGATCGCTGCCGGTTCAATGGCTTTGCGTTCCAGAATGGCCTGCGGAGTCTCCGGCTCTGCATCGGATTCGGTGAGCTCGTAACTGGCACCGGCATTCTCGGGTAATTCAGTTTGGTCGTCACGCACACGCCGCACGTCGTAATGCGGCGTCTCAAGTAATGGATTAGCGACCAGGACCACCTGCATCTCGTTGCGCGATTCGAGGCTCTGCACCCAGTCGCGTTTCTCATTCAACAGATAGGTTGCAACCTCGACCGGCAGTTGTGCGATAACCTTGGCGGTCCGTTCCTTGCGCGCTTCCTCGCCGATGATGCGCAAGATCGCAAGCGCAAGCGATTCGACGCTGCGAATCGTGCCAATACCGGAGCACCGGGGGCAGGTCAGGTAACTCGACTCGCCGAGTGAAGGCCTGAGTCTCTGGCGGGACATTTCCAGCAGTCCGAAACGTGAAATCTTGCCGATCTGCACGCGTGCGCGGTCCTGGCGCACAGACTCACGCAGCCGATTTTCGACATCGCGTTGATTTTTCTGCGGTCCCATATCGATGAAGTCGATGACGATCAGTCCGCCAAGGTCACGGATGCGCAATTGCCGCGCAATCTCTTCGGCAGCTTCGAGGTTGGTGTTGTGAGCCGTTGCCTCGATGTCACCGCCTTTGGTCGCACGAGCGGAGTTGATATCGATCGAAACGAGTGCTTCCGTGTGATCGATGACAACGCTGCCGCCTGAGGGCAGGTTGACCGCATGTGTAAACGCGGACTCAATCTGGCTCTCGATCTGAAATCGCGTAAACAGCGGCACCGGGTCATCGTAATGCTTGAGCTTGCGCAGGTTGTGCGGCATGACCTGCTGGACGAACTCTATCGCCTCTTTGTAGGTTTGTTCGTCGTCGATCAAGATCTCGCCAATATCAGTTGTGAGATAATCTCGCAGCGCGCGAACGACGGAATTGCTCTCCCGGTAAATCAGGAATGGGGAGGAGCGTTCCAGCACAATATTGAGGATCGCGGTCCAGATTGTCAGCAGGTTCTCAAGATCCCAGGCGAGTTCCTCAGCACTGCGATCGATACCCGCGGTGCGTAAGATGACGCTCATGCCTTCCGGTATTTCAACTTCGTTGAGTGATTCTCTTGCGAGGTCCCGATCGGCGCCGACGATACGGCGCGAGACTCCGCCGGAGCGGGACTTGTTCGGTTTCAGGACGACGAAGCGTCCGGCGAGGCTGACAAACGTTGTGAGCGCGGCACCCTTATTACCGCGTTCTTCCTTGTCGATCTGCACGACAATATCCTGGCCCTCTTTCAGGACGTCTCTGATATTGGCTTTCTTACCGGATTCGACCGGCTTGACGAAATACTCGCTGGAGATTTCCTTGAGTGGCAGGAAGCCGTGGCGATCAGCGCCGAAGTCGACAAACGCGGCTTCGAGGCTGGGCTCGATGCGCGTTATCTTTCCTTTGTAGATGTTGGCTTTTTTGCGTTCGCCTGCTGGTAATTCAATATTTAGATCATAGAGGCGTTGGCCATCGACCATCGCCATGCGCAACTCTTCTGCCTGAGTTGCATTCATTAACATTCTTTTCATGATGCCCTACTTGATATGTGAGAGAGGGCAGAGAGTCGGGGCGAAGTGCCAGGGGGCGTGCGCAGGGGGCCTCACACAGGAAAATCTGGCGCAAAATGGCGCCGCCCGTGAGGCGAAAAACCTTGTTTTGGGCCCGATCCAAAGTTATCAGGTCCCGTAAAAAATCTAGCATGAATTCCCTGCGGCCTTGCCGCTTTGGCGCTCGCTGCTGTCCGTGCTCGCTGCCATCTTGGTCGGCCTCGCGCTGCGAGGCCAAGAAAAAACGATGATTACTGTCTGTTTACTGCGCGGCCGATCCAGGATTGGTGGCCGCTCGGTTTCTGTGCATTGCCCGGTTTGTAGTGCCGGGGTGTCACATGGCGTTAATATAACACACCCTTTGAATCCATCAAGTTACTGATCATGCAGCAAAAGTCGGACGGCAGCGCGGACTCGGTCGTCACAAAAGTGAGAAAAATCCGCATTGATCAGGAGCAGGCCGGGCAGCGCATCGACAATTTCCTGCGCCGCCAGCTTCCGGGTGTGCCGAAAGGACGCGTGTACCGCCTGCTCAGGCGCGGCGAGGTACGCGTCAACGGCGGCCGTATCAAGGCTGAGTACAAGCTGCAGGAGGGCGATGAAGTTCGCGTGCCGCCGGCGCGCGTCCGGGTACCCGGCGACGTCCCGAGCACTGGGCTGGCGGCAAAAATGGTTGATCGTGTGCTCTATGAAGATAAGCGGGTACTGGTCGTCGACAAGCCTACAGGCGTTGCTGTCCACGGTGGCAGCGGCATCAGCCACGGCGTCATTGAGCTGCTGCGGCATGCCCGTCCTGAGCTCAAAGACCTGTCGCTCGTGCACCGGCTCGATCGGGAGACCTCGGGCTGCCTGGTGCTTGCAAAAAGGCGCAGCGCATTGCGCGAGTTGCATGCCAAATTCCGCGCTGGGGTGGTGGAGAAAAACTACCTTGGACTCGCTGTCGGCGACTGGCAGCTCGGCGAGCAACTGATCGACGAACCGCTGCTGGTGCAAAATCGCAAGGGCGGAGAGCGGCATGTCGTTGTCAGCGCCGGTGGCAAGCCGGCACAGACGCGCGTGCAATTGTCGCGCACATTTGGCCAATACAGCTTGCTGCAGTGCTCACCGCTGACAGGTCGCACGCATCAGATTCGCGTGCATCTGCAGCATGTCGGATTTCCGCTGGCCGGCGACGAGCGCTATGGCGACGAGGAAGAAAACCGCCGCGCGAAGAAATCTGGTTTGCCGCGCCTGTTCCTGCACGCACAGTCGATCGCCTTTCCAGACGACAGCGGCAACGAACTGCACTTCACGGCGCCGCTGGCCGATGACCTCGAGCGGTTCTTGACGATCGGTATTGTCGATGCTCGCCGCCAGCGCGACCAGGCGTAGCCATCAGGTGACACATGCCGGATGCCAGTGATCAGGTAGCCGCGCCAAAACTCGGATTGCGAGCCAACCTGGTGCAATTCACCCTGCTCGTTATCGTCAACGCATTCGTTGGCGCGATGGTCGGCATGGAACGAAGTATTTTGCCTGCGATTGCAGAGCAGGAGTTCCTGCTGGCGGCAAGGACCGCAATTCTGTCCTTCATCGTCGTATTCGGAATCAGCAAAGCCTTCACCAATTATCTTGCGGGGCATCTTGCGGATGTTTTTGGGCGCAAGGTCATACTCGTTGCCGGCTGGCTGGTTGCGATACCGGTTCCGTTCATACTCATGTGGGCGCCATCCTGGTCGTGGATCTTGTTCGCGAACCTGCTGTTGGGTGTTAGTCAGGGTTTCACCTGGTCGATAACCGTGATCATGAAGATCGACCTGGCCGGACCCAGGCGTCGGGGTCTTGCAATGGGCCTCAATGAATTCGCTGGTTACTTTGCCGTGGCTGCTGCAGCACTTGCGACCGGCTACGTTGCCAGTATCTGGGGTCTTCGACCCGAGCCATTCTATCTCGGCGTCGGATTCGTTGTGATCGGCCTGTTGCTGTCCGTAATGCTGGTTCGGGAAACCCGCCATCACGCCGATTACGAAGCAACGCTCGGCGGTGATACGGCGACACAGGAACTGCCGGGCAAGCGAGAAGTCTTCCTGCAAACGTCTTTCCGGGATCGAAATCTGTCATCGATCAGCCAGGCCGGGATGATCAACAACCTTAACGACGGCATGGCATGGGGGTTGTTTCCGCTGTTCTTTGCTGCAGCCGGAATGAGTCTGAAACAAATTGGCTGGCTGGCCGCAATCTATCCGGCTGTTTGGGGTATCGGCCAGCTTTACACCGGGGCGCTGTCCGATCGAATCGGCCGCAAGAGCCTGATTTCGGGCGGTATGTGGTTGCAGGCGCTCGGTATTGGCGTGCTTGCGCTGTCGTCAGATTTCGCCGGCTTCGCCGCCGGTGCCGTAATGCTCGGCGCCGGAACTGCAATGGTGTATCCAACATTATTGGCGGCCATCGGCGATACCGTCAGCCCGTCCTGGCGCGCATCCGCAGTCGGAGTCTATCGGCTATGGAGAGACCTTGGCTATGCTGTCGGGGCGGTGCTCGCAGGTGTCGTCGCTGACCTGGCAGGGCTCGATGCGTCGCTGTGGTGTATTGCTGCGCTGACGTTCGTTTCCGGAGTGATCGTGCGCATCCGTATGACGGAAACCCACACCTACGCTGACAAATAGCCCAGCTGCAACAGGCGATCCGCGACCCAGATCATGGGCAGTCCGATCAATGCAGTTGGATCGTCCGTGTTCACCGCTTCAAACAACACTAATCCGGCGCCTTCGAGCTTAAAACTCCCGGCGCAGTCATACGGTTCATCGTGGCGCACGTACGATTCAGCCAAGCGGCGATCAAATTGGCGAAAGCGCACCTTGGTCTTGTCGACGTGTTCATAGCGTGCCCGCGCGACGGGATCGAGAATACACACGGCGGTCAGAAATGTGACGACCTTTCCAGAAGCAGCCAACAGCTGTTCGACGGCTTTCTGGTGGTCACCGGGTTTGCCGAGCACCTGGTCTTCAAGCACTGCGAGTTGGTCCGCACCGATAATCAATGAATCTCGCGCGGTCATCGACACCGTCTCTGCTTTTTTTCGCGCCAGGTGACGTGCCAGCTTCTTTGGGCTCAGTCCGGCACTATTGCTCTCGTCGATGTCGGGCGAGACCGTATCGAAGTCGTCGAGAAAGCGATCAAGCAGATCGCGCCGGTACGGCGACGCGGACGCGAGGATAATTGCTGGGGCCGAAGGATTTTGCATAAAATCAATTGCTTGGCGCGAAAAAAACGCAGTTTACTCAGTTTAACGGCTGCAACCGATATTTTCCCAGTCGCGCACTTTGACAGTTGCCCAAGAGGTCCTTATCATGCGCGCGCCATGGGCAATCCGCTGCGAGATCGCCGTACCCCGTCAGAATTGGCGGCGCGCGGTCAACTGATTGAATTTTCGGAGAAAATCGGTGATTTTGAGCAACTGGCGGCAATTGTCGAAAGTGATCTAGAGGCGCTGGACCCTGATAAACTACCGTCCGACTGGCGCAATGCGACCGTATATGGACAGTTGGCCTTCGGTTTCGCCGCTGCGCACGGTGGCTTGCACCCCACGGGCCTGTGGCCAGCTGTCGAAGGCAGGGTTGCGGTAACGGTCGACGCGGTTTGCCAGCGGTGTCTGGAGCCGTTTCAACTGCCGCTGGTTACCGAATTGCGGCTGGTGTTTGGCGGGGATCAGGCCGCCGCCGTCGAAGATGCTGGCTACGAGGTCTGGGAAGTCGAGCAAGACCAGTTTCGGCCGATGGATCTCGTTACAGAGGCGCTGGTCATGGCGATGCCGCTCGCGGCAACGCACATCGATAATGCGGTATGCCATGAGCCTGAGGCGTTAGAAGAAGACTCGGGCGATAGAATACGGCCGTTTGCGGCGCTAAAGTCGCAAATGGGAAAAGATGACTGAATTGACTAATGGCGCTGCCGCGTCATTGTGACTGGAGAAAAATATGGCTGTTCAAAAGAGTCGCAGAACCCCTGCAACGCGCGGCATGCGACGTTCGCATGACAAGCTGAAAAAACCTGCTGTGTCGGTCGATCCGACGTCCGGCGAGACACACCTGCGGCATCGCGTTTCGCCTGACGGTTTTTACCGTGGCCAGCAGGTGGTCACGCAGCCGGAACCCAACGACGAAGACGACGAGTAAGTACACTTTGTAAACAGGTCGTTTTGACGAGCGATCTGCTTCTCTGTGGCGACACACTCGATCATTTCCCTGGATGCGATGAGCGGCGACCTCGGTGCCGAGGTTGTTGTGCGCGCGGCGTATCAGGCTCTGCGCAAACACCCGATGCTGGAATTGCTAGTCGTCGGTGACCAGGACGAACTACAAGAACACGTTACGCGCATTGTTGGTAACGAGCCGCGACTCTCGATCGTTCACGCGAGCGAAGTCGTTGCAATGTCAGAGTCACCCGCGGACGCGCTGCGCAAAAAGAAAGACTCGTCCATGCGCGTCGCGATTAACCTCGTCAAAGAAGGAAAAGCAGGGGCGTGCGTCAGCGCCGGCAATACCGGTGCGCTGATGGCCACGGCGAAATTCGTTTTGAAAATGTTGCCGGGCATTGACCGGCCGGCAATTATCACAGAGTTGCCGGCGAAAGGTGGTTCACTGCACATGCTCGACCTTGGTGCCAACACGGTGTGTACGGCCGAGCACCTGTTCCAGTTTGCGGTCATGGGTTCGATCGTTACCGAGGATATAACCGGTGTCGAACGTCCCCGCGTCGCATTGCTCAATATCGGCGCAGAAGATTCCAAGGGCCACGGTACGGTCAAGGATGCTGCCAGTATGCTCAGCGCCAGCACACTAAATTATGTCGGTTTCATCGAAGGCAGCGAGTTATTTTCGGGTAAAGCCGATGTCGTCGTAACTGACGGCTTCACGGGTAATGTGGCGCTCAAGACGATGGAAGGGACAGTCGGATTAGTTGCGCATTCACTGAAAAGGGCGTTTACGCGCAATCTGTTCGCGAAAATCCAGGCATTAATCGCACGGCCGGTACTTAACAACATCGCTGGTCGATTGGACTCCCGTAAATACAACGGTGCGACTCTCGTCGGTCTAAATGGTATTGTAATTAAGAGCCACGGCAGCGCCGATGCTTTTGCATTCGAGCACGCGATTGATACGGCTGTCGTCGAGGTACAGAACCAGGTACCGCAGCAAATCGGTAAGTTGCTGCGACAGGAAGCTGCATGATGTACACGAGGATTGCCGGAACCGGGCGCTACCTGCCCGAAAAGATATTGACGAACTTCGATCTCGAGAAGATGGTCGACACGAGCGACGAGTGGATACGCACGCGCACCGGTGTGGAGCGTCGGCATCAGGTCAGGGATGACCAGACTACCTCGGATATGTGTGTCGAGGCGGCCAAGATAGCTATCGAAGATGCCGGAATTGATGTCAGTGACATCGATATGGTGTTTGTTGGAACCACCTCACCGGACCTGGTTTTTCCAAATGCCGCGACACTCGTACAGCAACGACTTGGAATTCCCGCATGCCCGTGCATTGGCATGGAAGCAGCGTGTACGAGTTTTATTTATGCGCTGACGACTGCGGACAAGTTCATCAAGGCTGATGAAACGAAATGCGCGCTTGTCATTGGCGCCGAATGCATTACGAAATTAGTTGACTGGAATGACCGCAACACGTGCGTGTTATTTGGTGATGGCGCGGGCGCAGTTATCGTCAAGCCGTCAGACGAGCCCGGCATAATTGCGACGCACCTCGGCGCGGATGGCCAGTATAAAGATTTGCTGTACTACCCGGTGGGAGTGTCGAAAGACCTGCACAAAGCCGGTACCGATGAAGCCGCGATCACGATGCGCGGTAATGAGGTTTTCAAAGTTGCGGTAAAGACTCTTGGAAACGTTGCTGCTGAAGTTTTGCGCAAGGCCGAAATCGATCAGTCCGAATTGGATTGGCTGATTCCACACCAGGCCAACCTCCGCATAATTCAGGCAACAGCGAAGCGCCTGAACCTGCCGATGGACAAGGTCATTCTGACGGTTCAGGATCACGGCAATACTTCTGCGGCGTCAGTGCCAATGGCGCTTGACGTTGGTATTCGTGACGGCCGCATAAAGCCGGGTCAACTGTTGCTGATGGAAGCCTTCGGCGGCGGCTTTACCTGGGGCTCTATATTGCTGCGCCTCTGACCCATCACGCCTGAGCCCGGCCTTACCTACCAAATACCGGATTTTTTGCTGTGCTTCGAGCGGCGCTGCATGCGCTGATGCAATTGTTGCCGCCTGCGGTCGATGCGATCGCGGCGAATCGCGCCATCGATGCTTTGGCCGTGCTGCTTGTCAAAGTCTTCGCGGAAACTACGAAAGTCATCGTATGCATCACGAACATGACGCAAATCGCGCATAATGAGCTCGATAATGATGACGTCGTCGAGGTAACCGATAACTGGAATGTCGTCGGGCAAAAGATCCTCGGGATCACTGAAGTAGACAAACATTGCCAGCAGGCGCTCCCGGTCCGTATCCGGCAGCTGCCACTCGTCATCCGTTAACATCTGAATCAGTAATTCCAGCGCCGGAATCCGCTCCGCGACGAAGTCGGGCAGCGGCTCGTTGCTCCGAATCTCTTCGAGAACGTGCCTGACCGCATCGATGATTTCCTGCTCTTCGGCGTCGCGAACGGCTTCGCGCGACTGCTTGAGCGCCTCGCGAAAATAGCGCAAATCACGATCGCTGAGTTCAAATGCGAGTTTCATGCCCATGGCAAGCGCCCGATACCGACTTAGGGCAAGACAGGCTACCGACCGAGATTCCCAGGGTCAATCAGAATTCGAACCGGTGCACGACGCGAGTGGTATCAATGGTTTACCATACGAAGCTGGGACGCAGGTCACAACGATGAAGCCAAAACTGACAATTGGAAATAAGAACTACTCAACCTGGTCACTTCGGGCCTGGCTGCTGCTGCGCGAATCAGGCATCGAATTCGACGAACAACGCATTTGCCTCGACACGGACACCTCGGCGTCGGAGATTGCTGCACTCAATGCCGGTGGAACCGTCCCCGTGTTGCAACTCGGGGACCTGACAGTGTGGGACTCGCTTGCGATTGCCGAGACCGTTGCCGAGCGCTGGCCCGAGAAAAAACTCTGGCCTGAGGATGCCGATGCGCGTGCCCACGCGCGTTGTATCAGTGCGGAAATGCACTCGGGGTTTGCCGTACTCAGGGATTGTATGCCGATGAATTGCCGGGCGATGGGGCGGCAGGTGCCATTGCCCGATGCATTGAGCGAGGACATCGATCGCATCATCGCAATCTGGTCGGACTGTCACCGCCGCTTTAGTGGCGAGCGCGACTGGTTGTTTGGCGAGTTCAGTATTGCCGACGCGATGTTCGCGCCGGTGGTTCTGCGGTTCCGAACCTATGGTATCAATCTGCCCGAATCCGCCGGCTATTACCCACATCGCCTGTTGGAGAGCGAAGCGATGCAGGAATGGCTTGCCGCCGCGGAATGCGAAATCGAAGTGATCGAACGGGAAGAAAAGGGCAGATGATTCGCAAGCTGCGCGTAATTCTGGTCCTGGGTGTGCTGGTCGTGAACGTAGCAAGGGCAGAAATATACGAGTTACCTCCACAGGGTTACGATGTGATCGGCGCGGTTTCCACGATTACCGCGCGCCATGAAGATACGCTGGTCGACATTGCGCGTCGTCACGGCCTCGGTTACGAGGACATCGTGCGCGCCAACCCGCATGTCAATATCTGGCTACCCGGCGCAGGAACCGAGATCATATTGCCAACACGCTTTGTGTTACCGGCGGGGCCGCGACGCGGCGTTGTCCTGAATCTCGCCGAGTATCGCCTGTATTATTTTCCCGAACCAAAGCCGGGTGCGGTGGCTTACGTGATGACGTATCCGATCAGCATCGGTCGCATGGACTGGGAAACGCCACTCGGCATGACCAAGGTCATATCCAAGGTGCGCAACCCGAGCTGGTACGTGCCGCAGTCCGTGCTGGATGAACATGCGGCGGACGGTCGCCCGCTGGAAAGAATTGTTCCGCCCGGGCCGGACAACCCGCTCGGCGAGTACGCGATGCGCCTTGGTCTGCCGGGCTACCTTATTCACGGCACCAATCGGCCGGCAGGAGTAGGCATGCGAGTTACCCACGGTTGCGTGCGTATGTTCCCGGAGGACATCGAGTATTTGTTTGGCAAAATCGACGTAAGCACGCCGGTGCGTATCATCAATGATCCCGTCAAGATGGGTTGGAACGGTGATCAGCTCATTATGGAAGTACATCCGGTGCTTGAGGTGGCGGTGCCACTGGAAAGTGAGGATGTGCAGGAAGAAGAGCAGACGATTGATCCCGCCGCCGACGTAGTGGCTGTTAAAGATCCGTTATCGTATGTAACGGAACAGTTCATCGTCACGACAGGTGAACGCGCCGGACAACTGGATTGGCATCTGGCCGAACAGATCGTCGATCGATCGGACGGTATTCCGACGCCGGTTGGGGAAGAAATAAAAAACGCCGCGGCAAGCGCGGCGTCTTATTAGAAGTTCTAGGTCTTATTACTTCGACATCGACTTCTGGAACATACGCTCCATGCTTTCGCGGTTTGCTTCGCAGCATGACTGTGCTTCGGTAGCAGCAGACAGTGCCTGGTCAGCAGTGCTCTGAGCGCTGGCGGCAGCTTGTGCTGCACGATCAGCAGCTGCACGAGCAGCCTCGGCGGCTGATACTGCAGCAGCAGCGTCGGCAGCAGCACGGCTCGCTAGTGTGTCACTTTCTGTGGTACTGGCGCAGCCTGTGGCTAGTACGGCGACGAGCAGTAGTGTGCTTACTTTGAGTGCGGTCTTCTTCATTGTCCAAAATTCCTCTGTTGGGATATAAACTGCAGGCGCATTATTTAACAAACAAGCCGCTCCCGCAATGAAAATCCCTGTTTTTATTATCTTTTGTCGTCTTCGAGCGACAACGTAACTGTGATCATTCTGTGAGTTTGTAACGGGCTGCGGGCGGGATATTTCTCATCGGAAATAAAGCGCAGCGTAGCGAGCCATTTCGATGAGAAATATCCCGCCCGCAGCCCTGTAGTGGGGGGTTGCACTGATCGGAGTACTGTATATAATCACATGCACTGTGAATTTATACAGGACTGCTCAAATGCGCCAACTGACTCCAAGACAAACCCAAATTCTAGAGATGATTCAAGCCTTTATGGCCGAAACCGGCATGCCGCCAACACGCGCCGAAATTGCTCGCGAACTCGGTTTCAAGTCGGCCAATGCCGCCGAGGAACACTTGCGGGCCCTGCAGAAGAAGGGTGTCCTGGAACTCGTGCCTGGTGCGTCGCGTGGTATTCAGCTTAAGGATTCTCTGCGTGAACAGATGGGACTGCCGCTCATTGGCCGGGTTGCGGCGGGCAGTCCCATCCTCGCAGAGGAGCACATAGAGACGCATTACAAACTTGATCCGCAACTTTTTAGTCCAAAGCCGCATTACCTGCTCAGGGTATATGGCATGAGCATGAAAAACGCCGGCATTCTCGATGGCGATCTCGTGGCCGTGCATCGCACGCCTGAAGTCCGTAGCCGACAGATTGTTGTTGCGCGGCTCGATGATGAAGTCACCGTTAAGCGCTATCGCCAGAAGGGTTCTGTCGTCGAGTTGTTGCCTGAAAATGAAGACTTCGAATCGATAAAGGTCGATCTGAAAGAGCAGACGATGGTGATCGAGGGCGTTGTCGTTGGCGTTATTCGTGATGGCATACCGCTGCATTAAGTGTTCATGAGATGCGACGCGATTCATCCTCTTTAGACAAACTACTCGAGAACCCACGTGTCTGGCGCGGCCATAGCCAGGCCCATGCAGCTCCCGGGCTTACAAGCGGTTACGAAGTACTCGATCGTCACCTGCCCGGGGGCGGCTGGCCGCAAAGTTCCTTAACTGAAATTCTTGTCGAACACTACGGTATCGGTGAACTGCGCCTGCTGATGCCGGCGCTCGCAGAGCTGAGTGCCGAGGACAGCAGTCAGGAATACTCTGAACCGGGCTGGATTGCCTGGGTAGCGCCGCCGTTTCAGCCGTACCCACCGGCTTTGCAACAATGGGGTATCAATTTGTCGCGCATGCTGATTGTGCGCCCGAAGAACGACAGCGAAATGCTTTGGTCAGCTGAACAGGCGTTGTCGTCCGGGACCTGCGCTGCCGTGTTGTTGTGGCCCGATGTGCTCGATGATCAGGCCAGCCGGCGTTTGCAACTCGCGGCCGAAAAGGGAAACAGCTGGGGCATCGCGTTTCGCCCACCCGCTGCGCGTACCGAACCCTCTGCTGCGGCGTTGCGTATTGAGTTGCAGTCGAGCGGTGAGGGCACGCGCCTGCATATTTTGAAGAGTCGTGGCGGACGTCCCGCCGTATTGCATGACTTGCTGTAGCTTATGGCCGCGGCACGACATCATCGCTCCAGTCAGGGGCTTACTAGTCAGCATTCGTTAGCGCTTGAGGAGCCCAGGGCAGAGCGGCAGGCGGTAACGGCGCCCGTCCTCAAACGGCTCTGGTTCTGTATCTATTTGCCGCATCTGCCATTAGAGGCGAGCGGCCCCGGGGATGAAGCCAGAGTAGTCGTTGCGGAACAGCAGGGCATTCACCGCGTGTTACTGGCGTCAGCAAAAGCGGAGTCTGCCGGCATCCTGCCGGGCCAGTCGGCGAATGCAGCGCTGGCACTTTTGCCAATGCTCCGTGTTGAACCACGGAGTGAGATTGCGGAACAACAAGCGCTGGAGAATCTTTCGTGTTGGCTGGAACAGTTCACATCAGTCGTTTGTTTTGCCGGTCCCGATGTGTTGCTGGTTGAAATTGCGGGCAGTCTGCGACTGTACGGCGGCCTTTTGAGTTTGCGACAACAAATTGCTGCGGGCCTCGAGCAACAGGGCTTCAGCGCATCACTGGCAATTGCACCGACCCCGCTTGCCGCGACATGGCTTGCGAAGGGTGGACGTCGTGCCTGTATTCGTGAGCCGGTGAATCTCGCGGCCGCATTGCGCACATTATCCCTGGCGTGTCTGGATTGGCCCGATACGGTCTGCGAATCTTTAATCGGCATGGGTGTTCGCAACATTGGCGACTGTTTGCGCCTGCCAAGAGAAGGTTTTGCGCGACGCTTCGGGCCACAGCGACTCATCGAACTCGATCGCGCATTGGGACGCTTGCCGGATCCGCGCACCAGCTGGCGCGCACCCGAGCGCTTTTGTAGGGATTATGAGATGACCGAGGAGCAAAGCGATCGCGAGTTATTGCTCGCAATCTGTCGCGAATTGTTGCTTTCGCTTGAGCGGTTTTTACTGACACGACAACTTGGAGCACAGTCTGTTTTATTTAGCTTTTTCCATTTACACGGCCCTGCTACACAGTTGCGGTTGGGTTGTGCCGAGGCTGAGCGCCTGACTGATCGCTGGTTTGATTTGCTGCGCATTCGTTTCGAAAAACTGACTTTGCCCGAGTCCGTGATATCAGTTCGCTTGCGTGGCGGTCGTACCCAGGCATTACGGCCCGAGTCCGGGCGCCTGCGGTTTCAGGGTAGGACGGCCGCGCAAGGGCTGCGTTTTTCGATGACACAACTTGCTGAGCGACTTGTTGCGCGTGTCGGTAATCAGTCCGTTGCTGGTGTGACAACCTTTGCGGAGCATCGGCCGCAGCTGGCCTGGCGTCCGCAGGGTTTGCTCTCTGGCAAGACAGGCAACGCCGCATTGATAGTGCGGAGAGGATTACAACGCCCGCTCTGGATGTTGCCCGAGCCCGCTTTACTGCGAGTTGATGAGGGCTATCCGCTGCACCAGGGACGCTTGAGAATTCTCGAGGGGCCGGAGCGGCTCGAGACAGGCTGGTGGGATGAAGATGGTATTGCACGCGACTACTACATGGCCGTTAATCCGCACGGCATGTGCTTATGGGTGTTTCGCAATCGGAGTCGCACAGCATCCTGGTATCTGCATGGCTTTTTTGGGTGAGTTATGCCGAACTTCATGCCCTTAGTAATTTCACCTTCCTGCGCGGTGCCTCCCATCCTGAGGAGCTTGTAGAGACCGCTGCAGCGCTCGGCTATGAGGCACTCGCGATTACTGACGAGTGTTCGATGTCGGGCATTGTGCGCGCGCATACCGCAGCAAAGGAGCATGGTCTCAGGAAGCTCATCATCGGTTCCGAACTGCGTCTCAGGAGCGGCCGCAAACTTGTGGCGCTGGCGCAGAACCGCAGCGGTTATGCAGCACTTTGTGAGCTGATCACGAAAGCCCGGCGTGCGGCTGAAAAAGGGTCTTACGAGCTAACGCGTCTCGCGTTCGACGCTGGTTTACCTGATTGTGTTGTGCTCTGGGTGCCCGATGATGCTCTGTCGCTCGACGTCGAGGATCACTGGATACGCGAAACGTTTCGCGACCGCTTGTGGATCGCTGTTGAGTTACTGGCCGATGGCCGGCAGCGCAAGCAGCTTAAAAAACTCTATGCAGAAAGTCGCAGACTCAAGTTACCGCTCGTTGCATGCGGCGATGTTCACATGCATTGCCGGTCACGGCGTATTTTGCAGGATACGCTGACTGCAATACGTGAAGGCGTTACGGTCGATAACGCAGGTTTTGCGTTGTATCCAAACGGTGAGCGCCACCTCCGTTCGCTTGAGGTCCTAAAACACGTCTACCCGCAAGAACTATTGGCCGAGAGTCTGCGCATTGCAGAGACGATCGATTTTTCTTTGGACGAGCTGTGTTATGAGTATCCCGATGAAATCGTCCCCGACGGCGAGACACCGGCAAGCTATCTCAGATGCCTGACCGAGCAGGGCATGCGGCGACGCTGGCCTGACGGTATTTCGGATAAAGTCATTGCTCTGGTCGAGCATGAACTCGAACTCATCGCCGAACTCCGTTACGAACCGTACTTTCTAACCGTCTATGACATCGTTGCATTTGCGCGCTCGAAAAAGATTCTGTGCCAGGGTCGCGGTTCGGCCGCCAATTCGGCTGTGTGCTATTGCCTGGGCATCACCGAGGTTGATCCCGGACGTATGGCGATGCTCGTCGAGCGTTTTATTTCAAAAGAACGTAACGAACCGCCCGACATCGATGTCGACTTCGAGCATGAGCGACGTGAGGAAGTTATTCAGTACATCTATGAGAAGTACAGCAGGGAGCGCGCCGCACTCGCTGCAACCATTATTACCTACCGGCCGCGTAGTGCCCTGAGAGATGTCGGCAAGGCGCTGGGCCTAAGTGACTTGCAGGTTGGCCGGCTGGCACGTTCGATGCAATGGTGGGACGGGCAGCGTGTCGATGACAGTCGCGTCCTCGAAGCCGGGCTCGATCCCGAAAGTCCGATCATCAAGCGTCTCTTGTATCTGGTCAGAGAGATACTCGGGTTTCCACGACATCTGTCACAGCATGTCGGTGGTTTCATTATCTCGAACGGGTTGTTGTCCGAACTCGTGCCGGTCGAGAACGCGGCGATGCCCGATCGCACTGTCATCCAATGGGAAAAAACTGATCTTGAGGATCTTGGGTTGCTGAAGGTCGATGTACTCGGTCTCGGCATGTTGACGGCGATCCGGCGCAGCTTCGATCTCTTGCGCGAGTTCGATGGCCGGGAGTTGACGCTTGCCACTGTTCCTGCTGAGGACCCACTCGTCTACGACATGATCTGCGACGGCGACACAATGGGCGTATTTCAGATTGAATCGCGTGCGCAAATGGCGATGCTGCCGCGGCTACGGCCACGCTGTTACTACGACCTCGTCATCGAGGTTGCGATTATCCGGCCGGGCCCGATTCAGGGCGATATGGTGCACCCGTATTTACGCAGGCGTAACGGCGAGGAGGCCGTCGATTATCCCAGCGACGATGTCAAAGGTGTACTGCAGCGGACCCTCGGTGTGCCGATCTTTCAGGAACAGGTCATGCAACTTGCGGTCGTTGCGGCAGGTTTCACGCCTGGGGAGGCGGATCGACTCAGGCGCGCGATGGCGGCATGGAAACGGCGTGGTGGGCTCGGGCCTTTTGAGGACAAGTTGATTGTCGGTATGCGTGAGCGCGGCTATGAAGAGGAATTCGCACGGCAGATCTTTCGGCAGATTGAGGGATTCGGCGAATACGGTTTCCCCGAGTCGCATTCGGCGAGCTTCGCCTTACTCGTGTATGTGTCGTCCTGGTTGAAACGTCATGAGCCAGCCGCGTTCACAGCAGCACTCCTGAATAGCCAACCAATGGGTTTTTACTCTGCAGCGCAACTAACCCAGGATGCTCGGCGTCACGGCGTCGATGTCAGGGCTGTGGATATCAATCAGAGTCATTGGGATTGCACGTTGGAGGTTCGCGATGATGGCAAGGCGGCGTTGCGTCTTGGATTGAGAATGGTCAAAGGGCTTGCCGAAGAAGCAGGGCGGCGGATTGTCGATCAACGTCACGCAGACGGTTATCACAGCATTCAGCAGTTGCTTGAAAAAGTCGGGCTCGACCGCCGCGAACTCGGTGTGCTGGCATCGGCCGGTGCTCTCAAAGTACTTGAGGGCCATCGCCACAGAGCGCGATGGGCCGTTGCCGGTGTCGAAAAACCAATGCCATTATTAGCGTCAATGGATCGCTACGAGGCGGTACCGTTGCTCAGGAAGCCAACCGAGGGACAGGATATTGTCGCCGACTACCAGAGTCTTGGTTTAACGCTTGGGCGGCACCCGATGCATCTGCTCCGCCACCGTCTCGACCGGTATCGGTATCTGCATGCAGAACGAATGCCCGACCTAATGAGTGGCACCAATGTCAGCGTCGCCGGTCTGGTTATCACTAAACAGCGGCCCGGTACGGCGAGCGGCGTTACATTTGTCACGCTCGAGGATGAAACGGGTCACATCAACCTTGTTGTCTGGAAACAGGTCGCAGAGCAATATCGCGCAGCACTGTTGAATGCGCGACTCATGGGAGTTCAGGGAGAACTACAAATTGAAGGGCAGGTAGTTCATGTGATAGCAAAACGGCTCATAGATCACACCGAGATGCTAGGCAATCTCGTCGTTACTTCGAGAGACTTTCGGTAGCAACCTGCCGGATTAGCCAATTCTATTGCTGGCTTATTTCAGTCGACTAAATTCTCTCCGCCATCGTCCATTTTCTGAGGACGACGCCAGTACTTGTATTGCGGTGTCCATTCCGCTGGGCTCAGCCCGGCCATACCCAGCAAATTCCATATCGAGCAATACAGATCCCCGGGCCCAAACACTGCGGTGTTCTTTCGTGTTATACGAGTCCCCTCCTGTTCGTATACCACTGCGCCCGGCGTATTTTGCTCTCCTTTCATGACGGTTTGTTCCTGAATGTACGGACCACCGCCATGAGAGGCTAGACGAAAACGCCATCCACGCGAGTTCGCGAACGTGCGCTGCACCTCAGGTGAGTCCTTTGACACGAGGACGACAGACATCGCCGATTCGAGATGTGGCAAGAAGCCGTTAAATCCGTCAGCCCAAAGCGTGCAATAGCGACAACCCTGACCCATATTATGAATAACGAGCAACCGATCATACTCACCGAACATATCGAGTAACGTGACTTCACCATCCAGCGTTGAAAACGTGTAATTCTGAACTTCGTCTCCGGAGTTCCCTTTTCGAAGCTCGTTGAGTTTCGTCGTTAGTTCAAATAGTTGTTTCTCAATTTCCAAAATTTCGTCGCTCACTGCATGACCCCCCAGCCAAGAGAGTGGCAAGTTGATTTGCTTTTATCATAGGAGTGCCAGGACTGACTCGCAAGAGCTGACGGAAATCAGGTCTTCCACCGCTGCTAAGACGGGTGGCCATCCACTATGGCGTAGTGCGTTATTTCCGTGTTATCTATGGAACCGGGCAAGTCAGCATCCAGCAAGAACGAAGGGAGGTCATATGCAACGTTTACTGGTAGTCGTGGCAGCCGCGTTCGCAATAGCAGGGATTACTGCATGCGAAGGAGGTGTTATTCCGAAACAGGAAATTGTCCTTCCCGAAGGCGATGCAGCACGCGGTCAAGAAGCGTTCGTGGCACTGGAATGCACGGCTTGTCACACGATCAGGGATATGGAGTTACCCGCGCCGGAGGAATTCGGCCCAGTTGCGATCGCCCTCGGTGGCAAAGTGTCGAAGGTGAAGTCCTACGGCGAACTGGTGACGTCGGTTATTAATCCGTCCCACCGGCTGGCGCGAAACCCCTTCAAGCAGCCGATAACAAAGGACGGCCAATCCATCATGCCGATCTACGGCGACGTTATGACCGTCACGCAAATGGTTGATATCGTGGCATTCCTGGAATCGAAGTACGAAGGCATCGAGCGCCCCGGGTACCAATATCCAGTGTACAACTACTGAGCAGGCCCACCACTGCTCCGCCGAACGTCTGCTTTCATCGAAAGCGGCCGTTCAGATCCCTGATAATGGAGTGAAATGAAGGTCTGCTTTCGGCCACAAGCAGACATTCAGCGGTATCTGCTACAGGGTGTGCCAAAATACGTCCTCACCGACAACAGTCGTACCGCCTCAAAACAATCGGAGACCAACCCGTGAGCGATGACAATAAAAACGAAACCACAGAAACGCCTGCAAGTAAGAATGCAGAAAACGATCCTGTTCCAGAACAGAACCCGCCGGACTCAGCACCCAGCGGTCCGAAATTCACGAAAGGACCTGACCCACTCGCCGGTGTGAAGAAAGGCGCTTCCGATGCGATGGCCAGCATGGAAGGAAAAACCGTGTCCATGAAACTCTACGTCGGTACGATCATCGGCGTCGTCGTATTGATGATGTTGGCGCGCTGTGGCGGATACTGAACATCAGCACATTTCTTACTATCCGCCCGTTACTTCCTTTGACGATTTGGACGTCCGCTTTCACCAATAGCGGACGTTCAGATCGCCGGAAATTCAGATTTCTGACGGGCAGCAAACGGCCAGAAGCGGACGCTGCTCTGTTGCGACTGCTCCCTATTCTGTTCCGTCTATTCGTACAAACTCCTCATCATCTTGCATCGGCTCAAATGCGGCAAATAGCTTGTCAAAGCCGGCACCGTCAATCCAGAGCGAGTCAATTTTCGGGCTCTTGCTGCGATCCAGGGCGCGTGCCCGCATGATTTCTTGCGGACAGAAGATCTCATAGAACTTTGCCTCGGCCCCAGCAGAGCGCGCGCGATCTCGGGCTGCATCCCTCGACTCACGAGTCCAAAAACCGTGATCCAAGATCACATCAGTCCCAGCGCTAATTACTCGCGTGGCCTCATCCCAAATGAGATTTTCTACCTGTGCCCTATACTCGCTGAAATGTTCTTCCGGTGGATTCCATCCGTACAATCTAACCATCCATTCATCATGTGAAACTCGAACCGCGCCACATTCTCGTTCGAGCTGTCGCGCGAAGATGGTCTTACCGCTGCCCATATATCCATGCAGTAAGTGTGCGATTGGTTTCATTGTATTTGGCCGGATTGCCACCGGTTCAGTGGGAGTAAGCTCAACTATGAGGCTATCGAAGTGCTCTTTACGTGATATTTACGACGAAATTTTGACCGTCCGCTTTGGGTCACTAGCGGCCCTTAAGGACAATATTAGCCCAACGTCCGCTTTCGGGCGTCAAGCGGACGTTCAGATCACCCGAGATTCACTAAATCGACAGGCCGCTAACGGCCAAACGCTGACGGCGGCCAGTCAAATCCGCAGGCGCCCCCAACCTGCATAACGCGGGATTTTGCGGCAGAACTCAACGTACTGCTCGCCGAACACACGACGCAGGTGCTCCTCTTCCACCAGAACCAGGAGATGCAGGTTGATCGCCGCCACCAGCAGTGCCGCCAGACACCACAACGACCAGTCGTTAAGCGCGAAGCCCAGCAGAAACAAGAACAAGCCGACGTACTGCGGATTCCGACTCCACCGGTACGGCCCGGATATGGTCAGCTTACCTGCGTCAACGCAGAAGACTTTCGGTACTGAACGAAAGTGCGTGATGCCGATCAGACAAATTGCGATTCCCATGATACTGATGACTACGCCGAAGTAGTCCAGCGGCGTATCCGGCATCTCGTATCTCGTCGCATACTCGAGCAAGAGATTGGGAACGAACACCATGGCGCAGAGAAGGAACACGCCGAAAAACGCCAGCCTGCCGCGCTTGCGGTATTCCCATCGCGCATAAAGTAGTGCGACCACCGTCACCGGAATTGTCAGAGCAAGTAAGTAGGGCAGCAAGACAGGGCTCCCGTTATCTCTTTTGAGCCCCCAGCTTTCGGCTAGATGCGGTCATTGAACTTGATCAAGTCGCTATGTCTCGGGCTCTGGTTTTCGAAATACCCGACCTAACGGTGGCGTGTAACTCCAATATTCTTTTCTTCGCCATCAATCCGCATTTTATAGCCAAATCCGCCCTTCGTAATCGTCGCGTTGAAATTGCATTCCTTGAAACGACGATTGCGATGATGTACCTCCTTCCACACTTGTCCATTGTCAAAAAAGAAAAACCAATCACCATAATGGCCTTGCTTGCAGGACGTAATCAGTCCTCCGTATGGAAAATTCGTTGCCACCGGATCGTTCCCGAACTTTGAACCACCTAAGCTATCAGGAAATGGAGGTGCGCTTGTTGCTGTCACCGTTGTCGCTGTCTCTGTCTCTGCCTTTGTCTCTGTCTTTGTCTCTGTCTTTGTCTCCGTCACTGTCTCTGTCGCTGCGGCTTCAGGCTGAGCGACCATTTCCGGCGTCGGTTTTTCAGTGGCTGACTCCTCCCGAAGCACGCGTTCACCGAGGTTGTCAAAACAGGCGAGGCGAGTGTCTCGATCTGTCATTTCTGCACAGGCTTTGAGTTCTTCGACAGGGTCTGCGGATTTCGCGATGCTGGCTGATGTGCACGCCGTTATCAGAAGGATGAATATAGCCGAAATTGATCGAATCATGCCGCCTCCGCTTGTCGCTGAATATGACGTTAAGCGTATACCAAACGGTGGCTTATGCCATGTCCGCTTCGGGTCATTTCCTGCCCTCGCGATGGTATCAGCTCAAGGCCTGTTATCGGGCGCAATGCTGCCAATCAATTGGCCTGAGACATGCGGATGCGCCAGGCGGCTTGCGGCGAGAAGCGGACCTTGAAAGGCAAACGGCTGATCCGGATTCGAATCAAAATTCCACGGCGGACCACTGGTGGCGGAACACGAATCTACGTAAGGTGGCGTTTTCACTGGGCGCATGCATGAGCACAGTTAACGCCGCAGCGGCATTTGTCGACGACCGGACTTTCTTCGGGCATCCCAAGGGACTCTTCTTTCTTGCCTTCACGGAGGCTTGGGAGCGCTTTTCCTATTACGGAATGACAGCGCTTCTTGTCCTCTACATGGTCAATCAGTTGTTGCTGCCGGGGCATGTCGAGAACATCGCCGGTTTCGCCGGTTTCCGCAGCGCCCTGGAGTCAGTCACGGGGCCGCTCTCGTCCCTCGCACTTGCATCGCTGATATTCGGACTCTACTCAGGTTTTGTCTACTTCACCCCGGTTTTCGGCGGCCTGATTGCGGACCGCTGGATTGGGCAACGCATTGCTGTGGTCATCGGGGCCCTGTCGATGAGCGGCGGCCACATTGCAATGGCTTTTGACAAGACATTCCTGCTCGCACTGTTGCTGCTCGTGATCGGTTCTGGGTTTCTGAAAGGCAACATCTCGGCTCAGGTTGGCGCTTTGTATCCAGTGGACGACGATGCGCGGCGGACGCGCGGTTTCGCCATCTTCAGCATGGCCATAAACTTTGGTGCCGTCTGCGGACCTTTATTGTGCGGGTTCCTCGCGCAATATTACGGCTGGCATTATGGCTTCGGTGTAGCCGCAATCTTCATGCTCGCCGGACTTGCAACGTATCTTTACGGCTATCGGTATTTACCCGCAAAAGTAAATCGGCGCGGGCAAGCCAGCGAACGACTTTCAAGCGCTGACTGGCGCGTCATTCTCGCGCTCGTCGCTGTAATACTGATCACAGTATTCCAGTCGATGAGCTACTACCAGCTATACAACGTGTTCAAGATCTGGATCCAGGAATATGTGAATCTCGGCATCGGTAGCTTTAGCATCCCGGTGCCCTGGTTTCAGTCGATCGATGCGCTGGTGAGCATTCTTGCGGTACCGGTGCTATTCGGGCTGTGGCGATTTCAGTCGGCGCGCCGCGGCGAACCGTCAGAAATCGGCAAAATCGGCATCGGCGCGTGGATTGCAACAGTGAGTCATCTGATTCTCGTGGCCGCCATCGTGTCGTCGCGCGGTGCTCCCATCCATCCCATCTGGCCGGCACTTTGTGCTGTAGGAATGGGCGTGGCCTTTCTCTACTACTGGCCCACGTTGCTGGCGCTGGTCTCGCGAGCGGCGCCAGCCAGCATAAATGCGACCATGATGGGGATCGCGTTTCTCTCGTTGTTTGTAGCGAACAACGCCATGGGCTGGATTGGAGGGTTCTATGAGCAGATCAGTCCTGCGTCGTTCTGGCTGCTGCATGCCGCGATTGCCTCAATCGGTGGCCTCTTGATCATATTTTTCGGGCGCAGGCTTGGGCGGGCACTTGATAGAGGTTCGGAGCAACCGCTGCGCTCATCGGCGATGACACTTGAGGTGGAAACCTGACCGCAAGAGAGGGCTCACGTCGGGTGAACCAAGGTAAGGCGTCAGGCCATCCTGCTAAGACGGTCGGCTATTACAGATCGTCATCCAAATTAAAGTTGAAGGTGCTCCCGAGTTCTTTCTGGATCTTGCGCTCTTCCTCAAGCTCATCGAGCCGACGTCGTATCGCCTTCTCGTGTTCGGCAATGTCACCTTCGCCGGCTTCAATTTTGGCAATAAGCTCTTCGACGTTGATTTCAACGGAAATGTCACCGACATTGTCGACATCACTGATGTCATCAAAAACGACCGTGTCTTCAGGCTCCACGGCTGATTCGACGTCGTCGACGACGTCGGACTCTCTCTCACCGTTACCGACTTCACCGTTCATTACTCACACCTCACAACAATCAGTTCGATGGATGTCAGGCCACTCGGGCCACATTTTCAATGGGTATACCCCGAAAAATATGGCCATGCAAGGGATTGATTAACGAATCAGATTATTGATTTCGAAAATGGGCAACAGGATTGCAAGTACGATTGTCATTACAACGGCGCCCATCAGAACAATGAGCAGGGGCTGCAGAATTCCAAGTAAGGTCGCGATCAGGCCACCGACTTCTCGTTCCTGGTAATTTGCGGTTCGGGATAGCATTTCTTCGAGCTTGCCGCCGGTTTCGCCACTTGCGATCAGGTGGATCATCATTGGTGGAAATAGCTTGCTCGCTGCAAGCGATTTGCTGATTGAGGCGCCCTCGCGAACTCTGAGCGAGGCTTCATTAACGGCATCGCGCATTGGCAGGTTTTCGATAACTTCGGCGGCGATTTTCAGTGCGTCGAGAATTGGCACGCCGCTGCCGGCGAGAATGCTCAGCGTTCGCGTGAATCGTGCGGTATTTATACCTCGCGTCAGCCGTCCGGTAATGGGCGTACGCAGCAGAAATCGATGGTAACTGCGCTTCGGCCCATCTTGCTGCAATAACCACCAAATAGCGTAGACAGCCGCGGCCACGGCAATCATCAAGATCAGCCAGTGATTGCGAAGAAAATCACTGGTTGCGATAAGCCAACGTGTTAGCGCAGGGAGTTCTCCCGCCGCATTCTCAAAGACACTGACAATGCGCGGAACTACCGTCGCAAGCATGAAGCCGATTATGGCAAAAGCCATCGAAACGAGCGCGATAGGATAGATCATAGCGTTCGTAACTTGTTGCCGGAGTTCCTGCCGCGCTTCTGTGTAATCCGCGAGCCGTTCGAGTACGACGTCGAGGTGACCCGACTGTTCGCCGGCCCCCACGGTCGCTCGATACAATTCGGGAAACGCCTGTGGAAACTCGCCCAGCCCGTCGGCAAGGGTGTGGCCTTCCATGACCCGGGATCGGACGCCGAGCAATATGCTCTTGGTACGCGGCTGGTCGTTTTGTTGCGCAACCGCGAGCAAGGCTTCTTCGAGCGGCAAACCCGATTGTGACAATGAGGCGAGCTGACGAGTAAGGATCGCGAGTTCCGCCGACGATATGCCGCTGCGTAATGAAAAAGTGCGTTGCCGCTTTGCCTCCTTTTGCGCAACCTCGGTAACATGCACCGGCAGCATATGCCGGTCACGCAGGATCTGCCGAACATGTTTGGGCGTATCGCCCTCAATCAGGCCCTTGGACTCTTTGCCCTTCGGATCCAGCGCAACGTATTCGAACGCACCCATGTGACGACGACTAGTCTTCTCGAGTAACGCGCAGCAGCTCTTCGACCGTCGTGCTGCCTTCCAGAACGCGACGACGGCCGTCGGCGCGAATGCTCGGACTCATTGTTCGCGCATGACGCTCAAGATCTTGTTCGCTAACGCCGTTATGAATCATGGCGCGCATCTTGTCGTCGACAGCAATGACTTCATAGATGCCAGTCCGTCCCTGAAAGCCTGCATTGGTTCCTTCTCCTGGGTGATACAGCGTTGGCGGATTGTTCGGATCGGCACCCAATATCTGGCATTCATGTTCGAGTGCGGAGTAGGGCACCTTCGTCGTGTCATCGAGGACGCGCACCAACCTTTGTGCAAGCACGCCGATCAGGCTTGACGCCAACAGAAACGGTTCGACCCCCATGTCACGGAGTCGGGTTACGGCGCCGGAGGCAGTATTCGTGTGCAGGGTCGAAAGCACGAGGTGACCGGTCAAGCTCGCCTGCACAGCAATTTCGGCGGTTTCGAGGTCGCGGATCTCTCCAACCATCACGACATCAGGGTCCTGCCGCAAGATCGCGCGCAATCCGCGAGCAAACGTCATTTCCACTTTGGTGTTGACTTGCGACTGCCCGATGCCGTCGATGAAGTACTCGATCGGATCCTCGACGGTCATGATGTTGCGACTGTTGTCGTTAATGCGTTCGAGTGCTGCATACAGCGTTGTGGTCTTACCGGATCCTGTCGGGCCCGTCACAAGAATGATGCCGTGTGGTTTGTGAATCAGCGCGTCCATGGTGTTTTGCGCCTGCTTCTCCATGCCCAGCGATGTCAGGTCGAGTCGCCCCGCCTGTTTGTCGAGTAATCGAAGCACAACTCGTTCGCCGTGCCCCGACGGCATCGTGGAAACGCGAACGTCGACCGCCCGACCCGCTATACGCAGTGAGATACGGCCGTCCTGCGGCAGGCGTTTCTCGGCGATATCAAGTTTCGACATGACTTTGATGCGCGATACAACCAGCGGCGCAAGTGCGCGTCGTGTTTCGAGAATCTCGCGCAACACGCCGTCGATGCGAAATCTGACACCGAGGCGGTTTTCATAGGGTTCGATGTGCACGTCTGACGCGTTGTCTTTGACGGCCTCGGTCAGTACCGCATTGATGAAACGGATGATCGGTGCATCGTCGTCGCTTTCGAGCAGATCGGACGGTTCCTGCAGCTCTTGTGCGACCCGCGACAAGTCCATCTCGTCACCGAGACCATCGACCATGTGCATGGCCTTGTTACTGCCTTGTTCGTACGACTCCTGTAACAGCGCGTCAAAGGCCTCTGGTGAAACACGCGAGAGTTTCAACGGTACGCCGGCGAAGCGTCGCGTTTCCGCGAGGCTCAATGCCGACACTCCGGGCCGATAGACTGTGTCCGCTTCCTCTGTCGTGATGTCGCGAATTAGCACTCCGTGCCGCTTGGCGAACGAGAACGGCAATATACGACTGGAGGACAGGGCGCTTTCAACGCCGGAATCCGGCGCCGCTTCGAGTACGATTTCGGTTTCGTTTGCCATTAAACGACCAGACTGACGCTACTCTTCACTTGCAGCCGAATCCTGCTGTTGGTCTTCCTCGAGCGGTGGCAGCACTGGACGATCTTCATCAGGCATAAGTGCTACTCCTGCTTCCCGTTGACCTTGTAAAATCTCACGGATAGAGTTGTATTTTGCATTCGTCTCTACCGACATTTGTGCGGCGTCACGCAGAATTTTCGCTCGAATGAAGACAAGGAGATTGGTCTTGACCTTGTCCGTCTTGCGGCTGCGAAAAAGATTACCGATAATAGGAATGCGTCCAAGTACCGGCACGCGCTGATCGCTTTCTCGCAATACGTCCTCTAGCAGTCCGCCGAGTACGAGAATCTCTCCGTCATCGACGATGACCGTGGTTTCGATGATGCGCTGATTGGTAATCAAATCGACCGCCTGGGCGGATTGTGCGATGTTCGAAATTTCCTGCGAAATCTTGAGGAGCATCGCATCGCCTTCATTGATTTGCGGGGTAATTGTCAACTTGACGCCAATCTGCTCCCTTTGAATCGTCTGGAATGGGTTGACAGCTCCACCCGCGTTGCCCGTGTTTGAGTAAGAACCCGTGACGAACGGAACTTCCTGACCGACATTCAGCGTCGCTTCTTCGTTGTCCGTTGTAATGATCGATGGTGTTGAGATGATGTTTGTATCGGCGTCGCCCTGGAGCGCGGTAATTATTGCCGCGAAGCTGATGCCCGAATCGCTGATGCGACCCAGACCAACGGTTATGCCTGCTCCGATCAGGCTGGCCGGATCGACCGTTCCACCGCTGCCGGCAGCACTGCCAATCTGCACGACTCCTGGTCCGAAGTCCGGGAAATTCGTAACACCGATTGGCGTATTCGATGAGTCTCCTTCCACGGCCCAAGTGACACCGAGTTCAGACGTCTTATCTGCAATGACCTCAACGATGATGGCTTCTACGAGTACCTGTGCGCGACGAATGTCGAGCTTGTCGACGATCTGCATCAGCGAGCGCATCATCTTGGGCGGTGCGTTGATGACGATGGCGTTGTTTTGCTGGTCTGCCCACACGCTGACAGAATCGATTGCCGCGCCTGCGGCAGCCTGCCCGGCAGTGGCTTGTGCCTGCGTCGTAAAGTGCTGCTGTAGTTTGGTTGCAAGCTCCTCGGCATCGGCGTAGCGCAGGTAGCGGACCTGCGTATCGCCGCCATCTTCGAGCGGCGTATCGAGATGTGCGATCAGGGCGCGCAAACGTAGCCGCTCACTCTTGTCGCCGCCAATCAGAACGCTGTTGGTCCGGGCATCGGCCACGAGACTCGTTGATACCTGGACGCCATCAGCTCGCGGCTGTTGCGTAAGGGCCGTCATGATCCTGACGATTTCGGCTGCAGAGGCGTGCTCGAGTCGCACGACTTCAATGTCTTCGTCGTTCGATTGATCGATGCGCCGGATGATGTTGAGCAACCTCGTTACGTTGGCGGCCCGATCCGAAATAATCAGCATGTTTGAACCCGGGTGCGCCGCCAGGTGACCGTACTGTGGAATCAGCGGTCGCAAGATCGGCACAAGCTGCGCTGCACCCACGTTCTGCACCTGAATTACCTGCGTGATGATGTCGTCGCCGCCTGCTGCCCCGGCGGAACTCAACGGGCCGGCGTACTGTCGCGCGGTTGCATCGGGTACGATCTTGATCAAATCCCCGGATGTAACGGCGACATAGCCGTGCACCTGCAGTATCGACAGGAACGCCTCGTAAAACGCCTCGGGCGACATTGGTGTCGAGGACAGCATCGTCACCTTGGCGTTAACGCGGGGATCGATGATGAAATTTCGTTGCGTGACCTCACCAACGGCTTCAACAATTTGTCGAATGTCGGCCTCTTTGTAGTTCGGCGTAATCGTCGCCTGCTGACTCCAGGTCAGCGGTGCCACCATCAGGCTGCAAAGGCCTAGCGCTACAATGAGGCGAACTCGTGATCGCAAACGTTGGTGTTGTTTCATTGGCTGGTCTCGTCCCCGAGATCGAGTTGACTGGTACTTAGTACAATAACCTGCGGCTGGCCGTTGCGTTCAACGGTGACCGAAACCTGGTCTGCACTGTCTAGTGATTGAAAAATCTGCATTGCCTGTGTCGGGTCGGTTAGCGCCTGACCGTCAATATCCTTGATCAGGTCGCCTGGACGCAAGCCAAGTGCTGCAAATTGCTGACGATTACGACCCGGATAAACGCGATAGCCTTGCTGTTGCCCATTGACGAAATACGGCGTCGGCCGTATGACATCGGCTAATTTCGAGACGTTTTGCGCAACGACAGCCTGAATGCTCTGTTTACTGTTTGTTGCCCGGCTCGTCGTCGTTATGTTACGTCGGGCAATCGTCGGCGTTCCGGCGGGAAAGTCTTTTGGCAATTTCAGATTCGTCAATACGCCGTTTTCATTGAGGACGACGCGGTCGGCATAGACGGCGTGCAGGTCTGCGCCGGACGTTACCGGGTCGCCAATCGTATAGACCTTCTCCTCGTCGTTGTTGTCGGCGATGATCGCAATGGCCATTTCCTCACGAGTCGCCGCGATTGTGCCCTTGAGCAACAGGTTCACGAGTCGCGTATCGCGCAGATTTGACGTGTCCTCGGCGAGCGGCTGCGGATTCTCGTCGGGATCAGCGTCAGCGATACCGAACATGTGCGCTGTGACGATAGCCTGTAAATCGGCGGAACTGTCGGATTGAGACGCGGCGACCAGCCCATTTGCCGGGGCGGTGACAGTGTCGCCGGCTGACGGTCCAGGCACCAGCATCCAGACGATCCTGGCGAGCTGCCACGCGATCACGACGATGAGCAGCAGGCTGACCCACGCTGGCAGCAAGCGATTGGCAGCCGCGAGCGTTTTCGCGCCATCCATGCTTGCGAAATCGGACCATTTGGCTTCGGTCGTCATATTGAATTCGGCCGTTTGATGATTCCCGGTCTTCCTATAAACGCAGCGTCAAGATGATACGGGTTGACGTGATCTGTAAACAAGCCCGTGAGGGCGAAAAAACCTATATTTAGCAATGATATAGATGATTTTTCCAGCTTCTTCGGTCGTTGGTGACGTACAAATCCACCGGGCCCGGTCAAAAAAATCGTGAACCAGGCTTGGAGATCGCCGTCGTGAGCCCATATATAATAACCCGCATAATGTGGGCCATGGTCAAATTAGTGGCATTTTGGTGACAGATCGAGAACGACCCGAAACGATGAGCGAGCATCGACCTGATAAAGAGCGCTTCGACGGCAATGACCTTGCCGTTGAAGAGGCGCGGCCGAAAATCAAGCGACCGCCACTGTATCGTGTTGTACTGATAAATGACGATTACACGCCAATGGAATTCGTCGTCGACATACTCGAATCAGTATTCAGTATGGAACGTACGCGTGCAACGCAGGTCATGTTAGAGGTACACACCAAAGGAAAAGGCGTTGGTGGTGTGTATAACTATGAAATTGCGGAGACCAAGGTTGCGCAAGTCATGGGCATAGCGCAGCAGCATCAGCATCCGTTGTTATGCGAAATGGAAGAGTCGTGAGGTACTTGAGAAAACATGCTTAGTAGCGAATTGGAGTTTTGCCTGAACGAGGCCTTTCAAAGGGCACGCGATCATCGTCACGAATTCATGACGGTAGAGCACCTGTTGCTTGCGCTGCTCGAAATTCCGAAAGTTCATGAGATTCTGAAGGCTTGCGACTCGAACATTCCGGAGCTGCGCCGCCAACTCACCGAATTCATCGAGGAACAGACACCGCTGTTGCCGCACGACGACGACACCGATGTACAACCAACGCTTGGTTTTCAGCGCGTATTGCAACGCGCTGTGTTTCACGTGCAGTCGAGTGGCAAGAAAGAGGTCACGAGCAGCAATGTCCTTGTCGCCATATTTAGCGAAAAACAATCGCAGGCTGTGTACTACATGAGCTTGCAGGATGTCACGCGACTCGACGTCATCAACTACATTTCTCACGGCATGCCGCAACTGCCGGGCGAAGGTAGCCAGGATGACGACGAGACTTCGCTCGACAACGAGACTGAGGCAGAGTCGTCACCGCTGGAAAAATATGCGACGAATCTGAATCAGCTGGCGATCGATGGCAAGATCGACCCGTTGATCGGCCGCGAAGTGGAAATCGAACGCACGGTGCAAATTCTGTGTCGTCGGCGGAAGAACAATCCGCTCTATGTCGGAGAGGCAGGCGTCGGTAAGACGGCACTTGCCGAGGGCCTGGCGAGAATGATCACCGAGGAACGGGTTCCCGACGTACTTCTCGATTGCACGATTTACGCGCTCGACATGGGCACGTTGATTGCCGGTACCAAGTACCGGGGTGATTTCGAGAAACGCCTGAAAGGGGTAATCGCCGAGATCGGTGAAGATCCGGGCGCGATTCTGTTTATCGACGAGATTCATACGGTCATTGGTGCCGGAGCAGCGTCGGGCGGAGTGATGGACGCAAGCAATCTGATCAAACCAGTACTCGCGAACGGTGAGATCCGCTGTATTGGATCAACAACGTATGGCGAGTATCGCGGCATCTT
Organism: Gammaproteobacteria bacterium; assembly: GCA_029862045.1. Taxonomy (GTDB): domain Bacteria; phylum Pseudomonadota; class Gammaproteobacteria; order Steroidobacterales; family Woeseiaceae; genus UBA1847. The sequence goes on from JAOTYE010000015.1 coordinate 86,892, forward strand.
CGAGAAAGACCACGCGCTTGCGCGCCGGTTTCAGAAGATTGATGTGCCGGAGCCCAGTCTCGAAGAGACCGTGGCGATACTGCATGGGCTCAAGTCGCGATTCGAAGAACATCACGGTGTGAAGTATGAGACTGGCGCTTTGGAGGCTGCGGCCGAGTTGGCCGCACGCCATATCAATGATCGGCGGCTTCCGGACAAGGCTATTGATGTCATTGACGAGGCCGGAGCAAGTCTGCGCCTGCAACCCGAAGATGAGCGTGACGACTCCGTGACAGTGGAAATGGTCGAGAACATCGTCGCCAAGATGGCTCGGATTCCTGCGAAAAGCGTGTCTTCTTCTGATCGCGATGCGCTGCGAACGCTGGAACGCGACCTCAAGTTGACAATATTTGGTCAGGATCGCGCCATCGAGGCGCTGAGTTCGGCGATCAAGATGTCTCGCTCGGGCTTGCGCGAAGATGAGAAGCCGATCGGTGCATTTCTGTTTGCCGGTCCGACAGGTGTTGGCAAGACAGAAGTGACGCGTCAGCTGTCCCACTGCATGGGCGTCGAACTCATTCGTTTCGACATGTCGGAATATATGGAGCGGCACACGGTATCGCGACTGATTGGCGCACCTCCCGGATATGTCGGGTTCGATCAAGGTGGTTTGCTGACTGAAGCGGTGACAAGAAATCCGCACGCCGTCGTCTTGCTCGACGAAATTGAGAAGGCGAATCCAGAGGTTTTCAACTTACTGTTGCAAGTGATGGATCACGGCACATTGACCGATAACAATGGTCGCAAGGCGGATTTCCGCAACGTCATTATCGTGATGACGACAAATGCCGGCGCACAGGAAATGAGTCGAGCCTCGATCGGCTTTACAAAACAGGACCACAGCAGCGACGGTATGGAGATACTTCGCAAGCAGTTTTCTCCGGAGTTCCGCAATCGCCTTGATGCCATTATTCAATTTGCATCACTCGACCACGAGTCCATTAAGCGCGTTGTCGATAAGCTTGTTGTTGAACTCGAGTCAAAACTTGATAGCAACAATGTAACGCTTGAACTCGATGACGCAGCAAGAGAATGGATTGCCACGAGAGGCTACGACCCGAAAATGGGTGCGCGGCCGATGGCCCGGATCATTCAGGAACACATCAAGCGGCCGCTTGCCGAGGAACTGCTATTCGGCAGTCTTGCCGATGGCGGTCACGTGCGTATAGGTGTCGGGTCTGACGACGATCTGATACTAAATGCGGAGCCGGTGCTGAAAGAACTCGAGCACCTGCCAGAGAGCTAGGTCTTATCGACCCCGGTACACGATGCGACCTTTGGACAGGTCGTAAGGCGTCAATTCGACCGTGACACTATCTCCCGTGAGGATGCGAATATAGTTCTTCCGCATCTTCCCCGAGATATGCGCGGTCACAAGGTGACCATTTTCGAGTTCTACCCGAAAAGTCGTGTTTGGAAGCGTCTCGGTGACGACACCTTCCATTTGAATGGCTTCTTCTTTCGACAAGGTCTACAGGTCTCTGTGTAAAATGGCCCGCGAATTGTGCAGAAATCACCGGCGTTATGCAACGCGCCAGCCCCCTAATTGAGTAGCATTTCCACTACGGGGACAGGACTTTGCGGCCAATCGTCATGCCGGGTCGGCGGGGCGCATGCCTGATCGAGGATTTGCGTAAATTCGGCACGTGGAATCACACATGCGCCCAGGGTCACCAGATGCTGCGATACGACCTGGCAATCGATCAGTTCGAGATCATGGTGCTGCATGTGCTCTGTCAGGCCCAGCAATGCCATTTTTGAGCTATTCGCCCTGGCGCTGAACATCGATTCGCCGAAAAACACTTTGCCGATGCATAACCCATAGAGGCCGCCTGTCAGATCACCGTCTTCCCAGACTTCGATCGAATGCGCCCAGCCGTCCGCATGCAGCTGTTCGTAGGCCACGATCATGTCCTCGGTTATCCAGGTGCCTTGCTGCGATTTGCGATCTCCTGCGCAGGCACGAATGACATCGCCAAATGCCTGATTGAAGCGTAGCTGTGCTGTCGAGCCCCGGATCTGTTGTTGTAGCCGCCGCGAAACATGCAGTTCGTCGGGTCGCAGGACACAACGCGGATCCGGGGACCACCAGAGTATCGGCTGCCCGTCGTCGTACCATGGAAATATCCCGCTCGAGTACGCAGCGAGCAATCGTTTCGAACTGAGATCGCCGCCGGCAGCCAGCAAGCCATCGGGTTCTTTGAGCGCGTTCCCGACATCCGGGAACGCGTCGGGTGGATCGGACGGGCTGAGCCAAACGATCCGGTTTGCGTTCATGTCCGGTTTCGAGACTTGTAAGGACTGTGTGAATCAACGGCCTGCATGTAGCGTTCAACATGCCGGCGCTCCGCATCGACGTAGTCGCCGATCGCCGAAAAAAACTCCGGTTGCTTCAGCCAGTGTGCAGACCACGTCGACACAGGAACAAAGCCGCGACTTATCTTGTGTTCACCCTGCGTGCCCGGTTCGAAGAGTTCTTTGCCAGAATCAATGCAGTAATCGATGCCCTGGTAGTAACAGGTTTCAAAGTGCAACGCGTCGTAATGTGCATCGCTGCCCCAATAACGGCCGTACAACACGCGTTCGCTCTCAAAAAATACTGCAGCGGCAATCGGATCGTTTTGCTGTTCTGCCAGGATGACGAGAATATTGTCCGGTAGTGAACGACTGATCTTAATAAAGAAGTCCAGGCTGAAGTAGGGCAGTGAACCCCGGCGCATGAACGTCATGCTGATCAAACGATAGACGATCTGCCACATACCGGTATCGAGATCGCCGCCGCGAAGCCGGCGAAACGTTACGCCGGCCTCTGCAACACGGCGCCGGTCCCGTCTTGTTTTCTTGCGCTTCGCGGAGTTGAACGTGGCCAGGAAATCATCAAAATTCGTGTAATTGTTGTTGTGCCAGTGAAATTGGCAGTCTTTGCGCATTTGCAGACCGGCCTCACGCAACAGGGGCAGGTCGGCGGAATCGGGAAACAATACGTGAAGCGACGAGCAATCCGTGTCATTAGCCAAAGCGATAGCTGCCTCAATGAGCGCGAATGCTGCTTGCTGGTCCTGCTGATCGCGCAATAGCAAGCGCCGGCTGGGCGCGGGCGTAAACGGTACCGCAGACACTAGCTTGGGGTAGTACTGCAGGCCCGCCTGTTCATAGGCTCTGGCCCAGGCCCAATCGAAAACGAACTCACCCCAAGAGTGGTCTTTCTTATAAAGCGGGAGCGCGGCACGGAGCTTATTCGTGTCGTCGTACATGCAAAGGTGACAGGGATGCCACCCCGCGTCGGGCGACACCGAGCCACTGTGCTCGGCGGCCAATAGAAACTCATGACGCAAAAACGGGTAGTCAACGCCGACGAGTCTATTCCACTCATCGGCAGAAACATTGCCAATGCTGTCGTTAACCGTTACCTGTGGCGTCCTCATTGGGACACCGTATCATCATGCAACAGCGCCGCCAGCCTTGATGCCTTCACCATCGTTCGATTCGAGTGCGTCGAGAAATTTTTCTGCGTCCAGCGCGGCCATACAACCGGCACCGGCGGAAGTAACTGCCTGTCGGTAGATCTGGTCGGCGACGTCCCCGGCGGCGAAAACACCCGGCACACTTGCCGCAGTCGCATCGCCCTGGAGTCCGGACTTGATTGTGATGTAACCGTTTTTCATATCGAGCTGCCCGTCGAACAACCCGGTGTTCGGGCTATGACCAATTGCGATAAAGATGCCTGCCAGATCGATATCGCTTGTCTGTGACTCGTCCTTGGTGCTGCGTACGCGCAGTCCAGTAACGCCGGTATCGTCGCCCAACACTTCGTCCACGACGTGATCCCACAAGATCTCGATCTTGCCGGCCTGCTCTTTTTCGAACAGATGGTCCTGGAGAATTTTCTCGGCACGCAATTCATCGCGCCGGTGCACGAGTGTGACCTTCGAGGCAATGTTGCTCAGGTATAGTGCTTCCTCTGCGGCTGTATTACCACCACCGATTACGGCAACGTCCTTGCCGCGGTAGAAGAAACCGTCACAGGTTGCGCATGCGGAAACGCCGCGCCCTTTGAACGCTTCTTCGGAGGGCAGGCCTAGGTACATGGCCGTGGCACCCGTGGCGATGATCAAGGCATCACATGAGTAGCTGCCGTAATCGCCATCGAGCCGAAACGGACGCACCGACAGGTCGGCCGTGTGGATATGGTCATTGAGGATCTCGGTCTTGAATCGCTCGGCGTGCCTGAGCATGCGATCCATCAGCTCGGGTCCCTGCAGCCCTTCGACATCGCCTGGCCAGTTGTCGACATCGGTCGTCGTCATGAGCTGACCACCCTGTTCGATACCGGTAATGACCACCGGGTTCAGGTTGGCGCGCGCCGCGTATACAGCTGCGGAGTAGCCGGCTGGACCCGATCCCAGAATCACTAGCCGCATATGTCGCAAATCACTCATGTATAATTTATCCCTGTTCGCTCAGGCACTACTCTCGCCCGCTGAAGCCCAGGAAATACGGTCCCTGCGGGGACTTTCAAGGGTATCCATGCGGGCTTGTGTATATTCGGCAATCAATAATGCTCGGCAGTTTACTTTAGATATGGCAAGAGCCCAAAAGAGCACACAAACGGCACGACGGATATCCGCTCAGGTCTCGCGGGCGCTGCGTGAGGGTGCGCTCTACGTATTCGGCGCTCTGGCACTCATTCTCTGGTATGCGTTGGTCACGTATGACGCAGCTGATCCCGGGTTCAGCCAGGCCACCAGCAGCACGGAGATCAATAACGGTGTAGGCCGTGTCGGGGCGCTCGCCGCCGATCTTCTGTTTAATTTTTTCGGACGCCCCGCCTATTTGTTCACGGTCATGGTCTTTTACTTCGGCTGGATGTTGTATCGCGAGCAGAAGACCCAGCAGATCCTGACGAAGATGGACTACACGCTGCGCATCAGCGGGTTTGTCGCGACGTTGATTACAAGTTGTGCCCTGGCAACGCTGCACTTTTCGCCGCTCGGCTTTAACGAGACAGCAGGCGGGATCATCGGTCAGATTGTCGGCCTGCGACTTGAGGCCGTGATGAAGTTGCTCGGTGCCAGCACGCTGTTGTTCGTTATCTGGGTCGCGTCGATATCGCTGTTTCTCGGCATCTCGTGGTTCAACGTGATGGACCGCGTCGGATACTGGTCTCTGATCGCTTACGAGAAGTTCCGCGCAAAAATTGGAGAAATGCGCGACAAGGCCGAAGGTCGGCGACATCAGGCTGCGCGGCAGGACATCATGGAGTCCGAGAAAAAACGCACGGCCAGGCGCAGTAAGCCCCGCATCGAACCGGTGATGCCGGCGCTCGAGACGAGCGTGCGCGCCGAACGTGAACGGCAGGTGCCGCTTTTCGATCCACCAGCTGCCGGCGAATTGCCGCCGCTATCGTTACTTGACGACCCGTCACGACAGCAGAAGGGGTATTCCGCGGAATCTCTCGAAGCGATGTCACGGCTTGTCGAACTCAAACTCAAGGACTTCGGCGTTGACGTCGAGGTCAGGTCGGTGTCGCCGGGACCCGTGATCACGCGGTTTGAGCTGGATCCGGCACCTGGCGTCAAAGTCAGTCAAATCGCCAGCCTTGCGAAGGACATCGCCAGATCATTGTCCGTGGTCAGCGTTCGTGTCGTCGAGGTCATTCCGGGCAAATCGTTCGTCGGGCTCGAGATCCCGAATGAAAGCCGCGAACTAGTCACACTGGGAGAGATTCTCAAGTCGCGCGCCTATGACGATCTCGCGTCACCGTTAACGCTTGCACTTGGCAAGGACATCGCCGGCCAATCCGTCGTTGCCGATCTCGCGCGGATGCCGCACCTGCTAATTGCCGGCACGACGGGCTCAGGTAAGTCCGTCGCGATCAACGCGATGGTGTTGAGCCTGTTATACAAGACCCAACCCGAGCAGGTTCGCCTGATCATGATTGATCCAAAGATGCTCGAGTTGTCCGTGTACGAGGGAATTCCACATTTGTTGACGCCGGTCGTGACCGACATGTCCGAAGCCGCCAATGCGCTGCGCTGGTGCGTTGCAGAAATGGACAGACGCTATCGGCTGATGTCGGCCCTCGGTGTGCGCAATATCGGCGGCTACAATCGCAAGGTCAAAGAGGCAATAAACGCCGGGGATCCCATCAAGGATCCAACGTTCACACCGCCAACATTCGAGGACGAGGAAAAACCTGTCGAACATCCGACGTTAACGCCATTGCCCTTCATTGTCGTAATCATCGACGAATTGGCCGACATGATGATGATCGTCGGCAAGAAAGTCGAAGAGATCATCGCGAGGCTTGCACAAAAGGCGAGGGCATCCGGGATTCATATGTTGCTCGCGACGCAACGGCCGTCAGTCGATGTTATTACCGGCTTGATCAAAGCGAATATCCCCTGCCGAATCGCGTTTCAGGTCTCGGCAAAGGTGGACTCGAGGACCATTCTGGATCAAATGGGCGCTGAAAATCTGCTTGGTCATGGCGACATGCTGTATCTGCCACCAGGCACGTCGCTACCCACACGAGTGCATGGCGCTTTCGTGGCCGACCATGAAGTGCATTCGGTCGTGCGCCACCTCAAGAAAAGTGCGGCGCCGCGATATCTCGATGAAATTCTCGAGGGCCCAACGAGTCCAACTCCGGGACTGGCCGGAATAGACAAGTTGCCGGCTAGCGCCGCCGATGCCGAGCAGGACCCGTTGTATGACCAGGCCATACAGGTCGTCATGGATACCCGCAAGGCATCGATATCGGGGGTGCAACGACGCCTGAAGATCGGCTACAACCGCGCGGCGCGTATGGTCGAGTCGATGGAAGCGGCCGGATTGGTCGGCCCGCTGCAGTCAAACGGGACCCGGGAGATCCTCGTACCGACTGCGACAGAGGACTAGGAGCTGAAGCTTGAATCGACAACACACAACGATCGCGATGCTGTTTCTCATGGCAGCTTCGGCATTCGGCGAAGCCAGTAGTGATGATGCCGGTAAACGGCTCGTCGACGAATTTGTCGATGACGTGGTTACGTTTCAGGGTAGTTTCGAGCAGTCACTGATCGATGCCGACGGGCAGGTGGTCGAAAACACGATCGGCATGCTCGAGATTCAACGCCCCGGCCAATTTCGCTGGTCGTACATTGAACCTTATGAGCAATGGCTCGTCGCCGACGGCGTCAATATCTGGAGTTATGACGTTGATCTGGCGCAGGTCACGGTCAAACCGCAGGCAGAGGCACTGGCGAACACACCGGCGCTGTTGCTCGGTGGTTCCGCAGGCGCGCTGGATCAGTTTGAGTACCAGGGCAGCTACGTTGAAACCGCAACCACCTGGGTGCGACTGGTACCGAAGGACACGGCGAGCGGCTTCGAGCGCGTCGAGCTTGGCTTTGTTGCGGATACGTTGAGCCGCATGGTGTTTTTTGACAATCTCGAGCAGACAACGTTGGTTCAGTTATACGAGGTTGCTGTCAATGAGCCGATCAACCCGGACCGATTCGAATTCGTCGTACCCGAAGATGTAGACGTCGTTGGCGTTCCGGCCGTCGTCGACACGATGGCCCCCTGATGTTGCCCTTGCGACACGCGCGTCGCTGGCGGATTGCCAGCATAGTGCTGCTGTTGCTTGTGCTGGTCGCAACCTTGATACCCGCTGTGTGGATTTGGCCGGACAAGCGACAGTTCGTTGCGTGGTTCATTGAGGTCGACAAGTGGCTGCATGCCATTACGTTCGTATTGCTCGCGATTTGGTTCGCCGGTCAGTATCGACGGCGGTCGTACTGGCGTATCGGTATCGGTCTTGTTCTTTTCGGCGTGCTCATCGAGGCATGCCAGCGCCTCGTAACCTATCGCTCAGCGGAGTGGTTCGACATTGTGGCCGATGCGGCCGGTATTACCGTGGGTCTTGCAGTGGCAATGGCAGGGCTCGGCGGCTGGAGCCTGCGTCTGGAGAACTGGTTTGCTAGCAGGCGGGCAGGTATCCGAATTGACTGATCTGTTCGCCACGGTTGCTGACGAAGCCGCGGAGCGGCCACTTGCCGATCGCATGCGGCCCACAGACCTCGATAACTTTTCCGGGCAATCCCACCTGCTCGATGACGGGAAGCCGCTGCGGCGTGCCATCGAACAGGGTAGAGCCCACTCGATGGTGTTCTGGGGCCCACCCGGCACCGGCAAGACGACACTCGCACGTATGATTGCCGCCACAACGGACTCGCATTTCATCGCGTTGTCGGCAGTCATGGCAGGTGTCAAGGACATACGCTCGGCAGTATCGGCGGCGGAGCAACATCGCCAAATGTCCGGTCGCGGCACAGTATTGTTCCTGGACGAGGTCCACCGCTTCAACAAGGCGCAACAGGACGCGTTTCTGCCATTCGTCGAAAACGGCACTCTGACATTTATCGGTGCGACGACTGAGAACCCTTCATTCGAGCTGAATAACGCGCTGCTTTCGCGTGCCCGCGTCTACGTGCTCAAAACTCTGGGCGAGAATGAGCTGCTCGGTATTCTGCGGCGTGCGCTGGCGGATAACGAACGAGGACTCGGCGCCGCTTACGAGATCGCCGACAACGCATTGCAGTTGATCGCCATGGCGGCTGACGGTGACGCGCGGCGCGCATTGAACCTGCTGGAACTGGCCGCGGACCTGACAGACGGCAAGGAAATAGAAGAAAAAACGGTCAAGGAGGTGGCTTCAGGAGGCCGGCGTCGCTTCGACAAGCAGGGCGAGTACTTCTATGACCAGATCTCGGCACTGCACAAATCGGTTCGTGGTTCAGATCCGGACGCGTCGCTGTACTGGCTCATGCGCATGATCGACGGTGGGTGTGACCCGCTCTATGTCGCACGCCGCATGATTCGCGTGGCGTCAGAGGATATCGGCAATGCCGATCCGCGGGCACTCAGATTGACGCTTGATGCCTGGGAGACACTCGAGCGTCTTGGCAGCCCGGAGGGTGAGCTGGCGCTGGCACAGGCAGTGGTCTATCTCGCCTGCGCAGCAAAGAGCAACGCGGTCTACAAGGCAGCCAAAGCCGCGCAGAGCGACGCGCAGGAATTCGGCTCGCTCGACGTGCCAATGCACCTCAGGAATGCACCGACGCGTCTCCTGAAAGAACTCGGCTACGGCGAGAATTATCGCTACGCACATGATGAGCAGGGAGCAATCGCGGCTGGTGAAAAGTATTTTCCCGACGACATGGATCCACGTACGTATTATCATCCCGTGCCGCGCGGACTTGAGATCAAGATTCGCGAAAAACTGGCCGAAATCAAGAAACCTGATTCCAGAAAACAATGATCGATCCGAAACTACTCAGACAGGCGACCGCAGACGTGGCAGCAAATCTCGCGCGGCGCGGATTTGCTTTTGATGCCGATGGCTATCTGGCGCTTGAAGAGCGACGCAAGACGCTGCAGGTTGCAACCGAGGAACTGCGCAACGAGCGTAATACGAGTTCGAAAGACATCGGCAAAGCCAAAGCCCAGGGCGAAGATATCGCGCCGCTGCTCGAGGCGGTTAGGGACCTCGGCGAGAAACTCGACAGCCATGAGGCGAACCTGCAATCGGTGCAATCAGAGCTGCGCGATATTGAACTCGGCCTGCCCAACTTGCTGCAGGACGATGTTCCTGATGGCAAAGAGGAGGCGGATAACACAGAGATTCGGCGTTGGGGCGACGCGCAGTCTTTCGATTTTGACGTCCGCGATCACATTGAGCTTGGTGAATCGCTCGGCCTGCTGGACTTTGACTGTGCAAGCAAGATATCCGGTTCGCGATTCGTGGTGATGCGTGGCCAGCTCGCACGAATGCAGCGTGCGCTGATTCAGTTCATGCTCGACACGCATACAACCGAGCACGGCTACGAGGAAGCCTATGTGCCGTACCTGGTCCAGTATCAGGCGCTGGTCGGGACAGGCCAGTTGCCGAAATTCGAAGAGGACCTCTTCAAAACGACCGATGAAACACCGTTCTATCTGATCCCGACGGCAGAGGTGCCAGTAACCAATTTTGCTCGCGATGTGATTTACGAGGCCGATCAGCTGCCGCTGAAGTACACGGCGCACACGCCCTGTTTTCGCTCCGAAGCGGGCTCGTACGGCCAGGATACGCGTGGCATGATCCGGCAGCATCAGTTCGAGAAAGTGGAACTCGTTCAATTCGTGTCTGCAGATGATTCGGTACGGGCGCTCGAGGAGTTGACCGGGCATGCGGAGGTCATCCTGCAGCGTCTCGAATTGCCGTATCGGGTCGTTGCCTTGTGCACCGGTGATATCGGTTTTGGTGCCACCAAGACCTACGATATCGAGGTCTGGTTGCCCGGCCAGGAGAAGTATCGCGAGATTTCATCCTGCAGCAATTACGCGGATTTTCAGGCGCGGCGCATGCAGGCGCGACGACGCAATCCGGGTACCGGGAAGCCGGAACTGATCCATACCTTGAACGGTTCGGGGGTGGCGGCCGGGCGTGCCCTGATTGCCGTCATGGAGAACTATCAACAGGCAGATGGCAGCATCCGTGTGCCCGACGTATTGCGACCTTATATGGGCGGTGCTACTTCGATCTAAGGATAGACCCGGTACTGAAACTCCGGCGGTATCACTTCGTAGTGGGGCTGCAGGAACATCACGATATCGGTTAGTTCCTGCACCGTCATGAAGCCGTTGTAGACATACATCTTGGATTTGCCGTCTACCGAGACCAGATCCTCGGGGTAGCCGTCCGCCAGCTTGTGTGACGGGTTGATAATTGCGGTAACCAACTCGCCGTAGGTCTTGACGCGGGTTACCGGACCGCCCAGCTCAACAAACGGCTCAAAACCCGCAATCGCCTCTAGCTCCTCACCCTCGATCGTGTGGCACTGGTTGCAATGCATGTAGAGGAAGGTCTCGCGGCCGGCCATCGCATTGCCGTCAGGCAGGCGGAAGCCCCTTTCAGACATGGTGCGCTCCTGGTCACAGCCAGTTAAGCCGACAACCAGGGCCAAGAGAAGGGTCAGGATAGAAAGTCTGTTCATCGCAACGCTCCTAACTGAATGCCATTTGCCAGTCAGCAAGTAACTGATAGCACGAAGTTAATCGCGGCAATATCCGTGAAAGCCGCAGCTTTCTAGGTGGTGCAACAGACCGCAGCAGCAACAAAAAAGGCCCGCAAGCGGGCCTTTTCGTTGGTTCCGGAACTGGCCTAGTCGCGACTCATGAACAGGCGCAATATGTACCAGAACATCAACGCAATCGAGGCAAACAAAGCCATCGATGCCGCCACGTATTTGTCTTGTGGATAGTGATGCATGATGTTTGACGTATCGTAGAGGACGGCGGCTCCCGCAAATCCGATCATGGCGACGGAAAACCAGGTGCCGAGTTCGAATCCAAAGATAAGACTCGCCCCGATTCCGATCAAAGCCAGAATTCCGCCCCAGACCAGCATGCCGCGCAGGAACGAAAAGTCCTTGCGCGTAATCATCGCCGTCGCAATCAACCCCACAGAGCCCAATAGCGTTACGCCGGCGGCACTGTCAATGACTCCCGGTTGTGTGACCATCGCAATGTAAAGCATCGGCACAAAAATAATCGCTTCCACAAAAACGAAAAAAGCGAATGCGGCGTATTGCGCCGCTGTAGACTGCAGCCGATGAGCGACGTGAGTGGCAAGCCAGCTTGCCAGGATGAAGCCACCGAGGACCAATAGCCAGTTGCTCGCCAGCGGAATCGCGATTCTCTCGGCGATCCCGGACTGGAAGAAATAGACCTCGATCGCAGCAAACGCGAGAATCGCGCCGCCGACGTGGGCGTAGACTTTCCAAATAAACTCGGACCGGTCCGCGACAGATGCCTGGGAAACCGGTGCGAGATGATTGATGCTCTCCTGCATTTAGGTGCCTCCTAATGTGACTACTGGCGCAGATCTTACCACGGTAGCGCATAACCCTCGGCGTGCCAGAACCCGCCGCTATTGTCGAGATTTAGGGCGTCGATACGCTGAATCAACCCCCGTGCCGAATCAGCCGGCGCGATTCCCTGTCTGCCGGTCATGTCGGTTGCCACAAGGCCCGGATGCAGTAAAGCGACAGCAATGCCACGGGGATGCAAGTCGTGCTTGAGGTTGGTGCCGATCTGATTGACCGCCGTCTTGGACGCGCGATAGCCGTAGTAGCCACCGGACGTATTGTCCTCGATAGAGCCAACGCGGCTTGTGATAATGGCGACCTTCGAACCTTCGCCCAGATTGCCAAGCAACGCTTCGGTCACACGCAGCGGACCAAGTGTATTGACGCGGAATTGCTCCATCATTTCGTCGTAATCGAGTTCGCCCAGCTTGTCGCTCCGCAATATCCCGGCGTTGTTCACGAGCACATCGATGTGCTGATCACCAATCGCAGCGCGAAGCCGTGGCATTGCATCACCACGGCCGATGTCGATGCCGGAGATGACACGAATTCCGAGCTGATTCAATTCATCACTTTCGCTACGGCACACACCGATGACGTCATCGCCGCGCTCGGCGAGTTGCTTGCACAGTTGGAAGCCGATGCCGCGGTTGCAGCCAGTTACGAGGGCAGTTGTCATAGAAATTTCCTGAGTTGGCGGAGAGGGTGGGATTGACTTGCGCCTGCGGCGCTGCCTCGCCAATTGCTTTCGCAATTGGTCGAACAGGCTTCTCATCCCAAACCTTCTCCTTGAAATCCAAATGCAGGCCACAAAGGCCTGATTTGAATTACTGGCGGAGAGGGTGGGATTCGAACCCACGAAAGGCTACTAACCTTTGCTGGTTTTCAAGACCAGTGCATTCAACCGCTCTGCCACCTCTCCGGTGTCCGGATTTGCGCCGCGAATTGTGCTTGCA